>CAVXYK010000006.1:0-705104 GCA_963765875.1 uncultured Chloroflexia bacterium
CGCAACTTTGCCTGACAGCGTGACCATGGGCACGCCACCACCTGGGTGGGTGGTGCCGCCGACAAATAGAGCTCCGCCCAGATCAGGGCAGCGATTGTGGGGGCGACGCAAACCGTTAATCGCCTGGTTTGAGGAGACGTCATAGAGTGCGCCTTGCCATGCCCCGGTCAGACGGCGAATATCGATCGGGGTCAGCCGTATTCGCGGCGGATACGGTTGCGCACATCGACGCCATGTTGGCCAGCGTCGCCAAGACCAGTTCTGGATATCCGGCTTCTTGGCGCTGCCAGTCAAATCCAGGGCCGATGGTCGGGGCATTGACAAGGACAAACCAGTTTCCACCCTGCAGGTACATGTGTGGGGTCGCGGTTGGATGTAATAGCGACGTAAACAGTCGGGGCACTCGGTGGATGACCAGCATCAAATATTTCGCGAAATTCGCGCTGATAATCGCGGGAGAAAAAGATATTATGATGGGCCAAAGATGGGTGCTCACCTTACACCCAATAACCATGACATAACCCGAGCAGGACGTCGCCATGCGTCGTCGTGCTCGCCGCCGAGACCATGACGATCTCCGGCGGCAGCAGGTCTCATAGACAGTAGTGACATCGACATTGGCGATCACCGCATGGGCCTCAATCACCTCACCGCTGACAAGACGCACGCCGATTGCGCAATCATGCTGGACCATCACCTGTTGAACAGTGTTGTTCGTGCGAATCTCTACGCCAAGCTCTCCTGCCAGACGTGACAGCGCCTGGGCGATTTCATAGATACCGCCCTGAGGACTACCAGACCCCCCGGTTAACTCCACATGAGCGATCACGCTGAGGGTGGCCGGGGCGAGATAAGGGCTGGCCCCACATAAGTCGCAAATCGGCGAAATAACTGACGCAAATGCGGACTGCGCCGTCCCGGATAGTTTGATCGATGGTCAGCCAGGGATCAACCTGAGACAACTGGAGTGGAGACACACGCGTCAGAGTTTTCAGGTCTGGTGGCTGATGAGAGATGAAGACCGGGCCGGTGATGTGATGCCAATACGCGGCGTAAGCCAGAAAGGCAGATATCCTTCCACATCGCGCGGCTCAATCGCCTCGATTTGAGCCGCCATTGGATAGATCGCGCTGGCGTTGAGCACAACGCCATCGGGGTAGAAGTGGCGGGTCAACGGTTAAACCGGCAGGAGGATAAGATACTCTTCCAACCGTCGCCCGGCGGTGGCAAAAAGCTCCTCGAAGACGTGGCGCATCGTAATAACTGAGGGGCCCGTGTCCCACGTGAATCCCCCCTCTTCGATCCACCCATCTTGCCGCCGACGGTGAGATCGTGCTCCAAAACCACAACCTCACAACCCGCCACAGCCAGATGAATCGCAGCGCTCAGACCGCCCATACCTCCCCGATAGCGACTATTCTGTTAAGGACGTCGTCAGTGTACGGCCATAATCTACTCCCATTTCTTTCGCCTCTTGACCGTCATTCACATGAGGAATAGTACGATCTTTCCAACGCGGTCCGCCGTAACCAAAACGCCACCAAGGGGCCTGTGCCCGATCCGCGTCATCAACAGCACAGAGATCGGCATCAACAAAGCGTCTCTCAGACGTTGATGGTGCATATGCGGTCACGCCGCGTACGGAGATCCCGAATGCGACCAGCGACAACCGGAGCCCCGGACCAGCCGCGACTGGCTTCGACCACGAATCTCCACAAAAGCCAGATCCAGGTTAGGACCAAAAGGGCTAGATGGAAGACGGTCGAGAGCAAAAGAAAAGACGGTGAATCGCCATGACCGGCCAGGATGTTCTTGGCGTACCCGTCTCATCCGGGGCCAACCCTGATACATGCGGCAGCGGATCAGCCGGTGCCGTCCGCCATGCGCAACGTAGCCGCGCGCGTTGACATTGCGAGCAAACGTGACATCCTCAACAATGCTGTCCGCTACTGCGGCATGACCGCCGCTTGCGGCATACGCGTGGCGACGCAAACAGGAACGGACCATTTGCCGCGGCGGCCTGAAGAAATCGCGATGATGTGCAAGTGAAAGGGGCAAGTAGCCGAGGATCGAAAATGCCATTAGTGGAACCACAAGGCGTTCGGTGAACGTCACGGTCTTCTGAGTTGGCCACACCGGTGAGCAGATCAGCGTTCAAATCGCTGTGCGTTGACCACTGCGACCACCGCAGCCGGTTCCCACTGTACATCGGCATCAGTGAAAAGTAACAGATCGCTGCGGGCATACTGGGCGAGTTGATGGCAAGCCCAATTCTTGCCGACCCAGCCTACTGGCAAGGGCTCACCTTCGATGACGCGTAACCGTGCATCTCCCAGCCCCGCTTGCCGCGCCACGTCTGCTGTACCGTCTGTAGAGCCATCATCGAGGACAAACAGTTCCGTGATGTTGTCATATTCCTGTAGCAGCAACGAGGTTACCGTCGCAGCAATGGTCGCGGCTTCGTTGCGGGCAGGGATCAAAATTGATATCGTTGGACTATCTTCTGGACAGGGCGCAGCCCTGCTATGTCAGCGCGGAAAGCGGCGTGCGTTGACGAGTGCAATGCCCAGTATCACACTGAGGGTGCAGAGTGTCAGCAGGAAATAAAGGATCATGAATCTGACCCTGTTCGACGACGCAGTGTAGGGGGCTTGGTAAGATCGGCACAATGTTTCCAGACCAGTACCAGCATGTTGCCGCACCAGAGTGCAAGTATCGTACTGAGTTCAGGTTGCGGAAATTGACCATACCAACTTGCAGGCGCCAACAGAAGGGCCAACAGCAGCCCAAGCATTCCGATGATTACCGCCCAGCCATTGGAACCCAACAGGTAACGGTCAATCCCAAGGCCAACCCGCCGAAGGTCGGCCCAATCCAGCCCGTGAGCCCACACCAAACGCCACCGCTGACAGCGATCGCTTTGCCACCCCGAAAATGCAGAAACGGCGAGAATGCGTGACCAAGCACTGGCATCAAGGCCACAATGGCGAGCCACACTCCCCCTATATCAGTCGTCAAGAATACCAGACCAACCGGGATGGTACCCTTGAGGAAGTCCAGCGCCAATGCAACCGCTGCGCTGCCACGACCACCTGCCCGCAGCACATTAGTGGCGCCAGGGTTATAATCGCCATAATCGCGAATATTCTTGCGCAAGACGAAACGACCAACCCAGACGGAAAATGGCAGTGAACCGAAGAGAAATGCGATTATCGCCCAGAGGAGGAAATCCATGACCGTATTCTATCAAGCCCTGCGTTAAATGTGGAATCGTGTTTTTGTGCGTCTAGCACACGGTGCCAACTGAGCACGACAAAGAATCCCATAGCCACGCCGCCAATGAACGCAGGGCCGGCCATTTGCCAGAAAAAGAGTTGGCCGCCAAATTGCAGGAGCCAGGTGATGGTGAAAATCAGCAGAAGCGGCGCTACTGGGAGATTTTGCGGACGAACAACTGCAGTGACAAGCGCTGAAGCAAGAATCCAACCAACGAAATTCGTCAATGGAATGCCAAAGTAGAGGCCAGGGAAATGCCAGACCCAGTAGCCCCAACTCACCATTTGCGGGTCAAGAAAGAGGTCCCAGGCAGTAAAAGCCAAGGCGCTCACAAAGATAAATCTCAAGCGGGATCGACGGCCGGCGATCGCCGTCGCCACAGCCCACGCCGGCGGCAACATCATTAACCAAGCCAGCGGAATTACAAGTGGCACATGGCCCAGATGAGGACGCAGGATATCCGTGTAGGAGTAAGCACCAAAAGGTAGACCAGTGGTGCTGCCAATGAATTCTATCATCCAGGTTAGGACGGCGACGACAATCACCGTCCATGCTGTGCGTTGCCAGCCCCATGAATCGGCAAGAATGGCTGTCACAGCAAGAACTTGCGTTAGTACACTTACGGTGACCCCAATGTGCATTGCATCAGCGCCCGCCGTCCATCCTATAATAGGCAACGATATCATTGTGACTACCCACAAGATAATGGGCCAAAGATAAGGCGGAAGGGACGCATTTTTCCAACGTGAAGCTGTTATCCGCATGTTGATGTATCGATTGTCATAATTGCCTGTTTGCACCAAGATGAAGACTGAGAAGTAGCAGTCTAGTACAGCTTGGCTTGAATAGTCATGAATGCCCAGAGTTGTTTGCCAACGAGGCTTGGGGCCAAATCTCATCTGCACCCATCAAGGGCGTCACTGAAGTGCTATGGCAGCCTCGCGAGGTCGTTGTCGTATTCATCCGGGGAGACCACAGGATAGTAGGGGCCTTCTGGCTGGGCCGGCGTGAGCGGAAGGGAGCCGGCGCCGATGCCGGTTTCCACGACGATGCGTCCGTTTGCAAGCAGACCCACATCGCTCTGCACGAGCTGAAGCAAGAGCAGATCTTCGCTCTCACCGACGGAGCGCAACCCGCCCTCCCCTTGAACGACAGCGATGTCGTCGCTGAAGTAGAACTGACTGGTCAGGAGGGTTTTGTTTCCCTGTTTGACCTTGTAGTGAATGTGGCGCGGGCGCGGTTCGTAGCGACCCGGCACGATGGTGCGAAAGGTATACCAGCCGTCGGCGTCAACGGTCGTGGCTCCAAAAAACTGGAAGGATTGGTCGCGGTAATCCGTACTCGGATCACCAGGATGATTGTAGACGCCGGCGGCATCGGTCTGCCATATCTCCAGTTCAATGTTAGGCACGACATTGCCGTTCACATCCAACACCTCCCCAAAGAGAAAGAGCAAGTCGCCATCTGTCTCCGACGCGCCGTCGAAGCCATCGTGCAAGCGCTGGACGAGCTCAGGCGACGCTATCGCCGGGGGCAACTGCACTTCGGCCGCAGACTGATCTGTCGGCGGAAGCGCCGCTCCAGTCGGCTCCAGGTTCGCCGCTGGCAAGGATGTGTCTGCAGCAGGGACAGTCAGTGGCATACGTGTGCACGCCGCGATCAGGGATGCCGTAGTAACGAAAAATAGGAAAAAAAGTCGTGTTCGCATCTCAGTTTCATTTTCTCCGTGGTCATAGTCCTCGTAACAGTATAGTCCCAAAGACTAGTACAGTGGAGTGATTGAGTACCCAATCATTTCATGTGGCCTCCCTCACGCTAGCGGTGGATACTTCATTCTACCAGCACAATACGTGATGTTTGGAAATCAAATGATCTGCGGATGTGTCTATTGAATCCGTACGGGGAACCGATCGTCTCGATTGTAAGTCGTGGAACATAATGATCTAGATAAATACTGTACAATACATGTGCATACAGGGCGAATCTCGCAGCAGTTAAGCTGGACCAATGCTTTTGCATTCAATTCGACGACGGGCATGTATAAGCGCGTGCCAGACGCTGATGCATTTTCCAATGGCTATCGTTATCTCAACTGGCTCATCGATGTGCCGATGCTTCTGTTCCAAATCCTCTTTGTGGTAACGCTTACAAGCTCGCGCCGCAGTAGTTATCGCAATCAGTTTTTCATTTCGGGGCCATTGATGATCATCACGGGCTACATTGGCCAGTTCTATGAAACGTCAAACATGGCTGCGTTCTTGGGCTGGGGACTCGTTAGCTCGATCTTCTTTGCACATGTTCTGTATCTAATGTTCAAGATTATTCAGGATGCCAAAAGCAACCTCTCGCCACAGGCAGCTTCGATTATGGGTACAATCTGGTGGCTATTCTTGATTTCCTGGATGTTATATCCAGGTGCGTATTTGATGCCTTTGCTTCTAAACAGTGAAGCTGGCGTCGTGGGTCGCCAAATCACCTACACGGTTGCAGATATTAGTTCAAAGGTGGTCTATGGCATTTTGCTTACCATGGTGGCGCAAATTCGGAGTAAGGAAGAGGGGTATGTGTATGAAGCCTTCCAGGGCAGCAAAGCCGCTTCACAGTAACAGAACGAGACTACCTAGTATCAATAGTAACAGGCGGTGATAGGTGCTGGCTCTGATGACGCAAACCGGTACTTGTGAAGGTTCATCGGATAGAATAAGAGTCTTGTACACTCCAGGGGATCGACGCTAGTCATCTCCGCTGAGCAAAAGTTTTATCCAATACAAAAAGTCCGCCAGAGCTGGCGGACTTTTTGTATTGGATAAAACTTTTCAGTAGCGATTGTGCTGTAGAAGACGAAGTATTACGGAAAGAGTCGGCATTCAAGGAAGATCAGCGCAGCGAGGCCCCAAATACGTCGCCGGCTTCTGCGGCGCCCAATACGGAAGGTGTGCCCTGGTCCCAGATCTGATTGCCGGCTGCGGTAAGACCATTGCTGGAACCGTAGATGACATTGACCGCGCCGCCATCATCTTCACTGTTGTTATCAATATCTTCGAACGGTACACCGATGGCCAGATCGGCGTACCCGTCGCCATTGTAGTCGCCGGCGGTCAAGGCTCTGCCAAATCGATCACCGGCTTCCGGTGCGCCGGCAATGGAAGTCGAGCCCTGGTCCCATAGTTGGTTGCCGGCTGCGATGAGGCCATTGGCCGAACCGTAGATGACATTGACCGCGCCGCCATCATCTTCACTGTTGTTCACGATGTCTTCGCCCGGTACGCCAATTGCGAGATCGGCATATCCGTCGCCGTTGAAGTCACCGGCGGTCAACGCCGCGCCAAACAGATCGTCCTCTTCCGGCACGCCGGCAATGGAAGCCTTGCCCTGATCCCATAGCTGTCTTGATGCTATGCCATTAGCGGAACCGTAGAAGACTTCGACCGCGCCGCCGCCGTTCGCGCCGCCGCCGGCATCGACCTCTTCACCAGGTGCGCCGATAGCAAGGTCGGCGTAACCGTCGCCGTTGAAGTCGCCGGCGGTCAAAGCCGCACCGAACAAATCGTCATCTTCCGGCCGGGATGGCCGCAATAATTCGTTGTCCGCTTCGGTAAGGCCAGTGGCGGAACCGTAGATAACGTTGGCCCCACCGCCTCTTCGGCCGGCGTTGTTGTCACCCGGTACACCGATGGCAAGGTCGGTGTACCCGTCGCCGTTGAAATCGCCGGTGGCTAAAGCCGAGCCAAACCGTTCATCGGCGGCCGGCTCGCCACGGATCGAATCCGGCGAGCCCTGATGCCAAAACTGATTGCCCGCTGCGGTGAGGCCAGCGGCGGAACCGTAGATGACGTTGACCGCACCGCCATTCTCCCTCGTGTTGTCTACGATATCTTCACCTGGCACGCCAATGGCGAGGTCGGCATATTCGTCGCCATTGAAGTCACCGGCGGCAAGGGCGCTACCTAATACATCAGATGTTTCCGGTGCACCCTTGATCGATTCCGGCGTACCTTGGTCCAGGATCTGATTGGCTGCTTTGGTGAGACCGTTGGCAGAGCCGTAGATAATATTGACAGTGCCGGCATTGGCGACAGTGTTGTTGATGCTGTCTTCAAATGGTACGCCAATGGCCAAATCGGTGTACCTGTCACCATTGAAGTCACCGGCGGTCACTGCCCACCCGAAAGCGTCACTGGTTTCAGGTGCGCCGGCAATGGAATCCGAGCCCTGATCCCATTGCTGGTCACCGGCTGCAGTGAGGCCACTGGTCAATCCATACAGAATGTTGACCGCGCCCCCATTCTGTTTGCTGTTGTCGTCGATGTCTTCAAAAGGCGCGCCGATGGCCAGGTCCGCACAACCATCTCCATTGAAATCCACGGATATCGGTCTCCACATACCATTGGGTTCACTACCGCCGCTCTCACCACCAATCGCTATTGGTAGGTAGATGGAAACCGGCAGGCACGGTGCTGTGGCTTTGGCTGCCGCTGAATGAAGGATCGCCGCGGACACAAAAAATAATGCAGCCAGTGCTCGCAGAGACTTTCTATATTGCATAAGGCGTGGCTCCTTTTCAAAGAGGGTGTGAGGTGATTATCGAACCGAAGTCGAACAACTGACGCATCAGAACGTCTATTCGGCTCACGAATCCTACCGCAGCATCTAGGGTACGAACTGTGTGTTACATTCCCTTATTTATTATGACCATAAGATCGGATACGATCCGATGCCTGGTCCCCGGGGCTGTAGCAGATACCAATGATGGGTCGATTCGTTTTCCGCTTCGCACCTCGAAACACCCCCTGTGATCCAAGACACACTTTCGCAATGCGGAACCGCATAGTTCTGCACGTACTCGCAGTCTACACTGAGCACAAGGGTTTGCAGTACCCCTCATCTGCGTGCCTCGACAGCGTTCACGTCAGACTACGATTTCTCATGCGAAAGGAAAAGACCATGGTCAGACCACGCAAGATCCGTGTGTCAACTCATGCGAGGACCCGGCGATCTGCCCGGCTGCTCGCCGGGATCATCTGTGCGGCCATGCTACTGGGGATACTTCCCATGGCGCTGCGCCCACCTCTGCCTATGCCATGCCTGCCCCGGAGGTACTGCCGACAGTACCGGCCGCGCCCAACGCCTGTCCGGCCAGCGCCTCTGGTCTTCCCGATGTCGTTGAGCGTGCCAATTTCTGCGTCTACTACGACGACTCCAACATCACCGACGCCCAGGCCGATGATATTGCCGACTTCACCCAGGCCTACTGGGATCGCTACGTGACCGGCCTTGGCTTCCAGACGCCGCTCTTCACCGGCAAGCTGGTGGTTGAGGTGCGCGACGCCGCCAGCTGCAACGGAGCCACCGGCCCCGGACTCGACTACATGTATGTCAATGACGAGTGCTTCAGCAGCGACGAGCAGATGCGCAAGGTCGTCGGCCATGAACTCTTCCACCGTGTGCAATACAGCTATCACGGCACCGAAGTGAAGTGGTTCAAAGAAGGCACAGCCCGCGCCATCGAAGACAACACCTTTGCCGACATCGATAACTGGCCCAACGCTCTGTCCTCATCGTCCTCCTTCAACACTGAGGCCAACAACTATCTGGCCAACACCAATGCCGACATCACCTCCATCCCCATGCGCTATCGGGCTGCGCTGTGGTGGAAGTACTTCATGGAGCAGTACGGCACCGATCCGGATGAGCCGGAATTGGGCGTAGACGCTCTGCTGCGCTTGTGGGAGGCGGCAGTGGCATTGGACGACATTGCCGCCCTCAACTCAGCCTTCTCCACGCTGGGCACCGGCACCAGCTTTGATCCGGCCTTCCGCAACTTTGCGGCAGCCAACTGGATCAAGGATCTGACCAATCAGCCCGGTTCGGCCTACAACTACGTGGACGAAGACGAGCCAGGCAATCCAGCAGGCTACGGGCCAATCTTTCCCACAAACCTAGGCACAATCAATGCCGGATCGCCCGGTACGAGCAACAACCAGTTTGTCAGCCGCTACGGCACGCGCTACTTCTCGGCAACGCCCGGCGCCAGCTGCCCGGTTGTCAATGCCACATTCCACACCGACAGTGGACCGGCTTTCTACCATGTGGTCACCCAAAAGGGGACAACCCTCGATTCGTTCAAGAGTGTCTCGGCTGCCACGGACTGGTCGCAGAGCTTCTTCAACGATGGCCTGACGCGCATCGTTGCCATGGCCGGCAGCACCAATGCCAACGCCCAGGTCGATGTGACCCTCCAATGTGTTACCCCGACCATCAACATTCAGATGCCCAATAGCGGGGCCGTCTCGTACGTAGGCCCCTTCAACGGACCGGGAAAGTTCTTGGCCCAGGTGCTGGTGACCGACGGTACGCCCAAGGGCCCGGTTGTCGCCGGACTCTCGGTCAGCGATTTCAAGGCTAAAGTCAACGGCCAGAATGCGCTGGTCACCGGCGGCGGTTTCATCCAGGAGCAGTACTGGCTGGTGATTCAGGCGCCGAACCAGGGCTCGGACGGCATCTACGATCTGGAAATCAGCCTGGAGCAGTCCGGTACGGCCACAACCATCGCCACTGACACCAACACGGCAAGCGTTGAATACAGCGGCAACAACCTGGACCATGTGTTGGTCATCGATCGTTCCGGCAGCATGGGCAGTGACGACAAGTTCGTCGCAGCCAAGGATGCCGCCAAGTTCTATGTCGATATCACACGCAATGCAGACGGCCTGGCTGTTGTCCCCTATGACCACGATGCCACACCCACAGCTTTCGGCATGAGCGCTGTGACGACTGTGCCGGACGTGCGCGGCAATGCCAAGGGCTACATTCAGGGCCTACTGTTGGGCGGCGCCACCAGCATCGGCGACGGCCTGGACGAGGCAGTCAACCGCCGAAACGCCAGCCCCACCGGAAATGCACTCTGTTCCTTCGTGCTGCTCTCCGACGGCATGGAAAACAGCTCCAAATTCTGGACCGATGTGCAGGCCGACGTGGTCAACACCGGTTGCCCGGTTACGGCCATTGCTTTCGGCGCCTCGTCGGATGAGACGTTGATGCAGAACATCGCCACGGCCACCGGCGGTCTCTATCTCTACAACGACGTCTTTGTCAGCTCTGCGGTCAGCGCCGCCGGTGTGGACGCGGTCAGCGCTGCCGGCGACACGAATCTTGACCTTGGCGGCAGCTACGAGTATGCAGCAAGCGATTCTGAAGGCCGCCAGCGCCTGTTCACCGAAAAGGGTGTCGTGCCCATCTTCCAGAGCGAGTTCGAACTGCCCGCCGATCAGGTGCACGACGTGCTGATCGACTCGTCAGTCAACGAGGTGGTCTTCTCACTGGACTGGGTGACGCCGCTCTACAGCAAAGATTTGGAACTGAAGCTGCGTACGCCGGACGGCGACCTGATCACGATGAAGGATCGACCGTACACGTTCGAAGATCTGGACAGCGAGCACCTCGGATGGCGTATCTCCAATCCGAAGCCGGGCAAATGGCAGATGATCGTCAACGCCCGCTCAGCCTATGTGCCCGAGAACATACCCTACCAGGTTCTCGTCAGTGGCCGCTCTAACCTGACGGCCCACCTGCTCATGCCCGATCGGTTGGGTTCTCGCTTCCTTACTGGCAACCGCATGCCGATTCCCGTCTTCCTCACCGGCAAGGGGCCGATTCCTTTAGCCAAGGTGATGGCGAAGGTCACAGCGCCGGACGGCCTGGTCACCATGGTGCCGCTCTTCGATGATGGCGAACATGACGATGGCCAGCCCAATGACGGCTTCTACAATGGGCTGTACACGAAGGTGAACAAGGCCGAACCGTCGCCGATCACTGAAAAGGGACGCGAGCCGACTGAGCCCAAGGACGAAGGCTCCTACCGTGTGCAGATTCTTGTCAACGGCGAGATGGACGGCGACAACTTCCAGCGCGAGGCCCTTGGTTCTTTCTCCGTTCAGGAAGGACCGGACACCAACGTCAACGACATTCCCGACACCTTCGAGAAGGAAGCGGGACAGGATGTTGATAGCGCCGACAGCGATCTGGATCAACTCGATCTGGCAAGCGAATATCAGATCGGCACCGACGCCAACAATTCAGACTCGGACGGCGGCGGCGAGAATGACGGCTCTGAGTACTTCCAGGGCAAGGATCCGCTGGATCCGAGCGATGATGAGGTTGAGGCGCCGGACTATCTCAAGGTCGAGGCCAACGTTGGCTTCAACAACATCTCCTACCATGTGCGCAATGGCTATGACCGGCTGATTCTCTATCGAGCCACATCGCCTGATGGCCCCTGGGAACTGCGCCAGCCCGAGTTGCCGAAGGACGGTCATTACAAGGACGATGCCGAAAACGGCAAGACCTACTTCTACCGCTACCTGGCCATTGACGGCGACAACAACGGCACCGAGATCATCGGCAGCACGCCGGCTACGCCAAGCGAGGATCCCTTCCCGCCGGAAGCCAAGATTCTGATCGACAACGGCGCACCGACGACCACGGATCTGGATGTTGCACTCAGCTTCGCCGAATATGAGGAGCCGGAGCCCGGCGATCCCAACACATTCGACGACATCACCGAGATGAAGCTGAGCAACGCTGCGGACCTGGATGGTGCAAGTTGGCAGCCGTTCCAGCAGAACATCCCCTGGACGCTACCGCCCACCGATGTGGGTGACCAGGCGCAAGTCTACGGCATGTTCAAGGATGGAGCGGGCAACGAGTCCCTGATCGTGACGAGCGCGATTCTGGTGGATGAGGAAGCCGAGCACACCAATGCAATCCATCTACTTGCCGCTGGTTGTCGGCCCGTAAAGCCACAGACAGTAGTCGCAAGACAAAAATCCGGGAATTTGAAGATTCCCGGATTTTTGTCTTGCGAAATCTAGGCTGTCGGTTTCGGCATCATCGGCGGCAGCTTGATCTCTTCGGGAATCGGCGAAACATAGGGGTGGCCTGCCATTCGAGCGTCAAAGTCTGATCGGGCCGCTGCGCGTAATTCAGCGTCAGTCAACAGGTCGGCGGCCATCAGCGCCAGCCCCTTGGCGGCCTGCACAGCCGCCTTGCGGCCGATGCTGGTGCCGTGACAGGCTGTCGCGCCCCAGGTGTGCATGGAGACGCCGGTGGGTACCGAGGGCATGTGCAGACCCATGGTCGGCACCAACTTGCTGACATCGCCGACGTCAGTGGAGAACCCTTCGACTTGTTCGGCAGGACAGTGGCGGCACCGCCATGTCGAGACCGGTGACAGGCAGGCCCATCTCGGCCTGGACCTGACGGGCGAAGACCTGCTCTTCCTCGTCAAAGAGCGGTGTGCCCAGCGCTTCCAAGATGACCTGGAGCCGCTCGGCCAGCGGTCGGTTGGGCATCAGGTCATGAACGGCTCCCTCGAATGAAACCTCGCCCCGCGTCTGAGTCGCCAGCGCTGCCCCCTCGGCAATCTGACGGATCCACGCCGCGTACTCCTCAACCAAGTCCAGGTTCTCGTCTCTGTAGGCAATCTGCACGCGTGCATACTCAGGAATGATGTTGGTGGCTTCGCCGCCCTGCTCGATGATGTATTGCACGCGTCCGCTGGGTCGCATCTGTTCGCGCATGAGGTTGACGCCATGGCAAAAAAGCTCGGCTGCATGCAACGCACTGCGCCCCTGCCAGGGCTGGCCACCGGCATGCGCTGTGATGCCAAAGAAGTCGACGTTGAGTTTGATATTGGCTGCGCTGCGTACGTTGAAGACCGATGCCTGATCGTTGGGGTGCCAGTGCAGGCAGACATCAAGATCCTCAAAAACGCCGGCACGCGCCATGTAGACCTTGCCCTGGCCACCTTCCTCGGCAGGCGTTCCGTAGAGACGCAGCGTGCCCGGCAACTGCCCGGCTTGAATGGACCACCCGACAGCCAGGGCAGCGCCCACCGCTCCGGATCCGATCAAGTTGTGGCCGCAGCCATGGCCGCTGGTCAGGCCATCGGCGCGCGGCTGCTTGCGCGGCGCAGCTGCATTGCCCAGCCCCGGCAGCGCATCATATTCGGCCAGGATGCCGATGACGGGCTCGCCGCTGCCGATTTCGGCCACAAATGCGGTCGGGATGCCTGCTACCGTGTCATGGGTGATGGTGAAGTCGTGCTCTTCAAGCATCTCCTTCAGGTAGGCCGATGAGCGCGATTCCTCGTAGCGCACTTCTGCAAAGTCCCAGAGCGTGTCGGCTGCTGCCTCGATGATGGGCGAGAGATCGTTCACTGTCTCGATGATTTCTTTGCTCGTTGGTCTCATCATGATCCTCTCGGGTAATATTGTTGGAAATCGGTTACGATGCAATGGCTCAACTGAAACCGACTAGTAGCGGTCGATCCTGCAACAAACGCCATGAATGGGGGCTGTATGACCATCCAATTTAATCCGCTTTCGCCGGAATTTCGGCGCAATCCCTATCCCTATTATGACATGTTGCGGACCAATTCGCCCATCTATTATTGGGAGGAGTGGGGCGTCTACTTCCTGACGCGCTGGGCTGACTGCAACGCACTGCTGCGTGACAACCGCCTGGGCCACGGCGTACCAGGAGAACCGCCGGCGTTGCAGCAAGACCTGTACGCCATGCAATCCAACTGGATGCTCTTCAAGGATCCACCCGATCATACCGCGCCTGCGGGGACTAGCACAACGTGCATTCACCCCGCGGCGGGTGGAGCGGATGCGCGATACCATCCAGGCGTTGACCGACAGCCTGCTTGACAAGGTGCAGGATTCGGAAGGCCTGGACGTGATTGCCGATCTGGCCCAGCCGCTGCCGGTGACCGTGATTGCCCGCCTGCTGGGCATCCCCGAGCAGGCCTACGACACCTTCCACGCCTGGTCCAACGCCTTGGCCAGGACGCTGGATCTGGTGGAGGATGAGGAGGTCTATAACGAGGCTTCTCGGGCTGCCGCAGCCTTTACTAGCTTTCTGGCCGAGTTGGCGGATCGGCGCCGGGTTGAACCGGGTGACGATCTGATCTCTGCCCTAGTCGTAGCCCAGCAAGACTCGGCAAGGGGCGATCGTTTGACCGTCGATGAGCTGTATGCCACTTGTGCATTGCTCTTGGTTGCCGGCCACGAGACCACAGTCAATCTGATCGGCAACGGAGTGCTGGCATTGCTGCGCAACGCCCAGCAACTCGAGCTTCTGCGCAGCGACCCTGCGCTCACGGCCGGTGCTGTCGAAGAACTGTTGCGCTTTGATAGTCCTGTTCAATTGACCAGCCGCATTGTGCATGAGCAAGTGAATATCGACGGGTTTTCTTTTCCGAAGGGCGCTGAGATCAACTTCGTCATTGCTGCGGCCAACCACGATCCGACCGTTTTTGCGCAGCCGGACATGTTGGATATCACCCGCAAGCCCAATCCCCATCTCGCCTTTGGCAGCGGCATCCACTACTGTCTGGGCGCGCCCTCTGGCTCGCCTTGAGGCTCAGATTGCCTTTGCGACGCTCCTGCGTCGATTCTCCCGTCTAACACTGCTCGAGGACGATCCGCCCCACCGAGACAACTATTTGCTGCGCGGCCTGGAGCGATTGCCGGTCAGCGTGTCTTGAAGGGCTGAGTCAGTGAGTCAAGCGCAAGGCCCCCAGGAGGAATCTCGACGCTGAGAACGTGAGATTTCTCACTTCGTTCGAAATGACAATAGTCTCCTTGATGATACATTAGATGTGACAGTCATTTTGCATCCCGGGTCGAATGCTGATACCATTTAATTAGCCATTTAGCTAAATGGCTAATTAAATGGGGGAGAGAGCTCATGGCTGGAAACGTCTACAAAGCGCTTGCCGACCCAACAAGGCGTAGAATTCTGCAATTGCTGCGCGAGCGCGATATGTCGGCAGGCGAGCTTGCCGAACATTTTGACTACGCCAAGCCGACACTGTCGCGCCACTTTTCAGTGCTGCGTGCCGCAGATCTGATCCAAGGGGATAAGCGCGGTTCGACCATCACTTACAGACTCAACGTAACCGTGCTGGAAGAGGCGATGATGTCGATGATGGAGATGTTTCGCCTAAGAATCGGCGACAGCGAAAAAGAGAGTACACCTGGGCAGGGTGAGGGTGGAGGGGAAGAGAGCCATGAGTGACCAATCATCGGGTCTTGAGAGCATGCCACGGGATAGGTCCGGATTGATCGTCGGCATTGTGATCGTGATCGTCATGTTCGCCATTTCAGCGTGGGCATGGGTGCAACTGCCTGCCGATGCGCAGATCCCAGTTCACTGGGGCGTGGACGGCCAGCCGGATCGATACAGCGGCAGATTGGAGGGGTTGCTGTTGATGCCCTTGATTGCCGCCGGGCTGGTGGCGCTCTTTGAGATCATCCCAAAGATGGAGCCAAGACGGTCCAACATTCTACGGTCAGAGAAGGCCTATAATGCCGTACGTATCTCCCTGCTCCTCTTCCTTCTTGGGCTGCACGCCGTCATCGTGGCCAACACTCTAGGCTACCCGATCGATATCAATTTCATGGTCGCTCTGGGTACCGGTCTACTGTTCATCGTCCTGGGCAACTACCTGGGCAAGGTGCGCAGCAACTACATGTTTGGCATCCGCACGCCGTGGACGCTCACGAGTGAGCTGGCGTGGAACAAGACCCACCGGCTGGGTGGGCGGCTCTTCGTATTGAGCGGAGCGCTGATCATCCTCTGTGGCATCCTTGCACCGCAATGGGTAGTCGGCGCGATCTTGGTCGGCGCCCTTGGCACGACGGCCATCACCGTGCTCTACTCCTATCGGATATGGAGAACAGACCCGGATGCCGAAAGAGCGTGAAGCGCTCTTGGTTGTCGCTGAATCATCCGGTCACTCGACGATATCGTATATGACTCTTGATGCGTCACAAGAAGAGAAGTTGGAGAACGAGACGCTCTCCAACTTCTCTTCTTGTGACTATGGTGTCCCCTTTTTGCTAACAGGGGCTACCGTCATGTGATAGGGCCGGCGGACAGTCATCGGTATCGTTCCAGATCTGCCAGATAATCTTCCAGTCCGTACCATCAAACTCATAGCCAAACATGCAACGTCCGACTTCTAAGATTGGGCCGCCGCCGTTCGGGGCAGACAACATGTTTGTCCACGAGCCCAACCGAGTTACGTAGTCGCCTGAAATCGTATAGTCAACAAGTGTAAACTCCCGCTCGAGAACCTTGTCATCGAAGAAGCTGGCCATGTATTCAGCGATATCTGTCTTGCCCATTACGACGTCTTCATCAGGTGGCAGCGCATATGCTTCGTCGGCAAAGAACGTGAGCAGGCGTTCGATGTCTCCGGCCTCAAGTGCCTCCTCATACGCCCAAACAGCGGCTATCAACGCCTCTTCTTCCAGCGCTACTTCGTCCACAGGCGTGCCTTGAGCAACAATTGGCTGACCCGTGGCAACTATTAGCGCCGACCAAAATTAGTAGACCGATATACCATCTCATTCTGCTTCCTCCTTTTGCTGATATCCGCAGACGGCAGTGGCTGCGGGTTGAATAGACAGTTTCACGGTATCACCTTGCTGTCGATGAAAAGGCACCACGGAGTACCCATCGTATCTACATCGATTGGGCTATTTGACCTACATCATTTGACCTCTCCTGACGCTGGAATCGTATAGTTGAACGTCCACTGGGATCCTTTGGACGGCGGAGTCCGATCCTGATACTGCATCGACTGGAACTCGGACAGACGCGGAAGGACTTCGCTTGCCCAGATCGATTCGATATCCATGAAGGTGAGGGCCGTACGACGCTTGCCATTCTGCACTACATGGGTCTCAAAGTCGGCCAGCAGTGCACTCGCCTTGTCGCCTAGCCAGCGAACCTCGTCCTCCACCATGCGCTCACCGACGCGGCGGTCAGCCAGGCGGGCGTCATCGCCCATGGCGAAATGTGGCCCTTTTGCATTCTCGGGCGGGAAGCGCGAGACATCGACGCAGTCCGGGGCGACGGCCCAGAGGAGCGATGTCTCTACCTTGCCGGCATGATCGCCGGTTGAGTGTCCGTCGTCGTCAAAACCGGGTGAGTTTGCCTCAAAGTCCGGCAGGCCATAGAGGCGCATGGCCATGTGTGGCTGGAGTATTTCGAGCAGCGTCTTGAGATCCTCCCAGTTGGGACCGTAGTGGCCGGTCACCAAGATGGCGGCATGGAAGCCGAGTGCGTCAGCTGCGCGCAGATGGTAGCAGATATTCTTGAAGTGGATCCACGGCGGCACAGCTGTCAGCCAGGGCCGTGCTTCGCCAACCATCTCTGCGGCCCAGGATGCGTAGAGCCCGATCTCGTGGATGTGCCAATAGTCCGGTGGGGCCACGATGCCGCCGTGGGCACGTGCTGCCCGACAGCAGATTTCATGGGCCTTGATCGCATCCAGCCCCACTGCGTTCTGCGGCCCATGTGGTTCGCATAGCCCATAGGCAAAATAGACGACGGGACATGCGGAAAATGCCGCCTCCAATTGATCGGGGAACATGCGTTCCCACTGAATATTTTTCATATGACGATCTCCTCTCGCATGTCATTCCGAACGCAGTGAGGAATCGTAAGATCGGTGACGTGAAGATTCCTCACTGCGTTCGGAATGACAATGGTTCGCTGTTGGAAAAATCGGGTTGGTCTGCGTGAGCCGCTTCTAGGGCTGTAGTTCTTCACGCTGAAGAAAGTCGAAATCCATGCCCAGGTTGGCCTGCAGGACCGATGTCTGAAAGAGCCGATAATAGCCTCTCGGGGCAGGGGGAACGGGAGAGGCCCATTCAGCCCTTCGCCGTGCTAGCTCGTCTTCGTCGACCAGTAGGTTCAGCTCACGCCGATCCACGCTCAATTCGATGCGGTCTCCGTGCCGGATCAAACTCAGCGGTCCGCCGATGGCCGCTTCGGGCGCGACATGCAGCACGATCGTGCCGAAGGCTGTGCCGCTCATGCGTGCGTCGGAGATACGTACCATGTCCTTGATGCCGGTCAGCTTGCGGGGGATGGGCAGATACCCGGCCTCGGGCATGCCGGGTGCGCCGATGGGGCCAGCATTTTGCAGGACCAGAAAATCGTCTGGGTACACATCTAGATCCGGATCGTCAATTCGCATAGCCATATCTTTGAGCGACGTAAAAACAACGGCCCGTCCGCTGGTGTTCAGCAGGTGGGGGCTAGCCGCAGAGCGCTTGAGAATGGCTCCATCGGGCGCTAGATTGCCGTAGAGCACCACCTGTGCCCCGTTTGAACGCAGCGGCTCGTCTGCTCGATGGATGACCGACTGCCACTCCGGCCACGGTTTGTCATCAGACAGGAGATCGGCCAGTGTCTCGCCGGTGACGGTCATGGTCTCCAGGTTGAGCTGGGGCTTCAGCTGTTGCAGCACCACGGGCAGACCGCCGGCCCGGTAGAAATCCTCCATGTAATATTGGCCGGACGGCTTCAGGGCCACCAGTACGGGCGTCTCATTGCCCAATCGGTCCAGTTGGTCGAGGTGCAAGCGAATGCCCAGCCTGCCTGCGATGGCCGTGAGGTGAATGATGGCATTGGTCGACCCGCCGATTGCGTGCAGGACGCGTAGTGCATTCTCAAACGCCGCCGACGTCATGATCTGGTCTGGCGTTCGCTTCGCATAGGCAATTTCCACAGCCGCAAACCCGGACCGTTCCCCATGGCGCAAGCGCTCGGCATGCACGGCCGGCACGGCTGCGCCTCCGGGCAACATCATCCCTAGCGCTTCAGTCAGGCAGGCCATGGTGCTGGCCGTACCCATGACCCCACAGGTGCCCACAGTCGGAGCCAGTTGGTCCTCGACCTGGTCGATCACATCTCGGTCGATCTCGCCACGTCGATAGGTCGCCCAGAAGCGCCGGCAATCTGTGCAGGCGCCCAGACGCTCGCCCTGGAAGCTGCCGGTCAGCATTGGTCCCGCAGCAACGACTATCGCCGGGATATTGGCGCTGGCTGCGCCCATTAGCATGGCGGGCAAGGTCTTGTCGCAGCCGCCCAGGAGCACGACCGCGTCCAGCGGTTGGGCCGTGAGCATGGCCTCCACGTCCATCGACATGAGATTGCGATACATCATGCTCGTGGGCGACAGGAAGATCTCGCCCAAAGAAATGGTCGGGAACTCAAGCGGCAGACCGCCTGCCTGATAGACGCCACGTTTGACGGCTTCGGACACTTCCTTGAGGCCACGGTGGCAGTTGTTCAGCTCGCTGTAGTTGTTGAGGACGCCGACGATCGGCTTGCCCAGCGATTCGCCGGTGTAGCCCATGGCCTTGGCAAACGAACGGCGCATGTAGACGGCGAATTCGCGGTCGCCGGTCTCGGTGAGATTATTGGAGAGTCCATGGGGTTCGCTCATTCAGCCTGCGCTCCTGAATTTGATGCAATGAAGTCCTGGCAGACGGGTTACCGTCCTCAATGAGTGAATGATAAAGGCAAGCGCGTGAATCGTCCAGCGCCATGCGCCGGCTCTGCCGAAGAGAACCCCCACCGATAGCATCCGGTGAGGGTCTAGCATTCTGCTATTGACGCTAGCGTGGTGACCAGACTGGAAAGGTAGCGATCGGATACGTAGTGCTGGATATTCTCTTCTGATTGCTGCCATCAGCATTCATTACGTAGATCCCTCGACTGCCATCTCGATCACCGTCGAATGCGATTTTCGATCCGTCCGTTGACCAGGAGGGAAAGCTATCGATAGCTGAATTGTTTGTCAGCTGCATTGGATTGCTCCCGTCGGCATTCATGGTGTATATCTCAGGGGGACCGCCGGCCCGATCGCTGGCAAATGCAATCTTCGAGCCATCGGGGGACCAGCGCGGTCTCTTGTCGACGGCAGGATGAGTTGTTAGGTTGGTCAGACCCGTCCCATCCGCGCCAACCACATAGATCTCCATATTCCCGTTCTCATTGCTGACAAACGCGAACTTTGAACTGTCAGGCGACCAGGCAGGCGGTTCCCCTTGCCACAATACCCAGTATCTCTCATCCGGTTCCCCGTACGTGTCATCGGTCACTTTCGTTATGTTGGTCCCATCGGCATTCATGACATGAATTGCCATCTTTCTCTCAGCAGTGTAGACTTCGAAGGCAATCTTTGTCCCATCCGGTGACCAAGATGGTAGGTAATCCATCTGGGTGTTGTCTGTGAGTTTCCTTGGATCGCTACCATCGGCATTCACTGTGTAGAGCTCCACAGCAGAAAAATCACTTGGATTTTGGCCCCATCTTTCAAACACAATTCTTGAACCATCAGAATTCCAAGACGGATTTGCATCGATTGTCGGATTGTTGGTAATGTTGACGCTGTTACTTCCATCGGCATTTACCACATATATGTCACTCTTGGGCTCGACTGGCTGAACTTCAAATGCGATCTTTGACCCGTCAAGGGACCAAATTGGCACTCCGACCCTCGGTATTCCTTCGGTCAGCTTCGCCACATCACCACCGATTGAATTCATGGTATGGATTTCTGACGAGCTTCCATCCAGCGGCCCGACCAAGAAAGCGATTTTGCCTGGTTCAGGACTGCTTTCACTTAAAGAGACAAATGGTACGAACAACTGATGATCGTAGGCTACTTGACGAGAATACCTTACCGTTGCGCTAGCGTCATCACAGTAGAAGATATGGGAATAGCCACCTTGATCCACGGCTAATGATGTGTATCCATCCATCAGCACGGGCGAGTCAACGACTGTCACTAACCACGATGACCCGTTCCATTGAGCATGCTTTACGGCTTGTTTACTATCATCGAAGTAGCTTATTCGAGGATACTCCTGCGTGTCCAGCGCTATTGCACTGAAGGAGCCAACGTTCCCTTTTGAGTCTGGCAGTTCTTCTTCCCAGACACCGTCCTTCTTGTATGCATATTTGAGGTCACTTTCGTATTCATAGCTGATGTGTGGATTGTCAGTGGTATCGAGTGCGATGGAAGGGTACGCGGGTGTTCCTAAATCACTCGAATCAATTGTCTCAGTCATCCAAGTCGTATCGCTTAGGATTCCATAATTGAGATCCCAATATGAATTGTAGACCGCATGCGGATGCTCAAAGGAATCTAACGCAAGAGATGTTCCACTACTCGAGAACGTGTCCTCAATCACGGTATTTTGCCAATGTTCATCAACTCGGTAAGCGTAGTTAGGTGCCTGCACTTGTGGCTCACTTCCCATATATGAAATGTGAGGATGATCTGCCGAATCAAGCGCCAACGATGGGTACCAACCTGCTTTTCCTGCGACTGCCAGATTCCACTTGACGCCATCCCAACTAGCGTACTTCAGTGTGTTCTTCGTCAGATCTCGATATGCAATATGAGGCTTTCCGGAGCTATCGAGTGCGATTGAACTGGATCTTCCTACAGCCTCGGTATCATCTGCTATCGTTTTGTCCCACCCTGCACTTGACCGATGCGCGTATATCAGAGCATCGTCACGGTAATAACTGACATGAGGGTTATTGTCGATATCCAGAGCGAGGGACACATTCATTGCAAAGCACCCCAACCCCTCGCTTCCCGCAGTGTCGACATTCTCTACTAACCACATCGTCTCTGCCTCCGACGACGCGAGAGCATCAGATCGCATGCCGAACAGTAAGAGTGCTGAAAACAACAGGAGGCAGAATGCTCTTCTATACATTGCGCTTGGCTGATGTCTCATTGCCAACACAGTGATCCGTGTAAGATGATACTTGTGACGATCCATTGAGTTTTCTCTCCTTTCGGACTGTTGATGTAGGTGAACACCTGATCTACTGCGTTGCAGGGGAATTGACTGCAATCTACTTCGCCAGATATCGCATGGCTATACAGGGCAAAACGGCGCACTTGGACAAGTCTAGATCGGCGATGGCTACACGATGGCTACAAGGCCTGCAGATCAAGCAAGCTTATAGCTTAAATAAACTTCTCTTTTATTGAGCTATAACGTAGACTCCACGTATTCGCATAGTGATTTTACCCTGGCATCCTGATTTGGGCGTACCCTAATGGCTCTTCGGCAATGAACAGCGCGTTCCGTTCGGACCGCCTGCCTTGTCGCGGCCGTCGCTAGTCGAGCTGCATCTCTCTCCCACAAATTGAACTGAATATCAGAGAACGGCTGGTGCTTTCAGTCCTCTGTTTCCAGCCTCTGCAGTCGGCACAAGTCATGGCTGGACCAGATACTCCGTTCCGTTTACTTCGCTCTACTCCGGATCATCTCCTTTTCTCCCTTATCGAAATTTATGTCAATCAACTTCTGGCTATTGACAGCCGACTATCCGCTTGGTACAATTAGATTAATTAAAAAAATGGAGAAAACGATATGACAAGAAAGACATCCTTCGTCGCTGCGACAGAACCGGCAGCGGTGACAAGCGCAAAACTGGTCAAGAAGACAGCTGTGGCTACGAATAGGCAGGTCGCCCCATTTGACGCCGCCCTGCTGGCAGGCCAACTGGCCCCATCCAGTATCGCCATGTACGACGCGAGATTTTCGCGCCTACCTAGTCTACGCCGGCTCATATGACAATGCGGTGCGCCCCTCTACCCTGGCCCGGTGGCGCACGCATCTGGCAAGCGAGACTGAGATGAGTCCGAACACGATCAATCGCATGCTCAGTGCAATCAAGCGACTGATCAAAGAGGCTGCTGTCCAAGGATATCTGGGCCATGAGGTGGCCAGTGAGTTTAGCCAGATATCCGGCGTCAAGACTGTTGCCCTCAAGGAACGCACAAAGGACAACGCACGCGTGCGCATCGAACCCGAAGACATGCGTCGACTATGCGAAGCGCCTGATGCATCGACCCCGATTGGTATGCGTGATGCCGCCCTGCTTGCTACGCTGGCCGGCAGCGGCCTGCGCGTTAGCGAATTGGCCTCACTCAAGCTGAGCCATATCCGCCGCCAAACCGGCGGATTCTTGATCACCGTACGCGGCAAGAACGATGTCGAGTTTCGAGATGCCCCGTTGAGCAGCAGCGCCTATGCACAGATACGTTCTTGGGTGGACGGGCGTCCGTTGCCCAGCGACTTTGTCTTCACAGCCTTTGACGGACGTGGGGCGCGACCGACGACGCGCCCCCTCTCGGCGGTGGCGGTCTGGCGCATCGTCCGCAAATACAGTGTTGAGGCAGGCTTGGTTGACGTGAAGCCACATGATTTCCGTCGCTTCGTCGGCACGCAACTTGCCCGCAGAGACATCCGCAAGGCCCAGAAGGCTCTCGGGCACAAACGCCTCGAAACAACAGCCCGCCATTATGTGCTTGACGACCTTGAAGCTGGATTGACCGACGATCTGTACTAGATGCTGTAGACGCAGACAAAAAAGGGGTGGGTTGACGATGTCGTCAACCCACCCCTTTTTTGTCTGCGCCTATCTACATACGTCGTCGTCGCAAGCGGCCAATGCTGACATAGCCTGCAAGGAGCAACAACACGCCTCCGGCAGTACCCAGAGAGGGCAAGTTCAATGTCAGATTCGAAGCGCCGGTCGGCGGTAGCGCATCAGGCGCCGCCGCGGCTGGAACCTCGGTTGGCTCCTCAGCCGGCGTCTCGGTGGCCTCTTCAGCAACTTCCGTTACCGCTGAGGCTGGACCTTCCGTCGCTGTCGGTTCAGGCGTGGCCGTTGGGGCCGGCTCACTCACCAGCAGGAAGGCCGGTAGAGCAACGTTGATAATTTCACCGTCTCTGTCAAGTGCGCGTACACCGATCGTGTAGATACCAGAGTCAGCCAGGCGAATTTCGAAACGCCACTTGCCGTCTCGTCCAATCGGTGTCGTGCCGACCGACTGGTTGTTGGCAAAGATCTCTACAACCTCACCAGGCTGGCCCGTGCCACGAAGGTTGACGTCTCCAACCGTTGCTGCGCCGGGCAATACCATGGTCAAAGGAGCAGGACGTGGCGTGTTTGTTGCTGTAGGTTCTGGCGTACTCGTCGGCTTTTCCGTTGCGGTTGCCGTAGGCTCCCATGTCGGCGTAAATGTGGGTGTCGGCAAGGGCGTATTTGTTGACGTGGCCGTCGGCTCTGGCGTCTCTGTCGCAGTAGGTGTAGCCGTCGGCGTCGGTGTTGATGTGAAGGTAGACGTAGGCAGCGGCGTGATCGTGTTTGTGGCAGTCGGTTCCGGTGTGCTTGTAGCGGTTGCCGTAGGCTCCGGTGTATTCGTCGCCGTACGCGTGGGCTCAGGTGTCTCAGTCTTTGTAGCAGTTGGTTCCGGCGTACTTGTAGCGGTTGCCGTAGGCTCGGGAGTATTGGTCAGCGTACTGGTTGGTTCAGGTGTACTCGTGTATGTGGCAGTCGGTTCCGGTGTCTCTGTCGCCGTGGGCGCCGGTGTTGATGTGTAGGTGAACGTAGGCTCAGGCGTCTCGGTCTCAGTAGCAGTCGGTACCGGCGTATCTGTAGCGGTTGCCGTAGGCTCGGGCGTTGCTGTCGCCGGAACCGTCAGGAATACTGGAACTGCAATGTTGCGGACTGACCCGTCTGGGTTCAGGGTGCGGGCGCCCAGGGCATAGATGCCGGGCTGGGTGAGATTGGCGTTGAATGCCCAGTTCCCGTCTTTGTCAACCGTGGCCCTACCGATCACACGACCATTTGCCACAATCTCTACGTCTGTGCCGGGCTCTCCACTTCCGCTCAGATCTGTCTTTCCCACGGCAGCATCCAAAACCGCTGCGCTGAGGACAAGAGGAATCGACATGCTGGTTGGTTCCATCGTGGCAGTTGACGTACTGGTCGGCTCAGGCGTTTCTGTAGGTGTCTTAGTCGGAACTGGCGTATCAGTTGACGTCGACGTTGGCTCTGGTGTGTCGGTTGGAACATCTGTTGCCGTTGCGGTTGGCTCTGGCGCTTCTGTAGGCGTCTCGGTTGGAACTGGCGTATCAGTTGACGTCGACGTTGGCTCAGGTGTATCGGTTGGAAGTTCCGTTGCCGTTGCGGTTGGCTCTGGCGTTTCTGTAGGTGTCTTAGTCGGAACTGGCGTATCAGTTGACGTCGACGTCGGCTCTGGTGTGTCGGTTGGAACATCTGTTGCCGTTGCGGTCGGCTCAGGCGTTTCTGTAGGCGTCTCGGTTGGAACCGGCGTATCAGTTGACGTCGAAGTCGGCTCCGGTGTGTCGGTTGGAACATCCGTTGCCGTTGCGGTCGGCTCAGGCGTTTCTGTAGGTGTCTTAGTCGGAACTGGCGTATCAGTTGACGTCGAAGTCGGCTCTGGTGTGTCGGTTGGAACATCTGTTGCCGTTGCGGTTGGCTCGGGCGCTTCTGTAGGCGTCTCGGTTGGAACTGGCGTATCAGTTGACGTCGAAGTCGGCTCCGGTGTGTCGGTTGGAACATCTGTTGCCGTTGCGGTTGGCTCGGGCGCTTCTGTAGGCGTCTCGGTTGGAACCGGCGTATCAGTTGACGTCGAAGTCGGCTCCGGTGTATTCGTGGATGTCGCCGTTGGTTCGGGCGTGTCGGTCGGCGCGGCGACGCGGGCGATAAGCGCCTGCGTACCGGATACGATGGTGCCGTCGCCGCGATCCGCCTGGACGTTCAGTGCATAGGTGCCTGATTTGTCCAGGATCACTTCCGCTTCCCAGTCGCCCTCTTCATCCACATCTGCTGTCGTGGCCACGATGCCGTTGACAAGCAGATCAACCGTCGTCAGCGGCTCCCCGAAGCCGCTGAGCTTCGTTGAACCGGGCAGCAACTCCGTCGGCATCGATTCGGGATCGATTGACGGCGGCAGCGGTGTGGCCGTTACAGTCGGCGTATTGGTTGCCGTGGGTTCGGGCATCGGCGTCTCAGTCGATGTCGATGTTGGCTCCACCGTGCTTGTGGGTTCCGTTGTTTCGGTTGGCGTACTGGTCGGCAGAGCAGTCGGTGTCGGTATCAGAATCACATCACGCGCGACATCGTCTTCCTGCGCCGTCCGAGCTTCCAAAATGTATTCGCCGGGATCATCCAGCGTCAGATCTAGCGCCCACTTGCCGGTCTCGTCCACGTCCGTCGTACCGACGGGTCGGCCGTTGACCAACAATTCGATCGTTGTCCCAGGTTCGCCGGTTCCGGTGATCGCTGTAGCATCATCACCGAAATCTGCTTCCAGCGCAGCGGGATCGATAGCAGGCGCTAGCGGCGTTGCCGTAGGCTCAGGTGTATCGGTTGGAAGTTCCGTTGCCGTGGATGTCGGCTGAGGCGTCAAAGTCTCGGTCGCGGTCGGTTCCGGCGTCTCGGTCGGCACAGCAGTGTCAGTCGGAACGGGCGTGTCGGTCGACGTTGACGTCGGTTCTGGCGTTTCGGTTGGCGTCTCTGTTGCCGTCGGCTCAGGCGTCACATCGGTGGCCGTGGCAATCGGCGTGATCGTCTCAGTCAATGTCGGTTCCGGCGTGTTGGTGGGCGTCTCGGTCGACGTAGAGGTCGGCGTCGGCACCACGTTCACGGTGACCGGCGCAGACTCTGCCCATAGTTCGCCGGCAGCGTCCAATGCCCGCACGTCAAACGTGTATTCGCCGGACTCCTCAATGGGCACAACCAACGACCAACGGCTGTCCACATCGACGGTCGTCGACGCGACGGTCGAATCGTTGAGCTGGATCTCCAGCAGTGAATCAGCGATGCCGGAGCCCTCAAGCTGAACAACATTGCCATCCAGCCCCTTCTCCAGCGAGAAGCTCTCGATCACTGGCGGGATCGGGGTTGCGGTAGGTGTTTCAGTTGGTTCCGGCGTCTCGGTCGGCACAGCAGTGTCAGTCGACGTTGACGTCGGTTCTGGCGTTTCGGTTGGCGTCTCGGTCGGAACCGGCGTGTCGGTCGATGTCGAAGTCGGCTCCGGTGTATTGGTCTCTGTTGCCGTCGGCTCAGGCGTTACGTCGGTGGCCGTGGCAATCGGCGTGATCGTCTCGGTCAATGTCGGTTCCGGCGTGTTTGTGGGCGTCTCCGTCGATGTGGAGGTCGGCGTCGGCACCACGTTCACGGTGACCGGCGCAGACTCTGCCCATAGTTCGCCGGCAGCGTCCAATGCCCGCACGTCAAACGTGTATTCGCCGGACTCCTCAATGGGCACAACCAACGACCAACGGTTGTCTACATCGACGGTTGTCGACGCGACAGTCGAATCGTTGAGCTGGATTTCCAGCAGTGAATCAGCGATGCCGGAGCCCTCAAGCTGAACAACATTGCCGTCCAGTCCCTTCTCCAGCGAGAAGCTCTCGATCACTGGCGGGATCGGGGTTGCGGTAGGTGTTTCCGTCGGCACGGGCGTCTCGGTCGACGTTGACGTCGGTTCAGCTGTCTCCGTCGGCGTCTCTGTCGGAATTGGGGTATCCGTCGATGTCGAAGTCGGTTCCGGCGTATTGGTCTCTGTTGCCGTCGGCTCAGGCGTCACGTCCGTCGCAGTTGCAATAGGCATCAACGTCTCGGTCGATGTCGGTTCCGGCGTGTTTGTGGGGAGCGGCGTCTCTGTGGATGTAGCCGTCGCTTCCGGGGTCGGTTCTGGTGTGACGTCTGTGGCGGTTGCAACAGGCACGAAACGCGCTTCCAGCGTCGACGTGGACGTACTTGTTGGTTCTGCCGGTTTTTCAGTGGGCTCAGCCGGCTCAGTTGGCATATCTTCCATGGCCGGGTCGATCATTTCGACCACGCTGGCCGTGACCAAAGCTTGGCCACCGTCAGCCAGTGCAGAGATCTGATATTCACCGACTTCCGGCAAGCGTGCCGTCAAGGACCAACCGCCTGCATCGTCAATCACTGTTCGACCGACGACAACATCGTCGATCAAAATCTCCACCTCGCTCTTCGGATCGCCTGTGCCCATGATGTCGACAAAGCCGGGTGTCAGCGCCTTTTCAAAAGGAGCGATGGTCAGAGCGGAACTACTTTCCGTTCCGGTCTCTGGCGTCTCACCAGTCCCGTCTTCAGGACTCTCCGCGGTCTCCGCTGGGACAGGCGCAGGTATGGGCGTGACAGGAGCAAGTGCCCCGTCTGGCGTTGTGGCAGGCACAGCCGTGGCGAGAATGACCTTCTCGACCACTTCAACCACGACAGGCTCTGATGACATACCGTCGGCATCAGCTACAGAAACTTCATAGGTTCCGGGGAGGTTCAGCCGAGTGACGAAGTTCCAACGGCCTGCAGCATCTGTCAAGACACTGCCGACCGATGCCTGCTCGATCAGCACCTGGACTTCCTCATTGGCCGGACCGATACCTGCCAGGGTGATAAAACCGGCGGCAAGCGGCGTCGTGCTCAAGTTGGGGTCAACCTGTAGGTCGCCATCGCTTGCCGACCCAAGGTCGATAACGCTATTCCGATCTGCGGCACTTTGATCTGTGGCGTCGATAGACCCGTCGTCGGCCGTCTCGGTCGCCGCGCTTTCCGTCTCCACCACCGGGGTTTCTGCACTTGGAGCGGCAAGCTCCGTGCCTTCGACACCGATAGTTTCGTCTGTGGGTTCGCTTGTGGGTTCGGCAGCAGCTTCGACATTGTCAACAATCTCAAGTTCGACTGGCGGGGAACTTGTACCGTCCTCGCCAGCGGCGCTGACAGAGACGGTTCCCGGCTGGTCAAGACGTGTGACCAGATTCCATCGGCCATCCGCATCACTCGTTGCGCGCCCAACAACAGACTCGTCGATCAGAACCTGAATCGCTTGATCGGCAGGACCAGAGCCACTAATCGTCACAAATCCGACTGGCTGCGGCGCCTGGCCTAGTTCCGGATCCACGGAGATCGTTCGCGATGTCTCCAGAATCGACTTCCTCATCGCTCTCTGCGGCCTCACCGTCAGGGGCCACATCATTTTCAATTGCATCCTCTGTTGCTGCAATGTCCGACCCTTCGGTCGGTTCTGCAGCAGAGGGCGTCGAAGTCCCCTCTTCAACACCGGCCAGTGGCGTATCCTCTACGGCCGGTAAGACCAGTACATAAGGCTCAGATCGCACGCCGTCTTGGGATAAAGCGACGATCGAATACTCTCCCGGTTGTACGAAGCGAGTGACATACTGCCAGGTAGCGGCCGCATCCACGATGGTTCGGCCAACGACAACGTTGTCGACCAGCAGACTCAATTCATCGCCCGCCGTACCGCGGCCGAAAATCTCGACAAAAGGTTGTGCTTCTGAAGTGTTGCCGGCAACACTGACGCCGTCAATGGACGAAGCGTCTGTGCTTACGCCTGCAGTCGAGTTTTCGGTCTCAGCGCCGTCAGAAATGGTCTCCGTGGCACTGGTATCCGCACCGGTCTCAGTATCTGTCTCAGTATCCGACTCCGAGTCTTGCAGACTCTCTGTCTCCTCCAGAACGCTCCCGGCATCAGAGGTCTTGTCGACGGCAGCGATTGCGCCGCCCGCCACCGTAAGCGTCACGGGCGTCGACGACACCCCGGCACTATCTGTGGCGCTAATGACATAGTCGCCGGGCTCGTCGATTCGCGTCACAAACACCCAGGTACTATCGGGCTCAACAGTGGAGCGACCGACCACAATGTCATCGACCAGGATCGTTACTTCATCTTGAGGACTGCCGGTTCCGCCCAGGGTGACAAATCCGGGTGGCACATCGGCGTCCTGCGCGTCGACTGTCACTGGCTGATCCGCTGGCTCGACTGCCCCAGTTTCCTCAGCCTCATTCTCGACAGCCGGAGTCTCTTCGAGGTTCGTCGCCACCGTGACCGGTTCGACATCCTCTTCTAGATCCTCTTCCACATTCGCTTCAGCGGGAAGCACATCGAATGAGACCGCCGTGGCCATGGCAGCCACAGAACCGCTCTCGTTGAGCGAACTCAGGCTTACCGCATACTGACCGGGTTCGGCCAGCGCAGTCTGGACCGTCCACTCGCCGTTCTCGTCCACCATAGCGGTCTCGGCCAGTTCACCGTTGACCAGGACTTGAAGCTCCGTGCCTGGTTCGCCGGTTCCCTGAAGTGTGATCTCTCCGCTTGCGATCTCGCTTTCGAGGATCGACAGGTCGAGGGATGGCGGCTGTACTTCGACCACCGGAACTGCGATCACGAGCCGGATCGGCTCAGCACTCACATCCAGATCCGCGGCTTGGACGATGACTTCGTTTTCGCCGGGCGTCGTGAGCTCTACTTCAGCTTGCCAATTTCCATCAGCATCACTGGTTGCTTCAGCGACGATCGACCCATCAACCACAATTTGGATGGGCGCGTCAGGCATGCCCGTGCCGACCAACAGCACAACGCCCGCCCTGATATCATCTCCCGGCGCAGGGGAGATGAGCACAGGACGCACAACATCGCCTGTGGCGGTGTAAGTGGGAACCGGCGTCAATTCCAGTTGTATCTCGGCGACAGGCTCGACGTTTCGCAGGCCGTTCACGATAAATAAAATTATGAGAACAACGGCAAAAATCAGGAGAACGGTGTACTTCCGCAGATCATGCTCACGCACGTCTCCAGAGGTGCGATTGCGCGCCATGGCTAATCACCCTTTTCAGGTTGGTTGAGTTTCGATTGCGCAGCAGCAACCCAAGCCTCGGTGTTTGCGGCCTGCCACGCCTCAGCACCCAGCGCCCGGCGCAGTTGATCGGGCGTCGAAGCGGCAAGATCGGCCAACGACACCATGCCGGCGTCGCGCAAGTTCTGCGCGTATTCAGGACTGATGCCATTGATTACTTCAAGATTCTCAGAGCTGGACGGCTCAGGGCCTGTCAGCTGCTGTTTGAGCGCAAAAATTTCCGCCTGCGCCTGTCCGAGTTCTTGGCGCAACTGACGTTCCTGCGTGACGGATTCGTCCGCTTCTGAGCGCCAAAACTGCCAGTCAATGATCCATTCGACGACCCAACCAATGATTAGGCCGGCAACAAGACCAAGGAGAAATGTCACTGTGCACCCTCCCTTGGGAATTGCCGAGTGGCTTGATGCGACAAACTATGCGATCTGAATGAAGGAGTGTTAGAATTCCAAAATCGTATCCGCAAGTACCGTATCCGAGCCTTAAAAGCTGTTACCCAAGTAACAGATGGATTTGAGCTACTGTTGAAGCCCGATGATTGTTACCATTTTGTACCACACTTCCACGGTTTCTTCAATCTAGGCTCGGGCCATTTTCGGCACAGGTTGGGGATTCCGTCACTGTTATCGACCGCTAGTCCTGAGTTTTTTTGCTAAGATAGACGGTCAGCAGTACTGAACACTATCGCCGAGATTCATCCTCAACCTCTAAATCTGAGGAATCGAGTGGGACGGAAGGCCAGCGGGACTAAATCAGGACAGATCATATGCGATGAGAGCCCGGATTCGCAAGAACCCTCGCCGCCATATCTTGCGAAGATTCGGCTTAGCAGTTCATCAGGGTTCGGGGACGAGGATTCATCGTCCCCAACAAAGGCTGCGCAGCGACGTGCCGGCGACAGCGGTCTTCCTTTCTCAAAGGGCCCTGGGTTCTAATCGTCGGATTTGCCCTGATTATCGCATTGGGGACAGTGCTATTGAAGCTGCCGTGGTCCGCAGCGCCCGGTCATTCAATCACTTGGGGAGATGCGCTCTTCACCTCGACCAGTGCAACCACCGTCACCGGTCTGGCTGTCCTGACCACAGGCACCGATTTTTCGATCTTTGGGCAGCTTGTCATCCTCTTCCTGTTGCAGGTGGGAGGTGTCGGCTTCATCGCCTTCAGTGTTCTGCTCTTTCGACTGATCGGCCGTCGAATCACCTTGCAGAATCGTTTCATGGTCCAACAGACCATCGGTACCCGAGAAGTCAGCGGCGCACTCAACCTCGCTCTCTATGTTCTGGGCATCACATTGGCTGTGGAGGCTGCCGGCGCCGTGTTGCTATGGCTACGCTGGCGTACATCGATGCCCGAACTACAGGCGATCTGGTACGCAATCTTTCACTCAATCAGCAGCTACTGCAATGCCGGATTCGATCTCTACTCAGGCACAGATCAGGGTGTCCTTTTCGGCTATGGGGCAGATTGGTACACGTTGGCCGTCATGGGCACGCTGATCTTGCTCGGAGGGTTCGGCATCACTGTCATGTATGACATGTGGTCCTTTCGTGTTGATCGCAATCTGAGCATGAACACGAAGATCACTCTGGCCATGACAGTCGGCCTAACAGTGGTCGGCATGGCGATTTTTCTGTCAGATGGCCAGCTTCACAGGTCGATCTTTCCGGATCTACGTTTTGATCAACGATTTGCCGTCGGATTTTTCACCGTCGTTTCGGCACGTACCGCCGGCCTTACCATCTTGCCGATAGAAGCGCTCAGCGAGGCATCGCAGATGATGATCATGCTCTGGATGTTTGTGGGTGGGGCTCCGGCCAGCATGGCCGGGGGCGTCAGCACCAGCACATTGGGCGTCTTGCTGATATCAGTGATCGCGACCTCGCGTGGCATGAACTCGGCCACGGCCTTTCAGCGCACGCTTCCATTTGAGACCATCGCCAAAGCTGTCGCCATCATGACAGTGAGCACGCTCCTTGTCGTGATCGTCACACTACTGCTCTCATTGCGTCATGAAGGCGCGATTTTCACTGTCACCTTCGAGGTTGTCAGCGCATTCGCCAACGCCGGATATTCACTCGATTTTACAAGCGATATGGATAGTTTTGGACGCCTGATGATCGCCTTCACAATGTTCTGGGGCAGGCTGGGACCCTTGACTATCGTTGTTGCGCTGGCCCAACGCCAACAACCGACACTGCTCCACTACCCTGACGAACGTGTGATGCTGGGCTAAACAGAATACCGGAAGCATTCAAGGCGTGCACTCTTGCTTTGATTCGCCCGATCAACGCTACAATAGAACCGAGTCTATATGTCCGTTTTGCCATCGAATACAGAAACTCCCCTACCCGTCATCCAGTTCTCCCCCCACGCAGGCCTTGGGGTGCCAACTGAAGTCGAAGGCCTACTCCAAATCAGCGAGCGCGATCTCTACAATGACGCAGATCTCTGGGCTGATCTTCACTATGATTTTGCTCATCCGGATTTGACGCCTTTTGCGCCTGATGGATTTACCCTGGGTACGCTTTGCACGGTTGAATCAACCATTGCACGAGCCTTGGTCGACGTCAATCGCCAACCGGTGCTCGACGACAACCCGGACGGCGCCATCAAGATGCAGACGAGTTACGGCGTGCCGATTTATCGTGAGCCGCTTGCTGATTCGATTCGCCGGACCTTGTTTGAACGATACTACTCTGACTATCACCTGCGGATTCGCGCGGCATTGGACCAACATTTGAGTGAAGCCAGATTGCTGCTGGACTGCCACAGCATGGCACAGGTCGGCCCATCGGCCTATGCGTTCGCCGGACGGCCTCGCCCCCTGCTCTGCATATCGAATGTGGGTGATTGCAACGGTGAAGCCATGCCCGATCTCGGAGAAACCTCCTGCTCATCTGAGCTGCTCCACTTTGCAGCTGAAATGGGCGCAGAGCTTTTCAGCGACATGGCACTCCTGGAACCCGGCCCTGAGGCAAGCAGGGACTTGCCCATCGTTGCGCTCAACTGGCCCTTTCGCGGCGGTTATTCTATACGAAATTACTCGAGAATCGGCACACCGGGCCGCGCTATTCCAATGATGATGATCGAGGTGAATCGCGGGCTATTTATCGGCAACCAGAGCGGTGATTCACCCGTCTTGCCGCCAAACCTTGAGCGGATCGGCCAGGTGCGAAGACGCCTCTATCAGCTAACCGCTCGTATCGTCGAATACATCATCCAAACGGATGCTAGGTAGATGACCGGCCTTGCTCTGGGAAAAACATCAAAAATGAAGATTGAGGAGAGGTGAGAAATGAGCCCGGAGCTTACTGAGAAGCAACTGCGAGAATTTGAAACATTTGCGCTGGGCGTGGCGGAAGAGGCCGCAGCGATGGCTGCCGAAAACTATGGAAATGCGACAGCTCAACGAAAGTTTGACGGATCCCTCGTCACCGAAATTGACGAACGATCCGATCGGCTGATTACCGAGCGAATTACTTCCGCCTATCCAGGCCACAGTGTGCTGAGCGAAGAGCAGAGCACCCTATTCGATCCGAACTATGACTTCGTCTGGGTTGTGGATCCCATCGACGGAACCACAAACTTTTCTCGCGGTCTGCCGATCTGGGGCGTGAGTATCGGCCTCTTTTTCAAGCGTCGTCCGATTGTTGGCGTATTGACCTTCCCACTGCTGCAGGAAACATACAGAGCCGCGGAGGGATTGGGCGCCTTCCGAAACGGCAGTCCCATTCACAGCACCGACATCACCACGCCCGAGAGCGAACATCTGATCGTAACCTGCACGCGCACAAGCAATCGATACCGGCTCGTCTCATCGCTCAAGGCGCGTATCCTGGGCAGCGCCGCCTACCACCTGGCAAAGGTCGCCGACGGGACCGCCCTGGCGAGCATCGAGGCGAGCCCCAAAATCTGGGATCTTGCCGGTGCGGCTGTGATCCTCCAGGAGGCCGGCGCGCTCTTGCGGACAGATGAGGGCGGGCCAGTCTTTCCAGTTGAAGATGCATTGTTGGACTATAAGAGTCTCTCAATACCGGTTGCCGCGGCCGGCAATCAAGCTATCATGGCACATGTCATGGATGCTTTGTCTGTTCGAGAAGATTAGAGGGTGAATGTTGGCTATTTATGACTACACGAAATAGTGCAATTACTACAGATATTTACAAATTCACACAGAACGGTGAGCAGCAAATCGGGCACGTTACGCCTGACGGGCAGATCTATTCATCGTCCGCGGGACAGGACGCAACCGCTATCGGGCGATTCGACGCCCTCGGGCGTATCTACCGTGTCATGCAACATGACGAACGTGAGCTGGGCGTCGTCGATTCCGAAGGCGTCGTTCACAGCCATGGCCTGTTCGAGGGTGGTATGCTTGGCTGGCTGGAGGCCGACGATGTCGTGATGCGGGGTGGGTTGATCTTCGATGAAGACGATGTCGGTCGTGTCGATGGCCCGGATGCACGCGTTGCCGCGGCCGCCCTGCTGCTCATCTTTCTCCCAGAGGAAGCGGAAGAGAATCGCAGAATGTCACGCTAGATCAAATTGAACGAGGAAAGCTAGAGCTACGTGCCCGAACTCACCACAGATCGCATGCGTTTTCACTATCGGACCAATGGCGACCCAGGCGGATTGCCCATGCTCTTGCTGCATGGCAGCCACGCAAGCAGCCGCTGGTGGCAACGTCTTATTCGAAGTGCTGCCCGACGACATCTACGCCGTAGCGCCCGATCTGCGGGGCTGCGGCAAGAGTGAAAAGGCCGGAGACGATTACAGCATCAAGGCCCAGACAGAGGATGTCTGGGCCTTGATAGAAGCGCTGGGACTGCGCGACTTTGACCTGGTTGCACACTCCAGCGCCGCAGCCATTGCCATTGAACTGCTGCTCTCTCATCCGGCCGTCGTCGCCAATCTAATCCTGGTCAGCCCGGTCCCTGCCGAAGGTCTACATACGCCCATTGAGGCATTGACGCTACTCAGCGATATGAAAGATGACCGGGCACTGCACAGTCAGGCCCTGGCCTCGCTGATGATCTCCTTCGATATCGAGACCTCAGACGAGAACCGTCGGTTCTTCGACCAACTCTTGGACGACGCCCAAGGCATGGCGCCGGCAGCCTTCACGGAGACTGCGGTTGCCCTGAGTCAGTGGAATCGCTTCGCCGATGTGCATCAGTTGACCCTGCCTACGCTACTCATCTGGGGCGATCAGGACATCCTGGTCGGTCGCGATGCTGTCACACGCACACTGATTGCCGTCCCAGGGGCCAACAACCTGGAGGTGCTGACCGGTGTCAGCCATGCCCCAATGATCGAAGCGCCCTTGCGCCTCGCTGAACGAATCATCAACTTCATAGCGGATGACACCAGCGACTATGATGAGATTCGCGGCCAGGCACTGGATGGCGACATCCAAACTCATGACTGATTGAAAACTACGGTTCGAGAGCAGGTTTTGCAGAAGCAACAATGCATGTCATCCGCCCACCTCGTGAACGGATGACAGAGTGTCTTTTTGATCCAAAGGTCGCATCACCGAGCCGTAGATTTCCAATTGATCTCAGCCTAGCAGGTCGGGTATCGGTGAGCACATCGATGGTTTCGTCATTTACATCGGCGTAGCAGCGAATTGGACCACGGCCATCCCATCCTCGCCTTTCGAAATCGTGACCGTCACCATCTTCGACTCGTTCTGAAACATGAAGGTGATCTGGTCGTCCACCGGGCCGATCTTGGCCATCTGCGCATATCCGTTGGCAGGCAGATTGAGTGCGATCCACTGCTCCGCCTCTTCGACCGTGTAGGGTGTGGCAGCAACCAGCAACATATCACCGGCCGCCATTTGAATCGTCGAGCCGGTGGGCAGCAGCAGATCGAAACCGAGCACGCGGCCGAGGTCAGTCGTTGGTGCACCGGCGGCCGGCGCCTCCGAGGCGCTCCCTGCATCAACGCTCCCCATATCCGGCGCCTCGATCAGAAACTCACTATTGAAATCCGAGTACTCGATAAGGACCGACATGGTCGTTGGCCCATCATCGCCGCTGTCTGTGGCTTCCATCAGCAGCTTGACCACGATGCCGTCAGTCCGATCGATCCAGAGGTCAAGCTGGGCAAATTCGATCTCGCTGACATCCAGCGTGTCGCCTTCTGTGCCGACAACGGGAATCATGTCGCGATCCCCGACATAGTGGTCGGCTTCGCGCCCGTTGACCGACTCCACGCCGACATAGCTCATACTGTCGGTCAGATTCGCAACGTCTTCGGGCGTAATCAGCGTCAGTTCGTCTGTGCTAAAAATCATATCAGGCGTCTGAATCCACATGTCTTCATTTTGCATATAGCGCATGCCGTCAACGGCAACCATCTGCATAGACTGTGGCAGATCGCCCTCCATGAACGTAATCACGACCTTCTCCGCAGGCGGTTCCTTGACATACATACCATCGATCTCAGCCGAATCGACGCCGCGTGCGCTTTCGCTCTTCGTCGTGACGTGCATGCGATAGCTGTTGATGTTCCCGGCCTCTTCGACCGTCTGAACTGCCTGGGTCATCTGCTGGGCAGACTCCTGACCGGCTGGCGCATCCGCCTCCTGGGCCGGCGGTGGGGTCGGTGGAGAGTCGACGGTTGTTGATTCGTCGGTCGGAATCTCGGTTGCGGGTGGCGCGCCTGCGTCGGCAGTTTCGTCTTTTTCGCCCCGCGACCCACAGCCCGCAGCCATGATCAGTACGACAAAGAGCACGGAGGTTAGTAGGCGTTTCATAGAGAAGTCCCCTTCGATTCGGTATTTGAATCTTCAGGAATCCAGAGGAGAGCAGGGAATCTTCCTGAAAGATCGGCCTCCAAAGGCCATCGCGATCGAAAATCGTCCAAAAAGGTAGCTTGCACCCCCAAAGATCCCAAAGAACCTGGTATTCTTTCCACTCGGGCGCGGAGGCTGTCATTGTATCGAAATGCAGATGCCTGCGCAAACTTGTTTTTTATCGTAAACAGAGTGTGTTCTCAATACCTTAGTGCGAAAAAAATCACCTGTGTTATCATCCATCTCCGATCAATGACGTATGCGGCAGATCAGTATGTCATTAACCTCGACCTGTTGAATTCGTCACCATGTACGTCCATGGGTACACCCACGGATACTCCTGACTAAATGACAGAATCGCCGAACGTTGGTCTGAAGCCGGATTTGATGCCCAAGACTTGGCCGCTAAGTTCTCGCTACGTTTACCAGTCATACTTGGTCAATCGGGCAAACCCAGGCTGACCGCTGCATCGCGACATAAACACAGACAATGCGGCCTCGCACGACCCAGAATACTTATCACTGACTCAATCACCATCTTCGACAAGGACCTAACAGATGAAGAATCTATCGATGCCCATGCGAGACCTACAGTTCAGCACCAACAAGCGTCGTCAAGTCCTACAGCCCTGGGCAGGGATTCCCGCCGCCCTCGGCCTCCTTGCAATCGTACTCTTGTTCAGCCTGGTCTGGCCAACCTGGTCAGCCAATGCTCAAAGCGACGGCGTTCAGGCATCCCTGGTGAGCCAGGCGGCATCACCTTCTGGGGCATTGGCGGCAATGCCCAGCTGGTCCGTGACAAGCGAATTGGGTCAAGCCCGACAACTCCACAGTTCGACGTTGCTGCCGAATGGTTTGGTACTGGTTGCAGGTGGCAACAACGGCTTTGACAACGTCCTCAAGAGTGCCGAGTTGTACAATCCGGCAACAGGGAAGTGGACGGCTACCGGAGAGATGAGTGCAGCGCGTGAAAGCCACAGCGCGACGATGCTGCCGAACGGTAAGGTGTTGGTTGCCGGAGGAGCGGATGAAAGCGGTGCGCTCAAGAGCGCAGAACTGTATGATCCGGCGACGGGCCAGTGGAGCGCCGGCGGAGAGATGACCACTGTGCGCTTCTCCCATACCGCCACGTTGCTGACCAACGGACTGGTCTTGGTCGCCGGGGGTGGAAATGGCAGCACCCAACTTAAGAGTGCGGAACTGTTTGACCCGGCAAGAGGGAAGTGGACAGCCACAGAGGGTATGATCGGCGATCGCCTGTGGCACACTGCTACGCTGCTGCCAAATGGGCAGGTATTGATAGCGGGGGGCTTCACAGGTGTTGTGTCCATAGTGGACCGCCACAGGGGATATGGCAGGTGCGCGCCACTATCACACTGCCACGCTGTTGCCGAATGGATTGGTACTCGTTGCAGGCGGGGGGACCGGGTTCAACTTCGTTGACACTGCGGAGCTCTATGACAGCGTTTCGGGAACATGGAGCGATACCACAGGGACGTTGACTGCGCAGCGGACAAATCACAGCGCAACGATGTTGGCGAATGGGCGAGTGCTGATCGTCGGCGGGGGACCGAGCGGCGGCAGCGTCGCTGTTGGAGAATTGTACGATCCTACGTCGCAGACCTTTAGTGCGATCGCGGGCGGTTCGATTCCTATGCGCCAAGATCACACTGCGACCTTGCTGCCCGGTGGTCGGGTACTAACTGCAGGCGGGAACAACATTGGCACAGGACGCACCAACGCAGAGCTCTATGACCCCTTGGCAGCGAAATGGACGCCCACGGGGTCGTTGTCCACCACAAGATATGGCCATACCCTTACCCTCCTGCCAAATGGTCACGTGTTGGTTGCCGGCGGCGACGACAGCGACGGCGAGCGCGGAAGTGCGGAGCTCTACGACCCCGCAGCAAAAACCTGGAGCGAAACAGGAAGCATGGCTCAGGCCCGCGGCTATCATAGCGCCACACTACTACCCAATGGCAAGGTGCTGGTCGCCGGGGGCTTCAAAGAGGGCACTGGATGGAGCAAGGGTGCTGAGTTGTATGACCCCGCCACTGGCGCCTGGACCGCAACCGGCAGTTTGAATGTAGCTCGCAGCGATCACAGTGCGACGTTACTTGCCGACGGGCGCGTTCTGGTCGCAGGAGGAGAAGGAACCGGCGACTATCTTGACAGTGCGGAGATTTACGATCCGGAGACAGGGAAGTGGACCGTCACTGGACAAATGACCAATCGACGCGGTTTCCACGGCGCGACCCTTCTGACCAACGCCAAGGTGTTGGTTTCGGGTGGTTTCAATGACGCCTACCTTGCCGGTGTAGAACTGTATGATCCGGCCACTGGCCTATGGAGCAATGCAAAAGACCTGAATGCCGCACGCAGCTCTCATAGCGCAACGTTGCTACCCAGTGGACAGGTGCAGGTCGCGGGCGGCGGGAACGGGGGCGGGTATCCGGCCAGTGGCGAGGTTTACGACCCGACGATCGATGACTGGAGTGACACTAGCCCGCTCACAACGCCGCGCCGAAACCACAGCGCCACGTTGCTCGACAGTGGACAGGTGTTGGTTGTAGGCGGGGAAGTCGCAAGCGGCTATCTCGCTGACGCCGAGCTCTTTGATCCGGCGTCGAAATCTTGGCTCTCCGCAGGCAGCATGAACACCGCCCGCGATCTTCACCGGGCGACGTTGCTGCTAGATGGACAGGTGCTGGTTGCCGGCGGGCAGGGGACAGGAGGCAGCGGTGTGGGCAACGCAGATCTTTACGACCTGGGCCTGGGCTTTCAGCCGGCCTGGCGACCGCTGCTGGGCTCGGCCACGACGCCCCTCTCGACGGGGGATACGCTCATGGCGGTCGGAGCGGGTTGGCGCGGGTTTGGCAATACCGAAGCTGCAGGCGGCGGCCCAAACAGCTCGGCTACCAACTTCCCATTGGTTCAGCTCTATCGACTGGAGGGGGGACAGACACTCTGGCTGCCGACTGCGACGTTCAGCGAAACCGAGCTGAGCACGCACGCCCTGCCTGACTTTCCGCAGGGACACGCACGGGTGGCGATCTTCGTCAACGGAATCCCCAGTCAGGCACGCGTCATTCTGATCACCAAGAACTACACAATCAGCCCGACGGCGGGACCCAACGGGACCATTTCGCCGGGTACGGCCCAACAAGTCAACGCCGGTGAGGACATTACCTTCACGATTGCAGCGGCGACCGGATACCAGATCAATGATGTAAGGGTCGACGGCGTTTCACAAGGCGCAGTCAGTAGCTACACCTTCACCGATGTCAACGCCGACCACGCCATTGACGCTACGTTTGCCATAAACCGCTACGCGTTGGACGTCAAGAAATCTGGAGACGGCACTGGATCGGTCAGCAGCGCGCCGGAGGGCATAAACTACGGAAACGACTGCACCGAGGAGTACGACCACGGCACGGCGGTCACACTCAACGCCCAGGCCGATGCCGGTTCCGCCTTCTCCGGATGGAGCGGAGCCTGTGACACTGACGGCAAGGTGGTCATGAATGGTGACAAGAGCTGCACGGCAACCTTCACCGTCAACAGTTATGTCCTGGAGATCAAGAAGGCTGGAGACGGCAGTGGTTCGGTCAGCAGCACACCGAGCGGCATCTCCTGTGGTTCCACGTGCAGCAAGGAGTATGACCACGGCGCCGTGGTCAGGCTCACAGCCAGAACCGACGCCGGTTCCGCCTTCTCCGGATGGAGCGGAGCCTGTGACGCCGACGGCAAGGTGGTCATGAATGGTGACAAGAGCTGCACGGCAACCTTCACCGCCAAGCGCTACACTCTAGCCCCAACGGCAGGCTCTAACGGCAGCATCAGCCCTGGCACGGACCAGATCGTAGAATATGGCGAGTCGCAGACGTTCACGATTACACCAGACTCCGGCTTTCGCATCGAAGATGTACGGGTGGATGGTGTCTCACAGGGAGCACAGGGCGAGTTTGTTTTCTCGAATGTAGACGCCGACCACACCATCGAGGCATTCTTCGTAGCCAAATCAACTGAAACTGAGATCCAGATCTACTTGCCGCTCATCAACAGATAAAGGCCTCGCAAGAACGCGTGCGTGTCAACACCATAGGCGGCAAGATTCCGTAGTTTGACCCCAGAAAACAGCTTCTCCAAAGTGCCAGGCACTGGCCGGACGATGTTCGGCCATACAGACTATATGTGGCCAGTGCCTGGCACTTGCATAGACGTAGATGGAAAGCGCTTTTCCTCTGTGAACTCTGCGCTTTCTCCGTGCCTCCGTGGTGAAACGAACCCTTTTTGTAGCAGAGCCATCTATAACCAAAAAACCAATTGACAGCACCGAACGCTTCATGCTACACTTCGCGCATACATGTTGCGCATACGTGTGCGCGATCAACACATAGCTTCTCTTGTTGCGCCGACCCTTTCAAAAGTCGTTTCACGATCTGATAGATAAGCCGTTTCACACCTGGGCGAAATCTTCGTGGCAAAAAAACGTGTCTCCATCAAAGACATCGCACAGCTTGCCGGTGTCTCCCATCCGACGGTGAGCCGCGCACTGCGCGGCGAAGGTCGAATGGCCGAGAAGACTCGTTCTCGAATTCGCACGATCGCCAGCGAACTCGGCTACTCGCCCAGCATGATTGCACGCGGTCTCGTTTCAAAGCGCAGCTACACTGTGGGCCTGGTCATCAACAACCTGGCCGACCCCTTCAACAGCGAAGTCGCTGAAGGGCTAGAGCATGAGGCCCTGCGCAACAACTACAGCATCCTCCTGGCGACGGCCACACTTGATCCCGATCGCGAATTCGAAGTCGTGCGCCACTTTCAGAGCCGGCAGGTTGACGGCATCATCGTCTCCTCCAGCATGGTCGGCAATCGCTATGCCGCTCTGCTGCAGGAGACCGGTATCCCCATCGTGCTCATCAACACCCAGGCCGAAGGCGACAACATGCACGCCGTCCTACACGACGACTATGGCGGCATGTGCAAGGTCGTGAAACACCTGATTGGCCGTGGCTATCAGCGCATTGCACATATCGGCAATGCAGACGGCGGAAAAACACTCGATGAGCGTCGCCAGGCCTGGCAGGATACGCTGACGGCTGCCGGCCTGGAGCCTGAGCTATTCGTCATAGGCAGCAATGGACGTTTTGAAGGCGGCGTCGAGGGCACGCAGAAGCTGCTCCCCGCTGCAGATCAGCTATGGGGCCGACCGCCCGATGCCATCTGTTGCTACAACGACACCATGGCGACCGGCGCGCTGACCGTCCTGCACAACCGCGGCCATCGCATTCCCGACGAGATCGCCATCACCGGCTTCGACGATGTCGAATTTGCCGCCTACCTGGAACCCCCGCTCACTTCATTGAGGCAACCTCGCCGCCAGATGGGCGAGTCGGCCATGCGCCTGATTTTGGAGCTCATCGGTTCAAAAGACCCGGCGGCGCGGCGCGAGCAGATGATTCTGCCGGGCGAGCTGGTCGTACGACGGTCGACGGCTGACGAGCGATTCGGGTGACAGGGTGAGAGGGGCAACATGGCGACAGCCTCTTCGTCATCCTGAACGGGTATGCACAAGCAACTTGATGTTGAAGAGCATCCAGTGAAAGATCTTTACTGACTTGCCCAAGGCCCATCGCTTGTACCCGCGATCTGTGGTCTGGCAACATTCATAAAGAACAGGAGAACTGCCCATGCAATACACCAGCGAGAACATCCTCGTCCACCCATTCGAAGCCGGCGTTGTCGACGACCCGGACCTGCTCCTGTCGGTCACGCCGGAGGATGCGGGCTGGGACTTCATCTCCTTTCAGGCGCGACGCCTGGCCGCTGGCGAGTCTTGGTCCTTCGAAAGCGGAGAGAACGAACTGGCCATCGTCAACTTGACCGGCACCTACAACGTCACGTCGTCACGCGGGGAATGGCAGGGAATCGGCGGGCGCGAGAACGTCTTCGCCTCTGCGGCCCACGCGCTCTATCTGCCGCGGCGGACCGAGTTCACTATCACGGCGGATGTTGGCGGCGAGTTTGCAGTCACCTGGGTACCGACTGACGTGGATCACAAGCCATGGCTGATCAGGCCGGATGACGTGCCGGTGGCCATCCGTGGCGGCGACAACGTCAGCCGCCAGATCAATGATCTGCTGCCGCCCGGCTCGCCCGTCCATCGGCTGGTGCTGGTCGAGGTCTACACCCCCTCGGGCAACTGGAGCAGCTATCCTGGTCACAAGCACGACGTTCACATTGAAGACGCCGACGGCACCCTGATCGAGGCCGACCTGGAAGAGGTCTACTACTACCGGATCGACAAGCCAGACGGCTACGCCTACCAACGGGTCTACACCGACGAAGGCTCGCCGTTGCACCAAGCGGGCTACCCCATTGACGCGCTGGTCTGTGCCCGTGACGGCGATGCCGTGCTCGTACCCGAAGGCTACCATCCCGTAACAAGCGCACCCGGCTACACCACCTACTATCTCAACGTCCTCGCCGGCAGCGCTCAAAGCCTGGCTAATCAGGATGATCCCAAAGCGACGTGGGTGAAGGAGACGTATGTGGGCGTGGATGAGCGGTTGCCGTTGTATTGACTAGGGAATGGGGATCGGGAGTAGGGATTGGGAGTAGGAGCGTGTTGACCATTGAACCCGATCCCCAGTCACCAATCCCCATTCCCCATTCCCCAACACTGGAGAACCACACAATGAACCGAACTTACGATAGCCTCCACATGGGACGCTCGTCCATCGATCTGTACAGCAACGATGTGGGGGCGCCTTTTGAGGAGATCAACAGCTTTGCCGCCTATGTGGGCGGTTCGCCGACCAACATCAGCGTGGGCGCACGGCGACTGGGGCTGAAATCGGCGCTGCTGACCGGTTTTGGACTCGATCCGGTGGGCGATTTCATTAAGCACTTTCTGAACAAGGAAGGCGTCGTTACCGACTTCTGCGTCGATAAGCCGGGCCACCGCACCAGTGCCGTTGTACTCGGTATCGAACCGCCGGACAAGTTTCCGTTGGTCTACTACCGCGACAACTGCGCCGACATCGAGCTGACCATCGACGATGTGCTGGCGGCGCCGGTGGCCGATGCAAAGGTGCTCCAGTTTGCAGGCACCAACTTCTGCAAAGAACCCAGTCGCAGCGCCTCCATGTTTGCAGCTGAGTTCGCGCAACAGGCGGGCACAGAGGTCGTACTCGACATCGACTTCCGCCCTGACCAATGGCACGATCCCAGAGCCTTTGGCGTGGTGATCCGCTCTGTGATGCCGTTGGTCGACATCGTGATCGGCACCGAGGATGAGATCAATGCCTCCATGCTGACCGACCCGGCCCAGATGAACCTCACCCACTCGCAGATCTCAGACGCCAAGGTTAGCGGCGATGTCAATGCCGCCATCGACAAGATCCTCTCACTCGGCCCCAAGGCCGTGGTTGAGAAGGTCGGCGCGCTGGGCGCGCGTGTTCATCTGGCCACGGGCGAAAAGATCGAAGCCCCCGGCTATCCGGTCGAAATTTACAACATTCTGGGGGCAGGAGATGCCTTCGGGGCAGGATTTTTGTATGGCTACACGAAGGGTTGGGGTTGGCGCAAATCGGCGCGCTTGGGCAATGCCTGCGGAGCCATCGTTGTCACAAAGCACGGCTGCGCAAATTTCACGCCGACCTATGATGAGGTGATGGCGTTTGTGGAAGAGCGAGGCGGATTGGAGTGAGGGGAGCGAACATGGACAACAGAACGATACGCTTGACGATGGCGCAGGCCATTGTCAAGTTCTTGGACAGTCAATACACCGAACGCGACGGCGTCGAGCACAAGTTCTTCGCCGGCTGCTTCGGCATCTTTGGCCACGGCAACGTGGCAGGGATGGGGCAGGCGCTTCAGCAGTACCCAGGGTTCCGCTACTACCAGACGCGCAACGAGCAGGCCATGGTTCACACAGCCGCGGCATTTGCCAAGCAGAGTAACCGACTGCGCACGCTGGCCTGCACCAGTTCCATCGGCCCCGGCGCAACCAACATGGTGACCGCGGCAGCCGGGGCCACCATCAACCGGGTGCCGGTGCTGCTGCTGCCGGGCGACATCTTCGCACGGCGCAACACGGCTCCCCTGCTGCAACAGGTTGAGTTCGAGCACAGCCAAGACATCTCCGCCAACGATAGTTTCAAGCCGGTCAGCCGCTACTGGGACCGCTTCTACCGACCCGAGCAGATTATCACGGCGTTGCCGGAAGCGATGCGCGTGCTCACCAGCCCGGCCGACACCGGCGCTGTCACCCTCTGCCTACCTCAGGATGTGCAGGTTGAGGCGTACAACTTCCCTGTCGAGCTTTCCGAGAAGCGCGTCTGGCGTGTGCCCCGCAACAGGCCCGATCTGGCTAGCCTGACCCAGGCCGTCGAGTGGATCAAAAACGCCAAGACGCCCATGATCATCGCCGGCGGCGGCGTCCACTACAGCGAGGCCGACGACGCATTGACGGCCATCGTGGACCAGACGGGCATTCCGGTTGGTGAGACCATGGCCGGCAAGGGCAGTCTGCGCTATGACCATCCGCTCTGTCTCGGAGCGGTGGGCGCAACGGGCACGTCGGCGGCCAACATCATGGCCAAGCAGGCCGACCTGATCATCGGCATCGGCACGCGCTACAGCGACTTCACGACCAGCAGCAAGACGCAATTCGAGCATCCGGACGTGCGCTTCATCAACATCAACGTGGCCGAGTTCGATGCCTACAAGCATTCGGCGTTGCCGCTGGTGGGCGATGCCCGGGCGACCCTGGGCGAGTTGTCCAAGGCCCTGGAGGGCTTCAGAGTCGATGAGGCGTACAGTGCCGAGGCCGGTCGACTGCACAACGAGTGGGAAAGCGAAGTCGATCGACTCTACGCCATCAAGACCGCCGAAAGCGGACTGCCCTTCCAGGGTGGCCTCATCGGTGCGGTCAACGACACCGGCGATCCCGACGCGGTCATGGTCGGCGCTGCCGGCAGCCTACCGGGCGACATGCACAAGCTCTGGCGCAGTCGCCACCCCAAGCAGTTTCACCTTGAATACGGCTACAGTTGCATGGGCTACGAGATCGCAGGCGGGCTGGGCGTGAAAATGGCCAACCCGGAGCGAGAGGTCTATGTGATGCTGGGCGACGGCAGCTACCTGATGATGGCCCAGGAGATTATCACCTCGGTTCAAGAGAAGCAGAAGCTGACCATTGTTTTGATGAACAACAACGGCTATCGCAGCATCGGCGCGCTTTCGAGGTCCCTGGGCCAGGAGGGCTTCGGCACCCGCTACGCCTTCCCACATGAAGGGGTCCTGCCGACCGACGACGGCGGCTACGACGCCGTGGAGACGCTGCCCGTCGACCTGGTGGCCAACGCACGCAGCCTGGGCGCCTATGTCATCGAATGCGAGAGCTATGAGGATGTGGTCGCCGCACTTCAGAAAGCCAAGGAGATCGAACGGACGACCGTCATCTACGTTGAGAACGACCGCTACCTGGGCGTCCCTGGCTACGAGTCCTGGTGGGACGTGCCCATCGCCGAAGTCAGTGAATCCGATGCGGTCAATGCAGCGCGTGAAGAGTGGGAAGAGATGCGCGAGCGCGAGCGGTATTTCTTGTAAGAACCTTGTCACAGATTGACACAGATAAAAAAAGATGGGCCACAGATGGCCAGATGGGCAACACGGGATATCTAAAAAGCATCTGTGGAAATCTGCTCTTCATCTGTGTAAATCTGTGACGAAAAAGGCCCTTCCACGTTCAATCGGAACCAGGAGGTTCAACTTGACCAACAGCAAACAACTACTCAACTTCATCGGCGGCGAATGGAAACGCTCCAGCGCGGCCGACTACATCGACATGATCAACCCGGCCTCGGCCGAGACGATTTCTGCGGTGCCCATGTCGCCGGGCGGCGAGGTCGATCTGGCCGTGCAGACGGGGCAGACGGCTTTTCAAGAGTGGCGCAACACGCCGGTCGTGGATCGCATTCAGTATCTGTTCCGCTTCAAGATGTTGCTGGAAGAGCATCTGGATGAGATTGCTAGACTGATCACCATTGAGTGTGGCAAGACATTGGCCGAGAGCGTCGGCGAGATGCGCCGCGGCATTGAGAATGTCGAAGTTGCCTGCGGTGCGCCGATCCTGATGCAGGGGTACAACAACGAGGACATCGCCTCGGGCATCGACGAGCATATGATCCGCCAGCCGCTGGGCGTGGTGGCCGCCATCACACCCTTTAACTTCCCCGGCATGATTCCGCTCTGGTTCCTGCCCTATGCGGTGGCCTCCGGCAACTGCTTCATCCTCAAGCCCAGTGAAAAGGTCTCGTCCTCCAGCCAACGGCTCTTCCAACTGCTGGACGAAGCCGGCTTCCCGCCGGGCGTGGTCCAGTTGGTCAACGGCGGCAAGGAGACGGTCGACGCACTGCTCGATCATCCGGGCGTGCGTGCCATCAGCTTTGTCGGCTCAACGCCTGTGGCCAGATATGTCTACGGCCGAGCCACGGCCAACGGCAAACGCGCCCAATGTCAGGGCGGAGCCAAGAATCCAGTCGTCATCATGCCCGATGCCGACATGGAGATGACGGCCAAGATCATGGCCGACTCGGCCTTCGGCTGTGCAGGTCAGCGCTGCCTGGCCGCCTCGGTCGCCATCACCGTGGGCGAAGCCAAGCAGGAGTTTACCGGGATGATGGCCGACGTTGCAACCAGTCGCCAGGTCGGCTTCGGCCTCGATGAAGGCACGCAGATGGGGCCGGTCATCACGTCTGAGAGCAAAGAGCGTATCGAGGGCCTGATCGGGAAAGGTGCGAGCCAAGGGGCCGACCTCCTGGTGGACGGTCGCGGCAAGTCAGTCGGTGACTACGATGACGGCTTCTGGGTCTTCCCGACCATTCTCGACAACGTAGACCCGCGCAGCGAGATTGCATCGACAGAGATATTCGGCCCGGTGCTCAGCCTCATGCACGCAGAGACGGTCGACGAAGCCATTGCCCTGGTCAACGGGCGGGCATACGGCAACATGGCCTGCATCTTCACCAGCAGCGGCTTCGTGGCGCGCAAGTTCCGCAATGAGGCTGACGCGGGCAATATCGGCATCAACATCGGCGTGGCTGCGCCCATGGCCTTCTTCCCCTTCAGCGGCTGGAACGAGAGCTTCTTCGGCGACCTCCACGCCCAGTCCCGCCACGGCATCGAGTTCTACACACAAACGAAGGTGGTGGTGGAACGCTGGCCGAGGGATTGGAGTCGGCAGTTTTGAGAAAACGGTGGGGCAGTAGGGATGTAGGGTTGTGGGGAAGTAGGGGGTTGCCAATGTCGTCGGCGTCATCCCTGCCTCCCCACAACCCCACTGCCCTACATCCCCACTCTTTGGAAAGGCACGACAGACATGACCCACACAATCGGCATCGGCGTCATCGGCATGGGCTGGATGGGAACGGCGCATAGCCGGGGATATCGGGCTGTTGTCGACCGCTATTTCGATAGCGGGATTCGACCCCGACTGGTCATCTGCGCGGATGATTTTGAAGAGCGAGCGGTCCGCGCCAAAGAGGCGCTGGGCTTCGAAGAGTACACGACCGACTGGCACGACGTCATCAACCATCCGGAAGTGCAGGCGGTCAACATCGCCTCGCCTAATTTTCTGCATCTGGAAATGGTCAGGGCGGCGACCCAAGCAGGCAAGCATGTCTTCTGCGAGAAGCCGGTCGGGGCCAGGCCCGAAGAGACCATCGAGATCGAACAACTGGCGCGCCAGGCCGGCGTCAAGAGCTTCGTCGGCTTCAACTATCGCTGGGCGCCCATGGTCCAGTACGCCAAACAGCTCATCGACGAGGGCAGGCTGGGCAAGTTGACCCACTATCGAGGGCGCTTCTTCTCGATGTACGGCAGCAACCCATACGGGCTGCTCTCCTGGCGCTTCCAATACGAACAAGGCGGCCTGGGCGTGCTGGGCGACATCATGTCGCATGTGACCGACATGGCGCATATGCTTGTCGGCCCCATTGACAGCGTGGTTAGCAATCGGCACACGTTCATCAGTGAGCGCCCGCTGCCCAAGCCGGGCGGCACCCACTTCTCACTGGGCAGTGCAGACGACCCGACCGGGCCTGTCACCAACGAAGATTATGTCGGTGCGCTGGTGCGCTTTGCAGATGGTACACAGGGCTCGTTTGAAGCGTGCCGGGCCATCTATGGCCCAAAATGCGAGATGTCCTTTGAGATCAACGGCACCAAGGGCGCGCTCAAATGGAACTTCGAACGCCTGAATGAGCTTCAAGTCTATTTGCCCGACGGGAACGCCAGCAACGAGGACGCCCATGATGGCTACACAACGCTGCTGGGCGGACCCAAGTATGGGGACCATGGACACTTCAATCCCGGAGACGGCATTGGCATGGGCTATGAAGATCTGAAGACAATCGAGGCGTACAACTTTCTACGATCAATTGTGGACGATAATCAACGCGAACCAAGCTTTCGCGCGGCACTGGATCTTGCCAATGTGCAACAGGCCATGATCCGATCGTGGAAGAGCGATCGGTGGGAAGATGTCGACTATTCATGTTTTCAAGGAGTAGAGCAAGGAGCAGATCAATGACGATCAGACCGGCGCCTCTGAACACGCAGGGGGATGAAGCCTCTGCTCAAACAGGAAAAAGTGGCGGCAAGATTCATGTCGGCAACGCCCCGTGCTCGTGGGGCACGCTGGAATTCGGCAGCACCAAGGCAGACCGCTTCACCTACGATCTCATGCTCGATCAACTGGTCGAGAGCGGCTACACCGGCAGCGAATTGGGCGACTGGGGATTCATGCCCACCGATCCTGATGAGCTGTATACGGCATTTGCGTCACGTGATCTCACAATCACTGGAGCATACCTCGGTATCCCGTTTCGCCTGGCAGATGCACACGACAAGGGCGAATCAGAAGCGCTCACAATTGCACGCCAGCTGGCCCGTCTCTCTGACCGGCTTGGCGCATCGATTCGGCCGATTGTCGTACTGGCGGATGATAACGCAACGGTTCCCATCCGCACCGCGAATGCGGGGCGCGCCACCGATGAGATGGCCTTGTCTGAAGATGAGTGGGCCGTTTTTGCAGACGGTGTCAACCGCGTAGCCCGTGCAGTGCATTTGGAGACAGGCCTGCAATGCGGCATCCATCACCACTGTGCAGGGTTCGTCGAGCGCCCGAAAGAGATTGAGCAACTACTGGCCTTGACCGATCCAGAAGTGGTCGGACTCGTCTTCGACACCGGCCACTACGCCTTCGGTGCGGGCAGCTGCGATGGCGTCCTAGATGCCATGGCACAGCTTGCAGATCGCATCTGCTACGTCCATTTCAAGGACTGCGATCCAGAGGTCATGGCTGAGGCGAGCAAGAATCAATGGGACTATTTCGAAGCGGTTGAACATGGCGTATTCTGTGAACTGGGACAGGGTGGCGTCGACTTTGCATCGATCACAACATGGCTGCGAGAACAAGGCTATAGCAACTACATTACAGTCGAGCAAGATATTCTACCGGGAATGGGATCGCCACTGGAGAGCGCAAGGCGGAATCGAGAATATCTGCGCTCATTGGGGCTGTAGAAAACGCTGCGCCAAACAAGGAAACATTATGTCTAATCAACTAAATCTAGGATTGATCGGGGCGGGCCGCATTGGTCGCCTGCATGCCGAACACATCGCCACGCGGATTCCCAATGCCCGTTGTCTGCTCGTGGCCGATGTTGACGAGGCCGCGGCCCAGCGGGCGGCAGACGAGTTTCGCATCAACTATGCGGTCAAAGACTACCACATGGTGCTTGACAGTCCGGCCGTCGACGCCATCCTGATCTGCTCGGCCACCTATACCCACGCCACCATCATCATGGAGGCGGCTGCGGCAGGCAAGCATATCTTCTGCGAGAAGCCAATCGATCACAATCTGATCGTCATCGATCACGCGCTGAAGGCGGTCGAGCAGGCCGGCGTCAAGCTGCAAGTCGGCTTCAATCGCCGCTTTGATGCCAACTTCATGCGTGTGCGCCAGGCCATTGTTGAGGGCGAAATCGGCCAGCCGCGGCTCATGCATATCATCAGTCGCGATCCTGCCCCGCCGCCCCTCTCCTACATCGAGGCGTCCGGCGGCATCTTCATGGACATGACGATCCACGATTTTGACATGGCTCGATTTCTGATGGGATGCGAGGTTGAGGAGATCTACACCGCGGCCGGCGTCACAGTCGATCCGGCCATCGGCGAGGCCGGCGACCTGGACACGGCCATGATCACGCTCAAGTTCGAAAATGGCGCCATCGCCACCATCGACAACTGCCGCGAGGCAGCTTATGGTTACGATCAGCGGGTGGAGGTTCTGGGGTCCAAGGGCAGCATCGGCACCGAGAACAACTTCCCCAACAGCGCCGTCATCAGCACCAATGCCGAGATCCGGCGCGATCTGCCGCTCAACTTCTTCATGGAGCGCTACATGGAAAGTTATGTCAACGAATTGCAGCAGTTCGTTGACGCCGTGCTTGAGGACAAGCCGGTGCCCGTCAGCGGTGAAGATGGGCGCATTCCGGTCATCATGGCGGAGGCAGCGCGACGATCATATGATGAGAACCGACCGGTGCGACTGGACGAGATCGTTCCAGCGGATGCGCCGTTTAGAGTGGTCGATCATGTGATCGCCGTAGAATCTTACCTGTTGTCAACCCTGAACATCACGTATACCGAACTCGCGTCCGGGGCTTAGCGAAATCGACAGACGACTATTCATTATTCTAGCGTCACTGCCAAATGGAACTAGTAGGCCAACGAAGAGGTAGGAGGTAGTAGGAAGAGGAGTGGGTACGTGGGACCGCGCACGCAGAGCCCCGGCCCGCAGAACTGCGCGAAGAAGACAGTAGGACATAAGAAGGCAGCGTCGTCGTCGCCGAAGACGAGTGCTGGTAGGTGGCGCCATGGTAGTCGGTGCGGGGTGCTCTTGCCTACAAGCTGAGCAAGCCCGACACTGAAAAGATCGAGCAGCATACCGGCGTGCCAGTCGAAGAGATGACCGATGAAGAGTTGCAACAGGCCGTAGATGAGTTGAATCTGCGAACAGAACCGCTTGACGCTAGCGACCAGGCCTATATCGCCGAGCAGGACGATGGTGATGCTGATGCGATGCTGACGACGCAGACGGTTCAGACTACCTGGATCAACTGGAACGACTAGGTAAGCTCAAGGAGCAAGGCCTGATCACCCAGGAAGAGTTCGACGCCAAGAAGGCGCAATTGCTGGGTCTGTAGGTAGGCACGGGCGAACCCGTCGGCGGTATCAGATGCGCAGATTCTGCGCCGTTGCGAGAACGAACGACGGTCAAAACGATGTTAAGCAAATCACAGTCAAAGAGGGCGGCGCGGAATCTGCGCCGCCCTCTTTTATCGAGGATGGATTCGAGGTCACGCAAGCCAATGCTCCCTACGCCACCTCTCCCTCCCGATTTTGGTTGCCCGTGGGTCATCAGCGAGACCAGCCAACAGGTCAGGAAGCTGAGCGGGATAGCGACGATGCCCGGATTGTCCAGAGGGATCAGTGCATCTTCGGGCGCCAGACCATAGCGGGTGAACATGGTCGGCGAGAGTAGAATAATCCCCAGCGAGACGGTGATCCCGACGACGATCGAGGCAGCAATCCCCTGCGAGGTCGTGCGTTTCCAGAACAAGAGCATGATGATCGCCGGCAGGTTGGCTGCAGCCGCCACCGCAAAGGCCCATCCGACAAGGAACGAGACGTTGACGCCCTTGAAGATGATGCCCAGGATGATGGCAACCAGACCCACAAGAATGGCTGCTACCTTGCCCGCCACCACCAGTTGCCGGTTGTCCATGTCCAGATCCAGAAAACGATCCATCAGATCATGGGCAACGGCGCCGGATGCAGCGATAATCAGGCCGCTGACCGTCCCCAACACAGTGGCAAAGGCGACCGCCGAGATACACGCGAAGAGCAACGTCCCAAAGGAACGCGCCAGTAGCGGAGCCGACATGTTGTCGCTTTCCAGATTGACAACGGCGTTGGCCATGGCGCCAAGACCCATGTAGAGGGTCAGGATGTAGAAAAAGCCGATGGCAGCAATGGCAACGATAGTCGATTTTCTGAGCCGCTGCCGGTGTCGGCACCGTGTAGTAGCGAATTAGGATGTGGGGCAGCGCTGCTGTGCCGCAGAAGAGCGCCAGCATCAGAGAGACGAAGTTCAATTTCTGGATCGGAGTGCCTTCGACGTCAAACTTCAGCCCGGGCGCATGATGCGATCGCCGGTTGTGAAGACCGGATAGTAGACGGTCACGTCATCCTCGCCATCCTGGAACTTGGACGACTTCCAGCGTTTGACGACGCTGTCTTTGTCGCCCATGATCGCCAGAAACTCGATGGCCCCGACCCTGCCGGTATCAACATTCTCGCCGGCCTCACCGTCTATGACCTCCAGGTTGCTCACAAGCCGCAGCATGTTTTCAGAAGAAGCCGGCGCTCCGTTGATCCAGATACCGCCATTCGGCTCCAACGACTTCCACTGGGTTTCGTACAGCACGTAGCTGTCATCAAGTTCGTGCAGATACCACCAGTTGAGCATCTCTGTCGTTGGCCATCTGAACAAACTGGCCGTCCGGTGAATAGCCGACAACTTCATAGGCCGGATCCTCAGGCGTCACCTGGCCGTCGGCAACCGATGCGTCAAGCACTGCATACTGATAGTACGGAACCTTGCCTCCTTGATCCGGCTCTGTGGACAGACCGCGAATAAGGACTGCCGCAACCAGAATCAGCGAGAAGAAAATCAGCAACGTCCCTTTGAGAAACTGAACCCAGGTCGTCGAGGTCATGCCGGCAGTCGCCACAATCAAGATTACGATGATGCCGACCATGATGACGCCCATGTAGTGGGGCAGGCCCAACAGCGGTGTCACCAGCACGCCGGCGCCCACCATCTGGGGAATCAGATAGAAGATCGAAACGATCAGCGTGCTGATGGCCGCCGTCAACTGGATCGCCTTAGAGTCAAACCGCGAGTCCAGGGCGTCGGTAAACGTATATTTTCCCAGTCGTTTCATCGGCTCGGCAACAACGAAGAGCGCCACGACCCAGCCCGCCAGGTAGCCGATGGAATAGAGAAATCCATCGTAGCCGGCGACGGCGATCATGCCGGCGATGCCGAGGAATGAGGCTGCCGACAGATAGTCGCCGGCAAACGAGATACCGTTGACGCCCCAGTGGATCTGTCCACCGGCAGCAAAGTAGCCGCTGGCCGATTTTGCCCGGCTGGACATGTAGAACGAAATACCCAAGACCAACGCCACAATGATCGCAAAGATGATGATCGCAAGAGGTTGGATAGCGGCATTCATGATTCTTCACCTGCCTCTTCTTGTTTTGAAAACAGTTGTTTCTCTTTACGCGAACACAGCCAGTTGTAGATTAGGGCAAGGATCATGGCAAAAACAATCAGCCCAAACCCATAGACAACCGCCAGGTTCAGCCCAGCAATGACAATCGTGCTCATTGCCTTTGGCCACAGAACATTGATCAGGACAAATCCCGCATACACGACAGCGTAGACAAGGAACATCCGCACGCCGAGACGGCTCTTGTACGACGACGCCAGGTCGTCGCCACTCTGTTTCGCCGGTTCGTGAAGCATCTTCTACCCTCTCTATTCGATTAGCAGCAGGCAGACTTTGCCTGCTGCGGGTTGACGCGTCGATAGGATATCATGTTGATCAGGCTGAGGAGCGCCAAGCGGCGAGCTGTCAACAGTGCTGAGTATTGACTGTGGCATATTCCAGTTTTGAGCAGCGACCGGTACGCCGACAAGGCGTAAGCGACAGTGCCGCACACAAGAGGACATGCTATGCCACAGTCTGACAGTACCAGGAACGTATTCCGACAGTCTCCCAAGAAAGGAACAATGTAGTTGGATTGTAGCCCATTGCTCCACATTTCACAATCATCGCAAATTCACCACCCTCAGGTTGTCAGCATGATAGTTAATGAGTGAGTTTTCGAAAACAAATTGTTTTCCATATGGTGGCTGGCCAGTGACACTTTGGGGTCGGATTTGCGGTCGTGCCATCGAGTCTGCGGCGCGTAGTGTATTCCTTCTCAGCAGCGAGTGGTGAAGTCGCCGGATAGTGTGTCATAATATGTTCAATTGAACCATTTGAAGAGACAGCCGAAACCGCCGGTGGAGACAATCAGCATGCCGAACAGACCAAGTAATCTACTGATAGTCGGGGCCGGAATGAGCGGCTTGATGACCGCAATGACACTTTCGCCCGACAGATCGATCACGATCCTTGACAAAGGACGCAGCGTTGGCGGGCGTCTGGCCACACGCCGCATTGGCAGTGGACGAGCCGACCACGGCGCGCAGTTTTTCACTGTACGTGACAAGGCCTTTGCCACGCATGTTGACCGCTGGCTGAACGAGGGACTGGTCTTTCAATGGTCCACCGGCTGGGGCGATGGCAGCGCAGATGCCACACCGTCCGACGGCCATCCACGCTATGCCGTTCGAGACGGCATGAACGCCATGGCAAAGCATCTGGCCGCCCAGTTGGTGAAGCGCAAGGGCGTCGATATCCAAACCGGCGTCACCGTGGCGTCGATTGCTCAGGCAGGTGAAGGATGGGAGGCCCTAGTAGCGATCGTGACGGACAGGCTTACCAGCGGCCCAGCTTGTGCTCACAGCGCCGGTTCCACAATCGCTGGCACTGCTGGATGCCGGCAACACACAATTGTCGACAGTGGATCGTGCTGCGCTCGATCGCATCGAATACGCGTCCTGCCTATGCGCAATCGCGGTGATCGATGGAGAGAGCAGCTTGCCGGAGCCGGGCGCGATGCAACGGCCCGGCGAGCCGATCAGCTGGATCGCAGATAATCGACGCAAGGGAATCTCGCCCCATTCGACCGTCATCACAGCACATGCCAATCCGACCTTGAGCCGACGGCTCTACGATGAGCCGGACGATGCCATCATTCCGATCTTTGAGGAAGCGCTTGACGCCAGCACAGCGCCAGACAGTCGGATCGAGCAGATACAGATCAAACGTTGGCGCTACGCGTTGCCGCTGGTTCTCCATCCAGATCGCTACCTAAAAGCGACAGATCTGCCGCCGCTCTTTTTCGGGGGCGACGCCTTCGGCGGTCCTCGTGTCGAGGGAGCCGCGCTCTCAGGCATCTCGATTGGAGAGGCCATATCGCAATTTCAGGGGTAACTCCCAAGAGCGCCACAAAGATGGCGACAGGGATCGAGACGCTGGAACGGCCTGACAATCCAGGGATGGTTACCCGGCACATAGTGTCCCATTTGTGGATCAAAGCAAAACCGTGAACCGCAACCGAATCATGAAAACTGCACGGGTCGCCGTTGTCCAGGCGGCGCCCGTTCTATTCGACCGTGACGCTACCGTAGAGAAGACCTGTCGGCTAATTACTGAGGCAGCAGCTCAAGGAGCAAAGCTGATCCTCTTCCCCGAGGCCTTCATTCCGGCCTATCCACGCGGATTCTCGTTTGGCATGGTAGTCGGCAGCCGCAGCGCAGAAGGCAGGCAGTTGTGGGAACGATACTGGGCCAACTCAGTCATCGTGCCGGGCCCGGCAACCGAGGCCATCGGCGAGGCGGCAAGGAAGGCCGGGGCGCTGGTGGCCATAGGTGCCATCGAGCGCGACGGCGACCTGAGCGGCGGTACGCTCTATTGCTCGCTACTCTATTTCGGTGCGGACGGCACACTGCTGGGCAAGCACCGCAAGCTCAAGCCGACGGGATCCGAACGCCTGATCTGGGGGGAAGGCGATGGCAGCACATTGACAGTCGTAGAGAGTGAGTTTGGACCGGTAGGCGGGCTCATCTGTTGGGAAAACTTCATGCCGTTGGCGCGCATGGCGATCTACGGCAAAGGTGTGGACATCTACCTGGCGCCTACCGCCGATGCCCGCGATACGTGGCAGGCCACGCTTCGGCACATCGCCGGGGAGGGGCGCTGTTTCGTGCTCGGCTGCAACCAGTTTGTCACCAAGGAGATGCATCCGGCCGATCTGCCCTGTCTCCAGGAGTTGGAGAGTGCACCGGAGGTTATGTGTCGAGGCGGCAGCGCCATAATTTCGCCCATGGGTGAAGTCATCGCAGGCCCGCTCTATGGTGAAGAGGGCATTCTCTACGCCGATCTCGATATGGGCGAGGTTGTGCGTGGCCGCCTTGACTTTGATGTCGTCGGCCATTATGCGCGTCCGGATGTATTTGAGCTGAGGGTCAACCAGACCGAAACGCTAGCTGTGAAAATCTAGCATATTTTTACCGTGCGCTTACGGCCCCTTAATCCGTGTTTCATTTTTCCGGCCTATATTGGCGGTGCGCTGTTGTTCAAATGCCGGCAGAACGTCTTGTCGGCGGAATAGGTCCCGATGTTGCCTCTCTTCATCGGGACCTATTTTTTTGTCCTCATTCTCCGGGATGGCTGCTCCATAAAACGCTGCTCGACGGTTCCATTCACTTGCGCTATACTACGTCAGCTTTCAGCCCCACAAAACCCGTCCAAACTCAGTAGTTCACGAATTGTCATTCCTCTTCCCTTCGCTCCGTCGGAATGACAAAATTGACCAAATCGGTAACTACTGAAACTGAAGACGCCAAGAATCGTTCGTTCGGCGAGCCTTACCGTTCAGTGCACACGCTTACGTGCGTATGGGCTATCTCCAGAGGCTGCCTATCTCTCCTACCCGTTCGCACATGGGCGTGCGAAGTAAATCTAACTACTGCGGAAATCATCATCCCGTAGGGACGCAGCCTCGTCTCCCGTATTTAGTCTTGCCCATCAGGAGGAATCCCATGCTCAACCTAGCTGTCATGCTCGAAGAAAGTGCGCAACAGTTCCCTGATCGAATCGCCGTGATCTTCAACGAGACCAAGCTGCCCTACGCTGCGGTCAATGCCGCGGCCAATCAGGTAGCCAACGGCCTCTCAGAACGGGGCATTGGCTCAGGCGACAAAGTGGCGCTTACCTGCCCCAATCTCCCCTATTTTCCGATTATCTACTACGGCATCCTCAAGACCGGCGCTACAGTTGTACCGCTGAACGTACTGCTGCGTGACCGTGAGATCGCCTATCATCTGGAAGACAGCGACGCCACTGCGTTTTTCTGTTTCCAGGGAACGCCTGAGTTGCCCATGGGGCAGTTCGGCCATGAAGCCTTCCAGGCGGTGGACGCGTGTGAACACTTCGTACTGATCACAGCGGATCCGGCCGCGCCATCACCGATCGAGGGGGCCATGACGCTAGGCCAGTTCATGGTCAATCAAGCCCCGACATTCGACACTGTGATGACCGATGAGAGCGACACGGCCGTGATCCTCTACACTAGCGGCACGACGGGGCAGCCCAAAGGCGCCGAGTTGAGTCACTTGAACATGGTCATGAACGCACGCGTCATCGCTGACAATCTGATAGTGCAGCACGACCACCACAGACAACTGATTACGCTGCCCTTGTTCCACTCCTTTGGCCAGACCGCTCAGATGAATGTCGGCTTCTATCAGGGCGCTACACTCTCTCTGTTGGCGCGTTTCACGCCGGCTGACGCGCTTGCGATCATGGAGCGAGACAATGTGACCTTCTTTGCCGGCGTGCCTACCATGTATTGGGCGCTACTCAACTATCCGAAAGCGGATGAGTTCGATCTGGAGAAAATCTCGCGCAACATGCTCATTGCCGTTTCCGGCGGCTCGGCCTTGCCCGTAGAGGTGCACAAAGATTTTGGCGAACGGTTTACAGTCAAGATTCTGGAGGCATACGGCCTTTCGGAAACAAGCCCCGCGGCTACATTCAACCGGCCGGATCTGCCGACCAAGCCCGGTTCGGTCGGTCCGCCGATCTGGGGTGTTGACGTGCGTGTGGTGGACTTCAATGACGACGATGTACCGGTTGGCGAGATGGGTGAGGTGCTGATTCGCGGTCATAACATCATGAAGGGCTACTACAACCGGCCCGACGCTACGGCCAGTGCAATGCGGGGCGGGTGGTTCCATTCGGGCGACATCGGCATGTTCGACGCGGACGGCTATCTCTACATCACCGATCGGGTTAAAGACATGATTATCCGTGGCGGCTTCAATGTCTATCCGCGCGAGATCGAAGAGGTGCTGATGACGCACCCAGCCATCAGCCTGGCCGCAGTGGTTGGCATCACCAATGACCAGCATGGTGAAGAGATCAAGGCCTACGTCATTCTCAAGGAAGGGGCCTCGGCCACAGGCGAAGAGATCGTTGAATGGTCCAAGGAGAATATGGCGGCCTACAAATACCCACGCATCGTAGAAATTCGCGAATCCCTGCCGATGACAGCGACCGGCAAGATTCTGAAACGCGAGTTGCGCAGTTAGTGAGTATCCGCAAATAACCTCCGGGAGGTGGTCACGAAAGTTTGGCTTAACGAAGTGGTTCTGACCACCTCCCGGAGGTTCAAACCGCTTAATTGTTTGTGGGCAGTTACTTAGTGCACCAAAGTCAATACCACACAGCAGAAAGGGGCTTATTCCGCTTGGAATAAGCCCCTTGTTTCCGTGCGGCGTCGTTCTCTTCTCAGACCAACCAGGCGATGAAGTAGGTGGACAAGCCCAGAAAAATGGCAAACCCCATCACGTCGGTCGTTGCTGTGACGAAGACGCCGGATGCGAGCGCCGGATCAATGCCAATGCGCTTCAGCGTCGTCGGCACGATAACGCCCATGGTGGCAGCGATCAGCAAGTTTAGTAACATGGAGACGCCGATGATAATACCCAGGACCGCGTTCCCCTGCCAGAGATAGGCCACCAGCCCGATAGAGACCCCGAGAATCAATCCCTGCAACAGATCGACGGTCACTTCGTGACGTAGCGCCCGCCACGCATCACTCAACTGAATTTCGCCAAGTGCTAGCGAACGCACCATGATGGTCATGGTCTGATTGCCGGCGTTGCCCCCTTGCGCAGCAACAATCGGCATGAACGCCGCCAGCATTGCCGCTGCGGCGATGGTTCCCGCGAAGTAGGTCACCACAGCTGCTGACAAAAGCGCCGTGCCCATATTGATGTAGAGCCAGGGCAGACGGTTGCGAATGGCGCGAGGAATCGGGCTGAAAATCTCGGCTTCCTCACTGACTTGGGCCAGGCGATAGATGTCTTCGGTGGCCTCTTCCTCAAGAACATCCACCACATCGTCCACGGCGACAATACCGACAAGTCGATGGCGGTCGTCAACGACCGGAATCGCCAGCAGATCGTAGCGAGCCAACAGTTGGGCAACTTCCTCCTGATCCGTGCCGACGTCAACCGAGATCACTTCGGAATTCATGATCTCTTCGACAGTCTGCTGCGGCTCAGCCAGGATGAGCATGCGCAGATTGACGACGCCAATCAGCACGCCGTAGCGATCCAGGACGTAGAGGTAGTAGAGCTCGTTCTCGCCGGCGTACTGCTCCTTGATGAAACGCAATGCCTCTTCCACGGTCATCCAGCGACGCAGACAGGGCGGCAGGTAGTTCATGATGCCGCCGGCAGTCTCCTCGTCGTGGATCAACAACGGCTCAACTTCGTGGCTATCCTCCATCTCCTCAAGCAACTGGCTGACGGCCTGGTCATCGTCCATCTCGCCCAACAGGTCGGCGGCCATATCCGGCTCCATGGCATCCAGCACATCGGCCAAGCGAATTGTGTCCAGATGCTCAGAGAGTTCGAGCATTTCATCTTCATCGAGCTGCTCTAAAATGTCCGCCAGATGTTCAGGATCGAACAGTGGAGCGATGGATGCCTGAGCTTCGGGCTCCAGCAAGGAGAGCACTTCGGCCGCATCCGCTGGATGTAGGTCGCGCAGATATGACGCTGCGCCCTCGAAATCGTTGTTTTCTACAAAATGTTGCGTTTGTGCCAGGGCATCGCTGACCTTGATGGGATCGACCATGTCGCCCTCCTTCTTTTTGATGAGTCCACTGCAAAAGGTCGCAGACGGACGCAGATAAACACAGATAACAAAAGCAGGCCAATGATTGACCGTTGATGCCAAACAGTGTCGCTGTCAAGGCTGTGCATCGATTGTGGAAAGCGCTGAAAAAAAACTTGTGCCGGAGAAAGAGCAGGCAAGCGGGGCTAGAGGAGAGAGTCACGTCCGGATAGTTCCAGACGTGTCGAAATCGCTACGACAGAGAAGTCTCGAACTGGCGGAACGCAACATTGCTCCATCTGGGTCCCCGCGGCGTGATAGCCTGCACATCGAACCGGTCCGGTAACTTCGCACTGTCTGCGTTACAGATCGCGTATAATCGGCATATGCCGTTGTTGTTGCCGGCAACCAATTGCCTGCTCCAGGATTGCAGAGCCCTGTCCGTGCGCCTGTTGTCGCAAGCGGCTAAGGGCACTGTACTGTCTGGATCGGGTTGGCTGTCAGCCACCGTTTGGGTCGTACTCTGAGTCGTACTCTGCTTGTTCATTGGTTCTCAATATGTAGTTCAACGAACGATTATTGAACCATCGGTAACTCTCGAAGGGTAGCACCAGCGGGGGTTTCTGTCAATCCATAATCGCTTCAGAAAATTGAAGGACCGACAGCATTCACCGTCTGGCAGCACTTGGCATGGGCGGCGAGTATTCTGGCGATTGAGAAAACGTCGGTTCTTCTCAATCTCATGTGGTATCCGATGGGCTACTCGGCTGAACCGGCTAGCGTATAGAAGGTGCCGCGGCCTTTGCCGTGGCGCTGGAGTTGGCCGCCCTCAACCAATGCCGCCAGCTTACGGGTTGCCGTCGCCTTGCTGACGCCCGTCATGTCGATCAACTCGGCAGTCGTAATCCGACCGGTCACCTCGACGTGGTTGATCGCCATCTCCAGCTCACGATCAAGGGGATCGATCGAATCGGACTCGCTCTCCGTTTGAAGTTCGTTTTCGTGGCTTGGATCGAGGATGCGCGCCATCTCCAAGATGCTCGATTGACCGTCTCAACGCGGGAAATTGGCTCAGAATCTCCCCATAGTAAGCGATCTCATCCTCCAGACCCGCGTCGTTGCTCAGCTCATAGCCCTGATGCCAATGGCGCGCTGCCGCTTCGAGTTCGCCTCGCTCCGCCAGCGCTTCGGCCAAATTCGAGTGGCTTCTTGACTGGGTCAGGGTCCAACCGCCCTCCTCGCAGAGCTTCAGGCAACGACTGTAGGCATCGATGGCGTTTTCCAGATCGCCGCCAAAATGATAGGCTGCCCCCATGTTGAGCAGCGCCACCGCTACATGTTCGCCATTGGCCAGCCGCTCGAATGCAGCGACAGCCTCGGCGTGGGCCGATACGGCGTTGTATGTGTCGCCCATGTTGGCGTAGATGAGGCCGAGATTGCTGAGCGACTTGGCAATGCCGAACGGATCGCCGGACTGTTCCCGCAGCATGAGCGCCTTCTGGGCCTGCTGCAACGCAATCTCATACTGTTCCTGATGTCGATAGAGACTGGCCAGCGCGTCGTAGATTCTCGCTTCGGCTTCCGGCTGATGGGTAGCCAATGCGAGGGCGTTTTGGAGATCCTCCTCCGCCGCTGCCCATTCACGCCGCTCAATACGCACCCACGCCCGATCTTTGAGCATTTCTACGAACTCAGTCAGCATACTCGCATCACCAGTCAGACCGGATATGGGCATGGCGTTACTGAAATAATCTGCGGCCTGCCCATAATAGGTCAGGGCATGCAGTTGATTTCGTTGCTCGTAGATCTTGCCCATTCGCCGATAGATCCGTCCACGCCGCAGATCGTCCGGCGCAACGGTTGCTGCCGACCGCGCCGCGACAAGTGCATTCTCATGACGCCCTGTGGCCAGATAGAGGTCACACAACAGAAGTTGCATCTCGCACCAGGTTTCGGCTTCGACGCGCTCTCGATCGAATTGCAGTAGTGCGTCGCAGAGTTCATCAGATGCCAACTCACCGATCAGCTCCTGAGCAGTGCTAAGCAGCAGCGTAGCTGCACGCTCCACCTCTCCCGCCTGTCGAAGATGGTACGCGGCGTTCAAGGGCTCGCCGGCCTCAACATAGAAGGAACCAATGCCGAGATGCCGAATACGCCGTCGATGCTTCTCCTGTCGATGCGTGACATAGGTTCGCAACGGCGGTGAAAGCCAAAGCGTCGCCCCGTCATCGCCAACAAGCAGACAACGACGCGCCACAAGCAGATCAATCGAGTCATTGACATCGGCGATGGCCTCTGACTTGGCGATATCGGCCAGTAACGACCGGGAGAAGACGTCGGTGAATGTAGCGGCGATGCCAAGAATGTGCTTGGCAACAGGCAAGGCTTCGAGGGGCTGATATAGTGCATCGAGGGCCTGCTGCTGGAGCATGGCCGTCGCCGCGCCGTCGGCCGCCTGGCCACGCAACCAGTGACCGACGTCCCGAATGGCGCGGTTTCGCTCGTCGAAAAAAGCGTCCTGGCTAGGAATGCCTGTTAGCGCCATCAGTGTCTCTGTATAGCGCCCGCCTTCAACAAATTCGTCGGGATGGAGCGGCTCAATGTACCGGTGACGCAGAATATTGTAGCGCCACCATGCCGGCTGGATCCACGTCGGATCGTCGTAGGGGCGCTCACGCCCAAAGGGATAGACGATGGCACCAGGGGCCAGACACTCGACCGCCCAGCGGAGAATAAGCCGCAGACCATTGCCGCGTTCATCTGCCGTGGGCGAGACTTCGTCGCAGACCAGTGTTGGCGTGACCAGCGTCGAATCGGCCAGGGGAGACCTCGATAGCAGCAACACGTTATGGTATTGTTTGAACGCATCACTGACCGCACGGGTCAGTTGACGTTCTGTCATGTCGCCAATGGAAAGAGCGGGTGTCATGCAAAGTCCAATTGAAATTGAGCCGATTTGAGCCGATTCGTGTCAGAAATCGGCTCAGCCAGGAATTATACTTGGATTGTAGCGAGTTCGGATACATCCCACATTGAAGGGGGGAACGCTCAGCCCCTACGCAAACGTCATGAACTCATTCTGAATATATCCAGATGATAGCGAGGGTAACGATGAAACTGTTTCAAAAAATCCGCCACACGGTGCTGAGTCAGAAGCGCCACGCATTGACCAGACTTGCGACAGCATTTGGCCTGCCGCTGCTGCTGACCGGCGTCCTGTTTGCCGTCGTCACGGTTGATGCCGTGGGCGTGGCCGCCGCCATGGAAGTAGCTGCCGCCAGTACAGATACCGTCCGTGAAGATGATGCCTCAGTGAATTCAGCAGAGGCTTGCGATGCCGTGACTGATATTCCCACATCCGAATGTCTCGCCCTCGCCAATTTCTTCACCCAGACCAAGGGCGTCAAATGGCTGGAGAGTTCAAACTGGCTCACCATTAGCGAGACCATCTCGCCATGCGACTGGTATGGCGTCGCCTGCGCCGACGGACACGTAACCGAGTTGAGTCTGAGCGGCAACGCCCTTGGCGGAACTCTACCCTCATCACTCGGGGAATTGCCTTTCCTAACTCGCCTGCTGCTGGACAACAACGCCATCGGCGGGGCGATTGGACCCGGCATCTGCAACCTTGTCGGTACGCTCCAGCAAGTCGAACTAGATTATAACAGACTCTCGGCTTCGGGCAATCGATCACGCAGTTGCCTGGACCAACTAGATCCCGGCTGGTCGACAACACAGACCGTTGCCCCAACCGGCCTGACTGTGGAGTCCATGACAGTATCGGCACTGACGCTGAGCTGGACGCCCATCGAGTATGTGGCGGACGGTGGCTATTACACCATCGGATTCTCGACAAAGGCCGATGGCCCATACACCGTTCATGGAACGACGGCAAACAAAGAGGCATCCAGCTATCTAGTCGATGGCCTCGATCCGGGTCGCACCTACTATGTGCGGGTGCGGACCTACACGCCGGCCCACGACGACCAAGCAAATGACCTGGTGAGCGATTACGCTTCCTCGGCGGCCGTCACCGCCGCCCTCCGCTCAGTTCTGCTGGCCGTCTACTTCGGTGCTGACAACGACCTGGATTCATACGCCAGAATCATTCAAGGTCGGCTGGTACGTGGCACCCTCAACAATCCCAACCTGACCGTCGTTGCCCTGATTGACCGGCTGGGCGAAGACAACACGCAGGTCTGGACCGCCGCCAATGGAGTCGCCACGGTCGATAGTGGGTTTCTCGCAGCTTTGAACACCAGTGAAGTGGACACATCCGATCCGGAGGTCCTCAGTGGTTTTCTTGACTATGCGAAAGACTTGGTGAAAGCCGACGTTACCATTGCCTCGATTATCGGCCATGGCGTCGGCCTTGCACCTGAGCTGACCGCATTCGTAGAAGATGGCGGAGCGATCGCCTCGGCGTCCACCAACCAGGCCATTCCAGCGCTGCCCCGCCAGAAGGACCACACCCCTACTGACGTCACCAACCGCAGCTACATGAGTACGCCTGAACTGGGTCGGGCGCTTGCGGCCGCAACAGACAACGGCGCAGATCCTTTCGACCTGATCTTCTTCGACCAGTGTTTCGCCGGCAATCTCGATGTGCTCTATGAGGTGCGCAGTACGGCCAAAGTCTTTGTCGCCTCCCCCAATTACGCCTGGTTGGTTGCACCCTACGCTCGCTACATTGTGGAGTTCAGCCCAGCGCGCTCCGTCGAGCAGATGGCCGAGGGCATCATCAACATCTACCAGCGCACGCTCAACGACCGCCACCCCAATGCCATCTTTGCAATACGCAGCGCCGATATCACCGCAGTGGCCGGGGCCGTCGACACAATGGCCACGACACTGATGCAGGCCGTGAGAGCAGGCGAGGCCAAGAAGATCGGCACGTCATCCGTCAACAGCCACTTTGCCGACACGACACAGTGCGGAGCCGGCAATCTGGTCCTCGGTCCACCGGATGAGATGATCGGTGCGGGACAGTTCGCAGACAATCTTCAACGCGCCTTTGGCCCAGGGGACGCACATGGCGTCCACGCTGCCGCAGGCGATCTGATCACAGCGTTGGATCAGATCCGCAGCACCTTCCGAGTCGGCGCGCCCTACCTTGAGCCGGATGAATTCTGGGATTATGATGACACCATCACGCTCCTGGCCCCACTGGATCGTGCGACAAGGCCGGGCGTCGCCTGGCGGGCAAGCATCTACCGCGAGATGGAAGGGGAGTCGGCCATCTGGACGCCCATGCCCGGCACGACGGTCACCCTAGGCAGTTCGTTCGCCTATGTGAAAGAGGGCATGTGGGACGAGTTCATTAACCTATGGTACACAGAGCCGATGACGCCGACCGTAGGCCAGTGGTGCAACTATACACCGCCCTCACGCGTAATCTCGGACACCGTCGAAATCATGTCGTTGACAGTGGATGCCACCGGGCTCACCGAATTGCAGTTGACCTGGGCCGAACCGGCCGGTACGCCAGTTGCCGACTATCTGATCCACGCCCGCCAGCCCGGCGACATCAGTTGGACACAGATCGCCTCACCGCCGGTATCAGAAACTGAGCACAAACTCTCGGTCGTTGCGGACGGAAAGTATCGCTTCATCGTCATCGCCACCGACATCGATGGAACAGTCGTGGCCAAGTCGGACACAGTCGATTGGCAAGGTGAAAGCCCGCCGAAAGAGATCTACTTGCCGCTCATTTCACGCTGACCGAACCCGATGTTGACCGGGGCAAAGTTGAAGACAGCGGGGCAGATCTTCGCGAAGATCTGCCCCGCTGCTTTCAGAAGCTAGTTGACAAGATGAGTACACTATTTAGCATTCCGGGATTGAGCCACCCCCAGCTCCATTTTCAGGCTATGGTTTGGCTCAACCCCGGAATGCTAGCGCACACATGTGGGCTTTTCAAACAGTTTCTCAATATTCTAGGCTGAATGAAACTCCTGCCAGAATCGGCGACAACACGAATCAATCCTGCTAAACTGAGATCAATTTGAAGCCTATGGTTCGGGCATGCGACCTTTGGATCGAAAAGACACTCTGTCATCCGTTCACGAAGTGGGCGGATGACATGCATTGTTGCTTCTGGAAAACCTGCTCTCGAACGGTAGTTTTCAATCTGACATGAGTGTAGCCATCAGTCAACAAAACCCGATCACGCCACAGCAGCACGAATCTGTGCAGCCATGGCCAGCGCCCGCTCGGTGGCGTCGCCAACATGTTCGCCGGCCTCCATCATTGCAGGCACATCTCCGGCATCTATCCAGCGGGTGACGCGCTCGTCGCCGGCCAACAGATCGGAGAGCGGATTCGACTGCCCTTCCTGGAGTGCGGCCCAGGCGGTCAGGCTATGTTCGCGGATCACCTCGTGCATCTCCTGGCGGTCGCCGCCGGCCTTGACAGCCGCCATCAACACCCGTTCGGTTGCAGCGAAGAGACCATAGTCCTGCAGATTTCGTGCGATGGGTCCTGGCCAGAAACGCATCCCATCCACCAGGCGAGCCGCACGCGACAGGATCTCATCGGTAATCAAGAATGCCTCGGGCAACACGAAGCGCCGATTGGCCGAATCATCCAAGGTGCGCTCCAACAAGCTAAGCGCGGCATTGTCCCACATGACCCGGGGCAGAGCGGCAACCAGGCGGGTCAGACTGTCGATGTTTTCAGCCACAATCGGATTGCGCTTGAATGGCATGGCGCTGGATCCTACTTGTTTGGCCCCAAATGGTTCGCTCCACTCGCCGAAGGGCGGGCTCTGCAATATGCGCAGGTCAAAGGCAAATTTGTGCAGACTGGCGCTAAGTCCGGCCAGGGCGTTGAGCACAAACCAGTCCTGCTTGCGCGGATAGGTCTGGGTCGCCACCTCGAAGGTCGCCAGGCCCAATTTCTCCATGACACTGGCCTCCAGCTGGCGCGCCGTCATGTCGGTATCGGCCAGCAACTGCGTGTAGCTGGCGCTTGTTCCGACGGCCCCCTTGAGCCCCTTGCCGAGAATGCCGCCACGAACCCGTCGCAGCTCACCCAGATCGGCCAGCAGATCCTGCCCATATTGGGCCAACCGATAGCCGACTGTGGTTGGCTCGGCCGGCTGAATATGCGTGAACGCAATGGCCGCCGTCTCCGCCTCAGCATCGACGCGCTGAGCCAGGCTGGAAAGAATGCCCTCAAGCTGCTTGATGACCAGATCGAGTGACCGCTGAAGACGAATCGCATCGACGTTGTCGAGCGCGTCCATCGATGTCGCGCCCAGATGGATGATTGCGCCACCGACCGGACACTGCTCTGCATAGGTCTTGATTTCGGCCATGAGATCGTGGCGGATCTCGCGCTCGATTTCCGTCGCACGCTCGATATCGACATCATCCTGATGTGCGACCAGATCTGCCACCTGAGCTGATGTGACCAGTCCGGCATCCGCCTGGGCTTCGGCTAATGCTACCCAGAATCGGCGGAGCAGACGTCGCTTCTCCGCTTCGCTCCAGGTCGAGCGCATGGCCTCGCCGCCATACCGCCAGGTGATCGGTGAAATGTAGGTCTCATGGGTAAACTGAGTCATGGGTGCTGGTTCCAATCTCAACATTAGACGCTACTGCGAAAAGGCCGGTTTCACCACGGAGGCACGGAGGGGACACGGAGTTCACAGAGGAAAAGCTCTTTCAATCTGTGGTTGTCGGCGTCCATCTGTAGTGAAACCGCCTATTTGCAGTAGTGTCAACATTTGGGTTTGCGATTCGACTGGGTTCCATTCTACGGTGAAGCGCTTTGTCCGCCAAGCGTGAATGGCGTTGAATCAGCCTTGAATCGGGAGCGGAATACCGTTAGAATCAGAATGGGTATCGCAGCAACGATCGAAGGCCATCCGGTAGGGACGATCCTTGTGATCGTCTCGGGTGATCGTCTTGGGCGAGCGACCATAAGGCTCGTCTCTACACGAACAGGAATTCTCTATGCCAACCCCATGCAACGCCATCCTGGCCATCGACCTGGGCACGTCCGGGATAAAGGCCGCGCTCGTTTCCGTGGAAGGCAGCGTGCTGGGTTGGGAAACAGAAGCTGTCCGGACGCTCATGCTGGAGGGCGGCGGCGCGGAGCAAGACCTTGATCAGTGGTGGACAGCGCTTGTCAATGCGGTCCGGCGCTTGTTGGCCCGACAGCTCGTACCCGTCGACCAAGTGTCAGGCATCTGCTGCACCGGCCAATGGTCGGGCACAGTGGCGGTGGACCGGACAGGGAAACATCTGCACAACGCCATCATCTGGTTGGATGCACGCGGTGCGCCCTATGTTGCGGAGATCACCAGCGGGCCGATCAGATTCGACGGCTATGGCATCGACAAGGCCTGGGAGTGGGTTCGTCGCACCGGCGGCATTCCAACCCACTCCGGCAAAGATTCCATTGCGCATATTCTCTTCCTGCGTCATCAACACCGCGAGATCTATGAGCGCACGCACAAGTTTTTGGAGCCGACCGACTACATCAACCTGCGCCTGACCGGCCAGTTTGTCGCTTCTGCCGCTTCGAACACGTTGCACTGGGTGACCGACAATCGCGACATCAACAACATCCACTACGATGAGCACCTGCTTAAGCTCTCCTCGCTGGAACGGGAAAAATTGCCCGACCTGCATCAGTGCAGCGAGGTAATCGGCCCGATCCTCCCCCAGGTTGCCGGCGAATTGGGACTGGGAGAGCATGTTCAAGTCGTTCTCGGCGCACCTGACCTGCATGCGACAGCCATCGGGTCCGGCGCCGTAGACGATCTTGCGCCCCATCTCTGCATCGGCACATCCTCCTGGCTGAGCTGCCATCTGCCCTACAAAAAGACCGATCTGATCCACAACATGGCTGCCCTGCCTGCAGCCCTGCCGGGCAAGTACTTCCTGGTCAACGAGCAGGAACTGGCCGGCGCTTGCCTGACGTTCCTAAGAGAGAACATCCTCTTTCCAAACGATGAACTCGGCTATCGTCCGCTGGAGGAAGACCTTTTTCATGTACTGGATCGCCTGGTCGATCAGACGCCGGCAGGCAGCAACGGCGTCATCTTCACTCCCTGGCTGAACGGCGAGCGCACACCGGTTGACGACAGCAGCATTCGCGGCGGCTTCCACAATCTCTCGCTACAATCAACGCGGTCTGACCTTGTGCGAGCGGTCTATGAGGGCGTCGCGCTGAACACACGATGGTTGCTGACCTATGTGGAGAAGTTCGTCGGTCAGCGCCTGGAGGCAATCAACATAGTAGGCGGCGGCGCAAATTCGCCAGTTTGGTGTCAGATCTTCGCTGACGTCCTCAACCGGGAGATCCGGCAGGTCGAAGAACCGGTGGCAAGCACGGTGCGGGGAGCAGGCATCATGGGCGCCATCGGCCTTGGCTTCATGAACGTCGACAGCGTCTCCAGCCGGATCCGAATTGCGCAGACTTTTGAGCCGATTGCTGACCACAGCGAGGTCCATGATCGGCACTTTGAAGCGTTTCTGGCCCTCTACAAAAGCACGCACAAAATCTATAGGCGGCTTCACACATGAACTCAACACCTGGCCTACTCAAGCGTCTTGCTCCCGATCTCAAGTCTCAACTCATGGATGGCGTCGAGCGTGGGCTGAAGTCCATCCCCTTTGTACGCCGCCAGTTGGACAAGCGATACGATCAACTGATGACCGATCTTGAAGCTGATCTGCATCCCTATCGCGGCCAAGTTGATGCCCATCCACGCCTGCCCCAACACGGCATTGAACGAGGCCGGCTGCTGGACGAGATGGCGCTGCTGTCTAGCCGCGAGCGCGATCGCTGGGCCGACGGCTTCACGTCCGGCGCGGTCTATCACGGCAACACGGACCACATCGACTTTCTTAACCGCGTCTATGCGCTCAACTCCCAGAGCAATCCGCTTCATGCGGATCTGTGGCCTAGCGCCATCAAGTATGAGGCGGAGATCGTGTCGATGACCGCCGGCATGCTGGGTGCTGATGCGCTTGATCTACAGGCGCAGAAATCATCAGCGCCTGGGAAAGACGCACTTGGAGAATTTAGCGCATCTGTCTGCGGAACGGTGACGTCCGGCGGGACAGAGAGCATTTTGCTTGCCATGAAGACCTATCGCGACTGGGCGCGCGAGCGCAAAGGTATCCAGAAACCGGAACTCATCATCCCGATCACCGCCCACGCCGCCTTCGAGAAGGCCGGCCACTATTTCGGCATCAAACTTGTGCGCATACCGCTCGGTCCTGACTTCAATGTGGACGTGGACGCCGTGAGGAGAAGCATCAACAAGAACACAATCGCTCTGGTGGGCTCGGCTCCCGCCTTTCCTCACGGCATCATCGACCCCATCAGCGAGCTGTCCGATTTGGCCCTGGAACACGGCGTGGGTCTGCATGTGGATGCGTGCCTGGGCGGTTTCGTGCTGCCCTGGGCGGAGCGATTGGGCGCGCCTGTGCCGCCATTCGATTTCCGACTGTCGGGCGTCACGTCCATGTCAGCTGATACCCACAAGTATGGCTACGCGGCCAAGGGCACATCTGTGGTCCTCTACCGTTCACCCGAGCTTCGCCGTTTCCAGTATTACACGGCCACCGATTGGCCCGGCGGTCTCTACTACTCGCCGACGCTTGCCGGTAGCCGCCCCGGCGCGCTCAGTGCAACCTGCTGGGCGGCTATGGTCGCCACCGGTGAAGATGGCTACATGCAGGCCACCGCGGCTATTCTGGCTGCCGCCGGCTACATCCGCACCTGGATCGAACAGATCCCCGAATTGACAATTCTGGGCGACCCGCTCTGGGTCATCGCCTTCGGCTCGAATTCGCTTGACATCTACAAAGTGCTGGAGCAGATGAGCAAACGCGGCTGGAGTCTGAATGGGCTGCACCGTCCCCCGGCCATCCACATCGCCGTCACCCTGCGCCACACGGAGCCGGGCGTGGCGCAACGCTTCATTGAGGATCTACGCGACTCTGTTGATTATGTCAAACAAAACCCAAAGGAGAGCAGCGGCATGGCCCCCGTCTACGGCATGGCCGCCAACATGCCAGTCCGGGGTTTCGTCGGCGATATCTTGACGCGATATGTCGACCTGTTGTATCAAGTAGGTTGATTATTGATAAGCCTCATCGAATCATGACAAAACCAGCTTCCCCACCAAGCAAGAAAGCAGGAGCAAAGTCCAATGCTGTACCCGCAACAGAACGATAAACGCAATGTCCTTGATCTCTCCGGCATCTGGGATTTTCAGATCGATCGCGAGGAAGTGGGCGAAGCTGAAGCCTGGTTCAACGGGCTGGCTGAGTCTCGACCGATGGCCGTCCCTTCCAGTTGGAATGAGATCTACGATGACATCCGTGACTACTTGGGCGTGGCCTGGTATGTAATGGAGAGTTATGTGCCCGCAGCCTGGCAAGACGAGCGCGTGATGCTGCGCGTCGGCTCTGCAAACTACGCAGCCAAAGTCTGGATCAATGGCGTATTGGTTGGAGAGCACGAAGGCGGGCATCTGCCCTTCGAATTTGATGTGACGGAATCGGTCGACTGGAGCTCAGCCAACACCATCGCCGTCCAGGTCGAAAACCATCTGGAAGGCACACGCGTGCCTGCCGGCAACGTACGCAGCCCCATCGGCGGCTTCATGGGCAACTTCCCAGCCACCACGTTCGACTTCTTTCCCTATTGCGGGCTTCACCGTGCCGTCCAGCTCTATTCAGTTCCCCAGCAGGGCATCGACGACGTATCCGTCACGACCGATATCGATGGTCCGACTGGAATTATCACAGTTGTGGTCGTGGCGCCGGGTGCAACCTCAGGCGAGATCAGGATCGAAGGCGAGAAGGGCCATCAGGCCGCCAATTTGACCTTCAGCGACGGCAGCGCACAGGCAAGAATAGCCGTCTCGAACGCACGCCTCTGGTCGACGGAAGATCCCTACCTCTACAGGTTGACAGTGACCGTTGGCAACGGCGAGGTCGTTCATGATCGCTACGCCCTGGATATCGGCATCCGCACGATCGCCGTCGAAGGGAGTACGATTCTGCTGAACGGTGAGCCAATCTTCCTCAAGGGGTTTGGCAAGCACGAGGACTTCGCGATCAGCGGACGAGCCAACTTCAATCCGCTGGTGGTGAAGGACTACGCCCTGCTCAAGTGGATCGGCGCCAACTCCTACCGCACCGCCCACTATCCCTATTCCGAAGAACAGATGATGATGGCCGACCGCGAGGGCATTCTCATCATCGATGAGATCCCCAACGTCAGCCTTCAATTTGGCGGCGGTGAAGAGGCGATTGCCGAACGGCTACGCGTCTGCAAGCAGCAGATGGCCGAACTGATCGCCCGCGACAAGAATCACCCCAGCGTGATCATGTGGAGCATCGCCAACGAGCCGATGCCCCTAGACATGATGAAGCGCTTCACGGGCGGCGAGGTCGACCCAACCGATCCGGCCACAACGGCCTTCTTCCAAGAACTCTACGATCTTTGCCGGAAAGAGGACCCAACCCGGCTTGTCACCCTTGTCGGTATGCACGGATGTCCGATCGAGTGGCTGGAACCGGCCGACGTGGCCTGCATCAACCGGTACTACGGCTGGTATAGCGAGAGTGCTCGCCTTGACGACGGCAAGGCGGCGCTGGAGAAAGAACTGGACGAGCTGCACGATCAGCTGGGAATGCCGATCATCGTCACCGAATTCGGTACTGACACGCTGCCCGGCAACCATAGCCACCCGCCGACCATGTGGAGCGAGGAGTATCAGGTCGAGTTCATTCGCCGATATCTGGACGCAGCGGCCGACCGGCCTTTCGTCGCCGGCATGCACATCTGGAATTTCGCCGACTTCAAGACGGCCCAGGCCATCATGCGAGCCAACGGCATGAACTACAAGGGCGTCTTCACTCGAGACCGCCAGCCCAAGATGGCTGCCCATTTCCTCAAAGATCGATGGAATCAGCCCGGTTCAGACAAACCCGGCAACCAGGGCTAGCCCACGCCAACGCGAAACAATCGGCAGGGGCGGCCCTTGTGGCCGCCCCATGCGTATCAAGCTAAGGATCATGTTGAACCTGCCACCGGTTCAAACCGGCGTGCAGCAACGGCTGAAGCCGGCTGCTAACAGTGAAAAGCGCCCTCAGGCGCTTAACTCCAGCCGCTGAGGCGGCTTGTCGCTGTTAGAGGCGGGATTTATCCCTGCCGCAATCAACGGCAACGCCAGACATAACGCTTAGATCCGGCAGGGGCGGCCCTTATGGCGGCCCTGTGGCGGCCCTTGTGGCCGCCCCTGCCGGATCTGCCTACGGCGTCAAAATCACCTTCAGCAATCCCGCCTCACCACCATACAACCGATCAAACCATCCCGCTCCGTCGGCCAGCGGCGCCACTGCGCTCATCAACGGCTTGACGTCGATATCGCCGCGGGCAATCAAGTCCAGGCAAGCTGGATATTCGCCCTGCGACGCGCACGATCCATAGAGCGTCAGCTCTCTGGTTACGACTGCCTGCAAGGGCAACTCAGCCTTGGCCGCCAGGTTGCCGACCAGCGTCACCGATCCGCCTTTCTTGACCGAACCGACCGCCAACTGAAGCGTCGGCGTGATGCCCACAACTTCAAAGGCAAGATCCGCTCCCCGTCCCTCGGTCCGCCTCATCACCTCAGCCGCCACGTCTACTTCATCCGATCGCAGCCCTTCATCCGCGCCCAATTCCACTGCCAGCTCAAGCTTGGCCGGATCCAGGTCAACGGCGATGATGCGTCCGCAGCCGGCTGCCCGCAATGCCTGGATCACCAGCAGGCCAATCATGCCGCTGCCGACGACCACCGCCGTATCGCTCAGCGAGATGGGCGTGCGGTCCACGGCATGCACGGCGATGGAGACCGGCTCAACAAAAGCGGCCTCCTCAAACGAAAGCTCGTCTGGCAGGCGATAGAGAATTCGCGGCGGAACGACCACATACTCGGCAAATGCGCCATGTTGCCGGTAGTCGTCACAGGAAACGCCGAGCACACGTCGGTCATCGCAGAGGTTGATCTCGCCCCGGCGGCAGAAGTAGCATTCGCCGCAGGAGATGGTGGAGTCGAAGGTGACGCGATCGCCTGCCTGCCAGCCGCTCACCTGTCACCTACGCTTCGATGACGCCGGATGCCTCATGCCCCATGATCAGCGGCGGAATGCGCCGCCCGCTGCTGCCATCCATGCCGTGGATATCGCTGCCGCAGATGCCGCAAGCGCTGACTTTGATCAACACATCGCCGGGTCCAACCTCAGGGGCAGGGACTTCAGTGAATTCGAATTGCTTGTACTCGGTAAGAAGTAGGGCTTTCATGACTCGCTCCATTCTATCTGAAAAATTGCTTTGCAGATAGGTCCACGGTGACATGTTCTGAATTATACCTCGAATCGCCAACTTCACTCATAGCGTTTTCCACGCCTTCGCCGATCCTCCAGAATCATGCTGAGCAAACCTGTAGAGACTCGCACTGTAGCCACCAGCCGTCACAAACATTACGAAAATCGCCAATTTTGTAGCCACCGTGTAGACATCTTGTAGCCAGGTGTCTACATTTTGTCGCCCCCATGGGATATTCTGTGGCTGAACGCGTCAGATTTACCGTTTCCATAACCCAAAACTGATCGAGAATCGACCCGGAGCTGGCTGCGCCTGCTCGGCCAACACGAGGGAAACGAATGGGCAAAGTTCAGCATTATGAAAGCATTTTCAATCGTTCGTGAAATAAATCACATATCATTCAGCGGCAGTTGGCGTCTGAAACGCGTAATTCGCCGTACAGTTCAGAAAGCGAGAGGTGATGATACGGGTGTTGTTCGCCACCGCCATGCACCGGCGGCGACAAATTGTTGGGACACACCAGCCACAAGACGGGCTGCTGTGCATGCATGAGGACGGTCGAAAACCGCCATTGGCAGGCGGCATGAAAGGAGCATCAGCTTTATGGAATGGCAACCGATTGAGAAGACACCCAGTGATTGGACCGTCGAACCAAATTGTCTGGACTATGAAAGCGCCCGTGCCGAGTTTTCGTGGGAGGCAATTCGGCAAGAGCTTGACGGGCTTCCTAACGGGCAAGGACTGAATATCGCCCACGAAGCCGTAGATCGACATGCCAACGGATCCAAGAGGGACAAGGTTGCGATACGCTGGCTCGGCAAGCGAGGCGACGTACGCGATATCACCTACGGGGAGCTGAAGGAGCAAAGCAATCGCTTCGCCAACGTACTTCAGAAGCTTGGCATCGGCAAGGGAGACCGCGTCTTCGTGCTTGCCGGGCGCATTCCGGCGCTGTATTTCGCCGTGTTGGGCACGCTCAAGAATACTAGCGTGCTTGCGCCGCTCTTCTCTGCCTTCGGGCCTGAGCCGATTGCCCAACGTTTGACCATCGGCGAAGGCAAAGTGCTGGTCACGACCAAGGCACTCTACAAACGCAAGATTGCCAAGCAGTTCCACGATCTACCGGACCTGCAGTTCGTCCTACTGACGGATGTGGACAAGGACATAAACGAGGATGTCCTCTCGCTGCCCCGGCTGATGGCCGAGGCGTCGACCGAATTCACGATCCCGCCCACCGATCCGGAAGACATGGCACTGCTGCATTTCACCAGCGGCACCACCGGTCGCCCCAAAGGGGCGATCCACGTTCACAACGCCGTCATCGTCCACTACATGACCGGCAAATATGCGCTGGATCTGCATCCGGACGACATCTTCTGGTGCACGGCCGATCCCGGCTGGGTCACCGGCACCTCCTACGGCATCAGCTCTCCGCTGACCCACGGCGTCACCATGATCATTGACGAGGCCGAGTTCGACGCAAATCGCTGGTACAACACGCTGGCGGAGCAGAAGGTGACCGTCTGGTACACGGCCCCTACCGCAGTCCGCCGACTGATGCGTCTGGACATGGATCCGCTCAAAGAATACGACCTGAGCAATCTACGCTTCTCAGCCAGCGTTGGCGAACCGCTCAATCCGGAAGCCGTCATCTGGTCCAAGGAGACGCTAGACCTCTGCATGCACGACAACTGGTGGCAGACAGAGACCGGCGGGATCATGATCTCCAACTACGCGTCGATGGATATCAGGCCCGGATCCATGGGCAAGCCGTTGCCGGGCATTGAGGCCGCCGTGGTCGAGAAGCTTGAGGACGGCAGCGTGCGAGTCATCGAAGAACCGTATGTGGAAGGACATCTCGCCCTGAAACCGGGCTGGCCATCCATGTTGCGCGGCTATCTCAACGATGAAGAACGCTACGCCAAGTGTTTCGTGGACGGCTGGTACATCTCCGGCGATCTGGCTGAGATTGATGAGGACGGCTACTTCTGGTTCATCGGCCGCGCCGACGACATCATCAAGACGGCCGGCCACATGGTGGGCCCTTCGAAGTCGAGAGCGCGCTCATGGAGCATCCGGCCGTGGCCGAGGCCGGCGTCATCGGTGTACCTGATGAAGTTATCGGGCAGATCGTGAAGGCCTTTGTTTCACTCAAGCCGCCCTACGAACCAAGCGAAGAACTGCGGCTTGAACTTCTCGGCTTCGGGCGCAAGAAACTGGGCTCCGCCGTGGCGCCAAAGCTGATCGAGTTTGAAGAGAACCTACCCAAGACCCGCAGCGGCAAGATCATGCGCCGCCTGCTCAAAGCCCGCGATCTCGGTCTGCCGGAAGGGGACACATCGACACTGGAGACGGAGGAAACTGGAGAGGATCAGGAGTTGGAGAAGGCGTGACGGGTACTGCGTAATTACGTAATGCGTAAGGGGATCTGCTGCGTGCTGCTTGCTGCGTGAGTTTTTCGCTACCGCCGGGGCTGTCCGCAGTCGGACCAATCAAGCAGCACGAAGCACGCAGCAAGCAGCAAGCAGCCCAAACAATTATTACGCAGTACGTTTTGCGCATTACGCACCACCCCAAGTCTCTCGTTCGACCACACTGTGTGGCGGGCTCCTCTCAACAGGCAGGACTGAGCGGAACCAGCGCTGCTTCCACAGCAGAATGCCAATCCTCCCGTTTTGGTCGTGCCGTGGGAATCTGACGCAAAGTCTGCCGCACAGTGTGTTATAGAGGTGACTCTATGGCACGAAGGCATTCACCATGGTTTGGCCGGAGAACGCACGAAGTCACGGAGGAAAAGCCGAGAAAGGCACATTTCATACGTACTATCGGCAGGACGCCCATCTCGTGATCATTAGTCTTACGGATTCTGGCTTATAGTGACTACACGCAAAACAAATAGGAGGACGCAAGATGTCAGTTCAAACCATTACCCGCGATCCGCCGGTTGAGAGTGCAATGCCAGAAAGTGGGATAACGTGTAGATCGCGAACGTGGGCTCTTTCTGCTGAAAGAGATGATCCGCATCCGCAGGTTGAGGAAAAATCGGCCCAGCTCTACAGCGCCATGAAGATCCGCGGATTCCTGCATCTCTACAACGGTGAAGAGGCAGTCGGGGTCGGTGTATTCAGGCGCTGACGCCTGAAGACAACCTCATGTCCACCTATCGCGAGCATGGACAAGCCCTGGCCCGGGGCATTTCGGCCAAATCTATCATGGCCGAACTCTATGGCAAGCAGGAAGGCTGTAGCCGTGGGCGTGGCGGCTCCATGCATCTCTTCGACAAGGAGACACGCTTCTACGGCGGCAACGCCATTGTTGCCGGTCATTTGCCCCTGGCCGTCGGCATGGCCTTGGCAGACAAGATGACAGGGCGCCAATCGGGTCACTTGCTGCTTCTTCGGCGACGGCGCCGTCGCCGAGGGCGAGTTCCACGAGGCGATGAATCTCTGTGCGCTCTGGGAGCTGCCCGTGCTCTGGATCTGCGAGAACAACCGCTACGGCATGGGCACGGCACTTGAATTTTCAGAGTCGGAGACCAACATCGCCAAGAAGGCGGCCAGCTACAAGATCGAATCCGCCTCAGTTGACGGCATGGACATTTTGGCCGTCATGGAACTGGCAGAGCGATATGCCGATGATGTGCGCTGCGGCAAGGGACCACGATTCATCGAGGCCAATACCTATCGATTCAGGGCGCACTCCATGTTTGATGCCGAACTCTACCGAGAGAAGAGCGAGGTGGATGAATGGAAGCACAAAGACCCGATCGACATCTTCTACAACTATCTCAAGGAAAACGACCTGGCCACTGACGAAGACGTGGCTGGCGATAGAAGCCGAAGTCGAAGCAGAGATCGAGGAAGCCGTCGAGTTTGCCGAGAACGGCACCTGGGAATCGCCCGAAGAGCTGACCCGATTCGTCTACTCTGAAGAGGATCCGGAAGATCTCTATCCGCTCATGTCGTCGAGACGCAGGGAATCGACAGAGACGGTCGGCATGACGTACCGAGAAGCATTGCGCGCTGGTGTGCGCCAGGCCATGCAGACCGATGAACGAGTCTTCCTCATGGGTGAGGATGTCGGCTGCTACGGCGGAGCCTTCGCCGTCAGCATGGGACTGCTCGAAGAATTTGGTCCCGAGCGCATCCGCGACACGCCATTGGCCGAGTCGGTCTTCACCGGCGCAGGCATTGGCGCGTCCCTTTCGGGCATGCGCCCCATCGTCGAGGTGATGACCTGCAACTTCAGCATGCTGGCCGCCGACCAGATTCTCAACAACGCGGCCACGCTGCTGCACATGTCCGGCGGTCAGTTCAACGTGCCGGTTGTGATTCGTATGTCGACCGGCGGCGGCAAACAGCTGGCGGCGCAGCACTCGCACAGCTTGGAAGGCTGGTACGCCCACATCCCGGGCATCAAAGTTATCACGCCGGCGACGGTCGAAGACGCACGCGGCATGCTACTGGCTGCGCTGGAAGATCCGGACCCGGTGCTGGTCTTCGAGAATTCGTTGCTCTACAACATGAAGGGCGAAGTCCCCGTTGAGGGCGGCAAGGTCAACATCGACAAGGCCAAGGTGATGCGCGAGGGCGCCGATCTTACGATACTGACCTACAGTGCCGGCGTCTTCCGATCGCTTGAAGCGGCCGAGACACTGGCCGCCGAAGGCATCGATGCCGAGGTGATCGATCTGCGCACGCTGCGGCCATTGGATGACGAGACGATCATGGCCTCGCTGGCCAAGACGCATCGTGTGCTGATCGTGGACGAAGGCTGGCGCAGCGGCGGCATTTCTGCCGAAATCTCTGCCCGAATCATGGAGCAGGGCTTCTACGAGCTGGATCAGCCGGTCGAACGGCTCTGCGGCGTGGAAGTGCCCATGCCCTATCCCAAGCATCTTGAAGATGCGGCCATGCCCTTGGCGCCGGACATCGTCAACGTTGTAAGGAGGATGATCAATGGCTGAGTTTATTATGCCGAGTCTGGGCGCTGACATGGAGTCAGGCACAGTGCTCGAATGGCTGGTCAAGCCGGGCGCAACGGTCAAACGCGGCGACATCATCGTCGTAGTCGGCACCGAAAAGGGCGAGATCGAGGTGGAGATATTCGAAGACGGCATCGTTGACCAAGTGCTGGCCGCAGGAGGGCGCTGAGGTGCCAGTCGGCCAGGCGTTGGCCGTCATCCGTAAGGAAGGCGAAGAGGCAAGCATACCGGCGCAGCCGACAGCAGAACCCGTCGCTGAGAGCGGCGAGCCGAACCGGCAGTTGAAGTGGCCATGGCGGCCGCGCCAAGCGTCTGCACCACTGTCAGCACACCGGGCGCGCCGACCACCAATGGCCATCGCATTCGGGTCTCGCCAATCGCCCGCAAGTTGGCAGCCGAGCTGGGCGTGGACCTGGCCACCGTCGAAGGCTACCGGCCCCCATGGAGCCATCAGCAAGTCCGATGTCGAAGCCGCGGCCGAGGCGATGAAAGCGGCGGCCGCGCCGCCGCGACTCCGGTCGAGGCGCCCAAGGCGGCGCCAGCCGAAGCAGAGGTCCCGCCAAGACAGAGGGCAAGACGGCAGACAAAGCGGCAAAGAAGGCCGCAAAAAAGGCGGCCGCCGATGCCTTCCAGCTCAGCATGCGCAAGGCCATCGCCGCGGCCATGTCCCGGTCCAACGCCGACATTCCACACTACTATCTGGAAACCCGCGTCGACATGAGTTCAGCGCTTTCATGGCTGGAAACGGAAAATGCACAGCGATCGATCAAGGATCGGGTGCTGCCCGCCGTATTGTTGATCAAGGCGGTGGCACTGGGCCTGGCCAAAGTACCCGAGCTCAACGGTTTCTGGATCGATGATCGACTGCAACCGGCCGAGGGCATCCACATCGGCTTTGCCATCGCACTGCGCCAGGGCGGTCTTGATCACGCCGGCCATCCACCATGCCGATCTACAAGACATGGACGAGTTGATGGCTTCCATGCGCGATCTGATCATGCGCACACGTGCCGGTCGTCTGCGCAGCTCGGAGCTGACCGACTCCACCGTTGTCCTCACGAGTCTGGGCGACATGGGCGTCGAGAAAGTCTACGGCGTCATCTATCCGCCGCAGGTGGCCCTGGTCGGCTTCGGTAAGACCAGCGACGAAGTCTGGGTCGAGAACGGCCTCATGGGCGTTCGGCCCGTTGTCCATGCCACTCTAGCCGGCGACCACCGAGCGACCGACGGTCGCACCGGCGGGGAGTTTCTTGGGATCGTGAACGAGCTGTTGCAGGAGCCGGCGAAACTATGGGAATGAGAAAAGATGCTGCTTGCTACTTACTGCGTGAAGAGCTTCGAATTGCGAGTACTGATGCTCAACGAAACAGTCACGCAGCACGTAGCAAGCAGCAAACAGCATCATCCAGGAGCAACCACGAAAGGACTCACAACCATGCCAGCCGTCAAGACCTACACACCGGACGAATTGAAGGAGATCATTTTCGAGACGCTGGGGCAGATTGCGCCCGAGGCCGAATTTGATGATTTGGAGGATGATGAGGATGTGCGCGAGGCGTTGGATATTGACTCGTTCGACTTCCTCAACTTTTTGATCGGGCTGAACGAGCAGATCGGCGTCGATATTCCTGAAGCCGACTACGGGAAGCTGATCTCAATGGACGACCTGATTCAGTACCTGACGGCACGGGTCGGATAGACCTGCCGGGAACTCTCAACACCACTTCAGCTTGTCTGTCATCACACAGACCGGTTGCGAAATCAGATACGGGGCTGAAAACGCAGCCGGTCTGTGAACTGGAGAGCGCACCGAATACGGTTCATGTCAATATTGGAGTGCCACAATGTCGTGGTTAATCGCTATCGGACTGATTGCAATACTCGCACTGGCCATCTATGACTTGACCCAGAAGCAGCGGGCCATTCTGCGCAACTTTCCGCTGCTGGGCCATTTTCGCTACTGGCTGGAAGCGATCGGCCCGGAATTGCGCCAATACATCGTGACCAGCAATGACGAGGAGCGCCCGTTCAGCCGCGATCATCGGCATTGGATCTACACATCAGCCGAACATCGCAACAACTACTTCGGTTTCGGCTCTGACAACGAGATGGATCAGGTCTCCAACTACTTGATCGTCAAGCAAAATGCATTTCCGCTGGCCGAGCCACGGGCGATGACCTGAACTACGATCCGGCATACCGGATTCCCTGTGGCAAGGTGCTTGGCAGGCACCGCAAACGTCGCCGGCAGTTCCGTCCGGCTTCGTCTGTCAACGTCTCAGCCATGAGTTTCGGATCGTTGAGCGGCCCGGCGATAGAGGCGCTCAATCGCGGTTGCGACTTGGCCGGCTGTCTTCACAACAGCGGCGAAGGCGGCATCTCGCCCTACCACCTCCAGGGTGGCGAGCTGATCTGGCAGATCGGCACAGGCTATTTCGGCTGTCGAAATTCAGACGGAAGCTTCAGCCAGGAAAGACTGCTGGAGACCGTGCATGCTTATCCGCAGATCCGTGCGATTGAGATCAAGCTCAGCCAGGGAGCGAAGCCGGGACTGGGCGGCATCCTGCCGGGCGACAAGGTAACGTCCGAGATTGCGCGCATCCGCGGCATTGAAGCGGGCAAGGACTGTATCAGCCCCAACAGCCATAGCGCATTTCACGACCCCGACAGCCTGTTGGACTTTGTCGAAGAGATTGCCGATGCCAGCGGATTGCCGGTGGGCATTAAGTCCGCCGTGGGCGAATCGGACTTCTGGCGCAAGCTGGCCCTGCTCATGGCGACCACCGAACGGGCGGTAGACTTCATCACCATCGACGGCGGCGAAGGCGGCACAGGCGCTGCGCCGTTGGCATTTTCCGACCACGTGTCGCTGCCCTTCAAACTCGGGTTCACCCGTGTCTATGGCGAATTGGCCGCCCACAATCTGGATGAAAAACTGGTACTGATCGGTTCCGGAAAACTTGGACTGCCGGAGAGTGCATTCTTCGCCTTTGGGTTGGGCTGCGACATGGTCGCGGTGGCGCGAGAGGCGATGCTTTCCATCGGGTGCATTCAGGCCCAGCGCTGCCACAGCGGCCACTGCCCGACCGGCGTAGCGACTCAGAATCGCTGGCTCGAACATGGTCTGAACGCCACAGTCCAGTCCCGGCACTTTGCCAACTACGTTGTGGCGCTTCGCAAAGAACTACTGCGACTGAGCCGGGCCTGCGGCGCTCCGCATCCATCGTTGGTAACCACAGATCATTTCGAGATTCTCAACGGCCACTATGGCTCACAGAACTTCTCGGAGCTCTTCGGTTACGGTCCGGAGGATGGTCTGCCCTCACCAGCGGATCGGCTGGAAATCCGTCGTCTGATGGAAGGTGAGGCAATCAGGCATAGTGACACAGCAAGATTCCCTGCCAAGCCCTTGAATGCCCACAGAGCTTCGGAAGAAAACGTATTGGCTGAAAGACGGATCGGCACAATTCAACCTAACTAGAACGGAGGCAGCGATGTTGCCGACAACACTTGAATCGGAAGTCGCCGAACCACGCATCCGCGAGGCAAGCGTGATCGCAGGCGACGATTTTCAAATTCTGCTCAGTGCGCTGAAGCGGCGAGGGTACCAGACCATCGGCCCAACGGCACGGGACGGGGCCATTGTGTATGAAGAGATAGACGGGGGTCCACGACCTGCCGGTGGGTCTGTCGGATGAACAAGGCCCCGGTCACTACAGACTGGAGCAACGAAACGACGGGGCCTTTTTCGGCTACACGATGGGACTCCATGCCTGGAAACGATATCTCTATCCGCCCGTCACTTGCCTTTGGCGAGCCGTGCGCAACGGCGATGGCTTCACCATCGAAGAACCGAACGAAGCACCGCCCAAGATGGCCTTCATTGGGGTCCGAGCGTGCGAGCTAAGGGCCATCGAAATCCAGGACAAGATCTACCTTGAAGGCCCGTATACCGACCCGGACTATCGGGCCCGCCGGGCAAGCACCTTCATATTGGCGATGAACTGCACACGTTCAGGAGACACCTGTTTCTGCACCTCGATGCAGAGCGGGCCGGCCGTCGAAGATGGCTTCGATCTGGCTATGACCGAATTGCTGTCTGCCCGCGGGGATGGCGAACACAGATTCGTCGTCGAAATCGGCTCGGCCCGCGGGGCTGATCTGTTGGCAGATGTGCCCCACCGCCCGGCCACGCCGGACGACCTTGCCGCGGCCGAATCCGCCGTTGAGGAGACGGCAGCTCGCATGGGGCGATCCATGCAGACCGAGGGAATCCACGATCTGCTCTTTGACAGCCTCGAAAATCCTCAGTGGGACGAAGTTGCAGAACGCTGTCTGACCTGCGGCAACTGCACCATGGTCTGTCCCACCTGCTTCTGTGTCACAGTTGAGGATGTCACCGACATCACCGGCAACAGTGCAGAGCGCTGGCGCAAGACGGACTCCTGCTTCACATCGTCCTTCTCCTACGTCTACGGCGGCAGCGTACGCGCCTCGACCAAGTCTCGCTATCGCCAATGGATCACCCACAAACTGGCCGGCTGGATCGATCAGTTTGATGTCTCGGGTTGCGTCGGCTGTGGTCGCTGCATCACCTGGTGCCCGGTCGGAATCGACATCACGGACGAGGTCAAACGGTTGCGTGACGGCGAAGCGGGAGAGCGTACCACAGCGCAGAAAGAACGAGGTGAACGTCCATGTCGTCAATTAGCGACCGGGTTCGAGCATATTCAGCTTTCACCGGGTTGGATGAGGAATTTCTCAAAATTCTGGAGAGCAACGCATCTGAAGTGAGCATGCTGCGCGATCAGATCGTCTTCCAACATGGTGAACAGGCCAACCATTTCTATCTCATCGAAGGAGGGCGAATTTCGCTGGACATCGCCACTCCCGGCCAGGGAATCATCCCGGTGCAGACGATTCATGCAGGTGAAGTGCTGGGATGGTCATGGCTATTCTCGCCCTACCAATGGCAGTTCAACGCACGTGCGCTTGAAGAGACGATTGCCATTTCATTCGATGCCGCACGACTGCGCCATGCCATTGAAGCGGATCACGAATTCGGCTTCCAGATGTTGATGCGCTTCTCGGCCGTGATGATGGAACGATTGCAAGCAACCCGTCTGCGACTGGTCGATGTCTACGGCGTGCCAGTGTAGATCAGTTTCCATAGCATGGAGGTCCACTATGGATCGAGCAATGATTAGCAACGGAAAGAACCCAAACGGAAAGAACCCGATGGTACCCCACCTCTGCCGTGTGGTTGATCGGTACCAGGAGAACGACGATACATTCACGCTCTATCTCAATCCGGTAGCCGAATCGCCGTTCGAGGACGGTTTCGGCGCCGGCCAGTTTGACATGCTTTACGTCTATGGCGTCGGAGAGATCCCGATCTCAATCAGCGGCGATCCGTCACGGCCGGAGCAACTGGTCCACACCACACGCGCGGTCGGCACCGTGACACGGGCCATGGACAAAGTACGCGTCGGCGATATGCTTGCCGTGCGCGGACCCTATGGCAGTGAGTGGCCGGTCGATGAGGCCGTCAATCACGATGTGGTGCTGGTGGCCGGCGGCATCGGCCTGGCCCCGCTGCGCCCGGCGCTCTATCGAATGCTCAATGAACGCTCGAACTACGGCAAGATCGTGCTGCTCTACGGCGCGCGCACACAGGAAGATATGCTCTATCGACCCGAGCTTGAGCAGTGGCGGGCGCGCTTCGACCTGGACATCTACGTCACCGTCGACCGGGCCACCGGCGACTGGTACGGCAACGTCGGCGTGGTCACAGGGCTAATTCCGCGGGCGCCGTTTGACGCACGCAATGCCATCGCCATGATCTGCGGCCCTGAGGTGATGATGCGCTACACCGTGCAGGCACTGCAGAAGCGCGGCGTCACCGACGAGAAAATCTATCTATCCTCTGGAACGAAACATGAAATGCGGCACCGGCATCTGCGGCCATTGCCAGTACGGTTCGCTCTTCATCTGCAAAGATGGGCCGGTCTTCAGCTATCGATCAAGGTGCGGCGTTTCTTCGGCAAATGGGAGGTCTAGCATGGCTGACAGAACCCAAACCCAAACTGGCCGTCTGGAAGTTCGCTTCCTGTGACGGCTGCCAACTGAGCCTGCTCGACTGTGAGGAGGAGTTGCTGTCAGTCGTCGGCGAGATCGACATCGCCTACTTCCTGGAAGTGACCCGCGTCGTCAAGGAAGGACCCTACGACCTCTCGCTGGTCGAGGGATCCATCACCACGCCGGAAGATCTGCAACGCATCCGCCACATCCGCGACGTCTCCAAGGTGTTGAGTCTCCATCGGCGCCTGTGCCACGGCCGGCGGCATCCAGGCGCTGCGCAACTTCGCCGACGTGGGCGAATACATCTCCACCGTCTATGCCCACCCGGAATATATCGAAACGCTGGAGCGCTCTACGCCCATTGCCGACCATGTCTTTGTCGACTTCGAGCTACGCGGCTGCCCTATCAACAAGTATCAGTTGGTCGAAGTGATCAGCGCCTATCTCAACGGTCGCAAGCCCAATATTCCCACCCACAGCGTCTGCATGGAGTGCAAGCAACGCGGGGCTGTCTGTGTCATGGTTGCCGACGCAATCCCCTGCCTTGGGCCGGTGACACAGGCCGGATGCGGAGCCATCTGTCCAGCCTATCGACGCGGCTGCTTCGGCTGTTATGGTCCGATGGAGACGCCCAACCCGCCGGCGCTAAGCCAGTGGTTCGACAAACGCCTGGCCGTGTGTGACGACGATCTCGTGCGCATGTGGCGGACCTATAATGCCTTTGCCGAGCCATTCCGCAAGGAGAGTGAGAGCCATGAGTACACTCACAACTAAGACCATCAAAGTTGACAACCTGGCCCGGGTGGAAGGCGAGGGAGCGTTGACATTGCGCATCAAAGAAGGCGTCATCGAGGAGGCCCGGCTGCGCATTTTCGAGCCGCCACGCTTCTTCGAAGCCTTCCTGGAGGGACGCCGCTACAGCGAGGCCCCCGACATAACGGCGCGTATCTGCGGCATCTGCCCTGTGGCCTACCAGATGAGTTCAGTCTACGCCATGGAGGATGCACTGGACGTCAAGATTGATCCGGCGATCCGGGAGATGCGCCGTCTGCTCTATTGCGGCGAGTGGATCGAGAGCCATGTGCTGCACGCCTTCATGCTGCATGCGCCCGACTTCCTGGGCTACCAGGACGCGATTCAGATGGCCGACGATCATCCGGACATTGTCGTGCGCGGATTGGAACTTAAGAAGACGGGCAACGACATCGTGGCGCTGCTCGGCGGGCGCGAGATCCACCCGATCAACGTGCGCGTCGGCGGTTTCTATCGCCTGCCCAAACGCAAGGAGTGGAACGAGCTGGTTGAAAAGCTCAAAGTTGCACGCGAGATTGCGCTGGAAGCCATAGAGTGGACGTCCCAGCTTCCCTTCCCGGACTTCGAACAGGATTATGAGTTTGTCTCGCTAAGTCATCCTGATGAGTATCCGTTTTGCGAAGGCAATATCGTCTCGAATCGCGGTCTGGATATTCCGATTCAGGCCTTCGAGGAGTTCTTCATCGAAGAGCATGTCGACTACACCACGTCGCTGCATTCGACCATCAGAGACCGCGGCAACTACCATGTCGGGCCACTGGCTCGTTACAGTCTCAACTACGACAAGCTGACGCCCCTGGCTCAGGAAGCGGCCAAGGAAGCAGGGCTCGGTCCTGTCTGTCGCAACCCGTTCAAGAGCATCATCGTTCGCTGCGTCGAAACGCTCTACGCAGTTGAAGAGGCGCTGCGCATTCTTGAGAACTACGAGGAGCCGGCAAGGCCGGCCGTCGATTTCGAGGTCAAGGCCGGCATCGGCTGCGGCGCCTCTGAGGCCCCCCGTGGCACCCTCTACCACCGCTACACAATCGACGAAAACGGCATCATCCAGGATGCCCACATCATGCCGCCGACGGCTCAGAACCAGAAGACCATCGAGAGCGACCTGTGCGCCTACGTGCCGCCACGGGCAAATCTGCCGGTCAACGAGCTGCGATGGCAGTGCGAGCAGGCCATCCGCAACTACGACCCGTGCATCTCGTGCTCGACCCATTTTCTAAAACTGACGGTTGTCAGTGATTGAAACAAGGAAGTTTCGTCGCAGGGTTGCGAAACCGCAATGACGCGGAAGATGAAGCGAGTGACATTTTGCCCGCTTCGTCCCACCGACAATGGTTGTCGATCGTGCCGGGGATCTTTCAATGATCCCCGGCACAAGCAAGCAGATACCCTTTATGTCAACTCTACAAAACAGACCAATTTTGGTCGTCGGTATCGGCAACGAATTCCGAGGCGATGACGCGGTCGGCCTGCTTGGGATCGAGCGAGTACGCCGATTGCATAACCCGCAGCGTCGAGACGATCATCCTCAGCGATCATCTGGACAGTCTGCTTGATCTCTGGGCAAACTACGAACTCGTGGTTCTAGTCGACGCGGTCTGCACCGGCGCGGCGGTCGGAACAATCTACTGTCGCGATCTGCTTCGTCAACCCCTTCCTCACACTGTCACCACGACATCCACCCATTCGCTGGATCCCCTCCAACTGGTACAGATGGCCCGTCTCCTCAATCGGTCACCGCGCCGGCTCTTCCTGGTCGGTATCGAAGGCTGCGATTTTGCCATGGGGGCGTCAATCTCCCACGATGTCCATGCCGCACTGCCACTCGCAGTTGATCAGATTCTCTCGCTTTTCCAACTAGTGGGCGTCAATGCTGTAGAATAGGCTGTAGAGGGACCCGGCCGCGAGTGAAGCATCAACACGACGTCTGGGCGGCCACAGGTCGAATAAGCCAAGATGAAATGGGGTACTACATGCGCAAAATCGGCGCACTCATCGCGTTTGTCTGTCTAATTTCCTTGCTTGCAGCCTGTGGCCGCTCAACAGCGGAAGAGGCGTCTGGGAATGAGGCCGAAATTGAAGCCACAGCTACACCGGCAGCCATTGAACCGACAGCTCCGCCGCAGGAGGAGAGCGTCGAGAATGAGGAAGCCTCTGACGCTGAGGAGAATATTGCAGAGGCAACGGCGATCTCTGAAGAGGCTGCCGTCGAATTGGCCTCTGTCACGATCTGGACGGCGGACAACCAGCCGGAGCGTGTTGCCGTCTACACGGCAGTCGCTCAAGCATTCATGGATAATAATCCGAATGTCACCGTTGAGATCGTGCCGGTCGACGAGTCGTCGATCAGCATCGACCTAATGGCCGCAATCGACGACAACGCCTCGCCCGATCTGATTATCGCCGGCCTGGAGCGCATCGTCGAGTTAGAGGCAAGCGAACTGCTCGACCACGAGGCGGCTTCAGCGGTCATTGATCGTGTGGGGCGCGATGATTTCCGCGAGGGGCCGCTCGATCTGCTCACCAGCAGCGTCGACAATCTGCCGGTCGCGGTGCCCTACACCGGCTGGATCCAGGCGCTCTGGTATCGCCGCGACCTATTCGAAGAGGCCGGGCTCAATATGCCGGTCACATGGGACGACATCAACGCGGCCTGTGATGTATTGGCTGCCGGCGAAACGCCCCGCTATGGCGTCATCCTACCCACGACCGGCGAGCAGAACTACGTGCATCAGGTCTTCGAACAGGTCGCCATGTCGGGCGGCGCGTGGCCTTTCGACGAGATAGGCAACGTCACCATGGACACGGCGGAGATGATCGAAGCGCTGCGCTTCTACACTGACCTACAGCGCTGTTCACCGCCCGGTGCGCAGGATGTCTTTGACGCCCGCGAAGCCTATCAACGCGATGAGGCGGGCATGCTCTTCTACAGCACCTACATCATGGACGATCTGGTCGACGGCTCGGATCTGCCGGACGGTGGCAAGGTGGAGATCGCCGTCGACGACCTGCCGGGCAAGTCTGGATTCTCGGCCGGCATGGTTGGGCCCGGGGGCGCAGCAACCTACGGCCAACTGGTCACGTTGGCATTGATGGGTGGCGGAGAGCCGGCCGCACAGGACGTGGCCGTCCACCTTCTGACCGACGGCTACGCCGACATAGTGGGCCTTGCGCCGCTGGGCAAGGTGCCCATGCGCAAAAGCATGGCCGAGCAGTGGACAAGCATGAGCCCGGTTTTTGAGAACTACTCTGCACCGACGTTGGGCCACATTGCCAACGGATTCGACACCATGCAACGATGGCTATTCAAGCCCGAATACTCGCTTGAGCAACGAGCCGTGATCGCCGACATGGAGGCCTTGCTGCTGGTGCCCCAGGCCATCAACAACATCGTCAACGGTGAAATGACACCCGAGACCGCGGCTGCGTGGTTGCAGGATGAGGTCCAGGCTGTCGCTGACACTCGGATCTTGGAATAGGAAAAACTTGATCCACGAAGGGCCACGAAGAGCACGAAGATAACGCGCTATCCTTCGTGCTCTTTGTGGCCCTTCGTGGATTATTGTTTTTCCCCTCAACTTGACACAGCACCCCACAAGAAACTATACTTTCGTCAAGACACGCGGGTGTAGCTCAATGGTAGAGCGAGTGCTTCCCAAGCACTAGGTTGAGAGTTCGATCCTCTTCACCCGCTCTCAGAAATATCTCGTATCAGACCCGTCCGCATAGCGTGGACGGGTTTTGTATTGGCGACTTACCATTAGTCGGAAGAACCGAAGGCAAACAGACCATGACGACCCCGTCCCGCCACATCCACGCGGCCGACCGTTCCGACTTCACCCAGATCGCCGAGCTGATCGCCCGGCAAAACGCGCTGCCGCGCTATCGCTGCCTTCACAGTGATGAAGGCTCGGCTTCGGGCGTGCTCTTCACCATGAACAAATGGGCAGACGAGCAGGCAATGTCGTTCGTTTACGCGAAGGAGAAAACCGGAAACGAAGCTGAGCAGGTCGTAGGTGCATTTGGGGCTGAGTTCGACGGCGACTCAAGGCGGGCCTGGTTATGGGGGCCATTCGCCCAGCACGGCGATGACGAACCCGAAGCATGGCTGGCCCTCTGCGAGCAGATGTACGGTCAGTTGCTGTCGACTCTGCCGTTTGAACCCCTGCTACTCGACGGATTCATCGATCAACCCTTTGAACTGGGTGCAAGGCTCTATCAACGCTGCGGTCACCATCTTGCCAAAACCATCTATGTTTTCACTGCCCAGCATCCAACAGTTCCGATCGCTCCGGCGCGTCTGCTGCCTGGCCTTTCGCCGGAGTTCGAAGCCGGCTTTGTAACGCTTTTTGACCGCGTGTTCCCAGACACCTTCTATACAGGTGCGCAGGTCGTTGATAGAGTGAGCAAGACAGAACAGGTCTTCATCTTCTCCGAACAGGGCCGAGTGCTCGGCTTCTGCCATGCCAACATCAATGAAGGCGCGAATGAGGGCTATATCGAATTTCTGGGAGTAGACGAAGAGGCGCGGCGGCTCGGCATCGGTCGTTTGCTGCTGGAGACCGCCATGCACTGGCTCTTCGTCGAGCGCAACATGCCCAAGATCGGCCTCACCACCGGCGACGATAACGTGAGCGCACACACGCTGTATCGGGGACTTGGTTTCCGGCTGGCGCATACGGGGCTAGCCTATCGAAAACGCAATCAGGATGGTGGAGAGATCGGACAGGGATAGCAACTTCATTTCTGCGGCCGCGCATCGCACGACTGTGACCGCATCGAGTGGAATTCGGATCCTGACAGCGAGAAGCGACGTTCGACGCGAGTCGAAAATTGCTGGTTCTAGCTTTTCTGTGGCTACGCCGAAAAACACTACAACGGATTAGGAGCAGAGCGGATTATTGACTGGTCGAGGCGGTTCTCGGGCAAGTCTTGAGAGTTATCTTCGGCGAAACAAATCCGTTCCGCCCTTAATCCGTTGTAGTGTAGTACTTTTGCCTGATGTACAATGGGCAACGCACTTCTACACTGGCAGGCGGCCAAAACGCTGCGCCCCATGGAATCACCATCGGAATCAAAGACAATGACAGAACAAGGTCCGTCCCAAAACCCGAAATCATGAGCCCGGCCGGCTATTGGCCTCAGCTTCTGGCCGCTATAGAGGCCGGCGCCGATGCCGTCTACTTCGGGCTGAACCACTTCTCGAGCGCGTGGCAAGGTCGGTTTCACACTAGTGGAGCTACCCGAGGTGATGCGCACCCTGCATCGGCGCGGGGTCAAGGGCTATGTGACTTTCAACACACTGGTCTTCGATCACGAACTGGGCCGGGCAACGGAAGCCCTGGCTGAGATCGCGGCCGCCGGCGCAGATTCCGTCATTGTCCAGGATGTGGCAATCGCCCAGCTTGCCGGCCAGATCGCGCCGGATCTTGCCGTGCACGGCAGCACCCAGATGAGCATCACCAGTGTCGAGGGCATTGCCCTGGCCCAGAGCTTCGGCGTCAGCCGGGTGGTGATGGCGCGGGAGCTGTCGCTGGCAGACGTGCGCACAATCCGCGCACAGACGGATTGCGAGCTGGAGATGTTCGTCCATGGAGCGCTCTGCGTTTCCTATTCGGGACAGTGTTTCTCGTCTGAGGCGTGGGGCGGACGCAGCGCCAACCGAGGACAGTGTGCTCAGGCCTGTCGCCTTCCCTACGAGATGATTGTCGATGACGAGCTCAAGCCGCTGGCCGATGCACGCTATCTACTCTCGCCGGGCGACCTCTATGCCTTGAAGCAGATGCCCGAGATCGTTGAGATCGGCATTTCGGCACTGAAGATCGAAGGCCGTTACAAGGATGCGGACTATGTAGCGTTGACAACCCAGGCCTACCGCCAGGCCGTGGACCAAGCCTGGGCAGGACTGCCGCTGAATATCAATCCCGCACAGGAGCTGCAATTGGAGCAGGTCTATTCGCGTGGCCTTGGACCCCATTTTGTGAACGGCACAAATCACCAAACTGTGGTCGATGGCCGTTTCCCCGGCCACCGTGGCGTGCTGATGGGGCAGGTGACCTACGTGGGCGACAGGAGCATCCAGATCGAACCCGAGGCTGCCAACGAGATCGCACCGCTCAAGGCCGGCGATGGCGTTGTCTTTGATGCGGCCGATTGGCGCAGCCCGACCGAGGATGAAGAGGGCGGTCGGATCTATCACGTCTGGTCGTTGGACGACGGACAGCTGGAACTGGATTTCGCCTACGGCTCCATCGACTTCGATAGCATCCGTGTGGGTGACCGGCTCTGGCGTACCGACGATCCGGAGCTGGACAGGGTAACCAAGCAGTACACTCAGGCAGCCACGCCGGTGTATAGGCGACCGGTCTCGGTCCAGATCACGGCCCACGAAGGCTCGCCGCTGGTGTCACATTGGACGCTGGATGAACATCCCGAGATCCAGGCAATTGTCAAATCCGACGATCCACTCACGGCGGCGCGCACGCAAGGACTGAACGAGGAGTTTGCCCGTGGGCAATTGGGGCGCCTGGGCAACACGCCCTACAAGCTGGCGGGGCTGGAACTCGACATTGAGGGCAACCCGTTCACGCCCAGTTCACTGCTCAACAGTCTGCGGCGTACGGCCGTCGACCAACTCAAGCAACAGCAGAATGAGCCTAAGCCGGTCACCTTGAACGATCCGGTCGACGTATTGGCTGCGGCGACAGCTCAGCCTAGACAACACGCTCGACCGTCCTCTGCGGCTCAGGAGATGACGCCGCAGCTGCATCTGTTGGTGCGCACCCCGGCTCAGCTTGACGCAGCCACCGAGCTCAGCCCAGCCAGCATCACCCTCGACTATCTGGATCTATACGGTTTGCGGCCAGCGGTCGAGCGGGTCCAAGAGAGCGGCATCACGGCTCGTGTGGCCAGCCCGCGTATTCTCAAGCCCAATGAACAGCGAATCGTCAACTTCTTGCTGCGGCTCAACTGTCAGATTCTGGTTCGATCGGGTGGGCTGTTGCAGGCACTACGGGAGAACGATCACCCCGAACTGATCGGCGACTTCAGCCTCAACGCGGCCAACGCGCTGTCGGCCGACACATTCCTGGCGTTGGGATTGCAGCGATTGACGCCTACCCACGATCTGAACGCCGATCAAGTTTCTGAACTGGCGCGTACCGTCGGTCCCGAACAATTCGAGGTGGTGGCCTACCAGCATTTGCCGGTCTTCCACACCGAGCATTGCGTTTTCTGCCGCTTTCTGTCAGAGGGCACCAGCATCAAGGACTGCGGCCATCCATGCGAATCGCATCGAGTGGCGCTCCGCGATGTCCACGGACGCGCGCACCCGGTCATGGCTGATGTGGGCTGTCGCAACACGGTCTTCGGGGCGGAGGCCCAAGAGGCCAGCCTCTATCTCGATCGCTGGCAAGGGGCCGGCATTCGCCACTATCGCTTGGAGTTTGTCGATGAGGATGGAGAGACGGTCACCAAGGTCGCTCAGCTTTTCCGCAAGGCGCTGAACAAGCAGATGACAACCGAGGAGTTGACCATCCAGCTCAGCCAGGTCGCGCCACAGGGCACGACCGAAGGTAGCCTCTTCGTGCCCAACGGTTTCATGGAATTGCCGGTCCTGTAGGCTCGATACATTCCGCCCCCTCGTTGCGCGGATTGCTGACGTAGGAGGAGACGGGGACGCCCTTCATTTTGCCGGCGTCGAACGGACGCAGCAGATGGCGGATCATTGAGAGATGCTCCCTGGGGTCATCTCCACCACTACCCAGCCAATCCTCGTAGTCCAGTGGATCGACGATCACGGGCATACGATTGTGGATCGGTTCGACCAATTCGTTGGGTGTCGTCGTGAGAATCGTACAGGTCTCCAATTCGGAGCCATCCGGACCAATCCAATGCTCCCACAGGCCAGCGAAGGCAAACGGGCTGTCGTCAGCCATGCCGAAATAGTAGGGCTGCTTGCGCGAACCGAGCTTCTGCCATTCGTAGAATCCGTCAGCAGGAATCAGGCAACGCCGCCGCTTGTAGGCGGCCCGGAAAGAGGGCTTCTCGGACGCCGTCTCTGACCGGGCGTTGATCATACGCGCGCCGATGGACGGATCCTTGGCCCAGGATGGAATCAGGCCCCAGATCGTCAACGCCCACTCACGCTCTTGCGTCGCTTTGTCCATGCGCACCAGCCCCACCGGCTGGGTCGGCGCAATGTTGTATCGTGGTACGAGAACCGGCTCGCTGGACAGGCCGAACAGCAACGCCAATTGATCCGCCGGTGCCCGTAACATAAATCGTCCACACATGATCGAACCTCCTTGTGACACAAGTATTTTTCAGCAGAACGGCCCGCACCTTTCCAAACAGCCTGCCTCTACGGCGACCAGACTGGGTCACGGTCCGAGGATCGTGGATTATTGGTGAGGTTTGTCTGAGCAGTGCCGTCGGCGTTCATTATGTAGATATCCCAATTTCCGTCTCGGTCGCTGTCAAAGGCGATTTCGCTGCCATCAGGGGACCAGGTGGGTTCGCTGTCGTTGCCCGGATTATTGGAAAGGTTTGTTGGACCACTGCCGTCGGCGTTCATCACGTAGGTCTCATGATTTCCATCTCGGTAGCTGTCAAAGGCGATTTCGCTGCCATCAGGGGACCAGGTGGGTTCGCTGTCGTTGCCCGGATTATTGGAAAGGTTTGTTGGACCACTGCCGTCGGCGTTCATCACGTAGGTCTCATGATTTCCATCTCGGTAGCTGTCAAAGGCGATTTCGCTGCCATCAGGGGACCAGGTGGGTTCGCTGTCGTTGCCCGGATTATTGGAAAGGTTTGTCGGACCAGTACCGTCGGCGTTCATGACATAAATTTCGCCATTTCCGTCCCGGTCGCTGTCAAAGGTAATCTTGCCGCCGTCAGGTGACCAGGCAGGGTTGCTGTCTTAGCCCGGATTAATGGTGAGCCTTGTCTGACCAGCGCCATCGATTTTCATTACATAGATATCATCATCTCCAACTCGGTCGCTGACAAATGCGATCTTGCCGCCGTCAGGCGACCAGACAGGCCTGTAGTCAATGGCTGGATTTTTAGTAAGGTTAGTCTGTTCAGTGCCGTCAGCGTTCATTATGTGGATATCCCAGTTTTCGTCTCGGTCGCTGACAAATGCGATCTTGCTGCCGTCAGGAGACCAGGTGGGGCTGTTGGCACGGCGTAGGCTATTTGTAAGGTTTGTCTGGCCGGTACCATCGGCACTCACTACGTAGATATCCCAGTTTTCGCCTTGGTCGTTGACGAAGGCGATCTTGCTTCCGTCAGGCGACCAGGCGGGGCTGCGATCGTGACCCGGATTATTGGTGAGTTTTGCCTGACCAGAGGTATCGGCGTTCACCAAGGAGATATCGCTCCCGTGGTGACTTGGGACAGAGAAGCTGGTAAAGGCGATCTTGCTGCCGCCAACGGGTCCACTGTTCTCGATCAGTGGCAAGTACACTACCCCTTGCCCTTTCGCTTCGGCCCATAGTGTTGCGACCGGTACGAGAACCAGTAAGAGTACGATCGCAATAAATAGCGGCTTACACATAGGGGATCTCCCGTCTCTCGTGGTGCGAATTCTCCGATGCTTCGGCGAGACGGTCACTCTATCCTCAGAGTATTTCCGCGATTGTCTTCAACCGAGTCGCTACTTCAAAAAGGGTGCGCCTGCTCCGTCACTTCCTGAGATTGCCAACAGATTACCATAATCTGAAAGACACTGCCATCTTGGTTTTTTCAACATTTCTCAGTGGGTCACCCCAAGGCCTCACTCATTGGCGCCTCATTTCGTAGTCCGATTTTACTGCATTCAATGACTATTCAGAACCATTGATCAGCTGACCAGAATTGGATTTTGGCCGAAATCTCTGGCATACTGCCGTAACGATGATCGAACAGGAAGCGCTACCTCAAAACGTTGCCCATATCCCACGCGGTGTCGCCGATTACTTCTGGCAAGAGGCTCAGGAGCGGCGCGCGCTGGAAGCCGAATTGCTGGAGACCTTCCGGCGTTGGGGCTATGGCGATGTGATTCCACCCATGTTTGAATTTGCCGACGTGCTCAACGCCCGGGCCAGCGCCAAACTTCAATCTCAATTGATTCGCTTTCTTGACCGCGACGGCAGTACCGTTGCCCTGCGCCCCGACATGACCATCGCTGTCGCACGCCTGGTGGCCACACGGCTACACGATCTGCCCATGCCCCAACGCTTCTGCTACGCGGGCAGCGTCTTTCGCCACATCGAAACCCAGGGCGGCCGGCAGCGAGAGTTTCGCCAAGCCGGCATCGAACTGATCGGCGCGGCCAGACCCCAGGCCGATGCCGAGGTGCTGGCCTTAACCGTCGAGGCCATGCGCGTTGCCGGTCTGCACGACTTTCGGCTGGTCATCGGCCAGCTTCAATTCTTCACCGGGCTGCTCAAAGATCTGAACCTGAATCCGATCCAGCAGCAGGCATTGCACCAGGCCATCAATCGCAACAGCGCGCCTGCGTTGGAAGACTTTTTCCGCGACGTGCCCCTTCGCACCCAGCAGCGACATTCGGTTGAGGCACTGCCCTCTCTTAGCGGCAGCGATCCCGAAATCGTGATTGACCGGGCCGACCGGCTCTGTCTCAACTACACCATGCACGCGGCGTTGGAGAACCTGCGCGCCATCGTCAACAGCCTGGACGCTTTTGGCATGGCCGACACCGTGATCCTCGACCTCACCGAAATCAATGATCTCGGCTACTACACCGGCCTCACCTTTGAGGCATTGGCTCCAGGGCAAGGATTCTCGCTGGCAGGCGGTGGACGCTACGATAATCTTGTCGGCACATTTGGCGATCCACAGCCGGCCGTGGGTGTGGCGTTGGGCGTGGATCGACTGCTGCTGGCCAACCGATCTCAGCTGGGTGAAGTGACAGGGACCGAACCCAATCCGCCACAAGTTCTGGTCAACACAGGCGACAGCGCAGCCTGCCTACGGTGGATACGTCACCAGCGGGAGCAGGGCATCAGGGTCAAAGTTGACGTCTGCGATCTGGACGGTCCAAAGCTCTGGGGAATGGCGCAGCGCATGGAAATTCCGACTGCGTTGGTCTGGACCGACGACGGCGTTGAAGTCTATGAGGGAACTGCACAGGTGCGGCCTGCCCGCTTTCTCACTCACGCTCAGGCCGCCACACTGTGGCAGAGTGGTGGGGGGGAGAGCAGTGGGGGACAGAATGCAGACTGAAGAATTGCTGGTCGCCTTGCCAAAAGGGCGCATGGCAGACCAGGCCGTCGAACTGATGGCCACCGCCGGCCTCTCGCAGCCGAGGGGGGACATGGGGCGCAAACTCGTCATCCCCAGTGAGGACGGCAGTTTGCGCTACATCATGGCCAAACCGAGCGACGTCCCGACCTACGTCGAGTATGGTGCAGCCGACATCGGAATCTGTGGCCTGGACACGTTGCGCGAGGGGGGTCGGAAGGTCTACGAGCCACTGCTTCTTCCATTTGGCTATTGCCATCTCAGTCTGTGCGGACCGGCGGATCGACCGGACACGCCACTGCGATACGAGAGCCAGCCGCGGGTGGCCACCAAGTACCCTAAGTTGACGATCGACTTCTTTCGCGAGCGAGGCGTCAACGCCGAGATCATTGCCCTCAACGGATCGGTAGAGTTGGGGCCGTTGGTCGGTCTGGCCGACCTAATCGTGGATCTGGTCGAGACAGGCGGGACGTTACGGGCCAATGGGCTGGTCGAGATACGCCAGTTGATGCAGAGTCAAGCCGTCCTGATCGTCAACCGCGCGTCATTTCGATTGAAGGCCGATCAAGTTCGCAATGTGATCGCTTCGTTGCGTCAGGCCATTGAGGCCACACAGACCCAAACAATCCAGGATATGCCAGAATGACCAAAATTGTCGAGTCGGATCTGATTCAAGGCGTGAAATTTGCCGAGTTGCGAGCATTTGGCGACGAGAGAGGCCGGTTCATGGAGACCTTTCGCACGGAATGGTTTCCGGAACGCAGCTTCGATGTTGTGCAGACAAACCGCAGCGACAGCATCGCCGGCGTCTTGCGCGGCCTCCACTACCACTTCAAGCAGATCGACTATTGGTACGTGCCCAAAGGCATGATCCGGGTGGGCATGGCCGATCTGCGGCGTGGATCGCCCACATTCGGGAACAGCCAGGTGATCGAGATTGGCGACGAAAACCAGACTGGCATCTTTGTCCCGACAGGTGTCGCCCATGGTTTTCTGGCGCTGACTGACGTCATACTGACCTATCTTGTAGATAACACATACGACGGCGGAGACGAGCTGGGCGTGGCCTGGAACGATCCACAGTTGGCGGTGGCATGGGGTGTGAACGAGGCGATTCTGTCAGAGCGAGATCGGGTGAACCCATGTCTCGCCGAGATTGCCGAAGAGTTGATGCCGACCTTTGCCACGCCATAACACGGCGTTGCCCGACAGAATCATCATAGACGCTACCGAGCGCACTGTATCGGCGGCCCACATAGGCGATTGAAGCAGAAGAAGACAGCGAGGGAGCAAGCAGATTATGAGTGACAAGATCCGTTTCGGCGTCATTGGCGGCAGTGGCGTCTATAACATGGAAGCGCTGGAGGAGATTGAAGAGATCGCGCTGGAAACGCCATTTGGCTCGCCGTCGGATAGTTTCATCGTGGGAACATTAGCGGGGCAACGGGTAGCCTTCCTGGCCCGCCATGGACGTGGTCACACCATCAGCCCGACCCGACTGAACCAACGCGCCAACATCTACGGCTTCAAAATGCTGGGCGTGGAATATCTAATCGGCGTCAGTGCATCGGGCAGCCTGCGCGAACGGCTCGAGCCGGGCCACATCGTCATTCCGTCTCAGCTCTTCGACCGCACCAGCAGGCGCACCTGCTCCTTCTTTGACGACCCTGACCTCGGGACTGAAGGACTTGTCGCCCATGTAGGCGTCGCCGATCCCTTCTGCCCAATGCTCAGCCAAGTCTGCTATCAAGCTGTTGCCGACACAGGCAGCCCGGTTCACATGGGCGGCAATTTCATTACGATTGAGGGTCCGCGCTTTAGCACCAAACTTGAGAGCGAAGTCTTTCGCAGCTGGGGAATGGACCTTATCGGCATGACCACAACGCCCGAAGCCCAGCTCGCCTGTGAGGCCGAGATGAGCTATGCCGTCATGGCCCACATCACCGACTATGACGTCTGGCACGAGAGCGAAGAGCAGGTGACCGTGGAGATGGTGGTGCAGACGGTACAGCGCAATGCCGATGTAGCGAAAGAGGCCGTTGCCAACGCCATCCGCCTGCTGGCGGATGCAGGTCCATCTCCACGAGATGGGTCACTGGCCACAGCCATCATGAGTGACAAGAGCAAGGTCGATCCGGCAGTGGTCGAGCGTTTGCAGGCCATTGTCGGACCTTACTTCGAGTAGATGTCCGCAGATTTGTCGAACCAGAACGGATGCGCTATACTACTGCGAGTTTTTGCGGTAGAAAAAGTAGAACTGAAGGGAACTGAAAAATGGCAAAAAGAGGACCCCGCGTGCTGGTGAAAATGCGCAGCACTGAGAGCTCTCACATGTATCTGACCTCGAAGAATCGACGCAATGATCCGTCAAGGCTCGAACTGAAAAAGTTCGATCCGACGCTACGTCGGCATGTGATCTACCGAGAATCCAAGTAGAATTTTTCGGTAGCGAAATTAGCTGGAAAGATCAAAAGCGTAGCGGCGTTTGCCCTGCGCTTTTTCTATTACTTGGAAGCCCCGGATAGCGTGAGACAGGTTCTCAAGACGTCCAATATTTGAAATTTCGTACAGGTTCCGTATTCTCCTTGTCGCCCAAACGCTTAGGTGCGGGAACCATCTTGGTGTATGATCTGTTCTTAAGACAGGTTAAGTTGAAGATACAGACAAATCGTCGCTTATGTCAGCCTGGGCGAGTATGCTGCATTTGCGTCAAACCGCCACTGCAGCGGGTTTGTCTCGTCTATTGTGTTGTCGTAGCCGGAATGAGACTCAGTCCATGTTAAAACGCACACTCATCGTGATAACAATCGCGCTTGCCAGTTGGGCGATTTTCCAGTCGGCAACCCAGGGGTTGATTCGGCAGGAGATTGCAGGCCCGCTGGACACTTTGTTACCCGCAGCCCACTCGTCGAGCCTCACCGGGCAAGTTTACGCCCAGGAAGACGAGTCGACAGGCATCCAGTCTAGATTCTCCACAGGCACATTTACACGAACGCTCTCAATCAAACTCGGCCAGCGCCTCACGAACACGACGCCCATCAGCATTACAAGCGTTGTGACGCAGTCAGACAGTATCATCGCGGATGATCCCGACAGCGAAACGGCGATCGAGGCAGACGACCTTGAGCCGGAACCCGCCGATCCGGGAAGCGGAGTCGCCGAAGAGCCCGCTGAGCCAACGGAAACAGCGGACGAATCCCCAACAACTGATGACACAGCTGCTCCGCCCCCAGCCGATTCAGCATCTGACGAAGTACTCCCGCCGGGGCAGGCCGATCTGAGCGAAGAGAACCCGGTGCTGGGCATCGTCGACGGAACGATTCTGGCCAATCGAAGCGAAATGAGCGTTAAGTTCTTTGTCGAAGGCGAGATCTACGAGATCGCAAGCCTTCGCTCAATGGGGCTTGATCTACCTCGCGCCAGCACCGTTCTCAATCTCTACAACTGCGACGCGGCGATCCCTGAAACAGAAGAAGAGTGCTACTGGGATCCCTACATGGTCGATCGAGATGGATTCTACGATATTGTTGCAGGCGACGACACGGGCGGCGCTGACAAAGTTACGTTGAAAGAAGCCGGCGGCCCAACAGGATCCGCTATCTGGATCCAGAATCGATCCCCCCAAGCGGAGCTTGTCGTCTATCGGAACAATCGTTTTGACCTGCTGCCTGGCGCACTTCGCGAATTCGCCGTAGGTGATGATGCCCTGCCGACGTTCTTCGTTCGTTCATGCCTTGAGGTCGAGGGCAAAATGGCATGCGAATGGGTTCCAACCGTGGCCATGGTAGGGGCGCGCTACGCGCTCGTAGAGGTAGAGACTGTGGGCGGCCTGCCCAACAGCCGTGTTTCGCTGCTAGACCTGCTGCCCTTGGATGAGAATGGCGAAGTGATCATCGCCGTCCCCGAAGTCATCGATGAAGAGCTTGCCGAGGCTGAAATCTCAGATGAGGCCGACCCGCAACCGGTCCAGGCCTCCGAATCAGCGAGTACGCCGCTCGGCCAGGCACTCTGCACAGTGCTTGTTCCGGCGCTCAACGTACGCAGCGGCCCGGGCCTGCAATATGAGATCGTTGCCAAAGTCCAGGGCACAGAGAGCGAGATCGGCACAGTCCTGATCGTCGGGCGCGACATCACGCTCGAATGGCTCGCGGTGGATGAAGTCGTGGCCCCCGGCGGGTGGATCACGGGCAGCGCCAATTTTGTTGCCTGTGACGGAGCGATCTCCGATCTGCCTGTGGCCGAGATCACTGACGGTAGGCTGGCCCCCGTCGCCGCCGTTGAAGCCGAGGCTCCAGTGGCGGATGGCGAGGACGGGCAGGTCGATGAAGCAAGTGGTGTTGAAGGGGTCGATGGCGAAGCGGTTGCAGGTGAGGAAGCCCAGGCCGAAGTCGTGGTGCCAAAAGGTCAGGCACTGCTAAACATCAACAACGGATTCGACCAGGAGTTGCGCTTTACCCTCGACCAAAAGTATCGGGTTGAAGAAGGCCCCAGTGAATATGACCTAAAGCCCGGCGATTCGATCCAGATTTTCGTCTTTCCCGGCCTGGTCGGCTTCAGCGCCAGCACGCCGTGGCGAGGTCTCTCTGATAACAACGATTTCTTTATCGAAGAGGAACAGTCACGCGAACTCTGGCTCTTTTTCATGCCGGATCCGGACGGTTCCGGACGGTGGATACTACAATACTAGCCATGAATCAGACACGCTACCCACTCATCATCGATGGCCACAATGACACTGTCCTGTCGCTGCTGACGCTCGATCCGGACAAGCGGCGTACTTTCTTTGAGAAGAGCGAAAGTGGCCACCTCGACTTGCCGCGTGCCAAACAAGGTGGGCTGGGCGGCGGCTTCTTTGCCGTCTTCATTCGCCCCCCGGATCATCGGCCAAGCAATGCAATCAGGTCGACGAACGTGCCGGGTGCGACGCTGCCTCCTGCTCTGGAGCCGGCCTATGCAGCACGGTTCGCCATGAAGGGCCTGGCCAAGCTACTCACGGTCGAAGCCCAGTCGGACGGCCAGGTGCGCATCGTGCGAACAAGCGACGATCTGGCCACTTGTTTGGACGAACAGGTGCTGGCCATGATTCTGCATTTCGAAGGCGCCGAGGCGATCGACACGGACTTGGATGCGCTGGATGTCTTCTACGCTGCCGGACTCCGTTCGCTTGGCATCACGTGGAGCCGACCGACTGCATTCGGTACGGGCGTCCCCTTTGCATTTCCCGCTGGCCCCGACATTGGGCCGGGCTTAACGGATGCAGGCAGAGCGTTGGTCAAGGCATGCAACCGCCTGGGCATCATGCTCGACCTCTCTCATCTCAATGAAAAGGGATTCTGGGACGTCGAAACAATCAGCGACGCCCCACTGGTGGCGACCCATTCGGGTGCGCACTCGCTCTGTGTGTCGCCACGCAACCTCACCGACAGTCAACTGGATGCGGTACAAGCAACCGGTGGCGTGGTCGGCGTCAACTTCCATATTGGCTTCCTGCGCGCCGATGGCCGAACCGATGCAGAAACGTCGCTGACAGAAATCGCTCGTCATGTCGACTACATGGTGGACCGAATGGGCATCGACCATGTTGCATTCGGCTCGGATTTTGACGGCGCGCTGATGCCCCAGGATCTCAAAGATGCTGCAGGTCTGCCCAGGCTGATGGCGGAATTGGAGAAACGTGGCTATGACAACAGCGCCCTGACCAAGATTGCCCACGGCAACTGGCAACGGGTTCTGGAGTTGACCTGGCGATAGAATAAGTCACAGATAACGAAAAAGGCGGGGCCGAGTCTTCGAGACTCGGCCCCGCCTTTTGATTATTTGCAGTGTAGCCCGTTAGCTACCCGCTGAGACAATTACTGCGATCTATCTGCTCTTGTAACGAACGTAGAGTTCACGTGTGGTCTCGTCGGCGGTCAACGTGAAGGAGGCCGGAGGCCCGATCGCCGAGCCGGACGCATCCACCAACTCGACAGTCCAGTCACCGGCCTGGGATTCCACGAATATGGCGTCCAGATTGGAGAATCGGGTATAGGGGCCAGGTTCGTCACGTGTCTGATCCGGCAATCCGGCAGTTGTCACAGCCTCCACCGGCAAGACCGCGCCGTTGTGGATCACTCTGATGCTGTGGCCTCCCGAGCCAAACTCTGACGGCGAGTACGCATAGACAAAGATTCGCACCACGTTTTCCGCCAATCCCTCAGTCGGCAGTTTCTCGGCCGATTCCAAGTCAAAAAGAAACGATGGCGTAGGCGTGGGCGTTGGCACCGGCGTCTCGGTTGGCGTAGCCGTGGGCTCAGGCGTAGGCGTATCGGTCGGCACTGGCGTTTCCGTCGGCGTGGGTGTCGGCGGTATCGGAGACGGCGTATCTGTGGGAATCGGTGTCGACAGAATGATCTCGGCCTGCAGGATGCCAGGCTGCGCCTCAGCGGCAGGCTGATTGGGCTGAACCAACTGCGCGCCAATGGGCGTCGGCGTCCATGTCGGCACCGGTGTTCTCGTGGCGGAATTGCCGCCGCAACCGGCCAGCAGGAGCACTGCGGCCAGTGATACCACAGCAAGATGCGTCCTCAGGCCGAGAAGGCAGATAGGGTGAGTAGCGGCGTTAGTCTTCGATTGTCCCTGACTCTTCTCAAGCATAAAGTACTCTCGTCCGCACGTGTAAGACTTGTACTACCTTCTGTGGAAACGACAATCGCAACGCTCGGCTCCCATCCAACCAATCGTATCCCAAGAGAAACTTTCGAGCAAGACCGAGAGCCATCTTTGAAAGGGAAACCGACCCTCAATATTGAATCGAATAGCAACAGGCGGCAAGCCGCCCGAGTAGCGACCGAAACAGAGTGTTCTCGATGCTTCCCAAACGGTCAGGAGGTCATCAAGCAATCTATCTCAGTCGCCATCTGTTACTCAACGGTAACGGATTTCGCCAAGTTCCGCGGTTGATCCACATCTGCACCACGCCGAACAGCCATCTCATAGGCGAATATCTGCAGTGGAATAACTGCGATGATCGGGGCAAGCAACTCATCAACTTCGGGAATCGGCATCACGTAGTCCGCCTTCTGAGCGATCGCCAAATCATTCTCGTTGGCGACTGCCAGAACAATGCCGCCACGCGCCTTCACCTGCTCGACCTGGCTGATCATCTTGTCATAGACCTGATCCCTCGGCGCCACTACCACCGTCGGCATCTGCTCATCGATCAGGGCGATGGGGCCATGCTTCATCTCCCCTGCGGCATAGCCTTCAGCGTGGATGTAGCTGATCTCCTTCAGCTTTAGCGCTCCCTCACGTGCGATCGGGTAGTTGAGTCCGCGGCCCAGGTAGAGGAAATTCTGATAGCCATGAAAGCGTTCAGCCAGTTCGTGGTAGCGTGATCCCTTCCATGCATCCTCTAGAACCTGCCCCACCAGACCGGGTAGTGTCGACAGAGAGTGGATCAGGCGGCTGCGCTCCGTTTCGTCGAGTACGCCCCGCTCCTGCCCCAGATAGAGCGCCAGCAATAGCAAATCGGTGACAGATGCGGTAAATGCCTTGGTGCTGGCTACGCCGATCTCCGGCCCGGCCTGCATGTAGATGTGACCGTCACAGACCCGCACAGCCTGACTGCCCATGGCATTGACAATCGCCGCAGTGATTGCACCGCCCGACTTTGCCTCATCCAACGCAGCCAGCGTGTCCACCGTCTCGCCACTCTGCGTGATCGCCACGACCAGGTGATTCTCGCCGATCAGCGGCGCTCGATATCGAAATTCACTGGCATAGTCTATCTCGGTTGGAATCCGGGCAAGCCGCTCCAGGTAATACTTGCCGATCAAGGCCGAGTAGTAGCTCGTTCCGCAGGCGATGATGGTGATTCTCTTCAAGTTCTTGGCCTGGTTCTCGTCGATATTCAACGCATCGAGTTCGACGCGGTTGTGCTGGAAATCTAACCGGCTGCGCAGAGTGTCGGTCAGACTGCGGCCCTGTTCGAAAATCTCCTTCTGCATGAAGTGTCGATACTCGCCCTTTTCAGCCGCCATCGGATTCCAATCGATCAGGATGGGCTTCTTGTCGATCCGCTTGCCGTCAAAATCAAAGTACTCGGCTCCATGTCGACTGAGAACAGCCATCTCCCGGCTATCCAGAAAAGTCATCTGTCGGGTGTGGCGAAGGATAGCCGGAATGTCGCTGGCAATGAACATCTCGTCATCGCCCGTGCCGATGACTACGCCGCCGGCGTTGCCCAGCCGTGCTGCAACAAGCAGGTCCGGCTGGCTCTTGGACATGACAACGAAGGCGCTAGGTCCTTGCAGATCCGCGACGGCGCGACGCACCGAAGACGCCAAGTCGCCGTCGCCATAGTATCGATGGATCAGGTGAACGATGACCTCGGTATCAGTGTCACTGAGGAACTCGTAGCCTTCGCTCTGGAGAACCTGACGAAGCTGCAGGAAGTTTTCGACGATGCCATTCTGAACCACGACAAGCTCACCATCCGTGCTGCTGTGCGGGTGAGCATTGCGCTGGTTGGGCGGCCCGTGCGTCGCCCAACGAGTGTGGCCGACACCGACCCGGCCGATCAGCGGCTCTGTATTCAGCCGATCCGCCAGGTTGGCCAGTTTCCCCGCTTCGCGACGCACCTGAATCGCCCCATTATCATCGATAACGGCCAGGCCCGCCGAGTCATAGCCACGGTATTCCAACTGCCGCAAGCCATTGAGCACGACCGATTCTGCCGATTGTTGGCCGATGTATCCTACAATTCCGCACATGGTTGGTTCGCTCCCGTTTTGGTCCGCACCTGAGTTGGTCGGCAGCTGTCAAGGTTGAGCAACAGCTTGAGCTACGTCGAATATCCGACTACCGCATGACGATCTCAAACGCATCGAGGGCCCGCTCGATATCGGATGCAGTTACGTCGTTGTGGGTCACGGCACGCATGATCTTGCTTCCCGTGCCGCCGAGCAGAACGCCATTATCCTTGAGGCCAGCCGACACGTCCAGACCGCTCATGTCCTCCCGCGTCACCTTAAAGTAGACCAGGTTGGTCTGAATCGAATCCGGATTGACTAAAATGCCATCAATCGAGGCCAGGCCATGGGCCAGCAGCTTGGCATTGGCATGATCCTCGGCCAGGCGATCGACCATCTCCATCAGCGAGATCAGACCGGCCGCAGCGATGACGCCGGCCTGGCGCATGCCGCCGCCGACCTGCTTGCGCATGCGTCGCGCCCGCAGAATGAAGTCATCACTTCCGGCCACGACTGAACCGACCGGCGCGGCCAATCCCTTGCTCAGACAGGCGCTGACGCTGTCCGCATGTTTCAGCAGTCGTGCGGGTGAAACACCAAGCGCCACTGCCGCGTTCCAGATCCGAGCGCCATCGACATGCAACTTCAAGCCGTGGCTGTGGGCCAGTTTCCCGGCCTCGTCCATATAATCGACAGGCAAAACGGCGCCGCCACACAGATTCTGGGTGTTCTCCAGGGCCAGCAAACGGGTAACCGGTTGATGGGGATCATCGCCACGGATTGATGCGACAACCTGTTCGAGATCCAGCGTGCCATCTGTGCGGTTGGGAATGGTCCGCGGTTGAATGCCGCCTAGGGCAGCCGCTCCACCGGCCTCGTACATGAAGATGTGAGCCTTGTCGCCCAGGATCATCTCATCGCCGCGACCGCAGTGACTAAGCACGGAGATCAGGTTGCCCATGGTGCCGGAGGGCACAAAGACGGCAGCCTCTTTGCCGAGCATGTCGGCAGCCAGCGCTTCAAGGGCCAGAATGGTGGGATCTTCGCCGTAGACATCGTCGCCCACTTCAGCCTTGGCCATGGCCCCGCGCATGGCAGGCGTGGGTTTGGTGACTGTATCACTACGCAGATCGATGAGTGCTTGTGATTCAGGCATGATTGATTCCTTTTGCTCGGTTGGGCGTTGGAAGAGTAGTCCGATATTGAAAGTGCTTTAATGCAACGCTATGCTCGGACGGATTACCTGTCCATCCTACAGTGAAATAGACAGCCACCGCTCAAACACCTGCCAGATATTCATCCATGGCGTTGAAGAGGCGCCCCATATCAGCATCTGTGACCTCGCCCATATGAGCGATGCGGAAGGCCTTGTCTTTGTAGACGCCGTAGCCATTGGAAATCTGCATCTCATACTGAGCAAGGTACTCGTTGAGATCCGCGACACTGATATCCAGATTATTGGCCACTGTGGTCACTGTCGGCGAGCGATAGCCTTTCTCAGCCATCAGCTCAAATCCGTTATCGACGGCCCATTGTTGCGTGCGCTTGGCCAAACGGCGGTGTCGCTGATAGCGCCTTTCGATGCCAAGTTCATCGATCACGTCTAGCTGTGCGCTCAGGGCGCGCATCAGGGAAATGGCCGGTGTCGCCGGGGTGGTACTGCGCTCCAGGTACTTCTCCAGCACGAGGAAGTCAAAGTACCAGCCGCGCCCCTCCACGGTGGCAGCCCGCTCCAACACGCGGTCGCTGACGGCGCAGAATGAGATTCCGGGGGGTAACGCCATGGCCTTCTGTGACGAGGTCAAGCAGAGGTCGATGCCCCACTCATCTACCGGGATCGGGGTTCCGCTGAACGAAGAGACGGCATCGATGAAGACCAGCGTGTCAGGACTCAGTTCATGCACCACAGCTGCGATCTGATCCACGGGGCTAACCACGCCGGTACTAGTCTCGTTGTGGACCACGGTGATGGCGTCGACCGGGCCTTCCGCCAATGCCTCCGCCAGCGCGTTGGCCACGATATCGGGCTTGACGGCCGTGTTCCATGCAACATCAATGCCCACGGCTCGCTTTGCGCAGCCAACCGAGACTTGATGCCAGCGTTGGCTGAACGCGCCGTTGACGAAGTTCAACACTTGACTCGTTCCGACGCCATTGCGGATTGCGGCCTCCTGGAGCCCCGACCCCGATGAGGCAACGATATAGACCCTGTTGCGGGTATAAAATAGTTTTTGGAGCTGCGTCTCGCACTTGGCGAAAAGAGCCTCCATCTCCTTGCTACGATGGCCGATCATGGGTGCCGTCTGCGCTTCCAGCACGTGGGGCAACACATCTGTCGGTCCAGGAATAAAGAGTCTCTGGTCTGGTTTGTTTGACATGATTTTTGCCTTCATCTCAATCAGCGAAAGGTAAACTTAGACAGGTCCATTTTGCCACCGAACGAAGCGAAGCCCAAAGGTGACGGGTTCGAATACGCTTGCGCTCGCTTCGGGAGTCGGCTAAAGTAGCGATGTACCGAACACCATCTGCATCAGGGACAGGATCTTCCATGCTAGAGCGACCGGATCTTGACGACGCCGTCATCATTTCTACGTTGCAAGACGCGTATGATATCGAAGCGACAGACGTACATTTTCTGCCCATCGGCTATGACGCCAATGCCTGGGTCTTCAGAATCGATTGTGGCGATGGAAGCCGTTATTTTCTCAAAGCACGCCAGGGTCTCATCTATGAGGCGAGTCTCGCCGTCCCAAGCTACTTGAAGGACCAGGGGATCAAACAGGTGGTAGCGCCGCTACGCACAAAATCAGGAAATCTCTGGGCAATCGTTGACCGCTTCACACTGATTCTCTACCAGTTTATCGATGGCGGAACTGGCGCAGAAGTCGGCATGTCCGACGATCACTGGCGAGAGTTCGGCGCTACCCTCAAGCGGCTCCATTCAACGGCGTTGCCGGCGGATCTTCGCTCGCAAGTGCGCAACGAGAGATTCACTCCCGAGTGGGCCGAGATGATCAGCAAACTTCAAGCCAAGCTTGTTGCCGGCGACTTTGGCGGCCCGCACGAAGAAGCATTGGCCGCTTTCTGGCTGGCTCGCAGCGCGGAGATCGAGCGCATCGTCGAAACGACAGTCCAGCTTGGCCGCAATTTGCGTGCCCGGTCAATCGAGCGTGTGCTCTGTCACGCCGATGCGCACACGCACAATGTGCTGATCGACAAGCAGGGTCATTTCCACATTGTCGACTGGGATGGCGTCATCCTGGCGCCCAAGGAACGCGACCTGATGTTCATGCTGTCCAGCGGCGAGGACGAGCATCCGGACAACCGGGAGGCACGCTGCTTCCGCCAGGGCTATGGGAATGTCGATGTTGACCCTACTGCCCTCGCCTACTATCGCTATGAATGGGTCGTCCAGGAAATCGGCGATTTCGGTGAACGGGTCTTCCTCACCAAGGATACCGGCGATGTCACTCGACGAGAGTCTGTTACGGGCTTCATCGAATTGTTCGAGCCCGGTGATGTGGTCGAGGAGGCGTATGCTGCATATACTCTTTCAATCAGAAGCGGAGCACAACATGAAACATCGTGAGCGCGTCGAGATGGCCCTCAACCATGAGTGTCCGGACCGATGTCCCATGCAGGTCAGCTTCACGCCCGAGTTTGCCGATCGACTGGCTGTTGACATGGGCATCGACCAGCAGGCGCATAACCCTCACGGGGGCGGCAACACCTACGAGATGGAACGCAGGCTGGGCCAAGATCTGTTGCTGACCTCTGTCGGTTGGGCCAACTCGTACTACAGGGCCGATGGGGCCGAACAGTACACAGACGAATGGGGCGTGACCTGGCGCAACGTACCCTACGAGACGCCCTACGGCATCGGCCACTATACGGAGATGGTCGGTCACCCATTGGCCGATGACGCAGCCATCGACAGCTACACGGCGCCCGATCCAGATCGGCCAGAACTCTATGCTGAAGCCGAGCACATGCTGCGCCACTACAAAGACGAGTATTGGATCGTCGGCGTCACCGTCACGACCGTCTTTGAGACCGCATGGGCGCTGCGCGGCTATGAGAAATCATTGTTCGACCTTGCCCTCGACGAGGATTATGTCAATAAACTATTTGATATCCCATTCACCTATCACCTGACAGCCGCCAAGCGGTTGGTGGAAATGGGCGTCGACATGGTCTGGACCGGCGATGATATTGGCGCCCAGCACCAGATGTTGCTATCGCCGGCCAGTTGGCGGCAGTTCTTCAAGCCAAGAATGGCCTCTTTTATCGCCGATCTGAAGCGCATCAATCCAGCAGTCAAGGTCGCCTACCACTCCGACGGCAATATCATGCCCATCATCCCTGACCTGATCGAGATCGGCCTGGATGTGCTCAATCCGATCCAGCCCATGTCCATGGACCCCGCTGAAATCAAGCGTAAATTCGGCAAGGAACTCTGCTTCTGGGGGTCGATGGATGTGCAACGCACCCTCCCCTTCGGCACGCCCGCCGATGTCGAAGCTGAAGTGCTTACCCGCCTCAAGACCATCGGCGACGGCGGCGGTCTCATCATCGGCCCGACTCATCACGTACAACTCGACACCCCGCTGGAGAATTTCTGGGCCATGATCAACACCATCCAAGACACACAATACAGTTCACTTTGAGGCCAATTTCAGTGACTCCACTGCAAAAAGCCTTTTTCGCCACAGATTCACACAGATGAAAAAGGATAAGACACAGATGGCACTGGGATACCTCTGGACATCTGTAAGACATCTGTGAAAATAAGGTTCTTATCTGTGTGAATCTGTGGCAAATTTTAGTTTTTGCAGAAGACTCACTGAATTCGGCTGATGAAGTGTATGCAACAGGAATCTATGTCATGCAGTTCAGAACAATTATCAAGAAACCATCCATCGTTGGAGTCATTTTCGGGACGATCTTATTGACTGTCTCCCTGACACCGTCGCTTATCCCTCGTGAATGGACAGCTCAGGGCGTCATTTCCGGTCTCTCCTTTGTCCTTGGATATGCGCTCGGCGTTAGCCTCTTCGCACTCTGGCGCTACCTGGAGATCCCAACCATACCGGAACAGTACCGTAAACGGGCATCACAGATTTCACTGGTCATCGTCGGCATTGTTCTTGTGTTTTTCTCATACAGAGCGCTAGGCTGGCAGAACAGCGTCCGCCGGATGGTTGAGCTAGATCCAGTCGATTCAGCCCACCCAGTTCGTGTTATTTTCCTTGCCGCAGCCATCGCCGCGATACTGGTTCTTTTCTTCCGGATCTTGCTGTGGATCGCCAAGGCAATCACGCAATTCGTCGCCAGATATATCCCGCATCGATATGGCAAGGTGATCGGGGGTTTTATCGCGATCTGTTTCGTAGTATTTCTCGTAAATGGCCTACTGCTTCAATCCATTGCAGAATCCGCCAATGCGTCCTATGCATTAACCGACAGTTCGACCGACCCAAACGTGCAACAGCCCACCTCGACGCTTCGCTCCGGAGGACCGGAATCCTTGGTCGAGTGGGACACATTGGGCAAAGAAGGCCGACGTTTTACGGGGACGGGGCCATCTGCCGACGAGATCTCGGAATATTGGAACGGCGAGCCAGCGGATGAACCGATTCGCGTCTTCGTCGGAGCCAAGTCGGCCGATACGCTAGAGGAGCGCGCCAAACTTGCACTCCAAGAGTTGATTCGGACCGGCGCCTTTGACCGAGATGTACTTACCCTCGTTACTTCTACCGGCAGCGGCTGGGTCGATTCCAATGCGGTGAATTCGCTTGAATACATCCATGGTGGAAATACGGCAACCGCCTCCTTCCAGTATTCGTACTTGCCATCGGTATTCGCGCTGCTGGCGGACAAGGACTCGGCCCCCGAAGCGTCAGTAGCCATGTTCGACAAGATTCACGAATACTGGAGTACACTCGACGAAGAGACCCGCCCAGATTTCTATCTCCACGGCCTCAGTCTAGGATCGTACGGTTCGCAGGCCATCACTTCAGACGTCAACCTGCTCAATGATCCGATTGACGGCGCAATGTGGGCGGGACCGCCGTTTGTGAGCGAAACATGGCGACATATCACCAGTGCGAGAGAGCAAGGAACACCGATATGGCGTCCAGTCTATCGAGACGGTGCGACGATTCGCTTTACGAATCAGGGTGAAGGACTCCAGGAGTCGCCGGATCAATGGCAGGACAACCGCTTCATATACCTACAACAGGCAGGCGATCCAATTGTCTTCTTCACCGCTGATTCACTCTTTCGAGAGCCTGAATGGCTGAAAGAGGGTAGTCGGTCGCCAAAGGTAGTGGATGAAATGAAGTGGTATCCGATTGCCACATTCTGGCAGCTCGTCTTCGATATGGTATTGGGGACGAGCGATACGTTACCGGACGGAAACGGCCATCGCTACAGCAGTGATTCCTACATCGACGCCTGGATCGCACTGACTCAACCCCAGGGTTGGAGCGACGAAATGACCGAAGATTTGAAGGCCTTGTTCCGCTCCATGCCCAACCCAAACAAACCATCACAATAGGCGCCAAGGAGCAACCATGAGAATCCATCTCGCCTACGGCAAGAAAGGCCTCGACATCGATGTCCCCGACCACGCGACCGTGGTCGAACCGGCATTTGTGCCCGGGCTCGTTGACGAAAAAGAAGCGCTAAGGCAGGCCATGCGCACGCCGATCGACTTGCCTCCGTTGCGGGAACTGGTCAGCCCAGGGCAGACCGTCACCATTGTCCACAGCGACATCACGCGCCCAATGCCCAACGACCGCGTGTTGCCGGTCATCATTGATGAGTTGATTAAGGCCAGCATCAGACCTGATGACATTACGCTTCTCAACGGCCTGGGCACACATCGACCCCAGACATACGACGAACTGGTCGGCATGTTGGGCGAGGAGATCGTCGCCAACTATCGCTGTTTGCAACATGATTGTTGGGATGATGACAATCTCGTCCCATTGGGCCAGACGCTTTTCGGCAATCCGGTACGCATCGATCGCCAGTACATGGAGGCCGACGTCAAGATCCTGACCGGATTCATCGAACCCCACTTCTTTGCCGGCTTCAGCGGCGGTCCCAAGGCCGTGCTACCCTCGATTGCGGGCATCGAAAGCGTGATGAGCAACCATAGCGCGGAGATGGTCGGCGCGGCCGAGGCGCGCTGGGGCGTGACCCACGGCAATCCCATCTGGGAAGAGATGCTGGACGTGGCGCAGAAGACAAAGCCGACCTTCTTGCTTAACGTCACCATCAACCGTCATCGGGAGATCACCGGCATTTTCGCCGGCGATGTCGAGCAGGCGCATGCACGTGGCTGCGAGTTCTGCCGCCAATCCGCCATGGCGCCGGTGCCGCACGCCTACGACATCGTCATCACCAGCAATTCCGGTTACCCCCTTGACCTCAATCTCTACCAGGCGGTCAAGGGCATGTCGGCTGCATCGGAAGCCGTGCGACCGGGGGGAAGCATCATAGTAGCCGCCGAGTGCTGGGACGGCTTGCCCAATCACGGTGAATATGCTCGCCTGTTGCGCTCGGCCGAGCAACCGGCAGACCTGTTGAACCAGATTCTGCAGCCCGATTTCCATGCCCACGACCAATGGCAGGTGCAGGTCCAAGCTCAGATTCAGGCTAAAGCCGATGTCTTCGTTTTCAGCGACGGATTGAGCGACGAGCAGATCGAGGGCGCACTCTTGCGCCCCAGTGCCGGGATCGATGAGACGCTGGCCGATCTGATCGATCGCTACGGACCGAATGCCTCGATCTGCGTGCTGCCGGAGGGGCCGATGACAGTACCGACGATTGCTGGGGAAGGCGAGTGACACAATGTGGGGGCAGCACGTGCCGGGGACGGTCCACGAGCAGTCCGTATGGCCGAAATGGACTGGACCGTCCCCGGCACGTGCGATCTCATCCCGCGTGAACTGCACCCGACAACACAGGGGTTCTTGACAGAGATACGCGGTCACTATTCTCACGGAGGGAGAACCTTGTGGTAGTTGACACATCGCGGCTAGTCGAAACGGTGTCAGAGGCACTTCTGCGCGATCTGGGCCAGGAAGTCGACCTCATTTTTCGCTACGGCTCTATGCTCAAAGGCACAAACCACGCCTATTCGGACCTGGACATCTCGTATACGCCGCGCCACGAATCGACGTGGCACAGCATCACGGTGCTTGTGGATGATATGATGGTCGACCTCTACCCGATTCACTGGTCCAAGTTGGAACGGATGGCCGAGTTTGATGACATCTCCAGCACGGTTCTTGTGGACAACGAGATCATCTATCAACGTTGCCAGGAAGTCGTCGAGCGCTTTCGGGGGTTGCCGGCGAGGTTGATTGCGCTGCAACAACCTGATGCGCGCCCGGCCATGCTCAACAAGGCGCAGGCGATCTTCAAAGGGGCCGGCTACCAGTACTACCTGCTGCGACAAAGGGCGGTCGATGGTCATCAGCTGGCCTGCATGCACCATGCGCGCAACATCCTGCAGACAGTGCTGCACTGCCTGGCCGTGGCCAACCAGGCATGCATCGATACACGCAAACGCGATCAGGTATTGGCTTTGCCCGTGCTGCCGAAAGGATTCGCCGCAACGATTGACCGGATCGTCAATGCCACCGATCCGGAGGAAGTGCTAGCGGCCTGCGAACTGCTTCTGGGCAGCACCCGGGCTCTGCTGCTGGCAGAGCAACAAACGGTGCAAGGCAACGAGACAACGTTCCCGGCGGTATTCGATAGCGCTTATCCAGAGCTGAAGGGCGATCTGCAACATCTGATGCTGGCATGCGAGCGGCAGGAGTTCTTTAGTTCCACGTTGATGTCGCTCTATCATGAACTGATGATCCACATGGCCCAGGCGACCACGGGCGTCGAGTATTCGGACTTCAACAGCCTGGCAGAATATGAACAGGATCTGACCGCGATGGGCTTTCCCGATCTGCTGCCATTCGTGGTCGACAGAGACTTCACAGGGCTGCACCGCCAGTGCCAGGCATTTGACCGGCGACTGCAATCGTATCTCCGCGAGCACGCTGTGCCACTCAATTCGTTTCCCAGCATAGATGCCTTGCAGGCACATCTGGAACGCCCGAAGAATCAACAGTAGCGAAGCGGACCTCAGACTGGGTCAGGCAAAAGATGAACCGAAAAGAACGCGCAAACCTGGCGCAAGAAACGTTGCAAATTCTCGCACATGGCCGTTATGTCAACAATCTAGACGAAACTGTTGAGATTCGGGATCTTATTGACCGGTGCTGCACGGGATCTACCGGCATCGACCCGACAGGGCTTGAAGAACTGCGAGACGAATGCGTGGACATGCGGATCTACGCGGTTCGCGACCGAAGTCGTGGTCGTCAACGAGACAACGCTCGAAGGGGCCGGCTTCCTTGCGGATCAGCAAACATTCCAGCGTGTCGGCGTGCTCAACTTCGCCTCGGCCAAACGGCCCGGCGGCGGGTTTCTAAAGGGGAGCGCGGCCCAGGAGGAGGCACTGGCGCGCAGTTCCGCGCTCTATGCCTCGCTGATGCAATACCCAGAGTTCTATGCGCATCACCGGCGCACGAAGAATGGCGCCTACTCAGACCGCATGATCTATTCGCCAGACTGCCCGGTCTTTCGAGATGATTCGGGCCGACTCCTCGATCGGCCCTACATGGTCGACTTCATCACCAGCCCGGCGCCAAATGCCGGCACGCTGCGAAAGCGCGGTCACTACGCACAGCAGATCCCTGCTATACTGAAACAACGTGCGCACAAGATCCTGACGCTGGCTTGTAGCAAGGGCTGCGACGCAATGGTGCTGGGCGCATGGGGATGCGGCGTTTTCCGGAACGATCCGGCGATGGTTGCTGCCGTCTTCGGCGATCTGCTCCTGGAAGACGGACCCTACTGTGGCTGCTTCAAAGCCGTGCGATTTTCGGTCTTTGACGATTCAGTAGACTTGGAAAATCTCAGAGCATTTTCTAGCGTATTTTCCTCAGGCAGCGCACGTGGCCCGCTTCAGGATTAGATTCTGTCGCACGAAACATGATTATTTCGGAGAGTAGCTACAATGGAGACAGAAACATTTCGGTTCGCCTCCAGCGGCGCCCAACTGGCTGGAGAGCAAGCGGGCACCGGTGAGCCGCTACTCTTCCTTCATGCCGGCGTTGCTGACAGACGCATGTGGCGGCCACAACTCGGGGAATTCAGAACATCACATCGGGTGATCGCCTACGACCGGCGCGAGTTTGGGGAAACTTCATCAGTGGATGAGCCCTTCTCCCACGTCGATGATCTACGCGCACTGCTCGATCACCTTGGGACTGGGAAGACTGCGCTCGTCGGTTCCTCTCAAGGAGGAAGAGTTGCCATTGACTTTGCGCTCGCCTTTCCCCAACGGGTTTATGCGCTGGCCCTGCTGGCGCCCGCAGTCAGCGGCGCTCCGGGGCCCGGACCTTTCTCTCCAGAGATTCAGGCGATATCTGACGCGCTTGATCAAGCAGACGATGCCGACGATCTGGACGCTATCAATGAACTCGAAGCCCACTGTTGGCTGGACGGTCCGACCAGCCCCGCGGGACGAGTCACGGGTGCGCTGAGCGAACTGTTTCTAGACATGAATGGCATCGTCCTGAGAAAGCCCGAATTGCCCCAAGAGATCGAACCTGACTCGGCCTATGACCGGCTTTCCAACCCGTCCGTGCCCACGTTGGTGCTTTGGGGCGATCTCGACTTCCCCTACATCAAAGAGCGATGCCGGCATGTGGTCGACTCAGTTCCGTCTGCCAACGGCATTGAAATTCCGGGCGCGGCCCATCTGCCTAACCTTGAATAGCCGGCGTTGGTCAATAGTTTGTTGCGAGATTTTCTGGACTGAATTTGCCAAAATTCATTCAATCGAAATCCAAATTTCCCGACATGTGTTTGACGATACGCCACATGGTCGGCAGTTGAGCATTTTTCATCAATCGGAGAGGAACGAGCATGAAATTGGGCGTCTTTGCGTCACCGGAGGATGCGCCAACATTGGCGCAGGCCGGATTTGACTATGTGGAGATCAGCATGGTGCGCGATCTCCAGCCGGAGGTAGATCTGGAGGAAGCTGGCTCACGACTGACCAGCGTGGCGGCCTGTGCGCTGCCGACACCGGTGGCCTGCATCTTTCTACCGGGCTCATACAAGCTGACCGGACCTGACATCGACAAACCATTATTGGAGCGCTATGTGCGCACGGCCTTTGCCCGTGCCGAGCAAGCAGGCGTTGAGATTGTCGTTTTTGGATCGGGCGGCGCACGACGCATCCCAGACGGGTTCGATCGCAAGCAGGCCTGGGCGCAGCTCGTGCGCTTCGGACAAATGATCGGCCCCATCGCCACCGATCATGGTGTCACGATTGCGGTAGAGCCGCTGCGCCATGCAGAGTGCAATGTGCTCAACACTGTCGCAGAGAGTGCGCAATACGTACGCGAAATCGATGACCCCGGCGTGCGCCTTCTGGTCGATGCCTACCATTGGGCGCAGAACGGGGAGCCAGTTGAATCCATCATCGACGCCGGACCGTTGCTGGTGCATGCCCACATCGCCACCTACGAAAACCGGCTGGCGCCCGGCCAAGAAGAATGCGACTTTCAGCCGTTCTTCGATGCACTCAAGGCCGCTGGGTATAGCGGACGACTCTCTGTCGAGGCCAGGTGGGAGATCGAGGAAGCCAACGCTCGTACGGCCCACGAAACATTGATCAAGGAACTGACATGAGCTTCACGATTCGGCCCTTCGAAAAGAGCGATCTCGACGATGTGGTAACGCTGTCGGTGGCAGCGTGGGAGCCGATTTTTGTGTCCTGGCAGAAGATCCTTGGGCCTGAACTCTACCCGATTGCCATCTACCCGGACTGGCGAATCGGCCAGGCCAACGTAGTCAGGCGAATCTTTGGCGACGAGAACAACCAGACCTGGGTCGCCACCGTCGATGAGCAGATCATCGGCTACATCGTCTACAATCTCAACGAAGACAAGCAGACTGGAGAGGTGCAGCTCCTCGCAGTCCACCCCGACGACCAGAACGACGGCGTCGGCACTGCACTGAACGAACTGGCTCTGGAGAAGATGCAGGAAGCCGGCATGAAGCTGGCTGTCGTGGGCACCGGTGGCGACGAAGGCCATGCACCGGCAAGGCGTTCGTACGAGAAGGCCGGATACACAGGATTGCCACAGGTTCGATATTACAAGAAACTGTAGAGAAGTAGGCCGGATCATGAAACAGAATCGACCGAACCAAGATCGATACACCTACCTGTGGTTGGCCCTGTATGCGCTGCTCAGTCTGTTCACAGTCAAATGGACCGTAGTCGCCGCAGTCTGGCTGGCCCCTGTCTTCGCGCTTCGCTTCCTACGCGGCCAGAAGACAGGACGGGGTTTCCTGCTCCTCTTTGTGGCAGCCTATATCTCCATCAGCATTGCCTGGTACGAAGTCGCGCCCATCCCCATGGCGATCTATCCGATCTTCATGGCGATCAATGTGTTGCTCGGCAGTCTACCCTACCTGTTTGATCGTTTATTGACGCCCCGCTTTCAGCAAGACGGCAGTTCCCCGTTTTTCTCAACACTTGTCTTTCCGCTGGCTTCAACCGCAGCCGAATACCTCCTGATGGCCGACGGGCCGCTAGGCAGCTTCGGGGCGTCGGCATACAGTCAAGCAGGCTTCCCGGTGCTGACCCAGTTGGCCTCGATCACGGGGCTGTGGGGCATCACATTCCTGGTTGCCTGGTTTGCCAGCGTAGTGAACTGGGCGTGGGAACGCGGCTTTGCCTGGAAGAGCGTGTGGCGCGGTGTTGTCGTCTATGTTGCGATCCTCTGCATCGTCCTAACCTTCGGCGCCATGCGATTGTTCACGGCCCCAGATGCAGACGACACGGTGACAGTGGCCGCGTTCACGGCGAATGAAATCCATCCTGAAACCCTCTTTCCCATGGTCGGGAATGATCTTGAGGCATTCCGTGCCGAGACAACGCAAACGCATCAGCGCTATCTGGATCAGACGGTTCAGGTAGCCCAAGAAGGGGCCAAAATTGTACTCTGGCCGGAGCTGGCCGGCACCGGCACATCCGATGATGTACAGGCATTGCTGGCGCGCGGCCAAGCCATCGCACAGCAGGAGGGCATCTACTTGGCAATGCCCACCATGGCCTTCTACCCGGGGGAAGATCGTCCTGCCGAAAATATTCTCCATATCGCCGATCCCCAGGGCGACATTGTGCTGGAACACATCAAATTCGGCGGCAACCTGCTGGAAGGGTCGCTGCTCGGCAGTCGAGAGCTACAGACCATCGAGACGCCCTACGGCATCCTGTCCGGCGTCATCTGCTGGGACACTGACTACCCAACCGTGATGGCCCAGGCTGGGCGTTTGGGCGTCGACATTCTGCTTTCGCCAGCCTACATCTGGCCTGCCATCGGCGAATTACACGCCGATATGGCCGGCTTTCGTGCCATCGAAAACGGTATGTCGGTGATTCGTCAGGCTGACCAGGGCGTATCGCGCTACATCGACTCCATAGGACGGACCGTGGCCTCGGCCGACGCCGCCGACAACGAGACTGTCATAGTGGCCAACGTTTCCACGGCCGGCATTTCCACGATCTATCCGCAGATCGGCGACATCGCCGGGCAGGCATCGGTTGTCGGCTTTCTGATTTTTGCGGTGTGGGCTTTGGTGGTTGGACGCAGGCGCAAGAAAAGCGCAGAGGATCTTGAAGCCTTAGACGAGGACAAACAGCCATAGTTCGATCTCAACATCACGATCTGGATGCCCGAAGCGCGTCAGTCTGGGCCAGTATGGACCGGTGACTAGACAACTCAATGATTTGAACGGTCTGCCACTGTTTAGTGCGCACGAAGGGCGTGCGCACTAAACAGTCCAATCCACGAGTTAAGTACTCGCTAATCCTGTACCGTTTGCCTATTCATGAACCATAATTTCTTCAGGACGCCCCTTACGATCCGCCCGCTGTGGTGAGCGCACGGAGATCAGCCCTGCCCTTACGACACATGAACGGGTGCAACATTTGCAGGCAATAACCCTGAGTAACCAGCCGACTCCGTGGGGTGGCTACGTCTTCGATGGGTACTATCTGGTATTGCAGAGTTGGCCTAATAGCGCCCAGGCCAGGCACGCCTTCACCAGATCGGCGACCCGGTCCTCTACTTTTCAACAATTCACATCTTGTCATTCTGAACGGCTTGACACAGTCACTTCCACACCAGCGGAAGACCAGTGAAGAATCTCGCGCTGCCAATATAGCGAACTATCGCACTTGCAAAAACACCAACTCCTGTTCGGCAATCCTCACTTGATTGAAGCCCATCCACTGTAGACATTTTGTAGCCACCTGCCAGTCATGATGGGCCTGCTTGTTCAATTCCCAGCACGATCACAACCCATCCAGCAAGAGCCGAGATCGACATCCAGAGCAAAGGGAGAGCCGGAAATGGTTACCGACTACATTCAGAAGCTGCGCCTGTTCGGACGCGACGTGTGGCTCTATCTCGCCGCCTGGTCGTTGGTGGGATTCGCCTACCTGGGCATCTTCATGGTGTTGTTCAACCTCTATCTGCTGCGCCTGGGATATGGTCCCGAGTTCATCGGCTTGGTCAATGGCGTAGGACTATTCGCACTGGCCGTCTTCTCTATACCTTCTGGCGCGTTGGGGAGAAAGTGGGGTTCTCGACGCATGATGATCGTCGGCATGGCGCTGATGACTATCGGGTTCGCAGCTGTGCCACTGGCTGAACTCGTTCCCGCTAGCTGGCAACGTGGGTGGTTTCTGGCGACCTGGTTTGTCGTCTCCTTCAGCGCTCCACTGTACACAGTCAATGCAATGCCTTTCCTAATGAGCGTCACGGGTCCAGAGGAGCGCAACTACGCATTTTCTATGCAGGCGGCACTCTTCTCGCTAGCCGGTTTTGCCGGCGGCCTGATGGCAGGGTTTCTGCCCGGCATCTTTTCGGGCATTCTGGCGATCCCCACAGATCAGCCCGCCCCATTTCGCTACCCACTCTTTTTGGCAGGGGCACTGATGTTCGTCGGTCTGCTCCTGACAATCGTAATGCGCGAAGGAGAGGTCGAACAAGAACAATCTAAAGAGAGTAGTGCATTGGTCGGCGGCCCGATACCGCTTGTGCTAATCACCGTCATGGCCATCGTCATGCTCCTGCGGGTGAGTGGCGAGTGGGCCCCCAATGTCTTCTACAATGTCTATCTGGCAACTGAGTTGCGTGCATCCACGGCGTTCATCGGCTCATCGGTTGCCGCAGGCCGGCTGGTGGCTGGTGTCGCGGCGCTTTCCATGCCGCTGGCTGTCAAGCAGTGGGGCAAGGAACGCGTCATCGGTTGGGGAACAATCGGCGTGGCGCTCTGCTTGCTACCGTTAGCGCTGTTACCTCTGGCAGGAGCAGCCGCAGTGGGCTTTGTCGGCGCCATCGCCCTCACAACCCTGGTGAATGGGGCGTTTTTCGTCTACGCCCAAGAACTTGTCTCTCCAAACTGGCGAGCGGTCATGTCAGGCGCTACCTCAATGGGGATGGGCGTAGGCGGTTCGCTCATGCTGATCGCCGGGGGTCGCATCATTCCGATTGCGGGATTCAGCATCTTCTTCCTGATAGCTGCCGGTTTGACGGCGGCCGGGGCAGTGCTCTTCATGGTCTATTTCCATGTGCCCCGCGGCAAAATCGCGCAGACTGGAGCTCAAAACCCAGCCATATGACGTCTGTCCGCGCGTGCCAGACCGGCACGATTTGGCAGATCAACAGGTTGTTCCCAGGTTTGCTGAGATGGTACACTGATCGCAGGTTCAGACCGGTCAGGTGAAAATCTCGGAGAGGCCATCCCATGCCCCCATCCATTGCAGACAACATGAATTTGTCCATCACCCTGCACCCTGTCACCGGCGACAACTGGCGTGACATTGCAGCGCTCGAAGTCAATGAGACGCAACAGAAGTTCGTCGCCGAACCCCTTCGCTACCTGGCACTGTGCAGCTACGGCAAGGAGTGGAATCCACTGGCGATAAATCTGGGCGAGCAGGTGATCGGCTTCCTCATGTGGGCCATCGACCCGACTGACCGCAGCGGCTGGTTGGGCGGCATACTGATCGACCGCCGCCATCAGAGACAAGGCTATGGCCGACAAGCCGTGCATGCAGCAATCAATCTACTTGCTGAGGAGCAGGAGATTCGTAGCTTCGCGCTCTCGTATCAGCCAGCCAATGTTGCGGCCAAACATCTCTACGCCAGTCTCGGCTTCATAGAAGGCGACGAATGGGAAGACGACGAGATCGTCGCCCGTCTCGACCTGGTCGGGTAGCAACAACATCAGCCGCCCACCAGAAAGACAGGACAGCCCCAACCATGAAGCAATCAATCATCCATGTAGCGCTGGTCGTTCGTGACTACGACGAAGCCATCGAGTTCTACTGCAACAAGCTCCACTTCACGCTCGTCGAAGACACCTATCAACCCGAGCAAGAGAAGCGCTGGGTGGTCGTAGCGCCGCCAGGTTCCCACGAGGCAACCCTACTGCTGGCCCGCGCCGCCACGCCGGAGCAGGAAGCCTTCATCGGCAACCAGAGCGGCGGCCGCGTCTTTCTATTCCTTGGCACCGACGACTTCTGGCGTGACTACAACGAGATGGTTGAGCTTGGGATCAATTTCATCCGCGAGCCCAAAGAGGAGTCCTACGGAACCGTCGCCGTCTTCGAGGACCTATACGGCAATCGGTGGGATTTGATCGAACGCGTGTAGCCCGGTAGGGTTTGCCTCTGACTAAGTCCCGTGGATGTTGCTTCAGTTTAGTTCGCACGCCCACGTGCGAACGGGTCAGGGCAACAGGCAATCACTGGTGACATCCCGCGTGCACGTGGGTGTCGGCTGGATATCGGGACAGGTTTCAGGCCCGCCCCTTCGATAGTCGACGATCTTTGCAGGGTACGAACAGACAGAAACCGAAAGGAAACGAATTCCAATGACTGGAAAAATCATCGATCTGACACGCATCATCGAACCGACCGACGCGTCAGCGACACGCAAGTTCGTTGTCAACATCCACGACGCGCTTGAGGAGATTCCCGGCAATGTTCGCCCGGACGGCGAGTGGTATGTCATGTCCGACGTCGAGCTGATGAACCATGTGGGTACCCACATCGAGGTGCCCTTCCACTGCCTCAAGGAAGGCGCCGATCTGGCTCAGACTCCCATTGAGCAACTGGTAGGCGCGGCCGTGATTCTGGATCTGAGTAGCGCTGAGGCAAAGGGCGGCGTGACGCTGGCCCAGGTGCAGTCGGCGGCTCAGGTTGCGGGCGGCATTTATGCGGGCGAAATCGTCTTCGCACGGATGGGGCCCACGCCCTACTTCTCGACGGAAGGGCTGCAATGGCTGGTCGACCAGGACATCAAGCTGATGGGCGTCGATTCGGGCGGCGTGGAGCTATCCCATGACGAGACCCATGCCAACATCAATCACCTGGTCCTTTTCCGCGCAGGCATTCCACTGATCGAGAATTTGACCAATCTCGACCAGGTACCGCAGCCGCGGGCCATGGTCTATGCCCTGCCGGTGCCGGTCAGCGGCCTGGACGCATTCCCGCTGCGCGTGATTGCCGTGGTCTAGGATCCTGTCGGAGTGACACCCCATTAGAACGCGGATGACGCGGATTCGGCTGATATCCGCGGATAAAGCAGAAAAATCCGGCCTTTTCCGCTTCATCCGCATAATCCGCGTTCTATCCTCTCTCTCCGACAGCCTGCTAGTGAACAAACAGACGAGCAAGCAACAATATGGCGAAGAAAAATCGCAGACATAAGCGTCAAAACATCAGAAATCCAAGCAGATCCCCACAATGAAACCAGCCATCAAACAACCGATGCTAGCCCCGAAGATGAAAACCAGCGCCCTTTCCCAAGCGACGCTTCAGTCCGATGAGCCGTATCACGGCACGCGTTACGTCGGCGGCAAGTGCACCGATCGGTCAATAGAACATCTGGATCTGCAACAGATCGAATTTCGACGGGTGACGCTGGACAATTCAGAGCTATTCGCTGCGAGAATGACGGACATCCGGCTCAATGAGTGCAGCCTATCCAACCTGATCTGCGAACGCCTGCTCGTCCATCGAGCCGAGTTCTTCGGCTGTCGTCTTGTTGGCCTCAATATCACAGATGGCCATTTGCAGAATGTGATTTTCCAGAACTGCGATATGCAACTTGCCAGGTTTCGCTTCTCCTCGTTCAAGTCGGTCCTCTTTGAGGAGTGCAAACTACAGGATGCCAACTTTCAGGGCGCAGACCTTTCTGGCGTGCGGTTCCGCAAGTGTGACTTGAGCCGAACTGAGATGTCACAGGCCAAGTTGAGCGGTACAGACTTCCGCACATCGGTGATCGAAGGGATGCGCGTTGGACCCATGGAGGTCGTCGGCGCAGTTGTCGACCATTTTCAGGCCGCCTATATGGCAAGCCTGCTCGGACTGGTCATCAAGAACGAGGATGCGGATTGATGAACGACGACATCACGCAGCTACGACGGGCCATTCGACTGGCACGCCAAGCTGAGGAACTCGGCAATCTGCCCATCGGTTCCGTGATCACGCTGGACGGCGATGTGATTGCCGAAGGGAAAAACTCCATCTGGGTCCCCGTGCTCAACCCCGGCAGGCACGCGGAGATCGAGGCGATGGCCGCAGTGCCCCTTGTGCTATGGAAAAGGTCATCCGAGATGACTTTGTACACGACGCTGGAGCCTTGTATGATGTGTATGAGCACAATCCTAGTACACCACATCGGGCGGATTGTCTTTGGTTCAAACGACATCCGGGGAGGCGCTACGGTTACGTTGGGCCAGTTGCCGCCGGCGTTCGAAAACATCTTGACGGAGACTGAGTTGATCGGACCGGCCTTGCCTGAGGAGTGCGATGTTCTCAACGAGCGCGTTGCTTCATTGCTGGAAGAACGAAGATCAAGAGCCAGATCGGCTCGCTGAACTGTTTCCCGGTGCACAGCCCGACCTCCGGGAGATGTCCGAGAAATCTGGGCACTGAATACTATTTGTGGACACCTCCCGGAGGTCTAGCCCCGCTATTCCTCAGAGAGCCACAAAACCAAGTGATCCACAGTTCAATAGGGAGAAACAGCATGCTGCCAACAGTTAATTTTTGCGGACTTGATGTGACTCGTCTGATCATCGGCGCCAATCCGTTCGGGGGCTATAGCCATCAGAACCCGCAGCGTGACGAGGAGATGCGCACCTACCACACGGTTGAGCGTATCAAGGAGACCTGGGCGCTGGCCGAGCAGGCGGGCATCAACACCATGATCAACAACAACGAGACGCCCCATGTGCTCCAGGCTGTACGCGAATATCTGGGCGGGGGCGGATCCTTGCAGTGGATTGCCCAGGTCAATAAGCGTGAGCAGGCCGACATGGCCGATGCAGTGGCCCAGGCCGTGAGCATCGGCTGTAGCGCCATCTACTTCCATGGCGCGCTGGTTGATCGTGCCTACGAGCAGCAGGATGAATCGACCCTGCGTCAATGGTGTGACATCGTCCGTTCTCACGGCATTCCCGTCGGCGTAGCCGGCCACAGTCCCAAGGCCCATCTATGGGTCAACAGCCTGGACGTTCGTCGATTTTCATGCCGTCTGCTTCTTCAACTGCGGCAGCCTCCATGACGGAGAAGGCGAGAAGTTCCAGTTGAGCGATGTAGAGCGGGCCGTGCAGTGCATTCGCCAGATCGAGAAGCCCTGCATCGGCTACAAGATCATGGGCGCCGGCCGCATCGATCCGCAGATGGCCTTCGAATACGCCTTCGAGCAGATCAAGCCCGGCGATGTGGTCAACGTGGGCATGCATCGAGGCGATGTCGAAGACATTGTCGAACAGAATGCCGAAATCGTGCGCCGAACGCTGAAGGTTCCCGTCTTTGCGTGATGATCCGTGTCCTATCCCACGAAGGTCTGAATGGAGACGTTTTTCGGGTAAATCCCCGGCTCATCAACCCTTTCGAAGGAGATGCCCAACGTGACCCAAGAAGGTTCAATCGACTTGCCTGACCTGTTGGTTACCCAAGATGGACAGACCATCCAGAGTGCCGATCAATGGACGAAGTTGCGCCGCCCCGAGATTCTTGAGCTCTTTCGTACTCATGTCCATGGCCGTTCCCCCGTTGGACGACCCGAGCACCTCACATTCGATGTTGTGGAAAACGTCGCCGCACTCGGCGACATGGCCACGGGCCAAAAAATCCGCATCGGATTCACAGGTCCGGGCGGTCAAGGCTCCATCAACCTCACGCTCTTCATGCCCAACAGTGCAACAAAACCGGCGCCTGTCTTCCTGCTGATTTGCAATCGATCCGCAGAGGATATCGGCCTCGATCGTGCAAAACCGAGCCCATTCTGGCCGGTCGAACAGATCGTGGGGCGGGGCTATGCTACTGCCGCCTTTCAGGTGGGCGATGTCGATCCGGACGACTACGACGGCTTCAAGAATGGCGTCCACGGCATCTTCGATGATCCGAACAGGCCACGATCAGCCGACGCCTGGGGAACCATCTCCGCCTGGGCCTGGGGAGCAAGTCGCGCCATTGATTATCTCGAAGAGGCGGATGGCATCGATGCGAGCCGCGTAGCCGTCATCGGCCACTCGCGGGGCGGCAAGACCGCTCTGTGGTGCGGGGCACAGGACGAACGGGTGACGCTCGCGATCAGCAACAACTCGGGCTGCACCGGCGCAGCCCTATCGCGACGCAAGATGGGCGAGACTGTGGTCGACATCAACACGCGCTTTCCCCACTGGTTCTGCGAGAACTATCGTCTCTTCAACGGCAATGAAGAGGCCCTCCCCATCGATCAGCATATGCTCATCGCCTTGATGGCCCCGAGGCTCACCTACATCGCCAGTGCCACTGACGATGCGTGGGCCGATCCCGAAGGCGAGTTCCTTGGCGGCGTCCATGCTCAGCCGGCTCTCGATCTCTTCGGCCTGCCCGGTCTTGATGTCGCTGAGATGCCCCCACCCGACTCACCCGTCCACGGAGGACGCATTGGCTATCATGTCCGCACCGGCAAACATGACCTGACCGAATACGATTGGCGGTGCTATCTCGACTACGCCGACAGATGGTTGACGTAGACCGCAGAGGAATTATCCAATGAAAAAACCACTCTCAGGACGCACAGCGCTGATTACCGGGGTGTCCAGGCAGATCGGCATCGGTGCGGCCATCGCCAGGGAACTTGCGGCCAATGGTGCGAACCTCTTTCTCACCCACTACGCGCCGTATGACGCGGACCAACCCTGGGGCATAGAGCCGGACGAGCCGACCCGGCTCGCCGATGGACTGCGGTCAGGGGGCATCAACGTCGTTGTTGAGCAGGCCGATCTCAGCGATCCCGATGCCCCGGACGCGCTGATAGACCGTGCCGTGGCCCATTTCGGCCAGATCGACATCCTGGTCAACAATGCGACCTACTCACAACGTGACGGTATCGATGGGCTGAGCGCCGGGGAGATCGACCGTGCGTATGCGGTTAATCTCCGCTCGCCCATGCTGCTCTGCGCCGCCTTTGTTCGGCAGTACGCCGGCGACCAAGGGCGGATTATCAACATCACGTCGGGGCAGGGCCACGGTCCCATGCCCGGCGAGTTAGCCTACGTGGCGACCAAGGGCGGCATCGACGCACTGACCGTCACGCTGGGCGCCGAACTGGGGCCGCGTGGAATTACCGTCAACGCCATCGACCCGGGCGTGACCGATACCGGTTGGATCCCGCCCGACCTGAAACGAGCGTTCGAAAAAGAATCGCCCATGGGTCGTGTTGGCCAGCCGGAAGACGCCGCCCGTCTCGTCCGCTTCCTGGCCTCGGATGATGCGCGTTGGATCACGGGCCAGATCATCCGCTCGCGTGGGGGGCTGTAGGGACAGGTCTGAGACCTGTCACTACGCGAATGGCAATGCGGACTGGCATCCGCAGGTCTGGTCCGCACCGTAGGTCGGATCGGGTATCCGACCTGTTTGGCCCTGCTTAGCCCAGCCAGGCGGACTGGCATTCCGCCCTACATGGTGCACATCTGTACTGGTTTGGCGTACAGACATCGTTCAATCTCCTGCAATCATCGAAAGGAACCTGCATGAACCTACGGGAAAGATTCACCGTGAAAGGAAGGCGCGCCTTGGTCACCGGCGGCTCCAAGGGCATTGGCGCGGCCATCGCCATCGTGCTGGCAGAAGCCGGCGCCGATGTGGCCATTGTCGGCCGCGATGCCGGCGATCTGGCGAGCACGGCACAAGCCGTGCGTGCGATTGGCCGTGATTGCCTGGAGATCATCGCCGATCTAACCACGGTCGACGGACCGGCGGATGCAGCAAGCGCAGCCTTAGCTCACTTCGGCACGATCGACATCCTGGTCAACAACGCAGGAATCTCGCGCCCGGCGATGATCCTCGATGCCACCGCCGCCGAATGGGACGAGACCATGGCGGTCAATTTGCGAGCGCCCTTCCTACTGGCTCAGGCCCTCGCTCCAGGAATGATCGAACAGGGTTTCGGCAAGATCATCAACGTCTCCTCCCAGGCGAGCGTGGCGGCGCTGGACGAACACGCCGCCTACTGCGCGTCCAAGGGCGGCATGAACATGCTCACCAAGGTGATGGCCGTGGAGTGGGGCAAGCATAACATCCAATGCAACGCGGTAGCGCCGACGGTCATTCTGACGCCCATGGGCGAGGAAGTCTGGGGCGACCCGGCCAAGGGCGATCCCATGAAGGCCAAGATCCCGTTGGGTCGCTTCGGCATGCCGGTCGAGGTAGCCGATACTGTCCTCTTCCTGGCCTCCCCCGCCTCCGACCTGATCACCGGTGAAGTCGTCATGCTGGATGGCGGATACTCTGCGCAATAGGACATGCGGACCAATTTTAATTTTCGACGTCAGCCTCGTCGAACAGCCCGACTCCCTCAGGGGAGTCGGGCTGTTTTTTGTTCACAATCATGTAATATTTGCGACACTCAATCCATGCTACCATAGCCAAGGGCAAACGCTTTGACCTATTCAAGAAGCAGTGTCGACGACATCGGGTCGACCAGAGCCCGTTCTTTCGTGAAGGGAGTCACTATGGATTGGAAACGAGGCTGGATGCCGGCATCACTTCTTCTGATGCTTCTGCTGTCCGGCTGCGTCGCTGCGGAACCAGCGTCGATTCTACCGACGCCAACCGCGGCAACAGAGCCGGCAGCAACTGAACCAATGGTTGAATCAGGCGAACAAGCGCCGGAGGTTGTTGAAGAAGTATCTCTCATGCCCACGCCGACAGCCGAGCCGGCGGCGATGATTGAGGAGAAGGTGGAAGCGCCCAGCCTGCTTACGGCAGAGCAAGAGGCGATTCTGGCAGGCCTAAAGAACCAGGGGGCTGCGCCCGAATTGACCAACGACACCTGGATCAACTCCCAGCCGCTGCAACTGGCAGACCTACGCGGCAACGTGGTCATCGTCGAATTCTGGACCTATGGCTGAATTAACTGTCGTAATGTGATCCCCTCGGTGAGGGGATGGTATGAGGAATATGCCGATGACGGGCTGGAGATCATCGGCGTTCACACTCCCGAGTTCAAATACGAGTATGACGTCAACAACGTGCGCCAGGCCACGGTCGACCTGGGTGTGACCTGGCCGGTCGCCATCGACAACGAGTGGACGACATGGCGGTCGTACAACAACCGCTACTGGCCGGCCATGTACATCGTTGACAAGGCAGGCAACATCCGCCACCTCAAGATCGGCGAAGGGCAATACGAGAAGACCGAGGAGATCATCCAGGCCTTGCTGGCTGAGGATCTCTAGTCTGATGAGCGCAATGCCGTACCCATGGGCACTGCATTGCGCTCAGACTACAACAGCAATGCGCCCTCATGCTTCAGCAACCACTCCTTGCGCCAGAGCCCGCCGCCGTAACCAGTCAGTTGCCCATTGCTGCCGATGATGCGATGGCAGGGCACGATAACCGAAATCGGGTTCTGTCCGTTGGCCGCACCGACTGCACGCACCGCTTGCGGGTTGCCGATGGCGTTGGCGATGAATTGATAGGAAACTGTTCGGCCATAGTCAACGGTCAACAGTTGAGACCAAACCTGCTTCTGAAAATCGGTGCCGCGCAATTCAAGCGGCAGATCGAAGGTCGTTCGTCCTTCCATGAAATATTCTGCCACCTGCTCGATGGCCTCTTCTATGATCGGTGCAGAGCCGACATTGGCCCGACGGTCTTCGACAAAATAGAGATGCGTGATAGCGCTGTCGATGCCACCGATCTCAACTGTGCCGATGGGGGATTCGAAGTAGCCGTAGAAAAGATCTGTCATATCAAGCCGCCTTGTGAGAAAGTGATGCGCAACTATTATGGAAAAAACGAGACGTTTGCAAGATCACCCAGCACTTCATTGAAATCGCCATCCGGCCATGCCAAGGAGCGAGCGACATAGCGCCGGAGCTGTTCATTCTTGGGTAGATCGTTGATTGCCCAACCGCCAAGCGTGCCGGCCTTTGCCCTGTCCACGCCGGCATTGAGTAATATGGCCAGCCAGAAGAGCGGGAAAATGCCCAGGTAGAGGTCCAGACGTTGTCGGATGGTCGGATCCTGGGGCTCACGACCGGCAAGGTAAGGAGCGAGAAAGGGCTGCCACGCAACTTCGTCCAGTAAGTCTTCCTGGTTGGGATGGGTCAGCAAAGTGCCCAGACCACGGGCTGGGTCGCGCAGACCGGCGTCTTCCCAATCGATCAATCCCAGCCGCCCGGTCGGACGGTCTATGACATTGGCAAAGCGGGCATCAGAGCGACAGAAGCAGAGTTCCGGAATGCATTGCGTCAGGTCTGCCACCACACGCCGCCCGCGATCGATTATCTGAGGAAAGAAACTCACGCCACGTCGTCCCTGCGGGAAGTCAGTCGAGGCCCACACCGCATATTGTTCAAGAAGACGTTCCAGACCAAGCCCGGTCTCGGCGAGGGGCGTCTCCTGGCCCCGAGAAAGCCAGAGGCCATTGGTCGGCAGCGAGTGAAGGTATAGCCAAAGCCCGGCGAGTTCTGCCAGCTTGGCTGCTGACGGTAGACAGCGATCCCACATCTCACCCTGCATGAACTCATAGACGACGACTGGACCGACTGCGGCATCATAGAAGACCGGCTGCGGTGCGATGTCGTGCGGGACAAGCTTGAGCAAAGCGCTATGCTCGCGTGCTGGTGCGTCGAGTAGTTCGTTAGGCTTGAGAAACTCTTTGACGATCAGATAGCGATCATCAACGCGCAGATCGTAGAGATTGTTACTCTGCGCGTCAAGCGGGCTACGCAGCGCAAGGCGAAGCTTCTCCGCCGGTAGACCTGTCGCCTGAACTGCGGCGGCCATAACTTGGGGATTGATCTGTGGGAGATCAGCCTCTGTTGCGCTAGTCAAAGAAGTCATCCTCGCCGTCGGGCAGATATTTGCGCGCTTCATTGACATTAAATTCAACACCCAGCCCCGGCCGATTCCAGACGTCAATGTAACTGTCAACGACAATCGGATCGGGCAGGCCGTTGATAATATCGTACCACCATTCCGGCTGGCCAGTCGGATACTCGAAGGCAATGTAGTTCTGAGGCAGCGTGGCCGAGACCTGCACCAGCGCGGCCAGGCCGATCAGGCCGTCTCCCGTCCCATGCGGCGCCATGAGGATGCCGTGCAGATCGGCATATTCGGCCACCCACTTGAGTTCGGCAATGCCCCCCACATCAGCCGGATCCGGCCCCACGACGTTGATGGCCTTCTTCTCAAAAAGTTCCATGAAGTTCTGGCGCAGGTAGATCTGTTCGCCGGTGTGAATGGGCGTCGACGTGCTGGTGGTCACCTCGCGGTAGAGATCGGGCAGCACGTAGGGGTTGTAGTCGCCCGTGAGAAGATCCTCCAGCCACATGAGGTTGAGCGGCTCAACGGCTTTGGCCAATCGGATGGCATCGGGCACGGTCCAGCCCGGCCCGCAGTCGAGCGCCAGGCCGACCTTGTCGCCGGTCACCTCCTTCATGGCCTCGATGCAGGCGATGGTATGTTTCATGCCGCGCTCGGTCAACAGACCACGGTTTGGGTGCCGCCCAACCGTCTCGATTTCGCCAAGGAAGTAGTCGGGGACGTCACGTGCCATTGGGCTGTGGAAGCCGATACCCTGCTTGATGATGGAAAAGTTCTCCTTGGATTCCATCATCTTGGCCATGTTTTCGGCGAAATGCTCCGGCTCGACCCCATCCATGGGAAAACGCACCGACCCGTTGTAGACTCGCACCTTGTCGCGCACCTTACCACCCAGCAGTTTGTAGACCGGCACGCCTGCGACCTTGCCGGCGATGTCCCATAGAGCCATCTCGATGGCGCTGACCGCGCTGCCCCACGGCTTGAACGCACCCATGCGCCGGATGCGCAACATGACGCGCTCGACGTCAGTCGGGTCTTGGCCTAGGATCAGATCCTTGTAGAAGAGGATGTGAGGTTTGAGGAAAGGCTTGTAGGATTCGACCTGCCCCCAGCCGTTAACGCCTTCGTCGGTGACGATGCGCACGATGGGGTTCTGGCCGAGAACGGTGACTTTCAGGTCGGTGATCTTCACAGGAGTCGCTCCGAGAATCTATTGCATGGATGAAAGTGCAGGACAGGTGCGAAAGCTGTCACTACAGGGACAACGTCATTTCGTGAATTCTACGCCCTTTGTCAGATCGCGCGCAACCACCCCAAATCGAACCGGGCCACAGTGATAAACCGCGTATCGGTCATGCCCTCCATCATGCCATCCTCGTAGATACAGAGAAATGTGCCGTCAGACGCCGATGCCAGATCCGAGTAGCCGGACGGACCTTCTTCCAGCACACGGGAAGTTACCCATGAGCGACAATCGTCCTCACTCAGCTGAACTGTCAGCCGTTTGCGGTCGTGAGAAAGGTGTCCACCACCGGAGGTGAGTTCGTTTTCGAGGTTATCTGGGTTGGCGAAGATAATCGTTGACGCTGTATCTGAGGCCGTCCCATCCAGCCGCACGATGCTGCCCATACAGACTGGTTCCAGCAAGGCGTCATCCCACTTTTCGATCTGCCACTTGTGCGCTCCGTCCGCGCTGGTGGCGATAAGCCGCCGGTGGATGGTGGATTCGGTACGCAGATTGAAGAGCACACGCCCGTCGCTCAGTTCGACTGCCGCCGTCTCGCTAGGATTACGGATCGTCTCACCATGGGCCACTTGACCGTCAGCCGCCACCGTCTCACCGCACTGCCAGGTCAATCCGCCGTCATCGCTGTAGATCGATGCGACGTCCGAGGGACGATGGCCAAGCTTGCCTGCGCCGAACTCGTGGGTCGCGCCCGTCGACATCCAAATGGGCACGACAAGTCGACCGCTCGACAACTGGATGCCATGACCCGGGCCGGTGGCAATAACACGCCAAGGATAGCGCTGACGCAATGGCTCCAGACTATCAGTGATCTCTAGCGGCTTGCTAAAGCTGGCTCCGTCATCCAGGCTACGCATGGAGAAGATGCGAGCGTAGTTGTGGCAGAAGAGCGCGTGGACCGTGCCGTCGGCGTCGGCGACCATCACGAAGTTGCTGATCGGTCCGTCGCCGTAGTCGGTCTGAGCAACGATGAGCTGGGTCGGTTCCCAGCGATCGCCGCCGTCCAGGCTACGCCGCAGGACGATGTCGTTGTCCGACCAATCGCCGCCGCTGTCACGACGGGCTTCGACGCAGGCCAGAATGACGCCGTTTCGGGTGCAGAGGATGCCTGGAACGCGGTAGTTTCGATAGCCGCCGGTGCGCGCTTCAAAAAGGGTGGTCTTGTCCATCATCGGTCAGATCCTTCTTCAGAAAGATGTGGGTAGATCAATGTAGGGACAGGTCTGAGACCTGTCCCTACAGAAGTGCGAGACTACCATCTGCGGTCGGTTATCCGATCTATTCGTCAGTCACACAACCCTCAGAGGCCGATGAAACGCTCTTCATGTATTTGTAGAGCACGCCCTTGGTAAAGCGTGGGGCCGGCGCCGTCCATGCTGCCTTGCGCTTGGCAAGATCCTCGTCACTGACCTCCACGTTGAGTTTGTTGTCAACAGCGTCGATAGTGATGGTGTCGCCGTTCTGAATCAGCGCGATATTGCCGCCGACCTGAGCCTCGGGTGTGATGTGGCCGACTACGAAGCCATGACTGCCGCCGGAAAAACGGCCATCGGTGAGTAGCGCCACCGTCTTGCCCAGCCCAGCACCCATGATGGCCGAGGTAATCGAGAGCATCTCGCGGATACCCGGGCCGCCTTTGGGCCCTTCATAGCGAATCACGACCACGTCACCGTGGGTCACGGCGCCTGCCTCAAGGCCGGCCAGACATTCCTCTTCAGAATCAAAGACCTTGGCCGGACCGGAGAAGCGCTCGCCCTCCTTGCCCGTGATCTTAGCCACACAGCCCTCAGCAGCCAAGTTGCCGTAGAGGATTTGCAGGTGACCCGTCTCCTTGATGGGCTTGGAGAGCGGATGGATTATCGTTTGGCCCTCCTTGAGGTCGGGCAGATCGTCTATGTTTTCGGCCAGCGTCTTGCCGGTAACGGTCAGGCAGTCGCCATGCAGCAGGCCGGCATCTAGCAGCAGGCGCTGCACAGCCGGCACACCACCTACGTCATAGAGGTCTTCCATGACGTAGCGACCGCTGGGCTTGAGATCCGCCAATAGTGGTGTGCGGTCTGAGACGGACTGGAAATCATCGATGGTAAACGACACGTCCGCAGCTTTTGCCATGGCAATAAGGTGCAGCACGGCATTGGTCGAGCCACCCAGTGCAATCGCCACTGTCACTGCGTTTTCGAAGCTCTTGCGCGTGAGGATATCCAGCGGCTTGATATCCTGTTCCAGCAGCAGGCGCATAGCCTCACCGGCCTGGCGACATTCCTGGCGTTTCTCGCGGCTGGTCGCCGGAATGGAGGAACTGTACGGCAAGCTCATGCCCAATGACTCAATAGCCGAAGCCATGGTATTGGCCGTATACATGCCGCCACAGGCCCCTGCTCCCGGGCAAGAGTGTTTGAGCACTTCCTTCAATTCCTCGTCACTGATCTCCTTGGCCATCCATTGACCGTAGGCTTCGAAGGCGGAGACAATATCGAGCTTCTCCTCGCCCAACCGACCGGGACGGATGGTACCGCCGTAGACAATGATGGTCGGCCGGTTGAGACGTGCTGCCGCCATGATGGTGCCGGGCATATTCTTGTCGCAACCGGGCAGCGAGACGTTGCCGTCGTACCACTGCGCGCGCATGACCGTCTCGATGGAGTCGGCGATCAGATCTCTCGAAAGCAGAGAAGCCTTCATGCCCTCGGTGCCCATGGAGATGCCGTCGGAAACGCCGATGGTGTGAAAAATCAGCCCGACCAGATCGGCCTTGGCTGTACCAACCTTGACTTCCTTGGCCAGGTCGTTGAGGTGCATGTTGCAGGTGTTGCCCTCCCAGCCCATGCTGGCGATGCCGATCTGCGGCTTCTTCATGTCGTCGTCGGTCAGGCCGACGCCGTAGAGCATGGCCTGCGAGCCAACCTGCGAACGCACCTGGGTGAGTTGGCCGCTATATTTGTTCAGCGTGCCGTTGAATGTTGTTGCTACCATATAATCTCTCCTGGTCTAGTTGACGTGAATGTCGCGATGATCAGCCGAAATTCACGAATCTGTTGCCTGTTAAGAACAGACGTGCTATGATTGTTTTAGTCGTTCGATCATGGATACAAGGAGTGAATTCATGAATATCCCCATTGCCGAACAAGTACTTTTTCAAGAAGACGAAAGGCCCATCGTGATTGAGGACAAGCTCTACACTTCAGAGGAGTTTCTAGAGATTTCAAGAGATACTTCTCGGGTCTACGAACTAACGAAAGGAAGACTGACTATCATGTCCCCCGCTGGTAGAAATCATGGAAAGCTCGCGCTACGAATCGGTGCGAGAATCCAAGTATTTGTCGATGAGAACGATCTTGGTGAAGCCTACGCTGCTGAAACAGGCTTCAAGCTTGAGACTGAACCCGACACAGTGTTAGCACCCGATGTTAGTTTCGTCAACAAGGAACGCCTTCCCGCCGGAGAGATGACTGCCGGCTTTTTGCCTGGCCCGCCTGACTTGGCGGTCGAAGTCGTCTCGCCCAGCGAACGAGCATCTGAAGTGCAGACAAAGGTCAAAGCATGGTTGACCCATGGAACCAAGCTAGTCTGGATCGTTGAGCCCACTTCACGAACCGTCAACGTCTATCGTGCCGACGGCAGCGCTGCGCTGCTTGACATTTCTGCCATGCTCGATGGCGAAGACGTGCTCCCAGGTTTCACGATGCCACTGGAATCTCTATTTCGATAAGTTAGGCCGTGCCAGAGGACAGAATGTCCTGGCACAAGTCCCCGACACGGCCCACAAATGGGATACCCAGACCAGACGTCAAGTGGGCCGTTCCGGAGACTCTGGGAGAATTAAGTCTTTGGAGCGGCAGTACGCCACTCGCCGTCCAGAATCGACAGATTCACAAGATCGGTGTACTCGCCTCTGAGCATGGGATGATTCACTCCTTGGAATCGGCAAGCTCCTGCTGAATCTCCGCATCGCTGAGCAAATAGTACTCGACCGAGTCCATCATGGCGGTCCAACTGGCCTCGATAATGTTTGAGCTAGCGCCGACGGTCGTCCATGAGCGCTCGCCATCGGTGTAGTCGATGAGGACACGCACGATGGCGCCGGTGCCCAACGCACTGTCGAGGATACGCACCTTGTAGTCGGTCAGGTGCATCTCGCGCAGGCGCGGGTAGAAATGCTGAATCGCTTTGCGCAGCGCCAGGTTCATGGCGTTGACTGGTCCGTTGCCTTCGGCCACTTCATGGAAAATCCTGTCGCCGACGCGCACTTTGACGGTTGCCTCAGAGAAGATGCCGCGCCCGGCACGGTGTTCCACATTGGCCGTGTAGTCGATCAACTCGAATGGTTTCTGATAGTTTTCGTCGACACGACGCAACATCAAGTCGACGCTGGCCTCGGCGCTCTCGAAGGCGAAGCCGGCGTTTTCCAGATGCTTGATCTGGCCCAGAACCTCGCGTTCCTGCTCCTTGCTCAGTCCTTCCAGACCAAACTCCTCGCGCTTGTAGGCGATGTTGTCCTTACCGCTCAATTCGCTGACCAGAATACGCGTCTCGTTGCCGACCCAGGTCGGATCGATGTGCTGGTAGCTCATGGTGTACTTGCGCACAGCGTTGACGTGGGTGCCGCCCTTATGGGCAAAGGCGCTGGCGCCGACGAATGGCTGGTGCGATTCGGGGTTTAGGTTGGCTAGCTCACTCACGTAGCGGCTGAGGTCGGCCAGTTGCTTGATCTTCTCTTCGCCAACCAGGTCATAGTCCATCTTTAGCTGGAGATCGGCGATGACGGCAACCATGTCAGCGTTGCCACAGCGCTCACCATAGCCGTTGATGGTGCCCTGCACATGGTTGCAGCCAGCCCGCACGGCCTCCAACGTGTTGGCCACGCCGGTTGCGCCGTCGTTGTGGGCATGCATACCCAATGTCACCTTGGCAGCCGGGGGGGCACTCTCCACGTCCTCGTCGATGCCCAGCACCTCGCGTCGCACTGCCCGGACAGCCTCAGCGATCTGCCAGGGCAGACCGCCGCCGTTGGTGTCACACAGCACAATGCTTTCGGCGCCGCCGACGATGGCCGCTTGCAATGTGGCCAAGGCATATTCTGGATCGGCATTGTAGCCGTCGAAGAAATGCTCGGCATCATAGATGACTTCGCGGCCGTGGCTCTTGACGTAGGCCACTGAATCACGGATCATGCGCAGGTTTTCTTCAAGTTCGGTGCGCAACACCTCGGTCACATGCAGATCCCAAGACTTACCGAAGATTGTGACCACGGGCGTCTTGGCCTGGATCAGCAGCTGAATCTGCGGATCGTCTTTCGGATCAACATGGGCACGGCACGTCGAACCAAACGCCGCCACCTTGGCGTGGGTCAGTTTCAGCTCGGTCTGGGCCCGCTCGAAGAATTCCATGTCCTTGGGATTTGAGCCGGGCCATCCGCCCTCGATGTAATCCATGCCGAAGGCGTCAAGCCGCCGAGAAATGCGCAGTTTGTCATCGCAACTGAGCGAAACGCCTTCGCCCTGGGTGCCGTCGCGCAGTGTTGTGTCGTAGAGTTGGATCGTTGGGTTGTTCATGGTTTGCCTTTATGAAAACTGCTGCTTGCTGCGTGCTACTTACTGCGTGAGATAGCCGAGAATCTCTCGCGCAGCAAGTAGTACGCAGCCGCTGTTAGTCTAGTAACTCAGAAACGTCAGTCAACACCCTATCCGGCCAGATTCCCTGGCCCAGATCTTCCTTACGGAAGCGACCGGTCTTGACCAACCAACCCTGCATGCCCACGCGCTGAGCGCCTCGCACATCAATCTCGATATCATCCCCGATCATGGCGACCCGTTCGGGCAGCAGATCCAGTTCATCGAGAACCAGGCTCAGGTAAGACTCGCTGGGTTTTCCCACCACAACACTGTTTTGCTGCGTTGCATATTCCAGCGCTACAACGAACGGTCCGGCATCCAGATAGAGGCCGTCTTCGGTTCGCCAGAAGCGCTTCTTATGCAATGCCACCAGCTTGGCGCCATTGAGCACCGCGCGGAACGCGGTATTCAGACGTGGAAAGTTGAAGCTCGCTCCCATGTCGCCGACGACCACATATTCAGGCGACTCGGGATCCACGTCGATGCCGTCAAACTCCATCTTGGCGTCAGGCAGCAACAGTGGATAATAGCTCTTGGCCCCCTGCTGACGCAGATATTGCGCGGCAGCATACGTAGCGGTGAAGAGTTTATCCACCTCAATGTCGAAGCCCTGGGCCTGCAAGCGATCAACAAGCGTGTAGCGACAGTAGATGGTGGAATTCGTAATATAGCGGTGTGGAATACCACGGGTGCGCAAGGTATCGATCACCTCGTGCGCACCCGGCAGCACCTCGTTGCCATGCATTAATACGCCGTCGATATCGATCAAAAATCCATCGACAGACGTCAATAAATCAGTCACAAGTTATCGTTCCTTAACCAGTATTCTGAAGACCCGTGGCAATACCGTTCACAGCCAGAAGCACCGCTTCCCGCCACTCGTCGGCCTCGGGCGCGTCAGGGTTGTCCCGCAGTTTGCGCAAGAGCGCAATCTGCACCAGGTTCATGGGATCGACATAGGGATTGCGCACGCGAATACTGCGCCGCAGCCATACATCGTCCTGCAGCAGACCATCTGCTTGCACGATGGCGAGCAAGCCTGCTCGGGTCCGCTCAAATTCCTCGCGGATGTCATCGAAGACCGCCGTGCGCACATGATCCTCCGCCAAATCGGCATAGAGGGATGCGATATCCATGTCAGCCTTCGCCATCCCCAATTGTACGTTATCGAGGACAGTTCGGAAAAAAGGCCACTCCTGGTACATTCCACGTAGCTCAGCCAGACGATCTTCACTATCCGGACCATCGATCCATGCTTCGATTGCACTGCCCACACCGTACCAGCCGGGCAGATTCACACGCGTCTGGGTCCAGGCAAAGACCCACGGAATCGCACGCAAATCGCCAATGTCCTGGGTGGCGCCGCGCCGTGAGGGTCGAGAACCGATATTGAGCGCATCGATATGATCGATGGTGGTCGACTGGTGGAAGTACGGGATAAATTCAGGCTTCTCCACGAGGGACCGATATTTTCGATAGGCGGTATCACTAAGACCGTCCATAGTCGCATTCCACTCAGCCTGTCGATCGTACACGGGCCGCCGGCCGCTGGTCAGCAAGACTGCGTTGACCAGTTGCTCCAGATGCCGATGCGCGATGTCCGGGTTGGCGTAGCGGCTGCTGATGACCTCGCCTTGTTCGGTCAGTTTGATGCGGCCGCGCACTGACTCGGGCGGTTGCGCCAAGATCGCCCGATTGGCCGGGCCGCCGCCGCGTCCCAACGTACCGCCACGCCCGTGGAAGAGCGTTAGCCGAACGCCTTGCTTTTCGCAGGTTTCGGCCAGTTGGCGCTGCGCCCTGTAGAGCATCCAGTTGGCCCGAAGGTAGCCACCGTCCTTGCCCGAGTCGCTATAGCCGATCATGATCTGTTGCTGACCGTCTCGCTCGGCTAGATGGCGGCGATAGGCTTCATTGGCGAATAGTTCAGTCATCAATGAAGGTGCATTCTCCAGATCGCCCACCATCTCAAAGAGCGGAACGATATCGATTTGCCCGAAGAGACCGGCATCCTTGGCAAACAGCAACACCTCAAGCAGGTTGCTCACCGAGGTTGTCATACTGGTGATGTACGCGGTAACAGCTTCGGGATCGACTTCCCGGTGCGCCCGGCGAATCAGGCGGAAGAGCAGAACCGTCTGATTGGTCTCGTCCGAGAAGACGGGCAGGGCCGTCAAAGGTCGTTCGCTCAAAATCTCACGCGTCAGGACAGCGATCTTGTCAGCTTCGGCCAGTGCCTCATAGTCTGCAAAGACTTTGAAGCGTGCAAAGATCTCGGAAATCGCCGACCGATGGCGACGGGCATGCTGGCGAACATCCAATGATGCCAGATGGAAGCCAAAGATCTCGACAGAGCGAATCAAGCGAGCAAGCCGACCATCCGCCAGGCGTTCGCCCTTATTGGCAGCGCAGACTCTCGTCAATCAGCCGCAGGTCGGCCAGAAACTCCTCCACATTGTGGTAAGCGCGCTGGTTGCGCGCCTTGTCGTTCCACGCCTGTTCGTTTTCAGCACACGTGGCGCGTAGGCGGCGAAACATGAGGATCAGTTTCTGCCGATAGGGTTCGAGCTTGAAGCGCTCCAGCACTTCGATCTCGTCCTCAGGGACCAGCCGGAAATCCTGTTCAATGCTATCGAGCAACGCTTGGCTGAACTCAACGCGGCGCACGGACGGGCTGAGGTGATTGTAGAGTTGATCCACCTCGATATTGTAAAGGCGCAGAATGAATTCTTTGTGGGTGCGTAGAGCCTCTTCAGTTACCTCCAGCGTGACGAAGGGATTGCCATCGCGATCCCCGCCGATCCAGGAGCCGTAGCGAAGAAAGGTTGGGATGTCAAACGATTCCCCTGGGAATTCCTGGGCAAGGGCACGTTCCAACTCGTCATAGATGCGCGGCACCAGCTTGAAGAGGGTCGCCTCAAAGAAGTAGAGACCGTTGCGCACTTCATCGAGGACCGTTGGACGGCGGTCACGCGTCTCATCGCTCTGCCAAAGCAGCACGATGTATTCTCGCAGCAGACCCTGCGCCCGATCAGTTCGCGCAACGTGAGGTTTTCGTGTCCGAGCAACTCCAATACGTCAGCCAATTCCTGCAGCTTGTTGAGCATGGTGCGCCGTTTGGTCTCAGTCGGGTGAGCGGTGAGAACCGGTGAAATGAACAGGTCCGAGAGAACGCCACGCAGATCATCGCCGGTCAGCCCCTCAGAATGCAGGCGAGACAGCGCGTCGGCAATGGTCTCCCGCATGGGCACGCCGCGCTCGTAGGCAGCACGCTCACGCTCGCGCAGGACGTGTACGCGCTGCTCTTCTTCGGCCAAATTGATTAGCTGAAAATATGTAATAAAAGCTTTGAGTACGGCAAGAGTACGCGGCATATCCTCGACCAACCCGGAGACAAGCTCGTCGATTTCCGCCAGAGACGCACCGTCTCCCGTACGCCACCCTTTTGCCAGTCGGCGCACCTCCTCTTCCAGGTCGAAGAGATCGACGCCCTCTTGCTCAATGATGGTCTCGCCAAGCAGGTTGCCAAGTGTACGGATGCTCGTGCTCAGTCTGCGTTGCTGTTCATCGGTTGTGCTCATTTTGGAACGAACCTCACTGTAAAACATAGAGCGGACTGGCAATCCGCCTGGCCTGGCCGGCAATACTGGGCGGATTGCCAATCCGCCCGACAGACTATCGTCGCAATTGCGTTGCGACCAGATCGCCCATCACTGATGTGCTCACGACCTCAGTACCGGTCTGGGCGATATCCGCTGTGCGCACTCCTTCAGCCAGGACCGCGTCAACGGCGGATTCGATTGTGGCTGCCTCGTCTTCCAACCCCAGGCTGTGGCGCAGAAGCATGGCGCAGCTGAGGATCGCAGCCAACGGATTGGCGATCCCTTGGCCGGCGATGTCCGGCGCGCTGCCGTGAATTGGTTCATAGAGACCCAATGGCAAGCTCTGGCTGTTCATCAGATCACCTAGACTGGCTGAGGGCAGCATGCCCATGGAACCGGCCAGCATTGAAGCTTCGTCGGTGAGGATGTCGCCGAAGAGATTGCCGCTGACCATGACGTCAAAGGTCGCGGGGCGACGGATCAGATGCATGGCCATGGCATCAACCAGCACGTGCTCGACCTCCAGTTCAGGATAGTTGGCGAGCACCTCAGTGGCCACGCGGCGCCAGAGGCGGCTCGACGCCAGCACGTTGGCTTTGTCTACACTGGCCAGCTTCTTGCCACGACCCATGGCAGATTCAGCCGCCAAGCGTACGACACGTTCGATCTCAGGACGGCGTGTAGAGCATGGTGTCGTAGGCTTCTTGGCCGTCCTCGCCAGCTTCCTTTCGCGGGCCGAAGTAGACCCCGCCGGTCAATTCACGAATGACGAGGATATCCACGCCCTGCAAGACCTCTTCTTTGAGTGTGCTGGCGCTGATCAGTTGATCGTGAAGTTTCACCGGACGCAAGTTGGCAAAGAGGTTGAGTGCCTTGCGAATAGCCAGCAGGCCGCGTTCCGGGCGGTCCGGTGCATTTGGATCGTCCCACTTGGGGCCGCCCACCGCGCCCAGGATAACGGCGTCCGCCTGCAGGCAGGCCTCCACAGTAGCATCGGGCAAGCTTGTGCCCAGCGCATCAATGGCGCAGCCGCCCATCAGCTGATGATCATAGACAAAGGTGTGGCCGAATTTCTCTCCGATCACGTCAAGAATCTTGGCGGCCTCCATGGTTACTTCGGGGCCGATTCCATCACCGGCCAGGATGACAATTTTGGCTTCCATTTTTTTGATTTCCTGAATAAATGCTGTTGATTATTTCACTTGTAGAGACGCAAGATTTTGCGTCTCTACGATTCATCAACCGGTAACGGCTCCGGTTCAGTTTCCCACTCAAAAAAAGTCGTTTCGCCCAAGATTTCAGCAGCCAGTTTCTTGGCTAACTTGAACTGGGTATCGACATCGCACGCAACGTAGAACCTACGCGCCAGAGCTCCAGCAGACGGATTGCACCGTTCGAGCGTACGCAGTGTCTCTTTCTGACGCGGCAAAAACTGGCCGTCAGCAAGAAAGAAATAGTCAATCATATCCCTGACGGCCTGATGCAAGATCAAAGTGGCGTTCCCTGGATCTGCCTCACGCACATCCTCGGCATTGTCAAGCCCATCGACCGCAAAGTAGCGAAGGAAAACGGCCTTTGACTCGGGAAGTTCATTGGGCTGCGCCAGCAACAAGCGCGCTTCATCAATCAGTTGCTCAATGATCGGATCGCAGCCGAATACCACATGTCCGGTCGCCAGCATGTGGGCCGTGAGTGGCCGGCCGGCCGCACGTTCTTCGACAAAATACTTCCGAATCTGGTGCGCCGGATTGACGAAGATCTCAAATGGAACCCCGCCAAAGCGCCGCTGAATTCGCTGGCGGAACGGGTCAGCATTGACAATATAGAGATCAATGTCGCTGAGCGGATCGCCATCCCCGCGGAGGATGCTGCCGCAGGCGAATATGCCCACCACGTCAAAGCGTTCAACAACATAGCTCAACGGCCTCACGTAGGGCTGTATCATGCTGTTTGGTGAGTTGCGGCCATCGGTATTCGTCAGTCATACGTTGATCCCGTCGTAGGGGCGACCCTTGTGGTCGCCATCGTGATCGCCCCGCGTGGTCACCCGTTGCGGATGGGGACAGGTCCCATAGGCATCAAGGTAAGGGACGCTAAACCCATCACTTGTTCAAACCGGCGTGCAGCAACGGCTGAAGCCGGCTGCTAACAGTGAAAAGCGCCCTCAGGCGCTAGAGCTCAGCCGCTGAGGCGGCTTTTCGCTGTTAGCGGCGGGATTTATCCCTGCCGAAACCGACGGCAACACGATACGCAACGCGTAGCGTGATGCGCATGGGGACAGGTCCCGCCCTAGTACGCCGGCTCTGCCTCGTGCGCAGCAATGGCCTCGTCTTTGGACAGCAGATAGCCCATGTCGTCCAAGCCCTCAAGCAGACACATCTTGCGGAAGGGATCGATCTCGAAGCCGAGCTTCTGCCCGTCGGGCAAGGTGACCGTCTGTTTGACCAGATCGACGCTGATCCGTGTATCCGGCTCCTCTTCGACCAGATCGAGCAGCATGTTGACAGTCTCCTCGGGCAACGTGACCGGCAGCAATGCATTCTTCAGGCTGTTGTTGAAGAAGATGTCGGCGAAGCCCGGCGTGATCACACAGCGGAAGCCATACTCGGTCAGCGCCCAGACGGCATGTTCGCGACTTGAGCCGCTGCCAAAGTTGCGCCCAGCGACCAGAATCTCGGCGCCGTCAAATTCGGGCTGATTCAGAACAAAGTCTTCCTTTGGGCTACCGTCGGCGTTGTAGCGCCAGGCAGAAAAGAGGCCGTCGCCCATGCCGGCCTTGGTCACGGCCGTCAGGTAGCGGGCCGGGATGATCTGATCGGTATCGACGTTTTCGGCGCGCAGCGGCATGGCCGTGGCGGTCAATTGCTCAAATGGTTCCATGGTTCCGTCCTATCGGTATTGGTGGCAAGAAGTCGGGCTTCTTTCAGAAGCCTGACTTCTACAAATGCAAAGTGCTAGAGAATCTCACGAACGTCAACGACCTTGCCGTTGACCGCCGCAGCCGCGGCCATAATCGGACTCATGAGCAGACTACGCGAACCCGGTCCCTGCCGGCCCTGGAAGTTGCGGTTGCTGGTGCTGGCCACATACTTGCCTGCGCCGGCCTTGTCATCGTTCATGGCCAGACACATGCTGCAACCGGCGCCCCGCCACTCGAAGCCCGCCTCTGAAAAGATCTGGTCCAGTCCTTCTGCCTCGGCCTGAGCCTTGACAGCCTTGGAGCCGGGAACGACCAGCGCCTGCACGTTATCCGCAACACGCTTGCCCTTGGCAACCGCCGCGGCTTCACGCAGATCCTCGATGCGGCCATTGGTGCAGGAGCCGATGAAGACAACGTCGATAGGTTGACCTTCGACTGCTTGGCCCGGCGTGAGCCCCATGTACTCCATCGCGCTCAAGAGACTACGACGCTCGGCCGCGTCCTCAAGTTCGTCAGTTGTAGGGATGCGACCGGTCACGGCGACGCCCTGGCCTGGATTGGTGCCGTAGGTGACCATCGGCGCAAGTTCACTGGCGTTCAGTGTCATTTCCCGATCGAATTCAGCGTCATCGTCGGTAACCAGCGTCTTCCAGTACTCGACGGCCCGATCCCATTCTTCGCCTTTGGGCGCATAGGGACGACCCTCAATGTAGTCGAAGGTGGTCTGGTCCGGGGCAATCAGGCCGGCGCGTGCGCCGCCCTCGATACTCATGTTGCAGATGGTCATGCGGTTTGCCATGCTCAAATTGCGGATGGCGCTGCCTCGATACTCAAAGACATAGCCGGTGCCGCCGGCCGCGCCGTTCTCGGCAATGATGGCCAGAATGATGTCCTTGGCGGTCACCCCAAAGCCCAACTCGCCCTCAACGTTGATGGCAAAGGTCTTGGGCTTGGCCTGGAGCAGACACTGGGTGGCCAGCACGTGGCTCACTTCGCTGGTGCCGATGCCGAAGGCCAGCGCGCCGAACGCGCCGTGTGTGCTGGTGTGGCTGTCACCACAGACAATGGTCATGCCCGGCTGGGTCACGCCCATCTCGGGCCCGACCACGTGCACGATGCCCTGGACGTCGCCTTCGATGTCCCAGAGCGTGATGCCGAAATCCTCACAGTTTTGACGCAAAGTGTTGACCTGAAGGGCCGCATCGCTCGGCCAGAGCGCGATCTCGATGTTGCGTGTGGGGATGGCGTGATCCATCGTGGCAAACGTTTTGTCCGGTCGCCGCGCCGGAAGTCCGCGTTCACGCAGCATAGCAAAGGCCTGCGGCGAAGTGACTTCATGGATCAAGTGTGCATCAACGTAGAGCACGGCCGGCGCGCCCTCATCCTGCGCAACAACGTGCGTATTCCAGATTTTTTCAAAGATTGTTTTGCCCAATTTTCTCTCCAATATCAGTAGCTGCTTTAGTTGCAGTGTTGGCTTTTTGTCACAGATTTACACGGATAAGAACGGGATGGGGCACAGATTACAGTAGTTCACGAATTGTCATTCCGTTCACGTAGTGGGCGCAAAGCGCCATTACCGTAGGAAAGAGGAATCTCGGGTTCGCCAAGGAAAGATTCCTCGTCGCTTCGCTCTGTCGGAATGACAGTTCGCCCCAAATCGGTAACTACTGGATTAGGACTAGGATGCTGCCGAACATCTCAAAACATCTGTGAAAATCAGTTCTTCATCTGTACCTATCTGTGGCAAAAAGCCTTTGATTACCGCACAACAACGCTTCACTCACCAGATTATCGATTGCATCGGTTGTCAGTGCAAGCTTTGCGCAGTCTGAAATTTCTCAGTCCGAAACCTCATAGAAGGTCAGACGATTGCCGAAGGGATCGGTGATCGACATTTCCAGCGTTTCCCAAGCGGTCTCCTCAATGCCGGGTTTGGCATACTTATATGCTTTGTCCAGCAGTTCCCGGTTGTAACTTCGCACATCGTCGGTCTTGATCCGTATTGCAGCGCCAGGTATCGCGTCACCGTGGTGTTCCGTGAGATGAATCAAGCAAGCGTCGCGTGAGATCCCCATGTAGACTGGAAAGTCGTCGCCGTAGCGATGCTCCCAATCAACTGAGAATCCTAGAAAGTCGACATAGAATTCCCGGGCTTTGGTATCTTCAAGGACACGCAATATAGGTGTGACTGTTGACAGTTTCATGGAATTCTCCTCTATCCGGCGAGCACGTTCTAGGATATGGCACCCTCTAATGTGACCGTAACAGATATTCAATCTGTGCTGCGCTCAAGACAGTCTCGGCAGCCGTTAGGCTATCCTGCAACTGTGCCATCGTTCGGCAACCGACAATCGGCGTCGTCACAAACGGTTGCGATTGCAGATAGCCCAGCACAACCTGGGTGATCGACAACCCGGTCTCCTGGGCGAGTTGCTGGATCTTCGCCAGTCGCTGTCTGTTCGGCTCAAGCGGATACGCACCGCCGATGGCCGTGTTGCCGTTTGCCAGCTTCTGAAAGAGACCGCCTGCCTGCGATGAATAGGCCATGACAGCCAGGCCAGTCGCCTTGTGATAGTCGAAAAGTGCATCATCCATGGCAACAGTGGTCCTGTCAGCCATTCGCTCCGGATCAATCACGGCGAGACTCCAATTCACCTGGTTGGCAACAAAGCCGTCGAAACCGTGTTCAGCCGCCCAATTCTGCGCCTCATGAATTCTGGAAACCGACCAGTTGGAGCAACCGAAATAGCGGATCTTGCCGGCCTTCACCTGGTCATTCATGACCGTCAAGATTTCCTCAACCGTCCGGGAAGTATCGTCACGATGGAGCAGATAGAGATCGATGACATCGGTCTGGAGGTTGCGCAGACTATCATCCAGGTCGGCCTCGATCTCCCGGCGCGACATCCGCGAAATATGCATGGTCTCCAGTTCAGGATGTGCGCCTTTGGTAGTCACGACCATCTGGTCACGGACACCGCGCTCGATCATCCAGCGGCCGATGGTCTTCTCGCTCACATTGCGCTCGCCGGGCAGCCAGTTGGCATAGACGGCCGCAGTGTCGATGAAATTGCCACCGGCTTGCGCGTACTGGTCAAGCAGCGCGAATGACTCTTCCACGCCGATAGCGCTGCCGATGCCGGTGGACCCTAGCGAGATGCCGGAAACGCTCAGTTCACTGTTTGGGATCGTTCGATAGTTCATGCGTCGTCAATCCCTAGTCCGCTTCGTCTCTGGCTGTTGACCTGGTAGATGCGTTCCGCCGGAATGCGAAACTGGGCATTGAGATAGTCGGCAAAGTCCGGCGCATACGGTTGTAGGGCCACCGCACTGCGCATGCAGATCAGCCATGCGTCTCGTTCGTCTGCGCCGATTGGAAAGGGCATATGGACGCCGGGAATGCTGATCGAACCATACTTCTCATGGTAGAGTCGTGGCCCGCCCAGCCAACTGCACAAAAAACAGACCAATTTGTCCTTAACGATAGCAAGGTCTGACTGGTGCATCTCTCGGATAGTCTTGGCTTCGGGCAGCTCGTCCATGGACTGGTAGAAGTCGTCCACCAACCGGGTGATACCGTCGACGCCGCCTGCGGCCTGAAACGAGGCGTCACCGGTGCCGAAAGGTGAGTCCGATCGTTTTCCGCTCAATTGCAAATCCATACGCAGTCACTGCTCCTAAACACTGGCGAAGAGTCGCTTCTATCCTTGAATTCGGTCTTTCGGTTCCAACACGCATCACAAAAACAGGTCTCCCTGCTCAAATGAAGCATTTTCACCCTGAGTGGGTATCCGCAAGCCGGTTGATGACTTTGAACGACCAACGAAGGGTCTCGACATTGTTGTCCAGATTCTTCTCTGGTCTGTCATCGAGCTCGATCTGTCTATGCGAACACGTTCAGAATGACAGGCTGAAGCCTCAACGCGTCTTGTTTCTCCAAACTAAAGTCACAACGGGATCATGAGTTTTGTAGGTCATGCTTGCAGCGTGACAAGGTACGCGTGCCAGGCGGATCCAGAGGTCACCGACTAGTCCGACTGCAAGTCGGACCTACAATAAATCACGTTTTCATAGCGTCTTCAGCTTAGCTTCTTGTGAAGCCCTGCTCCGTCAGTCACTCAGACTGACGGGCCACTGCACATGCCACTCAATCAAGCCTGCGATCCCTCAACTGCCGACTCAATTGCCACGACATTTTGGCGTGGGGCCACATGCCAGAAGAACTGGCGCTGTACCTCCCAGATCGTCCAGGATCAGCCTCGCTCGTGGTGATCCGGTCTTGCGCTCATGCTCTGCGATCAGGCTACGAAGGCGCTCCTCGTACTCGAGACCCCCCAGACGACGAATGTCGATCAACTCGGGGTTGTAGCGCTGCTGAAACTTCTCGTCGACGTCATAGACATACGCTTCACCCCCGGTCATGCCGGCGCCGAAGTTTCGTCCAGTCTCGCCCAGCACCACGACTGTGCCGCCGGTCATATACTCGCATGCATGCTCGCCCGCACCTTCGACCACGGCTGTTCGCGCCGCTGTTGCGCACAGCAAAGCGCGCGCCGGCCACGCCTGCGGCAAAGAGTCGGCCGCTGGTCGCCCCGTAGAGTGCCGTGTTGCCAAGAATCATGTTTTGGTGCGGCACGAAGCGTGCATCCTCATCAGGCCGGATGATAATTTCGGCTCCGCCCAGGCCTTTGCCGACATAGTCATTGGCATCACCGACAACGGTCAGACGCAGGCCGCGGATGCCGAACGCGCCAAAGCTCTGGCCTGCCGTGCCGGTGAAGGTGACGCTGCACATGGCCATCGTCAAGGCCATCATCGCCGTAGCGAAGGGCCAACTGGCCGGAAAGACGTGTGCCGACTGAGCGTTCGATGTTGCGAATCGGGTGGGTCAGGTAAACGGGCGATTCCGGATTGGCCTGCAGACTGGCCAATACCTGCTCAACGATGCGATCGCCCACGGTCGGGTTGGCGATAAGCTCATTGCGGGGCAACACATTGCGCCGTGCGCTGCCTGTATCCGGCACATAGAGCAAGGGCGATAGGTCCATGAAACCGGCCTCGCGGCCGAAGATCACTTGCTCAAGCAATTCGGGATGGCCAATGACCTGGTCCAGGCTGCGGAAGCCAAGCGATGCCAACACCTGGCGCACACCCTCGGCCACATTGGTCATGAACTGGATCACCATCTCCGGCGTGCCGTCGAACTTGGCGCGCAGGTCCTCGCGCTGGCTGGCCACGCCGACCGGACAGGTGTTCTTGTGGCAGACACGCGCCATGATGCAGCCTTCGGCGATCATCGCGCTGGTGCCGAAGCTGAACTCGTCTGCGCCAAGCATGGCGGCCATGACGACATCGCGCCCGGTGGCAAGACCGCCGTCGGCGCGCAGGGAGACCTGGGTGCGCAGACCATTGGCCAGCAGAGTCTGGTGGATCTCAGCCAGGCCGATCTCCCAGGGCAGGCCCGCGTTCTTGACGCTGCTCAAGGGGCTGGCCCCGGTCCCGCCCGACCCACTGCTCAGATGGACGATGTCGGCAAACCCCTTGACCACGCCGGCCGCCACTGTGCCCACGCCCATCTCCGAGACGAGCTTGACGCTGACCTTGGCGTTGGGGTTGATGGTTTTGAGGTCAAAGATGAGTTGGGCCAGATCCTCGATGCTGTAGATGTCATGATGGGGCGGCGGGCTGATCAGCGGCACGCCGGGCGTGCTGTGACGCAGGATGGCGATCTCTGCGGTCACCTTGTGGCCGGGTAGCTGTCCGCCCTCGCCCGGTTTCGATCCCTGAGCCATCTTGATCTGGATTTCTTCGGCGCTCATCAGGTATTCGGGCGTCACGCCAAAGCGTCCAGAGGCCACCTGTTTGATTTTGCTGGCGCGCTCGGTGAAGTAGCGATCCTTGGCCTCACCGCCCTCGCCGCTGTTGCTCATGCCGCCCAGCCGGTTCATGGCAATGGCCAACGTCTCGTGGGCTTCTGCACTCAGTGCGCCGAGGCTCATGGCAGCGGTGCTGAAGCGCGCCACAATGCGCTCGACCGATTCCACCTGCTCGATGGGTACGGGCGGACGGGTCGGGCGGAAATCGAGAAGATTGCGGGGGGCGATCTTCATGCCATCGACCAGATCGGCATAGACAGTATACTTTTGGCGAGCAACTACGTCGTTCTCGGCTCGTGCGACATCAGTCAGAGCGTGGACGACCTCCGGGCTCCATGTGTGCAGTTCACCGCCACGGCGTGACTTGTAGAGACCCCAGGTCTTGAGTTTGACCGGTTTTCCGTCACCGCTCATCCGGATAGGCGTATGCGTGCCAGGCCAACACATCGTCGGCCACGCTGGCAAAGCCGACACCGCCGATCAGGCTTGGCGTCCCCCGAAAGGCAACATCGAGCAGGTCAGGGCCAATGCCCAGCGCCTCGAAGATCTGGCCCGCCGCAGTAGCTGTCCACGGTGCTGATGCCCATCTTGCTCATGATCTTGAGCAGGCCGCTGTTGATGGCCTTGGCAAAATTCGTGCGCAGTTGAGCCGCCGAATAGTCAGCCATACGTCGATCATTTTCGGCCTGTTCATCGACCGTGGCGTAGACCAGATAAGGGTAGACGGCGTTGGCCCCGTAGCCGATCAACGCGGCAAAATGGTGCACCTCACGCGGCTCGCCCGACACGCAGATCAGGCTGACCTGCATGCGCAAGCCCTGTTCGATTAGATGGTGATGCACGGCCCCAACGGCCAGCAGCGACGGAATCGGCAGCAGGCCGCCACCGGCCCGCTCATCACTGATGAACAGAATCGTAGCCCCGCCGATGATCGCCTCTTCCGCGGCCTCGCAGAGGTGAGCGACAGCCTCTCGCAGTGCGCGACCCGCCTCTTCGCCGACAGACAGATCCGCAGCCGGCTTCGGTTCTCCCTGGAGCGACCAGACAGCGTCGACGGTGGCATGCTTGAACTCGGGCTCGCCCATCGACCGCAATGCAGCCAGTTGTTCCGGCAGGAGCAATGGCGAGCCCAGCTTGATCAGCCGGGTTGCCTCCGGCATCTCCGCAAGAATGTTGGCACGCCGTCCCAGCAGTGTGCGAGTGCTCATCACCATGGCCTCGCGCAGGGGATCGATGGGCGGGTTGGTCACCTCGGCAAAGCGCTGCTTGAAGTAGCTGAAGAGCGGCCGTCGGCAAGTTGCTCAACGCGGCCGGTGGCGTATCATCGCCCATGGCCCCGACCGGCTCCTTGCCCTCCGTCACCATGGGACGCAGCACGACGACCATCTCTTCGCTGGTATAGCCGAAAGAGGCCTGACGGGCCGCCAAGGGGATAGATGAGTCGTGAGCGCCGTATGCATCACCCGCAGGCTCATCAGATTGAGCGCTGTGTACGACCGCATCCAGATCGATCAGATTCTCATGAACCCAGCGATCATAGGGTTGACGACTGGCAAAACGCTGGGTAATCTCCTCGTCTTCCATGATCATACCGCGGGCCGTATCGACGCAGAAGATCTGGCCGGGTCCAAGACTCCCCTTTTTGACGACACGTCCTTCGTCGTAGGCGACGGCCCCGACCTCGCTACTGCTGATCACGTAACCGTTGTCCAGTACAACGTAGCGAGCGGGCCGCAGCCCGTTGCGGTCCAGCAGGGTGCCTACAAAGCGGCCGTCCGTGTATGTGATGGCCGCCGGGCCGTCCCACGGTTCAATCAGCGCACTGTGGTACTCGTAGAAGGCGCGACGTTCCGGCGTCACCTCGCGTTCAGACATGCGTTCCCAGGCCTCGGGAACCATCATCATCAACGCATGGCGCACATCACGGCCGCTACGGGTCAGTAGTTCCAGCTCATTGTCCATCTTGGAGCTATCACTGCCCTGCGCGCCGATGATCGGTTTCAGCTCGTGGATGGCGTCGTCCCAGAGTGGGCTCGCCAAATCATCCTGCCGTGCTTCCATCCAGTTGACATTGCCCTGCACGGTGTTGATCTCGCCGTTGTGGCATAGAAGCCGAAAGGGCTGTGCCAATTCCCAGCGTGGAAAGGTGTTGGTGCTGTAGCGCTGATGAAAGACGGCGATGGCGGTCTTGAAATCGGGATCGCTCAGATCCGGATAGAAATGCTCCAGTTCCTCGGCCAGGACCAGTCCTTTGTAGACGATGGTACGACTGCTCATGCTGGCAATGTAAAGGCGATGCACGTCAGCGTCTCGTGCGCGCCGTGCGATCTTCTTTCGTGCAAGATAGAGGAGCCGCTCGAAGGCGTCACCGGCCTCGCAGGCTGCCTCAGTGCGCCGAATGAGCACCTGCTCCATCCAGGGCCGGCTCTGCTCGGCACGGCGCCCCAGCGCCGCCTCGATAACGGGCACTGAGCGGAAGGTCAGGACCTCAACCCTGAGCTCAGTCAAGACCTCACGCACGATCTCCCGCGCCTTTGCACGGTCCGCGCCATTATGCAGATTGAGAAAAAACTGGCCCACGGCCAGATCGGCTGCATGGGGCGGTTCAATGCCCATGCGCAGCAGCTCACGATTGAAGAATTCGTGGGGCAGCTGAGAAAGGACGCCTGCCCCGTCGCCAGACTTGCGGTCATCGGCAACGGCCCCGCGATGTGCGTGGTTGCAGAGCGCCTCTAGCGCCATCTGGAGGACGCGATGGTTGCGCCGTCCGTCGACATGGGCAACGAAGCCAATGCCGCAGGCATCGTGCTCGAAGCGCGGATCGTAGAGGCCATTGGCCGCTAAATCGGCCAGCATCTCGTCGTGATCGCTGTGTCGGATTTCGCAAGTCACAGATTTTACCTCATTCAGGTCAGGCCAGTTGAAAGCCAACCGGACGCTGGTGTGCAGTGCCGAAACGTCCCCGGCATGAACGGTCCATGCCGGGGACGTCTTTGTCATCAGGATCAATGGCCACTCAACAGGACCTCATGTCGCAGGGAAGGTCAGAAAGAATTGAGCATCAACCATTCGTAAGTGCCAAATCATCACTACGGCAGACTGGTCTCGCCCATCAAATAGCGATCGCACTCACGGGCCGCTCCCCGTCCCTCATTGATGGCCCAGACGACGAGACTCTGGCCGCGTCGCATGTCGCCGGCGGCAAAGACGCCTTCGACGCTGGTGGCAAAGTCGCCGTGCTCGGCCTTGAAGTTGGAGCGCGGGTCAAGTTCCAAGCCCAACTGCTCGGCCATCGTCTCTTCCGGTCCCAGGAAACCCATGGCCAGCAGCACGAGCTGCGCCGGCCAAACTTTCTCGGAGCCTGGAATCTCTTTCGGGGAGGGACGCCCTCCATCCTCCGGGAAGACCCACTCGATCTCGACAGTATGCAGCTCTTTGACATGGCCGTTTTCATCGCCGACCATCTTCTTGGTCATGATGAGATAGTTGCGCGGATCTTTGCCCTGGAGTGCAATCGCCTCTTCCTGGCCATAGTCAACGCGCAGCACCTTGGGCCACTCAGGCCACGGATTGTTCGGCTGTCGTTCCAGCGGCGGCTCGGGCAGGATCTCGAATTGGATTACACTGTTGCAGCCTTGGCGCAGCGATGTACCGACACAGTCTGTGCCGGTGTCTCCTCCGCCGATCACGATGACGTCGAGGTCATCGGCCGGCAGCGTTCGCTTGGTCAGGTAGCCCTCCTGGGCATCGAGCAGATATTTGGTGTTGTCACGCAGGAAGTCCATGGCGAAATGGACGCCTTTGAGTTCCCGTCCCTCGACCGGCAGGTCACGCGGCTTGGTGGCGCCGCCGCAGAGAGCCACGGCATCGTTCTCACGCGTCAGTTTGGCCGTCGGCAGGTCGACGCCGATCTCGATGCCGGTGATGAACGTAACGCCTTCGGCTGCCATCAGATCGATGCGGCGCTGAACGACAGCCTTGTCCAACTTCATGTTGGGAATGCCGTACATGAGCAGGCCGCCGATGCGGTCGGCACGCTCATAGACTGTCACGCTGTGGCCGGCCTTGTTGAGTTGATCTGCGCAGGCCAGTCCGGCCGGTCCGGAACCGACTACAGCCACCTTCTTGCCTGTGCGCTTCTTGGGCGGATCGGCCACAACCCAGTCGTTCTCAAATCCCTTATCGACAATCGTGCATTCGATATTCTTGATCGTAACCGGCAATCCGTTGAGTCCAACTGTACACGACCCTTCGCACGGTGCCGGGCAGACGCGACCAGTGAACTCGGGGAAGTTGTTGGTCGAGTGCAGGTTGTCCAGCGCCTCGCGCCAGAGCCCATTGTAGATCAGATCATTCCACTCGGGGATGAGATTGTTGACGGGACAGCCTGAGGCCATGCCGCCGATCAAGACGCCTGTATGGCAGAACGGAATGCCACAGTCCATGCAGCGCGCGCCCTGCTCCTGCAATTTCTCTTCCGCCATGTGGAGATGGAACTCATTCCAATCCTCCACGCGCTCCTGCGGATCTCGATCTGCAGGCAGCTGACGTTCATATTCCATAAATCCGGTTGGTTTACCCATGATTGCTGTTCAGTTCTCCCACGTATGTGAAGGGGATTGAGGGATTCGGGATTGGGGAGTGGGGATTGGGGATTCGAAGAGGCGATGCCTCCAGAGCCCTAATCCCTAATCACCAATCCCCAGTACCCTCTCCCTTAGTTTCCACTCACCCGGCTCAGGTCGTTCTTATTGCGTTCGAAGGCAGCCATGAGCGCATCATCACCGCTGAGTCCTGCAGCCTCAACCTCGGCAAAGATCTCAAGCATCCGCTTGTAGTCCTGGGGAATGACCCGCACGAACTTGGATACCGTTCCTGCCCAGTCTTTCAACAGCCTGCCGGCCACCGCGCTATCGGTCAGCTCGTGATGACGCTGCACCAATAGTTCAACTTCGGCAATATCATCCGCATTGGACAACGGCTCCACATCAACCATGTCCAAATTGCAGTGCTCCCTAAAGTCGCCCGCTTCGTCCAGCACGTAAGCGATCCCGCCCGACATGCCGGCAGCGAAGTTGCGCCCGGTCTTGCCGAGCACGACGACACGTCCGCCGGTCATGTATTCGCAGCCGTGGTCGCCCACGCCCTCGACAACGGCCTTCACGCCGCTGTTGCGGACGCAGAAGCGTTCACCGGCCATGCCACGGATGTAGGCCTCACCACCGGTCGCGCCGTAGAAGCCGACGTTGCCGATGATCACATTCTCCTCAGGCACGAAAGTCGCTTCATCAGCCGGATAGACGATGACCTTGCCGCCCGACAGGCCCTTGCCGAAGTAGTCATTGCCGTCGCCTTCAAGTAGAAGCGTCATACCCCTTGGGACGAAGGCGCCAAAGCTCTGACCGGCAGAGCCCTGGAACTTGAGCAGTATGGTGTCGTCCGGCAGCCCCTCGGCGCCGTATCGCCGCGTGACTTCGCTGCCCAGAATGGTACCGACGACGCGGTTGACATTCCTGATGGGCAGCGTGGCCGTGACTTCCTCGCCACGCTCCAATGCCGGCTCGCACAGATCGATCAAGGTCGTTATGTCGAGTGACTTATCGAGCCCATGATCCTGCTCAATCTGCTGATAGCGTCCTACCTCTTCGGGCACGTCAGGTCGGTAGAGCAGTGCTGCGACGTCGATCCCCTTGGCCTTCCAGTGGTCCACGGCTGCGCGGCCTTCGAGCTTGTCTGTGCGTCCGATCATCTCATCGATGGTGCGGAAGCCCAGCTTGGCCATCTCCTCGCGCAGCTCCTGCGCGATGAATTGCATGAAGTTGACGACGTGGGCCGGCTCGCCGGTGAACTTCTTGCGCAGCTCAGGATTCTGGGTAGCGACCCCCACCGGACAGGTGTCCATATGGCAGACACGCATCATAATGCAGCCCAAGGCAACCAGCGGCGCCGTGGCAAAGCCATACTCTTCGGCGCCGAGCAATGCAGCCACGGCCAAATCACGGCCGGTCTTGAGCTGCCCGTCGGTCTCAACGACCACGCGACTGCGCAGATTGTTGATCACAAGCGTCTGGTGGGTCTCGGCCACGCCCAGTTCCCAGGGCAGACCGGCGTGCTTGATGCTGCTCTGGGGCGAGGCGCCCGTGCCGCCGTCGTGACCGCTGATGAGAATGACGTCGGCATGGCCCTTGGCCACGCCCGCGGCAATGGTGCCGACGCCGACCTCGGAGACCAGTTTGACGTTGATGCGGGCATGACGATTGGCATTCTTCAGATCATGGACCAACTCGGCCAGATCCTCAATTGAATAGATATCGTGGTGAGGCGGCGGTGAGATAAGGCCCACACCCGTGGTCGTTCCGCGCACCTTGGCAATCCAGGGATAGACCTTGCGTCCGGGCAACTGACCGCCCTCGCCGGGCTTGGCCCCCTGTGCCATCTTGATCTGTATCTCTTGAGCGCTGACCAGATATTCACTGGTCACGCCGAAGCGACCGGAGGCCACCTGTTTGATGGCGCTGTTGCGCTGATCGCCGTTCTCGTCCGGTGTGAAGCGGTCCGGATCCTCGCCGCCCTCGCCAGTGTTGCTCTTGCCGCCGATGCGGTTCATGGCGATGGCCATGCTCTCGTGGGCTTCCTTGCTGATGGAGCCGTAGGACATCGCGCCCGTCTTGAAGCGGCGACAGATCGATTCAACAGATTCAACCTCATCGATGGGAATCGGTTCGTCGAGGTATTTCAGTTCGAGCAGACCACGCAACGTTGCCATCGCTTTGGTCTGGTCGTTGACCAAGCCGGTATAGACCTTGAAGGCATCATAGTTTTGGTTACGCACGGCCTGCTGCAAGTAGGTGATGGTCTCTGGATTGAAGAGATGGTACTCACCATCGCGTCGCCAGTGGTAGTCACCACCCGAGGGCAGCACTTTGCCGTTGGTCTCCCAGCGTGGAAAGGCCCGCTGATGGCGCATCAACACTTCATCATAGATCTCAGATAGACCAATTCCCTCGATGCGCGTCGGCGTCCAGGTGAAATACTCGTCGACCAACGCCTGGCTTAGGCCCAGCGCTTCAAAGATCTGTGCGCCGCAGTAGCTCTGGATGGTCGAGATGCCCATCTTAGAGAGTGTCTTGACGACGCCCTTGACCGACGCCTTGATGTACTGATCGCGGGCCTTGGGGTATTCGATGTCGGTCAACGTGCCCTGTTGGATCATGTCTGCCAGCGTTTCATAGGCCAGATAGGGGTTGACCGCGGTGGCCCCGTAGCCGACCAGCAGCGCGAAGTGATGGACTTCCCGAGCCTCGCCGGTCTCAACGATCAATGCCGACCGGGTGCGCTTCTTTTCCCGGATCAGGTAGTGATGCAGGCCGGAAGTCGCCAGCAGCGCCGGAATCGGCGCATCGCCGGGGCTGATGCCGCGGTCAGAAAGGATGAGGATGTTGTAGCCGTCTTCAATCGCCTGATCGGCCTTGGCGTAGAGCGCTTCCAGTCCTTTGCGCAGTCCGTCCACGCCCTCATTGACGCGGAACAGAATCGAGAGCGTCAGCGCACGGAAGCCTGGCTTATCAATCTGGCGGAACTTGGCCAATTGAGCGTTGGTCAAGATCGGCGTCTCTAGCTTGATCTGGCGACAATGAATCGGCGTCGTATCAAGCAAGTTGCCCTCGGTGCCCATCATCACTTCGGAGCCGGTCACCAGCTCTTCACGGATGGCGTCGATGGGGGGGTTCGTTACCTGGGCAAAGAGCTGCTTGAAATAATTGTAGAGCAGCTGAGGCTGATCCGATAGGACGGCCAGCGGCGTATCGTTACCCATGGCGCCGACCGGTTCGATGGAGTTTGAGGCCATGGGGCCAAGCAGCACCTTAAGCGTCTCGGATGTATAGCCGAACGCCTTCTGCCGCTGCATGACCGTCTTGTGGTTGAACTCGGGGACGGTTGCCGGCTCCGGCAGATCGTCCAATGTCATCAAATTTTCGTCGATCCACTCGCGATACGGATGCTCTGCGGCCATGCCGTGCTTCAGCTCGTCATCATCGATGATGCGTCCTTGTGCGGTATCGACCAGGAACATGCGGCCCGGCTCAAGCCGGCCCTTGCTTAGGACACGAGACGGCTCGATGTCGAGCACGCCGACCTCGGATGCCATCACCACCAGATCATCCTTGGTGACATAGTAGCGCGAAGGCCGCAGCCCGTTGCGGTCCAACACCGCCCCGACCACCGTGCCGTCGGTAAAGCCCATGGAAGCGGGACCGTCCCACGGCTCCATGAGCGTGCTGTTGTATTCGTAGAATGCCCGCTTGTCATCCGGCATGCTCTCGTGGTTGGACCACGGCTCCGGAATCATCATCATCATGACGTGGGGCAGAGAGCGGCCGGCCAGGTAGAGGAATTCCAGCGCCTCATCAAACATGCCGGAATCGCTGCCGTCCTGATTGACGACAGGCAGCACCTTGGGCAGATCATCACCGAATGCATCGGAGACAAAGGTCGACTGACGGGCGTACATCCAGTTCACATTGCCGCGCAACGTGTTGATCTCGCCGTTGTGAATCAGATAGCGATAAGGATGGGCACGTTCCCAACTGGGGAAGGTGTTGGTGCTGAAGCGTGAGTGGACGAGCGCCAAGGCAGACTCAACATCCGGGTCATAGAGGTCGGCGTAGAAAGACATCTGCTCCGGTAGGAGCATGCCCTTGTAGACGATGGTACGGCAAGAAAGACTTGGAATGTAGAAGCCGTCAGCGACGCCAGTCTCAGCGTAGCGAATTTCCTGTTCTGCGCGCTTGCGAATCACGTAGAGCTTGCGTTCGAAGGGTAAATCGTCATCCACGGAGCCTTCAACGTTGCGGCCAATGAAGACCTGACGCACGCTGGGCTCGCCAAGGATGGCTGTTTCGCCCAGATCGCGATTGTCAGTCGGCACTGTGCGCCAACCCAACACCTCCTGGCCCTCGTCACGGACGATGGCGTCGAACTGTTCTTCACAGGTCTGGCGTTCGACTTCATCCTTGGGCAGGAAGAGCATGGCAACGCCATAGTGCCCCGGCTCGGGCAACTCAATACCGAGATCGGGAGAGATCCTCTGGAAAAATTTATGAGGCAGCTGCAAAAGAATACCGGCGCCGTCACCGGTATTGTCCTCGGCCCCACGCGCGCCGCGGTGATCGAGGTTAATCAGCACAGTTAGACCTTGCTCAACAATTTCGTGGGATTTCTTGCCCTTAATATTGACAACAAAGCCAACACCACAGGCATCGTGTTCGTACCGGGGATCGTAAAGACCTTGTTTGACCGGCATTCCGACCGGGCCAAGTTTAGTGCGACTACAATCAGGGTCGAGGGAAGAAGATAAGTTCTTCTGTTGATCCTTCAACGTGGTACTCCTCTCTATCGAACTTGGGGCAGCGCGTTAGGGGTAATGCAGTCGGCTACGACCAGGTCCTTCCACATCGAAGGGTAAGCAAATGCCAGGGGCGGTGTTCCCTCCCTGGCACAGTCGAACGATCTATTCCATCGCGATGCTCAAAATTAACTCTCGGACAATTAGTGCTGCCTACGTTTTACAACACTCCAGCCACCCAGTGCAAATACAGATATTGCCAAAACGACACTTAGTAGTATCGCTGCGACCATAACGCTGTTCTGCCTCGGCCCCGAATCAGACTCCAGATCCGAGCTCGAAACCGACAGAACATCCATGATGGATGGAGCCGCGACATCAACGGCAGAGGGGTAGTCAATCGTATTGCTCGAAGGCTCCTGAAGGGACGCCAGCGGCTCTATGCCATTAGCGATTCTGTAGGCAAGCCCCGCAGCATCAGCGGGCGATTCGTCAGCCAGAAAGTCGATTAGCCAATCGATATCGGCGGGGTCAAGTCGGTCGAAAAGACCGCTGCGTGTTGACGGCGGGAATGCAAGGAGTTCCCGGCGCGTCTCGGGTGCGGTCTCAAAATATCGAGCGATTGCAGTTTCGTGGTTCAGGTTGATTAGAGCCTTGACCTCAGACGAATTCGTTTGGGCGAAATCGACTGACTCATACAGTTCGAGCCGCACTACAGCATCAAGATTGCCTCCGGCCAGTTCAGACCAGGCGAGCACAGATTCCGGAGAGCCGGTTGACGACAATATCTGATGGGCTTGCACGGAGAGTTGCGACAACGCCTCAAAGGCACCGTTTTCTAACGAAAGCGCCAATTGCGGCCGGCCCAGATCCGTGACAAAAACATCGACCAGGCCGGCGAGTTTCTCCAGGTCTTCGACAGCAGTGGCATTCAAGACTGCACGAAATTGCGGATCCTCGTCAGGGAGCGAGCAAAGGTAGGGATGTCGCTGACAAAATGCGGTCCACTCGGAGATCAGCTCATCAGCGATCTGCCCAGCCATCATCTCCATCTCGTCGTCCAGCCCGGCTTCGACCGCGGCCGCGATCTCGCCACGCAATGCGACCTTGACCTCTTCCCCTTGCAACGAATGCTCGATCTGCGGCAACGAGCCCTTGCCGCCTTCGATCAGATCCCAGACGATCAGACCGCCGCCCACGATCCAACCAGCGATGGGAATGAGCGATGAACCGAGCTTACCTACGACCCGGCCCACGATGCGTCCAGCCACCCGGCTTGCAACCTTCTTGCCCAGCTGAACGCTGATCCGTCTGACAACCTGGGTGGCAATGATTACACCGACGCCGGTTGCCGCCTTGCTGTGGGTGTCCAACTGCGAAATGCTGAGGTCGTCCGAGGAGGCTTCAAGGTTGGCCACCTCGATGTCAGTCCGAATCTCGCTCTCAAAAAGGGTTAGCAGGCTGCTGGAATAGCGTTCGCCAACGTATTGCTGCATGCAGAGAAAGGACGTGGACGCCGATCGTGCGGCCAGGGCTTCTAACTCTTCCGTAACATCGTTAGCGATAGCGGCGGCCAACTCGTCCAGCTTGGCCACGAAGGTCGGCGACGAAAAGACTTGATTCGTGATCGAGAGGGCAAATTCTTGCGCCTTGTCACCTGACCATCCCGACCAGAAACGCTCCCAATCGGGCGCGTCCGCCATCATTGCCTGGATCGCCTGTTCGACTTCGCTGTCCAGCACCCCATCAATGCCCACCGCAGCCCACTGGCGCTCGACGATGGCCCCGACATTGAGGCTGCGCTGCCCATCCATCAAGACAGCGCGGGCCAGCTCCTCGATCTCCGCTTCCAGCGCTTCGGGCTGGACATCGTTACACTCGCCATATGTGTATTCCTGGGCCAGGACCGGTGCAGGCGGGAGCGTGGCAATCAACGCCAGCAAGAGCGTCAGTAAAGTGAAGGAGACCCCGATGCGATGCCGAGTTCGGGGCCGGAACGGACGTCTGAGTTTTCGAACAAGGTTGTGTCGTAACATTTTTGGAGCCTCTTTGTACCTCGACATAAATGTCGAGATACAAATGGATGAATCATCTACCTCGTGCGCCGAAACCCATTGCCATAGACGATCACTTCGACACCGCCGTCAACCACCATCGGATGCGAGATCTTGAGTCCAAGCACGCCGTCGTAGCCACGTTCCTGGGCCTTCTCGCCAAGTTCAGCCACGGCCTCCTCAACAGCCTCCTGGATCAACCGCTCGTAGTGCTGCATGCGCCCGCCGGTCAGATTGCGAATGTTCTCGCGGATGTCGCGCACCACATTGGCTGCCTTTACTACGACGACCACCAGAAAATCGCCGACCTCGATGTCGGCTTCGGGAAGCATGTCGAGGCTCATCAGCAACGCTTTGCCAAGCGCCTCTCGATCTTGGGTCGAATCTACGTCAAATGTCCGCATTCAAGCACTCCGGAACAACATGGATTTGCCGGCGCATATCGCCTGCTTCGCCAACGAAATGGGTTGAGCATCCCTAGGACCTCCGGGACGGGCAGTGCACAATTGCAGGCTGCCGTCATCGCTCTCCCGTAATCACCCTCCCGGGGAATCGCTTCTACCGGCGCGAAAAAAGATTGTAGAGTCCGACCAACGGCTTTGCCATTATGCTCAACAATGAATAAATGATGCCGGCTGCCAGCATCAATGGTAGCAGAATAATCAACAGTGTGGTCGCACCACCATATTTCTCGCCGAATAGCCGCAGCGAGACTGAGCCGTTGGCCACGTTCATCCCATCCAGCACGATGCTGTAGCCGTCTGCCGGGCTGTTCAAGAAGGCGATGGCCGCAGGAATATCGCGGCTGGTCAGCACGGATGAGCCTGCGCCCTGGCTCACGATCACGTCCATGGCGTCCGGGTTGTTCATCAGCGCCAGCACGAGTTGATTGCGACGCTCAGGGTCCAGTCCGTCCAGCAGTTGGCCGAGCACGCCGAGCTTGGTCGGCGTCATGCGGGCGGCCAGATCGGCGAGCCCAGCGGAAGAGAGCAAGAACAACGGCGGCAGTGACGCCGGTTCGACCTGAGCGAGCTTGGCCACCGTTGACCGATCGCCAACAGCCAATAGCGACTCTAGCATTGCCATGTCCATCTCATCCGGCGAGCGCAACTTGTGCAGATCCAGAGCCACCACATCATCAATCGCTGAACCGGCTAGCACATGCCATTCCAGTACAGCATCCATCGAGCCGGTATCTCGCAGGATTTCGACAGCACTTAGCGGCATGTTGAGTAGGCGCTCGAAAAGGCCACTTTCAATGGCGTCATCCACGCCATCTGAACCCAACACAGAGAGGCTGACATCGAGCAATGCAGCGGCTTTGGCCAGGTCACCGCTTTCAGCGACCATTGCGCCAAACTCGGGAACGGCCTGTGAAATCGCCAGGAGCTGTCGGTATTGGCGCTTGAAATCCAGCCACTCCGCGTAGAGTTCATTGGCGACGTCGCGGGCAATCTGAGGCAGTTCACGCTGTAGTTCCGGCTCCAAGGTGTTGACAATCTCGTCTTGAACCAGCCTTTTCGCGTCCGGGGATTGCAACGATTCTTGGATCTGAGGAAGCGCGCCATCCAAGCTATCGAACACATCGTAGACAATCAGGCCGCCACCGACGATCCAGCCGGCCAGCGGAATCACCGTGGCCCCGGCCCGGCCCAACAGCCGACCAGCGAGCCTGCCGGCAACCCGTTTCGAGATCGCCTTGCCGATCCGCACCACTAATTTTCGCGACAGCCGGGCAGCAATCATCACGCCCACGCCGCCCAGAGCAGCCTTGTGCGTGTCGAGGACGGTTAAAATACCATTGTCAAGGGTGTCGCCGGCGGCTAGTTCGATATCGCCTGCACTGTCGTTGATCCCCTCTCGGAAGGCATCGACCACGATGGTCGAGTAATTGCGCTCGATGAATTGTTGGAGACAGATCAAGTTCGAAGAGACTGATTCGGCAGAGAGAGCAGCGATCTCAACCTCCAGGTCCGCTGCGATGCTTTCCGACAGCTCGTCCAACGCCTGCCTGAAGCTCTCTGAGCCGAAGGCGGCGACGGCGACGGTCCGGGCCAGATCTTCGGCCTTGGCAGGCGACCACCCCGAAAGGAAGGTATTCCAAAGGTCATTGTCGCGGCGCAGCACTGCCACAGCGTCATCGACGGCTAAGTCGACTGCGTCGTCCATGTCCAGCAACTGCCACTGGCGTTCGACAATGGCATCAAGGTCGATGGCCCCGACCTGATCGCGCGGTCTGTCGCCGGTCATCTCACTGGCAGTGTCACCGGCTCCCTGCGCAAAGATATTCTGAGCAAGATGGTTGAGTTCAGCGCGAAGATCTTCCTCAGTTACCTGATCACAGGCGGCCAGGTCACTATGAGTTAGGCTAGGATCGGTGTGGTCAGTGGCGGTCTGGCTGGAACCAGTGGCATCTTGGGAAAGCGGCGTTGCAATCGCAGTGGCAGGCAGGCAACTGACAGAAGCCAGCAGGAGTATTAGCAAAGCCACAAGCGCCGGACAGCGAAACAACTGCACTGATATTGGTTTGTGAAGACGTTCTTGTTGCATAAAAAAACTCCGGACTGCAAGCAACCGTTGGCCGCCCGCAGTCCGGAGTCAATTCCGGAAAGAGAGGCTAGGTCACCACAGGTGCATCGGCGGCAATGTTGACGGCCGAACTGTCGCCTTGCTCAGCTGCCAAAGCCTTGTTCAGCGCCTGCATGTGCGCCTTGGCGCAGGCGACGATGATATCGGTGTCGACGCCTCGGCCACTGAAAAGTCGTCGACGTGGACGTCCCTGGGCGGTCTCTGTGAAACCCAAGCTGCCGTCCGGCACCTCGATGCGAATTGTCACATCACCAGTGGCATCGATGCCCTCCGTCACTGCCTGTACGAGAAACTCGACCAGATTGTTTCGCACGCCGACCACGCGGTTGATGCCCTGATAGACGGCATCGACAGGTCCAGTGCCGAATCCAGCATCAGTCTTGACCTCGTCGGTCTTGGTGTTGTGCACAGTCACAACGGCAGTCGGTATGATGCCGGTTCCGCATTGGACCTGTACATTGACCAGTTCCCAGATCTCTTCAGGCTGATAGATCTCATCGCCGACCAGTGCTTCTAAATCGGCATCGGTCACTGTCTTTTTCTTGTCGGCCAGATCCTTGAAGCGGTAGAAGACCTCGCGCAGTTCATCACGATTCAGGCGATAGCCCATGCCCTCCAGCTTTCTGTTCAGCGCCGCGCGGCCGCTGTGCTTGCCCAGGACCAGCCGGCTCTGATTCAGCCCGATGGTCGACGCATCCATGATCTCGTAAGTGCGCTTGTTCTTGAGCATGCCGTCCTGGTGAATGCCGGCCTCATGGGCAAAGGCATTGGCTCCAACAATGGCCTTGTTGGGCTGGATGACCATGCCCGTATAGCGGCTGACCATGTCGCTGGTTCGGTGGATTTCGTGGGACACGATATTGGTTCGCAGGTCGTAGACCGGCTGTCGTACGTGGATGGCCATTGCCACCTCTTCCAGGCTGGTGTTGCCGGCGCGTTCGCCAATCCCATTCAGCGTCACTTCCATCTGACGGGCGCCGTTCTGGACACCGGCCAGCGTATTGGCTGTGGCCAGTCCCAGGTCGTTGTGGCAATGAACACTGAAGATCACATCTTTGCCACCCGGTACATTTTCGCGCAGGAAGCGGATCAGCGAGCCATATTCTTCCGGCGTCGTATAGCCGACCGTGTCGGGAATGTTGAGAGTGGTGGCCCCAGCCTGGATGGCGACGGAGAGCACCCGAACCAGATATTCGGGATCGCTGCGTCCAGCGTCTTCCGGGCTAAACTCGACATCATTGCACAGGCTCACCGCATATTGCACCGTGTCGCCCACGGTCTCCAGGACTTCATCACGCGACATGCGCAATTTGTGATCCATATGGATGTCGCTGGTTGCGATGAAGGTATGGATACGCGGCCGCACCGCACCCTGTACTGCCTCCCACGCCTTGTCGATATCGGCCTTGTTGGCACGCGCCAGGCCTGCAATCACAGGCGGCGCGACGATTTCGCCGTCCTTGTTCTCGCGCGCAGTCCGTCCGATCGTGTTGGCAATCTGGCGCACGGCGTCCAGGTCACCCGGGCTGGCGGCAGGAAAACCGGCCTCCATAATATCGATGCCCAGACGGGAGAGTTGGGCGGCAATATCCAGTTTTTCCTGGGTGTTGAGGGTGGCGCCGGGGCTTTGCTCGCCATCGCGCAGCGTCGTGTCGAAGATCACGACTGTGTTGCCGTGGGCAACCTCTTGCGCATGGGCACGAATATCATCAATCTCGAATTGAGATACGTCTACATCCGAAATGTCAACATCAGATTCGTCACTGCCGTTGGCAGACTTCGATACATCACCGTTGCTGGTACTCATCTCTGATTCCTTCCAGGGGCTGATCGTTCAATGGATTCGTTGTCGGTCGAAATACTTGTCCTGCACGTAGATCGATAAGGTCACAAAGACCGTCGTCCATACACGTCACCCCCCTTCCTATGAAAACTGATGCGTGCTACTTGCTGCGTGAGGTCTCGTTGACCAAACCTCTCCAACATTGGCAGCTTCTCTTGCAGAGAGCACCAAGTCGATCCAACTCAGTGCCAACGAAGTCCTCACGCAGCACGCAGTAAGCAGCAGCCCTACACCTCTTTCGCGTCCAAGAAGTCCATCATTCCACGCAATTCCTTGCCGACCTCTTCGAGCTGCTGATGCTGCTCGGCACTGCGGGTGCCGGTCAGTTCCTTGGAACCGGCGTGATATTCGTCCATCCACTCTTCAGCAAAGGCTCCGGACTGGATCTCGGCCAGGATCTGCTTCATGGCCGCTCGGGTATCGTCTGTAACCACGCGGGGGCCGCTCTTGTAGTCGCCCCACTCGGCTGTGTCGCTGACGCTGTAGCGCATGTAGCTCAGACCGCCCTGGTACATGAGATCCACGATGAGCTTCAGTTCGTGCAGACACTCAAAATAGGCGATCTCGGGCTGGTAGCCGGCTTCGACGAGGGTATTGAAGGCTGCCTTGACCAGCTCGCTGGTGCCGCCGCAGAGCACGGCCTGCTCGCCGAAGAGATCGGTCTCGGTCTCTTCGGTGAAAGTTGTTTCGATGATTCCGGCACACGTACAGCCGATGCCCTTGCCGTAAGCAAGTGCGTTGGCCAGCGCGTTGCCCGTGGCGTCCTGGTGGATGGCGACCAGACCGGGTACGCCGCTGCCTTCAGTGAAGACCTCGCGTACGCGATGGCCGGGGGCCTTGGGCGCAATCATGGAGACGTCGACATTGTCGGGGACCTGAATGAAGCCGTAGCGAATGTTGAAGCCGTGGGCAAACATCAGTGTGTCGCCGGCCTTGAGGCTGGGCGCAATGTCATTCTCATAGACCTGACCCTGCACCGGATCTGGGGCGAGCACCATGATGATGTCGGCTTCAGCGGCGGCGTCCGCATTGTTCAGCACACGCAGTCCGTCTGCTTCGGCCGTAGCCCAACTAGCGCTTCCATCGCGCAGGCCAATGCGGACGTCCATCCCAGAGTCAGTCAGATTCAACGCATGAGCGTGACCCTGACTGCCGTAACCGATGATGGCGATCTTCTTGCCCTTGATCTGATCCAGGTTTGCGCTGTTTTCGTAGTAGATTTGTGCCATGATTTCGTTTGGTTCCTCTTTGTGGTAACTGTGGTTTCAGAAATGGGTATGTCTTGATAACAATTAATGATAGAACGCGGATTTTGCGGATCAGGCGGATTTACGCTGATTTTTCTTTTTTATCCGCGATTATCAGCTCAATCCGCGTAATCTGCGTCCTAACCTTCACGCTCAAAATTACTCTAAACGCCGCCGGTGCTCTCGCGCTCCTTGACGTCGGCCACACCGTTGGAGCGGGCGCGCCAGACAGCGGTCGAGCGGCGGGATTTGCGTTGGTCGCTGCCGCGTACCAGGGCGACACGCCCGGTGCGAACCATCTCACGAATGCCGAAATTCTCCAGCAATTGAATGAGCGATTCAACGCGGTCTTCAGCGCCCACGATCTGGACGACCATGCTGTCCATGGCAACATCGACAATCTCGCCCCGATAGATGTTGACCATCTGCACGATCTCGGAGCGGGTTTCAGGCGTCGTGTGGACACGGATCAAGGCCAGCTCACGCGCCACGCTCGGGCGTTTGGTAATATCCTCGACACGTGTTATGTCAACAACCTTACGCAACTGTTCGATGACCTGCTCAACCATCTGATCGTTGCCGTCGACCACAAAGGTCATGCGGCTGATGCCGGGGGTCTCGCTGTGGCCGACCTGTAAGCTGTCGATATTGAAGTTTCGTCGGCGCAACATGCCGGAAATCCGGTTCAACACGCCGGGTTTGTCACGCATCCAGGCGACAAGTGTGTATTTCATGGGACTCTTCCTTGTTTACATGATTTACATGCATGAAAGCGATCAATACTGAGGAAAGCCGTTCTCCTCAATCATTTGGCCTAGCAGTCTGTCGGAGAGAGAAAGGATAGAACGCGGGATTGTGCGGATGTAGCGGAAAAAAGCCGGACTTTTCCCGCTTTATCCGCGCATATCAGCCAAATCAGCGTCATCCGCGTTCTATAGAGTGTCACTCCGACAGGCTCCTAGAATCGTGGCTCAACGCCGCTAAAGGGCTGGACAACAGCGGGCTTGGGTCGCCGGATCATCTCGTCGACGGCGGCGCCGGTCGCAACCATGGGGAAGACATTGACCTCCTCCTGCACCCGGAAATCGATCAGGAACGGCCCCGGCGTCGCATTGGCGGTCTCATAGGCCGCGGCGACCTGATCCGGTCGTGTCACCTGCATGCCTGGAATGCCATAGGCGTCAGCCAGCTTGACGAAATCGGGCGAGAGAATCGGCGTGCCTGTGTAGCGCTTCTCAAAGAAAAGCTCTTGCCACTGGCGGACCATACCCAGGAAGCCATTGTTGATGATGGCAATCTTGACAGGCAGGTTCTCCTGCTGCAAAACAGCCAGTTCCTGAAGCGTCATCTGGAAACCACCGTCGCCTGCCACTGCCCATACCAGACGATCCGGCTCGGCCATCTGCGCGCCGATGGCGGCAGGCAGAGCGTAGCCCATCGTGCCCAGGCCGCCACTTGTCAACAACTGACCGGCCTGGCTGTGGATGTAATACTGGCACTCCCACATCTGGTGCTGCCCCACATCGGTGACGATGATGGCTCCGTCCTTGGCATCCTTGGTAGCGTGCCAGAGCTGGCGGATTACGTAAGGCGGAATTAACTCGTCAACCTCCTGGTTGATGATGTCCGCCTCTTCAGAATCCTCTCGCCACAGGGTCAGATCCGCCACCCACTCAGGATGTGTTTGCTCATGAACCAGCGGCAACAGGGCCGGCAAAGAGTCGGCCAGATCGCCGACAACGGCCACGTCCGGCTTCACGTTTTTGCCGACTTCGGCCCGATCCAGTTCAAAGTGAACAATCTTGGCCTGCTTGGCAAAGCGGTCCAACACACCCGTGATGCGATCATCAAAACGCATGCCCATGGCAATGAGCACGTCGCAGCTCTGGATGGCCCGGTTGGCATAGACTTCACCATGCATACCGCCCATGCCAAGGCTCAGTCTGTGATCCTCAGGGATGTCACCGGTACCCAGGAGCGTGGTCACAACCGGCACCTCAGCCCGTTCAATCAGTTCCAGCAGCTTGTCACTGACACCGGCGATCTTGATGCCATGGCCGGCCAAAATCAGCGGTCGCTCTGCACTGTTGAGCAGCTTGGCGGCCGCCTCGACCATCGACCCATCGACCACAGGCCAGGGCTCAAAGCCAGGCAAATCCACTTCCATGTCGTAGCGGAACATCCCTGTGGCGTTCTGGACATCCTTGCAGATATCGATGAGCACCGGACCCGGTCGACCTTCGCGCGCAATATAGAAGGCCTCCTTGAGGATCATCGGCAGTTCGTTGATATCCGTGACCAGATAGTTGTGCTTGCAGACAGGCTGGGTCACACCAACGACGTCGGACTCTTGGAAGGCATCGGTACCGAGCAGCGACGTAGGCACCTGGCCAGTGATGGCCACAATGGGCACGCTGTCCATCTGGGCGGTGGCAAGCCCCGTGACCAGATTGGTGGCTGCCGGACCGCTGGTGACCACGCATCCGCCGACTTCGCCGGTGACACGGGCATAGCCATCGGCCATGTGTCCTGCACACTGCTCATGGCGTACCAGGACGTGATGAATCTTGCCCTCTGCTTCGTACTGGGACAAGGCATCGTATGCCGGCAGAATCGCGCCGCCAGGATGACCAAAGACCACGCTCACCCCCTCGCGTGTAAAGGCTTCCCAGATCATTTGCGCACCGGTCATCGGTTGCGGAGTTTCGGCCGGAGCATCAGCCTTGGTAGGCGTCTGCCCATTGTGATCGGACTCAGTCATGGTTATTCTCCTTCAGTGACCGAACCTATGTGTAGAAATTCGACTACGATTGATGATTAATTCCGAATGTCACGACAACGGCAATTACAGTAATGTTGATGACGAAACAACCCAGAAAACCTACAAAAAAGACCCTTCCCGGCTGGGAAGGGTCTGAATCGACCTTAGTGCTTGTAGCGTATACTTGTGCTACCTAGCGCTTCCAACAGCCATCGGCCTACGGTTGTTAATAAGTACAACAACCACAAGCTCTACTACTAGGCTGACTACAAGAACGCTAGGGACTAAATTCATAATGTCCTTCGTACATTTGCGATTATTCGGCCCAGAAAAGAGAACACGTGAGCCAACATACAAATTCCGATGTAGTATAACGGGGTTGATGTACGTTGTCAATTGCAGCGTAGCCGAATTTGCGAAACTGCATTGAAAAACCATCGGTTGAGGAGGTGACAAGACGAGAGAATGAAAAATCCACCTTGATGCATCCTCGCCCTGTCATCTTTTTGTCAAGTGATCGTAACCATCTGCCCGCCCAGCGCGGCGGATTCACGCACGGCATCCCAGAGTTTGGCCATTCGTAGCCCAACCTCAGGCGGCGACGGATTGGCAATCTCGCCGCTGCGTACACGCACAAACTGTTCCCAGGCGCCGCTAGATTCTGGAACATCGACGGACTCAAGCGAATCTTCGCCCACCCGCTGAATCTCCAAACGCTCGCCCCAGACGCCGGTGCGCAGAATGCCTTCGGTGCAGAAGACACGTACGTCTGAATCACACGACTTGATAGTGTCGCCACAACCGGTCAGCGTGACCTGTACGCCCGACGCCAGCCGGGCAATGACCGTCCCGATGATATCGACCGGCGCGTCACGATTGTCAAGCCAGGCGCCGACTTGGACAAAGTCCTCGCCGGCCAGATCGGCCACCGTATTGAGTAGATGGGCGCCGGTATCAAACATGAAGCCGCCCCCGGAGATCTCCGGCGCCTGTCGCCACGTATCGATGGTCAAGATGCGCCAGTTCTGCCAAACAACGGCGTGAATGTTGAGCATCTCGCCTAGCTCACCGGAGCGAAGGATGTCGACAGCCGTACGAATCTGGGGCGAGAGACTGCCATTGAAGGCGACTACCAGCAGACGACCGGTCCGATCTCGGGTCTGAATCAATCGCTCAGCCTCGTCCACATTCAGCACCATGGGTTTCTCCAGCAGCACATCCAGACCTGCCTCAAGACAGGCCTGAGCCTGACCTGCATGGAGCGCATGGGGCGTAATGATAAAAGCGGCGTCCAGTTGGTCACCGTACTGCGCCAATGCCGTCGTCAGATCCGGCTCATTCGATGGGGGTTCAAGACCCTGCTCATCGAACAACTCACAGAGCAATTCATAGCTGGCAGCCGACGGCTCGCAGACAAGTCGGACTTGAGTTGTCTCTTGTTGTTCAAGGATTCTACGAACATGGTGCCTGGCCATACCGCCACAGCCAACCATCATCAGCCGAACAGGCGTCTTCGTTTTTCAGCGCGTCGTTGCCCATTTTACCCGTCCTTATTTGGTTAGAATTTTGGTTCTTGGAGCCTGCCGGAATGACACTCAATACTCCACTGCAAAACGGGAATTTGCCACAGATAGCCACAGATAGGGAGCTGATTTTCACAGATGTTTACCAGGTATCCAGAGTAATCCCGATACCATCTGTGCTTTATCATTATTATATCTGTGTAAATCTGTGGCGAAAAAGGTCTTTTGCAGTGGAGGCATTCCTTCTCTCTCCGAAAAACTGCTAGTGCAAAAACGAACGCCAGCAGATTGCCGTTGTGAGAATCGTGCCATAGCGACCAGAATTTGTCCAGGCGCGGGAATAATTCAATGGCTGCCGCTTACGCAGGCTTGGCCGAGGCATTTTGGCAGGAGTTGCGTGGGGCGTTGAGACTGATTTTTTGCAAAGAGACCCCAACCGATTAGCATAATGTATCAACAGGTTTTTGCTCACTCCATCCTGAAAGGAACCCGTGCCCATGACGCCAAGCATCGTGCTCGGTTCGGCCAGCCCAAGGCGCAGCGCGCTCCTTCGCGAGATGGGGATTGACTTCAAGATTCACGTCGCGGACATTGATGAAACACCGTCCAAGGGAGAATCGCCGCTCGACCTCGTGCTAAGGCTAGCCAAGGCCAAAGCGCGTGCGGTTGAAGTAGCAAGTTTGCAGCAACGCAAAAATGAGAATCAGCCGATGCTGATCATCGCCGCCGATACGGTGGTCGCAATCGGCGATCGGCAGCTGGGCAAACCGGCCGACGAGGCCGATGCGCGACGCATGCTGCGTTTGCTGCGCGCCCAGCCGCATCAGGTTCATAGCGCCATATGTGTCCGTTCAGTCGCCGACGGACGGCAGGAGACGCGAGTGAACACGTCCACAGTCATCATGCGCGATTACAGCGACGTAGAGATCGAGACCTACATCGCTACCGGCGATCCGATGGACAAGGCCGGCGCCTATGCGATCCAGCACCCAGAATTCGCTCCTGTTGCCGAACTGGACGGTTGTTTTACCGGCGTGATGGGCCTGCCGCTGGGCGATCTCCAAGATCTGCTGGCCAAGTTTGGGGTAAATGTCGACGCATCATTGCAGGCTATCTGTGAGGAACAGACCGCATTCTCGTGCTGTCGCCGCTGACAATCGTACCCTGATCTCGCGGCCCACCAGAAGCGCAAGATTTTGCGTCCATCATTGCGTTCCGGTCAGTTCTCCGGCCAGTCAGCAAATAGCTCAGACGGCGTCTCGCTGAGCACCATCGTGTCATAGAGCGTGTCGTCGGCCTCGATCAGACGACCGTCGGGCATGAGATATTGGTTGCCAAAGCTGGTCTCGATGGCCAGCTCATACCGGGCATGTAGCTCCCGCTCGCCCTGGATACGCTCTCGTTCTGCCGCATCAAAGTCCATTGAGCCCTGCGCATACGCAGCCATTGCGTTGCGGGCTTCGGCTGCCCGTCCCTGCGCACCGTCGATCAGATTGTGCTGCTCGCCGAGATCGTTGCTGAGGTCAAAGAAGAGCGGATCGGAATCGCGGAAGCGCACATATTTGTACGGCCCCTGGCGCACCATTCGGAACTCAGTTCCCGGCCCCCAGCGCGGATTGAGATTGTCACAAACAATTGGCCGGTCGGGCGCAATGGCCTGACCAGACAATGCAGGCGATAGGTCAACACCGTCCAAGCCCTCGGGCGGATCGATGCCAGCCAACGAGCAGAAGGTCGGAAAGAGATCGACCAGTCCCACCGGCGCTTCGACCATCTGCGCGCCCTGCCCGCCATATCGCTGCGCCGGCGTCGAAATGATGAGTGGCACACGTGTACAGCCCTCGTACCAGCCCTGCTTCCACCAGACGCCATGCTCGCCTGCCATTTCGCCGTGATCGCTGGCATAGATGATGACCGTGTTGTCAAGCAAACCGTCAGCCTCGAGGCGCAGCAACATATCGCCGATTACCTCGTCAAGATAAGAGACACAGCCAAAGTAAGCGGCCCTTGCCCGCATCATCTCCTCTTCATCGATGCGATTGACGCGGAAGCCTTCGCGCATGCCTACGCTCATGGAGTGATCAAAGGCGTCACCCGTGGCGGAGACCTTAGGCTTGGTGACGCCATCGGGCCAATAGGGTGCGAGGTGACGGGGCGGCACGGTCAACGGAAAATGGGGCCGACTGAACGAAGCACAGAGAAACCAAGGCTTGTCCGGATCGGCCACAGCCTGCTCGCGCAGGAAGGCAACACTCTCCTGGGCCACAACCACATCCTGGATCTTGCTGTCGGGAATCTGCGTGAGGCCGGCATCGCGAGTTCGCGATATCATTGTCGTCTGCGTAGTCGACCCAGCGGCTCCCATTGATGGCCGGTCTTGCCGGTCAGATCGCCATAGGGCCGATGTTGGAAGCCATGAAACTGGAGGTTGCCGCCAAAGTGCATTTTGCCAACCAGGCAGGTGGTGTAGCCGCCGGAAGCCAGCACCTTGGGAATCGTCGGCAACTCGGGAGCGAGCACCGAATTGTTGTCCCAGGCGCCGCAACCGCGTACCTCCCGACCAGAAAGCATACACATACGCGAAGGTGTGCAGAGCGCCATCTGGCAGTAAGCATCAGTGAAGACCGTGCCCTGAGCGGCAAGACGGTCGAAAGCCGGCGTTGAGACAGGCTCTCGCCCTGCGGATTCGGGCATGTGGCCCATGAATCGGTGGTTATGTTCATCACTGAATAGAAAGAGGATATTGGGACGGGTCATCTCAGCCATTTCCCTTCATTCATTCGCGCCTTAAGGCGTTTGTGGAGCGCTCTAGCTAGCTCTGGTTCTTGATGGATGATGTTGGTCAATTCATTAGGATCTTCAATGAGATCGTAGAGTTCGTCCCTATCGTTGTAGCTTTCGATGAATTTGTGGGTACGGGTACGAATGCAGCGAAAGTTGTGCATAGAGCTGATGGTTTCATCGCGATGCTGATCAGCTTCGCCCCGTAGCAATGAGGCAATTGAGCGAGCATCGATGTTTTCCTGCGGCGGCAGGCCTGCCAACTCACAGATGGTCGGATTGACATCGATTAACTCGACCAAAACATCGGACTCGACATTCTCAGCCATTCCCGGTCCCGCTACGATCAGTGGTACCCGTAGTGAAGGCTCATAGGCAGTGCTCTTCATGTACATGCCGTGGTCCGCCAACATCTCGCCATGGTCGCTTGCGTAGACGATGATGGTATTGTCGAGCATTCCTCGCTCTTCCAGCGCAGCCAGAATCGCTGAAACTTGATCGTCGATAGCCTCAATTGCAGCGCAGTATTGGCGGCGCACCATGGCTGTATTCTCTGGATCACGTTTGGACGCGCGCTCTTTGATCCAAGCTGGTTTGTTCGTCCAGTCATCCTCTATTGCGGGCGGCATGTCGGCGTCTCGATAGCGGTCAGCATACTCAGTTGGTGGGTCGTAGGGATCGTGTGGTCCGACGAAAGAGACAAAGAGATGCCAGGGGTAGTCATCCGGGATTTCACGTATCCACTGAGCCGCACGGCGGCCGATATAGCAATCTTCAAAGTCTTCGGTCGGCAACACTGAATCGCCAGATCCGGTCTCAATCCACTTGGCGGCCTCAAAATCGAGCGGCTGTTTGATGGGAGCCATACGTTCTGTATAGTCATCCACAAAAACATCAAGCAGCCCCTTCTCCTGCAGGTAATAGTTGTAGGGACCTTGGGGGATCTTGGAGCGGCCTGCATGGATCTTGCCTTCGCACTCGACAGGGTGAGTGAATCCCCAGCCGTAGACGGCAGGCCGATCGCCGTGGCGACCATCATAGTTGTCTGGTTTTCCCAGGTCGAGCTTTCCCACACAACCTACGCGATAGTCGTGATCTCGCAATCGCTGATAGTAGGTCGTCACTCGATGTGAGAGATAGCTGGCGTTGTCCATCGGCGCCACTCGATCAGCTTGCAGACCGGTGGCCAGCGCAATGCGCGACGGCGCACAAATGGGACTATTGGTGGTGCATTGGGTGAAGCGTGTTCCCCGTTGCGCTAAGCTGTCGATGGCTGGTGTATTCACCCAATCAGCGCCGGCGGAACCAAGATAATCGTGCCGATGCTGGTCGTCCATAATAAAGAGAATATTGGGCCTGTCTGGCATCGTTGTCATTTTGCGATTGGCTCCTTCAGGTAGTTGAGTGGTATGGATTGGCCTATTCCTTCAGTGTGTACGCCTCGGGTACTTCGACGGCATTGGCTACATGTTGATCAAGCAGCGCGCTTAGCTCTTCGACATCGCTACGATAGGCAGGGTCCGCCGCCAGGTTGCGGTTCTCGCCAGGGTCAGCCTGCATGTCGACCAGGAAGATGTCCTCCTCTTCGGTCGTCGACTTGCGGCCGTTGACACGCACATTCTTATCGAGTCGGTACCGTTGCGTACGCACACACGAACGACGCGGCCAGCCTGTCCCATCGTCAAGCGCCCCAACGCCAAGATTTGGAAAAGCACGGCTGGTCTCGAAACCATAGCCAATGGTCGAGTAGACTGCGTCTGGCGCGGGGCCGGAGAGCAGGTCCCTGCCGTGGAACTGATCCGGCGCTTCGATGCCGGCCAAACTGAAGAGCGTGCGAGCCAGATCGAGACTCTCTGCGATATCTGCCCGCTCCTGACCACCCGCAATCGTCCCAGGCCACGAGATCAATCGGGGCACGCGCTGGCTCTCCGGCGCAAATGTTTGCTTCTGATAACGTCCCGCCTCTCCCTGGGAAGCGCCATGATCCGATTCGAAGACGACAATCGTATCCTCTGCAAGCCCCTGCGTGCGCAGAAAGTCCATCAGGCGTCCGACCTGAGCGTCGACCCAGGCGACTAGCCCGTAGTAGGATGCGCTTGGCTCGCAGCAAATCCTCTGACGAGAGCTCACGCGCCCGGATCACATCTACAAACCGTTGTTCAAACCCACTGAGTGTCTCCACCTCCTCGATGGAATCTGGAAAGGCAACGTCATCGTAGAGCGTGTCATAGGGTGGTGGCGGAAAGACAGGTGTATGTGGCTGAAGGTAGGAGATTCGAGCAAGGAAAGGCCCATCCACCTGTGCAAGCCAGGCCAGGGCGTTGTCGGTGACCGCATCTGAGGGATATGGCCTGTCGCCAGGATAGACGCCTCCAATAGCCGTGGGAATTCCGGGCGGACGGATGATGCGCAGTGAGTCTACGTCCATGTCCTGATAGAACTCCCTCATGCCCGAGCCGGACGTATCCGAATGATCCCAGATGGCCAGTTGCTCGGGCACATGCACCTTGCCGAAGTTAGCCGTCTGATAGCCGTGCTCAGCGAACACCTGGGGGAAGATCAGTGGCGTCGGTTCAAAGCGGTAGTTGGTCCAGACCGCTTCGTTGTGATAGACCCCGGTCTCCTCAGGATAGAGACCTGTGAGAATGCTGGCACGCGAGGCCACACAGACGGGCGAATTGCAGAAACAGTTGTCGAATCGGATGCCGTTGTCGGCTATGGCGTCAATGTTGGGTGTTTGCATCGCAGCATGGGGATTGCCGTAGCAGCCGAGCGCGTCGGTACGCAACTCGTCACAATAGATCCAGAGTATATTCGGTTTTTTCATGGTTATCCCTTGATGCCTGTCAGTACGATGCCGCGCACAAAGTAACGTTGGGCAAAGACGAAGAGAAGAATCGGCGGAATGGTCACCATCAGCGATGCCGCCATTAGATAGGGTTCCTGCGGCTCGCCGCCGGTCTCCGCCGCCTGTTGGAAGAAACGCAGACCGAGGGAGAGCGTGTATTTGTCCGTAGAACGCAGATAGATCAGCGGGTGGATGAAATCATTCCAAGAGAAGAGAAAAGAGAAGATGGCCAGCGTCGCCAGGGCAGGCATCAGCGCGGGCAGCAAAATGCTCCAGAGAATGCGGAAACTGTTGGCGCCGTCGATTTCGGCAGCTTCATCCAGCTCACGCGGAATCGTCATCATGAATTGGCGCAGCAGAAAGATGAAAAAGGCGTTGGTGCCAAAAAAGTAGGGCACAGTCAAGGGCAAAAATGTATCGAGCCAACCCAGTTCTCGAAACAGAATAAACCGCGGCACCAGCGTCACCTCTTCAGGCAGGATTAACGTGGCGATGACGATCATGAAAAGTATGTTTCGCCCTGGAAACTCAAATCGGGCAAATCCGTAGGAGATCAATGTCGACGCAGCGACCGCACCGATCAGAGCAGCAACTGTGATGACGATCGTGTTGATATAAAAGCGTGCAAACGGAACCTGCTGCCAAACAGTCAGGTAGTTGCTCCAGCGCGGGGATTCAGGAAAAAGGGTCGGCGGGAAGACATAGATCTCGGTCGGTCCCTTTAGCGAAGAGAGTACGGACCAGATGAACGGGCCAAAGAAGACAATGGTGAGCAGGAAGACGATCAGATAGAGCAGTGTGCGACCGATGGCCCTCTTCACTTTGCGACGGCTCATCCTGTTCGACTGTCCCATGCTGGATCTGGTGCTACCCTGAGCAGTTTTTTGATCAACGGACGGCGAATCAATCATGATCTTTAATTGCCTTCATAGTAGACCCAATAGCGAGACCCGACGAACTGAAAGACGGTTAGCACGAGCACGGCGCCGAAGAAGACCCAGGCCAGTGCCGATGCGTACCCCATTTGCAGGTAGACAAAGCCGCTATTGTAGAGGTGTAGGATGAAGAACCAGGTGGCGTAGGCCGGGCCACCTTCGGTGCCTGCACCGCCGGCCGGTGCTACGTAGGCCAGCGCGAAGATCTTCAACGCTGCAATGATGCCCACGACCAGGTTGAAGAAGATTGTCGGCGACATCATGGGCAGCGTGACATGACGGAATCGATGCCAGTAGTTGGCCCCATCCACGTCGGCGGCATCGTAGAGCGTCTGAGGCACGCCCTGCAGGCCGGCAAGAAAGACAATCATGTTGGCGCCGCCGACGAAAGTCCACAAGCGTATCAGCAGCAAGGCCGGAATCGCCCAATCGGGACTAGTCAGCCAGCCGGGCCCATCGATTCCGAAGACGGCCAGAATGGCATTGAGCGGCCCATAGACCGGCTGAAGTATCCATCCCCAGAGGATGGCGGCAGCAACAATGGGCGTCAACGATGGGATGAAGAATGCGGCCCGGTAGAAATTGGTGCCGCGTAGTTCTGTGTTCAGCAACAGCGCACAGATCAGCGAGCCACTCAGGCCCACCGTGACCAGAACAACGGCGAAGTAGAGTGTCTTGCGTACCGAACCCCAAAAGAGGGGGTCGGTACCGTCAAACATGGTGCGATAATTCTGGATGCCGACGAATTCCGGTGGGCGAATCAGGTTGTAGTTGTTGAAGCTCAGCCAGAATGAAGCCACCATCGGTCCAAGCACGAAGATGATGAATCCGATGAGCCAGGGGCTGATGTAGAGGTAGCCGCTCAAAGCGCGACGTCTGCGCCTCGTCATCCGCCGGCCCGACTTGGCCTGCACGCTGCCGTCGAGCGAATTGCCCGAAACTGCCATGATGTCGTCTCCAGGTGGTTTCCGCGAAAGACAGGATAAAACGCGGACTCGACACCGGTAGAGTCGATCTTCGCTCAATCGAAAAACATCCAGCGAAGATCAACCCTATCGGTCCTATGTGCGTTCTAACATTTCAGTACAGACTTAGATAGTCGGTTTATCCAGCACACCCTGAATGGCCAGGTGCAAGTTTTCAATCTCGGTGGCAAAGTCGCTGTTCGGATCCAGCACCGATGTGATCGACTGATTGAAGGTGTTGCGGAACTCAAGTGCACGAGCGTTGGCAGGCACGGTCCATGGTGTAGCGATTTCAAGCCATCGAAGCATGGCCTGGAAGGTAGGATCGTCAGCCAGGAATGGATCTTCCCACGCTTCTTTCAGGAAGGGAGCGGGTGATCCACCCTTGACTGCGGCAATGCGCGCGTCCTTGCCCATCAGGAATTTGCCCCATTTGAATGCCGAGTCGATATGCTCGCTCTGACTATTTATACAGAACGTATCACAGCCGATGAACGAACCGCGCACGCCGTCGGGGCCGGCGGGCACCGGGAATCCTCGCCATTCAAAGGAGTCACCGATAGACTCTATGCCAGTGCCGTAGAACCAGATGCCATGAGACCAGGACGCTGTCTGCTGATTGATAAAGCTCTCATCATTGTCACCGGCGATCTGATCGGGTCGCGGGCTAACCTTGTGCTCTTCGACCAACGAACGCATGAAAGCCATGGCCGCCACCGACTCCTCGGAATTGACTAGTGACGTCTTGCCGTCTGCCGGATCAACCCAATCTCCGCCAAAACTCCGAATGAAATTGTACGTGTTCTGGGCAGAGTAATCGAAGCTATAGCCAAATCGATCAGTCTCGCCATCGCCGTCAGTATCTAACGACACTTCCTTGACTGCATCAAGCCAAGGATCTGCATAGGTCCATTCCCACTCCGGCAACGGAACTCCGGCCTCTGCCCATGCGGTGATGTTGGTGTAGAGACTCGTCCAGCCAGGATGGCCGGCCATGGGCAACCCGATCAGTTTTCCATCCACGCTGATCTGCTCGATACCGACCGAAAAATAGTCGTCGTCATTCCACCATGGATCGTTGTCAACAAGTGGCTTCACGTCTAGTGCTACACCGGCTGAGGCAAAAGGATAGAGCTGACCAAAGACATTGCCCCAATAGCTGTCTCCAAGTTCACCCCCGGCAACCAATGTGGCAAGCTTAGACTGGTAGTCAGAGTTAGGGGTCGCTTCGATGATAACCCGTACCTCGTCCTGGGCATCATGAAAGAGCTCGGCCTGGCCGGTGTAGAAAATCTCGTTGTTGCCAGTGCGCGTGTGCCAGACGATTTCGATTGCTTCGGCTGTCGCTCCATCATCACCGCCAGAAGCGGCATCCGGGGCAGCAGATGGCGCACACGCCGCCAGCCCGAGGCCGACAACGCCGATCCCCATGCCCTTGAGTAACTGTCGTCTACTGAAAACATTCGCGGCGCGATCACTATCGTTCATGGCTGATCCCTCTCGTGATGGATGGTCCGGTTTCGAAAGCTAAATTCAGGCGAATAGATAGAGTGAAAGCTTGGTGGAAGAATCGACACTATTTCGGGCCCGCATTCAGGGGCCCAATACTTGTTGGGGTGGACAAAGAAATTATAAGGGGACTGAACTTACTTTGTCAATGCGTCAGAAACCACCGCTCTTGACAAACATTTGTTCGTGTTGATACACTCGGATGATTGAAGAGACCGTCAGACGGCCCGACGCAAAGCTCGACAAATCAAAGTCGATTCAAAGAGGAGTACCTGCTTGCCTACCTACCGATCGAATGATCCCGAATCTGAAGATCAACTTGACTACGAAGACTACGATGAAGCCTTCGAAGATGCCGCCTATGAGCAATCTGAACTGATTGCGAAAAAGAGACGCAAGTCAAAGCCGAAAAGGGCATCGTCAAACGTCATTCCTGGAATTGTGATCCGTGCCCTGGGCCACCACTATGACGTGCAGACCGACCCTGAAAGTGATCCTGACGTGCCAGGCAATGTTCGACTATGCGAAGTTCGCCGTCGACTGTTGCAAGAAAAATCAGTGGACACGTTGGTTGCGGTAGGCGACCGGGTCTGGCTGGTGCCGGATGGCGAAAAAGGCGGCAAGATCGAACGCATCGACGAGCGCAAGAGCGTCCTGAGCAGGCAACAGCCAGGTGCCAGCCAACTGGCCGAGGACGTGATTCTGGCCAACCCGGACCAGGCGCTGATCGTTTTCTCTATCGTCAATCCTGTGCCGCACCCGCGCATGCTGGATCGATTCCTGGTCATCGCCGAATTCGCCGAAATCCCGGCAATCATCTGCGTCAACAAGATCGATTTGGCAGAGCTGGAGCAGGCGAAAACACTGTTCGCCAACTACGAAAAGATCGGCTATCGAGTCATCTATGCCAGTGCAGAGACAGGGCTGGGCATCGCTGAACTGGAAGAGCTGTTGACCGACAGAATCACTGTCGTCACCGGCCCCAGCGGCGTCGGCAAGAGCAGCCTGCTCAATACCATCCATCCGGATCTACATCTGGAAACCGGTGATTTGCGAGACTTCCTGAACAAAGGCAAGCATACGACGCGCACCGCCCACCTCATCGCCATGCCCTTTGGCACACACACTTTCGTCGCTGATACGCCGGGCATTCGCGAACTGGGCCTTTACGACATCGACCCCGCAGATATGGGCTTCTACTTTGTTGAAATGGAGCCCTACATTCACGATTGCAAGTTCCCCAACTGCACCCACGACCATGAGCCCGGCTGCGCAGTGCGCGCCGCCGTCGAGGCGGGAGAGATCGATGCAGTGCGCTATGATAGCTATCTGCGATTGGTGCGCGGGGAAGAGTGAGGAATACTGCGTGATTCGTACTGCGAAACATTTCCGTGCTGCTTGCTGCTTGCTGCGTGAGGTTTCGTGAACGATCAGATGCCGAGATTGGTATCATTTGCGCGCTTCAGACAGTCGCAAATAGAGTGAACACAGGTCAAAAAATATCACGCAGCAAGCAGCAGCACTCCGCCAACCAAACCTTACGCAGTACGAATTACGCAGTACTGCCATCCACCATCGGTCACGTACCCACATGCCTCAACTACTCGAAAACCTCAATCCTCAACAGACCGAAGCGGTTCAGACGATCCATGGCCCGCTACTCGTGCTAGCCGGACCAGGGTCAGGCAAGACGCGGGTGCTGACCCGGCGCATCGCCTACATGATCGATCATGCCGGCATCGCACCTTGGAACATCATGGCGGTCACGTTCACCAACAAGGCAGCCAAAGAGATGCGCGAGCGGGTCGAAGCGCTGCTGGCCGACAAGTTCGGCGAGCCGTTGCCCGGCCAGCCGAGCCGCCTGGGCGGCCTGACCATCGGCACCTTCCACAGCATCTGCGCACGCATCCTACGTGTCGAGACCGACACAATCGGCTTCGAACGCAATTGGGTCATCTACGACACGGCCGATCAACTGGCGCTTGATCCGGGCGCTGATGCGTGAGTTGAACCTGGACGAGAAGCGCTACAGCCCGCGTGCGATACTCTCACGAATCAGCAGTCGCAAGAACGAACTGATCACGCCGGACAAGTACGCGTCGGAAACCTATTTTGAAGAGATCGCCGGGCGGGTCTACGTCCGATATCAGGAAGCGCTGCGAGCCAACAACGCCATGGATTTTGACGATCTACTGATGCGGACCACGCTGCTCCTGCGCGAGAACGATGAGTTGCGTGACAAGTATCAGAAGAAGTGGCCCTATTTGCTCGTCGACGAATTTCAGGACACCAACACCGCCCAGTTCGAACTGCTGGCGTCGCTGGCCGGTGCGCCGAATAACAATCGCAACATATTTTCCGTGGGCGACGAAGATCAGTCTGTGTACCGCTTCAGGGGCGCGGATTACCGCAACGTGTTGCGCTTCCGCGATGTCTATCCAGAGGCCAAAGTCATCCTGCTCGAGCAGAACTATCGCAGTACCCAGACCATCCTCGATGTGGCCAACTCGGTCATTGCCAACAACAAGGGGCGCACGCCCAAGACACTCTTCACAGAGAATGGCAAAGGGCTGGATGTCACTGTCTACGAGGCCTACAACGAGATCGAAGAGGCGTCCTATGTTCTGGATGAGATCGAGCGACTGATCGGCAGCCGGGCGTTTGCTCTGGGCGACATCGCACTCATGTACCGCACCAACGCCCAGAGTCGTGCCCTGGAAGAGGCGATGGTCATGCGTAACATGAAATACCGTCTGGTCGGCGGCACACGATTCTATGAACGCAAGGAGATCAAGGATGCATTGGCCTTCCTGCGCCTGGTCAACAATCCCCAGGACAGCGTGGCCATGGACCGCATCATCAACGTGCCGGCACGCGGCATTGGGGCCAAGACGTATGGCGCGTTCAAGAGTTGGTCGGCTGACATGGGCGTCGGCGACTACCTTGCACTCCAGATTTTGCATCACGGTCCCGAAACTGTCAGTCAGTCGGTGGGCTTCGCCTTGCCCGATGAGGCATACGCTGCACCCTTCGCCAAGCGAGCCAAGAACGCGTTGGTTGGCTTCGCAGCCATGTTTGAAGCGTGGGTCGAGGACAATGAGCACAACCGGTCGGAGAGCGTGGCGAACCTGCTCGATACAATCATGCATGATTCCGGCTATGTCGATTCGCTACGCGACGGCACTGATGAAGGCGAAGATCGCTTCGCCAATCTCCAAGAACTGCGCGGCGTGGCTGCTCAATACCTGCCCGGCATGGCCGGCATGCTCGACGAACAGACAGCTCTCTCGCTCTTCCTGGAAGAAGTGAGTCTGGTCAGCGACGCCGATCAGATCGACGACCAGAGCGGTGCGGTCACGCTGATGACGCTGCACACAGCCAAGGGGCTTGAGTACCCCGTCGTCTTCATGGTGGGCATGGAGGATGGGATCCTGCCACACAGCCGCAGCATCGAGAGCGGCGAGTTGGAAGACATGGAGGAAGAACGCCGGCTCTGTTACGTGGGCATCACACGCGCCAAGCGGCGGCTCTACCTGGTGCGCGCCTTCCGACGCAGCATGTGGGGCGACAGCCAGACTCAGGAGCCCAGTCGTTTCATGGACGAGATCCCGGCCAATCTTTTGACGGGCATGGTGGATCGCCAGAAGCGCAGTCGCACCTCCTACTCACGCATGACGTCCTGGGATAGCAATCGGTCGAGCAGCAGCCAGTCACGGCCGAGCCGCAGAGAGCAGTCCGGCTATAATTTGGAGCGGCAGTAGCTCAGGCGAACCAAAAGACATCGACCAGACCTATTGGACGCCGGAATCAGGCACGGGGAAGCCGCCTGCTCGCAAGCGCAAACGAAAATCAACGACGAGCAGTCAGCCGACGCAATTCAAACGACGCGACAGCGTTCAACACGCCAAGTTCGGCGTCGGCACCGTCATCGAAAGCTCGATTGTCGGCAGCGATGAAGAGGTGACCATCGCCTTCCCCGGCGTCGGCATCAAGAAACTGGCTGTGTCGATGGCGAATTTGAAGAAACTGTAGGGATTGGGGAATAGGGATTGGTGATTGGGAAAGCATGGACAGCGCAATTTCTTGACCCATCCCAGCCCCCACTTCCCTAAAGCCCCAAATCCCCAATCACCAATCCCTAATTCCTATTCCCCAATCCCAACCACACCGAGTACCCAAACCATGCGCCTACCCGACCACAACTCACCACCCTGGAGTCGAACGACCAAAGCCATTGTGGCATCGGCCGCGCTCATCGTCACCGCGCTTGCGATTTGGAAGTTTCGCTCGCTGATCGCACCGATCGTCACGGCCATGATTTTGGCCTATCTGCTCAATCCCGTCATCAACTTTTTGTACCGACGCACTGGGCTGAGCCGCGGACGCTCCATCCTGCTCGTCTACTTGGTCATCATCCTCATCTTTGTCGGGGGCGGCATCGCGTTGGGCGTCGTCGCCGTCGACCAGGCGGTTTCGCTCTACACGAACCTGCCCGACCTATTTGATCGCGCATTGGTCGGTGGCCAAGCCCTCCTGGACCAGGCGTTGGATACCGTGATCATCGTCGGTCCCCTTCAATTCGACCCTGGGACAGTGGTCAGCGGCATCGACGGCCAGTTGGTGATCAGTCAGATTTCGAACTTTGCGAGACCGGCCTTTTCGGTGGGCGGCTCCTTCGCCACCCAGTTGACCCAGGCGACCATCACATGGCTTGGCCTGGCTGTTCTGGTCTTCGCCCTCTCCATCTATCTGGTGCGCGATGCGCCGAAAATTGGCCCGGCCATCAGCAACCTGGCCCATCAACCCGGCTATCGCCAGGATGCGGACCGGATGATCGCCAGCTTCATGAATATCTGGGACGCTTACTTGCGTGGTCAGGTCATTCTGGCCCTCACCATCAGCCTCGCCGTTTCGGTGGTGCTGACGTTGTTGGGTGTCAGCAACTCACTCGCGCTGGGCGCGCTGGCCGGAATCCTTGAGTTCCTGCCCGTCATCGGCCCGATCATCAGCACCGTGGCCGCCGTGCTCGTGGTGATCTTTCAGCCGGAGAACTACTGGGGGCTGTCACCGCTCTGGCATGCATTGCTGGTGGCCGTGGCCATGCTAGCCATTCAGCAGTTCGAGAATTCGGTGCTGGTGCCGCGCATCGTCGGCGGCGCGCTCGATCTGCACCCGCTGGTCATCATGGTAGCCGTGCTCATGGGGGCTTCGCTTGCCGGCATCCTCGGTGCAGTACTGGCCGCGCCGGTGGTGGCAAGCATCAAATTGCTGGGCGGCTACGCCTGGCGCAAAATGCTGGATCTGCCGCCATTTTCGATTGAAGAGTCGGTCTCGGGCCCACCGAATGAGGAAGTCGCGGAATCTGAACCTGACGCCAGCGGCGAATAGGCATCGATTCCCTCAAAGGATATCATCCTGCGCTAGTTCGACTTTCCTCGCCCAGGGCGCGCCCTTTCGTGAAAAACATCCCAAAGTTGACATTTCATTGGATTGCTCTATGCTGGATTCACCCTCTATCCAGCAACGTTGACCTCTACAACGCATGATCGGCTGGGTTTCCTCTAATCGCGGGGGGATCCGGTCTTCTGTACATTGGATTTGAGGGACGGAAGCGGGAGGATGAGTATTGGCGCCGTACAATGATTGGTTGCCCGGCGCAGGAAAGGGGTTCTTGTCATGAGATCGAATCTGTTGCTGTTTGGGTGGAATCGCTCAACGTCGGGACGTGAACTTGTGAGCGCTGAACATTTCCAAGAATTTGTTGCATACATGATCGGGCTTCAAGAAAGTGGCGCCATCGATTCGTTTGAGCCGGTCTTCCTCGATCCACATAGCGGTGATCTGGGTGGATTTTTCCTGATCCGGGGAGAGCCGGATAGCCTTGACGAGTTGATGGGCACCCCGGAATGGATGGTTCACATGTTCCGCGGCGGACGGCATCTTGATGGGCAAACGTTGATACGGGGCGCGACGGGCGATGCACTCATGGAGCGTATGGCGCTCTTCACTGAGCTTGCCTCGCAGTAACACCCCGCAGTAACAATATGAGTAATGTGCGTCGGTTACCGTATCCGAACCAACTGCTCCGAAGCCATGTGATAGGCTTCGGAGCAGCTTCTTTATTGAGATCTGTCACACCCATGCTTGTCCACGATGGCTCGATGATCCAGATCCGTCCCGCCGCATTCTTGTGGTAAAATTCAACCCATTCCAAAGCTACGAGAAATACAGTAGTTCACGATTTGTCATACTGAACGGGTCAACGAGGCGACTCCCACCCTGGCGAAATACCAGTGAAGAATCTCGTTTTGCCCCAAATCGTGAACTACTGAAATAAGCAGATCTAGGTAGCCTAGGCACCCAAAAATAACACCAACATACACATCGAAATCAGAGTAACCAATGTCCCAATCACCCAATCCCCAATCCCCAATCTACCCACTCACCTTCGACCCCATCTTCAAAGACTACGTCTGGGGCGGACGCAATCTGGCCGACAAGCTTGGCCGCGAAATCCCCGACGGCATCGTGGCCGAAAGCTGGGAGATCGCAGCCCACCCGGACGGCTCAAGCGTAGTCAACAACGGGCCGCTTGCCGGTCTCACGTTGCCGGAAGCCCAGGCCAAGCTGGGCGAGGCGTTGGTGGGCACGCGTAACCAGCAGATGCTGGAGATGGAGCGATTTCCGCTCCTGATCAAGCTGCTGGACGCCAATCGCTGGCTCTCGGTCCAGGTGCACCCGGACGACGTCTACGGTCTGGCCAACGAGAACGACCTGGGCAAGACTGAGATGTGGGTCGTATTGTATGCCGAGCCGGGCGCCGAGCTGATCTATGGATTTAAGGCCGGCGTCAAGCAGGAGGCCTTCGAAACGGCCATCCAGTTCGGTGATGTCGAAGAGTGGTTGCACCGGGTGCCGGTGAAAGTCGGCGACGTCATCTTTGTGCCGGCCGGCACGATCCACGCGCTTGGGCCGGGCGCCATTGTGGCCGAGATCCAGCAGAACAGCAACACGACCTATCGCATCTACGATCGGGGCCGGCCGCGGCCCATCCACGTCGAGCAGGCGCTGGACGTGCTCAATTTTAACCTGGTCGAACCTGGACCGCTACGCCCCAGCGTGATTGATGAAAGCGACGGCGTGCGCGTCGAGCTGATCGGTCACTGCCCCTATTTTGAGACGCACCGGCTAATGATGGATAGCGGCGCAACCTTCAGCAACGCATGCGAGGGCGACACATTCGAGATCTGGGCCGTGCTCAACGGCAGCGCAACCGTGTGCTGGTCGGGCGATCCGGTGGGCATCGAAGCCGTCGGCTGGGTGCTCCTGCCAGCCGCGCTGGGCGAGTACGTGATTGAGGCGAATGAGAAGAGCACGCTGTTGCGGGTGTTGACGCCGTAGAGAGGGGCCGCTGCGTGCTGCGTGCTGCGTGCTGCGTAAATCATGTTAGTTGCAAGATTGCGGGTCAGAAAGAGCACGTAGGAGGAACTCGTGCACACCGTCGCTGAAACATTGTTTTTGCAGCGAAGCTGGAGAAGAGCATGAACTTAGGCCGTTCCAAGAAGTTGAATCGCTCGGACGTCCCCGGCACTGGCCAGACCCACTCTGGTCCGCGCGAAATTAGTTTGGCCAGTGCCGGGGACGCGAACCCCAGTGCCGGACCCAGACCAACGTTCAACTCAAGCGACCGCATCTACTCACACACCCTCGCCAACGAGACCTTACGCAGTACGAAGTACGCAGACGCCAACCAAAACAGCCCCATTTACCCGCCCAACTCCATCTACGAACCCTCACGCAGCAAGCAGCAGCCAGCACGAACTCCTCATCGCCAACGGCACAATCATCTCCGGCGGTGCCACCTTGCGCGCCGATCTCGCCATCGACGGCGACACCATCACGGCCATCGGCGTCGGATTCGGACGCGGTTCGGACTATCGATGCGACGGGTTACTATGTGATCCCCGGCGGTGTTGACCCGCATGTGCACCTGCAATTGCCGCTGGCCGGACGTGTCAGCACAGACACATTTGAAACCGGCACTGTGGCCGCGGCATGCGGCGGCACAACCACGGTCATTGACTTCGTGACGCCGGAACCGGGCCAGCCAATGCTTGAGGCGCTGGCTGCGCGGCGGGCCGAGGCCGACACCGCAGTGGCCATCGACTACGGGCTTCACATGACCATCCCCACCTGGCACGGCGCATCGGCCGCGCGCCTGGTCGATGTGGCAGATGCAGTCGAGGCCGGTTGCGCCACTTTCAAGATCTACCAGGCCTACGACGGTATGATCTTGGACGATGTTGCCCTGCTGCGATCATTTCAGGCAGTGGCTGAGGCAGGCGGCAGTGTTGTGCTGCACAGCGAGACCGGCCCCGTGCTCGATCTGTTGCGCGAGCAGGCGCTGGCGGCCGGTCATGTTGATCCGATCTGGCATGAGCGCACACGACCGGCGAGGCTTGAAGCGACAGCCATCCATCGTGCGGCCGAGCTGGCGCACCTGGCCGGGTGCCCGCTCTACGTCTTTCACGTAGGCTGCCGGGAATCCGTGGATGAAATTGTGCGAGCGCTGCCGACGCGGCGTAGACATCCATGCCGAGACCTGTCCCCAATATTTGTTGCTCAGCGCCAACGAGCACCTTGCGGGCGAAAACGGCCAACTCTTCGTTTGTGCGCCGCCCTTGCGTTCGGAGCAAGACCAGCAATCCCTATGGTCAGCATTGGCCGACGGCGCGGTGGATGTTGTCAGCACGGATCATTGTCCGTGGACCCGGGCTGAGAAAATCCAACCAGACTTCTCGACGATTCCCGGCGGCGTGCCCAGCATCGAAGCCAGGCTCTCGCTGGTGCATCATTTTGGTGTCGGCGGCGACCACATCTCTTTGGAACGATGGGTCGATGTCTGCTGCACCAATCCGGCCCGCCTAATGGGCCTGCCCGGCAAGGGCCTGCTGGCACCCGGCTACGACGCCGACGTGGTCATCTTCGACCCGAATCGAGCCAAGCGAATTGCCACGGAGAGACTCCACGAAGCAGCCGATTGGACGCCCTATGCGGGCATGACGGTTACAGGCTGGCCGCGTACGGTACTATCACGAGGGAAGATCATTGTTGAAGATGAACGGTACGTCGGTGAAAAAGGCGACGGACAGTTCGTTGCAACCGTGTGCAACCGGACAAGAAGATCGATTGGCTAGGGTACATGGACATCTTCACCAACTACCGTCTTGCCGCAACCGGATACCCGTGAACAATCGAAAGAGACATAGGCAGAGACACCGCTAGAGACAAGGAGCGAACCATGAGCGAACAGGCCGACACCACCTTCAGCGCCATTTTGGACGGCAGTGAGCCGGGCACAGTTATTGCTCGGGACGATGAGAAACGGATGGCCCTAATTGCGAGCAATCACCCGGAAAGTGTGATCCATTGGATTGCAGTGCCGTACGAGCCCGTTGCCAGCACCGAACAGCTGCTCCACGAAGACAAAGAGCGATTCCTCGACCTGGTCGACTATGCGGTAACGCAGGCCCACGCCTTGACGGATGAATACCCGCGCTTGCAGCAGGGGTTCACCCTCAAAATCCACTGCGGCTCGTTTGAAACTATGCGCCACGCCAAGGTCCATGTCCTGGCCGCGGAATAGTCAATCGGCCTTGATCGGCCACCTGACAAAAAGGGACCGGCATTGCGTGCCGGTCCCTTTTTTTTGTGGTATACTTGGCCGCGTTTGTCGGGTGAGAAGTATTCGTTTGACCCGACAATGGCATGGTAGCGATGGCATGATTTCGTAAAGGACAGAATGACAAAAGCCAAGCATAGAAAAAAACAACAGAACAACGGCAGGGCCCAGTGGCGCTCGTTTCAACCGGCGCTGAACGAAGAAGGAGCCGTCGCCAAAGACTGGGGCGGCAAGCTCACGGTGGCGCTGACCATGCCCAACACCTACTACATCGGCATGAGCAGCCTGGCGCTGCAACTGCTCTATCGCATGTTCAACTCGCAGGTGGACGTGGTCTGCGAGCGCGTCTTCTGGGAAAAAGGCGCAGCCATAGCGGGCAAGCCGTTGCTCTCGCTGGAGAGCGGTCGCCCAGCCGACGATTTCGACATCTGGGCCTTCACCATCTCCTGGGAGATGGACTACTTCAACGTGGTCGAGATGCTGCGCCAGGCCGGCATGCCGCCGCTGGCAGCAGACCGACAGACGAGCAGACGCTGGGACGGCAGCCCGTGGCCGCTGCTGATCGCCGGCGGTCCCGGTGTGACTATGAATCCCGAGCCGATGGCGCCCTTTTTCGACGCCATTCTCATCGGCGAGGCCGAAGAGGCCGGACCTGAATTTGTTGACCTTGCGCGTGACGGGATCGACGATCATGACGCTATGCTGGGCAGGCTTGATTCGACGCCAGGCTGGTACGTACCCAGTAGGCGCCCGTCCAACCGCGAGCATGTCGATTTCCAGCCAGTCAAGCGGCTGTGGACCCGTGAACTCGCCTCCTTCGACACATCGAGCACACTCTACACGCCGGACACCGAATTCAGCAACATGCATTTGATGGAGATCGCACGCGGTTGCGGACGTGGCTGTCGTTTCTGTCTGGCCGGCTACGTCTATCGACCGGCCCGCGAGCAGCCGTTGGATCGACTGCTAGCCTCTGCCGAGCAGGCCGTTGCCGACGGGCACACCAAGGTCGGGTTGGTCAGCGCGGCGGTCAGCGACCACACGCAGATCGACGAGATGGCCACCGAATTGCAGGCGATGGGCGCGAGCATCAGTGCCAGTTCTATGCGCATGGACCCCATCAGCGTGCCGTTGATCCGGGCAATGGCGGAGACGGGTGCGCGCAATCTGACCGTTGCCCCAGAGGCCGGGAGCCAGCGCCTGCGCAGTGTCATCAACAAGACCCAGACCGAAGACCAGATGATGCGCGCCATTTCGCTGGCCCAGGAACTGAACTTTCCCCAGATCAAACTCTATTTTATGGTTGGTCACCCAACAGAGACCGACGACGATATCCAGGCGCTCATCGATTTCACGCTGACGGCTCGATCACACTTCAAGCGACGCATCGCCATCAACGCCACGCCCTTTGTGCCCAAAGCGCACACGCCATTTCAGTGGGAGGGTATGACGCCAACCAAGGTCATGCGTAAGCGCCAACGCACCATCCACAAAGCGCTGGCCCGCCATGGCATCGACGTACGTGCCGACTCGCCCGACTGGGCAGAGATTCAGGCGGTGCTCAGTCGTGGCGACCGTCGAATCGCGGACCTGTTGCTGGCGATTCCGGCCGGTCGGCTCACGGTCCGCACCTTTTTCCAAACGATGGAGGACCTTGGCCTGGAGCGTGAACATTACGCCGGCGAATGGAAGGTCGGCTCGCCCCTGCCCTGGGACATTGTCGAGAGCGGCGTCAGCGAGAATTATTACCACTATGAGCTAAAGCTGGCGGCCCGCAGCGAGACCGGCCTCAGTTGCCCGCCGGACAGCGCGGGCTGCCTCTCCTGCCAGGCCTGTGATCCCCAGTGGGCCTTCCGCTTCGGCGACAACGACAAGCGCCCGGTACCCGCGGCTAAAGGCGGTCCGTGGCGCGCAGAGGATTGGGCGCCGTGGACGAGGCTGAAGAGTAATGTGTAGAGGCTTGCTGCGTACTGCTTGCTGCGTGATTGAGGATATCGGATGGTGTCAATTCACCCAACATGGACATCGCTGACAGACAACTGGATGCTCAGTGAATTCAACCCGCAAGCAGTCCGCATCGGTCCGCGCTATCAACGACTGCCACTTTCGCTACACAGTCCTTCAGGACTATCTAGAAGGACTGTGTAGCAGCCCACCGCACCAGCCATTTTTCCAGAATCCAGTCACTCAACAGAACCTCACGAAGCAAGCAGCACGCAGCAAAGGACACAACCCAGACCTTCAGGACTACGTAGAAGGACCACGTGACAGCCCACCGCACCAGTCATTTTTCCAGAATCCAGTCACTCAACAAAATCTCACGAAGCAAGCAGCACGCAGCAAAGGACACAAATCATGCCAGCCGCAACCCCTTCCCCCCACCTCTTCTCACCTCTGACCCTCCGCAGCGTGACCGCACGCAATCGACTCTGGATCGCACCGATGTGCATGTATTCGGTCTTCGCCGAAGACGGCATACCGACCGACTGGCACCGGGTGCACTATGGCAGTCGCGCCGTCGGCGGAGCCGGAGTGGTGATTGTCGAGGCGACCGCAGTTGAAGCACGTGGCCGTATTAGCGCCCACGACCTGGGCATCTGGAATGACGAGCAAGGCCAGGCCTTTGCTCCGATTGTCGAGTTCATGGCCGAATACGGAGCAGTGCCTGCCATCCAACTTGCCCACGCCGGGCGCAAGGCCGAGGTGCCGGGCAACATCGGCCCTAGCCCGTTGGCCTTTTCTGAAAAGTACGCCACGCCGCGGGAAATGAGCGAGGGCGACATTGAAGACGTCGTCAACGCATTTGTGGCCGGGGCGGAACGCGTGCCCTGCAAGCCGGATTCCAGGCAGTCGAGATCCATTCGGCCCATGGCTATTTGCTACACGAATTTCTGTCGCCCATCAGCAATCGTCGCACCGATTCCTATGGCGGCAGCCTGGAAAATCGCATGCGTTTCCCCCTACAGGTCGTCAGCGCGATACGCAATGTCTGGCCGCAACACTTGCCGCTCTTCACCCGCATCAGCGCTACAGACTGGGCCGAAGGCGGCTGGGACGTCGAACAGAGTGTCGCCTACTCGCAACGAATGAGGGACGCAGGCGTCGATTTTGTCGATGTCTCCTCAGGCGGCTTGACTCAGGATGCACGCATGTCGATCGGTCCGGGATATCAGGTGCCATTCGCCGAGCGCATTCGCAGCGAAGCCGAGATTGCGACCGGCGCCGTTGGGCTGATCACGGAAGCCAAGCAGGCCAACGACATTGTCGTGAATGGAGAAGCCGACGTCGTACTCATTGCCCGACAGTCACTAAGAGACGCCTATTGGCCTTTGCGAGCGGCTCAGGAACTGGGCGCCGACGCACCGGTTCCCGACCAGTACGAACGAGGCTGGGCCTAGAGTAGAGCGGGATCGTACAGACCCAATAATCTTGGTTGCGTCTCGCCTGGATCTGATCTAAAATTGGTCCGCTCGCTGCCTTGATCATCCTGAGCAGCAGCACACCATCTACCCACCGCCCGCTTGCCGAAACCGTCGACTCCATCTTTGCCGGGGCTGATATTTCTAGCGACTCATATCTACCGAGACTCGTCGTCCATGCCCGATTCGTCAGTCCACACTTGCGCACTGACGAATGCGACAGCGGATAGTTCGAAAACAACAAGGAGTTCCAGATGCCAACACCCACCAGTTCCCGGTCCGTAATTCTCACGGTCGCTGTCCTATTTCTATCGATCTGCCTATTGATCGCACCGAGTACGACAGCCGCAGCGCCGGCGAATGACCTGGCAAGGGACAATTTGACTCAGCGCACTCCGCCGCTTGGCAAGATCGACAGCTCCGATAAGTCCGGCAATCAAGATACCGTTGCGCCCGACGAAGGCGCTGTCTCCGATCTGGCCGATGCGCGGAATGCAGTAATTCAGATCGAAGCCATCGGCACCTTTGTCGATCCGGAGGAAGGCCTGCGAACCAATTCCGCCGGACGGGGATCGGGCTTCATCATTGACGAAGCCGGCATCGCCGTCACGAACAATCATGTCGTAACCGGCGGCGCGCTCTTCCGCGTCTATGTCGACGGACAGGATGAGCCGCTCAATGCGCGGGTGCTGGGCGTTTCAGAGTGCGCTGATCTGGCCGTCATCGATATCCAAGGGCGATAGCTTCCCATACCTCGACTGGTACGACGATCCGATCAAGGTCGGGCTTGAGGTCTACGCAGTCGGTTTCCCACTGGGCGATCCCGAATTCACCATGACGCGTGGCATCATTGCCAAAGAAAGGGCCAGCGGCGACACGTCGTGGGCCTCGATCGACAACGTGCTGCAACATGACGCAGACATCGCTCCGGGAAACTCAGGCGGCCCCTTGATCGATGAAAACGCCCAGGTAGTCGGCATCAACTATCGCCTCAATGACAGCGGTCAGTTTTTTGCCATCTCACGCGATGAAGCATTGCCCCTGATCGAGGCCTTGCGCAGTGGCATCAATGTCGATTCGCTAGGCATCAACAGTGAGGCTGTCACCGTTGGCGACGAGCTATCCGGTATCTGGGTCGCCTCCATCGATTCAGGTTCGCCGGCTGATGAGGTCGGATTGAAGCCGGGCGACATCATCCTCTCCATGGAGGGTGTTGATCTGGCCACTGACGGGACGATGGCGACTTACTGTGAGATTCTGCGCAGCCATTCGGCCAGCGATGTGATGTCCCTGGAAGTGTTGCGCTTTGACACCGAAGAGGTGCTGGAAGGGCAGTTCAACGGACGTCAGCTAGAGACGAGTTTCTCAATAGCCGACACGGTTGATGAAGAAGCTGATGCCCAAGGCAACGCCCAGTTGCCTGATGCCCCCGCCTACGAAACCTACGTACCCATTACCGACGAACAGGGCATCATCACGATCGAAGTGCCCGCCGAATGGGCAGATGTTTCGGAACGCCCGTGGAGCAACTCGGACGACGAACAGTTTGGCATCCAGCTCTGGTCCGCACCTGATGTAGAAGAATTCTCCAACAGTTGGGATGTACCGGGAGTCGTGTTCAGCTATTCCGATGAGCTGAATCAAGAATTTGGCCCCGAAGACCTGATAGAGGCCATTGACTATTCAGATAGTTGTACCTATGTCGAACGAGGCGAACTGCCCGATGGCTTCTTCAGCGGTTTCTATGATGTATGGGAAAACTGCGGCGACGCCGGCAGCACGGTTCTGCTGCTTGGGTTGACGCCGGAGACCGACGATTATATGGTCCGCATCGAATCCTACAGTGCAACCCAGGCCGACCTGGACGCATCTGACCATATCCTGGATACATTTCTCATCGCACCTACAACCGGACGACCGGACGAGTCCGAGTCAGAGATGATGATGTCCGGCACAGTTGCTGATATCGACGTGTCCGGCCTGCTCTACGACTATGCAACTTTGGATGAGCCCGCACTTTCGGCGCTGGTACCCGCCACTTGGGATGACATTGAGGGAAACGACTGGGTCGTTGATGATGAGACCATCGGGCTGGCCATGTCGGTTGCGCCCGATATCGAAAATTTCGTGGACACATGGACGTCACCTGGATTTGCCGTCTATATGGCACAGGCGGACGGCGATCCGGATTTCCAGTTCAACCCCATTGATGCGCTCGAAAGCAGCGATTTCTCCGATACGTGCGAGTACGATGATCGGGTTGAGCACGAACACACAATCTATGGTATTACCTACACCGGAGCCTACGACATCTGGCGCAACTGTGATGGCGAAGACAACACATTTGTGGTGCTATCCGCGGCGTCCAACCCGATCGATCACGGTCTGACATTCTACTTCCTGGCTGTAGACGAGGGCGATTACGAAGCATTTGACGTTCTGGAACAGAGTTTTTATGTCAACACAGAGGGCGTCGCTCCACTGATAGAAGAGGCCGCCTCAATCGAAGAGACAACTGTAGATCCAGACGACTTCATCTCATTTGTCGATGATGAAGCCACCTTTGCCTTGATGCTGCCGAAAGCTTGGGACGACGTTATCAACGAGGATTGGATCGTTGATGATGAGGTGGTTGGCCGATCGTTGACCGCCGCCCCCGATCTTGATGGCTTTGCCGCCAACTGGACAACGCCCGGTGTCTTTGTGGGCACATCCACTTCAGTGGCCCAGGCCTTCACGCCGGAAGAACTGCTCGACGTATTCGATTACAGCGATGAATGCACCTATGACGAGCGCAACGAATACGCAGACGGATACCTGCAGGGCGGATACGACATCTGGCTAGAGTGTGCGGAAGTCGAGGGCCAGGCGTTCATCGTCTTTGGCGCCGATCCTGTCGACGAAGATGGCCAAACCGACGATAGTCAAATTGTACTGCTCTACACCAGCCTCATCACCGAAAGCGATGTGGACGCCTATATCGAAATGCTGGCATCGTTGGTCGTCAGCACTGGTGACGCGGGTGAGGCGAATTCAGCCGGCGCCGGCTCGCCAACGGCCACAATCGTGGCCAATGCCCTCAATGTACGTTCAGGTCCGGGCACGAACTATGCACGGGTCGCTACTGTTTATAGAGACGACGAGGTCAGCGTTGCCGGACAGAGCAACAGCTGCGCCTGGCTTCAGGTCGTCACACCAGATGGCCAGCCAGGATGGGTCTCGGGCAACAGCAACTATGTGACCTTAAATGGGGACTGCGACTTGATTGCAGTCATCGAGGCGCAGGGGAGCCAATCGAGCGGAAGCCAGGCCGGCGGAAGCCAATCCAGTGGAGGCAATACACCGCCAAGCTCAACCAAGGGCTGCTACCTCTTCCAGAATCAGTTGGGGCCGGAGTTGACCATCACCTTCACGCGACGGGACGGAGACTGGAATACGACGTTCACGGTGCCGGCACACGGCGAACAGGAGCAGTGCTTCGACCCTGGCTCATACACATACACACTAGATGCACCGCCCCCGTGGGGTTCAAGCAACGGCGAACTGACGGTCAGCGCGGGCGATAACTACGCCTTCCCCATATCCGGGGAATAAGAAGATCGTTTGGGTGTGTTGGCGCTTTGCGCCTGCTTCGCAAACAAAACAAGTCAATAGTGTAATTCCATGTAGGGACATGGCATTCCGCACAGGCCCATTGTTGACGGAGACCGTTGCGACAATCAAGACCACAGTCGCCTACTAGACGGCGGCTAGGAATGCCTTGTCCGTGCCTGACATTGCAGTCTGTCTAAAACGGACAAGGCATTCCTAGTATCATTTTCAGAATGCGGATGATGCTTCTCGATTTGGAATCGCCCAATCAGAGTTCGACCTGGCGGGGAATGCCATGTCCCTACGGGTCTCAACTCGTCCTAAACAGACCCAAATCGTTTGGCGCCGATGAGTAGACTGCAGTTTAGTAACTGACTGAAAAATTGCCGACCATGATCAGAAAGAGCGGAATGTCCTGGCACGATGACGCCTTGCCAGGACATTCCGCTTCTCTATATCGCCAAGCTAGACATGCACCCCGGACAGAGTACATGGAACCCAACTACCGGCCCTGCGTTTTGATTCTCAGAGAGGAGGCGGTAGCATAACGCCATGAATCGCGGAATCGCCCTGCCCATGTTCATCTTCATATTCCTGGCTCTGTCTGCATGCGCACCGCTGGTCGAGCCGGCGGATAGCGGAGCAGACTCAGGGCCTGTCACTGCAGCAGACACTCCGGCAGACACGCAATCAGAAGCCGTGCCCGCTGAGGCGCAGGAGACGGCGGATGGGCCTCTGGATGCGTTTGACTTCAACAAGCGGATGGGTCGCGGCATCAACTTGGGCAATGCGCTGGAAGCGCCATACGAGGGGGCTTGGGGCCTCTACCTCAGAGAGCAACACTTCGAGGTCATCGCCGCAGCCGGCTTTGACGCCGTACGCATTCCGATTCGCTGGAGCGTCTATGCCGACAGCGAGCCGCCCTACACCATCAAAGATAGCATTTTCGAACGTGTCGATTGGGCCGTCGAACAGGCGATTGCCAACGATCTGGTTGCCGTGATCAACATTCACCACTACGGCGAGATCATGACGGTGCCCGAGCACCAGCGAGAGCGCTTCGTGGCGCTGTGGCGGCAGATTGCCGAACACTATGCGGACGCACCCGATAGCGTCTACTTCGAACTGCTCAATGAACCCAACGAGCGCATGACGATCGGGATTTGGAACAGTCTGCTCGCGGGCGGGCTTGCCGCCGTCCGCGAGAGCAATCCGGATCGCATGGTCATCGTCGGCCCGGTTGAATGGAACAACGTTGACCTGATGAGCACGCTAAAGTTGCCCGAAGAGGACCGCAACATAATCGGCACCTTCCACTACTACCGTCCATTCGAGTTCACGCACCAGGGCGCCAACTGGGTAGAGGGAAGCAATGATTGGCTGGGAACAACCTGGAGCGGGACGCCTGGAGAGATCTGGGCCATCAGGCAAGACTTCGACAAGGCAGCATCCTGGTCAGAGAAGACGGGGCGTCCCGTCTTCCTGGGCGAGTTCGGCGCCTACAGCCGGGCCGACATGGACTCACGCTCAGCCTGGACGGCGGCCATTGTCGACGAGGCGGAGCTGCGCGGCTTTTCATGGTCATACTGGGAGTTTGGCTCGGGCTTCGGCGCGTACAACCGGGGCATGAAGGAGTGGGAGCCACCGCTTCTGAGCGCGCTGATTCCCGAATCTACGTCGAACAAGGAATAGGACGTTCACATGCAACGCAACAGCCACGCCAATGGAGTTGCCACCTATACATTCGACTGCCTCGCCGATCTGCCGGTGGCTGCCCATGTTAGCACACGGCATGGCGGCGTCAGTCCGAAGCCGTGGAACACGCTCAACTTCAGCGTGCCTCGCGGTGATACAGTCGAACGGGTGCGCGAGAATCGAAGCCGGCTGGCGGCTGCCGTCGGCATAGACGACACACAGATCACCTATTGTCAACAGGTTCACGGCACCGGCATTGCCAAAGTCGACCTCAGCGACGCGGGGCAGATGCAGGCCGGCTGTGATGGCCTGATCACGGACGAAGTCGGTTTGCCGCTCATGCTCGTCTTTGCTGACTGCACGCCGTTGCTGGTCTACGACAAGCAGAGGCACGTGCTCGGCATCTGCCATGCCGGCTGGCGTGGCACGGTCAACGGTGCGGCCGGGGCAATGGTTTGGGCCCTGCAGGCGGCCTTCGACAGCGATGTGGGCGATTTGCTTGCCTGTATCGGTCCCAGCATCGGTCCGCAAAGCTACGAAGTCGGTGACGAGGTGCTGTCCATGGCGGCTGCGAAGCTCGACCCATACGAGACGCTCTTCACCTACCCGAATGGCCCGGAGCGGAATCCATACTTCAACCTTTGGGCCGCCAATCAGGCCCAGTTTATGGCAGCGGGCATTGCGCCTGAGCAGATTGAGATCAGCGAAATTGACACGGCTAGCCACTCAGACGACTTTTTCAGCCACCGAGCAGAGCGAGGCCAATGCGGCCTGTTCAGCATGGTGGCATGGCTCGGCAACCACCGATGACCAAACCGTAGAAGCGGGGCTTATCCCTGCCCTGCTTGTCCCTGCCCTGCCTCCGCCATTCGAAAGATGGACGACCACAAGGGTCATCCTTAACAAACGGTGAAATTCATGTCAAGACAACAAATTCGATACGCAGCCTTCATTCTCCTGGCAGTTTTGTTCACGACGTTCTTACTGTCAGACTCCGCCTGGGCCGAATCTGACGGTGGCCAAGGCACGATTCCCCCACTGCCGCCACTGCTGGAAAATCCGGACATGGAATGCGACGTCGGCTACTATGAAGTAGAAGGTCCGAATCGGAAGCCCAATCGCATCCCAAACGGCTGGCAGCAGGTGCTGAGCGAGGGTCATCCACGCATGAATAGCACCCGCATCCAGTTCGGCAAGAGTTGTGACGCCGAAAACGTACATGTCGAGAAGATCAGCGGCCGCGACAGCTTTCTCGTAGAGGCGTGGGATCTGGAGACGCCGCCGAACCCCGGCAAGGTCTTTGATGTCACGATCTACCAGCAGGCATCCGCAGACCCCGGCGGAGACTACAGCGTCAGCGGCTGGTTCCTCACACTGTGCGGCGGCAGCGCCGTGCCCAACGACTGCCCCGAAGGCGCCTACATGGCCAAGATGCTTGGCCTGGATCCAACGGGCGGTACGGATCCCGATGCAGATACCGTCATCTGGGTGGAGAATCGCAACAATTTTGTCGACGATGACGACAAGCGCATCGGCTGGTCCAATCTGTACACGGCCGCTACTGCCGCCTCCAACAAGATGACCGTATTTGCCCGGGTTGACAGCCCGTTTCAATGGCATGGAAACCATGGCTTCATTGACGCGATCAGCCTCGTTCGATCACCTCATGCGCAGCTTGCCGGACTCCCGGCTGAGGTGGAAGGCGACATGCTGGAGTTGACCTGGACGGGGCAACAGAGTCCGGACGTCGAGGCCATTCCTGGTGGAAACTACGACCTACTGTTTGACGTCGAAGCACGCCACGAGAGTGAGGAAACATGGCGCAGGCTTGTGGATGGTGCAGAGACCGTCGGTAACACTCAGTTTCAGGCGGGTTGTTACGACTCATCCTATCAGTTCCGCGTTCGAGCAAGAGCCGAACAACCTGACGATGAAGAGGGATCTTCACCCAATCAGCGCTATCCAGGACCGTGGAGTGATCCGCAAACGGTCCTCTTTCGCTCGCAATTCACGCAACCGCCGGCAGAGTCGGGCGAAAATCTAATCTTCCTTCCTCAGATCGTTCGGAGTGGCGGTTGTTAGCCGTGGTCGCGCCCTACGACACATGGTCCTTGTCCCAGCAATTGGCATAGGTGTGTTAGCGCTTTGCCTGCTTCGCAAACAGAATGAGTTGAACCCGTACCTTCGTGCTTCTTTGTGCTCTTCGTGGAAAACTCTTTTCCTGCATTGACCCAGGCAACTGACAGACGAATCCATACCCCTCAAAAAGACCCAATTCTTTGCGCGCCCTCTGGTTCGCTGTTACAATCACAGCTTGGCGGGCTATTGCGCCTGCTCGACAGATCGCATCGTATGATGTCTAAGTTTCCTAGTAGAACCAGGTTGTATGTAGATGGTTGACCAGCTTACTCACAACAATGAAATCGAGAAGCGTCAGCTTGCCGAGGACATCGTCGCCAACCTTAGCGTAGTCAGGCGACATATGGCGGATGCGGCCCGTCGTGCCGGACGAAATCCGGACGAGGTGGCGCTGGTAGCAGTCTCCAAGACCAAACCGATGTGGATGATCGAGGCTGCGTTGGCTGCCGGCCAGACAGCGTTCGGCGAAAATCGGCTTGACGAGGCTCGCGAAAAGAGTGAGTACGCAAAAGCCAACGGCCTAGACACCCTTGATTGGCACTTCATCGGCACCATACAGAGCCGCAAGAGCCGACAGGCCGTGGGGCCATTCTCGTTACTTCATGCGGTCGACCGCATGAAGATAGCTCGCCGACTAAGCCGCGACGCCCAAGAGGCTGGTTACGTACTGTCAGTATTGCTCGAAGTCAATGTCAGCGGCGAAGAGAGCAAGCATGGCTTTCGACCCGATGAAGTACGGGCGCATGCCAGTGAGCTAGCCACATTGTCCGGCATCCGCATTGAGGGCCTGATGACCATGGCGCCATTTATCGCCGACGAGTCCGTCATTCGACCGGTCTTTCGGGGACTCAGAGACCTTCGTGACAATTTGACCGAGACGGCGCCGACCATCAACTGGCGCCATCTATCAATGGGAATGACCAACGATTATGAAATTGCGATCGAAGAAGGCGCAACGATTGTCCGCATAGGCTCGGCGATCTTCGGCGCACGCAACAGGGAGTAAGGGACTATGCTAGACGTCAAGAAAGTGGCCTTCATTGGCTGCGGCGTGATGGGCGAAGCCATCATCAAAGGAATCTTGGACCGGGGGTTAACCTCGTCTGAACAGATCGTCGCCTCCGATCCGTGGGAGCCACGCCGCTTGCACATGGAGCAGACCTACCAGATTACGATGACGGACAACAATCAGGAAGCCGCTGATGGAGCCGACATCGTGATCCTGAGTATTAAGCCGCAGACGCTGGCCAAAGTGACCAGCGATCTGCATAGCAGAATCGATCCCGGGGCGCTGGTGCTGAGCATCATCGCGGGGGTCCGAATCAGCACACTGTGCAGCGGCCTGTTCCATGATCGCATTGTGCGAGCCATGCCCAATACCCCCGCTCAGATCGGCCTGGGCATGACCGTCTGGACGCCGACTGAAGCGGTTCGACCGCAACAGATCGCACAGACCGAGGCCATCCTCGGTGCGCTTGGCGAGCAGTTGCAGGTCGATGAAGAGGGTTACCTTGACATGGCGACCGGACTGAGCGGGTCGGGCCCCGGCTTCGTGCTGCTGCTGGTCGAGGCCATGATCGATGCGGGCGTACACATGGGCTTCCCTCGACGGGACGCCGAGGCCATGGTGTTGCAGACCATCGGCGGCAGCATTGAATTGATGCGCCAAACGGGACTGCACTCTGCCGAGTTGAAGAACCGGGTCACCAGCCCTGGCGGCACAACAGCAGCCGGTCTATATGAACTGGAGAAGGCTGCCACCCGGGCCATCCTTAGTCGAGCAATCTTCGCCGCCTATCGCCGCAGTGAAGAGTTGGGCAACCTCAGCGAAGAGAGGAACGAATCATGAGCTTTGTCTTTACGACGCTGGCCAATTTGATCCAATTGTACATTTTCGTGCTCTTGGCACGTATTTTGATGACCTGGATTCCAAACCTCGATCCGACCAATCCGATCGTCCAGTTGCTTCTCCAGGTAACAGAACCTGTGCTGGAACCGGCCAGACGACTCATTCCAAACATTGGCATGATCGACATTTCGCCTATCGTTGTCTTCTTTGCACTGCAAATCCTCGCAGGCATCTTCGAAGACATGGCACTTCGATTTTAAGTTCCGCGAGACCTATCGGGAGGATAGTATGTTACGACTGAATGGATCAGGCAGTTTGGCTGCACTTCTTGTGCTCGGATTATTGCTGATGACTGTACTTGGCGCCTGCCAGCCTATCACTGCCGAAAAAGCAACCCTGCCCTGGTTGGACGAGCTAGAGACTGGAGAAGATGTGTCCGCTGCGAGCCTTGACGAATTAAGTGAAACGCAGGCCATACTCGTGAACCGCGCAATTGACGATCTGGCGGAGACCGCGGACGTATCTCCGGATTCAATCACGTTCGTCAGCATTGAGGAAGTCGAATGGCCGGATGCAAGCCTGGGCTGCCCCGAGCCGGACATGATGTACGCGGCCATGTTGACACCCGGCTATGTGATCACGCTCTCGGTCGGTGAAGGGGCGGATGCAGAGACAGTGGAGTACCACACGGCCAATAGCGCCGATAGCCAGTTGGTTCAGTGCGACGATACCCAATAGCAATGAATGCGTGAACAGAAGAGGCCCGATTCAGTCATTCATCAATCGGGCCTCTTCTATTGGAACTCTCTTCTATCGGAACCAAGGAAATCCCGTGTCTACTTCACGATGGGCATGAACAGGTCCAGCGTCAGTTCGTCGAGCGCAGTGCCCACCGGGCTCAGGTGCTGCTCAAGCCACTGGTGGCTTCCGTGGGTGTACGAACTCCTGGTTTGCCACTCGACCAGCGCTTGCCACGTCGGAGCGATGTTCGCCACACCCTGGCAACGGGCAACCGCATAGAGCCCCCCGCCGAAGTCGTAGACCCTCGTGTCACCTTCGGGTTCCACACCTTCGCCGACTTCCAGCCAGAACTCATATCCATAGTTCGGACTACCGGCTGACGGATTCGGATTGTTAAATCCGAAGATACGAAAGTGATCAGGATCTTCGACTAGGCCTCTGGGCTGAGCCCAGGCAATCAACTTCTCCCAAGCTAGACCCTCTGGCTCTTTGCCAAATCCATAGACGCTGACAACGCGCATGGGCTCCAGTTCGACAATCTCAACGGATAGTTCAGTCAACTTCTGACCCCTCTTTCCAAGATATTCGCATGGGCGATTTTTGCAGCTGCGCTACAGAACCGCAGTGTCGACAATGGCGTCGACAGTTCTATCGTAACGTGTCTACCCTGACACCCTCTGTCAGGGTTTTGTGATAGACTGAAACCAATGTAACACTCAACATATTCCGCGATTTAGACTCTGCAGGTAGACTCCATGCGCGCCGACAGATTGCTCTCCATTCTGCTCATTCTACAACGGCAAGGCCGGGCTACGGCCCAACAGCTAGCGACAGACCTTGAGGTGTCAGAACGCACGATCTACCGCGATATCGATGCGCTTGGCATGGCCGGCGTACCCGTCTACGGCGAGCCCGGTCCCGACGGAGGGTATGCGCTCCTCGACAACTTTCGCACTTTCCTCACGGGGCTAACTGACCAAGAGATGCAGGCCCTCTTCATGCTCTCCATCCCCCAACCGCTCTCCGAGTTAGGCGCCAGCCAGAGCCTCAAGTCGGCCTTGCTCAAGATATTCGCTTCTCTGCCCGCCGGCGGTCAGGAGAACGAGGAGTGGGTACGCCAGCGCTTTCTACTGGATACAACACCCTGGCCGGGTCGAAATGAAGCGACCCACCGGTTGCAGACGATCCAGCGGGCGGTCTGGCAAGATCAGCCGCTGACGATCTGCTATCGGGTCGGGCCACTGGCCCATGATGTCGAACAGGTGGTCTCGCCCTATAGCCTGGTGGCCAAGGCCGGGGCCTGGTATCTGGTCTACGCCATCAATGACCGCACGCGTGTGGTGCGCGTCGCCACATTGACAAACGTACGAGTGCTTGAAGGTACTTTTGAGCGTCCGGCTGGCTTTGATCTGGGGGTTTTCTGGCGGAAGTGGTGCAGCGATCAGGAGGGAGAGCGAGCGGCATTTCGGGTAACGGTTCGCGCAGCTTCAGACGCATTAGCAAGCGTGGACGCGTGGCGGATCACTGTCCAACCTCCCCGAGTGGTCGACGAGGAACCAACCGGGTCCGTCATTGGCCTGGCATTCGAGTCTCTGGAGGATGCCCGATCCAAGCTCCTCGGCCTGGGTCGATCTGTTGAGGTGCTGGAACCGCTAGCGTTGAGGAGAAGTATCGCTGACTATGCGCAGCAGACACTCTCCGTCTATCAGGATGGGTAAAGCGAATCAACCGGACGGGCAGGTGATCGGCGGCGGTCGTTTTCGCTGGACACGATATGCGATCCGCCGCCGCCCCCCTGCCCTACTGTCAATCAGCCATAGATGGCATCGTCAAACAACAGTGTCTGCAAGCCAAGCGAACAGAACAGCGGCGACCTGCTCATGCCCGCGACCATTCATCACTTCAAGATTAGCGCTGTCTGCGGCTCGCCGAGGAAGATAACGCCATCCTCCGTGACTAACACGTCCTCCTCCAAACCCAGGTAACCATAGCCTGGTATGGCCAAGCCCGGCTCAATCGTGTAGACGTGGCCGACTTCCAGAGGTTGATTGGGCGTCGTACCATATCGGGTCCATTCGGGCCCCAACAGAGCGCCGCCATCGTGACAGGCGCGACCCATCTGGTGTCCGGTGGCGTATTTGAACTCGGGATATCCTGCGTCGGTCACGACCTTGCGAGCCAGAGCGTCCACATCTCTGCCCAACACACCTGGTTTCATACCGTCAGCAGCCGCCTGAATGGCCTCCACAATCGTGTCGAAGCCGCGCTGGACCGGCTCTGGCGCTTCGGTCTCGCCGTCGGCCAGGAAGTAGACGACGCGTTGAATGTCTGAGCAATACTCATTCTCGCAGACGCCGAAGTCGAAGTGGACCAGGTGGCCCGGCTCAATCACGATGTCGGTCGGACCGGAATGGCCGACCGGCGAGTCTGGGCCGGAGTTCACCGCCGGACAGCTGGCCCATTCCCAGGCAGTGGTCAACCCAAGATCGCTAACTCGATCATGCATGAACTGTCCAACTTGCTTTTCGGTCATACCGACTTCCATGTAACCAAACGCCTGATCGTAAATATCGAACGTCGTGTCCACCGCCTTCTTGATGCGCTCGATCTCAGAGCTCGTCTTGCGTCCACGCAGCGCGTGGATCACCGGCTCAGCCGAGATCAGCCGATCCGCATAGGGCGTCTCGGAGAGGTATTGGCGCAGGAGCAAGAAGAGGCCATGCTTGAGCCCGTCTGCATGGGCGTCATTGACTGAGTAGTTGACCGCGATTTGGGCCGGGTCGAGTCGTTCGAGCACTGAGACCAGCGGCGCCTGAAACGACTCATCGTAGGGAATTACTTCCGTGTAAGCGTCGATTCTGCGCGCATTCTCAGCGTCATAGCGACCCATGATGGCGATGCGTTGGCCGTCGGCAGTCAGGATGAAGGCACTCTCCCAAGTGGCATCGTGGCCGTAGATGAAGGGCAACATTGGATCACTGCCTGCCGATGTTTCGCGGACAAAGGTGATCCAGCAGTCAATGCCCACTTCCTGCAGGATGCCTGCTACCTGTTGAATTTTTTCCTGGACAAGAGATACGTGCGCTTCTTGATTCATTGTCTGTCTCCACTAACGTTTTGAAGGGACTCTACATATCTTCCAATAAGGGTACGCCTGTTTTCAACACAATGCAAAAAAGGCAGCAGAATCTCAGCGAACCATCTGGGTGGTAGCGAGAAAGAACTTATGAATCCACTGCGAAAAACCCTTTCGCCTATAGTTGCCAAAACCGCCAAGAAAGGTGAAAATTCGCCTATCCAAGCAAATTCATATTGCACAGCGAGGAGCAACAATGACAGCGCAGATCATAGACGGCAAGGAAATTGCGGCGACCATTCGTGGCGAGATCAAGGAAGAAGTCGAGGCCATGCAGGCAGCTACCGGCAAGGCGCCGGGTCTAGCCACCGTGCTGACCGGCGACCGCAAGGACTCCGAGACCTATGTTCGTATGAAAAAGAAAGCCTGCGCCGAGGTCGGCATGAAGTCCTTCGGCCGCGAGCTACCAGGAGACATCAGCCAGGAAAAGCTGTTGGCGGTCGTCCAGGAACTGAACGCCGACCCTGAGGTCAATGGGATTCTGGTCCAGTTGCCGCTACCGGACCACCTCGACGAGGAAGAGATCCTGGCTGCAGTGAGCATCGACAAGGATGTCGACGGTTTCCACCCCATCAACATCGGTCGCCTCTCCATGAAGCGTCGCGACCCGCTCTTCGTGCCCTGCACGCCCAAGGGCTGCATCGAGCTGCTCGATCGCATGGGCATCGGCATTGAGGGCAAGAACGCGGTCGTGCTCGGCCGTAGCAATATCGTCGGCCTGCCTGCTGCTATGCTGCTGCTGCACCGCAACGCAACCGTCACCATCTGCCATTCACGCACACAGGATCTGCCCGGCGTCGTTCGCCAAGCGGACATCTTGATTGCAGCGGTGGGACGAGCCGAGATGGTACGCAGGGATTGGATCAAGCCGGGTGCGGCCATCATTGATGTGGGCATCAATGCGGTCGATGACCCAACCCGCAAGCGCGGCTATCGACTGGTCGGCGATGTGGCCTATGATGAGGCGCTCGAAGTGGCCGGAGCCATCACGCCGGTGCCGGGCGGTGTCGGGCCGATGACCATCGCCATGTTGCTGCGCAACACCATGGATGCTGCCAAACGGACCTACGGGCTCGACGGGTAGTTTTGAAAGAAGCACGATTCCTGGGAGAGTTGAGCTAGGCAAGCAATGAAGTCTGGATACTTGGCGGATTCCTTTGTTCGACAAGGCGTGCCGTCTTCTGCTGAGGCAATCCATGCTTGACTACAATCGAGCTTGGTGGGCGAAGAAGTCTGGCTTCAGAGAGAAGCCAGACTTCCGGGTAGTCTACCAAACTGTTTCTCCTACAATGCATGCAGATGTGCGCCGAGGCCATTCATGCTCGACTATGATCAACTGGCGGCTGATTACGCTCGGCATCGCGCCATCAATCCGAAAGTGTTGCAGAGCCTGATCAGCGGAGGCAAGCTCAACGCCGCGTCACGCGTGCTTGAGGTCGGCTGCGGCACAGGCAACTATGTCGGGGCCATTCGAACGGCAACCGATGCTGAGTGTTGGGGCACAGAACCGTCGACCAGGATGCTCACAGCATCGATCGAGCGCCATCCTGCGCTTACGCTGGAGCCCGGCAGCGCCGAAGCGATTCCATTCGCAAATGACACGTTCGATTTTGTCTACTCCGTCGATGTGATCCATCATATTGACGATTACGCGGCCTACTTCAGCGAAGCCCGCAGAGTGCTGAAGCAGGTTGGTCTCCTCTGCACTGTGACCGACTCCGAGGACGCGATTCGCCGTCGCAGGCCGCTGTCCAAGTACTTCCCCGAGACGATTGCAGTTGAACTGGCTCGCTATCCAAGCATCGACCATCTCACTGACAGAATGGAGCAAGCCGGCTTCACGGACATCAGCACTGAGCAGGTCGAATTCAGCTATGCGCTGGACGATATCCAGCCATATCAAGACAGAGCGTTCTCCTGCCTCCATCTCATCTCGGCCGAGGCCTTTCGTGACGGCATCAACCGGATGAGCGTGGATCACAAACGGTCAGCACTCGACGGCCTATCTCTCTACACTTTGCTCTGGGGACGTGTCCATAGTGCCTAGCCGAACCTCGACCGAACCGGATCCCACATCCAGGGAATCCAACGACTGCACAACTTTATGACAAGTAATTGCTCAATTTCGGTCGTCGCGGCAGGCGTAGTTACTGGTCTGTATTCAGCATTCTTCGCGATCAACTGTACTTCGCCGATCTTCGCGGGGGATCTGGCCCAGTTCTCGCTAACTGTCGACGCGACCCAAGCAACGACACAGTTACACCGATTACAGGAGTAGTTCAGCTTTGCAAGCAACCAACTTTTTGCGCACATACGGTCTCTGGTCCCTTGCCGGCCTTTCCATTGCCGCCTGGTCCGGCGTCCTCATGCGCTTCGGGCTGATCGGCTATCTGCCTGCCTGGGCAAGCAACTTCTCGGCAGTCCGCCATGCGCACAGCCATCTGATGTATTTCGGCTGGGTGACATTGGTGTTGATGGCGCTAATCTGGTATCAATTATCATTGATGACCGGCCGACCAATTTCCCGGGCGGTCTGGTGGCAAATGGCTGCGACGACCGTCGCAGCGCTGCTCAGTTTCCCCGCCTTCTGGGCCAATGGCTACGGTCTCACATCGGTTGGGCCACTTGAACTGCCCCTGGGTTCTATGGTTTCAGGCATCAATGGGGTGACCTGGTTTCTGTTCATCGGCCTTTATTACTCGTCCACACGACGACTGGCCGATCGCCCAGTTGCGATCCGGCTTTGGGACTGGGCAATGGTGCTACTGCTGTTGGCCTGTGTCGGGGCCCTCGGTTTGATGGCCGGCGTCTTTTCGGGCAGTCAGAACATCTTCCTCCAACAGTTCTTCCTGCACCTTTTTCTCGACCTCTTTGCCGTCGGCTGGTTCAGCCTGGCATTGCTCGGCGTCACCTGGGCGGATCTTTCGACAAAGACCGATTGCCCTCCTCGCCTACCGGTTGCTGCGCTGGCCGTAGTCGTGACGCCGACGTTCTTGCTCGGCCTACCTCGTTCGCTGGTCCCCGACGGCATGGCCGCTCTGGCCGCAATCGCCAACCTAGCGGCAGTAGGTCTCCTCGGCTGGCACCTGACCGCGCTCTGGCAGCGGCGTTCATATCTGACGCGTTTGGTCGCTTCGGCCTGATTCTACTGGCAGTCCACATCGTCAGCGCCGTGATGCTGGCCATCCCCGGCGTCTGGGATTGGACAGCAGGCACACAGTTGCGCGTCTACTACCTTCACGTACTGCTGCTCGGTTGGGTCAGCAGCCTGCTGCTAGACCTGCTGCTACGGCACCTGATCGCCAACCGCCCAGTTCTCGACGGTCTGGGCATCGCCTGGGCGATTGGCGTGGGGGGCATGTTGATCGCCCTGTTGGGCATTGGCCTTGCACCGTTTTTTGGGTCCGCCGTACCAACGTTGATGAAGGCGGCAGCGTGGATGAGCCTGATTCCGGCAACGGCAGCGACAGTTAGCCTGGTGTTGGGGATTCGTTCACGAGGTCAGGTCGAAACAACTTCGGTGAAGCGTTGAGCCTTCTTGATACGATCACAAAACAGAAAGGGAGTCGATGATCCGAGGATCATCGACTCCCTTTCTGTTCTACGTGAGAACAGATATCCAGAAACAATGTTCGTGGACGCTGTTAGCTTCAGCGAAGAGTTGGCATCACTGCTTCAGATTGCACCAGGTTCCGCAATGGCTGCCCAGAAGAGACCCGTCAGCCATTTGTATTGCGTCAGCTGCTCTACTGAGCGCCGAAGTACCTAATCGCATTGCCGCCCTCGCCGATCAAAGTCAGCGAACCGCCCAGGACTTCGTAGCCGACGACGCCAGGAAGCAACCCAAGATAGATTGACTCCTGAGTCATGATCTCCTGATTGACGTCACAAGTTATGTCCGTGGATTTCAGGTCTTCAATAGTCAGGCGGATCTCCTCTGTCACATAGGCGGCCGTATAGTCATTGCATCCACTGTTTCCGCTCAGATTGCCATCGTCAAACTGAGCTGAGATCTCTGACTCGATAAAAACCGGCCACCACTTCTCGTTGTCAAAATACATCTTGAGTCCCCAGTTGGTGCCCTCGAAGTCAACGGGTTCAGCCGGTGAGAGTGTTGCAAGCCGTTGCGTTCCATCTAGCAGGAGTACAAGTTCATCGTCCTCCAGTGCATAATGTGTCGTTTCAGTGAGAACACCGAAGAACGTTCCTTCCTGAGTCATCGCTTCAGGCGGCTCGGTACAGCGTAGGTGCGTCTGGAATGGCACCCGAGGTGTGAGTTCTGGCGGGGCGACGGATTGTGAATCTGTCTGTTGTCTTCATTGTTCGCCCCTCTTCAGTGGGCCTGGTTGGATTGTATAAGGCAGTACCGCAAAACTTGCTACGAACACTCCTGTAGCGCAGATCAACCGTTCCAGATGCTACCTCTGGGCTCATAGCAAGTTTTGCGGTACTGCGTATAAAGACTTGGACTAATCTACTGCGCGCCCAAGAACATGACGGCCTCGCCGTCGGCGTTGATCAGGGCAAGCGAACCGCCAATCACTTGGTAATCCTTGACCGACGGAAGGGTATCTAGATAAAAGGTCTCCTGCTCCGTGACCTCCTGAGCAACATCACAGACCTGCTCAGTGGCCGTCACGTTCTCAATGGTGATACCGTCGCCGGTCTGGAAATCCGCACTGTAGTCATTGCAACCGGCATTGCCAGTCAGTTTGCCGTCGACAAACGTGGCCGAGATTTCCGACCCAAATTCAACCTGGAACCACTTTGCTCCGTTGAACATCCCCTTCACGTCCCAGAGCATGCCCTCAAAATCAACAGCCTCGGCCGGTGAGAAGGTTACCATGCGCTCCGTACCATCGAGGTAGAGCACAAGCTTTTCGTCTTCCACCACATAATCCGTGGTGCTGAAGAGAGCGCCCAAATAGAGCCCCTCCTGATCCATGACGCCGACCGGCTCGGTACAACTCTCTTGCGTCAAGAAAGGCGGATTGAGGAAGAGCGATGGAGAATCGATGGCCTGAACGCCCCGGAACCAGTTACAGCCACCCGTGCCAAGATAAAAATCAGGTGCGAAGTTGAGCGTAGAGCGCACGCCGTCAATGGCCTCAAGACCTGCATCAGGCTCACCAATGAAGTCGAGAATCCAAGAGGTGCCGGAAAGCTCCGTTTGAGCGGCAAGCTCTTGAAGCGGTGGCAGCGTCGGTTCCGGAACCGTCTCGCTGGTTTCCTGAATGCAGCCGCCAAGGATGAGGGCCGCCAGAAGCAGGGCCGGAAGGATCAGACGACGGATGGTGAGCCGATTGGTTTTGTACATTGTTCGCACCTGTTCGATTGAGATAGTTGAATTGGTTGAAGTCGCAAAGACAAACACATCCCTGCCCCAACATCTGTGATTGAGTATGCGTACCTGAAGTAACCGTCAAGCGCAAGCAGCCTACAGGAGAATGCCAAGGGCAAAGAGCAGGCTGAAGAGCAAACTCAGGCGGGCCGTACTGGCAAGCGTGGCGTTGAGCGCTCGTCCCTGCTCGCCGTAGATCGACCGCACCAATCGCACTGCAAGAGGAAGCGTCAGCCAGGGCAGTAGCACCCAGAAGGGAAACTGCCCCAAAACGGCAAATGCCAGTGGCACGGCATAGGCTACGGCCAGCAGAGCCACATACTCGATGCGGGTTCCTTTACGCCCCAATATCACGGCAAGGGTACGTTTACCGGCAGATGCATCGGTTTCGATGTCGCGCAGGTTATTGACGACCAGAATGTTGGTCACCAATGCGCCGACCGGAACCGAGGCCAATGTCACGACCGAGGTTACGGTCAATGCCTGAACATAGTAGGTTCCTACAACGGCCACCAGGCCAAAGAAGATGAAGACAAAGAGCTCGCCCAAGCCGTGGTAGCCAAAGGGAAAGGGGCCACCCGTATAGGCGATGGCCGCCACGATTGCAGCAACGCCAATTGCGAGGATCGGCCAGCCGCCCACGTAGATGAGATAGAGGCCAACCAGAGCGGATAGGCCAAAGACGACGACCATTCCCCAGCGCAACTCAGCGGGCGTGATCAGCCCGGTGGCTGTGACGCGCGTGGGGCCAAGCCGTTCATCGGTATCCGCGCCTTTGAAAAAGTCGAAATAGTCATTGGCGAAGTTACTGCCGATCTGGAGCAGCAGCGCGCCGAGTAGTGCGGCCAGCGCAGGAAGAAGGGAGAATAGGTCGTCAGAAAAGGCTACTGAGCTGCCCACCAGCACCGGCCCGGCTGCGGCCGGCAGCGTTTTGGGACGGGCAGCCAGAATCCAGGCCTGTCGTTTGGGCATTGCCTTTCCTGGCACGGCTGTCAGATCAGCTTGTTGAGACGCTGCCTCAGGACGGAGATCGGTCATCGCAGATTGCCCAACTGTTCACGTGCCTGGTCAGCGTCCCGATTGGGGCCAAGTAGATCGAGGGCATCAAGCAGGATGGCTGCCCGATGGGGATTGTGTTCAAAACGGGCCGCCAGCAGCAACTGATCGATGAATTGAGGGTTGCGTGATGTGATCAGGCTCATGGTCAGATATCGATAGGCGTCAAGGTCGGTCGAAGAAGCCAGCGCCTCGGCCACGTAGTCAGTCACCTCAGACAGTTCCGGATAGCCAAGTGCCAGATCGACCAGACCAACCTGCACAATCGCTTCTTCACGGTCAGCAAAATGGTTCAGAATCCCTGGGATCAGTGTTTCCGGCATGCCAACCAGGTTGCGAAGGCACTCTGATACGACCTCCGGCAATGTGCGCTCGGCCGGCATCATGGCGTACTGATAGAGCGAGACATATTCAGCCTGAGAGGCAAGCACCCGTACAGCGCTCAGTGACGGCTCACCGGACATTGGATCGGCGTAGGGATCGACCAGCAGCCTTGCCGCATGGTAGCGCGCCAACAGATCATCCTGCTCGTTCAAGATGACCAGCGCTGACGCCCGCAGCAGAATCGCATCTTCCCGAAAATCCGGCGGCAGAAACTCATAGGTGCTCACTGCGTCCAGAACCAAGGGTAGATCGGCTGGGGTTGCCACCGGACGCAGCGCAGCAAGGATTGCGCGCCGCGTAAATGCTCCCGGATCGCGGGCTGAGCCGGAGCGCTGGTAGGCATCGTAAACATCCAGCAGTGGCCCTCTTGCGTCCTCCAATGGATGTGCTGTCAGGACATCCAGCGCAGCCAACAACAGATCCCGAGTCTGTCGCGGGCGCAACAGCGTCGTCGCATATTTCGCCTGTTCGTCCGGATCGCTGACCAGTGAACGCAGTTTTGCAATGGTGGATTCGCTGGAGGCCATTGGACAGTTCCCTCAGTAGCGGTACAGTGCTGCGGAGACCGATATCAACGATAGGTTTCCTTCATGGCGCGCCGCAGATCGCGGTCAGCATCTCGTTTGGCGATGGTGTCGCGCTTGTCATGCTGTTGCTTGCCACGGACCAGACCAATCTGAACCTTGGCCAGCCCCTTCTCGTTGATGTAGACCTTTAGAGGCACAATGGTCCAGGCGCGCTGGGTCGCCTGGGCAAAGAGCTTGGCGATCTCTCGCCGATGGAGGAGGAGCTTGCGCCGCCGCGTCTCGTCATGATTGTTTCGATTGCCCATCTCATAGTGGGCGATGTGGACATTCATCAGCCACGCTTCGCCGCCACGAACGAGTACGAAACCATCCTGCAAACTGACCTGCCCCAACCGTACCGACTTGATCTCGGTGCCGGTCAAGACGATGCCTGCCTCATAGGTGTCTTCAATGAAGTACTCGTGGCGTGCCTTGCGATTGGTGGCAACGGTACGCGGGCCGATCTTGGGGCCACTCTCTTTTTTCTTCTTCTTTTTCTTCGCCATCAAATTATCTCTCGAAGTCGTAGCTCAATCTGCGGAATCTATGGAGGAACAGGTCCAACTCCGACACATTGCGGGATACGCTCGACGGATTCAATCTCTTGGAACGGCTCTATTGAGCGGCTTGACCGATCAGGAACTCGATTGCCTCGTCGAGTTGCGGATCCTCGTCCGCCTCCCACTGTTCCTCGGTGATCTCAATCTCGATATCCGGCGTGAGACCCTCGCCATCAATTGTTCGGTCGTTGGGCGTGTACCAGCGGGCGATGGTCACACGCATGATGCTGCCATCGCTGAGTTGATGAGGCAACTGGACACTGCCCTTGCCATAAGTCGTGGCGCCGATCAGCGTGCCACGGTCCGCATCCTGGATGGCCCCGGCCACGATCTCACTGGCGCTGGCGCTGCCGCCGTTGACGAGCACGACCACCGGCACATCGCCGACGATTTCCCGACCGCTGGTCTCATACGTCTTCTCGGCGCCGTCGCTGAACCGTTCGATCAGGACCGCCTGATCTTCGAGAAAGACGCTGGCGACCTTGACGGCCTCACGGACCAATCCGCCCGAGTTACCGCGCAGATCGAAGATGATACCCGCCGGGTCTGAGTCCATGGCATCGTCAATGGCATCACGCACCAGCTGACCTGCATTCTCATTGAAGCTGTTAAGTCGCACATAGGCGTACTCGCCTTCATCACCCAGTTGATCGGTGCTGATCGTGGGCATCTCGATGCGATCTCGCGTAACCTCTACATCGTATGGTCCTTCGACGCCCTCGCGCACGACATTGAGCAAGACCACGCTGCCCTTGGGCCCACGGATCTTCAGGACTGCCTCGTTCAAGTCAGTCCCGATGATGCTCTCGCCGTCAACGGACAGAATCAGATCATCCCGGCGGATGCCTGCGTTCCAGGCCGGCTGATCCTCGTACGGCTCTACGATACGAACGGTGTCGAAGTCTTCATCCCAGATCCACACGTGCGCCGATGCCCTCGAAGCTGCCCTGCATGCCCGAGCGAAAGAACTCGGCCTGCTCCGGCTCCATGAACGACGTATTGGGGTCGTCAAGCTGGTTGAGCACGCCGCGAATCGCGCCGTAGGCCGCATCCTGATCATCCGGCAGCTCGCCATAGTAGTCTCGATAGACCAGATCAAGCGCTTCCCAGAAGATGTCGATTTCATCACGCAGGGCACGGCGGGCTTGACCGCCGCCCACCTGCACGGGGCTGCTTCCAATATCGCCCGTCCACCGTGCAATCCCATAGCCGAGCCCCAAACCGATCAGGAAAACGGAAGCAACCACCAACAGGGCCACAAAGCCAAAGAGCAGCGGCTGGGCATATTTTTGTTCTTCGCTGGAAGACAGACTGCTATCTTGTTCGCTCATTGATACCTTACTCTACTCTGTTGCTCATCAAATCTACCGCCAAATCTACTCTGTCGCCCTATAGCCCAAGCTCGCAATCAGCAGCTCGACGGCGACTGGAAGTGGATCCGTTCCCGCTTCAACCGGCTGATCCGGCGTCAGTCCCTGACCGCTGAGGGCAGAGCCGCCAGGTGTGAACCACTCAGCGCTGGTCACATGAAGACTGCTCTCGTCGGACAGATGGTGGATCAGCTGTACGCTACCTTTGCCGAAGGTCTGTTCGCCGACCAGTTGGGCGCGGCCGTTATCTTGCAGCGCCCCTGCGACAATCTCTCCGGCACTGGCCGTCGCTCCATCGACAATCACGACGACCGGCAGATCCAGACCCTCTCCGCCGCCTTCACCACGATATTCGGTACGCGTACCGTTGGCCCGCTCTTCGACCAGAATCAGCTCATCGTCAAGCCACATATCGGCCACATCGATGGCCACAGCGAGTAGACCGCCGGGATTGCCACGTAGATCAAGCACAACGCCGTCAACATCGCTCTCGACCAACTCCGCCAGTGCATTTGACATCTCATCGGCGCTGCGTTCGGTGAAGATCGAATGGTCGATGTAGCCGATCTTCTGATCACCGACCGATATGCCGGCGGCGTCATCGTCCTCCAACAGCCGCCACTCAACGCTAGGCGTCTCGATTTCAGCGCGTACGACTGAAAATGAGAGGTCCTCAAGCAGGCCCGTTTCTTCATTTTCGCGCCTGACCCCCAGGGCCACAGGCGTATCAATCGGGCCGCGCACGAGACCAACCACCTCATCATCGGTCATCTCAAGCGTGATTTCCTGACCATCGACTGTCGCCAATAGATCGCCCGCCTCGAGGCCCGCTCGCCCGGCAGGCTGGCCTGGAATCGGTTCAAGCAGAAAACCCCGTTCGTCCCGAAGAATGTAGGCCCCAATGCCGCCAAAGCTGCCGCGCAGCGTGTCCTGCTCCAGCTCTCTCGGCTGCGGCTCGACCAGATAGGTGTACGGGTCATCAAATGACTGGACCAGTCCGCGCACGACGCCGTAGCGAAGATCTTCTTCGCTGGGGTCCTGACCATAAAAATCTCGCTCGAGCAGATTCCACACTTCCCAGAAGAGCAGCATATCCGGCCAAGTTGATTCCAAGCCTGACTGATCGACGGTGGACGCTGCCAGGCGGCTACCGTCTGAAGTGGCCTCGACAGACCCCGCTGCGTTCGATTGCATAGGCGCGACAGCAATAGATTCCGAATGTCGCGGATAGAGTAGCGGATAGGTTACAAAGCCCGCGCCGAAGGCAAGGACAATCGCTGACAATACCAAAATCGCCAGAGGTAGTTTACGATTCATAGCGGCCTGGATTGTACCACAAACGAGGGTCGGGAAGGGAAAAGGAGAGGCGAAGAACACCGTTGACCCTGCTGCAATAAGGTCTCGTTCACCACGGAGACACGGAGAGGGCACAGAGGTTCACAGAGGAAAAGCTCTTCCCATCTGTGTTCATCTATGGCAAGATCCTTGTTTTTCAGTGATGTCATCGTTCTGTGGGAAAACCGTGGCCCTGCGGTAGAATCGGCTGCCACCAGACCTGGTTCGCTGTAGACATCACAATCACTTGCGGAGAAGATTTTATGCTCATTCCAACCTTGACCGTTGCCCAAGCCTTGCTCGCAGAAGCCGGTCGGATGAATCCCGGGCCGTGGGAGGCCCACTCTCGCCACGTTGCCCGTGCGGCAGAGGCCATCGCCGCCCGCCACCCCGATCTTGACGCACGAGATGCCTACATTGTCGGCCTGCTCCACGACATCGGTCGGCGCGAGGGCGTCACCGGCATGCGCCATGTCTATGACGGGTATACGTATCTCTCAGAGATGGGATATAGCGATGCGGCCCGCATCTGCCTCACCCATTCCTTCGCAAGCGGCAATGTCATGGCCATCTTCGGAAAATGGGACTGCACCGGGGCAGAACTGGCCGTTGTCGAGGCCTATATCGAAGACAGTGCTTACGACGAATACGACAGACTGATCCAGCTCTGCGATTCTCTGGCCATGGCAACGGGCGTTTGCCTCATGCAGAAGCGCATGATGGATGTGGCGCTGCGCTACGGGACCAACGAATTTACCGTTGACAAATGGCGAGCGACATTCGGGTTGGTCGAGCATTTCGAAACCGCCATCGGTTGCTCGATCTACAGTCTGTTTCCAGAGGTCGTAGAGAATACGTTCGGCGAGTAACGCGCTTCGTCCCACTACTCGGCGGAACCCATGTGAGACGCTTAGCGCTCGTTTAGAAGCAAACGCCGATCCTCAATTTGACACATCAATGTAACTCACAATACAATATATCATATTCGGATAACCGGATATAATGATTTGAAAGCAATGGCTGACCATGATTCCATCCATCAGTGAAATCAACCGACTGCACGCCCGGCTCTGTTCAGGCATCTCCGACCCGATCCGCATTACGATTCTCTACGCCCTGGCCGAAGCACCGCGCAACGTCACTCAGCTGACCGAGATGCTGAGGTTGCCACAGTCGACGGTCTCCCGTCATTTGGCGGTGCTGCGCCAGACCGGACTGGTTGTATCAGAGCGTGATGGACGCCGGGTTGACTACCAGTTGACAGATGACCGCGTGATCGAAGCGCTAGACCTTCTGCGCAGCGTGTTGGAAGACCGCGTAAACAAAGAGGCCGATCTGCTCAACGATCCCCCTTCAACGCAATAAGGCCGCTGCAAGAAATTGAATCCCTGTTTGATGATGCTTGCGCAGCGGCTTGCAGGCCGTCAAATAGGGATTTGATTTCTTTGAACGGCCTAATACGGTAGGCTCAAGGTGAGTCTGCCTTTTTTTGACATTTGATTGTGTTTTTTGTAACAAATGAAAGTTTCGACGAAACGTAGGAAGGTTCTGAAAGAGTGCACCATGCGTAACTCCCGGATTTCCTGGGTGCTCGGCGCAATTGTCACACTGCTGGTGATTGCGATTCCTGTCTTCATCTTTCTTCCCAAACCGGCGGCATCCGTTGACGATCCCTGGGTCAATATGCCCCAACATCCTGAACATACCGACCACACCGGTCTCTACCGCGATGCACTTGAGACCGGCCACGATGTCACCCAGGCATGCCTGAACTGTCATCCTGACTCAGCGCAAGAGATCATGGGCACGTCGCATTGGACCTGGGAGAGCGGTCCCTATGAGATGGCGGGCCATGACGAGCCCGTCTATGGCGGCAAGGCCAATCTGATCAACAACTTCTGCATCGGCATCAACGGCAACGAGCCGCCTTGCACCGCCTGCCATATCGGCTACGGCTGGGAGGACGACTCCTTCGACTTCACGGAGGAAACGAACGTCGACTGTCTGGCCTGCCATGACAATTCAGGCAGCTACATCAAGGCCAACGCCGGATATCCGGCGGAGAGCGTCGATCTGCTGGCTGCGGCCGAAAGCGTGGGCAACCCGACGCGCGACAACTGTGGCAGCTGCCACTTCCGGGGCGGCGGCGGCGATGCGGTCAAGCATGGCGACCTGGACAACTCGCTTCTGCATCCCAGCGACGAGTTGGACGTGCACATGGGCAAATACGACTTCACCTGCACCGACTGTCACCGCACCGAGCACCACGACATCTCCGGCAAATCGATCACGGTGAGTATGGACGACGAGAATCAGGTCTATTGCACCGATTGCCACGCCGACGAGCCCCACAACGATGAACGCCTCAACGACCACACCGCGGCCGTGGCCTGCCAAACGTGCCACATCCCCGAGTTCGCGCGCAAGGAGGCCACCAAGACCGAGTGGTACTGGTCACAGGCCGGCCAGGATCTGCCAGAAAACCCCCATGATTATCTGAAAATCAAGGGGAAATTCGTCTACGAGAAGGACGTAGTCCCAACCTATACCTGGTACTCGGGCACGGCCGACCGCTACATTCTGGGCGACGAGATCGACCCGAGCGAGCCGACAATCATGAACATGCCTCACGGCAGTTACGAGGAAGGCGATGCTCAGATCTTCCCCTTCAAGGTCCACGAGGCCGACCAGATCTACGATACCCAAAACAACTACCTCCTCCAGCCCAAGACTGTGGGCGAAGGCGGCTACTGGACCGAGTTCGACTGGGACCAGGCGGCACAGCTCGGTTCCGACATCGTGGGCATGGAGTATTCGGGCGAGTACGATTTCGCGCCGACCGAGATGTATTGGCCGACGACACATATGGTGGCCCCGGCCAAGGATGCAATTCAGTGCGACGCCTGCCACACAAAGGACGGCTCGCCCGGACGCCTCGACTGGGAACAGCTCGGCTATGACGGCGATCCCATGTTCTACGGCGGCCGCGAGCAGGACCCTGACTTCCAGCAGACCAGCATGAACATGAATGGTGGGGAGCGGTAGCCATGAAAGAAGGATTTCTTGAGGCGACGGCCAAAGCGAACCACAGAGGTACGGAGGGAGCACAGAGTGCACAGAGGAAAAGCTGGAAGGATGCTTTTTCTGCGTTCATCCGGCTTCGTCGGTGGCCGCCAGTGGTTTCAATTGCACAAGGGCAGAAGCTGACTCTGGGGCCGATGATCGCAGTCGTGGCGCTGCTACTGATGACCGGCGTCGCCGCTGCGCAGACGTCGCCGCTGCACCCAACCTTTCCCTTGCTGGATGAGAACGGCGCCAACGTCCTCGACTCGGGACAACCCGTCTCCACGATGGAGACGTGCGGTACGTGCCATGACACCGGATTCATCGCCGACCACAGCTTCCACACTTCTGTCGGCCTGGAAAACTTCGCTGCACCGGGTGCGTTGGAAGGTAGCCGCCCATGGGAGATGAGCCCCGGCCTCTTCGGTGGCTGGGATCCGTTGACCTACCGCACATTGTCGCCGGCGACCGACGAGATCATAGACCTGGGCACACCCGATTGGATCAAGGTCTTCGGCGAGCGCCATGTGGGTGGCGGGCCGGCGATGTTCAGTCGCTCGGGTGACCCGCTGGCCGATCTGCAGGTGCAGGCAGGCGATCCGGAGACGCATAGCGTCGATCCCGTGACCGGCGAGTTAACGCCTTGGGACTGGGCAGCGTCCGGCGGCGTCGAGATGAACTGCTTCCACTGCCACATACCCGACCCCAACAATGAGGCACGCATCGAGACGCTGCAAGCCGGCGAGTTTGCATGGGCCAACACAGCCACGCTACTGGGCACGGGCATTGTTGAGCAGCCGGCCGACGGCTGGCGTTGGAACGAGGACGCCTTCCAGGAGAACGGCGAGCTAGCGGCCGATTTTGTCACGCTCCAAGGGCCGACGCCGCAGAACTGCGGCGCGTGCCATGGCACAGTACATGAGTCTGCCGATCCGCTGGTGCCTGCCGACATGACCGCCGGTGACCAGCACACCCAGCGCACGGGCCAGATTTTCTCGGGCCAGCGTCTCAAGGATTCCGGACTCAACTTGGCCGGAAAGGACGAGCTTGCCCGCTCATGGGATATTCATGCCGAGCGCAATGTTCAGTGTTCGGACTGCCATTTCTCTGTCAACAACCCCATCTACTACCAGGAACCGGCCGAGTCCCGGCCCGAGCATCTGGATTTCGACCCGCGCCGCATGGACTTCGGCGACTACCTGACACGGCCCGACCACAACTTCGCCCGAGGCCAGGCCGCACAGTCAGCCGTCGCCCCCATCTACAGAGATGCCATGCGCCGCTGCGAGTCTTGCCACAACAGGGAGACGACCCACGATTGGCTGCCCTACACCGACCTTCACATGGAGACGCTGAGCTGCGAAAGCTGCCACATTCCGCAGATCTATGCACCGGCCATCCAACAGGCCGACTGGACAGTCATCACACCCGAGGGCGGTCCCAACGTGACCTATCGTGGCGTCGACGGCCCGGTTGACGATGTACGCTCTCTGATCACCGGCTACCAGCCGGCGCTGATTTCGCGGACCGATGTGGACGGCCAGTCACAGCTGACGCCCGCCAATCTGATCACGACTCACTACTGGATCCACAGCGATCCGGAGCGCCCGGTACGCATCGAAGAGCTGAAGGCTGCGTATTTGGAGGACGGTTCCTATCGCCCTGAAATCCTGGCAGCGTTTGACGGCAACAACGATGGCGAATTGGATGTCGATGAGCTGCGCTTGGACAAAGAGGCCAAGGTTGGACTCATAGCGTCACGTCTGGTTGCCCTGGGCCTTTCGAATCCACGGATTCGCGGTGACATCGATTCGTATGCCATCAATCACGACGTAGTGACCGGCGAGAACGCCATCCGCGACTGCGCCACATGCCACAACGAAGATTCGAAGATCGGTCGCCCATTCACGCTGGCTTCGTATTTGCCGGGCAACGTTAGGCCAGCCTTCCTTGTAGACGATTCTGCGCTCAACGACGATCTGTCAACAGATGGCGACGGTGTACTCCACTTCAGCTTGAACACGGCTGCCATGGGACTCTACATCCCAGGGCATGACCGTGTCGACTGGGTGGGGACCATCGGCCTGCTGATGTTGCTGGGCACGATCGGCGTGGTCGTCATCCATGGCGGCCTGCGCATCGTGCAGGATGCACGTCGTGGCAAAGATCCACACCAGGCACCCCACACGCAGACGGTCTACATGTATAGCATGTACGAGCGGGCCTGGCACTGGCTCCAGGCCATCACGATCATGCTTCTCATGGCCACCGGCATTGTGATCCACAGGCCGGATACCCTCGGGGGCATCGACTTCGGTCTTGCGGTACCGCTGCACAATGTTCTGGCTTTCATTCTGGTCGCAAACGCGGTCTTCTCGGTCTTCTACCACTTTGCCAGCGGGGAGATTCGCCAGTACCTGCCGGAGCCACGAGGCTACTTCAGTCAGATGATGACCCAAGCTGACTACTATGCACGCGGCATCTTCAGCGATGCGCCCCATCCATTCGAAAAGACGCCACAGCAAAAGCTCAACCCACTGCAACAGGCCACCTACTTCGGTATTTTGAACGTACTCCTACCGCTCCAAATCTTCACTGGCATCTTCATGTGGGGTGCACAACGCTGGCCCGAGATCGTGGCCAGAATGGGGGGTCTTCCCTGGCTGGCGCCTTTCCACACGTTGATTGCGTGGATGTTCGCCGCCTTCCTGGTTGCCCACATCTATCTGACCACCACTGGTCACACGCCCACGGCCAACCTCAAAGCCATGACGATTGGCTGGGACGAGGTTGAAGTGGGCGATGGTAGAACGGCGTCCGGTGATTGATCGAAGGCCCAAGACGGATTGGCAGCCTCGGCTGAAGCCGGCTGCTAACGGCGAGAAGTCGCCTTAGCGACTTCACCTGGCGACCCCATATTTGGCAAGACGGGCTTGAACCAGCGCCTGAGGGCGCTTCTAGCTGTTAGCTGTGGGTTTCCAACCCACAGAAGGGAAACACCAATGACCACCATGGCTCCATCAGACAAAACAGTGGACGCAGGCGGCAAGTCAGCGCCCAAACCATTTGCCAACCCCTACGTGGGCGGCGTGCTCCTTGGCCTCGTCCTCTTCTCCGCCTTCTACTTGACGGGCAATGGCCTCGGGGCGTCCGGTGGCCTCAACCGCATAATCATCGGCCTTGTCGATGTGGCGGCGCCGTTGCATGTGGACCGGGTTGCCTATCTAGTCAACTACGCGGGCGGCGACAAGAACGCGCTGGATCATTGGATCGTGTTGATGACCGTCGGCATTTTCCTGGGCGGCTTGCTCTCGGGCTGGTTCGGCAATCGTCTGCGAATCGAGACGATCAAGGGGCCGCGCATCAGCGTACATCAGCGCTGGCTCTTCGCCTTCGGCGGCGGCATCATCACCGGTTTCGGCGCACGCCTGGCCCGCGGCTGCACGTCAGGACAGGGCCTCTCCGGCGCAGCCACGCTCTCGGTCGGCAGTTGGGCCTTTCTGATGGCCTTCTTCGCCGGTGGCTATATGCTGGCCTATTTCCTGCGCCGACTTTGGACATAACTAAGAAGGATGGGACACGGATGACACAGACTAGACAGATCATCACTGATTTTCCAAAGATATCCGTGTCCCTTCCAAATCGCATACCAAGACTGAATTGCAACTTTGGAGGCCATCATGGCGCCTTTTCCATTAGCTGATTTCATCGGCAAAAACGGCACGTACATCATCTATCTGCTCGTCGGCATGGGCTTTGGCGTAGCGCTAGAGATGTCGGGCTTTGCCATCTCGACCAAGCTGACCGGCCAATTCTATTTCAAGGACCAAACCGTCTTCAAGGTCATGTTCACTGGCGTTGTCGTTGCCATGGTGCTAACCTTCGGCGCAGTCGGGCTGGGCTTGCTCGACTTCAACCGTGTCTGGGTGCCGCCGACCTATCTCTGGCCCGGCATGTTGGGCGGCCTGATGATCGGCATCGGCTTCATCATCGGCGGCTTCTGCCCAGGCACGTCCATCGTCGGCATGGCCACCGGAAAGCTCGACGCATTCTTCTTCATTGGCGGCGTGCTCACCGGCATTGTCATCTTCGGCGAAACCTTCACCTACTTCGATCACTTTTTCAACTCGGGCTACATGGGCCGCCTCACTATCCCGGAATGGCTTGGGTTGCCGGTCAGCGTGGTCGTCTTTGGCGTGACCGTCATGGCCGTTCTGTTGATCTGGGGAGCGGAACATCTTGAGCGAGCGTTCCGCAGTGACGATGAAAACAAGCAGGCAGGGACGCCCTCCAAGTGGCGCTTCGTCTGGGCCGGTGCGCTGATCGCTGCCGCCTTTGGCGTCTTTCTGCTGGGTCAACCCAGCGATGATGACCTGTGGCAGCGCGTTGCCGACGAGAAGGAGCAGGCGCTTGAAGATCGGCTGGTCCAGATCCACCCGGCTGAGCTGCGCCATCTCTACTACGATCCACTGGTCAACCTGGTCATGCTCGATGTACGCGGTGAATCGGACTACAATGTCTTTCACATCCGTGACAGTGAACGCATCGACCCGGAGCAAATTGTAGAAATCACACCGGATCTGCAAGCGTCGCCCCAGGGCACGGTCATCGTGTTGATGGGCAACGATGAAACCAGCGCGACCGCGGCCTGGAAATCACTGGTTGCCCGTGATGTGCGCAACATTTACATTCTAGAAGGCGGCATCAACAATTGGTTGGCGGTCTACGGAGAGGGCGAGTACGAGCAGATTGCCTCTTCCGATGACGAAGCGCTGCGCTATGTCTTCGCCGCGGCGCTGGGCGATCAGGATGAGATAGCCACGCCTCACCAACATGACGACGGCATCGAGTACGAATCCAAGGTCATCATGGAGAAGAAAGCGCCAACAGGTGGCGGCGGGTGTGGTTAGCTGCCGACACAAATGAAACGGCCCCGGATTCGCAAACGAATCCGGGGCCGTTTCAATCACATGATTATGACCGTTCGGCAATCACCATCTTTGCAGAGTCATATTCGAGCTGATGGAGTTTCTGGACGCGACGGCGAAACTGGGGCTGCGTGCTGAAGTCTGCTGCCAAAAAGGCGTCGATGATCTCAGCTGCAAGTTTGGTGCCGACGATCCAAGCGCCGATACAGAGCAGGTTGACGTCGTCATGTTCGACGCACTGCCGCGCGGAGTATGTGTCATGGCAGACGGCAGCCCGGATGCCCGGCGTCTTGTTGCCGGCAATGGCCGCGCCCACACCGGTACCACAGACCAGAATGCCGCGGTCGACAGCGCCTGTGCGCACCTGCTCAGTCACGCGGGCCGAGATATCGGGAAAATCGACGGGCTCTGTACTGTCGGTGCCATAGTCGGTCACCGTATGACCGCGTGCGTTTAGCAAGTCGATGACGGGGCCCTTCATTGGAAAGCCTGCGTGGTCGCCGCCGATAGCAATGTTCATGGGTTCCCTTTCGAGTTATCTTGGCTGAGTCGCAGTCCCACGGGCGAGTGCAGCCAGTTCCATGGGATTGACATTAAACGATCCGCTGTTGCCCAGAAAGACAATGACGATTCCGCTGTCCGGCTCGATGATCAAGCCGGACCCGAAGCCCGGCGTGCCCCCGGCATGGCCCCATGCGCCGCTCTGGACTTGGGCCAGCCCCAGCCCGTAGCCGGTGAAGCCACGATCTTGGCCGGTTGAGACAAAGTCGCTCATCGTCGCCAGCATCTCAGAATCTTGGTAGAGATCTCCATCGGCAAGGGCATGTGCAAATGCGGCAAGATCAGAGGCGTTCATGGCCAATGCACCGGCCGCCCACGCGCCGGAGGCATTCCATCGAGTCATGTCGACATAGTCGCCGCTCATGCCGTTATAGCCATTCACAATCTGGTCGGGCGCAGGGATGCCCTCAAGCAACATTGCACTCTCCAAGCCCAGCGGTTCAAAAATCCGCGTGGCATAAAGCTCGCCGATCGATTGGCCTGTTGCAGCCTCCAGAACCATGCCGAGTAAAACATAGCCGGTATTGCTATACTGCCACGACCCGGGCGTGCCGGGCGCAAAGAGCGGTGGCTTGTTTCGGGCAACCCAGTCCACGATTTCGGCCGGTTCAAAGCCACGCTCAAGCAACGTCTGATCGGTCAGAAGCGCAGGCATTGGATAGAGGTCGCGTTCGTAGTCGTTTAGCCCAGCGGTGTGGGACGCCAGTTGGCGCAAAGTCATGGCTCCGCCATTGGGCACGGATGCAGCCACCTCGGGCAACCACTGGGTGAGCTTGTCATCCAGAGAGAGAACACCCTCTTCATGAAGCTGGAGCAAGAGCACCGCTGTGAAGAGTTTGGTGATGCTGCCGATTTCAAAGACATCCGTCGGGTCCGCCTGCCGTTTTCCAGCCAGATCTGCCGAGCCGGCGGCTTCCAGAAAGCGTCCTTCAGGCAGATCGAGAAGCAGAACTGCGCCCGGGGCCTTGCGTTGCGGCGGATCGCCCGGCCGGTAGACAAGGCTGTCGAGAAAGCCGGACAGTCGATCATGGACATCACCAGAGACTGGCGGCAGTTCCATGACGGCCGAGTGCGGAGGCGCATCCAGAAAAGGTACTTCAGTGGGTATGGGTTTAGCAGTGGGTATGGATGTAGGCGCATCAGGGATTGAAGTCGCTGAAACTTCAGTCGACGAGAGAACCGCTATGTCGGCATCACTCTCAGCGGACCTGACGGGGCCACGTCCGCATGCAGATAGCACCAGCACGGTCAGGCAAAGTAGAATGATCGTTTTCGGCACGCCCATTATGACGCTCCTAAGAACGCATCGAAAAAAGCACCGCTGTAATAAGCGCAGGCAACTACGAATCGGACTCCAACTCTTCCATGCCCACGGCCATGAGGTAACCCCTGGCACGCTCAGTTCTGGGGAATCGATCGACCAGCGCCCAGAACTTCGGTCCATGATTGGCTTCAAGTAGGTGGGCCAGCTCGTGGACGATCACATAGTCCTGCACAAAGCGAGGCATATCGGCAAGCCGATGCGAAATGCGGATGGTGCCGCGAGTTGGCGTGCAACTGCCATAACGTTTGTTCTGGTTGGTGACCCAGCGGACGGACTCCCATCGCAACTTGCCGTCGAAGTAGCGTCGATTCAACTCGCCTGCCCGTCTCTCCAAAGCGTCATCATCCAACTCGGCCTTGGCCGTACGCCGTTCCATGCGTTCAAGCAGCTTGGCGACATGCGGATCCAGTTCAGCGTCCGACATCGTCGCCGGCGCCCTCACTTCGAGCACATCACCGACTTTGCGGGCCTGGATGGTCTTTCGCCGCTTCCGGCTGCGGATGATACGAACGTCCATAAGCTGCCATCCCTGCTAAGAAACTGCCAACTTACCGTGGGGATCCGGGCCCTAACCATCTTTGCTATGATGTAGCGGTTCTTGGTACCCACCGCTCTCGTCGATGTTGTGAACGGTGGTTGCTTCCATCACGCTATCCACGTGGTTCTGCTTGATATTTTCCAGCAGATCTGCCGAGACGCCGAAGGACTGAGGCGTACCGCCGGTCTTCTTCAGTTCGGCCATGGTCGGCTTGACCTCGAAATCGTCACACAGGACCACAACGGCGACTGCGTCACCGGTCAGCTTGCCCTTGATCTCATCGAGCGAATTGTCACTCAGGCCGAGCGAACCGGTGGTTGCCTTGCCCGTGATGCCGCCGATTACGCCGCCGGCAGCTACGCCTGCCAGCAAGGAGAGGCCGCCGGTTAGCCCGGCAGTCACCAATCCCAGCGCGCCGCCAATCAACAGGCCCCGGCCGGTGCGAGAACTGCCATATCGCCTGCTGTCCAACTTGCCGCTGTCCGACAGGCTCAAACGGCCCAATGTGCCTAGCTTGATGTCGTCATTGGCTTTGTCCCAACTCATCAGCGCCTTGGCCGCACTGTCAGCAGCACTGCCGTTTTCAAAAAATGCTACGATGACCTGTGTATTTAGATTCTCTGACATCTCTTCCTCCAAATTAAGTGTCTCAGTTCAGCTCGCCCGTCTGTGCTACGAAGGACGACGGATTGCCTGATTGTAGACCCCGCGTCAGCATTCTGCAAGATGGGGTGACAAATTCAGATCCTCAGGTCGATATACACGGAGACGTAGGTAGATCGGCGATGCAGATCGGCTGTGCAGATCGACTGTGCGGATCGACTACGCTTGCGGCCCATAGATCAGGCCCAGCACCGGAAGCAGCATGAATATGAAAAATAATCCACCCATAAGCCAGGTGAGCCACTTCTTCTCTGGGTGATCGACCCAATAGCAGAGGATCGAAGAGAGTACCAATGCCTGAATTAACACCTCAGGTAGGCCAATCAGGTGAATTCCCAGCGGCAGTACTGTGTAGATCAATCCTTCAATCGAGCCAGGGGACGGACCAAATGTGGAAAGGATGCCGAGACAAACCAACATGATCCACATGTACAGCCAGCCATTCTTGCGACCAAATAATGTGTCGCGCAGAAGGTAGAAGACGATGCCGAAGAGTACGCCCCTGATCGGCTGAAAGAGCCCTCCAGCCATAACCAGCGGGTCACTGACGGGTCGCATAAAGTGGCGGAGCTGCGTCTCCAAGAAAAGATGACCATAGTCAAACACATTCAGAAAGATCAGCCCTAGGATGGAGTAGGTCACGGAGTGTGTCACAATGGTCTTAAGAATTACCGAAACAACAGATGGACGGCTCTGATTCATCACTCAACTCCAGGATATTGCGATTGATGACTGCCCAGACTGGTGAGCTGACGGCAGTGAGAAATATCGCAGGCGCTCCCGCCGGCTTTCGAATGCCCTCAGTTTATCTCAGACCCAAGTCCACTCGCAATCCTGTAACTGTAATAACCCTTGTTGTATACTGTAGCAATCGTTGTGGCTTCCAGAAACAGATGCACGCCAAAACAGAAGCCTGTCGAGATTACGCCGCTAGGCTAGCCGGCAGGCAAAGGATGAATACAGATGAACCTAACCCATCGAGAACGCGTCATCATGGCGCTCAGCCATCAGCAGCCGGACCGTGTGCCGGTCGACATGATGGGCAACGCGACGATGCTGCTCGACAAGACCTACTTGCGACTGCGCGACCACCTCGGTCTGGCGCCCATTCCACCGGTGCGTTCCGGCAACAGCGCCAACTACTACGACGAACGCATTTTAGAACACTTCGGCGTAGACTTCAGGCGTATCTTCCTAAAAGGCGGGGCCAACAATAAGACGACCCGACATGACGACGGCTCCTTCACCGACGCCTGGGGCGTGCGCTCCATTGAAGCCGGCATTTTCGTCAACGCGATTGAGCATCCTCTGGCCCACGCGGCTTCGATCGCCGATGTCGACGCCTACCCCTGGCCCACGGCCGACGATCTATACAGCGCCGAAGGCTTGGCTGAGGAAGCCAAGCGGATGTATGAGCAGACCAGCTATGCACTGGTGGCCCGCAATCCCCTCTCCCCAGGTTTCCTCGATCGAGGCTGCGCCCTGGTTGGCATGGCCCAGTTTATGATGCTGATGTTCGATCAACCGGATGTCGCCAACCACATCGTCGAGCGAGTGCTAGACATCTACCTGGGTGTTTACACCAAGTTCATGGAAGCCGTCGGACCTTACGTACAAATGGTCGAAGTGGCCGATGACCTGGGCGGTCAACAGAATCTGTTGATCTCGCCGGCCATGTATCGCCAGTTCATCAAACCGGCTGAGCAAGCGCTCTATCGGCGCATTCACGACATGGTCCCTGAGGCATTTATCATCCACCACACCGATGGCAACGTCTTGCAGATTCTGCCCGATCTTATTGAGGTCGGCGTCAACGTGCTCAACCCGGTCCAGACATCGTCGAACGGTATGGACGGCCGCAACCTCAAGGCGCAGTTCGGTGAGCAACTCGCCTTCCACGGCGCGATCGAGGGCATGGAGGGGAACACGGACGATTTGGTTGCCGAGGTCCGGGAGCGCATCAATGTGCTTGGCAAGAACGGCGGCTACGTCATGGCATCCTGCAATCACATGATCGACGTGCCGCCCGAGAACATCGTTGCCATGTACGAGACCGCCCATGAATACCGACCATGGCTCACGTAGAGACGCAAGCTCTTTCGTCTCGGGTCAGAGGATTGCCTATCACGAATTGCCGAAGCGAGACAAACCAATTGGGACCCCAGATTGGCATATTGCCCAACCGTTCGGATCAGATTGACAGCACGGTACGCGAGGACTATACTCAGTCAAACTTCTGGTGCGCTTCCGCGTCTTCTTAATTCGCTTACGCGCCCTCGGATCCTCATCAGGATCTTGCCAATAGGAGCAAAACAGTGGATCAACCAGTAATTCCTGTAACTCTACAGAAGACTGCGCAACGCCGCGGTGACGCACTTGCTTACAAGGTCAAAGTTGCCGGTGAGTGGCAGTCCGCCACCTGGACTGAGTATGGCGGCGAAGTGCGACAGACGGCCAAAGCGCTGATTGCGCTTGGGCTTCAGCCAGGCCAGGCTACGTCTATCATCGGGTTCAATCGACCAGAGTGGACGATCTTTCATGCTGCAAGCATGTCGGCGGCGGGCGTACCTGCGGGGATCTATACGACCAACTCGCCGGAAGAACTCCAGCATGTGGTCAATCATGCAGAAGCCATTGCCCTCCTAATCCAGGACGACGTTCAGTGGCAGAAGGTGCTGCAAGTGCACCAGCAGATGCCTTCTCTCAAGACCGTTATCATGATGCGTGAGTCTCAAGTCCCTGCCGATGTACCGGACGGTCTGAATGTCCTTAGTTGGATGGATTTCAGCGCCCTGGGCAACGATGTGGACGACGCAACACTGGATGAGCGCCTGGATTCCCTGAGACCGGAGATGCTGGCGACCTATATCTACACATCAGGGACCACCGGCCCTTCCAAGGCCGTCATGCTCACCCACGAGAACCTACAGTGGACTTCCGAGACCATGCTCAATCTCTGGAATCTGGATTCTGAAGATGTGCTGCTCTCCTATTTGCCCCAGTCCCACATTGCGGAACAGATGTTTTGCATCCACGCTCCTGCCGTGCGCGGTTTCTGCGTCTCCTATGCCGATACGCCCTACACGGTTGCTGACAACATCAAGGAGATCCGGCCAACCCGCTTCTTCGGCGTTCCCCGCGTCTGGGAACGGTTTGTCGAAGGCCTTTCTGAGCGTTTTGCACAGGCCAGCGGCCTCAAGGCGAAACTTGCGACCTGGGCCCGCGGCGTCGGCACGCAGGTCACCGATTTGCGCAACCGCGGCCAAGAGCCGTCCGGCCTCCTGGCGCTAAAATACAAGATAGCCAACCGCCTGGTCTTCTCGAAAGTCAAAGAGGCGCTGGGATTCGATCGCACCAAGACGTTCCTGGTCGGTGCGGCAGCGATCTCGCCGGATGTCCTCGAGTTTATGGGCAGTCTCGACATCAACATCTGGGAAATCTATGGGCTCTCAGAATCATGCGGCCCCGTAGCCGTCAACTGGGGCGGAAGCGCCCGGTTTGGGACCGTCGGCAAGGCCATCCCCGGCACCGAACTGATGTTGGCCGCAGATAACGAAGTTCTGACCAAGGGCAAGAATATCTTCTCCGGGTACTACAAGGATGAAGAGGCCACAACAGCGACGCTCAAAGACGGATGGATGTATACGGGCGATTTGGGTGAATATGACAAAGACGGTTTTCTTAACATCGTTGGCCGCAAAAAGGACATCATCATCACGTCCGGCGGCAAGAATATTGCGCCCAAGAACATCGAAGCCGCACTCATGGGCACCGATCTGTTTACCCATGCAATTGTCATCGGCGAGGGACGTCGCTACATCACTGCATTGCTGACCCTGGATGAAGAGATGATCAATCGATTCATTGCTGAGCACAATATTTCGGATCAGGAGAGCATCTCTACGAATCCAGCTCTGATTGAGGCGGTGCAGAAGAGAATCGACGAAGTCAACACTCGATTTGCTCGCGTTGAACAGGTGCGCAACTTCTACATTGCGCCCTCTCAGTTCTCAATCGAACGCGGAGAACTGACCCCCACCTTGAAGCTGAAGCGTCAGGTGATCTTGAATGAGTATGCGGATCAAATTGATGAGATGTACGAGAAATGATCGCCCGACTGGGGAATCCGCTGCAAGACACAAAGAAGCGCCCAACCGGCTATTGGACGCTTCTTTGCTCGAACAATCCGAGGATGCATTAGCGAAGTTCGGTGTGGATGCCGCTGAGAAGTTGACATCCTGCTGCTCTGTCGTTCACATCGAATATATGCGGACAACCATCAGAAAAGACAACAGACGCCCACGAGAAAGATGAAGGCAAGGAGCACAATCGGAGCGAAAAGTGCGACCAAGTAGCAGAAAGAACAGACCTTAAGCAGTGAGTCAGTGTTCATCTAGGCATTTCCCTTTTTCGGGCTATCCAAACAGAAAAAGTCATTATTCTGAAGCCAAGATACCATGTCCTACGAAAGGCTTCTTTGCGCAAGTGCAAAGAGCGAAGATTTTGTCTCTACTTTAGCATCGGCACGAAAAGTAGCCCGTTAAGGTGTACCATTTTGGCACAGTCGGCATCAGACAATCGCTCCCCAACAGAACCTGCTACGGCCCCGATGAGCCCTCGTCAACGCATGCTCGCGACCCTGCACGGTAAGCCAACCGATCAGATTCCGTGGGCCCCTCGCATGGATCTCTGGATGATCGCCCAACGTGAACGCGGCCTACTGCCGCCCGAGTACGCCGACATGAACATGGTCGAGCTATCCAGGGCGCTCGGTGTAGCTTGTCATGCAGTCGGCGGCGATTTCTCTTTGCCAGGCGAGCGCGACGTCCGCCTGCGCGGGCTCGGCATCGACAACCATCGCGACTATCCCTATCGGGTCGAACTCCGTGGCCTGGACATCGCGTCCAGCCATGACGACACCGACTTGATCACTGCAATCAAGACGCCATTTGGTCCTGTCAATCTGCATCTGCACCACTCAAAACAGATGGCGCGTGACGGCATCTCGCTACCCTTTGTGAAGTCGTACGCCATCGACTCGCCCGACGACTTTGACGCTGTCGCCACTGTATTCGAGCATCTGGAGCTCATCCCGACGCCGGAAGCCTATCGGGCGTTCGATGCCCGGGTAGGCGATCAAGGCATCGCCGTGGCCCGCGGTCCGGTCGCTGCGTCGCCGATGCACCTCATCCTGCACGAGCTGACTGCCATGCAGAATTTCTTCTACCTCTATGCAGATGCCCGAGACGGACTTCGCAGCCTGGCCGCCCGCATGGAGCCGTTTTTCGAGGCTGCGCTGGACACCTTGCTGGAGTGCGATGCTGAAGTGATCTTTTGGGGCGCCAACTACGACCAGGATGTGACCTGGCCGCCCTTTTTCGAACAAGAGATCGCACCCTGGTTGCAGAGGGTCAGCAAGCGAGTGCACGCGGCAGGCAAGCTGCTGCTGACGCACTGCGATGGCGAAAACAGGGCGTTGTTACCGCTCTACCCGGCATGCGGCTTTGACGTGGCCGAGTCAGTCTGCCCTAGCCCAATGACGCGCTGCACACTGGCCGAGATCCGTGAGGGCATGGGACCGGACACCACAATATGGGGCGGCATCCCATCCGTGCTCCTGTTGGAGGAATACACGTCCGATTACGAATTCAATGCCTATATGGGGCAGTTGCTCGATTCCGTCGGACGCGGAGATCGGTTGATCCTGGGTGTTTCAGACAATGTGCCCCCGGACGCCAGTCTTGAGCGCCTGGACTCAATCAAGCGAACCATTGCTGAATTTGGTCCTGTCGCGCCTACAATGTGGAAGCATTGAAATGGATCTATTCCAAATGAGTTGACACGGTAGGGGCGTGCCCTTGTGGCCGTCCACCGCCAATCGACATTCACTTCTGCCAATAATGACCACGTCCTATTGAATAGACCACAATCAGCACTAGTCCAGCCATGGAGTCCTTATCATGAAACTGAAATGCCTCAGCTGCGAAGCGCTCACCCGGATTTCCTATCTGTGTGCGGCCCACTCGCCCCACCAGGTCGATGTCGAAGTCTATCCCATTGGTTTGCACAACCAACCGGACAGCCTACGCGACCGACTTCAGGGCCAGATCGACGCAGCTTCGGGCCAGGGCTACGACGCTATCACGCTGGCCTACGGCCTGTGTGGCAAAGCAACGGCGGGACTCTATGCGCGGGATGTGCCATTGGTCATCCCACGAGCCCACGACTGCATCACACTATTTCTGGGCGGACGCGAGCGATACAAGGATCAGTTTGAGAATAAGCCAGGCACCTATTGGTACGTCCAGGATTATGTCGAGCGCCGCGACAGCAGTGCTACGGCGCTCTCGCTCGGCGCCGGCATGGAGACCAATATCCAGGATGTCTATGACGAATATGTGGAAAAATTCGGCCAGGACAATGCCGACTATCTAATGGAGGTGATGGGGGCCTGGCAGAGCCACTACCAACGAGCCGTCTTCATCGACGTGGGCATTGGCGACGGTAGTGCCGTCGAGGTCGAGACACAGGATGAGGCCGCCCGTCGGGGCTGGACATTCGAGAAAATGACTGGGGACATCGTGTTGATTCGCCGTCTGCTGGACGGTGATTGGGCCGACGATTTTCTAGTTGTTGAGCCAGGCAAACAGATCGGAATGTCCTTTGATGAAGATGTGATCATGTGCGTCTGATCGTTGAACAGCCGCAGCTCTCAAAATGAAGCGAAAAATGGTTCAATCGGATCTCAGGGGGTTGACACGTCGGGGCATCGCCTCACCCTGAGATCCCAGAGCGCCGGACAAATCTCGATCAAGGAGTTGCCAACACTTTCGTCCAGCCTCGACCAAGATTGAGATCGCGTTGGGGGAACGGAATCTCGATGCCATGCTCCTCAAACGCATCCCAGAGCATGTAGTAGAGATCACTCTCTATCACTTTGGCGTGCTCGGGCTGCTCAATCCAGGCGGCCAGTTGAAAATCAAGACTTGAATCGCCGAACCCACGAAAGAAGAGATGGGGCGTCGGTTCTGCCAGCACTTGATGATGCTTGGCAGCGACAGATTGAGCGATTTCCTTCACGTGATGAGGACTACTCGCATAGGAAACCCCAAACGGCAGCTGAATACGAAGGCGATTGTTGGTCTTCGTAAAGGTCGTTACCTCAGTCGTCAGAAATACGTCGTTTGGGATGACAACCTCAACGTTGTCGTTGGTCCTTACCGTTGTCGAGCGGATATTTACTTTCTCAACCGTGCCGATCCCACCGTTGACATCGATCACGTCGCCCGGTAACAACGCCTGCTCAAAGAGCAACACAATCCCACTGATAAAACTGGCCACAATGCTCTGAAGACCGAAACCGACACCAACCGACAGCGCACCACCAATCAGTGCCAGCGTCGATAGATCGATGCCGAGGATGTGTAAGGCCAGTAAGAAGCCGATAGCCAGAACGACATAGCGACTGATCGTAACAGCCGACTCGACTACGCCCGCCTCAACCGATGGCCTGGATGCAAGTAGCCGACGCACCGATATCTGTACGATCCAAGAGGCGACGATAAACCAATAAAGGGCCAGCAATGCCGCAGTCAGATCGCTGACCGTCATCGGCGTTCCAAAGAGTGAGAACAGTGGAATACTGGCAAGTGGGCGCAGACTGACGAAGTTGTCGAGGAGGCTGGTCACCACCCCCCAGAGGAAGAGGGGCATGAAGACCCAGTGATGAAACGGGCGTGTGGCTTCACCGAAGCGGTGATAGAGTATTGCTAACAACCCACGATAGAACAGCCATGCCCAGGCCAGCGGCTCGACCCCAGCTATAAGCCCCATGGGATGCCCCTGCCTCACGAAAGCCCACCCAACAATGTTCAACAGCATCAGGGCCAGAATCGGAGCAAAGAGCAGGGAGACAGAGTACATTAACGGTCGCCGCCCGGCCGATGCCTCCACGCCCTTCGTCGCTCGGTTTCTTCGCTCGTACCAGCCTCGTAGGATTATCGACAGTATCCAAGAGAAGAGAAAGATAGCGATGAGCGCGATGAGCTCTCGCTGCACAATGGGACGCGCCAACAGGACGAAGAAAATCTGTACTTGCTGAATCGCAAGATTAACGGCCTCTAAGACTTCTTCTGAAACCATCGAATCACTCCTCCTCGCAATCGGCAGGCATGTCAACGTCCTCAGGCGCGTAGTCCTGAATCAGTATCACTTCATGCCCAAAGCGACAGACTGATTCGGCCGGCGTCAGAACGCCGGTCACTGCATTGACGTAGGCACGATCTCCGGCTTCATAGAATTCCTCTCGGTACAGGGCATTGGGCAACGAGACAGCAGTCACGCTCTGGGCCGAAAAACCGGACAGCAACGGGTAGACACGCGGATCGACATTGACATTGCGATTGGCCGGCACTCGCCCCAAGTCTCGCATCAAAGTCGTACTTTGCTGGGCATTCGTCAAATATCGTGCCACCGCCAGCGCAATTTCGGACTGTGTCGATGACGAAGAAGTGCTCAACATCACCGTTTCCACAGGCAAGAGCGGGCCGGACGGTCCAGCGGGCCCAGATGGAAGTACAGAGACCCTGGTGTATTTCGTGGCCGTAGCCTCATCGATGAGTGTCAATTCGTCGGGACCTGCCACATAGTAGGTTACCTGACCGCTTGTAAACATCTCCTCCATTGCAGCGTCATCCGTATTGAGAATCACGCCCGCATCATCCTGAACGTCGTTGAGCCATACAAGCCACTCAGTAAAACCACTTCCGTCCAATGTAAAACGGCCTGAATCGTCAAACAGGCCGTGGCCAAAGGTTTGAATGCCCCAATAGGAGAGCCTGAACCGGGGTACCAGCGCGATCCGATTACCTGCGTCGGCCTGCGCCAGCAACGCTTCAAGCGAAGCCGGCGGCGATGGAGCCTGTGAGCTATTATAGTAGAGAGCCACCGGGTAGAGAGACAAGGGGAAGCCGAAGATTCTTGCCTCATAGATTACTGCCGAAAGCGCATTTTCATAGTAAGCGGGCTTATCGAAATCAAGCGCATCAACTGAGCGGATCGTCTCTGTTTCCACCAGATCACGTATCCATTCGCTCGAACCAATCAACAGATCCGGACCGATCCCTTGAAGGGTCGCATTGATATAGCGATCAAGTAGTTCTTCTTGCGGCACGTGAACGCTGATGACGGTTGTGCCTGGGCTGATCTCCGTCACCTGGCTTAGAATCTGGTCCAGCACTTCGGCATCCGCTTCGTCCCAGCTATGCCAGAGGATGACATTGTCGGCGAGGTTAACTTCACCTAGCAGAGGCGCAACACAGCCGCCTAGCGTTAGGGGCAACAAAAGCGAAACGAACAATGGGATCAGACGAAAATTCATTTTCCGGTCCATCAAAGTTGGTGAGTGCGATTTTTCGGCCCCTCTTGCAGGCATCAATGCCTGTCAAAAGTCACCGCGTTTCCAGTGGATCGAGCCTGCCCACAAGCAAGTCTTGAGCCACGGTTCTGTCGACGACAGCTTACTACTGTCTATCATGACTCCGCAAGCAAGTCAACCAGCCAGTTTCCTCACCGATTCCTCAGGAGACCTCGTAGATGCCACAACTTTGCATACCGTTGTACAGCCCAATAGTTTACCAAGAAATGCGGGCTGTGTTATGCTGTGGACGTCCGGTCTACTCCCTGTTTGGGCCTGGACACGATGTGCGTTTTGCCGAATTATCGTGGTCGTCTGTCGTCGTTATTCAGTGACATAGAAAGAGCGAAATCAGAATCAAGTCGAAAGGGCTAAGACGCACTTTCACTTCAGAATGCACAACGCGGTCGGATTTCGAAAAATCGAGAATCTGGCTTCAGGATGGAGTGTGAAATGGTCTTGGCTTCTGCAGATATATGTCCGGCGGCAGCGCAGATACAAAGAGCGGCACTACTACGGCGCGCCTGTAGTATGGCTGCTCTGAATGCGCGTGGAGCGCCGGATCAACGATGTAGTGGAAAACAGATTTTGGCCAACGACATTTGGGCATGAAGTTGCGCGTATCGTGGGACCAGTCGAGACGTAGAGTCGAGCACCTCGCCAACTGCACTGTTCTTGCCCAAGAGTAAACTGAAACATCTTGTTTCGGACCAATTTGATTCTTTTGGAAACAACTCCGGCAAAGATGCGTTAATGAATTGGCATCGTCCTGCAATCCGCCGGCAATTTAATGGAGAGTATAGTCTTGAGCATGGGACTTCAAACAATTGGCACCTGGTTCGGGAATGGCAACGGCGCTTCCTTTTCAGCAGCCGCGCTTGCTGAAGCAATTGCCCGTTATCGCTCCCCGGCGTACATTGTCCGCGAAGGGCAAAATGGACGCGTTGGCGTTGCACAGGATGGCGTCTTCCAGCCAGGATTCGCCTCGGCGACCGATAACGGGGCGGAAAAAGACGAGGGCGGTCATCCGTGCCTGGGCATACTGCCCGCGCTCTATCCAGAGTGGCTCGGAGATCGCTCCTTTCTCGAAGCCCATGGTCTCCGCTTCCCCTACGTCGCCGGCGCAATGGCACGCGGCATCGCCTCTGCCTCCATCGTCATCGAGATGGCCCGGGCCGGCATGCTCGGTTTCTTCGGCTCCGGCGGCTTGAGTATTGAACGCGTCGAGAGCGCGCTGTCAGCCATTGAGGAAGCGCTCAGTGACGGTCAGCCTTGGGGATGCAACTTGATCCACTCGCCCCAAGAGCCCGAACTCGAAAACCGCATGGTCGACCTGTTACTGCGCTTCAGGGTGCGACGCGTCTCAGCTGCAGCCTTCATGAGCCTGACACCTGCGGTGGTGCGCTACGCATATACCGGCGTGCACCGGGATACCAACGGCCAGATTGTGCGAGAGAATCACATCTTCGCCAAGATTTCCCGTCCCGAAGTAGCAGAGCACTTCATGTCTCCGCCGCCGGCGGACATGGTCGAAGCCCTTGTCCGCTCCGGCGATCTGACTCGCGAAGAGGCTGACCTGGCAATGGAATTGCCCATCGCCGAGGACTATACCGTCGAGTCTGACTCTGGCGGACACACTGACAATCGGCCGTTGGGCTCACTATTCCCGACCATCGCCCAGGTCCGCGACGCAATGACCGCCAAACATAACTACGTGCGCCCTCTTCGATTGGGCGCGGCCGGGGGGCTGGGCACGCCCGAGGCCGTGGCTTCAGCCTTTGGCCTTGGCGCAGCCTATGTCCTGACCGGCTCGGTCAACCAGAGCTGTGTCGAGGCCGGCGTCTCAGACGACACTCGAGAACTGTTGGCCAAAGCCGAACTAGCCGACATGACGATGTGTCCTTCTGCTGACATGTTTGAGCTTGGCGTCAAGGTCCAGGTGCTCAAGCGTGGCACCATGTTTGCCGCACGAGCCGATAGGCTCTATGCACTCTACACCAAGTTCAACTCACTGGAAGAGATCCCGCAGGATGAGATCGACCGGCTGGAAAAGCAGATTTTCCGGCGCTCGCTGGCGGAAGTCTGGAATGATACTCGTTCGTTTTTTGAAGTCCGCAATCCCGCGGAAGCCGAACGTGCCGAGCGTGACCCAAAGCACAAGATGGCGCTGGTCTTTCGTTCCTACCTGGGTCTATCCAGCCGCTGGCCGATAGACGGCACTGTTGATAGACGCCTCGATTATCAAATTTGGTGCGGCCCTGCCATGGGAGCCTTCAACGATTGGGTGAACGGCTCATTCTTAGAGGCCCCAGAGAACCGCACCGTTGTACAAGTCGCACGCAATCTACTGGAAGGCGCAGCCTACGTGACACGTGGGCTGCAACTGCGTAGCTATGGCGTGCCCGTTCCCGCATCAGCGCTCAATTTTCGACCGCGAGAGCTGCGCTAGAACGTCGGATCCGTTTACAAAGGACAGAAAAGCCCGATGAGTAACCAAAGAGAAAACCGAGAGCACGTCTCCCCAGAAATTGCAGTCGTAGGCGTAAGCGCCCTCTTCCCCGGTTCGACCGACGCCAGAGGATTCTGGCAGAATATTGTCGAAGGCGACGATCAGATCAGAGAAGTCCCGCCCCATCATTGGTTGCTCGAGGACTACTATGACCCTGATCCGACTGCGCCTGACAAGACTTATGGCAACACCGGCGCCTTTCTGGACGAAGTGCCTTTCGATTCTATGGCCTTTGGTATCCCGCCAAACATCATCCAGCAGACCGATACCAGCCAACTGCTTGCACTGATCGTTGCGCAGAAGGTTCTGGACGATGCGGCCGAAAGCGAGTTCGAGCACATTGACAAGAGCCGCATCAGCGTCATTCTCGGCGCCACCGGCACAACCGAGCTGGTTGTCCACCTCGGATCACGCCTGCAGAGACCACTTTGGCTCAAGGCCCTTCGCGACAACGGCGTGCCCGAAGACGAAGCCCAGGCAATCTGTCAAAGCATATCAGACAACTACGTGCCTTGGACCGAGGCTTCCTTCCCCGGCCTGCTGGGCAACGTGGTCGCCGGCCGCATCGCCAACAAGCTGGACCTGGGCGGCACAAACTGTGTGGTCGACGCGGCCTGCGCCAGCTCATTGTCAGCCCTCTCCATGGGTCTGAGTGAACTCTATCTCAAACAGTCGGACATGGTGATCATCGGCGGCGTGGACACGCTCAACGACATTCTCATGTACATGTGCTTCAGCAAGACGCCTGCGCTCTCAGCCACCGGCGATTGCCGTCCCTTTTCGGACCAGGCCGACGGCACCATCATGGGCGAAGGACTGGGCATGTTGGCCCTGCGCCGCCTGGAAGATGCCGAGCGAGACGGCGACCGCATCTACGCCGTGATTCGCGGCATCGGCTCCAGCTCAGATGGCAAGGGCACTGCCGTCTATGCGCCCAAGGCTTCCGGCCAGGCAAACGCACTGCGCCGGGCCTATGACAACGCCGGCTACACCCCGCGTACAGTCGAGTTGCTGGAAGCCCACGGCACCGCAACCAAGGCCGGTGACCTGGCCGAGTTCCAGGGCGCGGCCAGCGTCTTTGCCGAAGGCGGTGGCAACGACACCCAGTGGTGCGGGCTCGGATCGGTCAAATCCCAGATCGGCCACACCAAAGGCGCCGCCGGGGCCGCCTCATTGATCAAAATCGTCATGGCGCTGCACCACAAGGTGCTGCCACCGACCATCAAAGTCGAGCGCCCCAATCCCAAACTCGATGTCGGGAACAGCCCGTTCTATCTGAGCACCGAGACTCGACCCTGGGTGCGTGGCAGCGACCACCCGCGGCGTGGCTCCGTGTCGTCATTTGGCTTTGGCGGCAGCAATTTTCACGTTGCGCTTGAGGAATACACCGGCAAATCAGGCCAAAAGGATCGCTTCCGCCCTTCGCCAACCGAACTATTTCTAGTCAGCAGCGACAGCGCCGAAAGCCTCATCAACGCGTGTGCGACGCTCACTGACGAATTTAGTGACCCAAGCAGCTTTCAGTTCCTGGCCCGTGAAACCCAGTTGGCCTTCAACGGTGAACTTCCGTGTCGACTTTCCATCGTGGCCAAAGACTTTGATGACCTTCAGGCCAACCTCAATGCAGCTATCAAAGCCATTCGCCACGAGCCGGCCAAGGCGCAGCGCTCGCCTCAGGGATGGACCTACTCCGGCGTCACATCGCCTGATCACGATAGCAAGCTCGGCTTCCTCTTCCCCGGCCAGGGCAGCCAGTATATTGGCATGGGCGCCGAGTTAGCATCGGGCTTCGCGGAGAGCCAAGCGGTCTGGGACGAAGCAGCCGATCTCGAATTTGAACTGGGTCAGAAATTGCACGAAGTCGTCTTTCCTGCGCCTGTCTTCACTCCTGAAGATCGTGCGACACAGGAGACGCGCCTGCGTTCAACCGATTGGGCGCAACCGGCCATCGGGGCCGCCAGTCTCAGCCACTTGGTGATCATGAACAAGTTGGGCATCCAGCCCGATTGCGTTGCCGGCCATAGCTTCGGCGAAGTCACAGCACTGCATGCCGCCGGCGCGTTGGACCGCAAGGCGTTCTTCTCCGTAGCCCGTAAGCGCGGCGAACTGATGGCCGAGGCGGCCAGCATGTTCCCGGGCGCTATGACTGCCGTCTTCCATGATGCCGATGCCGTCGCCGATCTGCTCGGCGAGTGGAACAAGGGCGTCGTGATTGCCAACCACAACAGTCCGGAACAGGTAGTCATTTCCGGCATCACCACCGCCATCGAAGCGGTTGAGGAGAACTTGACCAACGCAGGCATCCGTTTCAGCCGCCTGCCTGTATCGACCGCCTTCCACTCGACCGTCGTGAAGCCCGCAGCCGCACCGTTTCAGACTTTTCTGGAACTCGTGCCCATGGCGAGTCCGCGACTTCCGGTCTATTCGAACAGCTCAGCCACAGTCTATTCTTCGGACGTCGACGCCATGCGCGAGACGCTCTCCCGCCAGATTGCTCGCCCTGTGCGCTTTGCCGAAGAGATTGAAGCCATGTATTCAGCAGGTGTGCGCACCTTTTTGGAGGTTGGACCCGGCACAGTATTGGGCAACCTGGTCACCAAGATTCTGGGCGAACGACCCCATGCCGCCATCTCCATGGATCGCAAGGGTCAGCACGGTCTGACCAGTTTCTGGAACGGCATTGCCCAGTTGGCCATCGCCGGCGTGCCCATGGCGTTGGATCGCCTTTGGGACGGCATCAACTGCGGCGAGGATCCGCGATTGAAGGCAGTGCCCAAGCTTGCCATCAATATCAGCGGCGTCAACTACAACAAGCCCTATCCGCCCAAGAACGGCGCGGCAGGACTTCCTGCCCCTAACCCGCCGCGAGCGCAGATAGCATCGAGCAAAGCAAGCGGAAGCAGTGGTTCAATCAGCAGTCCAACACCTGCACCGCAACCGACAATAGCGGCTCAACCTGCCGGAGCCCGAAGTGCCGCTCAGCCGGCCGTGGCTATGCCGGCAGTGGCCGCGATTCAAGCCCGAATCGCCAGCGACGCTAACGCCAACGCCCCCGGCGCCGGCAGCCTCGGCCCAACCGGCCATGTCAACACCGAGTATGGTCCCTGCGCCCGCCATACCGCCAGTTAACACGCCGGCGGCTATCGAGACGACTATGCCGCCGGGCGTCAGTCAGATGCCGGCGACAAGTGCATCTGCCCCGCAGCAACAGGCCACAACATTCATCCCAGCCCTCGAGATCAAGGACCAATGCAGATTCCTTGCAATGGGTCGGCGCATTCCAGGAGATCCAACAGAACACCGTCGACGCGCACATGGCCTTCCTATCGGTTGCCGAGCAGTCGATGAAGAGCCTTGAGGCGATGCTCTCCGGACAGCCGGGAGCAGCACCTGCCGCGCCCGCTGCTCCAGCCCAGCCTGTGCAACCTGCGATTCAGCCTTCAGCGCCCATTCTGCCTGCCCCCGCCCCGATACAACCGTTGCCCGGCGGACTCGCCGACTCGACAATCGGAACTGAGCTGCCGGATCGCAACGGCCAGAGCAGTGGACCATCCGCAGTGTCGTCACCGACCGCCAAGGTCGCTACGGTTCCAAAGAGTTCGGCCACGCCTCCCTCCACGCAACCCGCCCTCGACCTCACGCCCATCATGCTGGAAGTCGTCACCGAAAAGACCGGCTATCCGACCGAGATGCTCGAAATGGGCATGGCGCTGGACACCGACCTGGGCATCGACTCCATCAAGCGCGTCGAGATCCTGGCCGCCATGCGCGAGCGCGTGCCGACCCTGCCCGAGTTCGACCCCAACGAGATGACGGCCCTCAACACCCTGGGAGAAATCGTCGATTACATGGACGCCCAACTTGGTGGTCAGCCGGCAGCAGACGTCGGCTTGCAGCTTCAGCCGCAGCGCAGTCGGCCGTCGACCTCACGCCGATCATGCTGGAAGTCGTCACCGAAAAGACCGGTTACCCGACCGAGATGCTCGAAATGGGCATGGCGCTGGACACCGACCTGGGCATCGACTCCATCAAGCGCGTCGAGATCCTGGCCGCCATGCGCGAGCGCGTGCCGACTCTGCCCGAGTTCGATCCCAACGAGATGACGGCCCTCAACACCCTGGGCGAAATCGTCGACTACATGGACGCCCAACTGGGTGGTCAGCCGGCAACAGAGTCGATTGCAGTTTCAGCTGTAGCGCCAGCCGACCGTCGACCTCACGCCGATCATGCTGGAGGTCGTCACCGAAAAGACCGGTTACCCGACCGAGATGCTCGAAATGGGCATGGCGCTGGACACCGACCTGGGCATCGACTCCATCAAGCGCGTCGAGATCCTGGCCGCCATGCGCGAGCGAGTGCCGACCCTGCCTGAGTTTGATCCCAGCGAGATGACGGCCCTCAACACCCTGGGCGAGATCGTCGACTACATGGACGCCCAACTGGGTGGTCAGCCGGCGACAGCAGTCGGCTGCAGCTTCAGCTGCAGCGCAGCCGACCGTCGACCTCACGCCGATCATGCTGGAGGTCGTCACCGAAAAGACCGGCTATCCGACCGACATGCTCGAGATGGGCATGGCGCTGGACACCGACCTGGGCATCGACTCCATCAAGCGTGTCGAGATCCTGGCCGCCATGCGCGAGCGAGTGCCGACGTTGCCCGAGTTCGATCCCAACGAGATGACGGCCCTCAACACCCTGGGCGAGATCGTCGACTACATGGACGCCCAGTTGGGCGGTCAGTCGGCGGCAGCACCTGCTGCGGCTCCAGCAGTTCCGAGCCAACCGGCCGTCGACCTCACGCCGATCATGCTGGAAGTCGTTACCGAAAAGACCGGCTATCCGACCGACATGCTCGAGATGGGCATGGCGCTGGACACCGACCTGGGCATCGACTCCATCAAGCGTGTCGAGATCCTGGCGGCCATGCGCGAGCGAGTGCCGACGTTGCCTGAGTTTGATCCAAACGAGATGACGGCCCTCAATACGCTGGGCGAGATCGTCGACTACATGGACGCCCAATTGGGTGGCCAGTCAGCGACTGCGCCTACTGTGGCAACTCCTCCCTCAACGGAACCTGCCGACGATCAGAGCGACGCCGGACAGATTGGCCGCTACGTCCTGAAAGTTGTGCCACAGGCTCGCTCCTGGTCTGGCCCCGCCTTTCCTGCTGGACGGGACCAACGTGCAGATCACCGAGGACGGGGGCGGTGTTGCATCGGCCCTGGCTGAGAAGCTCAATGCGGCCGGCGCCAATGCCACCGTCGTCGATGAGGTGGCCGTTGACGCAAAGGCGGTCATCTGCCTGGCTGGCCTACGTGACGGCGACGCATTTGCGGCCAACAGAGAAGCGTTCCTGACTGCCGCCATGGTCGGGGACAGCTTCGAACAGAACGGTGGCCTCTTCGTCACCGTCCAGAGCACCGGCGGCGACCATGGGCTGTCCGCCGGCATCGGCGAGCAGGCATGGGCCGGCGGTTTTTCCGGGCTGGCCAAGACAGCGGCCCAGGAGTGGCCGTTGGCCGTCGTACGCAGTTTGGACGTTGCAGCAAATGATTCTGTTGAAGAGATGGCTCAGCGTTTAGCCACCGAGTTGCTGACCGGCGGCGCCGACCTCGAAATTGGCCTGAGCGCAGGTGGCGAACGAGTCGCCTTTGAGTCGGTCCCTGAAGTTGCTGAGGGCGGCCAACCGGTAGTCGACAGCCAGTCGGTGATCGTGGTCTCAGGCGGCGGCCGCGGCGTAACAGCCGCCACTGTGATAGAACTTGGCCGGCAGACACAGGCAAGCCTGGCACTGCTAGGCCGGTCTGAGCTTTTGGATGAACCCGGATACCTGGCTGATGCAGACGACGATGCCGGCATCAAGAAGGCGCTACTGTTGGATGCCCAGGCCCGCGGCGAAAAAGTGACACCAATGGAGTTGACCGGCAAGGCCAATCGTCATCCAGGCCGCACGGGAGATCCGCTCCACACTGCAAGCCCTGCAGGATGCCGGCTCCAATGCCGTCTACCTTGCCTGTGACGTAACGGACGTGGACTCGACTTCCGCTGCCTTGCAACAGGTACGCGATCGCTGGGGCCCCATTACCGGCTTCGTCCATGGCGCCGGTGTCCTCGCCGACAAGCGTCTGGCCGAGAAGACCGATGAGGACTTCAGCCGAGTCTTCGGCACCAAGGTCAACGGCCTACGTTCGTTGCTGACCGCGACTCAGGAAGATCCCATCAACATGATCTGCCTCTTCTCGTCGGTGGCAGCTCGGACCGGCAACGCCGGCCAGGCCGACTATGCTATGGCCAACGAGGTGCTCAATCGCGTGGCAAACGCCGAAGTGCACCGTCGCGACGATGGACAGGACGGTCACTGTGTCGTCAAGTCGATCGGTTGGGGTCCGTGGGCCGGCGGCATGGTGACGCCAGTGCTCAAGGCCAAGTTTGAAGAGATGGGCGTCCCGCTCATCCCGCTTGATGCGGGCGCACGCGCCTTTGTCGATGAGGTTCAGAGCGCGGCACTCAACGAAGTGGAGACGGTGATCGGCGGCATGCCTCACGAGGGACCGCTGATCGACCCAGGCCAGGCCGCGACGCCAAAGCCCGCCCTCTTCGATGTCACAGTCAGCGCAGAAAGCCACCCCTATCTGCTCAGCCACCAGTTCAATGGCGGCGTCGTTCTGCCGCTTGTGACGGTACAGGAGTGGTTCCTACGGGCCGCGAGTGCCGTGGATGGTCAGCCTTTCAGGGGCGAGTGCGTGAAACTTCGAGTGCTCAAGGGTGTACCGCTACCGAACTTTGAAGAGCAGGCCACGCGCTTCCGCATTCAGCTTCAGCCTGATGCCCACAGCCCGCTGGCTCAAAACGCCATGCTCTTTGACGCCGATGGCGTTCCCCGTTTCGCAGCGCAGTTGGTGCGATTCGCCGACGGCGCAGGACCGTCGAATGGCTCAAGTCCAGCTGCTTCCAGTGACTGGCAGACCGTCAACTGGAGCGGAACCGACCTGTACGAATCCAAGCTCTTCCACGGTCCGGCCTTTGCCGCCATCAGCGCTGTCGAGCGCATCGGCGACAGTGGCACGCAGGCCAATCTGACCGGCAGCCGGAACCTGGGCTGGAGCAGCGAAGAGTGGATCTCCGACCCAGCCATGATCGACGGCGGCCTACAGCTGGCACGCGTTTGGGGGCTGGAGAGCGTGGGGCGGTTGACGCTGCCCACGGCCATCGAGTCGTTCATTCTGCACGAGCCGGGGATCTTCGATGCGCAAGGATCTGAAGACCGCGACGTGCGGTGCATATTGTACGGAAAACCGATCGGACAGTCGGGAACCCGATCCGACATCTGGTTCATCGACCAGGGCACGGGCAGGATTCTGGCCGAAATTCATGGCCTAGAGATGTATATGTCGAGCGAGACGCCGCAGGAATCAGGAGCAATCGTTGATGCGATTTGAGCCAATTGCCATTGTCGGCCAATCCTGTATTCTGCCCGGCGCACTGGATCCGGATGAACTTTGGAAGGCCGTGCTGGAGAATCGAGACCTGGTCTCGCCGGCCTCCGACGACTACTGGCGGCTGGACAAGCAAGCGATTCTGACCGACCCGGATGGGCAGACCCAGGATCACGCCTGGTCCGACAGCGGCGGCTATGTGCGGGGCTTTGCCGACCGCTTTGATCCGAACGGGTTCACGCTGCCCGCAGAAGAGATTGAAACCCTCGATCCCCTCTTCCATTGGGTGCTGTATGGCGTGCGAGAGGCGATGAAGAGCGCTGCCCTGCAAACGCCGCGCCCTGCAGATGCACCGCCGGTCGGCCTGGTGCTGGGCAATCTCTCGTACCCGACCTTTGGGCTTGTCGAGTACGCCGAGTCCACCTGGTTCGGATCAGAGAAAGAGACGCGGACGCCTCGCTGGGCGTGCCCGAGGAACTCAACTCGGATCCGCGCAACCGCTTCTCGTCCGGTCTGCCCGCACATCTGACGGCCAAGGCGCTCAATCTGGGCGGCGAGGCCTTCTCGCTGGACTCGGCCTGCGCCTCATCACTCTACGCCATCAAGCTGGCCTGCGACCGTTTGCAGGATCGGCGCTACGATGTCATGGTGGCCGGTGCGGTCAACCGCACGGACGATCTCTTCATTCACATCGGCTTCTGCGCGCTCAAAGCCATGAGCCGCACCGGTCGCAGCCGCCCCTTTGCCGCCGATGCCGATGGGCTGGTGCCTGCCGAGGGCGCGGCATTCGTCGTGCTCAAACGGCTGGATGACGCCGTGGCCAACGGCGACGAGATTCTGGGCGTCATCCGCGGCGTCGGTCTTTCCAACGACGGCAACGCCGGTGGCTTCCTGTCTCCGGCCCAGGCCGGGCAGGTCACGGCGATGAAGGCGGCATACGCGATGTCGGGACTGAAGCCGAGTGACATTTCGCTGCTCGAATGCCATGCCACCGGGACGCCCGTTGGCGACAGTACGGAGATCAGAACGTCCGCCCAGGTTTTCGACGGCAACGAAGATCTCCCTATCGGCTCGCTCAAATCCAACCTGGGCCACCTGATCACCGTGGCCGGCGTCGCCGGCCTACTCAAGGTGCTGGGCGCGTTGCGCACCGGCACGCGGCCGCCTTCGCGGCCGGTTGAGCGTCCGCTCGACGCAATCGACGGCACGCCATTGCGTATTCTGCAGGAGCCCGAACCGTGGGCGATCCGATCCGTCAGCGCCCCGCCGGGCTGCGGTCAGCGCCTTTGGCTTTGGCGGCAACAATGCCCACCTGATCGTCGAGGAATGGACGCCCGAAGCGGCGGCGCAACTGAGAATCAGCCGCTTGACCGGTAGACGAAACCCCAGACGTGCGGCCGTCGCCATCGTCGATCTTGAGGTAACCGCCGGCCCCTTCGAGAACCGCCCAGCAGTTCCGCAAGGCGCTGATCACGCGGCGAGCGAGGTTCACGCGTCGAAACCATCGATGTCGAGCTGGCCGGGCTGCGCTTCCCGCCCAACGATCTCAAGCACACCTTGCCTCAGCAACTGTTGGTGCTCGAAGTCGCTCGCCGGTTGGCCGCACGCAATGGCCAAATTCCCGCTGAATCGACCTCCGTCTTCGTGGGCATGGGCTGCGATCCCGAGATCGCTCGCTATTCGTCACGCTGGCGGCTGGATGGCTGGGCGGAAGGACTGGAAAGCAGAGGGCAAGCCGATCACGCGCGGCCTGGGTGCAGGACGCCAAGACGGCGCTTGATTCCGGGGTTGGAGGCAGCCGGCGTCGTCGGCACCATGCCCAACATCCCTGCCAACCGCATCAACGCTCAGCTCAACTACCTTGGACCGAGCTACACCATTGCCGCCGAGGAGTTGTCGGGCATCCGTGCGCTTGAGTGCGCGGTCGACGCCCTGCGCAGCGGCGAGATCGACGCGGCCATGGTCGGCGCAGTCGATCTTTCTGACGAAGTAGTGCACCGGGCCGCAGCGGCCCGTCTGCTCGATGTCTACCACCAGGATGCAGGCGATGCCGCCGTCGTGCTGCTGATCAAACGCGTCGAGGATGCCCAGCGAGATGGCGACACCATTTTGGCAATTGTCGACGACGACTTTCTGGCCGAGTCCGCAGAAGCTGATTCTAATCAATTGCGATCTGGGCCTCACTTCCGATGTCGCCCGCTCTGACGGCTCAATTTGGCCACGCCCACGCTGCCTCCGGCCTGCTGCATGTGGCTGCGGCTGCGCTCAGCCTGCACGATCGCACCAACCCCTGGCCTGGACGCCGACGGCAAACCCCAGGCCGCCCATCCCTGGCTCTCCAGGCAGGATCGCAGCGCCGTTGTGCCTGTAACAGCCTTGGGCGAACAGGCCAGCGAGGTTCGACTGCGTCAGGGGCCCGCAAAAACAGACGCCGGTGATAGATCCCCTAGCGCAGAGACGAGATTTCTCGCCCCGCTCGAAATGACAGAGTTTCACATTTTCTCAGGCGAAACAGCTGCGGATTTGCTGGACGCACTTGCCGAAAATCGCCCGTCAACAGGTTGGTCCGGCCCGGCTCGTAATTGTGGCCAACGGTGCCGAGGAATTGGCCCGGCGTTCAGCCTCCGCCCGAGCTGCGTTGGAGAAACGCATTGCCGGCGGCGCCACCGATTCGAACGGCCCGCAACGTCTGGACAAGAGCGTCACCTGGTCATCGGCTCCGATCGAGGGCGAGGTCGGCTTCGTCTTCGTCGGCGCTGCCGCTGCCTATCAAGGCATGGGGCGCGAGCTTCTGCTGGCACTGCCGGACTTGGGCGAGCGTGTGGTGGAGAAGTTCCCGGTCTTGGCCGATTCTCAGCACTGGCTGGCGGTCGATACCGGACAGAATGAGCTTGACCCGTTTAAGATCCTGCAGGGCTAGTTCGCTGCTTTCGCAGGTCCACGCCATTCTCACCCAGGAGTGGATGGGCATCATGCCCGATGCGCTGTTGGGCGTTTCGTCCGGCGAGACCAACTTTGTCTTCGCCAGCGGCGCCTGGAGCGACATGGATGAGATGTTCGGCGAGATGGACGCCGAGGGCATGTACACCCGAGAGATTGCCGGTGAATATCGCACGGCATTGCGCGCTTGGGCAGGACCAAGGCGTCGAGACAATCGACTGGACCGGCTGGCGCGTCCTGGCCCCGGTTGCCGAGGTCGAGGCGGCGCTGGAGGGTGAGGACTTTGCCCATCTGACCATGATCAACGCACCGACCGACTGCCTCATCGCGGGCCAGGCCGATGCCTGCGCACGTGTGGTCGAAAAGCTGGGTCGCCATCGTTCGGTCCAGAACGAGAACGAGATCATCGCCCACCACCCGGTCATGAAAAGCTGGGAAGGTCCCTGGCGGGAGATCCACTCTCGACCCGTCGAGCCGGTTCCCGACATACGCTTCTACTCCAACGCCTCCGGCGGCTACTATTCGCCGACACGCGAGCTCGTCGCCGATGCACTGACCGAGCAGGCCACATCCGGCGTCGATTTCCGTCGGGTCGTTAACGCGGCATGGGAAGACGGCGTGCGCATTTTTATCGAGCACGGGCCGCGCAATGTGTGCAGCGGCTGGATCCGCAGCATCCTGGGGGAGCGAGAACACCTGGCCGTGGCGCTGGATCGACCCCAAAACGGCGTGGACCAGTTGCTGGATGCCGTGGCCCAGCTGATCGCCGCCGGCGTGGACCTGGACACGAGCCGATTGGTGGAACGCCTGGCGGCCTCGTCGCTTCAACACGAATTCGCCACAGAGGCGCCGCGTCATCCGCTCTCCTTCGCCGCACACTATCCGCCGGTGGCCCTGCCGCCGCTCGGGTCGCAGACCAACGGCGATACACAACACCGATCAACGCGACAAATGACCACTACTCAACTCATGGATATGACGGTGACCGACTTTCAGATTATGGAACCTGCGCCACAGCTGCCGCCGGTGCTCGCCTACTACGACCAAGATTTTGTCCCGCACACGAATGGGGTCGCCAATGGACATAGCGGCACTCCGCCCAAACCGCCTGTGCCAGAGCGGCGCACACCGCCGGAAACGCAAGTGAACCAGACGCCGCCGGCTGCCCCACCCAGCGCAGCACAACAGATACCATCGACAGAGTCTGTACCGGGGCCACATGTTCCTGCCCCGGCGGCGCCTCAACTCCCGACAACACAGATCCCGACTGGGCCGCAGCCGATTGCTTCCCAGTCCGATCCAGCCGGCGAGCAGATGGTCGGGCACCTGACCCAATTCTCGGCCCAGGTCACTGCGGCGCACCAAAAGTTCCTGTCGATGCAACAGCAGGCCATGTCGCGTCTGGTCAACCTCTACCAATCGGCGATTCCTGGGAACGAAGTCGGCGAAGCACAGCCCGCTGCGAGCATTACACCGACGCAGTCAGCGCCGCCGCCGGCGCCTGTCATCCCGGAGGTGCAAGACGAAGTCGCACCGGCTACACCTGCTGTGAAGCCAGGACAGGATGAACCGCCAATTGTTCAGACACCAATTGTCCAGACACCACCGATTCAGAAACCGGCGCCGTCGCCAAAGCGGCCGGCAGCCGGCAGGCCGGCTAATGAAGCAGCGCCGATGCCTAAACCAAAGCCTGTCCCGCGTCGGTACCTGTGCAAAAGATCGAGCCGCCGTTGACCATCGAGGGCGCTTTTGAGAACCTGCCCGGCCCCAAGCTTGACCGTGAACAGCTCGAACATATGGCATCAGGCAAGATCTCTGAAGTACTTGGGCCCATCTTCGCCCAACAGGACGACTACGAGCGCCAGGTGCGTATGCCCATGCCGCCCCTGCTGTTGGCCGACCGCGTGACCGGCATCGAGGGCGAAGCCGGGGCCGTCGGCACCAAGGGCGCCATCTGGACTGAGACCGATATTCGCGAGGATTCGTGGTATCTGCACCATGGCCGCATTCCGGCCGGCATCATGGTCGAGTCGGGCCAGGCCGATCTGTTGCTCATCTCCTACCTGGGGGCCGACTTCCTCAACAAGAGCGAGCGCGTCTATCGCCTGCTCGGCTGCGAGGCGACCTTCCACGGCGAACTTGGCGCGGTGGGCGACACCCTCTGCTTCAAGATCCAGATCGATGGCTATGCGCAGCAAGGTAACGTACGCCTCTTCTTCTTCTCGTACGATTGCTCCATCGACGGCAAGGTCGTCTTCTCGGTGCGCAGCGGCCAGGCCGGCTTCTTCACCGATGAGGAGCTGGACAACTCGGGCGGCGTCATCTGGGATCCTGCAGAGGCCGAGATCATCGAGGACGTACGCTTGGATGCGCCGGCAGTGCCCGGACTCCCGACAAGTTACTCCGCCGAACAGGTGATCGCGCTCTCCGAAGGGCGCGTCGTCGACTGTTTCGGCGAGCAGTTCTGGTCCACCCAGACCCATGTGCGCACACCGACCATTGCTTCGGGACGCATGTTGCTCTTTGACGAGGTTGTCCAGTTTGAACCGGGCGGCGGTCCCTGGCAGCGTGGCTATCTGCGTGCCGTTGACCGCCTGGCCGACGACGAATGGTTCTTCGACGGCCACTTCCACAACGATCCCTGCATGCCGGGCACGCTGATGCTCGAAGGCTGTCTCCAGACCATGTCCTTCTATTTGGCCGGTCTGGGCTACACGCTGAACCGGGACGGCTGGCGTTTCGAGCCGGTGCCTGAGGAGACCTACAAGCTGATCTGCCGTGGTCAGGTCACGCCCGGCGCACGCGATGTGGTCTATGAACTCTTCATCGAAGAAGTGATCGACGGGCCGATCCCGACGCTCTACGCCGATCTACTCTGCACGGTCGACGGCCTGGCAGCCTTCTATTGCCGGCGCATGGGCCTGCAACTGGTGCCCGACTATCCGCTGGCGGCGCGACCCTCGTTGCTTGAAGGCAGCGAACTGACCGATCCAGACCCGACACGCAATGCACGCACGCCGGACCATGTCTACGATCCGCGCTCCATCGCCGCCTGCGCCTGGGGCAAGCCCTCCGATGCATTCGGCCCCATATTCGAGCGCTTTGACGGGCCTGAGCACTGTCCACGTCTTCCCGGACCACCCTACCTCTTCATGACGCGCATCACCAAGCTCGATGCGCCCAAGGGGCAGCCCGTCAGCGGTGGCCACTTGGAGAGCGAATATCAGATTCCAGCCGATGCATGGTATTTCGCGGAGAACGGCAACGGCACCATGCCCTATGCCGTGCTGCTTGAAGCGGCATTGCAGCCGTGCGGCTGGTTCGCCTCCTACAAGGGCACGGTTCTGCAGAGCGACATCGAACTCTACTTCCGCAATCTGGACGGCACGGCCACCCAATTTCGAGAAGTCTTCCCAGAGGACGGCATCCTGCGCACACGCGTCGAGAACACAAGCCTGAGCCGCTTGGGGAGCATGACCATCGTCGGCTTTGAGGTGGCCTGCTTCGTTGATGCCATCGACACCAGCGGAAGCCCGGTCGAAGAACGAGTCTTCGAGATGAGCACTTCATTCGGCTTCTTCCCGGCCGAGGCGCTGGTTGATCAGGCCGGTCTGCCGGTCACCGATGCCGATAGAGCGCGCGTGGATGAGCCGAGTGATTTCCGTCGCGAGCTAGGTCCGAGACCGCCGCGCTACTGCAACAGTCTGCCGGCGTTGCCCAGCCCCATGTTGCTGCTGCTCGATCGAGTCAGCGGCTATTGGCCCGAGGGCGGCGCAGCAGGATTGGGCCGCGTTCGAGCGGAGATCGACGTTACGCCCGACGACTGGTTCTTCAAATGTCACTTCATGGGCGATCCAGTGCAGCCGGGCTCCCTCGGCGTCGAGGCCATGATTCAGACGTTGCAGTTCTACATGATCGAACAAGCGTTGGGCGAGGGCATCGAACGTCCTCGCTTTGAGCCGATTCAGCTTGACGAGGCCATGACCTGGAAGTATCGCGGCCAGGTAAACCCCTCGGCCGACCGTGTCACTGTCGACCTAGAGGTCACTGATGTGCAGGTCAAGCCGGGTCTCTTGGCCCAGGCCACCGCCAACGTTTCGCTCTGGGTTGATGGACGGCGAATCTACGAAGCCGTCAATCTGGGCATGCGCATCGTGCCGGATACTCAGGCACAGCGCACGATTGGCGAAGAACTACTCGACCCTGAAGTCGATCTCTGGCTCAACGATCACTGCCCCACGTGGACGGTGCCCGCGCTGGCCATGATGTCGATGGTCGACCGACTTGCCGACGGTGCGCTGCGTCGTGCGCCAGGCCGCAAGGTGACCGGGCTGCAAAATGTGCGCGTCCATCGCTGGCTTGGTTTCGCCGATGGTGCGCAGCATGTGAAAACAGCCGGCATCCCGGTGCGCACAGATCGCGTGAAGATGCAATTGCAGGTCTGGGAAGAGGAGCGACGTCGGTTCGCGGTCGTTGCCAGCGGCGATGTGCAGATCGGCGAGACCTATCCGCTGCCCGGTCTGCCCTGGCAACCATTGATCAACGCCGAGGTTCAGCCCGATCCCTATGCCGCAGGCGAGTTATTCCACGGCCCAGCCTACCAGATGCTGACCGAATTGCAGATGAATGAGGTCGGCGCGACGTACTGGTTAGACCTGGATGTCAATGGCGTGCCGCCCCAAATTGGCGATCAGGTCGCACTCAACCAGGGCCTGCTGGATGCCGCCACCCACGGCATTCCGCATGACGCGCTCGGGCGCTGGTCGCCGGAGATCCCTGGCGATGTCGCCGCCTATCCGATTGCCATCCCGACGGCAACGTTCCATCGAGAGACGCCGAATTCAGGCCGCATCCGCTGCGAAGCCCGCTTTGCAGGCTTCCGCGACGACGATCCCCAGTTCCCCATGATCAATATCCAGATCATCGTCGAAAACAGGGTCGGCGCAGATGATGTCTGGGCCGAGATCGTACTGGTGGAGGCGCTCTTTCCCAAGGGACCCATCGGCAGCGTTGATGCGGCCAAACGCCGGGCTTTCCTGCACGAGCAAGTCTACGTTGACGGCGTCGGCCTCTCGCAATGGGACGGCGCGCAGAACTCAGTCTTTTTGGCAGATGTGAAGGCCAGCGACTGGCTAGCCGGCACCATTGCCGCGGCCTACGGCGTGGACGATTGTGACGTGGCTGGTGACGTAGAGCGACTGGCGCGTGATGTGGCCATCCGCGAACAGGCTGCACGTACGCTCCAAGCCCATCCCGCAGGTCTGCACCTGACCGATGTCCAGGCAAACCAGGACGAAAGCCAAACGTCAATCGTACGTGTGTCGTCGGCGAAGATGCCGCTCAACAGTATCGACGTGAGCGTCGGCCGCTCTGGAGACGGCTGGATAGCCGCCGACGCTACGTTGGATGCGGGAACGGCGGGGCTTGATCTGCAAAAAGTGCTCGACTTCTGGCACAATCGTCTGAAGACGGGACCGTCTCTGGTCGAGGATCTGACCATCGCACTCATGCAGCGCTTTGTGCGCAGCGTGCAGATCGAAGATCCCGAAGCCCTGGCGGCACTGCAAGGCCAGGGCGTGCTCTATCTGGCCGATCATCAGCTCGATCTGGAATCCACGCTCTTCGTCTCGCTGATGGCCGGCCTGCGCGACAATCTGACCGGCGCAGTCGCCCGCCTGGAGTTGAACGAATCGTGGGTCGGCCCTTTCTGGGAGCAATGTTTCGAGCATCCGCACATCGACAATCCCAACATCCTATTGCTTATCGACCGTTCCAGCCCCGAAGCTGTGCTGGCTAGCCTGGAAGGGGCCATCGAACGGATTCGAAGCGACCAGACATCACTGCTGATCCACGTCGAAGGCGCGCATGCGCTGCGGGCCGGCCAGCCGGTCGAGGTCGTCAGCACGTCGCTGATCGATCTGGCAGTAGCACGTGGCATTGCCATCGTGCCGGTTCGCTTTGCCGGCGGGTTGCCGGTCGAGCCGGTTGACGAGCCGTTGGCCTTCCCGGTCGACTACGGCCAGCAGGACGTGTGGATCGGTGCGCCGCTTCTGGCCGAGGATCTGGCGTTGATGCCTTCTGCCGAGCGCAAGAAAGCTGTGCTCGCGGCCATCAATGGATTCGGCGGACGCTGGCAAGACGAGAGGCCCAATCCCGGAGACCCCGCCTTTGGCGCCACGGTTGCATCGTGGCAAGAGAAGCATGGTGTCAATGCAACGCAGGCTACGCTTCTACGTACGCTGGAAGGCGCCTCGAACCCCAGTGTCGAGACGTTGCGCCTGTTGGCCGCGGTCAGCGGGGCATCGGCGGATGGATTGCCCGAGCTTGACGAGGATGTGAAAGCCTGGTTGCTGGCGTTCAGCAAGGAAGCATTCGGTTTGTCGCTGACGTCGATCTAGGCCAGGACAAGACCTAGATCGATCTTTCTTCCAGCCGATCCATTGTCACCTCGATCCCGAAGCTCGGTGCATCGTCGATTTGCAGAACGAATATTCGGACAGCAGGGTCTAGAGATCGCCCCCTCATTCACCTATTCATTGCGCACAACCGGCATATAGACCAAGAATTGTGGTTCGTCGATGCGGGTGAAGGTGAAGGTCCCGATGGGCGCATTGGAAAAGGGCGACTGGTCGCGCAGGGAATGAATCAGTTCGGCGGGGTCGGAGTCGGTGTTAGGGCTGGTGTAGTCACTCCCGCTGTCTGTGCCCGCGTCATATGGATAGAGCGTGAACGTCTGCTCCGCCACCCACTGCTTGTCCCCATCCAGCAACGATTCGCCACTGATGCCCACAAACCGATCCGGACTAGGTGCGATCATGGTCACGAGCGTCACCAGCGGATGGTCAACGCTGACTTCGACTTCGTTAATCAGCGTTCCGCCTGGTGACACCGCGCCAGCGCCGCTGACTACCCCATGCGCTGACCCATCGTCTATGGCAGCCGAGATTTCACCCCTAAGCAAACCCGTCGCCCCACTTTCGGCCATCTGCTCGATCCCTGCACTCGCCAATTTTCCGGCTGACCAGAAAGTGACATCCGAGCTGTGCACGGCGCCGATCAGCGGCGAGAAATGGGCGTTAGTCGTGGGGAAACGATCCTCGGGGTGGGGATGGCTCTCTTCGATCCATGTGGCGGTGAATGCGACGCTATAGCGTGCGCCGGTGTCCGTTACGGTTGCCCGTGCTTGTGCGAATAGCGGCGTTGCCGATGCAGTGAGCCAGAGCAAACCGACGATCAGGATGATGACTGCACGCTGTGTAGCCCGGTTCTTCGATCGCATAAAGGTTTCTCCCGATAATTGATAACGTTTGTACTGAATTCCTGTAAGACAGGGCTGCTCAATTATTGGATCGGGATATGGCAGGAAGATGAAATAGGAATTACAGAAGTGTTACAGAGTCGACAGTCTCCGAACAGCTGAATGAATCGGTTCTATGGCACCGGCGACAAGGTGAGCCACGCCATTGCGCGCCATTGCCATCTGGACTACACTGAAACGGTGATCGAGTTTTACATGCCGCCTTCCAGTCCCCGATCCAAGAAAAGGCAACTGGAAAACGCAACTCGATTGATGCGCCCATCTGACAGCCTAATCGGTAATCCGCCAAAGGAAAGGAACGACCCGTGATACCCGCAAGACAGATCCACCTCGACTTCCATACATCAGAAGAGATTCCCGACATCGGCGCCCGTTTCGACAAGGACCAGTGGCAGGAGGCGCTGCGCGTCGGTCGCGTCAACTGGATCAATATTTTCGCCAAGTGTCACCATGGTTGGAACTACTACCCGACCACAGTCGGTGATATGCATCCGCACCTTGACTTCGACCTTCTCGGCGCGCAACTCGAAGCTTGCCACGAAATGGGTGTACGTGCGCCCATCTACTACACGGTCGGCTGGAACGTGCACGACGCCGAGACCCATCCCGAGTGGTGCGTGCATCGCAAGGACGGCACCATCGACGCCATCAACTGGGACTACGACGCAACGCCCAAAGATCGTCGACCGGGCACGTCATGGCAATTCATGTGCCCATCCGGCGACTATCTCGATCTGATGCTGGAGCAGACGACCGAACTGTGCAAGATGTACGATGTCGACGGCCTCTGGTACGACATCACCAACGGGCCGATCTGCTATTGTGAGACATGTCGCGCCGGCATGGCCAGAGAAAACATCAACATCGACGACATGGACGCGGTCATCGCCTTCAACACGCGCAAGTGGCAGCACTACATGGCCGAGTGCAACCGCACCGTCCACCAATATTTCCCCAACGCCACCGTCTACCACAACGGCACGACGGTGCTCTATGCCGATGCGGTGCAGCGGGACGTGACCTCGCGCATGTTCGATTGGAACACCCAGCAGGAGTTGGAAGATCTGCCCAGCACCTGGGGCGGCTATGACAAGTTACCGCTGCGCGCCAAGTTTTTCTGTAACACGGGCAAGCCCATGCTGGCTATGAGCGGCAAGTTCCATACCAGTTGGGGCGAGTTCGGCGGCTTCAAGCATCCTGACGCGCTGCGCTACGAAGCGGCTTCCATGGTGGCCTGGGGCGCAGCTTGCAACTTCGGCGATCAACTTCACCCCTCGGGCGAGATGGACATGGCGACCTACCGCAAAATCGGTGAGGCCTTTGAGTATGTGGAACAGATCGAGGGCTATGGCGTCGGCGCGGCGCCGGTGGCCGATCTGGGCCTGTGGCGCAGCGGCTCAGAAGCCGACGACGAGGGCGTTGCCCTGATGCTGCTGGAGTCGCAGACAGACTTCAACATCGTCGACCCAGACGGCGATCTGGGCCAGTTCAGCGCCATCATCCTGCCCGGTGCAGCCTGTCTTTCGGCGGCGGATGCAGCCAAGCTCAACACCTACGTCGAGGACGGCGGCAACCTGCTTGTGCTGGGCGAAAGCGCACTGGATGCGGACGAAAAGCACTTCATTTTGAGCGTGGGCGCGTCATACGTGGGGCCGGCCAACTACGATACAGATTATCTGGTGGCAGGCGAATCACTGGTTGACGGCCTGGTGACCAGTCCCTTCTTCAACTACCAAGCGGCGCTGCGCGTCGAGCCGGATGCCGATGCCGAGATCCTGGCATCGATCCACGAGCCCTACTTTGACCGCACCTACGCAGCCTGGTGTTCGCACCTTAACACGCCCAATCAGGTCGAGGCAGCCGCTCATCCGGGTGGTATCCGCCACGGTAATGTCGTGTTCCTGCCCCATCGCCTGGGCGCGATCTACCACGAGAACGGCGCTCGCCTGCACCGTGACTTCTTCACCAACGCGCTGGCATTGATTTACGACGATCCAAACATCGACGTGACCTTGCCCAGCGCCGGTCGTGTCACACTGTTGCATCAACCAGAGGAGAAGCGCTACGTCGCACATCTACTATACGGTCCTGCGCTGAATCGTGGTCGAGTGATGGTGATCGAGGATCTGGTACCGCTCTATGATATTGATGTCACCGTTCGGCTGCCGGAGGAGATCTCCGGTGCATACCTTGCGCCCCAGGGAGATCCACTTGAGATAGTTCGCTCGGGGGACACGGTCATGCTTACCGTACCTAAGTTGCAATGTCATCAGGCTGTGGTTTTCGAGTATTGAAGAGGAGGGTCGTAAACGGCACCCCCAGATTTCTTTGGGAAACCTGGGGGTGTAGCGGCATCGCCGGCCCGCAGAAAGCCGGCGATGCGATTGCAGATGGATATTCGGTAGGCCTTGCCGTTATTCTCTTGGCGGCAACAGCGCAAATCCGAGCGGAACCAACATCCCCAAAACGTCATCGGATGCACCCCAACGCTCGGCGATCTTGCCATCCGTCAGCCGTAGCAAGATGAAGTAATCGAAATCGACCTCAGCCCCACTAGCGGGAATGGCGTCAAACGGCTCACCATCGTGCACGCCGTGGTAATGGCCGAAGACAAAGACCTGTTCGCCTTCGGTCGCCATGGCATGGATCGTGTACGTACCTGTGGTGAACTGGCGGCGATGTTCAGCAGCAAAGTCCAACATCTCGACTCGCGTAGGCGGTAACGGCGGCGAGTGGTTGATGAAGTCTTCGGAGAGCAGCTCAGCCAGCGTGGTCAAGTCAGCCTGCTCCCACGCTTTTTGGTAACGACGTACGATCTCCTTGTTGATTGCGCTCTTCATACCTTTTCCTATTCTGATCTATCAATCATCCTGACGCCGTCCTCGAAGGAACCAGCGCCAGGACGAAGCTATCTGATCATCGGACAACCAATACTGCAGAGGCGCAGCGGGTGCAATCACTTGAGGACACTACTCCATCGGATCAAAGGGCGTAAGGTACCACCGATCGCTTAGCTGACCATTTTCGATCTGATAGACAAGGATGTCATCAATGTCGGCATCTGGCGGGAGTTTGTCGAGCGAATCATCTGGCCCAGCATAATGATTGAACATGATCAGCCGGTTGCCGTCGTGGACGGCCTTGTCGACAACAATGGTCATGCCGGGAAAATCGTCGCGCCAACTGAGCACATCCTGCTTGAAGTGTTCGCGTCCCTCGCCGATAGGCCAGGTATGGCTGACGTAATCTTCGGCAACGAGTTCGTCAATCAGATCCACATTGCCTTCACTCCAGATTTCCGTGAGGATGCGTTCGACCAGGGCCTCGTCGGCCTGCTGAGCCATGGCTGCGTCCATCTCAGCCATGAACTCGGGCGTGAAGACCCAGCTCACTGCCTTCCACATGCCATCCTGGACAACAGCAGCGCCATCGAACTCAGCCGGGCCGCCGACGACATTGTCGAAGTGGTCACTGTAGAATGCCAACTTCATGGTAGCGGTGTTGCCGTCCGCCTTGACGTCGCTGAACTCAAAACGTCCGCTTTCGGCGGCAAGGTTCTCAAACCAGGCGCCGACCTCCTCCTTGCCAACGAAGGTACCGTCCATCCCTCCAGGTGCTGGAACCAGCGTGAGGACCGCATCCTCAGCCAACATCTCCTTGGCGGCTTCAATGTCGCCTGCTTCCACTGCTGCATAGACCGCCTCGACGACGGTGGCCGCATCCATCTCGCTCTCCTGGGCTGCAACGGCGCTGGAACCTGCCAGCACCATCAGCACGACCGTAAAGGCGAGAACAACTGCAATCAACCGTTTCATCTTCTCCTCCTTGAACCTGATACTTGAAATGTACTGCACGTTATGTATACGGAATGCTTTACCTGCCGGCATGGCAAATCTCCGCCAGCTACGGACATGCATCGGGCGCGCCAACGTCGTTGCTAACAGCCGCCGCAATCAGACTGTAGGCGTCAGCCGGCAGCAGGAATCCCTCGTCGACCAGCCTTGCTGTCTCCTGAACAAAGCGGGCCACATACGTTCCATGGTCTGGAAAACGAACAGCGCCATCCGGCAGGGGTTCACATGCCAGATCGATCGAGCTTCCGATCAAGGGGAATTCATCGAAGTCGACGGCGATGTACTGGCTGCGTCCAAGAGCCAGATCCGGCAGACGGACGCCGCCGACAGCGTTCAGATCGTCGGTCGCGGGCGATGCCGGTCGGCATCCCATAGACAGGATCGATCTGCGTCCATCGGCACTTCTTCGAAGAGATCGCTCTCAGGCGGCTCAACTCCGCCGGTGATCCAGCGGTCGCCGGCCATGAAGATTCCACGGATTACGGGCAGAAACTCCAGCCCCGCGTCTGGGAAGGGCCATCCCTGGATATGCTGAGCCCCCGCCACCTCGTAGGAGCGATAGTTGGGATTGCTGCCGTCATCGCGCAGTAGGGCGCCGTTGGACCAGATCAGGTCCGCCTCGCTCTGCAACAGCAAGACGCGCCCTTTGTTTTCGTCAGGAATAAGTGTTTCGGGCATGAACTCTGGCGGCGGAGCAAACGGTTCGAGCGGCAGCGGCCAACCTGTTGCTATCAAGATCGACAGATCAAACAGGCCTTGGTCCGAAGGTTCGAGCAAAAGACGCTGTAACGGTTCTACCGAATTGGAAAAGCCGATGCTGTAGAGGTAGTCGAGCTCGCCAACCATGTCAGCCGCATCACCGCGTCGCAGTGACACGACAAAGTCTGAGAGAATCTGTGACTCAGCCTCGGCCCCGCCCTCGAAGCCGCCACAGGGATGCTCTTCGGCAACGTCTGGCAGTGGCGGCTGCCAACAGACGGAAGCATGTGAGAAGCCCCTTTTGAACAGAAAGTCGGGGGTAAGGAAGGCGTTGCGCGCGCCGGCGCCTTCGGTGTAATGATACGGCTCAATCAGCAAGCGCCCATTGCCTCGACTGGGTTCTGCAGGCGCCACGATTTCAAAGGGTGCTCCCCTATCGGCCTCGCCGGTCAGGCGGCCCACGTAGCGCAGATAGTCGATACCGTTGAATTGGCCATATGACTCGACGCTGGTGATTTCGAGCGCGCCTGTCTGATCGACCGTCGTTGATTGTTCAACCTCATTCACTGGGGCCATGGTCAGTGGTTGACAGGCAACCGCGATCAGCGCTGCTGTCAACAGTGGGATCGTTAAGCAACTCAAACGGGATAACACATTCATCTGTACGCCTCCCTATGAGCCACGCACTCTTCGAATTGCAGACGTTTCCGTCTGTTCACGCAAGAATCGAAACAGGTCATCGATCGTGCCGAAGCTACGCTTTTCTCCAGTCTGCACGCTCTCCAACGATGCACGCCACACGATTTTTTCTCCTCGTTCCTCGCGCCAGAGACGCAACAGGTAGGATAGATAGGTGCGGTGCGTCCTCTCCATCGCCGGATCTCCAAAGATCGTCCGCGGAAACCTGATTTCCATGATAGGATAGAAGCGTAGAAGAAACGTTGAATTTGACACAGATCAACCATGGCCCATCTCGAAATTCGATTATTGGGCGGCTTTCAGGTCAAGTTGAACGACGCCCCGATCGATGGCTTTCGCACCCAAAAAGCTCGCGCATTGCTGGCCTATCTTGCCGTCGAAGCCGGCCGTGTCCACACGCGTGCTTTTCTGAGCGGGCTGCTCTGGCCAAACCAGACCGATACTACGGCACGCACCTATCTACGCGGCGCCCTGGCGGATCTGCGCACCGCGCTCAGTGATCGACGTAGGTCCACGCCCTATCTACTGGTCACAGCGCAGACCATTCAGCTCAACCCGGCGGCCGATCACTGGATTGACGTGGACGCACTGCGAACAGGGCTGAAGCATGATACCGCCGCCGAGCCGGCCCAGACGATTGGTGCTGTCACCAGGGCCGTCGACCTCTACCAGGGCCGTTTTCTGGAGGGCTTCTTCCTCAAAGGCAATACGGCCTTCGAAGAGTGGCAGCTGATGACCGCGGAATCGCTCCAGCGCCAGGTACTCGAGGCGCTCGCCTGGCTGGCAAGGGAAAACGAGCGCGCCGGCGATACCCCCTCGGCGCTTCGCTACGCCTGGCAGCGCGCCGAGCTTGAGCCCCTGTCGGACGACGCCAATCGCGACGTCATACGCCTGCTGGCCGCAACTGGCAACCCCAATGCAGCGCTGGCCCACTATGACCGCTTCTCCACCCTTCTCACCGATGACCTGGAGACGACCCCGGCGCCGGAAACGATCCGGCTCACCGATCAGATCAGGGCAGGCCAAACGCTGTACGCGCACGACGACTCACACGACGATAATGGCGGGCGCATAGAGAGTTTGCCGCCCTTCCTACCCAAAATCACCCAAGGCGTCGCGCCGAACCCCTTCGTGGCGCGAGCGGCCGAACTAGCCTCGTTGCACGACCATCTTGAAACGACTATGGCAGGGCAGGGGCGAGTCGTCTTCGTGGCCGGCGATGCCGGCCAGGGCAAGACCTCCCTCGTGCGTGAGTTTTCCAGACAGGCCGTGGTCGGTCAGAGCGACCTGATCGCAGTCGGCGGGCGTTGCAGCAATTTCCGCGGCATCGGCGATCCGTACCTGCCCTTTCGCGAGATACTGGCGCAACTAAGCGGTGATTTTGCCGCCCAGTGGGAGGCCGGCGACATCGATCGCCAGAACGCGCTGCGGCTCTGGCGTCTTGCACCCGCGGCCATCGATGACCTTTTGACCCAGGCGCCCGACCTGATTGGCACGTTCGTGCCTGCAACGGGCCTGCTCGAACGGCTGGTCGCCATGCCGCACGGCGCCGACCGCAGAGCAGAGATCAAGGGTCTACTGGCCCGGCGCACGGCACACCGCCGGCAAGGCTCACAGCAGCAGGCATTCTGCGACGAGTACACACACCTGTTGCATGCGATCGCGCGCCGACAGCCTTTGCTGCTTCTGCTAGAGGACCTTCACTGGGGCGACCTGGGGTCAATGGCCTTGCTCTTCCACCTTGGCCAACGCCTGGCCGGCTGCCGGACGCTGGTTGTGGGGTCCTATCGGCCGGAAGAAGTATCGACGGCAGAGCGCCATCCTCTGACGCCGCTCGTCGCCGAGTTTCTGCAGCGCTACGGCTCCATCGTGATCGACCTCAACAACGCGGCGGGCCGTGACTTTGTCGAGGCCTATGTAGACTTGGAGCCCAACCATCTGGGACAAGCATTCCGCGACACGTTGCTCGAAGTGAGCGGCGGACACCCGCTATACACCGTCGAACTGTTGCGCGATATGCGCGCCAACGGTACGCTCTATCAAAAAGACACGGGCTTCTGGCATCATGCGCCCACGCTGAACTGGCATCTAATGCCGGCACGGGTGGAAGCCACCATCGGCCAACGCATCGAACGGCTGCCCGCCGAAATGCGCTCGCTGCTGGATGCGGGCGCAGTCCAGGGCGGCGTGTTCAGCGTCAACGTCGCGGCCGCCGTGGTCGGTGAATCCAGCACGGATGCCATCCGACTCTTCAGGGAACTGGACCAGCGCCACCGCCTGGTCACGTCGCATGGCAGCCGGCGCGTTGGTCAGCAACGTACGGTCTATCTGCGCTTCGCCCACATCCTCTTCCGGGAATACCTTCTGGCGCAGATGGATGAGGCAACCAGTACGGCGCTCAACGAGGACGTGGCGGTTGCATTGGAAGCGCTCGTTGCCGGCCTGCCTGAGGAACGTTCGGCTGCAGCCGGCCGACTGGCCTGGCACTATCAACAAGCCAAGCGACCCGCCAAGGCTGCGGCCTACTGCGAGGAGGCCGGCAACGCGGCACTCAGCGTGTATGCCTATGACGAAGCACGGGGCCACTTCGAGATTGGTTTGGACCTTCTCAACGCCTTGCCGGACGATGCCGAACGACGTTCTCTTGAGCTAAGGCTCCTGATTGGTCTTGGCGGCGTCAGATACCACGTAGACGGCGGCGCGGCGCCAGGTTTGGCTCAGTTGTGGCATCGAGCCCTTCAGCTAAGCGAGGAAGTTGGCGATCTCGATCAGCAATTCCGGGTCCTCCGCTACCAGTGGGAGGTGCACTTCCAACGAGGCGAGATGCACGAGGCATTGACTCAAGGCGAAGCCTGTCTGCAGATAGCAGAGGCGATGGGCAGCTATCAGATGGAAAGCCACATAGCCATCGGACCAACCCTGTATCGTATGGGCAGGATGGTACGCGCCGGACGCCATCTTGATCAGGCGCTGGCACTCGGCAACGACAGCCCGGAAGCAAATCTCACCCACCTCAATTTCGAGAATCCAAGGGTGAACGCTTTGGTCAACAGCTCGCTGGTGTGCTGGTATCTCGGCTATGCCGATCTTGCTCGGTCACGATGCGCAGAAGGCATCGCTGCCGCCAGTGCGCTCGATCATCCGTTTTCGCTCGCCTTCGCTCTGAACTTTGCCACAGCACTCTACCAGCGCGCCGCCTTGGCCGCGGAAACCGAACAGTATGCAAGCCGCACCATCGCGCTCAGCGAAACACATGGCTTTGCGCTCTGGTCAGCCGTTACAAACCTCTACTGCGGCTGGGCGCGGGTCGCGCAGGGCGAACTGGCATCAGGTCTCCAGCAGGCGCGGGATGGCCTGGGCGCCATCCGCGCGGCCGGCATGGAGCACATCCGCTTTGCCGCTGTATTGGCGGACGTCTATCTGCGTTGTGGCGAGATTGAAGCGGCGATGGAAATCGTAGAAAAGCTCCTGGCTGTCGTGGCCCAGACAGACGAACGTGAATGGGAGGCGGAACTGCATCGACTGAAGGGGGACCTATTGTTGGCGCACGGCGCTGACAGCGCCGTCATCGAGGCATGCTTCGAGAAAGCTGTGAAAGTGGCCGCAGCCCAGCGCAGTCGTTCGCTCCAGTTGCGTGCGACAGTCAGTCTCGCCCGCCTGCTGAAGGCAGAGGGCCGGTTGAGCGAAGCCACCACACACCTTGAGGCAATCTACAATTGGTTCACAGAAGGGCACGACACGCCCGATCTATTGGCGGCAGAAGAACTGCTTGTCGAGTTGGCAGATTCATCATCCGATCGTAAGCGGTAACATAGGCCGGCAGACGGAGAACGACATGCGCGGGAACGTGCCAGAGCGGAATACTGCGGCAATGACCCAGGTGAAGGCTTAGGACTGGCGACCAAGAAACTCAGCGACTTGCCCGTAGGCCAGTGTTTGGTTCGCACGCCCACGTGCGAACGGCTCAGAGAGGCCAACATGCGATTGGGTTAGCCCCATGCGCACGAAGGGCGTGCGCACTAAACACCGATATCCGTAGGCTTAGCGGTGGCCAATCCTTAGCTGGCACCATTCCTAGCGACGGCGACATCGAAGTTGCGCGCCATTCTACTTGCCACTCGCCCGATCATCACTACTCAGGCAAATCGGCTGTTGTCGAAAAATCCTGGATTCAAGTAAAATGACGCTCCGCTAGAATGTCGAATTGTGAACCAAGGAGATCAACCTATGTCCGCTACCGCAACCTTGCTCGATCCACAGCTAAAAGCCCTGCAAAATGGAGGGCCAAACTTTATCACCGAGGCGACGCGTGGCCACGACGGCAGCCTGGCCGAGTTCTATGAAGAGAACGGCTACCTGGTCGTCCCCGATGTCCTTTCGCAGGAAGAACTGCAGGAACTGCGCGCCGAAGCATTGAGCATTTGCAAGGGCGAGGTCGGGGAAGTGAGCGGCTTCGAGCCGAACGTGCCCGGAGAGAGCGACGATGACGTGCTGCGCCGCTATCTCTGCATCCACTTCCCTCACAAGATCTCGGATGTAATGCTCAAGTACCTGGGGACGCCCGGCATGACCGATGTCCTCACGGAGATCATCGGGCCTGACGTCAAGTGCATGCAGTCGATGCTTTTCATCAAGTCGTCCGGCAAGCCGGGCCAGGCCTGGCACCAGGACGAAGACTTCATCCCCACCCGCGACCGTTCGCTGACCGGCGGCTGGATCGCCATGGATGACGCCACCATCGAGAACGGCTGTCTGTGGGTGATTCCCGGCTCGCACAAGCCCGGCCTACTCTGGCCGTTGGAGGTACAGGAGGATACCCGCTTCGACTGCACGGATGAAGCGGCCGGCTTCCCATACACGGACGCTGACGCCATCCCTGTAGAGGTCAAGGCCGGCAGCATCGTCTTCTTCAACGGCTACCTGCTGCACCGCTCCTTCCCCAATCGCGCACAGAGCGGTTACCGACGGGTTCTCGTCAACCACTACATGAGTGCATCGTCGTTGCTACCCTGGCGTTTGCCGGAAGAGGGTGAATACATGGCCATAGCCGATTATCGAGACATCGTGATGGTGGCAGGAAGCGACCCTTACAGTTGGAAGGGGACATGTGATATCGCCGCGCCCATGGTGCGACCTAGCGGTGAAGGCGGCTGCGAAAACTGGGGATCGAAGAAAGAATCCGAGGGAATGATGGCGTAGGATATTTGTAGGGTGCGGCCCTTGTGGGCGCCCGCACGCACCGGCGCCCACAAGGGCCGCACCCTGCAATCGTCTGGCAGACGAGTGTCAACTGGTGATGTAGTTTTCCAGTTGTTCGATCATAAACTGTTGCTGATCGATAATCGACTTGACCAGATCGCCGATGGAGATGATGCCGATCAACCGATTGCCGTCCATCACCGGCAGGTGGCGGATGCGCTTCTCGCTGATGATCGCCATGCACTCCTCAGCCGACCGCTCCAGATTCGTGCCGATCACATGGGTAGACATGATGTTTTCGACCGGCGTGTTGCGTGAAGATCGCCCGCGCAGGATTACGTTGCGCATATAGTCACGCTCGGAGACAATGCCGACGACACGATTATCCTTGACAACGACCAACGCACCAACCTCCTTTTCTACCATCAGAGATATGGCCTCAAACACGGTTTGGTCCGGCTCGATGGTCCAAACGTCGTAGCCCTTCGAATCGAGCATCTGCTTGACTGTCGTCATGTCATCATCCCTTCGCGCTATTGCGCCACAAGTCCGCCGTCTCCTTGAAGTCGTTTTTCGTTCTGGTGTGATTATGCAAGGGGTTTGGGAACACTTATTCTGGTGCAGAAGCATCGCCTTGTCAACTGGCAACAAACAGCGCCACCCATCAATGACTCCACTGCAGAAAGCCATTTTTGCCACAGATTTGCACAGATAAAAAAAAGGATAAAACAGAGATGGGACCGGGATTAGGCCGTTCAAAGAAATCAAATCCCTATTTGACGGCCTGCAAGCCGCTGCGCAAGCATCATCAAACAGGGATTCAATTTCTTGCAGCGGCCTTACTCTGGACACCTGGTGGACTTCTGTAAAAATCAGCTCCTTATCTGTGGCTGTCTGTGGCAAATTCCCGTTTTTGCAGTAGAGTCATCAACTCAACCCAGATGTGCAGCAACAAAACGATTGAGCCGTTGGAACCCGTTGCGAAGATAGTCGGGTGGGAGCGCGTACTGGATGCGCAGATGTTTGTCCAGGCCGAAAGCATCGCCAGGCACCACAAGCACGCGCTGATCCCGACGCAATTCATCGGCAAATTGTGTCGAACCCATCGGCAGGTCATAGCGCACAAAGGAGAGTGCCGATGCCTGTGGGGCCACGACCGAAAAGACGCCCTCATTCACGGCCAGCGACTCGGTCAACAGTTCATAGCCCTGGCGAATCAGCCCCCGCGTTCGTGCAAGCAACTGTGTTCTGACGGACGGCGAGAGAGCCAGCGCTGCCAGGCGATTGCTCAACATGGTCGTGCTAACCACAGCGTACTCATGCCGACGCCACAACGCTTCGATCAGATCGGTTGGCGCAACCATCCAGCCGACACGCAGGCCAGGCAAACCATAGGCTTTGCTCAGGCTATTGACGGCCAGCACCTTCTCATAACGGCCATAGAACGTGGGCGTTGCAATATCGCTTTCCCGCTCGGCCCCGCTGTAGACCTCGTCGGCCAACAGCCATGCATCGGCACGCCGGGCGGCTTCAACCGCCGCGTCCATCTCAGCCTCGGTCAGAATCCGACCGGTCGGATTGTTAGGATTGACAACGGCGACAACCCGCGTCTGCTGCGTGACCAGGTTGTTCAACGCGTCGGTGTCCAGCGCCCAACCATCCTCTTCGACCAGATCGACAGTGCGCACCGTCACACCCATATTGCGTGCAATGCCGGCGAACTGCAAGTAGGTCGGCCGTGTCGTCACGATCTCATCGCCCGGCTTGAGCAATGTGGTCGCAGCCAGCAGATTCGCCTCGGACGCGCCCACGGTGACCAACACGTTGGCTGCTGAAGCACCCGGGTAAAGAGCTGCGATCCGCTCGCGCAGATCGGGTTCGCCATTGACGTGCGGATAGTTGAGGGATGTGTCCAGCAGAAGATCGCCGTCAGCGCCGGCAAAGGCAAGAAGCTCAGACAGCTTGACTGGGTGGACGCCGCTCTCCGTGAAGTTATACTCAACTGTCTGCTCGTAGAGTGACAGGAATTTCTCTAATTCGAAGGGGTGGAAGGGCATGGTTGGCTCCTTGGAATGGACGGGTGACAAGGTGACAGGGAAGATCTTAATCTCATCTTGGAGCCTCGTCACCTTGTCATCCTTTTGCTCTCAACACGTCACACCCTTGCCTTCTTCACCGAAGACGGCCAGTCGTTCCTCGTCTGGAATTTGCGGCGCGCTGACGGGTCGATAGTGAAACTGTACCGCGCGACGACGCTGGTCCGAGTCGTTGGTCGGCGTGCCGTGGTGGATGAGGCTGTGGAAGAGCAGACAGCCACCGGGCTTGAGCGGCACGGCCAGAGCGCCGTGATTGTTGACGTCAGTGTCGCAGATCTGCCAGTCTCGGCGCTTGAAGTGGATCACCGGCCCCTCGGTCTGGCTGCCGGGAATAACGATCATGCAGCCGTTGTCGACCGTGGCCTCGTCCAGTGCGATCCAGGCCCCGACCACCTTTGTCTCTACCGGCAGGGTGAAGTAGGCATGATCTTGGTGCCATGGTTTCTCGCGACCAAATTTGGGCGGCTTCAGTAGGGCCATGTCTTGGAACAGAACCGGCTCTTCGTCCATCAGGCTTGTGACGGCAGCAATCAGCTTCGGGTGGTCGGACATGGCCTTGAGCCGATCTTCGTAGTTGACGAACCACATGAACTTGCGTACGTAGTCCTGCTTCTCCTCCGGCGACATGGAATCGATGGAAACATCGGCGGCAGACTGTTCGAACATGACGCCGTTGAAGTCAGGGTTCTCTCCCGAAATCAGATAGCGCAGCCCATTCAGCGCGTCCTGAACTTCATCGGCGCTGAAGGCGTCGTTGATGACCAGATAGCCCTCACGCTGAAAGAAAGCAATCTCTTCCTCGCCAATAGAATTGAAGCCGTCGATTCCTTGGGCGATCCCATCAAAATGGTAGAGATCGGGCGCGTAGGCGGCAGTACTACCGTAGTCGAAAATGGGTTCAGCAGTTGTGGTTGTCATTGGAGTCCTCCTTCATGAACGTTCAATGTAGAGCAAATCAGTCACTCTATTCGCCGAAGACAGTTCGCGAACTGGGCGGGCAAGGCCGATATTCGGGTACTTCAGTAGTGCACGAATTCAAGAAAAACAAGATTCTTCGCTGGTCATTTTCCAGAGTGAAGCGGGTCTGTAGACTCGCTCAGAATGACAGTTCGTTAAATACTGTACTTTCCTTGCGGTTTTGTCCGCGAATATCTGCCTGTTCTGCGTTCTACCCCCTGTCATCAGATTTACAGTTTGGCCGCCTCGCGATCGAGAATCTCCCAGGCTTTATCGATGTAGAAGCGATAATTTTCCAGCGGCGTGCCGTTGGGAATGCGATGGTCGAGGGCCAGGATGCAACCGCCGCTGGCGACCATGGACGGAATCTTGTACTCCAATTCTGCGACGATCTCCGCTTTGGAACGACGCAAAACATGCTTATCGAGACCGCCCATGAAGGCCATCTGCGTGCCGTACTCCTCGCGCAGCGCTACGAGATCCATGCCTGCAGTCGGTTCGACAGGATACATCAGGTTGAGCCCTGCATCAAGAAACTGGGGCAAAACCGGCCGCATGTCGCCGTCGGAATCTTGACGAAAAACACGCGCGCCGCGGGAATCGAGCATGTCCCAAATACGGCGGTAGTAGGGCTTGATGAACTCGGTAACCTGGCGGGGGCCGATCAGCGGACCGCTGATTCCGGCCATGTCTTCATGTACATTCAGTTCGTCGACTTCGATGGTCGAGGAGACCCGATCCAGCACGCGGAAGGCTGTCTCACCCATGGTCTCAAGCATGTCGTGGATCACTTCGGGCTGGTCATAGTAGGCCATGAGCAGCCCTTCGTCGCCCATGAGCTGGCGCGGCTCATCATAGCCGCCGGGAATGCTTACCGAGACAATATAGCCTTCCTTCTGAAACTGCCGTGCCTGCGCTTCCCATTCGGGGGCAAAGCGTTGCTCGGAGAATTCATAGTGATGTTTGATGGCGAGCCAGTCGTCCAGATCGGAGACCGGATTATCCATGGGCAGCGCCAGCGTGGCCGCCTTCTTGGCAAGCTGAACGCGCCGCCCCATGAAATCGCGGGCGATCAGCAAATCCTCGCTTTCCTCCAGAATCACCGTTTCAAGATCACCGATCCAACCGGTCTTCACCGGCACGCCTGCCCAGAGCGGACGACGATAGCGGAAGGCCGACATATCGAGTTCTTCCGGTGTCGCGCCTTGGGCGGCCCATTCTTCCTTCAGGCCCAACAATGGTCCGAAGATCTCGGTAAAGAGCGGACGTTCGTTGCTCTTGAACGTGACGTAGTCTAGATACTCCTCCCGTCGCACATCCATGGTCTTGGTGATGACCAGCTGATGATGAAATGACTGGATATATTCGGCAGCATTCATGTTCTCTTTACCTCATAGGTTGGGCTATCGGTTGGATTGGACAATCTGTCAATTTCGTTGCGGTCAGTGCGAATCACAGCGATGGCTCCGACGAGGCCAAGGCAGGCGCCCACGATCATCATCGGCCCTACGTCTTCGTGCAACAGAACATAGGACCAGAAAAGGGTGAAAAAGACGCCTGTGTTCACAATTACGACACCGGATGACGAATCACAGCGCTTGAAGCCCTCGGCCATGAAGACGAAGGCAATACCTGTGAGGACCAGGCCAAGGACGAGCAGCAAAGCCCAGGTCTGGAGATCATATGAGCGACTGAAGCCTCCGGACGACCAGGCAAATGGCACCGTGATGAGCGTGGCAGTGACAAAGGTCGGCAGCAGAATCTCCACGCCGGTGAAGGAGCCCGAAAGCGCCTTCTGCGATACAAATTGGAATGCTGTCGCAAAACCGGCCAGGATCAGCAGCGTGTAGCCCCAGGCATAGTCGGGCGCAACCAAGGTTGAGAGCGGCTGCCCGTTCCACCAGATCAGGAGCAGTCCGAGCAGCGAAAGCACCATGCCCAGCCACTTAGTCGCGATCTGCTCGCGCAGGAACCATCCAGCCAGAATCACTACACCGATCTGCTGGGCCGGCGCCAGGATAGTGGCTGCACTGGCCGGGGTGTAGACCAGCCCTGCATTGTAGAGCAGGTAATTGCCAGCACGCCCCAGAGCCCCAACCAAGATTAGCGGCGCAAACCAGGCCAGGCGACGCCAATCTCCCTTCTGCCAAACGAACAGGGCAACAAAGACAAGGGTGGCCAGGAACACCCGGAAGAATGATATCGTATTGGAATCAACCGTTGCAGTGAGTTGTTTGACGACTACTGCGACAAAACTCCAACAGAGCGCAGTAACGAAAAGGTATAGGACACCGATGGCATTCTCACGCTTTGACGGCAATTTGATTCCTTCCGATACTTTGCGGACCATCGCGTCATTACTGGTCAGACCGGATGGAATCCGGCTGCTATCAGCGAAAAGCGCCTTCAGGCGCTGAGAGTCTAGCCGCAGGACCCAGGGGACTCTCCGGCTTCTCGACGATAGCGACGGGTTTTTTACCGTGTCGGAAAACGTCTCTCGCTGAGACTTCAACGCAATGACCATTCCCGAATGTGCGCATCTATTGACACATCCAGACACTTGCGATATAGTGAAGTCCGTTAGCGTTAACAGGCATTGATCGGTTGGCATATGATAAACCGCCAGCCGCTCAAAGACAAGGTTCCCTCTTCGAGCAAACGCCTGCTATTCCCTCGCTGACAAGCGAGACAATTGTTGACTATCTACAACCACCATGTGCCCGTTGACAGAGCATCTGGAATCGGCTAATATGTTGGCAATTAGCAATTTGTTCTCGCTCTGCTGATATTTCACACACAGTTTTCATCTGACCGGCATTGAAATCCAACCTCTCTGGATCCAGGCCAGTCTGAAAAATCAACCAGCTATTTGCCTACCGCTTTGGGCAAGTGAATGGCGTTCCCTCGATTCTGCTACCTATTGCTCGCGTTTGTTGTGTTCACTCTAGGTAGGCCAACGGTGGGCCAATGCTACTCTACGCAAACGCTCCGGCCCCCACAGCCGGTTCTGCGCTAACAGACGATGAAGGATGGGCACAAATGATCGTGCATTTTTGCAACATGTGGAATACCCATCACAAGCTATCCCGGCAGTTTCTGCTTTCCACTTTGTTTAGTCTCCAACCAACCCACAATACTATCACGAAAGGGAGTTAGTTCCATGCAACCACGACGATTGCAAGGTAAGTACCTGGCCTTCCTGGTCCTGGCCATTTTGTTGGCCGGGGTACTGGCGGCCTGCGGCGGGCCACCACCAGCCGCACCGGCCGAAGAGGCCGCCCCTGCTGAAGAGGCCGCACCGGCCGAAGAAGCTGCCGGCGGTGAAGAGGCCATGGGCGACAGCAACGAAGCACCGGCATTGGCCGCTATGGTCGCGGATGGCTCGTTGCCGCCGCTGGAAGAACGCCTGCCCGTCAACCCCATGGTTGTCGAGCCAGAAGAGAGCGTCGGCCAATATGGCGGCACCTGGAACGCCGGCCTGCGTGGCGGCTCTGACAACGCCTGGATCTTCCGAACCATTGCGTATGAGCCGCTGGTGCGCTGGACCCGAGACTGGACCGGCATTCAGCCCAATGTGGCCGAATCCTGGGAAGTCAACGAAGATGCCACCGAGTTCACCTTCAAGCTGCGTGAAGGCATGAAGTGGTCAGACGGCGAGCCCTTCACCGCTGACGACATCGTCTTCTGGTATGAAGACGTGCTCATGAATGAAGAGCTGACGCCGGCCCCCAACGATTGGTTCCTCTCCGATGGTGAGCCCGGCGTGGTCGAGAAGATTGACGACTATACCGTCAAGTTCAGCTTCGCCGCTCCGTATGGCGCCTTCTTGCTAAAACTGGCCTCAGCTGACATGATTGAGATCACCAGCACGCCGCGGCACTACATGGAGCAGTTCCATGCTGACTATAACGAGGATGCAGTAGCCAACGCTGAAGATGCAGGCTTTGACAGTTGGGTTGCCTACTTTGAGAATGTCAATGAAGGCGGTTGCTGTGGCTATTACAACGATTCCGATCTGCCGGTGCTCTGGCCGTGGCGTCTGACCGTCGGCTACGGTGAAAACACCACTCAGATCACCGCGGAGCGTAATCCCTACTACTGGAAGGTTGACACCGAAGGCAACCAGCTGCCCTATATCGATTCCGTCGTCTACGACGTAGGCAACGACGTCGAAGTGCTTGTGCTAAAGGCCATGAATGGTGAGATCGACTATCAGGATCGCCATATCGGCACCTTCAACAACAAGGCCATCTTCTTTGACAACATGGAACAGGGCGGCTACACGCTGACCAACCGTGTCAATGCAGATAGCAACGTCATGGAGATTTCACTCAATCTGACTCACCTCGATCCGGTCAAGAATGAGATCTTCAACAACAAAGACTTCCGCATTGGCCTCTCCCACGCCATTGACCGCCAAGAGATCATCGATCTGGTCTTCGTCGGCCAGGGCGAACCGTGGCAGGCCGCTCCGCTGCCCGAATCACCCTACTACAACGAACGATTGGGCACTCAATATCTTGAGTATAATGTTGATCTGGCCAACGAAACGCTTGACAAGGCCGGCTACGCAGAACGTGACGAGGACGGCTTCCGTCTGGGTCCCGACGGTAATCGCATCAGCTTCCTGATCGATGTACCCACAGTCAACACCGAGATGATCGACATGCTTGAGTTGATCGAAGGCTACTGGGCCGAGGTCGGCATCGAGATGAAGTCCAATGTCATTGACCGCTCCCTTGGTCAGCAGCGACTGGACATCAACGAGCATGATGCCAATGTCTGGCAGGCTCCAGGCGGCATCGGCTTCGGCACGCTGCTGGATCCGCGTAACTTCGTACCGGTCCACGGTCATTCTCGCTACGCAGTGCCGTGGTCAATGTACTATCGAGGCATCGAAAGTGACGTGACTCAGGAACCGCCGCAAGAGGTGCTTGACCAATTCGAGATCTACCGTGCAGCGCTAGCAACCGCTGACATTGATGAGCAGAACGAACTCATGGCTCAGTTGATGGAGACGGCAGCCGACCAGTTCTACATGATTGGCATCTCCAAGCCGGCCATGGGCTACGCCGTTGCCAACGCTGATCTGAGAAACATCATGGACATGATGCCCGGCGCCTGGCAGTACCCGACCCCGGCCCCGAGCGAACCGTATCAATGGTACTTTGAGCAGTAGAACCTGCTGATGTAACGATAAGGGACAGTCACTGCCATGGCAGTGACTGTCCCTTTGCAACTACCAGGAGTCAACTATGCTCCAATTCATTCTTCGTCGGATCCTACTCATGATTCCGACTATCTTTGTCATCTCTGTCATTGCCTTTGCAATTATTCAGTTGCCACCCGGCGACTATTTGACCACCTATGTGGCCGAACTACAGGCTACCGGAGAGAATGTTGACGAGGCCACGCTGGAACAACTGAAGCAGCGCTATGGCCTGGGGCTACCATTCCACCAGCAGTATTTCCGTTGGGTCGGCAGAATTCTCCTCTATGGTGATTTTGGCCAGTCATTTACGTGGAATCAGCCGGTCAACCAGCTGATCTGGCAGCGACTGGGCTTTACCATGCTGATCACATTGACAACGGTAGTCTTCATTTGGATTGTTGCTCTGCCCATCGGCATCTATTCGGCCGTACGTCAATACTCGGTCGGGGACTATATTGCCACGTTCTTCGGCTTTCTGGGATTGGCAACGCCCAATTTCTTGTTGGCGTTGATACTAATGTATATCGCCTTCAAATACTTTGGCCAGAGCGTCGGCGGTCTTTTCTCGCCCGAGTTTGTCGACGCACCGTGGAGTCTGGCCAGAGCTTGGGATCTCTTCGCCCACATGTGGATCCCCGTCATTATCTTGGGCACGGCCGGTACAGCAGGCCTGATTCGCATCATGCGCGCCAATCTCCTTGACGAGTTGCACAAACCGTATGTGATCACAGCTCGCGCCAAGGGAATGCCGGAGCGCAGACTGATCTGGCGCTATCCCGTCCGCGTGGCCATGAACCCATTTATCAGCACCATCGGATGGACCTTGCCGGCGCTGGTCTCCGGATCGATCATCGTGTCCGTAGTTCTGAATCTTCCAACAACCGGCCCGTTGTTGTTGCAGGCTTTGATGCAGCAGGACATGTATCTGGCAGGCGGATTCATTCTGATCGTCAGTTGCCTCACAGTCATCGGAACGCTGATCTCTGACATCCTGTTGGCCTGGCTGGATCCGAGAATTCGATATCAATAACAAGTAGGGAGAGTCTTTATGGCTGTCGACGCGACTGCCCCAGCCGGCGCCACGAGCCCAGACATTGAGCCCCAAGGCCCCATAAAAGAAGAAGACGCTCAGATTTTTGTTGCCTCTCAGTGGCAGCTAATTTGGTGGCGTTTCCGTAAGCACAAGGTAGCCATGGGATCCGCGATCATCGTCATCCTGATCTACCTTGTCGCCATCTTTGCCGAATTTCTTGCGCCGTTCCCCAAGTCGGCATATGAGGCGACCTATACATTTGCACCGCCCCAGCGTCTGAATTTGCTCCAACGAACGGATGAGGGACTCACCTTCAACCCCCACGTCAATGGCTACTCAGTGGAGATCGATCCCGTGGCTCTGCGTCGCACCTTTGTGGTCGATCCGGAGATCGTCATTCCTGTCTCCTTTTTCGTCAGGGGAGCGCCGTATGAAATGTGGTTTGGCCTGATTAAGTCCGACATTCATCTGCTGGGACCCGTCAACGATGGCGACCCCATGTATCTCTTCGGGGCAGACAGACTGGGGCGTGACCAATTCAGCCGCATTATCTTCGGCACGCGCGTCTCCATGTCGATTGGTCTTGTGGGCGTGGCGCTCAGTCTTGTCTGGGGATTTTACTGGGCGGCATCTCCGGCTACTACGGCGGCACCATCGATAACATCATTCAGCGCGTCATCGAGTTTCTGCGCTCGATTCCGGCTATTCCACTCTGGCTGGGCCTGGCAGCAGCCTTGCCGCCGACCTGGTCGCCGCTCAAGACCTATTTTGCCATCACAGTTCTGCTCTCCATCATCGGCTGGACGGGGCTGGCGCGTGTGGTGCGTGGCAAGTTCCTCTCACTGCGCGAGGAAGACTTTGTGATGGCCGCCAAGCTGGATGGGGCCAGCGAACGCAGCATCATCTTCCGCTACATGCTGCCTTCCTTTAACAGCCACATCATTGCCTCGATCACGCTGGCCATTCCGGCCATGATTCTAGCCGAGACCTCGCTCAGCTTCTTGGGCTTGGGCCTTCGCCCGCCTGTGGTTAGTTGGGGTGTGTTGCTGCAAGAAGCACAGAACGTGCGCTCCGTGGCCACAGCGCCCTGGTTGCTCCTGGCCGCTGTGCCGGTTGTGGTTTCGGTACTGGCGCTGAACTTCTTGGGCGACGGCCTGCGCGACGCCTCTGACCCCTACTCACGATGACCGATAGAACGCGTATGACGCGGATCGGACGGATTTCCGCAAATTTTTTCTGAATTCGGCTTTGATCCGTTCAATCCGCGTCATACACGTTCTATCTAGAATCTTGAACTGTAAAGGATACCTTGATGTCCGACGACATTTTGCTTGAAGTGAAAGGGTTGAAGACCTACTTCTTCCTTGACGAGGGAATCGTCAAGGCGGTGGATGGCGTCGATTTCGACGTCAAACGGGGGGCAACCATCGGCGTGGTCGGTGAAAGCGGTTGTGGCAAGAGCGTGACAGCCTACTCGATCCTGCAATTGGTCTCTCCCCCCGGCAAGATTGCCGACGGTCAGTTGCTGCTGCATAGGCGAACCTCGGACGCAAACTCGGGTTCGGAAGCGACCGAGGTTATCGATATCGCCGCACTCCCATCCAACAGCGACAGGCTTCGTGATGTTCGCGGCAAAGAGATTGCCATGATCTTCCAGGAGCCGATGACGTCGTTGAGCATGATGTACACGGTCGGTGAGCAGATCATCGAGGCTGTTCAGCTACACTTTGACATGAACGACGATCAAGCGCGCAAGCGTGCTATCGAGATGCTCGGGAAAGTGGGCATTCCCAACCCTGAAGTGCGCGTCGACGCCTACCCCTTTCAACTCAGTGGCGGCATGCGTCAACGCGCCATGATCGCCATGGCGCTCTCTTGCAGCCCCAGTTTGCTGATTGCCGACGAACCGACGACCGCCTTAGACGTGACCACCCAGGCGCAGATCCTGGAGTTGATGCTCCAGCTACAGCGCGATCTCGGCATGGCGGTCATGATGATCACCCACGATTTGGGCGTGGTCGCCGAGATCTGTGACGACGTGGTCGTCATGTATCTGGGCGAGATCATGGAGCAAGCGGACGTCGACTCGCTCTTCCACGATCCGCTACATCCGTACACACGTGCGCTGCTCAAGTCGATTCCCCTATTGGGCAAGAGCAAGGAAGGTCGGCTCAAGCCTATCGAAGGCACTGTGCCCGATCCCTACAACCGGCCCAACGGGTGCCCATTTCATACGCGATGCACCGAGATCATCCCTGGGAAGTGTGACACAATCCATCCTGACCTTGTTCGCCTCCCCGACGGGCGCGCCGTCCGCTGCCTACTCTACGGCGAAGATGGGAAGCTCCAATAGGAAGATAGACCGACAATGACTCAAAATGGCAATGCCCTGCTCGAAGTCAAAGACCTCAAAATGCACTTCCCCATCAAAGCGGGCTTTTTGCAGCGTCAGGTGGGTGCTGTAAAGGCTGTGGATGGCGTCAACTTCACAGTCTATCCCGGTGAAACGCTGGCGCTGGTGGGCGAGAGTGGTTGCGGAAAAACGACCATCGGACGTTGCCTCATGCGCGCCTATGAGCCGACCGGCGGCGAGGTGATCTACACCGACCGCAACGGCAAGAAGGTCGACCTGACCACCTTGTCTGACAAAGATCTGAAGCAATATTGGCGCGAACTGCGCATGATTTTCCAGGATCCTCATTCGTCACTCAACCCGAGAATGACGGTGATGGACATCGTCGGCGATCCCATGCGCATCCACAAGATCGCCTCCGGCACGGAGTTGGAAGAGCGTGTCGCGGCGCTGCTGACGAAAGTGGGGCTGCGGCCTGAGTACATGCGCCGATACCCCCACGCCTTCAGCGGCGGGCAGCGACAACGCATCGGCGTAGCCCGAGCCCTTGCCCTTGATCCCCGATTGGTCGTCGCAGATGAAGCAGTCTCCGCGCTCGATGTATCGGTTCAAGCCCAGATTCTGAATCTGCTCCAAGACTTGCAGGGCGAGATGAACTTGACCTACATCTTCATCTCGCACGACCTCAGTGTGGTTGAGTACATTGCCGACCGCGTGGCTGTGATGTATGTGGGCAAGCTGGTAGAACTGGCCAGTACCGAAGAACTCTATGCCAGCCCCCAACATCCGTACACCGAAGCGTTACTCTCTGCCGTGCCGAAACCGGATCCCCGTCTACGCTCCCAACGCATCATCCTCGAAGGCGACGTGCCCGATCCGTCCCATCCGCCCGCCGGCTGCTACTTCCATCCAAGATGTCAGTACGCCAAGGATATCTGTAGTCAGGAAGAACCGGCGCTACAAAGCGCCGGCAACAACGGCAGCGGGCGCATGGTCGCCTGCCATTTCGCCGATGAACTAAGCCTGCGCGGCATCGAGGATCTTGCCTAATGTCCACACAGCCGAATATTCTCTTTTTGATGAGCGATGAGCACCGGGCCGATGTCACCGGCTACGAGGGCAACTCGGTCATTCGTACGCCTGTGCTCGATGGATTGGCCGAGACGGGAACCGTTTTCCGCAACGCCTATGCGCCATCGCCAATCTGCATCCCCGGTCGACAATGCATGATGTCAGGCCAACTACCGTTGACCTGCGGCTGCCTGCAATTCGGCCAAGACCTGCCGCCCAACTACATGACATTTGCACGCCGCTTGGCCCAGGCGGGCTATGCAACAGTGGCCGCGGGCAAGCTGCATCACGTGGGCACAGATCAGATGCAAGGTTGGACCCAGCGCATCGGTTCGGAGATGCAGATCAGCCCCTGGTTTATCGCCGATCAGGACAAGCCGCTCGACCGTGCAAGCATGGCCAAGTTCATGCAGTTCAAATGGTCTGACACCAAAGAGATCAAACGGGCCGGCATCGGACGCGGTCCTTGCATCGCCCACGACGAATATGCGTTGACCGGAGCACTCGACTTCATCGACAGCTACTTCAACAGCCCCTACTACGACCGACCAAAGGCGCCTCAGCCCCTGATGCTCAAGGTCAGCTTCCTCCAGCCGCACTATCCCTATTTCACAGATGAAGAACGCTTCAACTATTATCTAAACCGAGTTGAGCCATATCTGGACCAAGAAGCCTCCGATCACCCGTTCCTGAGCCAGCACCAGGTACGCCCTGGCGAGGCCGCCAGCGAACGGGAGCTGCGCCGTGCCACCGCCGCCTACTACGGCATGGTAGAGACCATTGATGACTACTACGGGCAGGTCCTGGAGCGGCTAAAGCAGGTAGGCCAGAATCTAGACGACTGGATCATCATCTACACCTCGGATCACGGCGAGATGCTGGGCCAGCACGGCATTTGGGAGAAACAGAAATTCTACGAAGCAAGCGCCCGTGTTCCGTTGATTATCCGCTGGCCAAAGGGTTTTGGCGGGGGAAAGCAGCTCGAAGAGAACGTCAACCTCTGCGATCTCTTTGCCACGCTTTGCGATCTCTGCGACATCTCCACACCAGAAGGCCTGGACAGTCGCAGCCTTGAGCCCCTGCTGCGTGGTGACAGATCAGATCGGGACAACGAAACTGTTTCCCAGTTTGGCCATACCGATCTGATGATCAAGCGTGATGCGCTTAAGTACCAGTACTACGGCCCGGAAATGCCCGAGGTTCTCTTCGACCTGGAGCGAGATCCGGACGAACGGGTCAACTTCATCGAGGACCCGATCTATGCATCCGCACTAACCGAACTGCGCAGGCGGCGTGCTGAGCTGGGCCACGGACCGGACGCAGTAGGCGACTACGTCAATGCCGGGTATGCGCGGCAGACGCACAACCAGCCCCATGAGTAATCAGACCGGCGAGAACAACGACCAGGATACCGTCTCGCTGTTGCCTCGATACTTGGCCTGCTATGGGATATTGGTGGTCTTCGTGGCGATCATGACCGTGCTGATGCTGCAATTACGCATCGTGATCGTGGAGGTCGGTCTTGCGCTGGGCCTGACTTCCTGGGCCATGACGGTCCTCGACCAATTCGGATTCATTATACTGGGCGTAATTTGGCTGATTTCATTCTTGCTGATTGAAGCCCATCTTCGCCACGGTGTGCCAACCAATACGCTGTGGCGTCGGGCCGGCAAAATACTGACCTGGGAGTTTGTACTGATCTTCTTGGTGTTCGCTGCGCTTCAGATATTGTCATAGGGAGAGGTAGATCAGGGATGCCTGGTCAGTGCCCGCAAAGAAGTTAGCGACATCAACCTCCGGGAGGCGGTCAGCACCAGTTCGCTTGCCTGGAATTTCGTGACCACCTCCCGGAGGTTACTTGCGGACAGTCACTTAGCTGTCGGGCTGCTGAAAACGATAGCCAGCGATCCGTTTCGGCATACCCTCGCATGCCAGTGCAGCGACATAGCCTTCATCCGGCTCAAACGCATGCAAAGACCAGCGCTCTGCCGGATCGGGAACCCCTTTGAGCCAGAGCAGTTGCGCCGGCTCATAGTCATCTAATGAGACTTGAAAACTGTCGAGCGGAAACGTAAGCCCCTCACCGATTGCTTTGATGAATGCCTCCTTGCGCGTCCAGCAGTTAAAAAAACCACGCTGGCGTTGCCCATCTTCCAAGGTCATCAAACTCGCATATTCATCAGATGAGAAGAACTGTTTGGCGATCATCTCAGCATCCGCGAGCGTTTGCATCTGCTCGACATCAACACCCACTTGCCGATTCAGCGCAATTGCAATGAGGGCCAGTTCACCTGAATGAGTCACATTGAATTCCAGGCCGGGCGCATTCGTGTTCTCGGCCAGAAACGGCTTACCATAGGGACCAAGGCCAAAGATCAATCTGCGCGGATCGTCCCCGGTATAGCGTCCAAGGATCAGCCGCAGCGATGACCGGGCAGCGATGAATCGTCGTCGATGACGGTCAAAACGAAACCGTTGGGCACGTTCTCGTTCGTCCACACTCAATAACGCAGCCAGGTCGGCCACGTGATCGTCCGGAAAGACCAACGGTACTGACCAGATGTGTACGCTGTCATCCGCAAGAGAAGGGGCAGAAGGCCCCGGTCGCCAAGACTCGATGTCGAAGTGAGGGTCGATGCGACCATGCTGCGTTGTTTCAACCATAGGTGCAATTATAGCCCCTTTTAAGGACAAAGCCATTTGTCCTTGTGATTTCTGTGCTGGCGACCCGACATCAGGTACTCAAAATGACAATTAGTGAAGTACTGTCGATTCTATTCTGCCACGACGAATGGGATTGTGCGTACTTGCAAGTTGTCGGCATGGCTGATATGGTATTCAATCCGGCCATGTGGCCAGGCGTAGACAGTTTTCATGCCAGCCCCTCAATATCAGCATGCCATGAACAGATACTACCCTCAACCAACCGTCGTTGGCGACGATCTGACTGCCTTTCTCGTCAGCGTCTCACTTTCTAATGCGCAGATCTCCCATTCACTGATCGGTCCGCCCCCCTCTGCTGAAACGCTTCACCACGGGGAGACCACCAGCATGGTGGCGCCGATGGTCCTCCTCAAGGCCTTTCCCGAACTGCGTCACTGCCTCTATGAGAAGAAGTTTGGCGTTGTCCATGCCGGCAAATATGAGGTGCGGCTGGACTTTTCACACCCGTCGCTCTGGGCGATGAAGCCCTTTCTCAAGCTGGTAGCCGGCATCGATTTCACCTATCCACTGCAGATCGATCGCGTCGCCCTGGATCAAGCACTCTTCGAGAAGGCTTTGCTGTCACCCTATTGTGCGCATCTAGAGTCAGCGGTGGTCGAGGTCGACTACGATGCAGCGGCCGACAGCGTTCGACGCATCGTCCTCGACGACGGCAGCGAGATCGCCACGTCTCACCTATTCGATGCTTCGGGCCAGCGAACTGTCCTGGCCAATTTGCTCGATCTGTCACGCCAACAGATCGATGAACCCTATTTTTTGGTGCAGGCCTACTACGGCGTCGAGCGCGATTCGGTGAGACCAGCTCGCCAGCCATGGCAAGATGAACTGAACATCGTCCGGCTCTATCGAGAGCAGAACGGCATCGACGGCATCGCCACGCTGATTCCGCTGGGCGACCGGCTCTCGTTGCGCGTGAGTGCACCGTTGAGCCAGGCGCGCACGGCCGCCGGCAGCGACGCTGAATCCAAGGAGATCATTTCGCCCGAGGCGCTGCTGGCGCTGGCCCAGGCGGCGCTACAACGCAAAGGGTTTCACTACGGCGATCTCTATCCAGAGCAGCTGGTGGTCCACAGCGAGATCGACGATCAATATATGATGGACCGGGCCTATGGAGCAAACTGGTTGCTGACCGGCATGGCCTATTGCAACACGTTGGTGACGACGGCTATCAGCGCGGACACGGCCTGCGAAGCGTTGCACATCGGCCCTGGCTTTCTGAAAAACCCGGCGCAAATGGGTGCGCTCTACCAGCATTATATGAATTATTACACTACGATGCATCAGTCATGGCATACGTTGGCCACCCACGATGCCGCCATGATCGGTAAGTCAGAGATCAAAGAGATGATCGACCAATACCTGCACGCCAACGGCGCCCAGTTTAACCAATCGTTGCGGCTTCTATACCACGAGAGCCCGATCGGCGTCGGCTGGCAGGCCGCTGTGGCCTCCATGGACAGCCGCTATCGCCTGCCGCATGTGGCGCCATACAGCACGATTCAAATGCACGACACATTTTCTGAATGATGTCTATGCCCAAACACTACCCACTGCCCGTGATCGTCGGCACCGACCTCACGGGCCTGCTCATCAGCATCGCGCTGTCGAGGGCGAAGATATCCCATATGCTCATCGGCGATCCGCCTGGTGATGATTTGCCGCGTTCGGGACAGATCTTGACGCCCATTGGTACGATGGTGTTGACCAAACATTTTCCGGAGCTAGCCCATCTCGCTCACCCCAAACAGTCTAGAGTCGTCTGTGCCGGGTCTTATTCGCTGACATTGGACTTCTCTCACCCGTACATGCTCGCCGCCGCGCCGGTTTCAGGCTGGCTTGCCGCCACCAGATTCAGAATGCCGTGGAATCTGGACCGTGTTGCCGCGGACAAAGCGCTCTTCGAGAGAGCGGAAAACTCGCCCTTTTGTACACATTGCAGCACGCCGGCCATCGGGGTTGACTACGATCCAGCGACGGACCGAATCCATTCATTAAGGCTGGAAGATGGCGCAAGGGTGCAGACATCACATCTCTTTGACGCAACAGGATATGCTCGGTTTATCGGGCGACAGATAGACTTGCCCTGCCGCACACTCGGCGCGCCGCAGGCGACCGTACACGCCGTCTACCAGGCGGAAAATGGTGTCGTTGCACTCGATCGGCTGACCGATGTCGACTGGTATCAACGCACGGCCAGCGTCGTTCGGATCTACCGGTCTCGCCACGGCGTTGACGGTTTTGCCGTCTGCGTACCCCTCGGCGACAAGGTAGCCATTCACGCCAACACCAGTGCTGGCTCATCCGGTGTTGAGGAGGACACTTTGCTCGGCATCGCACAGATGGCACTCAATGAGTGCGGCATCCACTACCAGGACTATTTTCCAGTGTTGATCCAACAAGGCAGCGATGAGCGAGAACAGTATGTCCATGCACGCGCCTACGGCGGCAACTGGCTGTTGACAGGCTCTGCCTATGCCAATACGTTGGTGACGATTGGAACCTGTGTCGACACATCGTTTGCTGCCCATCACGCGGCGACGAATTTTCTCAAGGCATCCCGCGACATAGGCAAGCTCTATCAAGGCTACATGGACTATTACTTGATCATGCAGGAAGTATGGCACTGGGTAACAACCCACAAGCCGGCAGAAAGCACAGAATCGCGAGTACGCCAATATGCCGCTCGCTACACATGGGCGAACCATGCCCAATATTTCCAATCTCTCAAGTTGCAGCACTACCATCATCCTTTGACGCCGGCTTTCGAAATCGGTCGAAAAACGGTCGGGCACACGTTCTTTTCCGAGAAGGTTGCGCCATATTGCAGGATAGAGAAATGTGGTGCCGCATCGTGGGGAACGAGGGGCGGTGAAGAGCATGAAACGAAGCTATCCTCAGCCCGTAATCGTCGGTTCCGGATTAACCGGACTGCTGATCAGCCACGCCCTTTCAAAGGCCAAGATAGAACATCTGCTGATCGGCGGTCCGCCCCCGGACGGTTCACCCCGTTTGGGCGAATCTTTGAACATTGAAGCATCCATCTATTTTCTGGAAGAGTTTCCAGAGTTTGCTGACTGCTACTATGAAAAGTCATTCGCTGCCGCCTATTGGGCAGACTACATCGCCAAAGTCCCTTTCTCATTTCTGCAACTGCCCAACAGAAAATATCTGATGAATCTATGGGGCAAGCGGATGCCGGAGACACTGATCCACGTCGATCGCGTACGGCTGGACACAGCCCTCTACGAAAAGGCGACAGCCAGCCCCTATTGCACGCAACTGGATGCACGCGTTGCCCAGATGCTCTGCGTCCCTGGCTCAGACAAAATCGATCAGCTTGTTCTGCAGGATGGCAGCGCTCTGCCCGTCTCTCATCTCTTTGATGCAACAGGTTATGTACGCTTGGCAGCCCGCCGACTCAATATACAGCGCCGGATGTTGGGCCTCACGCAACACGTCGTCTATGCGCACTACTTTCGCAAGCTGAGTGCATCCCATCAGGGGTCGGACGCAAAATGGCGGCATGGCACCAGCAATCTGCGCCTCTATCGGGAACGCCATGGTATCGACGCGATGGCCTGGTGTATCCCCCTTGGCAACACCCTCTCCGTCGGCGTTTCGACGCCGGACAAAGCGCCGCGCCCGTCCGATGAAGCGCTCATTACATGCGTCCATGAGGCCTATGCCGACTATGGAATCACCTACCTAGATGAATATCAAAACCGCTCGCGCCTGGCCACAGCCAAGATGGAATTCTACACCCATGCACGTGCTTACGGCGCCAACTGGCTATTGGCCGGCGCCGCCCACACCCAAATCTGGTGGCCGACGTCAAGTGGTCTTGACACGTCGGTTGCCGCGGCACACGCGGCCGTGCCTTTTTTGAAGCAACCGGAAGCCGTTGGCCGCCGATATAGCCGATATCTGGCGCCACTCGCTCACTCGCAAATGTTGTGGAACTGGGGCACCTCGCATCGATTGGGAGCGCTGAATCAGGAACGGGGTAGACAGTTTGCGGAGAGGCTTGCCTGGTCGATATCGTACCGCATCTTCCTCTCACTGACCCTGGAGAAGCAGGATTTCCTGTCGCGGGAAAGCGCGTCCGTTGCGGCTCGTATTTGGAACAACGAATTCTGGGCTCAGTACCCTTCGCCCATCTCATTCAGTCCCCTCGAAGGAGAACGGAAGTAGGGGGAGAGAGATCAGGCCCTGATTCGGGATGGCGTAAATACCTCGGCGGAAATCGGGCGCCTTTCCGCTTTGAGGATGTCACAAACTCAGGAGTATTACAGCATGCAACGACACTATCCGCAGCCGGTAGTCATTGGTTCCGGACTGACGGGACTGCTTATTAGCATCGCACTCTCCAAAGCCAACATCGAGCACATTCTCATCGGAGGGCCGCCGCCGTCGGGATCCCCACGTCTGGGCGAATCCCTGAACCTGGAAGCAACGCTCTACTTTCTGGCTGAATTTCCCGAATTAGCCGATTGCTACTATGGGAAGGAATTTGCATACATCTATGGCATGGACCGAACTGGCATATTTGATTTCTCCTTTCTGCAGGATATCCAGACCAGATCCTTCCTGAGCCTGATGGGAAAACAGGCGCCGCCCGGGCTGATCCACTTTGATCGCGTCATCCTGGACGCAGCGGTCTATGAAAAGGCGGTATGCAGCCCTTATTGCACCCAGTTGGAGACACGGGTCACGCAGATAAATTGGTCAGCGAACGCAAACAGCATCCAGCAGATCGTCCTACAGGACGGCGATGTTCTGCCAGTATCCCATGTCTTCGACGCGACCGGCTACGTACGCCTGGTGGCTCGACAGCTAGGGATACAGCGCCAGATGCTGGGCAAAACCCAGCATGTAGTCTACGCCCACTATTTTCGTAGCGCGTCTCCGCATCCGACAAGAGCGTGGACGCTCCCTGGCGCCACGGCACAAATATCATGCGTCTCTATGAGGGGATACACGGCATCGACGCATTGGCCTGGTGTATCCCCCTGGGTGACAAGATTTCTATTGGCGTCACGACCCCGAATGGCCCCACGTTGCCGGCCGATGAGATGATTCTAGAATGCGTCCTGGCGGCATTCGCAGGCCGAGGGATCCATTTTGTGGACGAATATGAGGATCGATCACGGGCGGCGACGGCCAAGATGGAGTTTTATACGCATGCATGCAGTTATGGCGCAAACTGGCTGTTGGCCAGTGCTGCCTTTATGCAGGTCTGGTGGCCGACCTCGGCCGGCATGGATACCTCTGTGGCCGCGGCCCAGGTGGCTGTTCCGTTTTTGACCCAGCCGGCAGCGGTCGGCCGGCGTTATCAATGGTATCTGGAGCCATTGGTTCGTTCACAGCATACATGGAACTGGATGTCCTCACATCAGCCAGATGAGGTCACGAATCACAGCGCCAGACGGTTCGCTGATCGGCTCTTTTGGTCGATCACGCATCGAAACCTGCGCGGGTTCATGCTTGAGGATCGAGATCCGCTCTCCTTGTCCGCCTTGTCGCTGGTCGAGCGCGTCTACGGAAACGAGATCATCGCGCGACTGCCGACGCCGGCCTCTGTCGAACAAGTAGGAGCGTAACGGTGCCCACGCCAAACCGAACAGTTGTCGACAGGATGCGCGAGCAAGCCGCGCTTGACCCGCATCGGACCCTGTTTACCTTTGTTGACGAGTCCGGCCATGATCAGGAAGCGGTGATCAATCGCCAACTCGTTCAAACGGCTGATGCCATCGGCACGACCCTGCGTGATCGGCACGGTATCCAACGCGGCGACCGGGTCCTGCTGGTCTATCCCCAGTCATTGGATTTCATTTGCTCACTGGTCGGCTGTATGGTCGCCGGCATCATCCCGGTGCCGGTCTATCCGCCCAATCCGCTCAACCCCGGTCGTAGCGTGGATCTCTTTGCGCGGCTGGCCGATATCTCCGGCGCCAAGGCCGTGCTCACCAACGGCGAGTTCAGTCGTTACCGGCAGCTCGGCTCGGCCAAGCATTTCTTCACCCGCAACACGCCGGACTGGCCCCAGTTGCCCTGGATACGCACGGACAACATCAAGGCGGACGGGGTGAAACCCATCGAACTCGATCCACCCTTGGGCTTCGATGACATCGCCTTTCTGCAATACACCTCCGGCTCCACCTCCACCCCCAAGGGCGTGATCGTCACCTACGGCAACCTGGATCATCAGTTGACCTGCAACCGGATCGAGGCCGGATTTGACAAACATTCGCGCTCGGTCTTCTGGGTTCCCCAATACCATGACTTTGGCCTGATCTGCGGGATCATGAACGGCCTCTTCGGCAACAGCCACTTTCACATCATGTCCCCGCTCACCTTTATCAAACGACCGGCCGTCTGGTTCGACGTGCTCTCGCGCGTACAGGCATCACACACGGCCGCGCCCAATTTTGCCTTCGACCTGGTCGTGCGCAAGACGACCGAAGAGCAACGGCGCAACTGGGACTTGAGTCAACTGCGGCTGGTCATGTGCTCGGCCGAGCCGATCCAGCCCGACGTCGTGGATCGCTTTCACGATGCCTTTGCCGTCTCAGGACTGCGCAGCGAGAGTTTCTGCCCGGGCTATGGTTTGGCCGAACATACGGCGGGCATCTCTCTGCTGGGCAAGTCGAGGGTACGTCTCAGCCGGCCTGCATTGGCTCTGGGCGTTGTGCAGCCTGTTGATGGAGCCGATCAGACCAACTCAACGCTGCTGCTGGGCAACGGTCCCCCTTCTGCCGGGGTCACCGCGCGCATTGTCGATCCGGAGACGTTACGGCCCTGTGAGGAGAAAGAGATCGGCGAGATCTGGGTCGACTCTCCCAGCAAGGCCGTCGGCTACTTCGGACTCGAGACAGAGTCGCAGGCCCTTTTTCACGCCCGCATCGACGGCGACGGTAGCGGTCAGCGCTTTCTGCGCACCGGCGATCTTGGCTTCCTGCACGACGGCGAAATCTTCGTCACCGGACGGCGCAAAGATCTGCTCATCATCAATGGCCACAACCACTATCCCCAGGACATCGAAGAGACGGTGCGCCACTGTCATCCAGCGGTACGGCCAGGCGGGGTGGTCGCATTCTCGTTGCCGGTTTCCGAAGGGTCGGACAGCGCCGCGCGCACGACCGAGCAATTGGTGCTCTTGGTGGAGATTCGTGACGAGGCGCAGGCAGAGGCCCAGAGTTCGACGTTGGTCGACGCCGTACGCCAGGCGGTTGCCCGCGATCACCAGCTGAGCTGTCACGCCATCGTTCTTGGCCGCCGAGGCATGATCCTCAAGACGACCAGCGGCAAAGTTCAGCGCAGCGCCTGCCGGCAGGCCTATCTGGATGGCCAATTCGGAGCGGGATGCAAAGACGATTCAGATCGTACGTACCGATCCAGTCGCTCAACCGAAGCGGCAGCATCGTACCATCCCTGACCAAGCTTTGCCGTCCACATCGACCGAACAGGCTGTCGCCCGCATCTGGACCGATCTGCTCGGCGTCGATCCCATCGGCCGACATGAGAGTTTCTTCGAACTGGGTGGCGACTCGCTCACGGCCATGCAGTTGATCTCACGACTGCGCGAGACCTTCGACGTCGAGTTGCCGATCCACGAGGCGTTCGCCGCACCGACGATTGCGGGCGCGGCCACATGGATAGAAGGGGCCACTGCCACGCCGCGCACACTTGCACTCACATCCGTGCCGCGCCAGGGACCGCTGCCCCTCTCCTTTGCCCAGCAGCGTATCTGGTTTCTCAATCAATTAGATGAGCAGGCCGCCTTCAACCTCACGACGGTTTTGCGCCTTGTCGGCAACCTGGATGTCGACGCGCTCACACGGGCAATAGACCAGATCGTGGCGCGACATGAGATTCTGCGCACAACCTACCATCTGGCCGGAGACGAGGCCGTTCAGATCGTCCAGCCGGCGCAGACTTTGCCGATGGCCCGGATCGACCTGACCGGTCTGCCGGCCACAGCCCAACAGACGGAGATGGGAGAACTGACCAATGCCGCGGTGCTGCGTCCTTTTGATCTGGCCGTCGACCCCATGCTGCGCGTCACATTGGTCGATCTGGGCCAAAACCAGTGGGCGCTGTTGGTTACCATGCACCACATTGCCACTGACGGCTGGTCTCTGGGCATCTTCGGCCGTGAACTGAGCTCGCTCTACGCCGCCAATGTCGTGGGACGCTGCCAATCTGTTGCCCCAGCTTGCCATCCAGTACGCCGACTACGCGCGGTGGCAGCGGGAACAGTTGCAGGGCGAGACGCTGGCAATGCATCTGGACTACTGGCGACAGGAGCTTGCCGACGCGCCGACGCGGCTGCGCCTACACACTGATCACACTTCGCCCGCGTACGATGCCGGCGCTGTCAGGACATTGCGCTTCAAGATCGATCGTGGGTTGACCGACAAGCTTCACGCGCTCTCACGCCAGGCCGAGACGACGCTCTTTATGACCTTGCTGGCCGGCTTTCAGACACTCATGAGCCGACAGAGCGGCCAACGTGATGTGGTAGTCGGCACGCCAACCGCCCACCGCACCCAACGGGAAATCGAATCTCTGCTTGGCTGCTTCTTCAACACGCTGCCCTTGCGTGCGCGCATCGATGAGAGCATGACGGTCACAGAACTGCTGGCTCAGGTCAGGCGGACGACGCAAGATGCCTTTGCCCACCAGGACTTACCCTTCGAACAGCTGGTGGCCGAGCTGCACCCGGCGCGACATCTCAGCTACCAGCCGCTGGTCCAGGTCATCTTCGCCTTGCAAAACGAGCCGCTCGATACGCTGGCGCTACCCGGTCTGGATGTCGAGCTGATGGACTTCGAGATGCGCGGCTCGCGCATGGACCTGGAGGTCCATCTGCGCGAGGAGGCGGGCAGCCTCACCGGTTCCTGCCTTTACCATTCGGCGCTCTTCGAGCGAGCGGCCATCGAGCAGCTGATGGAACGATTCGTGTCGCTGCTGGACGATATGACGGCCGATCCGCAGCGTCGACTCAGCAAGTTGATCGATCTGCCGGTCGGCGAACGCGTGGCACCAAATGCAGAGTCGCTGACCAGGTCAGAACCGACCCTCGTGATAGCGGCCACCTTTACCGCCGAACCGATCGAGGAGACCCTTGATTTCTGGCGTGAAGAGACTGGACAGAACATTGGATGGCAGTTCGCTCCCTACAATCAGATATTCCAGCAGCTACTGGATCCCGCCAGCCAATTTCGCGCCAACAGAGACGGGCTGAATGTGATCCTGCTACGTTTGGAAGATCGGATCGAGCGCGCCGGGCACTCGGCGCCGGATTCGACCGCTTCACGTCAGGCGGAGATGGGGGGCATCGGGCGCAACGTCGATGAATTCGTACAGGCGCTGTGCACTGCTGCCGACGCTGCCACGGCGCCCACACTGGTCTGCCTCTGCCCGCCATCGACGCGTATCACTGGAGACCCAGCCGCGGCCGAACACTATGCGCGTCTGGAGGAGCGGTTGGCGGCAAGTCTCTCTGATGTCGCGAATCTCTACATCGAGCGTTCGGCGGCCATGCTCGAGCTTTACGACGTCGAGCAGTACGACGATCCCGATGCCGACAGGGCGGGCCATATGCCCTACACGCCGCTCTTCTACAGCACGCTGGCAACGGTGATTGCACGTCGCTACCTAACCCTGTCCCGTCCGCCGATGAAGGTCATCGTCCTGGACTGCGACCAGACCCTGTGGCGCGGCATCTGCGGCGAGGACGGGCCTGACGGCGTGGTCGTCAGCGAACCGTTTCGGGCGCTGCAGGCTGGTATGGTCGACCAGCAAGCTGCCGGCAAGTTGCTGGCGCTCTGCAGCAAGAACAATGAGGACGATGTGCTCGCCGTCTTCGCACAACAGCCGGAGATGCCCTTGCGGCCGGCGCATTTGGTCGCCCGTCGCATCAACTGGCAGCCCAAATCGGAGAACCTACGCGCCCTGGCCGCGGAACTGCAGCTGGGATTGGACAGCTTCATCTTCATCGACGACGATCCGGTCGAGTGTGCCGAGGTGCGTGCCAACTGCCCTGAAGTGTTGACCCTGCAACTGCCCCAACACCCTGACCACTTTGCCCGCTTCCTGGACCATATCTGGCCCTTTGACAGCTCGCAGCGCACGGACGAAGATGGGGAGCGTACCGGCTACTACCGCCAGGACCAAGCGCGCCGCCATCTGCGTACCGAGTCGCCCACGGCGGCGTCGTTCCTGGAGAGTCTGGACCTTCAGGTAAAGATCGATGTCATGGCCGATCATCAGGCCGCACGCGTGGCCCAGTTGACGCAGCGTACCAACCAATTCAATTTCACCACCATTCGGCGCAGCGAAAGCGAGATCGTTCGACTCTGTCAAGAGGGCGACCGAGCCTGTCTCGTGGTCGAAGTGACTGACCGGTTCGGTGACTATGGTCTGGTCGGCGTCGCGCTCTACGAGATGGCACAAGAAGCGCTTATCATCGACACGCTTTTGCTCAGTTGTCGTGCGTTGGGCAGGGGCGTCGAGCATCGAATGCTGGCCAGGCTCGGGGCCATCGCTCAAGCGAGCGGTGTTGGACATCTCGTTGCACGATTGGTTGCGACGCCCAAGAACTGGCCGGCTGCGGATTTCCTCGCATCGCTGGATGCGGAAAGCGCAGAGACCGTCGGCGAGGAGACCGAATATCGATTCTCCGCCGCTTCGATCGCGCCGTTGGCCTACCGACCCGTAACCGCCACTCAAGAGCAGGCGCAGACCAGGGACAGTGACGCGGCTGACGAGCTGGCATCGCGTTTCGTGGAGACGCGCGAAAGCGCGGGCCTCTTGTCCGCCGATACGTTCCTCTACCAGCGGATTGCAACAGAATTGAACAGTGGAAAGCGCATCCATGACGCTGTCCAGGCCGGCAAAATTCGGCGGACCCGGCTGTCTGAGCACTTCTACGTCGCTCCGCTCACAGAGGACGAGGTGACGCTGACCACGATCTGGTCCGATCTATTGGGCGTCGAGCCGGTGGGCATCAACGACAACTTCTTTTCGCTTGGCGGCGATTCCTTTCGCGGTGTCCAGATGGTCTCACGTGCCCGGCAAGCGGGCGTGCCGCTCACGCTAGGTAGTCTCTTCGAACACCAGACCATCGCCGCCATTGTCGCACAGACAAAGGCCGGTGCGGTTCATGACAATGGGTACGCAAGCAATGGGTACGCAAGCAATGGGTACGCAAGCAATGGGCACGCAGGCAACGGCCATGCCACCAACGGACACGGGCCAAGCCCCAGCGGGTCGCATGCGCTTGAAGACGCTTCCGCTTGGACCCCCCTGGTTCCGATCCAGCCAATGGGGGAAAAGCCACCCTTCTTCTGCGTCCACCCGGTGATGGGCATTGTCTTTCCCTATTATCTCCTGGCCCATCATCTGGGCATTGACCGGCCCTTTTTCGGCTTACAGGCCGCGGGATTGGTTGATGGCCTGGAACCGCTGGGGTCGATTGAGGAGATGGCCGGCCGGTACATTGATGCCATCCGCACAGTGCAGCCTGTTGGACCCTACGCCCTGGGCGGGTGGTCCTTTGGCAGCGACGTTGCCTTTGAGATGGCGCAACAGCTTGTTGCCGGCGGCGACAGTGTCGGCTTGTTGACCATCCTGGACACGCCAGTCTATGATGACGGCCTGAGCCGTTGGCAACGGACACGCGCCAAGGTTTCCCTGGCCAATGTCGTGCGCCGCCATCTGTGGCCCTACGTACGCGACTACCGGCTTTTGGCCGCGGCGACGGGGCAAGCGCAGGGCGATGGCCGGAGCGCGACCGCGGACTTTGCCGGTCCAGCGGTCGACAGGATACCATCACTCTTGCAGTCGCAATCGGAGATGCGGCGAGCCGTGCGCATTTACAGGACAAACTTGAAGGCGGCTGCGGCCTATTCACCCCAACGCTATCCAGGGACGATCACGCTCTTTCGGGCAGTCGATCAGTCCATCCATATAGAGGATGATCTTGGCTGGGGCCGATACAGTGATCGTGAGGTCCAGGTGATCGATCTGCCTGGCAACCACATGACCATCTTGCGCCAGCCACATGTGCAGCGCTTGGCGGAGCAGTTGCGTGCTCAATTGGAATCGGCATTTGCCGTGAGGTAGAGACAATGGGCTTTCCCAACACGATTAGACCAGGTTTTGACTTCGACGAAGCCATTCTCATGGCAGAATTTTCGCAGCGGGCCTATCGCGTCTTCGAAGCTGCGGATGACCGCGATCCAGGCGACGTATATCGGATTCTCTATCGCGATGGGTGGCAGTACCTGCACGGTTTTGTCAATGCAACCATGGGGGTGCGTTGTTTTGTCGCCCGTCGCGGATCGAGCAATCAATATGTGGTCGTCTTCCGCGGCTCCGCATACACAACCGAAGGCATCGAATGGACCAACATGTCAAGTAATGTCGATGACGCAATGGTCCCTTATGAACATCGAACCGGCCGTTTTAATTCTGCGCGTGCACAACTGCGCGTGCATCGAGGCGGATGGAATGCCTTCGTCGTTCTGCGCACAGAGATCGAAATCTTCTTTACGGTATTGATCGGCGCGACGCTGAAGTCCGACACATTGGAAAAATTGGTCGAGGCTCCTCCGTCGGAGCAGGCCAATTTGATCGCCGCCATCGCTGCAGCCGTCAAAGCTGTGCATGGCGAATCCGCTGCCCGTCGAGTCTCCCGTTCAATCTCGAATGCCTTGAAACAGATTCAGAGCCAGCAGAAGGAGGCGGGCGACTTTTCGCTGGACCAAATGATCGCCTCAAGCAGTCGTCTGGAATCTGTGCTGGCGGAACTGGCAGAGGCGGATGACCATAATCTGAGCCTCGCCGGCGGAGATCATGTCGAAATTTACGTGACAGGCCATAGTCTAGGCGGCAATCTCGCCCAATTCTGCGCGATCTCCCTCTATGAGTACTGGACGGCTCAAGAAGACTTTCGGCCGATTGCTATGAAGGTCTACGTAATCGGCAGCCCCAAAATCGGCAATCGGGCCTTCGTAGATCATTATGATCGGCTCTTACCCGATCTCAGCTACCGGGTAGAGAACCAACTTGATCCGATTGTGCATCGGCCACAGGGCAACGCGCCGTTTCCGTACAATCTCCAATTGATGATTCCCAACGTAGATTTCGTGCGTGACGGCGAAAACTACTACGCACGCTACGAGTCTGCCGGCGAACCGTACAATTTGCTCACCGTCGGCTATCAGAATGCAGATCTCAATCTCGGCGGTTGGTTTCGGCTTACACTGCCGATCCCGTTTCCCCATGGCCCGGAGGGCTACAAAGAGATGCTCATCCGTGCTCAGGCGTGGCAGCAACGCTTCTGGAAACCCGCACAGAACATCGTGCGTGCTATGTTCCAAGAACAGACAGAGCAACTCGCTGAGCTGCAAGTTCAGTTGGCGGAACTACGCGCGTCCGTGGAAACAATGGCGGCCCAACAGGCAACGAGCGCCAATGCTGAAAGCAGCGAATCAGCATTGGCGGCGGAGATAAGGACCCTGCAACAGCAGATTTCAGCGCTGGCGCAATCCGTCGACGAACTGAAAGTGAAGAAGAGAAAAACGAGAACAAATCATCCGGCGAAAAGCTGTCGTAACGTGAATCCTATGATCCTCTGAGGCAAAATAGGCCATGCTGAGGCGGCGTAGGTTAAGAAGGAGCAGAAACATGGCAACAAACAAATTAAATCACGTGGCCCTGCCCGGCCGGCTGATCTACAAAAATGGCAACGGTGAGATGACGTTTCCGCTGGAGACCGCGGCCGTGACCTTGGGCAGCGCCGAAAACAATGATGTCGTCATCAAACGGCCCAAAGTCTCGCGTATCCACGCTCGCTTCGATTTTGACGGCCGGCATTGGACAGTGACCGACGAGGACTCGGTGGCCGGCACGCTGGTTAACGAGCAGCGGGTGCAGCAGATCGGGCTGGCGAACGGCGACCGGATCGTGGTCGGCGCGGCCACACTCCGCTTTGAACTGGCGGCCGGAGACGGCTCGTCGCCAGAGAGCAATGGCAACGGCGCCGAAGCGCCGACGACCGAGCCGGAAAAAGTCGTTGAAGACGATATCGGTGTGGCCACAGAATCCACAGCGCCGCCCGCGGCAAAGAAGGTAGACGTCCACAACGAACCGGCCAGCGGCCATGCCGGCGAAGAACCGATTCCAGCGCTGGTCGAAGTGCAGCCCTCGGGCAGCCGGCGTCCGCTCTTCCTGGTTGCCGCCGGCTACAGCGACGTCGAACACTATGCCAACCTGGCCGGGCATCTGGGCGAAGATCAACCACTCTACGTGCTGCAAGTCCCGCGCCTGGCCACTATCTCACAGCCGTCTGAAGCCATCGAGTTCCTCGCCGCACACTACATTGAGGTCATGCGTGAAGTCCAGGAGGATGGCCCCTATCAGATTGGCCGGCTACAACGTCGGCGGCATCGTCGCCTACGAAGATTGCACAGCAGATCCTCTGCGTAGGTGACAGCGTCTCGGCGTTGATCCTGATCGACACCCCCTACCCCTCGGGCAATCCGCTGCCCACCTTGGGCTACCGCAATGCCCAGACGCTCAACCAACTCAACCAACAATTGCTGGCGCCGCTTGCCAGCCTGGGCGCCAGTAGCATCGGTCAGCAGATGGCGGCCCCGCTCCTTGGCCTGGGCAAGCGACTGGAGACCATGCGCACGTCGCAGATGGAGCGTTTGGATGGCGACTACGCCACCTTCGTGGCCGCGCTCTCCGACGCAGGCTTCGAGACCAACCTGACCCTCACCCAATCCTACAAGCCCAACCCCTACCCAGGGCGCGCTGTTCTGATTCAGGCCGAAGACTCGCTGGTCCGCTACGCGCGGGCGCTCTGGGACTGGTCGGCCAAAGTGCCCAACGGGCTGGACTCGCGCCTGATCGAAGGCAGTTTCGCCTCCATTCTCCACGATCCCGATGTACGCGGGCTCGCCATGCAGGTCGCTTCCTGCCTTGAAGGCGGCAATGAACTCGATTGACCGCAAGCGCTATCGCAAGGTACGCTGGTTTTTCATTAAGGTGACGCTGCATGTCATTTGGTGGGATGTCATCCTGCGGCGCCCGCTGCTGCGTCGCTTTCGCACGCCCTATATCGAGCGCTGGCAACGCCTCGCACTCGATTTTCGCGAGCTTGCCATTGAAATGGGCGGCGTTCTGATCAAACTCGGCCAATTCCTCAGCGTCCGCGTCGATCTCCTACCCGAAGAGGTGCTGGCCGAACTGGCGGGCTTGCAGGACGAGGTGCCGCCGGAAGAACTGGGGGCCATCGTGGGCCAGGTTGAGCTGGAATTCAGCCAGTCCATCGACGCTGTCTTTCCCTGGTTTTCAGCCGAGGTTCTCGGCTCAGCCTCGATCGGCCCAGACCCACAGAGCGCAACTGCCTTCCGGCGAGATCGTCGTTGTCAAAGTGCTACGGCCCGGTATCGAGTCACTTGTTGAGACCGACCTTGTGGCCATTGCCGAGTTTGTACGTCGCCTCAAGTTCTACAAGCCGGTCAGACAGTCTGTCGACCTCGATCGCCTCACCGATGAATTCGACCGGGTCACCTACCAGGAACTCGATCTGCTGCTGGAAGGGCGCAACGCCGAACGATTCGCCCAGTACTTCGTGGACGATACGCAGATCTGCGCGCCGGCCATCTACTGGGACTACAGTACTGTCCGCACGTTGACCATGGAAGACGTGGGCTACATCACGCTCGATGACCTGCCGTCACTCAGCGCGGCGGGCATCGACCCGGATCAGGTGGCCCAGGTTCTGGCTCGCTGCACGCTGGAACAGACCCTCGTCCATTACTTCGTCCACGCCGATCCCCACTCGGGCAATCTCTTCGTCAGACCGATGCTGACGACGGAGGAAATGGCTGCGGGCTTGGCTCCTTTTGCACCTGGCGTCGCGGCGCCCTTCAGCGAGAATCGACCCTTTCAGATTGCCTATGTCGATTTCGGCATGTCGGTCGAAGTGGCGCCACGCCTGCGCACCTCCATGCGCGAGTACATGATCGGCGTTGCCACCGGCGATGCCCAACGAATCGTGCAGTCCTACGTTGACGGCGATATGTTGCTGCCCGGCGCGGACATCGACCGGCTGGTTGAGATGACCGAGGGATTGCTGGCACGCTTCGGCGACTCAATGCTGGGGCAGATGCAGAACATCGATATCTTCGAGTACAACAGTTTCATCATGGGCGAGTACCGCGATCTCGTCGACAACCCGCCGCTGCAGTTCCAGTCTGAACTGCTCTTTGTCTTTCGGGCCATGGGGCTGGTCTCTGGGATCACGGCCAAGCTCTCCCCCGATTTTGATCTGTGGGCTGAATCGGAACCGATTGTCCTTCGGCTGTTGAAGGAAGAGGTAGAGAACAACTGGCAGGATTGGGCACGTGAACTGGGCACGTATGGTCAGATCGCGGCGCGCCTGCCCAAGCAGCTCGATGATTTGCTCGACCAGGCGCAGCGCCAACGTTTGACGATCATGACCAAGCCCGATCCTGAATCGCGCAACGAACAGCGCCAACTGCGCAACACAATTTCACAGCTCACATGGATGGTGGCGGCGGCTTTTCTGCTGTTGAGCGGTGTGCTATGGCGTCTCGGGGACCAGCTCGCCGCATCACTGGCCGGAACAGAAGCCCCGGCAACCATGCTCACGCCCAGTACGATATTGATGGCAACCGCGCTGATTGTGTTCCTGTGGAGCCTTCGCCGGCGTCGATAACTGAGTGTCTTTCGCAAGCACTGAAGTTCGGATCCGCCACGCGCTGGAGAGATGTAGAATCCCCAGATTTCCTCCATTTACGCCACTACCACGATTGCCCCATTATCGGTTATGATCAACGTATACTCTGTTCAGAAATACCACATGGTACACGCTTCGACGCGAGGGATAAACCACCACTCATGACAAAAGAAGAATCGGCTGCATATGAAGTGACCGTTACCCGTGGCCTGGAACCGATCGCCTATCAAGAGCTCAGGCAGAAGCTGGGCAAACACTTGAGATTGGTACGGTCGGCTGAAGATGAAGTCAGTTCCGGCGCTCTGCAATTCGCCTTTCGGGGTAATCCGACCCGCCTGTTGCAGCTCAACACCATTTCCAACGCCTTTGCCCTCTGCGCCTATGACATTCCTCGGCCTAAAGCGCTCTGTGATCAGCAGAATTTCACAGATCTGGTCCAGAAGATCCAGATCAATCATGAGTCTTTATCCACGGCGCTCGTTCCGAAACATCGGCATCAGCGCAGCCGGAGCCGACTCATCCGTGATGCAGCGCCTCGGCCAGATGCTGCGCAAAAAGCTGGGCATTCCATTCGTCGAAGACGAGATCGATCTACTGTTGCGAATTCGTCCATCCCGCCTCAAGGCCAGCGGATGGGAGGTGCTGATTCGCATGTCGCCGCGGCCGCTTTCGGTCCGGGCATGGCGAGTGGCCGATATGCCCGGTGCGCTACTGGCGCCGGTCGCCAACTGCATGGTACGCATGACCCGGCCAAGACCCTCCGACAGCTTCCTCAATATCGCCTGCGGCTCGGGCACATTGCTGATCGAGCGACTGATCGACGGACAGGCCAGGCGCGTCATCGGCTGCGATGTCAACGACGAGGCGCTTGCCTATGCGCGCAAGAACCTGACAGCCGCACAGTTGCAGCACTTCGTCGAACTGCACAATTGGGATGCTCGTAAACTCAATCTGTCCGACAGCAGCATCGATGCCATCTGCGCGGATCTGCCCTATGGCATCGCCGTTGGTTCCCACGATGACAATGTCACGCTCTACCCGGCATTGCTGGAAGAGGCTGCACGCGTAGCCAAACCGGGCGCGCTCATGGTTCTTGTCACGCAGGAGACAAAGCTCCTGGGCGATGTTGTTCGTGGCTCCAACGTGTGGCAGCAATTGGATGAGTTCAAGATCTCATCGCGGGGAATGCACCCCCGCATCTTTTTGCTGCAACGGAATCAGTAAGAACGCAGCGTCCAAGTCACGCTCACGAACCACAGAAAGGAACGATTAATGCGCAAAGGCGATTCCTGGAACGAGTCAACCACCTATAAGGATCCATTGACGCTGCGCAATGTACGCAAGATCACCCAGACCGGCCTCTACAACCAGACCCCGACCTATCATACCAACACGGCCTTTTCGGCCGACGGCGATTTCAGCATCTTTGCCTCGGCTCGCAACGGCGGCAGCGCGCTCTTCCGCTGCCATTTGCCCACCGGCGACATCACCCAATTGACGGATATGATTGCGGGCGCCGGCACACGCGACGAGTTGCACAAAGGAGCCGGCACTTGCGTCGGCAACGGCATGGGCGTCACCATGCTGACCTGCATCGCCCCCAAGAGCGGATGGGTTGTCTACGTGATCGGCCGTTCCTTCATGGCCGTCAATATGGAGACATTTGAGGAACGCACACTCATCGCCGACATTGGCGTCGACTGGATCGCCGGCCAGCCAAGCGTCGATCCCGGCGAGACCCACGCCCTGCTTCCAGTCATGTCGGCCCACCCGGAGATCGCAGCGGGCAAGCGACCCACCAAGGGCTACATGGCTCACTTTGAAAACCCAGGCCCCAAGCTGCGCCTGTTGCAGGTCCCGCTCACCGGCGGCGACGTGACCACCGCCTACGCCGAAGACGGCATCGGTTGCGCCCACTGCCCCCACAATCCCCAGGACTCCGATCTGATCCTGCTGGATCGGGACTTTCCGCCGCGGCTGTGGGGTGGCAGCGACGGCAAGACCAACCGCATCTGGTCATACAAATTTTCGACGCAGGAGCTGACGGAGTTGCCGCCGGTGGACGCGGCACGCTTTCAGGTGCACTGCGCCTGGACGTGGGACGGTACGGGTGTGCTCTACCACGGCAAAAGTGCGCAGAGTGGTTACTTCATTGGCGTCACAACTCCAGAGGGCGAAACCATTCGCGAGTACCTCTTCCGCGATGCAAGCGCCTACGGCCACGTCTCGGCGATGGCCGGTCGCCCCGCCATCATCCTGGACGGCAACCTGAGCACCGATCAGTTACTCTGGCTCTACTATGACAAGGAGCAACCACGCGTGGAAGTCATCGCCAGACACGCCACCAACTGGGGCGCGCTGCCCTGGCAGTATTCCCACCCGCACCCGCTCTCAGATCCCACAGGGCGATGGATCACATTCAACGCTGCCGACCGCGGTCGCAGCGATGTTTTCGTGGTGGAAGTTTGACCTTTTATCGTCACAGATGGACACAGATGGTTTTGGATAGCCACAGATAAAATCTGTATAGCATCCGTGATAATCATGAATTTCATCTGTGTCCATCTGTGAGTCTGCTGCAAGAACTGTACATTAAGAACCGAAGCATGAAGTTCGAGTGCGACAAAGGTGTCGCTGATGAAATTGTCGATGAAACCGGCCAGAGGCAATTGTTCGCCAAATAGTGGGCGACAGAAGTCTTGACAGGGGTCGACAAGATGAAATCCTGAAACGAAAGTGGCGAAAAGGGCCATTTTGGGCCAGATATCGCTGAATCCGGCGCACATTGCACATGGCAGCAGAAGCCACGAGCATACAGGTGACGCGGAAGATGCCCCGCACGGGTACTTTGCCGTTGCGGAAAGGGTGTTTGACGGAACGAACGCTCGATTCGACGGCGGCTCTGGGGTTGCCTGGTGAATCGAGAAAGGCCCGATGTCGCCGTCTGCGTTGTGCCCGAAAGACTTCCTCTTGAGTAAAGCTGATGGTGTAGCGGAGATCGCGCTTCTGCGGTTGTGCCCGACAAATGGCCTGCATAGGGCATCCGGCACAGATGTCGAGGTCGAAACGAACGAGAAAGCCGGTGGTTCGTCCCGGTTCCACCTCGATTCGCTGGCCTTGTGGACAGGTGAAGTGGGTCGGTTTGCCCTCGTCATCCTGTTCGATTTCATAATCAGCCAGAGATAACTTGTCGGGATCGGGGGCATTGCCCCGGAGAGCGCTCTGAATCTGGACCACCTGATGCTGGTTCAGCACTCGGTCCGCATCATCACTGCCAAAGCCGCCGTCGGTGTAGAGTTTGTCGACTTCGGTGCGTTCCACCAGGTTGGGCATAGCCTCGACCAACAAAGCCGCATCGTCGGTGTTGTTGGGCGCCGCCTGGACCTTGAGAATCAATTGCACGTCGTTCTCTTCATCACAACGCTCGCTGATGTTGGCGACATAGCCTTTGTATTCCTCTCCGTTCTTGCGCCGAAAGCTGGCTTCCAGATCATCCAACGACTGCAAGACGCCTGAACCGATCTCGCTGTTGGCCTTGGATTCAACCCCATCCGACTCCAGACAGTAGTTCTCGTCAAAGAGTCGTTGAACCGTCTGGTAAGCGCTATCTGTGGCGTACTGTGCTTTGAGGCCAGTGAGCATCTGGGCCGGCACCAGACCAACAGCCCGCAGGGCAGCATCGGTTGCCGCTCCACCTCGAACACCGTACACATTGTGTTTGGAACCCGTCTCAATGTACGCTTCACACAAGGATGCATAGCTTGCCTGGTCTGCGGCGTCAAGCATGCGGTAGAGTCGGTTCACTCCTTCTACCAACAGGTAGAGTCGATTGCTGTCCCTGATGTCGCTGGCAATCTGCGTACTGTCCATGCGTAAGGTCTTGGTGCGTATCTCCAGCCTTTTGACCTGCTCATCCGTGATGGCTTCAAAGGCCACATCCAGCAGGTTGATGCCCTGTTTCTGATTGTAGTTGGTCAAGCGTTCTCGAAAGTGGTAGAGCGAACGGATGGAAAAATAGCCGTCATTCAGGCTCTCATAGCCCAGGGCATAGCGCACTTGCATATCAAAGAGAAAGGCGTCGTACAACTCGGCATCGCTCCAACCCTATTGTGGCACAAAGGGCTCTTCAGAATCTCCAGCCCGACCAGGACATTCACCGGCACATTCGGTCTCGACGGCTCATCCGCATACAGCACGGCAAAAATCTCTTCGCCGATCTGACGAAAACAATATTCAAAGAACACGGGCGCCCATGATTCTTGCAGCCGCTTTCGCTGCGCATCCAACATCGTTGATATGTCACTTATCAGGCTCGGTTGCAGGTGCTTCTGATTCTTTTGAAACATGCTTCAATTTCCTTGATTCGCTGTCACCCATTGGGTCCATGACAGTTTACCAAGTCTTTACTTTTTTCGCGACCCTTTTTGCAGTAGAGTCATCTGTGGCAAGTTTCCGTTTTTGCAGTAGAATCACGAATTATCATGAATAGCGTCATCGACCTGGAGCGAAAATTCGTGTGAATTCGTGTCCGGGTCCCTTTTGTCGATGGGATCACCATATCTTTGGAAACATACAGCAAGCCCCAACCCAGAAACGCAATCGCCAATAAGAGGCAGTCATCTGTGCAAGCATTCGATGGTATTCCACTCAAGACCGACCGCTTGCTGCTTCGACCGCTCCAGGAATCGGATGCAGAAGCGCTGTTCGACGTATTCGCCGACCCCACGGTCATGCGCTATTGGAGCTCGCCGCCTTGGACACAGATCGAAGCCGCGCATGAGACAATAGCAGCCGATCTCAAGGCGACCTCACGCAGCTATCTTCGTCTGGCCATCACGGTCGAGGACGGCACAAGGTTTATCGGCACTTGCACGCTCTTCGATATCATCACGACCTGCCGGCGCGCCGAAATCGGGTACGCGCTCGGATCAGGGGCCTGGGGCAAGGGCTACATGAACGAAGCGTTGACCGCGCTGCTGGACTACGGCTTCGCAGAACTTGACCTCAATCGCGTCGAAGCCGACATCGATCCCCGCAACCAAGCCTCGGCCAAGACGCTGGAACGACTCGGGTTCAAAAGGGAAGGATTGCTACGCGAGCGGTGGATCGTGGATGGCGAGGTGTCAGACACGGCGCTGTACGGTCTGCTCCAACGGGAGTGGCAGGCGCGAGCCTGACTCGGCAGCGTCCAGTTTTGAGTCAGGCGACTGGTTCGTGGTAGCGTATTTGCTCGTCAAGACTCGTTGGAATATGCTACTCTCACATGTCAGGCGACCGGAATCGGTGTCAGTGGGCAGAGCAGCTGACAATACGAGAAGCTAAAATCAGTAGTTCACGAATTGTCATTCCGATGACCGGAGGGAAGAGGAATCTCGGATTCGCCAAGGAAAGATTCCTCGTCGCTTCGCTCTGTCGGAATGACAGTTGCGACCAAATCGGTAACTACTGAAAATCTTCTGGACCTCGTCGGACACAGATACGATCCGCCTGCGCGCTAGCGAGGAAGCCATGGATGAATTGCGAAGACTGATCATCGATAACGAAGATTGGCTGATGCAGCAGATCCTGCATTATGCCAAAGCGCAGGATTATGTGCGCTATACCTCGACACTTGCCGAGGCATGGCGCATCTCCATCGAGAACCTGTCACGCACCATCCTTTCTGCCATCGATGACCATGACGATGGCGACACAAAGAACAGCAGCCTGGAACTCCGGCCCGACGACAATTATGCGCTCGACCCCATCGCTTCCTTCGGCATTGTAGAGGCACGGAAGCACCGCGCCCGCGGCCTAACGTTGGGTATGTTCCTCAGCCTGCTCAAATATTACCGACGATGCTATATCGATCTGATCCGCGGACAGGACTTTGATCGTGGAGCTGAAGAAGCGTATCGCTCCGTGGTCGACCACTGTTTCGACCGTATCGAACTGGGGCTGTGTACGGAATGGTCAGAAGCCACACACACCGAACACCTGGACGAGCTGCAGGCCAGCAACCGCTTCCTGGCCAACGACAAAACAAATATCTCACCATCTTCGAAAGCCTCCACGATCCAGTTCTCCTGCTCGACAGCAACAATCGGGTCACCAACATGAACCATGCCGCGGCCAAGCTGCTGATCGGCTCGGCAGTGCCCGGCGACAACTACTATGATCCGCAGCGCTCTGCGCCATCGCTGCCCTGGCTCGTCGATCCGCTGGCCACATTTTCAAAGAGCGAAGTCAACACGCTCAATTTCGAGCGGACATTCCAGACCACGAAAGGACTACGCTACTTTGGTGTGAAGCTAGAACGCATGCTTGACATCAGCGAGAAGTACAGTGGCGTGGTCGTGCTGCTCAACGATCTCACCGAGCGCAAGCGCGCGGCAGTCATGGAGGAACGGGAGCGACTGGCTCGCGAGCTGCATGACTCGGTCACTCAGTCACTCTACTCCTGAGCCTCTTCGCCGAATGGTGCGACGGCCTGCTGGCTGCCGGCGAAATCGAGTCGGCACGCTACCGCATGGCCCGCATCGGCGATCTGTCGCAGCAGGCGCTACGCGAGATGAGACTGCTGCTATACGAGCTGCGCCCATCTGCGCTGGACGAGGACGGGCTGGTCGGCGCCTTGCGAAGCCGGCTTGCGGCCGTCGAACAACGCGTCGGCGTTGAAGCCCATCTAGAGGCCGATCTGTCCGCCGATCTACCGCTGCACGTGGAAGAGTGCCTCTACCGCATAGCCCAAGAGGCGCTCAACAATGCACTCAAACATGCCCAGGCCGACGCGGTCACCGTCAACCTGCGCGCCGGCGAGTCCGGCATCCTGCTGGAGGTGACAGATAACGGCGACGGCTTCGATCTGGCGACCACCACCGGCGACGGCCGTCTGGGGCTGGCCAACATGCGCACGCGTGCTCAGCGCTTGGACGGTACGTTTGAGCTGTTGACCGAAGTAGGTAGGGGGACCACCGTGCGCGTGGCCATTGCCACGGCAAGCCCCAGGTCGGCCCAACGGCAATCGACCGAAGCCTCGTCGGTCATGGTGACAACATGAGCAGTTCCAGCAACATTCGCGTCCTGATTGCCGACGACCACCCCATCGTGAGAGAGGGTCTGCGCGGCCTGCTCTCTATCAAGCCGGGTTTCGATGTGATCGGCGAGGCCGAGGACGGCGACGAACTCGTGCAACAGGCAATTTGGCTCAAGCCGGACGTTGTCCTCATGGACCTGGTCATGCCGCGCACCGACGGGCTGGCCGCCATCAGGGCGATCAAGGCCGCCCATCTCGATGCCAGAATCCTGGTGCTGACCAGTTTCACTGAGGACAGCAAGATCTTTGCCGCGCTGGACGCCGGCGCGCTGGGCGTGCTGCTCAAGGACTCGTCGCCCCAAGAGCTAATCCGCGCCATCCGCGATGTGCATGACTATCACGCCATGGTGCAGTCACCGCCGGAAGGCTCAGTAGGCTTCGTGGGCGAGACCGGCCCCATGGGCGAGTTTGCGGCCGATGCAGAAAAGACGGAGGCCAGCTACACGGATCGCGCAGTCAACATCAACAAGATCGGCCAGGAGATCCTGGATGCCGACGATCCGCCCATCCGCATGTTGTGGGCGGCCAACAAGAACGTGCTTAGCCAGGACTTCGACCGCAACAAGATCGCGCGCGCTTTTGAAACACTGGAAATGGTGGTGGTGGTCGATCAGTTCTTCACCCAGACCGCCGAGCTGGCCGACATCGTGCTGCCGACGACAACCCTCTTTGAGGATTGGACGGTCAATGTCTCCTACTGGCACTACTGGCTGGGCATCAACGAGCAGGCCATCCAGCCGCTCTTCGAGGCCAAGTCCGACATCGTGATCGCGTCGGCGCTCTCGGCCGCGCTCAACGCCAAGGTTCCCGGCTCCTGCACCTACGAGGAGAATCTGGACCCCAAGGCGTGGATGGAGGCCGAGTTCAACGACGGCATCTACAATCTCTTCGGCACCAACTCCTGGGAGGATCTGCTGGACGGCCCGGTCAAGGCCAATGCCGGTCTGACCCCCTGGGCCGACGGCGCTTTCGGGACACCATCGGGCAAGTACGAGTTCAAGTCCGAGTTGGCGGCCGAACATGGCCACTTCGACGTGCCCAAGTTCAAACCGGGCCGCAAGGCCTATGCCCCCTACCGGTTGCTGACGCCCCACGACAAGTTCTCGCTGCATTCCCAGTTCCACAATATCGACTGGATGCACGATTTCCAGGATGAGCCCTTCCTCTATCTGCATCCGACGCTGGCCCAGACCAAGGGCATCGCCGAGGGCAACATGGTGCGGGTCTTCAACCCGGTGGGCGAAGAGCAGTTGCGGGCCAAGCTCACCAACAACGTGCCGGCCGATGCACTGTTGATGTACGAGAACTGGTTCGGCAAGGGCCGGAAGTTCAACGTCAACAAACTGGTCGATGATACCTCGTCGGACATGGGCAAATACAAGACCGGCTCGCCGGGCGTGGCCATCCACGACCAGTTCGCCGACATCGAGAAAGCGTAGGGGGGACAACCATGGCAAAGCGACTTGGATTTTTGGTGGACGCCGACCTCTGTATCGGCTGCGCTACCTGTGGCATGGCATGTAAGAATCAATTTCATCAGGAGCCGGGCGTGGTCTGGCGGCAGCTCTATCCGCTGTCGGAAGCGTTCTATCCGCACCGGGAACGGGCCTTCTATTCGCTGGCCTGCAACCACTGCGAAAACCCCTGCTGCATGGAAGATTGCCCGGTCAGCGCCTTCACCCAGCGCGAGGACGGCATTGTGGCGCACAATGTCGACGCCTGCGTCGGCTGCGGCAACTGCGTGCGTTCCTGCCCGTTCGGCGCGCCGCGCTACAACGAGGAGACCAAGAAGGCCGAGAAGTGCAGTTTGTGCCACGAGCGCATCGACGCAGGCTTGCAGCCGGCCTGCGTGCAAGGCTGCCCAACCGGCGCGCTGCAACTGATCGACCTGGCCACCTTCGATGACCCCAGCGTGGTCCAGTTCCCGCCGGGCTTCCCGGAACGCCCCGACATCAACCCGTCCATCCGCTTCAAAGCGCCGAAGCAGCCCACCGTTGTTAGGAGAAATGTCTAATGGTTCTCGAAGAATTTCCGCTGGTTCTCTTTTCCGTTTTCACCCAGATGGCCATCGGTCTGGTGCTGGTCAGCGCCGTGCAGCAATGGTCCACGGCCGGCGGACCGACCGGCAACTCGCTGCGCCTTGAGTGGATTGCGGTGCTGGCGCTGCTGGCCATGGGCGTGACCGCCTCTTTCTTCCATCTCGGCCACCCGATGGGGGCCTGGCGCATGTTGTCCAACCTGAGCACAGCCTGGCTCAGCCGCGAGATCCTGATGGTCGGCATCTTTGGCGTGCTGGTGGTGTTGACGCTGATCGGCCTCTACATCAACAAGGCAGGCAAATGGCTGATCACGATCACGGCGGTCGCGGGTCTGCTGGCCCTCTTCGCCATGGCCATGACCTACGCGCCGCCCAGCATGCCGGCCATCGACAACTTTCTGCCGCTGGTCTTCTTCGGGCTGACCGCGCTGATCCTAGGCACGGCCATCGCCTCCTATTTCGTTCCCGCGGAAAAACAACACCTGCTGACAATCATCCTGGGGGCCAGTCTCTTTGCCGGGCTGGTCGTCTACCTGGTGGCGCCCAGCGTCTGGCTCTCCGGTGACAAGGTATCGGCCATGACCGGCGAACTGCATCTGACCTCGCCGCTCTACTGGACGCACATCATTGTTGGGCTGTTGATTCCGCTGATCGCGTTAATCTGGATGAAGCGGATTCCCATGTGGCTGCCGGTGCTGGTGCTGATCGGCGAGTTTGCCGGCAGGATCGCCTTCTTTGCGCTGACCGTTTCGAGTGCGGCGAATCTGGGGGGATTGTATTAGGTTGGGATGTTGAGGGCCGGAAATGAGGATTCATGGGGGCCGGGGAGAGATTTCTCTCGGTCCCCATTTCGCGTTGTGGAGCAAAGCCATGGAGACCGTCGTCAATCGCGACATCGAATCGGCTGGTCTGGCAACGGCGGGGCGTTTGCGCATCAAGATGCTTTGGAATATGCTATTCCCATATCGAGTGGCGACCAGGATCAACGAAAAAGATCAACATGGCAACAATGTCGATGAGCGAAATTTCGCAACTGCGCGTGGCTGAACGTATTCAACTGCCACAGGATATTTGGGATGTTTATCCTTGAGCGGGACAACATCTTCATGACCAGAACCCTCTACATCCTCATCGGCCCCAAAGGATCGGGCAAGACGACCATCGGTACACTGATCGCTCAGCGCACCGACATCCTCTTCCTGCGCGTCGAGCCGATCTGGCTGGGGCTGGGGCCGGGCGAGAACGGCTGGGACAAGGTCGAAGGCGCCATCGACGAGATGTTCCTGTCGCACGACAAACTCATGATCGAGAGCCTGGGCGCGGGTGATGGATTTCGTAGATTCCATGCATCGCTTGCGCGAAAGGTTACAGTCAAGCTGATCCGTGTCGTGGCCGATCTGGACACCTGCCGTACCCGCGTCAAAGGCCGAGACAACAGTGACCACATCGCGGTATCGGACGACCAGCTTGAGGCATACAACCGGATTGCGGCCGCCGTAGACCTAGACTGGAATCTGGAGATCGACAACAACGCCCCCATTTCAAAAGCCAAACTTGTGGCGGCGATTCAGTCCGTCTAGTCTTGCTAGATCCATACTCGGTGATCCCCGGCATATAAGAAGAAACAGGAATCGGATCCATTGTAGGGTGCGATGCCTGTTTCTTTCTGAACAGATGTGGATACGACGTAAATTCGATCAGACCGGCTGCGATGATCCGTAAAGCTCGGGGTGAAGTCGGCGATCGATGACAATGATCACGCCTGCCACGACCAGAGTGCCCAGGAGCAGCAGGGCAGCGGTCCACAACTGATTGAGCGCATCCGGCGCAAAAACAAGCAAGCCGCCCAAGGCCAGCATCATCAGGCCGGAGACCAGTTTGAGCGATCGGCCTTCTTGTTCCGTCAGCTTGTGGGAGCCGAATCGGATTGTGAAGAGCACGACGATCACCAGCAAAGGGATGATGTAGATGAAGTTGTAGAGCGCCAAATAGGTGTAGAAAGCAGCGGTCGGCAGCTCATGGAGGGTCAACATGCGGGTGTAGACCATCGGGAATCCCGAGGTACAGAGCAGCTCGTAGCTGTTGGCGGCGACAGCCAACACGGCAGTGCCCGCCAGGATGGCCCCCAGGCTGGTCGCCTTGAGCAGATTGCGGCTGCGCTGATAGAGGCCCGGCTTGGCCCGATCCGGAATACTCAGTGAAACACCCTGTTTGAACCAGAAGAAGTCCTTGATGTTGATCAACGCGATCGCGACGGCGATCAAGCCGGCAATCATCGTGATTGTCCTGAGCTCCCCGATGAAGAGGAAGAGGTTCAGCCAGGCCGACATGAAGACAAAATAGATGAGCCCGGAGAAGAAGACGAAGGTGACGCCAATCAGGAGCATGCGCTTGCGATCACGCGCATAGACCATCAGACTGAGCAGAAACATCAGCACGAAAAATGCACACGGATTGAAGGCATCCAGACCGGCAATCACGAAGGTTAGCGCCGGCAATGAGAGCGCCTGGGCTTCAACCTCGCCGATAAACGGCAGCGCCAAGGCCGGGGCAGCATCGAGCGTCGAATCGATGGTCATCGGCATCCCGAGCGCGGCCGCCTGCGGCCCTGTTTCGTCTACCTCCAGAGACGCCTGCTCTGAATCGTCTGTGGCCGCAACAGCAATGCCTTCGGCCGAATCGGCCAGACCTTCGTCATCGCCTGCTGACTCGCCGTCGGCTGCCGCATCCACGCCGGCGGTTCCGTCGGCATCTTCAGTTTCAGCGGCGCTTTCCTGCAGTGGCAGGCCTCCAACGGCACTGAGAACAACAGGATTATCGAGCATCCATGTATGACACTGCTCAAGTCCGTCCTTGAGCACGGCGCCAGTCGTTTCCTCAGCGTCCCAACCGGTGATCATGGAACCGCAAAAGACAAATGCGGGCACGTACATCGCTTGCTCGCCGGCCGCAGCAGCCATCTTTTCGTAGAGCAGCGCGTTGTCCTTGCTCCTGCTGATCTCGTAGCTATTGAGCGTCAACCAAGGATATTGATTGGGGAAATCTTCAATGATCGGATGGGCAGTCCGACAATGAGGGCAGGTCTCTGACCAGAAAAAATAGAGATTGACACTGGCCTCGCCATCTAAATCGACATCAAACCACAGGGTTGGATCTAGCGTTGTTTGGGCATCCGCCGGGCGCGCGGCAAACAGGCCTACAATCAACAAGACCAATACCAAGAAAGGTACAATCACTATTCGTTTCATTGGCTATACCTCGCCATCTGTGTACACTGAGTGCCATGGATCTCAATCCATAGCCAGGGTCACAGATTCAATGAAGGGAGAGTCGACGCAAGCGTGCAGCACGATCTTCTGGTTCCTCTGACTGCCAAATAGTTTAGTTCATGCAGGCGCAAGACGACACCATGCATGGGTAGAGTTACGTACTGGTCAGTTGGCTAGGTCCACCCTTGGCGAACTCATCAGCAGATAACATATACTGGTATTATGATGGGCAATTCAAGATAATGGCTCACGTATCCTCTTGTACCTCTGTCGGCAATGCACGTCTCTGAAAGGAAACTGGTAGAGATACACTGTCACCCCTTCGGCAGGCTCAGAACTGGCCTGAGTGGGTTTACGAGGACGGATTGATTCACCTGAGTGACCAACGAAGGGTCTTGACGTTGAAACCACAGATTCTTCGCTGGTCTGTCAACATGTTCGGCCAATTGGCACGAACCCACTCAGAATGACACAACCTGTTTGTCATTCCAGTTAGAGCGCCGGGAACCCGGCGAGGAATACTCAGAATGACGGACTAACGCTGAGCGCATCTTGTTTCTTCTTGTTTTCGCGTGGCCTCAATCGTCGGGTACTCAGAATGACAAGTCGTGAACTATCTGTGTCTCATCCTTTTTCCATTTGTGAAAATCTGTGACAAAAACGTCCTTAACACTGTGCTCAGAATTGGATTCGTCATTAGCAGACGGTTAGCATGATCTGAATTGTGATGGTCCACACGGAAAAATGGATAAACTGAGAGGATAACTAGACTGTAGTTTTTTCTAGAAACCGATCAATCGAATGATATTCAGCAGAGGATAATTATGTCAACTAACAGCAGATCTGAAACTGTCACTCTTGGAGGCGGCTGCTTCTGGTGCCTGGAGGCTGTCTATGTCGAGTTAAACGGCGTGAGCAAAGTTGTCTCGGGATATTCAGGCGGTCGCACCAGGAATCCCAGCTATCGAGAGGTCTGTTCCGGGGCCAGTGGACATGCAGAAGTTGTTCAGATCACATTTGATCCCGACGTGCTCAGTCTCGCCGATCTGCTGCGCGTCTTCTTCACAATCCATGATCCGACCACGCTCAACCGGCAGGGCGCCGATGTCGGCACCCAATACCGTTCGGCCATTTTCACGCATTCGGCAGAGCAAGAACAGGTGGCGCGTGAGGTCATCGCCGAAGTCGAAGCCGCGGGTATTTGGAGCAATCCGATCGTGACCGAAGTCGAACCCATTTCGGACTTCTACGAGGCCGAGGACTATCATCAAGACTACTACCAGAACAACAGCGGACAGATGTATTGCCGGGCCGTCATTGAGCCAAAGGTGGTCAAGTTCCGCAAACAGTACGCTGATCGGCTCAAAGTGCCAGCCTGATGACGCACGATCGGCAGCGACGAAGATGGCTACTAGGCAGCCTGCTTTGCGCGGCTACCATCTTCGCCGCCGCCTGCGCGTCCTTGCCGCCTGCGACGCCAACTGACGCCGACATCAGCGATGCCGGCAGCGTCGTCACGGTGACTACGGATGATCGGACAGATATTTCAGTTGAAGAGAACGCGGGCCAGATCGTTCTGGATGTACAAAGCGATTCCGGCATCGGCAGCGCGGATGTTTCCGGCTTAAGTGATGAAGCAGGACAAATCCTGCTTCGCCTGCATGTGAGTGGCCTGGAGCAGTTCCGCTTCCTCTATGATTCGACGGAGATAGAAGCGTCTGTTTCCAGTAGCGGGAATCCGGTCGTGATGCAGAGCGTCAGTCATCTGGGCGGTGAGTCTCAGGCGATTGATGAAGAGAGTCCTTACTGGCTCACGATTGAACTGGTGGCCGGAACCGGTGAAACGCCGGCATCCATTCCACTGGAAAACGGCTATTTCCAGGTGACGCCGCCGATCGATTTTGCCGATGCTCAACCGGCGGCGTTTACGTTTTCATGGATCGACTTCTACCGGTAGTCGTGCCTATTCAACTTGGTCAAACTTGTCTACGTCGGTAAGAATTTGTGATTGTGCAACAGGGGAGTTTCCGTACGATGGCGTGCATCCAGCGACATCCCTGGGCTGGAGGAAGTCGGACGAGTCGCACAGATTTGTTTGACCCGATAATGCAGGGATTATCGCTGGAGGAGATTGTGCAGGAAGTTCCTGACACACTACCGGACCAATTCCCCACATGGCTGGCGCCCTTCCTACAATGGGGTTACTATCCGCGGAATACAGCTGCCAGCTCGCATTCAGGAAGAGGCAATGCCGCGATTTCTCCATCCGACGAGGAGTTTACCAAATGGTTCCATCTGCAAGTGCCTTGCAGTCGACGTTCTTCGCCCAGCTTGGCCACAGGCTCTCCGCCGACAGCCGGATTCGCGCAGCCTGGTTGGAAGGAAGCTTCGGCCACGGCGACGCAGATCGATATTCGGACATCGACCTGCACTTGCTGGTGGATCCCTCTGCAGCAGATCATTTCCGAGCGAACGCCGAGAACTGGCTCTCGTCAATCCAGCCGCTGGTCCTCTTCAAATGGATGTTTGGCACCTCGATGATCAACGCCCTGACGGTTGACGGCCTGCGCATCGACATCTGGCTCCATGAGGGGCAGGAGATCGAGCGCGACGCCGCCAGGGTACAGCTGCTTTCTGCCAGGCCGGACGCCTTCCGCTTCGTCGATACGCCGGCAGAGGACAAACCCGAGAGCATTGCGCCGATGTTGGATGAAAGAATCTCTGAGTTTTGGCGTTGCATTGTCCTGCTGCCCAGCGTGCTTGGCCGCAACGAGTTGATTGTGACCCAGATGGGTCTTGCCATCGAACTGCGCCTACTCACGGACATCTTGATCGATGGCTACAATGTCGAACGCGACGCCGGGGTCAAGAAACTCAATCGCTTCCTCCCGGGCGATACGCAGCAAGCCATCGAGCAAGCACTGTCGATCGATGGACTCTCAGCTCGGACCGCAGCCCTCTCCCATTTGCGTCTGGCGGCCATCATGCAACAGCACGGCCCATCAATCGCCGCCCATCACGGAATCTCCTACCCGAGCGAGTTGGAAGATGCGGTCATCGTACACGTGGCTTCGGAATTGGAACAGCTTGCGCTTGCTGATTGCCTGGCCGAAGCCGGGATTGTGTCATCTCCCTCGATCCGGTAAGATTCGGGGAGTAGCGCAGCCGGATTCAGCAATTCTCAGAAAATACCCAGTCTTGAAAAACACCTCATCTTGAAAATCACCTACGTAGGGCATGCAACCACACTGATCGAAACGGGCGGAATTCGACTGTTGACGGATCCGATTCTGCGTAGGCGGGTGATGCACCTGCAACGCAAAGCTGTGGAGTTGGAACCGGCATTGCTTCAGGAAGTCGACGCTGTGCTGATCTCCCACCTGCACTGGGATCATCTGCACCTTCCTTCTTTGCGCGATCTCGATCCGCGCACACGATTGATCGTGCCGGCCGGCAGTGCAGCCCTGTTCAAAAAAGAGGGGTTTCGGGAAATCGAGGAGCTTTCTGTCGGCGGAGTCACCCATGTGGGCCCTGTGGCCGTCGAGGGTGTCTATGCCCTGCATGACGGCTCACGCGTCTTCTCGAAGGTAACCGCAGAGAGCCTCGGCTTTATCATCCACGGCAGAAGGACGGTCTATTTCGCCGGCGACACCGACATCTTTCCGGAAATGGCAAGCCTGATCGACGATCTTGACGTCGCCCTGCTGCCTGTCTGGGGATGGGGGCCCACGTTGGGCTCAGGCCACATGAACCCCTACCGAGCGGCAATGGCGCTCAAACTCCTGTCGCCAAAGGTGGCCATTCCCATCCACTGGGGCACCCTCTTCCCGATTGGATTCAACCTCGTCGGCCCGTCGTTCCTGCGTAAGCCGCCACAGGAATTTGCTCGCTTCGCAGAGTCAATGGCGCCGGACGTTGAAGTCCAAATTATTGCGCCCGGGGGCAGTGCAGCACTCGGATAGAGAAAAAGCTTCACCACGGAGGCACAGAGAAGGCACGGAGGCCACGGAGAAAAGCCTTGTTGACCTCTGTGGCCTCTGTGTTTTCTCTATGTCTCTGTGGTGAAGCTTCCAATACTTTCTACGATCCGGGTCGGGTGGCCTTGCGCGTGTTGAGGACGACGCGGGCGAAGTTTGTAGCGTGCTGCAGGGGGCGAATGTGGCTCGATTCACCCGCATAGATCGTGCGGATGGGTACCCAATCCAGCCGGTAGCCGTTTCGGGCGCATATCACAATCATCTCCACTTCAAACTCAAATCCCTGTTCATCGCTGGCGAGTAGCGCTTCCATCAAGCGCCGACTGATCAGTCGATATCCCGACTGGTTGTCGGCAACATGCTGGCGCAGCGCCCACGAAAAAGCGGTACGCCCCACAGAATTGGCGATCCGCCGCACCAGCGGCATCTGGTCGAAGTTGCGCGATCCGATAATCAAATCGCTGTTTTGCGCTGCAAATGCGGCGAGGAACTCGGGGATTTCGGCGGGATCGTGCTGCCCATCGGCGTCCAGCGTGATGACGGCATCGTATCCGTGGTCGAGCGCCCACGTGAAGCCGGCCCGCAACGCAGCACCCTTGCCCTGATTCGGATCTTGGGTCAGGAGCGTGGCGCCTGCTTCCTCGGCACGAGCGCCTGTCTGATCGGAGGAGCCGTCGTCAACGACAAGGACCGGCAGGAATTCGAGTGCCTGCATCACGACTTCGCCCACAGCTTGCGATTCGTTGTACGCAGGGATCAGGGTCAGGATTTGTTCGTTCATTCGCTCCTCATCCCCTCTGCTATTGCGGCCACCAATTGGTCAGTGCCGCGCCCCAAACAGAGAGCGCCAGGCACCACTGGCCGATGTGATACGCACCCATCATCATCAGACGGTCGCCGCGCATACCCGAGCGGAAAAAACGAAATGCGAACAACGAGGCCGCAGCGCCAAGCAGTGTTGCGCCCAGTAGTCCGAAGAATGACCAGAGTGCGGCGTTCTGCACGAACATTTCCAGCGCAAGCCAGACCATCACAGACATGAACACAATGAGCACTACTGTGGGAAACCAGAACTCAATCAACTGCTTTCTGAGCATCCAGAAGTAAGCGACGGCATAGAGAAGGATCAAAAGTCCCGCGGGTGAGGGAACTTGAAATGTAACTTCCGATCCGAAGGCAAAGACATTGAGCAGCGCAACGAAGCTGAAGCTGATCAGGCCCACAATAAAGGGCGTGCCCGGAATCATCATCAGCGAATCGCCCAGCAGCGCAATCGTCAGTCCGATGATGATGGCGCCCTTGTACATAGGCGAAACCGGCTGGGGAGCCAGGATGGCCAGAAAGAGGATCACCAGCATCGTTACCGGCCGATAGACAAAGAGCTTCTCGGGATTCTCTTTTGTCGATTCTTGTACACAGAGCAGCGCGAGGACTGGTGTCGCTATCGCCAGCAGAAGACCGAAAAAGTGATTGAAAGTCATGATTTGTGCGACGCCATTCGCTGAATTCGCCCACCCGAAATCAGCAGACGATAAGTGTTTGACTGGACCGGGCTCTTGGGCCACGCGTTGACGAATCTGTCAGCGGGACCGACCCTATCGACATGGTATGCCAGAACGCCTGCCAGCGCAACTAATCGGCAAAAACAGATTTCATCGAAAATCCACCTCGTCCCCCGGTGTCTCCCCCCATTTAACGCACGGTGCCATGGTCAGTTCACAGAGAGCAAGCAGCGGCTGGTCGTAGTTAACCCGCCACCCTGCGTAGTCGAGCCACGTCTGGTCTCGATCCGGCTTGAGGGGAACACCCTGTGCCGCCAGCTGAGCACAGACAGCGTCATACTCGCTTCGGCTGACGCTGATGGGATGTGTCGGGAAATGGGTCTCGGTCACCATTTCATCACGGTCGAAGAACTGGGCAATACGACGTAGGGCGATGAAGCCCGCCCGGATACATAGTTCCGCCTGCGGCTCACGCGGGGCATCAACCGTCGATACGATAAGCGAAGCCGCGTCCAGGACCACGCCCGACGCCGTCACCCATGACAGCTCCGGATTGGGCGACCGAAAGAAGGCTAGAGGCGGCAAGGATGTGTGACTTTCCTCAATCTCCGAGAAGAGCACCTCCCACTCCCGCCAGAAGACACGTAAGTTCTGCAACTCGCCAATTCGATCCATACGCATGATCAACTCAGCGGCCGATGGCGGCATCCCCGCCCGCGATGCCAACTGGGAGACAGCGGTCTCACGCTTCGAAAAGTTGCTGTACATGGCTGGGAGGTAGGCGATCAGGAGCGCCACCAGGATCAACCCAATTGTGGCCTCCGAAAAAGAGAGCAGCGTGTGTACCAAGGTCGTGCCTTTGGCATAGCCGAGTGTCAACAGCGATGATCCGCTCATGACAAAATCCTCTCGCCAAGAGTCGATGCCGGTCGCCCAATACATGCCGATGTATCCAACCGTCACAATGATCAGCCAGACCGGCAATAGGGTTAGGACGGCCACGGGCGCATATAGTGCCATCACCCGGTCAATGGTTGCGTACTCCTGTGTCCGGCGTAGCGGCAGCTCGAACAACCAGCGGAGAGAGGTAAATACGAATCCGCTGATGGTATCACTCGCTGCCCGTGGCAGCACCAGGGTACGAATGGCAGAGTTGAGCGCCATCAGCACCAGGGCCAGGCCCATCACAAAGGCGAGAATGCGCAGGAAAATCATGCGCCTAGGCTCCCACGAAGCGCAGAATGCCGCCAATCATCAGAAAGATCAAGGCAATACCGCCACAGACCATGCCGGCAAGCATGGCAAACCCGGGCTGTCTCGACAGATGGCGCAGATAATCATCGACTGTACCGGCGTAGAGTGCCCTGGCCGTCATCCGACCGTCGCCCTCCCAAGAACCACGTACGATTACAGCTTGCCCAGGTAAATAGCCGACATAGCGGCGATCGCCTGTATCCGGGTCGACCACCGTTGTTGCATTGAGCAATTCGGCATCGACCGGCAGTTGAAGGAGCAACCGCGAGCCATCGTCTAGGCCTATCTCAGTCTGCCACCCTGGTTCAGGATCTCGCTGCCACGCTCGCTCTCCGCTTGCGACAGTCCCTCCACCGTTGGAAGAACCGGCTGATAGTGACTCCGTAAACACCTCAGCGTAGGAGAGAACAAGGCCATGCTCATCCGTCGGACTCTGGAGCAGTTGGGCCGGCATTATCAGTTCGGTTCCCTGAACCACGGACTGCAACTCGGCTGCCGACGGCTGTGGCAAGCGCTGTGCAGCGCGCGATTCCATCCAACTGATAGGCGCACCGATCAGTCCGGCGACGGAAGTCATGGCAGCAAACAGACCAACCGCCAGGAATAGACAGCCGGCTCCCGAGCGATTGCGGCGACGGCCCAAGAGCCAGCCGGCGATGAAGCTAAGTTTTGGGTCGACAGAGGGACGGGATTCACTCATAGGCTTCTCCAAAGTTTGAGATGGGCTGGCCATGATTATGGCAGGGCGATAGGATCATGTCAACCGAAATTTGAACAACACCTGTGAAACCCACTTCCCTATCCGTGGTCATTTGCGCCGGGCTTCGATCCCATGGGCATCAAGCCACGGATTATGTCTAGTTCTGTCGCTGGTTTTGGCAGGGATTCGTCCCGCCTCTAACATTGAAAAGCCGCCTCAGCGGCTAAAACTTTTTCGTTCTGCTTCTAGCTATTTTTCAGGTGCCGTGCTCTACGCCGGACCCCTCACCCGCTGACTTCGCCATCGGCAACGGCTGCCAACTCTTCTTTGCGACAGTCGGCTTTTGCGCCAACCGACGTCTACTGGCGTCCATCCTCAGCCATGATTGCTCTATCGGCGAAGATGTGTTCCAGCATTGACCGTCCAGTCGAGGTCAACGGCCAACGTGCTGCCGCCTTACGTTACGCCGATCCAACTGTTCAAGCAATTCTCAGTCTCCTTCTGATGTTTGCTCTGTTGCCAACGGGTTTCGCATCGCTACCTGCGCGCCATCTCGCTGCCTTCTCGGGGAACTACCGACAAATGACCCCGGGCCGCTGACCTATCAACTGCGACGACTGCGCTTGCCGGCTTGATCAACGCTTGATGGCCGCCGCTTATCGACTCACCCAAGACGGCTCCGGGTTGCCTTTTTCTTCAATCGCCCTACTGCCGCTTCTGCGTCCTGGCTGGCCTTCTTATGCCTGACGCCCCGATCTCGATTCGACTCTGCGACATCGCGCCAGCACTGGACGCGGCCATCGTCAATGGGTCGACCAGGCTACGCTCGCCGCTGAAAACTTGACTCATTCTCAATGACTTTTCTCTCCCAAGCCATCTAGCGCCTGCGGGCGCTTTCCACTGTTAGCAGCCGGCTTCAGCCGTTGCTGCGAGCCCTTCGAGCCCATTTGCAACAGCAATCGGCTCAACACAGTCTTTGCTAGATGTCTATGGCCTTACCCCTACCGCAACAAGGTCGTCCTCTGAAAACTCGACGCATTGTACTGGGCAATTTGCAAATTGAGGTTGTCTCCACAGTGGTTCTGTGCAATACTTACGGCTAAATCCATAGTCAGAGCGCACAACGTTCTACGCCCGTCGGACGTCCGTGCGGAGGAACCAGTAGTAGCGCAACCGATCCGGAAACCTTACCCATGAAAACCCTCCTAATTCTACGACATGCCAAATCAAGTTGGAGCCACGCCTCTCTGCCGGACCACGACCGCCCACTCAACGAACGTGGCAAGCGTGATGCGCCGCGGATGGGTGAACTTATCCTCGATCAGGGCCTGGTGCCGAGCCTGATCCTTAGTTCAACCGCCAATCGGGCCGTCACAACGGCCAAGATCGTCGCCGAAACCTGCGGCTATCAGCACGATATTGTCTTTGCCAAAGAACTCTACCTCAGCGGCGTGCAGGCGTATGAAGCAATCTTGCGACGGACGCCGGATCACCATGGGTCAATCTTGGTCATCGGCCACAATCCGGATATGGAAAACCTGGTTGAGGCGTTGACCGGGCGCTATCGGCGCATGCCGACCGCGGCCCTTGCACAGATAACTATCCAGATCGACAGCTGGTCCGAATTTGAGCTCGTCGACAACGGGAAGTTGGTGGATCTTTGGCTACCGCGGGAGCTTCAATCCTGACAGGCTCGAATCTAGGCCCCGGCCCCAGGCAGGGTTGCATTGGACCGGTCCGTAGCATGACGCGAGCGATACATTTCACGCTTTACAAATTGGCCATTCCCGTTTACTCTAGTAGGTAGAAATCCACACTGATTTTCAGCAGCGAACCACCCACCATCATGTAACAAAGGAGCGATCAATGAACCGCAGACTCATAGGTACCTTGGTGCTGTCGGGGCTCCTATTCTTCCTATTGATCAGCAGTATGAATGTCGCGCAGGCCGTGCCGATACAGCAAGAGACAGAGCAGGCGGACGACAGCGCAGATACTGCCGGGGCTGAAGCGGAGATCGATGCCGCCGATCTACTCACAACCACAGCAGATGGCGAACCACTCGCTCAGCCGCTTCAGATCACGATCCGGCAGCGTTTTCCGATCTCCGTCGATCTCGGCCAACTCGGGCTGACCAGCGAAGGCGTCACGATCACGGGTGGGCTGCCGCTCGAACTGGAGCTAACGATCAACTTCAGAGTCACCGACACATTGACCAGTACAGTGCCGTCCACCCTGACACTAGTCAATGCAGGTGACGTACTCACCCGTCTGCCGATAACGATGACTCTGGGCGACGTAACAAACACACTGGTCGTGGTTGTTCCCCAACTGTTGCCCGAAGAGAGTGAGGGGCTGACCACAACCGAAACGCTGACCGGGTCTGAGGAGATTACGTCTGCCCCCGAAGTGACCGTGACAGTGCCCGTCACGCCTGAGATTGACGCAACGCCCGCACTGACTGCAACAGCCGAAGTTACTGAAGAAGTGGCAGCTACACCTGCCGTGACCTCAACCGGCACTGTCACACCGGAATTGACACCCGAGGCGACTCCGGCAGCCGGAGATCCAGAGATTGCGCCCACATCGAGTGTGACGGCCAATTTGCGCGCCGGTCCTGCGACTACCTTCGACTTGGTTGGCACTGCGTCACCGGGTCAGGAACTGGAGATCGAGGCGATTTCCAACGATGGGGCATGGTATCTTCTTTCCAGCGGACAGTGGATCTTTGCAGAACTGGTCGACGACCCGCCGTCAGATCTCCCGATCGCCACGCAAGACCTGATTGACGAAGTCATCGCACAGGCAACCGCCCAGGCAGAGACGGAAGCAGAGACTGAGACAACGCCGCAAGATACGCCGGAGCCTACGCCCGTACCTGCAGCGACGTCTACGCCCGAACCCGCTGCGACGCCTGTACAGGAAGAAGAAGAGCCTGAGGCTGAAGAAGCGCAGCCCACTGCCAACGTTGATGCAAATCTGCGCTCGGGGCCCGGCACTCAGTTTGACGTCATCGGCGGCACGATCACTGGCCAGGAGCTAGACGTCGTCGGCCAGAACAGTGCCGGTGACTGGTACCTGCTCAGCAACGGTGGATGGATTGCCGCCACGCTGGTAGACAATCCACCGGATGCAGCGCCTGTCGTTGCCGACGATGCATCTCCGCTGCTCGACGGTGAGCAACCAGGCCTGATCCTGGTGCCGACACCGGCCGCAAACGGGAGCACGCCGGAGGGTGGGGCGCAAGCTGAAGATCAGACGGTCCTGTTGGGCCTGGCCGAGAACCTGTACCTGGATGAAGTGCGTACCCTTGTCGCCCGCTACGATCTGACCGGCGACGCCATCCTGCAGTTGGTGGCAGCCGTTCAGGCGGACAACACGCTGCTTCAGGATCAAGCCTGGCAAGACGAGATCACAACAGCCGTCGCCACGGTTCGACGCACCGGCCAACAGATTCGATCGCTTGAGCCGCCACCGCTCTTTGCAGCCGCACAGATCGACCTCCGCTCAGCCACCGGCACATTTGACCTGGCCGCGACGCTTCTAGAGGAGGGCGTGAATGAAGAGGCCCTGGACAAGCTTGAGCAGGCCCTTGCCGAGGCCGACACCGGCAGAGACCTGCTGGCAAGCGCGCAGGCGAAGATCGGTACGGTTACGGAGTGATCTAATGACTAGGTGAGGTGGTGGTAGAGGCAAGAGATGAGTATCGGCGCATCGCCACATAGCCTACTTCGTCTTGGCCTACTTCATCCCTGCCGACTTCGTCATCCATGACCTTTACACTCGAGTCCAAAGGTTCGACTCCACAGATGGGGTCGAACCTTTTCGTTTGCAAAACGGTCAGGTTCACCACGGAGGCACAGAGAAGGCACAGAGGCCACAGAGGAAAAGCTCTGCTGGTAAACATCTGTGAATATCAGCTCCTTATCTGGGGCTATCTGTGACAAATTACCGTTCTTGTAGTGGATTCATCTCTGACGAACAGCGCTTACTGCAATGGACCCATCAATCACAGAATCGGGGCTGTCATGGCAAGTCTTCTGACCATCGATGATCTCTCACCCGCTGATATCAACGCCATTTTCGAAGGGGCTGATCGGCCGGTGTCAAATCGACCCGCCCAGGAGGCTTTGCCCACGGCGGCCTACTCGTTTGAGGGCAACAGCATCCGCACGCGCACGACATTCCTCAAGGCGCTGGCTACGCTCGGCATTCAGGCCATCGAGGTGCCGAACCTCCTGAAGACGGGCGAGCCTGTCGAACACCTGGCAGGGTACATGGACAACTGGGTCGATCTCTACGTGATTCGGGAGCGTAACCACGAACGACTAGGCTCATTCACGACGGCAAGCAATCGCCCTGTCATCAATGCCCTTAGCGCCCAAGCCCATCCGTGCGAAGTGCTGGCCGATGCCTACAGCATCCGCACGTCAAAAGGATCGCTGCGCCAACTGACCTATTGCATCGTGGGGCCGCCGACCAACGTGCTCAACTCATGGCACAGACTGGCTGAGGTGCTGGGTCTGCGCCTGACCCACGTGATGCCCGAAGCACTGTCAGGGGAGATCCCACTTGCGTGGCGGCAGCGCATCGTGCCGGACAAGCGTGCCGGGCTGAGCGAGGCCGATGTCGTACTGACCGATGCCTGGCCGGAGAACTTTCACGATCGGCGCTTTCGCCTGACACTCAATGACCTCGATCTGGTCAATGAGGATGCATGGGTCATCCCGTGCCCGCCGTTCAACACCGCCAGAGAGATCGCAGATGATGTGATTGCGTCCAAGTTCTTTGCAGGCTATCGTCAAAAAGCAGCGCTCTATCCCGTTCAACGGGCAATCATTCAGCATCTAGTTGGTCAGAGCTGACCATAGCATCTTCAATTTAGAGGCCGTCCAAAGAAGATTTGAGCCGATATGCCAACCAACCCGCCCAACATCCTCTTCCTGCTGCCCGATCAACATCGGCCCGACTGGCTGGGGACAAACCCGGATCTACCGCTGCGCACACCCAACATCGATAGCCTGGGGGAACGAGGAATTCGCTTCACTCAGGCATTCTGTGCATCACCCCTCTGCGCGCCCTCACGGGCCACGCTGGCCTCGGGACGCGACTATGATCGTTGCGGCGTGATCAACAACGGCCAGGATTATCCACTTGACCAGCCGACCTACTACCAGGCCCTGCGAGATCGGGGCTACCGTGTGGGCGGCGTCGGCAAGTTCGATCTTCACAAGGCAACGCTGGACTGGGGTCTCGACGGATCGCGTGGGCTGGCGGAATAGGGCTTCTCCGACGGCATCGACAACGAAGGGAAGTTCGACGGCAGCCGTAGTTATGCCAACAACAAACGACAGGCCAAGGGGCCGTATCTGGCCTACCTGGCTGAGCGCGGCTTGGCCGACGCCTATGCCGCCGAACATGCACCCGAGGTCCGCCTGCCGCTCATGGACGCCTACACCACTTGCCTGGATGATGACGCCTACTGCGACAATTGGGTAGCCGCAAACGGACTGGCGCTACTACGAGATTTTCCCGTAGACCAACCGTGGCACCTGATCGTCAACTTCACCGGACCCCACAACCCCATGGATGTCACCGCGTCCATGCGTGAACGCTGAGCCGATATTGAGTTTCCTCCAGCCCATGCCAATGACGAACCGGATCAAGCCGGCATCCTACGCAATCGCCAGAACTACACGGTAATGATCGAGAACATCGACACCCACGTCGGTCGCTATGTCGACCTGGTGCGTGAACGCGGCGAGTTGGACAACACACTGATCGTCTACGCCTCGGACCACGGTGAAATGCTGGGCGATCATGATCGCTGGGGCAAGAGCACCTGGCAGACGCCATCTGTCGGCGTGCCCTTGATCATGGCCGGGCCGGACATTGCCGGCAGGCGGGTCAGCAACGCTTTGGTCAGTCTGCACGATCTGGCAGCCACGTTCGTTGATTTCGCCGACGCCACGCCAATGCCCGACATGGACGCGCGCTCGCTGCGCCCCCTGCTCGACGGGTCAAAATCGACGCATCGAAACCACGTCGTCAGCGCTCTCGACGATTGGCGGCTGATCTTCGATGGCCGCCACAAGCTGGTGATCGGCTGGGAGGATTCGCCCATGCTCTTCGATACGGTCGAGGATTCGTGGGAGGATGTGAACATTGCAGCGGACGAGCCGGAGACTGTGACAAGATTGGCAGCACTGATGGAAGAGTAGGTGCGGATCTCCGAACGTCCCCGGCACTGCCCGCACGTTCTTTCGCCGACCAAGATTTGTCTGGGCAGTGCCGGGGACGTGCTCTACCAGAGTGATTAATCGCCGCGCTGCCATTCACTCGCCTTGCGTTCAAGGCAACAGGCACCGGTGGAGCCGATGGGTGTGTCTCAAAAAATATCCGCGGAAATCCGCCTGATCCGCGTTATCCGCGTTCTATCCAACGGCAACCAACATACACCAATCCAATTCAGAAAGAGACCCAATCCATGACAACCAACCACTTCGAACCGACCTGGGATTCGCTTCAGACCTAACGCTGTCCTGACTGGTTTCGCGATGCCAAGTTCGGCATCTGGGCGCACTGGGGACCACAGGCGGTGCCGGAAGTCGGCGACTGGTATGCACGTCACATGTACATCGAGGACCACCCCCAATATCAGCACCACGTTCGCACCTATGGTCATCCGTCCAAGGTCGGCTTCAAAGATATCGCGCAGATGTGGAAGGCCGAGAAGTTCGATCCCGAACGCCTGATCGATCTCTATGCCGGGGCCGGAGCCAAGTATTTCGTGGCCTGCGCCGTTCACCACGACAACTTCGACTGCTGGGACTCAAAGCACCACGCATGGAACTCGGTCCAGGTCGGTCCCAAAAAGGACATCGTCGGACTCTGGGCTCAGGCAGCCCGCGCCGCCGGGCTGCGCTTTGGCGCCACCGAGCATCTGGAGCGCTCCTGGTCGTGGTTCAACACCCACAAACATGCTGATAGCTTCGGCCCCTACGCGGGCGTTCCCTACGACGGCAACGATCCGGCCTGCGAAGATTTCTACTTTGAGGCCCACGAGGATTCCAGCCGCAACTATCCGGAGAACCTGCCACAAGCCTGGGTGCAGGAGTGGCAGGCGCGCATTTTCGACCTGCTCGATTCCTACAGGCCCGATCTGCTCTACACCGATGGCGGGGTGCCCTTTGGCGTCGGCGGCCGCGAAATGATCGCCCATTTCTACAATGAAAACATGCGACGCCACAACGGCAATCTCGAAGCCGTCTACGCACTCAAGAATCCGAGCATGCACACGGGCCCGCATGGCGATTTCCGTGACGGCATCGGCGTGCTCGACGTCGAACGCGGCGTGGTCGACGGCATCCAGCCCATCCCGTGGCAGACGGACACCTGTGTCGGCGGTTGGTACTACGACACGCGCCGGGTCTACAAGACGCCCCAGGAGATCGTGCACACGCTGCTCGACATCGTCTCCAAGAACGGCAATCTGCTGCTCAACTTCCCGCCGCGGCCTGACGGCACGCTGGATGAGCAGGAAGAGTGGATCGTGGGCGAGATTGGCAAGTGGATGAGGGTCAACAGTGAGGCCATCTATGGCACGCGCCCGTGGCAGACCTTCGGAGAAGGGCCGACTCGGCTGGCCTCCGGGGCCTTCGCCGAAAACGAAACGCGCCAGTTCACATCCGAGGACTTCCGCTTCACGGTCAAGGGCGATGCCATCTACGCCGCAGCGCTGGCCTGGCCAGGCAACGGCGAGCTGCGGGTCAAGTCGCCGGGTGATGTCGCCGTCAAGAACGTGAGCCTGCTCGGCCACGATGGTCGGCTGGCGTGGCGACAGGATGGCGATGGGCTGGCCGTCAGCCTGCCGGCCGAGCGGCCCAGTGATTATGCGGCGGTGTTGAAGGTCAAGTGATGAATCAGCATTCGCAAGAAAATGAGTTGAGCGACGATTCGTAGGGGCATGAGGACGGGCGGGAATGGTGCTCCAATTTCTACGATTCGTCAATCCGTCCGTTCTCGTGCCCGTCGCCGGTTGCGCCAGGTGGTGATCTATCGGCGACGGGCATCAATTTCCTGTTACCCCTCGCAACTAGTCCCTGCGCAGTCTGCGTCTTCGCCGTGCTCCGCAATGCCAACAAAGCAACGATCATGACAAGGCAGTAGACGATGCTAAGGGCAAATCCCATCATCACACCGACTATATCATTGGCCACGCCCATGGCCCATGGACCCAACGCCCCACCCAGCCCGCCAAAGGCAAAGAGAAGGCCCAAGATGGCGCCCGTATTCTTGACATGCTGATGGGAGACGGCGGCTGTCGCCGTTGGAAAGATGATCGAGAAAAAGAGGCCAGTGAAGGGAATGAGAACGGCCAGGGTGGGCGGCCCAAAGATGCCGGCGGACAGACTGACAATCGATGCAACTGAAACGACCAACATGATGCGCAGATATCCGAACCGCTCTACCACAAAACTGCCCAATCGACGCCCGATCATGATGAAGACGAAAAAGAGCGACAGGTAGAAAGAACTGCGCGCCAACGACATGCCCTTCTCCTGCTGAAGAAACTCGACCAGCCAAGAGGCGATGCCCAACTCAGCGGCGACGTAGACAGTGATCAACAGGTAGTAGAGCAGCATCGGACGGGTGAATCCCACCTTGCGCAACACAGCGAAGTCAAAGCCGGTCTCGCCGGTCGATTTGCGCTTGGGATAGCGGACGACAAGGAAGAAGAGCGCCAGTGCTGCCGTCAGAACCAGGGCCATCTGGTAGATCTGTCGCCACGAGAAGTCGTTGAGTAGGAGTTGGGAAGCCACCACCGGCACAGTGAAGGAACCGACGCCGTGGAAAACACCCAGCAGGTTGAGAAAGCGACCGCGCTGCGCATCGTGGATCTCCACAATCAGGTTGTTGCCGCCGACCTCAATGGCGCCAAGGCCCAGGCCACCCAGTGTCATGCCAAGCGCCAGCGACCAGAAGCCATTGCCGATGCTGAAGAGGAAGAGGCCGATGGTCAACAGTACGCCGGCAGCGAGCAATATCAGCTTGTTGCCGACCATATCTGCCAGCACCCCGGTTGCCAGCGTCGCGACCAAAAACCCGAAGTAGCTGCCGAGCAGCAGCGTACCGCCGGTCGTGTAGCTGAAGTCCATTTCGTCCAGCAGCACCGGCAAGATCGGGCCTTTGAGATTATCGACGTAGCCGAAGACGAAAAATGCAAAGAACGCACCGGCAGTCAACACCCATACCATGCGCTGGGTCTGACCGTGGCCGGAGCTTGTGGATTGGTCTGTCATACAGCGAACCCTCCGTGTGGAGAAGGAGTAGAAAGATAAACGCAATCGTACAAGTCTACTTCAAGTTGGGCTTTTTGCCACAGATTTACACGGATGGACATGCGGGGGTACGTCGATAGAAAGTCAGCATTTGTGGGCTGCAAGCAGGTACAGTAAGATTCCGTCAGAAACAATTCTCCAAATCTCGACCAAAGAAACGGCAATCGACATGAAACCAAACGTCCTCTTCTTCTTCACCGACGATCAGCGTTTCGACACCATCGGCGCCCTGGGCGATCCGCGGGTCAAGACGCCCAACCTCGACAAGCTTGCATCGCGGGGCATCACGTTCCGGCAGGCTCATATCCCCGGCGGCACATCGGGCGCCGTCTGCATGCCCAGCCGGGCCATGCTGCACACCGGACGCACCCTCTTTCATCTGCAAGGCGAGGGACAGGAGATTCCGGCGGCACATACGATGATGGGCGAAGCTTTTCAGGCTGCGGGCTACGCCACGTTCGGCACCGGCAAGTGGCACAACGAGCGCGCGGCCTATGCGCGCAGCTTCACTCATGGCGGCGAGATCTTCTTTGGCGGCATGGAGGATCACTGGAACGTGCCTGCCTATCACTTCGATCCGACCGGTCAATACAGCACGCAGCAGCCCATCATCCGCGATCCCCACTATTCGAAAGAAGTCGAACAACGCGGCTGTGACCACATCACGGCGGGCAAGCATTCAACCGAGCTGTTTGTCGACGCTGCCATCGATTTCCTAGACAATCGACCCGACGACAAACCCTTCTTTACCTACGTGGCCTTGATGGCTCCCCACGATCCTCGCACCATGCCCGACGAATTCCTGGAAATGTACGACGCCAGCGATATCGAACTGCCCGGGAATTTCCTTCACCAGCACCCCATCGACACCGGCGCTCTTCGCGTACGAGACGAGGTGCTGGCCGCTATCCCACGCGATCCAGAAGAAGTCAGCGTCCACATTGCCGAATATTTCGCCATGATCAGTCATCTCGATAATGAGTTGGGCCGTTTGCTGGCCAAGCTTGAAGCCACAGGTGAACTCGAACACACGATCATTGTCTTCGCCGGCGATAACGGCCTGGCATTGGGCCAGCATGGCCTGATGGGCAAACAGAATCTCTATGATCACAGTGTGCGCGTGCCGCTCATCTTTGCCGGTCCCGGCATCCCTAGCGGCGAGCAGCGTGACGCGCTGGTCTATCTGCTCGACATCTACCCGACGCTCTGTGACCTACTCGGGATCGAACCGCCCGATTCGGTCGAAGGCCAGAGCATGGTCTCCTGCCTGCTTGATGATTCTGCATCGTCCCGCGAGAGCCTCTACCTGGCCTACGTCGACACCATTCGTGGCCTGACCGACGGCAAGTACAAGCTGATCGAATATGCCTGCGGCATGACGCAACTGTTCGATCTGGAGGCAGACCCGCTGGAAAAGGAGAACCTCGCAGATCGGTCCGAGATGCAGACTACGTTGGCAATGCTGCGCGGCAATCTCATCCGCCATCGCGACGAGTGGGACGACCAGCTACACCGATTTGGCGCTGCCTTCTGGACAGCCAGGAACGATCTATAACCTTTCGCCTGACCAAAACAATCCGACCCAACCGTAGGTCAGAATGCCATTCCGACCAGCAAAGCAAAGCCCGGGCATAGCCAGTCGGAATACCATTCCGACCTACAATAGAAACCATGCACACCTACCGATCCTTCTACCATCGCCATCTGCCACATTATCAACCGCGCCACGCGTGCCTATTTGTCACATTTCGTCTAGCCGGCTCGATTCCGCGCGCAATCGTTGAGCAATTGCAGCGTGAATCAGAACAGATCGCAAGAACATTCAGCACCATAGCTGACGACCATGAGCGATTTGCGGCAATCTGTACCGAAGAAAAGCGTATGTTCGGCCGTTGGGATCAGTATCTCGATCTTGCCGATCGCGGCCCAACGTGGCTCGCCCGGCCGGAGATCGCCAAAATCGTGGCCGACGCCATCCAGTATCGGAATGGAGCAGAGTATGATCTCCACGCATATTGCATCACGTCGAACCATGTTCACATGGTATTCCAGCTGAACTGTGAGGATGAACAGCCAAAACCGTTGGCCAGGGTCATGCAATCACTCAAGCGCTATACGGCGAGAGAGGCCAACAAGATCCTGAAGCGACAAGGCTCTTTTTGGCAGGCGGAAAGTTACGATCACGTCATTCGCGATGCCGATGAGTATGCCCGCATCGTCCACTATGTTCGACAGAATCCGGTCAAAGCAGGGCTGGTTCACCGAGCCGAAGATTGGTCGTGGACGTATCCGCAGATGGAGTAGGTCGGAGTGGTACTCCGACCGGCTCGGCTGTGCTTAGCTTAGCTTGGCTTGGCTGGTCGGAATACCATTCCGACCTACATTTGGTTGCCGCACATATTGAATTGATGTATCGTGACTGCTATTGAACACAACGACCACGCTCATCACAGGGGACGCCTATGACGCCTCTCATAACAGTCGATGACTACGCGGCAATCCCGACCGTATCCGGTGATTTCCGTATTGTCTACGGCGATCTGCCCGATCAGTTCGGCGAGCTTTTTCTGCCTAGCGATCCACCCATGTCACCCAATGGCCTCTACTCTGCAATCGTTCTTCTGCACGGCGGGTGCTGGCGGGATCGCTTCGGCCTTGGCCAACTCGGTCAAATGGCTCGACGCCTAAGCCAAACGGGGATCGCCGTCTGGAGTCTCGAATATCGACGCATCAGTGCCGAAATCGATCAGTCCGACGATGTTCGCGGCGGCTGGCCCATGACATTTCACGATGTGGCGGCCGGGGCCGATCATCTGCGAGAGCTGGCTGATGAGTACAGGCTTGATCTAGACAACGTGATTGCGGTCGGCCATTCGGCTGGCGGACATTTGGCCCTCTGGCTCGAGGCAAGACACAGACTGCTAGTCGAGTCTGAACTCTACACGGAAGATCCGTTGTCACTATGTGGCGTGGTCTCGCTTGCAGGCATTCCGGATCTGGCAAGCGCCCAAGTCGAGGAGATCTGTAGCGGGGCTCCGGCCGAGTTGATGGGCGGCATGCCCGAGGAGGTCGCTGAACGATACGCGCAGGGGTCGCCTCAGTCGCTTCTGCCATTGGGCATCCGACACTGCCATCTCGTCGGTCGGGAGGACGAGATCGTGCCGCCAGATTATCTGCGCCGCTGCGTGGCTGAGGCTCAGGCAGTGGGCGACCGGGCGCAGCTGCACATCCTGCCCTATGCCGCTCACTTTGAAGTCGTCGTGCCCGAGTCTCAAGCATGGGCAGCCGTCGAACAGCAGATTGTACTGCTGCTCAAGAAGAACTAGAGATGCTCATTGCGATCACACGTGAAGTAAGCGCCGGCATCAACCAGTGCGAGCTAACCCATCTTGAGCGTCAGCCCATCGATGTAGAGGCTGCCCGGCGCCAACATCACAACTACGAAACGCTGCTGGCCGAACTCGGCTGCCAGGTTCATTGCTTGCCCGAGGAGCCGCAACTGCCCGATTCCGTCTTTGTCGAAGATGCAGCCCTCGTCCTGGATGAAGTCGCAATCATCACCAACCCGGGCGCGCCCTCAAGACGACCCGAAACCGAGAGCATTGCCGACGCGCTTGCCGCCTATCGCCCGCTCATCACCATTGAGCCACCAGGCGTTGTTGACGGTGGCGACATTCTGTGCATCGACAGGGCCATCTACGTCGGTCTGTCGAGCCGCAGCAATCGTGAAGCCATCGAACAGATGCAACGAGCGCTCTCTCGTTTTGGATATAGCGTTCAGGGCGTGGAGGTGAGCGGTTGCCTGCACCTCAAGTCAGCCGTCACCCAGGTCGCCGACGATACGCTGTTGATCAACCCTGGCTGGATCGACGCTTCACTCTTCCCAGGCATGACTATGATCGAGGTCGATCCCGATGAACCGGGTGCGGCCAATGCCCTGTGCATTAACGATGCCCTGATCTTGCCGTCCCAATATCCGCGGACGGCAGCACGGCTTGGCAGCCACGGGCTGGATGTTCATACTGTGGACGTTTCAGAGCTGGTTAAGGCAGAGGGCGCCGTCACCTGCTGCAGCCTTGTCTTCGCGGAAAATCATCGACCGTAGCAGCTGTGCGCCATTCCTAACTCACTTTCAGAGGAACGAATCAGGATGAAGATCACCGATCTAAAAACGTTCGTCGTCGGCAATCCATGGAAGAACTGGGTCTTCGTCAAGCTGTACACGGATGAAGGCCTCACGGGACTGGGAGAAGCCACGCGCGGACTGGCCACCAAGCCGTCGGTCGGCGACGTCGAGGAACTGCAGCGGCACGTGATCGGCGAGGATCCGTTGCAGCCGGAAGTGCTCTGGCTGAAGATGCACAAGGCTCGTTACTTTGGCCAGAGCAACGGCATGAGCGCAATTGAACAGGCCTGCTGGGACATCTTGGCGAAAAGCCTGGGCGTGCCGATGTGGAAGCTCTTCGGCGGAAAACATCATGAGCGGCTGCGCGTCTACGCCAACGGCTGGTATCAGGGCCCACGCGAGCCGGCCTTCTTGGCTGAAAAGGCGGCCTCCATGGCTGAACGAGGGTATACGGCTTTCAAGTTTGACCCCTTCGGCGGCGCATATCAACAGATTGAACGGAAAAGCGAGGATCTCGCCATTGAGATTGTAGCCGCGGTGCGAAATGCTGTCGGACCCGATATTGACCTGCTGATTGAGGCCCACGACCGATTCACCGTGGGCACGGCCATTCGCGTGGGTCGTCGCCTGGAAGAGTTCTCGCCCATGTGGCTGGAAACGCCCGTGCGCACCCACGATCTGGCCGGGCACTTGCAGGTCGCACGCTCGATCAAGGTTCCGGTGGCGCTGGGGGAAGGCTTCCATGAGCTACGCGAGTTCGCCGATCTGCTCTCAGCCCGCGTCATCGACATCATCCAGCCCGAGCCCATGGCTTTAGGGCCCTCCATGACGCGCAAGGTCTTCGGCATCGCTCAGGCCTACTCGGCACTGGTGGCCAGTCATCAAGCCCAGAGCCCATTCTGCACGGCCATGAACGCCCACCACCACGCATCGATTCCCAATTTCCTGATCCAGGAAAACTTCGACGATTCCCTCGAACCCTGGACATGGGACCTGCTTCATGGCGTGCCGCGTGTCCAGGACGGCCACATCGCTGTCTCTGACGCGCCGGGCTGGGGCGTGGAACTCAACGAAGAAGAAGCGCTCAAGCACCCATACGGCAAACGAAACTTCCTGCGCCTCTTTGAGGAGGGGTGGGAGACGAGACGGCCACCGGAGGAGAAATGACAAGGTGACAAGGTGAGGGGGTGACAGGATGACAGGGTGGCAGAGTGACAAGGCGAGGGACTTCTCGATTGGTCATGCCAATCACCCCCTCACCTTGACACCCACTCACCCCCTCACCCAACAACCTACCAAACGAGGAGAACCACTACCCATGACCCAACCATTCCGCGGCGTGTTCACGATTCCCTTCACGCCGATTCACGAAAACCAGAGCGTAGACTGGCAAGGTCTGCGTCGTGTTGTGGACTTTTGCGTCGAGTGCGGCGCGCATGGCATTGTCTGGCCGGTCAACGCCAGCCAATTTGCCACGCTCACCGACGATGAGCGGCTGAAAGGCATGCAGATCGTGACCGAACAGGTCGCCGGACGGATCCCGGTGGTGCTGGGCACGCAGGGCGTCTCCGCTGTGCATGCCGCCTTTCTCAGTCGGCACGCCCAGGCCGTCGGCGCCGATGCCGTCATGGCGATGGCCCCGTATGTGCAGCCGCTTGGCAACGATGATGCCATCATGCACTACTACCGGGCCATTGACGCCGAGGTAGACATGCCGATCTTCGTCCAGAACCATACGCGCGGCAGCGTCCTGCCAGTGAAAACGTTGGCCCGTCTGGTCGATGAGGTCGAGCATGTGGAGTACATCAAGGAAGAGACCTTCCCGGTAACCCACATGGTCACACAGGTTCAGGAGGCCTGCGGTCCCAAGCTGAAGGGCGTCTTTGGCGGGGCAGGCGGGCGCTATCTGCTGCTGGAGCACCCGCGCGGCGTGGCCGGCCAGATGCCCGGCTGCCACCTCACCGATGTGGTGGTTGGTCTCTGGAATGCGCTGGAGGCCGGCGACCGAGAGGAGGCAAAGCGGATCTTCAACGCTGCTGGGGCCGATCTTTGCGCTGGAGATGGTCAAAGGATCGACCTACGGCGAGGTACTGCGCCGGCGCGGCGTGATCGAGTTCTCCGGAGATCGCGCCGGCGGCGAGCATCTACATGACGAATACGACGCCGTCGCCCTGGACGAGATATTGGCCGACCTGGAGCCGCTATTTACATGGTCCGGCAGCAGACCGTTGATCAACAGCGGCATTGAGATACCATCTGCGCGCACGATCGTTTCCGGTGTCATCACGGATAGCGACGGCATCGCCCCTTTTGATCGGTAGGCCGACTTCTTATTCCCGGTTCCGACATTTTCTGTGGCTGCGATGCCCGGTCCGCCATAAATGGACAGAGCTATGGTACAGCGCCCCCTTCAGGGGGCTGATGGGTCGCTAAAGCCCCCTTTTGAAGGTTCAGAAATTAATCCGGCGACCGTAGGTGCGGTTTGTAACCCATAGGCATCAAGCTAAGCGTTATGTTAAATTCGTCATCGGTCTCAACCGGTGTGCAACAACGGCTGAAGCCGACGGCGACGCTAGACATAACGCTTAGCTTGACGCGCATGGGTTTGTAACCGCACGACTCCCGAATCACTCAGGACTTCCGCAGCCTGTGCGGTTACAAACCGCACCTACATTATTACCAAAGTATTTGGTTAACCTTCAATAGGGGGTGCCGCTGGTTAGCCCGGCGGCTTAAGCCCCGGGCGGTCAGCGCAAACCGAAGAAAACGCCGGAACTAGGAATTTCCCTGCGTTGCAAAGAAATCCGATCCCGGCAACGTATCGATGATCCGTTGAGAGATGGCGTCGTTGCGAGCAATACCGGCTTCGGCCAGAGCCAGCAGGACCACGCCGGCGGCCGGCTCAAGTTGGCTGCGCAGCGGACGAGCATTGGGCGCGGATTCCCGCCGCGCCGGCGATGATGGCATCGATCAGCAGTGGCGAAGGGTGGCGCAACATGCCACCGGTCAGCACAAGATGATAGGCACGATCCGTGATGCCCACTTTGTCGGCTGCGATCTGTGCATAGCGTCCCAGTGCTTCACCCTGCTCAAGCACCAGATCGCGAGCAACAACGTCGCCCTCCTCTGCCAGGGTCAGCAGCTGCGCGGCAAACGTCGCGATCTCGGCCTGGGTTGGTCGACTGTCCCGCCGGGTCATACCATAGAGCAGCGCCTCCACATCATGCGCGCCAAAGTGCTCCAGCGCGGCCTCGGTCAACGCCGTCTGGGGCGCAAGCCCCAACTCCGCGCCATAGACCGCCTTCAACACCAGCCCACTCATCGAATGAGCCCCCTGCGACAGCTGCCAGAAGCCTGAATGCCATGTACGCCCCTCTGCTGAGCGGGCGCCGGTCGCCACGCCCGTGCCGACGGCAATCACCACGCCCGTGCCGTCCGGCGAGCCGGCACAGAGCGCACCGATGGCATCATTGACCACTAGCAGATTGGCATCCAGCCCTTGCTCGGCCATCGCATTGCGCAGATAGGCGAAGTCATCCGGCCAGTCGGCCCCAGCCGCGCTGAGTACAACGCCATTCAGGGCGTCAGGACGTATCGAGGCATGGTTCAGTGCAATCTGGACAGCCGCAACAATGGCATCGACCGCCTCTTCCGGCGTTGGTGCGCCGTAGATATCGCCGCAACCGGTACGACCAACGCCGATGATCGAACCATCCTCCTGGGCGACGAGCGCAATCGTCTTGCTGTTGCCGGCATCGATGGCCAATAGCTGCGTCACGTTTTGGGCCTTTCCTGCCAAGGCCACGCGGCGACATCGGCCAAGACGGTCACATTGGCAGCGGTCTGGAGAAACGAGGCCGGCACGTCAGGCGTAACCGGTCCCTCAACGGATCGGCGCAAGATCTCCTGCTTGTGTTCACCTGAGACCAGCAGCAATGTACGCCGCGCGCCAAGCAACTGGGCCATGCCCGCGGTCAGCGCCCGGCGCGGCACCCGGTCGCGACCACCCCAGTAGGGCGCGTTGCTCTGGATACTGGCCTCGGTTAGGTCGATGAGCCGGGAAGGCGCATCCGCATCGACCGGCGGTTCGTTGAAGCCGAGATGGCCATTGGGGCCCAGCCCCAGTACCGACAGGTCGAAACCGCCGACAGCGGCCACGGCCTCGTCGTAGGCTCGACAGACTGCCTGCGGATCGTCGGCGTCGCCGGGCAGGCTGACGACGTTCGCTGGATCGATCTGCAGCGGGGCCAGGAACGACTCATCCAGCCACCGGTAGAGCGAGCGCGGATCATCTCGGGTCAAGCCCAGGTAGGCATCGAGTTGGAAGATACGCAGCCGGCTTGGGTCAAATGTACCGGCCTGATAGCGGTCGACCAAGACGCGGTAGAGGCCCATGGGCGTGTTGCCGGTGGCCAACACAGCCGATAGCGTAGGCTTGGCGGCGACAGCGTCCGCGACGTAGTCAGCAGCCATTTCGTTGAGCGTGTCATAGTCTGGCGCAACAAGCAGTTCGATCATTGTTGTTCTCCGGTGTGTCACCATGCCTCTTTGGGAACTCGAGGGGTTGACGGGGCCTCATCGCCTCACCCTGCCATGGCGCCTTTAGCACCATGGCGGTCCCTCTCCACGAGTGGCTTACCTTAACCCGCAAATGGAAAGGCGATGTAAAGAGGCGTGGTGAACGGTCGAGAAGGAGACCGCCATGGCATCAATGCCCTGGCAAACAGGCTGCGCCCCGTGAACGGGGCTGGCTCGCCGACAAAGCCCCATTTATGGGGCGCCTTTGTGACTAGCCAGGGCATTGATTCCTTGGCGGCCGCTGTACCAAATGTTTCCAGGTGGACTGATTCCGAACTGCCAAAAAGATGTAGGTAAAGGTAAGACTCGTCCAGGCAACTTTCTTGCCTTACTTGAACAACCGTTCCGGCAGGTAGGCGCTGTGGGCGGCAGCCATTTCATCGTAGAGTGTCTCGGCCAGTTTGAGCGAGAAGCAGAGCGGATGGCCGGCCAGCGCCTGGATGGCCTGGCGTCGTCCGCCCGACCAGGCTGCTTCGGCAGCCAGCGCCTGATACTCACCCAGCATCTGCACGAGGCCGCGCACCGGCGACGGCAGTTGCACCTGGGGCAGCCGCGTGATGCCACGGCGATCCACGTGGGCATAGACTTCGACCACGCGGTCGTCGGGGAAATCGGCCAGTGCGCCACGATTGGGCACGTTGACCGGCCAGACCTCGCCGCGGTCGTTGTAGATGGCGTCCATGACGTCAATGGCCAGTTCCAGCTCGTGGATGCCGCCGCGCGAGCGCTCGGCGTCGAGCAGCGGCGCATCACTGGCCGCCTGCTCGCGATAGTGCTGCCAGTAGTCGGGCACATTGGCCAGGATGTCCTCTGCACGCGTGGTTCCCTTGGCCTGGAGCTCGGCCAGCACCTCATCCTTGAAATAGTAGTACTGGAAATAGGAGGCAGGCACCGATTCCATGGTCACTGCCAGTTTGAGCAGACGCAGCTGCGGGTCGTCGGCCGATGTCTCGCCGGCTTTGCGTGCATAGGCCTCGGCCAGCAGCGGCATCAGATCAGCCCCATCATACTCGTGGCGCACCGACCAACAGGCATGGTTCAGCCCGACCATGGTCACATCGGCCTTGTCCGGATCGAGATCAGCCGCGCGCAGCACCGGCGCGGGGAAGATGATCGGCCCTTCGCAGAGTGAAATGATGGGGATGTCGCTGTGGCGGCTGACCGCTTCCGAGACGATGTTGATGGGGTTGGTATAGTTGAAGAGGGTGGCGTTGGGACAGCGCTGCTCCATATCACGCAGAATGCCCTGCATGGCGTGGATCGAGCGCAGCGCCATGAAAAAGCCGCCCGGCCCCTGGGTCTCCTGGCCGATGACGCCATGGTTGAGCGGGATGATCTCGTCGAGATAGCGCGCTTCAAAGCCGCCGGGACGATAGCTGGTGAGCACGGCGTCGCAGTCGGTCAGCGCGGCGCTTCGATCGGTCGTGGCGTGGATGGTCAGGTCCAGCCCGGCGGCCTGGGCCATTCTGCGCGCCAACGTTTCGACCACGGTCAGTCGCTCTTGGTCGAGGTCTACGAGTACGATTTCCGAGCCGTCAAAGTTGGATCCCTGGTCGATAAACGAGGCCATGGTGCCTGGGGCCCGCGTGCTGCCGCCGCCGATGTAAGCCAGCTTGATGGATGCCACGTCAACTCCTTACCTGCAAAGACATTGTGGGATGCTCATTCAAACAACAGGTTCCAGCAGTTCGCGATTTGGCGCAAAACGAGATTCCTCGCTAATTTTTCACCATTGTAAAGCATTCGTGCAGACCCGCTCGGAATGACAATTCGTGAACTACTGGGCTTCAACCATCACCATTCAACCAGCATCCAGATGGACGGGTTCAGATCCACGCCATCGGTGCTGATCTCGGCAAAGATGCGGACCGCCTGTTTGACAAAGTCATTGGCAATGGCGTCATTGCCGAGCGCATGATGATAGTCAGCCAGATGGTTATAGAGCGCCGCAGCTCGATGCCGATCGCCCAGGGCGAGACATGCGGCCAGGGCTTCGTCGGTCAGCGTGACGGCGCGTGCGCTTTCGCCGGCCGCGGCGTAGGCCATGGCCAGACTGTTGAGCGCAGCAATGCGCACCATGGCGTCTGATTCCGCGGTGAGATCCAAGCTGCGTTGCGCATGCGCGATGGCCTCCGTGTCTTGACCCGCATGTCTGGCCAGGATACTCAACACATTGTGAGCCTGGGCCAGGGGCGAGGAATCGTCGAGGCCGGCTCCTGCCTGCAGTGCATCCTGCGCCAGCCGCAATGCACGGTCGTGATCGCCGGCCTGCTCTGCCACAAGACTCCAACGCGCCAGAATCCGACACTCCCAAGCCTGAACCAGCGTTCCATCGTCCAGTGCCGCTTCATAGCTCCGCTGGGCCAGGTCCAGACGCCCCAAACGGTGATGCAGGTTGCCGAGTTTGCCCTCCAGCTGCGCGACCTGATCGGGCAGTGCGTGGGCGGCTGCCGTCTCGTAGTTGTTGCGCGCCTGCTCATATTCGCCCAGCAACGTCTGTAGGTCGCCCAGCCGCTCGTGGATGGCGCACAGATCGCCGGCCCCCAGGGCAAGCGCCGTCTCCAGATAGAGAATCGCCTCGCGATTGGCGTAGATGGAGGCGGCATGCTCGGCGGCCGTCACATAGGCCTCGATGGCCTCTTCGATCTGATCGCCTTGGGCACGGTGATGGGCCAGCAGCGGCATGAGCAGATGGGGATCGGCGCGCTCTCGACGTAGCGCGAGCGAAATTGCGTCTGCTGCGCGCCGATGGAGTAGGCGGCGACGCGCCCCGCTGACCTGTGTGTAGACTAGATCTCGCAGCTGATCGTGGTAGAAATCGTAGCCGGGCCAGTCGGTCTCGCGCACCAGACGATGGGCCAGGAGTTCTTCCAACGCGCCGACGCACTCGTCATCGCTGCGGCCGCTGACAATATGCAGCATCTCATAGTCAAACGAGCGACCGATCACGGCGGCCGCGGCCAGCAGCTGCCGGCCAGTGTCGCTGACCAGATCCAGGCGAAATTGCAGCAGATCGCGGATGCCACTGGGCAGTTCCCACTTTGTCTGCCGGATCAGTTCTGGACGGCGACGCAGAAGCTGAACATATTCCACGAGAAAGAGCGGAATGCCTGCCGACTCTTCCTGAAGACGCATACTCAGCCGATCGATGTCGACCGTCGGTGCGATGACCGCTTCGGCTACGATTGCCTGAACATGCGCCGGCGCCAGGCGCTCCAACACGATGTCCGTGCACAGCCCGCTGCGAAGGGCTTCGAGCCGAATGGTCCTGAGCAAACCCTGCTCGACAAACTCTTCCGTTCGCCATGCCAACACCAGGCAGAAGGCCTGGCCCGGAAGCCGTCGCGAAAGATAGCTGATAAGTTCAAGCGTGGCATTATCAGCCCAGTGAATGTTGTCAATCGCCACCACGGTCGGTTCTTCGCCTGCCGTCAATGCCGCCAGCACCTGTCCTACGGAATCGAAAAAACGTCCCTTGGCAGAGATGTTCTCGACGGCCGGCAGATCCGACAGGCCGGGCACAATTGAATCCAGTTCCGGCAGCAGTCTTCTAGCCTCAACGAGTGCAGCCATAGAGACATCGGCCAATTGAATCGCGACACTGGCCTGGGCCAGCCCATCGCGCAACAGCTCACGAACCGGCGCATAGGCCAGATCAGCTTCGCCGAAGAAACATTGAGCGCTCAGCGTGCGGCAACCCCGTTCTGTGGCGAGTTCCAGAAACCGTTCGACCAGGGCCGTCTTTCCGATGCCAGCCTCGCCTTCGATTATCACGAGGTGACCGTTGTTCGCGTCGGCCAGTGCCTTCTCCAGCGACAACCAGGCAGACTCCCGGCCAACCAGATCCAGAGATGCCGGGATCGGGGATCGCCCCACGGGTTCTTCGTCCGCTTGCGCATGTGCCAGATTGCTGTACCGGCGTCGGGCTAGGCATTGGAATGGCCCGGTTGGCGAAGATTGCTTCGTAGAGTTCGGTGGTCTCATCCAGCGGGGGCACGCCCAATTCCTCGTCGAGGATGCGCACGCACTCGCGATATTGGCGCAACGCTGCGTTGCGCTGGTCGGCCCATACAAAGAGACGCATCAGTTGGCGATGGGCGGCTTCATGCAACGGATCGGCGTGCAGGCGAAGTCGCGCCCGGTCGATGGCCAGGTCGAACTGACCATCGGCGGCCAGCGCAGAGACCAGGCGATCCAGCGCCTGCACGTAGGCACGACGCAGTTCCTCCGCAGTGAAGAACTGCCAGTCGTCAAAATTGACGCTGTCGCGCAGCGAGAATCCGGCTAGAAAGTCGTCGCGATAGGCGTCGACGGCCCTGGTCAGCGGCACGATGCAACGAGCGCAGGCGGTGTCGGCGTCGTGTCCATGGGCAAGGCACTCGGCGAGTGAGCGATGAAAGGCGACGACATCGAGATCGACCTGCGCATCCTGTCGCAGTTCAACGCTTGTGCGCTCGATGGCAAGCCAGGGAGACATCGCGCTTTTGTTGAGGACGGAGAGCGTGCGCCGCAGTGCCGCCAATGCGCGCGGCTGATTCAATTCGGGCCAGAGCAGCGCAGCCAGTGTATCGTCGGGCTTGGACGCCCGGGTTGAGCGCCAGGTAGGCGACCAGTGCGACGGCCTTGCGCGTATCGACCTGGATAGAGACGCCATCGACGGCGATGGCGGGCGCGCCCAGGAGTGAAATTGTCAACTCTTGCATACAGACATCCGTGGTTTTGTGAAACGTCAGAAAGGGCTGCTCGCAGTATAAACAGGATCTGCATTTGAGAAAAGTAGTAGGCAGGACCGTTCCGTAACGGTTGCGGTAACGAACTCGCGACGGTCGTTGCGCTATAGTGACGGCAGCACGTCACGCTGCACCAACTGAGGACAGCACACAATCAGAAAAGGGAGAAACCATGGAAATTCGACGATTGCTCTTTACATTTTGCATTCTACTCACCGGCGTTGTATTGGCGGGCTGTGTCGCCCTAGAGCCGGCAGCCGCGGGCGGACCAGGGGATGAAAAAGCTGACGCCGCCGCGACCGCCGGCAATGCGGCACCGACGGTCACCTTCACCGCAGCAAACTACGCCTTTGACGGCCCTGATTCGATCCCCGGTGGGCTAACCCGCATCGAGTTTGTCAATCCTGGCGAGCAGGAGCATTCACTTTGGCTCGTCAAGCTGGAAGACGGCAAGACCATGGAGGATGTGATGGGCATCTTCCAAACCTTCGAAACCGATCCGCAGATGCCAGATCGGTTGGGCTGGTATGGCGGCGTCAACGCAAAACCAGGACAGAGCAACGCCTATACGATCGATCTGGCGCCTGGGCTCTATACGATTTTTTCCTTTGGCGAAGACGGAGAAGGGGTCCCGGACCTGGTCAAAGGCATGACCACAGAACTCGAAGTCACAGAAGCTGTCGCATCTGGCGCTGAGCCACCCGAGGCTGACATGCGCACCGAGTTGGTCGACTTCAGTTATGTCATGGAAGGGACGCCAGTCGCTGGACCCACTATCGTCGAAGTGACCAATTCCGGCATGGAACCCCATGAAGTGGCCATGCTCAAACTCGATGACGGGATCAGCACCGAAGACGCCATGCAGTTCCTCATGGCCGGGGAAGAGGCGGGCGGACCCCCACCATTCATGTTCTTTGGGGGTATGGCACCCATAAATTCGGGCTTGACTGCCTGGTACGAGATTGATTTTGAGGAAGGCGACTATGGGTTCATCTGCTTCCTTCCCAGTCCGGACAGTGGCGGCGCCCCCCACTTCATGCTCGGTATGACAGCACAGGTGTCGGTGCCAGGCTCGTAAAGAAGGGGCGTTTGCCCAGTCCTGGACAGATGGTTATAATCGTCTCTCCACGCAGTGTATCAAACGTCGCAACCAAGGGCACTGTTTGCAGAATCGTACGGGCAGTAGCCGACACTGGATCGGCTACTGCCTCATATCCATAAGATCACCCAACTTTCGGTTCCATTGCACAGGTTGCCCAAACTGTTCGGTTCTCGACAGAGGGTCGCTCGTCAATTGTATCAATCGGTTATTGTATCGGTTCGAGGAGGTTTCAGATGAAGGTATTGAAATGGATCGGTATTGTCGTCCTGGTGCTTGTCGTCGTTGTCGTGATCGCGGGGGCGATCGGCTACTTTACCGCCAATTCACGTCTGGCCGCAGCGCCCAACGTGCCAGTCGCGTCCGTCGCCGTTCCCGACGATGCTGCGTCCATCGAACGGGGTGAGCACATCGCCATGGGTGTCACCGCCTGTATCGCCTGCCATGGTGAACAACTCGAAGGCGATGTCATGATCGATGAAGCGCCCATCGGTTATGTGCCGGCTCCAAATCTGACCAGCGGTGCCGGCGGCATCGGCGGCGAGATGACTGACGAACAGTGGATCGCCGCCATTCGTCACGGTATCGGCCGAGATGGGCGTGTCATTGGCTTCATGCCATCCAACGCCTACGCCCACGTGAGCGACGAGGATTTGGGCGCGCTGGTCGCCTATCTCAAGCAGTTGCCGCCGGTGGACAACGAGCTTGGTGACCGCCAATTACAACTGCCTGGCACAATGATCTTTGGCCTCATGGCCTATAACAGCCTGCCCGTCAACCAGATCGACCATGCGGCAGTCGGTGGTAGCGCCCCACCCGCCGGCGTCACGGCTGAGTACGGTGAATATCTGTCCCAGATCGGCGCCTGTCGCGATTGCCACGCGGCCAACCTGGCCGGCAACACCGATCCCAACAGCGCCGGGCTTGGCCCCAACATCACACCGGGCGGCACGCTGGCCAACTACAACGAAAATCAGTTCCTGGCCTTCATGCGCTCGGGTGATAACGCCCGACGGTCGCCAGATTGACGGCAAAGAGATGCCCTGGCTCGAGTACCGCCATCAGACCGATGAGGAATTGCAGGCGCTCTATGCCTACCTGAGTTCAAACGAGGCGCTGCCGGACAACGAGTAATATCAATTGTCCGATCAAGGATCGTGTATCAAATTGGCGGGGCTTGCCCCCGCCCGTTCACCACATCGGGCGCCGCAACGCTCCCCCTACGAAATCACGGTTCACACATGACTCCCTCACAAACACAACAGTTCGGCCACAGATGGACGCAGAAAAACAGAGCCGGCAGAGCTTTTCCTCTGTGAACCTCTGTGCCCCCTCCGTGCCTCTGTGTTGAATGAGATCCTTTTGCAGAAGAGTCATGAATGGGCAAACAGCCTACCCTAGAAAGCATTGTTGATGAGCGCAAAGACCACAGACCGACAACAATCGATACCCTGGCTTGCATGGCTGCTCTTTGGCATCTCCATCGCAGGTGTAGTGGCTACCCTTTTCCTGATAGATGCCGGCTGCGCAGATGAGCTTTTGAGCGGCAGCCCGGCGGAACGGACGGCCAACTTTGTGATCTTGGCCTCCCAGTTCCTTTTTGCCACGCTGGGCCTGATCATCCTCTACAACCATCCTGGCCACCATATCGGCTGGTTGTCTCTGGTGATCGGTGCACTTGGCATCGTCCATCCAGCGGAGATCTACACCGGCTGTGATGCGATTGCCGTGCCGGCCGGCCAGATTATCCCATGGTTCGCATATTGGGGGCCGCCGGTGATGGTGGTGGCGCTCTTCGTCCTCATGCCCATGCTCTTTCCCGATGGACACTTCCTGTCACCGCGCTGGCGCATATTCACCGTTGCAGGCGGCACGCTGTATGGATTGGCAATGCTGTTGGTCACCACTCCTACCCGGTCCCATGGTGTGGAACGGCATGGGTGAGAGTATGACTGATGGGCCCGAAAATCCGCTGGCATTGTCCTTCCTGCCAACATCGATCGGCCCATTCCTCAATACAGCCCTAGCTATCGGCTTCTTCATCCTCGCCATGGGCGCAGTCCTATCCTTGGTCCTGAGATTTCGGCGATCGCAGGGTCAATTGCGCCAACAGATCAAGTGGTTGGCCTATTTTTTAGCTGTGGCCTTTGGCACGCAGATGGTCTTTTTCGAGTTGCCCGGGGCCCTATTTGATCCCCAAGTACTCGATAGCCTCGCCTATGCGTTCATCCTCATCGTCGTCTTCCTCGGGTATCCCGTAGTCATCGGCATCGCCATCCTGCGCTATCGGCTCTACGACATCGATGTCATCATCCGCCGCACATTGGTCTACGCGTTGGTGACCGGCGCACTGGCACTCATTTATATTGGCAGCATCATCATGTTACAGCGGATCTTTATCGGTATCACCGGTCAAGAATCGACCGTTGCCATCGTCGTTTCGACATTGCTCATCGCTGCGCTCTTCAATCCGGTGCGCAGCCGCGTACAGACACTCATCGACCGCCGTTTCTATCGACGCAAATATGACGCCGAGTCCATCCTGGCCCAATTTGGTACGGTTGCTCGGGATGAGGTCAACCTCGAGGCGCTCACATCTGAATTACTGGTCGCCGTCAACGAGACGGTTCAGCCGACGACAACCTCACTTTGGTTGAAGGAGCGGCAATCATGACGAGACCAGTCACAGTGAAGCAACGATCGACGCCCTGGATCGCCTGGCTGTTGTTGGGCGTGACAGTGATAACGACCGCATCCATGTATGGACTCATAGCGGCCGGTTGCAATGAAGTCCTCACGGGCGGCTACCTAGCGGTGCGGTCTTCGCCTTTCGTTTTCGCAATCTCAAATCTCCTCTTCAGCCTGTTGGGCGTGCTCATTCTGTACAGGCAACCGGGGCATGTCATTGGCTGGCTCTGTGCAATCATCGGTGTATTGGGCGGCATCCAGTTCTATTCTTGGGTTCATAGTAGCTGCATGGCTCTACCGCTGCCGGCTATCGCCCTCACGGCATGGATATTCTATGTCACGTCGCCGATACAGCTGATTCCAATGTTTGCCCTGATGCCGATGCTATTCCCGAACGGTCATTTCCTGTCGCCGCGTTGGCGCGCGCTTACGCTCATCAGCTGCAGTTTGATTGGAGCGCTCTTCATCGTAATGGCGACGCTGCCTGGCCCGATGGTGATGAACGGCATGGATTTGGGGTTGGCATTTACGCCTGACAACCCGTTTGCATTGTCCTTCATCCCGATATCAATCGGGCCAAGAGTGAATGCGCTCCTAAACGCTCTGGGACTCGGCTTGTCATTGGCGGGTATCCTGTCACTGTTCATTCGCTACCGGCGTTCTCAGGGTGTCGTGCGCCAGCAACTGAAATGGATTGCCTACTTCTTCGTTGTGGCCTTTGGCACGCAGTTACTTTTTTTCGAACTGCCAGGAGCCTTCATCACGCCGAGTGTTTTCGAGGGGCTACCCTATCTCATCATCCTCGCCATTGTCTTTGTGGGCTATCCCGTAGTCATCGGCATCGCTATCCTGCGCTATCGACTCTACGACATCGATGTCATCATCCGGCGCACGCTGGTCTATGCGGCGGTGACCGGCACGTTGGCGCTCGTCTATGTCGGCAGCATTATTGTTTTGCAGCGGCTCTTTGTTGCCATCACCGGGCAGCAGTCAACGGTCGCCATCGTCGTCTCGACATTGCTGATCGCGGCGCTCTTCAACCCATTGCGCAGGCGCGTACAAGCGCTGATCGACCGACGCTTCTATCGACGCAAATATGACGCTGAGCTGACCTTGGCCCGCTTCGGCGCGGTGGCGCGTGATGAGGTCGATCTGGAGGCGCTGACGACCGAGCTACTCGGCGCAGTCGACCGGACCGTACAACCGTCCGGGACGACGCTCTGGCTGAGGGACCGACAACCATGACATCCGCTTCATTGAGAGCGACGCCGACCGCCGGCGACGACCGCATTCATACGCCCAGACCGGCAGCCGTCCTCCTGGCCGCCACAGTGGCCTGCGGGATTGTGGGCATGATGCTCTTCCCGCTGACCGTCAACACAGCCCTGCCCGGCGGCTGGGGCGTCACCAACAACGCCTTCGTCAACTGGTTCAACGCCATCCAGAGCTCGCTGATCACGCCGTTGACCGCCGGCCTTTTTGGTTTCGTCATTGTGCGTCGCCAGGCCGGCAACCGCATCGGCTGGCTGCTGCTCCTGGTCGGCCTGGCCTCGGCGCTGAGCGCACTGGGCGGACACTGGTCAACCTTCGCCTACTACACGGTCGATGATCCGTTACCGTCGGCGCAGTTGGCCGGCTGGATCACCAACTGGATGTGGGTCGTGGTCTTCACGCTCCTGCTGTTGATGTTGCAACTCTTTCCGGACGGCTCCTTTCTCTCGCGGCGATGGGGTCTGCTGCTTCTGGGTTCACTTTCGCTCTTCACGTTCCCCATGTGGATCGGGGCCATGATTGAGACGCCCATGTCATCGGCCTTCAAGATTCCCAGCCCCTTCACGACGATCCATCCAGAGCAACTGTACGACCTGCTCTTTGCCACCGGCGTCGCCTTCATGCCCATCACCGCCGTCTTGACGCTGACGGAGATCCTGTTTCGCTTTCGCGGCGCCCGTGGCATCGAGCGGCAGCAGATCAAATGGCTGCTGGCCGGCATGGCGCTGCTAGTTACGATGGTCGTAACCGGCCTCACACTAGGTCTGGGGCTTGGCAATCCACTTGGCGACATTTTGGTCAACGCCTCCAGCCTGGCCCCGCTAATCGGCATCGGCATCGCCATGTTGCGCCACCGGCTCTACGACATCGACGTCATCATCCGGCGCACGCTGGTCTATTCACTGCTCACGGCATGCTATTGCTCATCTACTTCGGCAGCGTAATACTTCTACAACGGCTCTTTGGGTTGATAACAGGCCAGCAGTCGACCCTGGCCATCGTGCTCTCGACGCTGCTGATTGCGGCACTGTTCAATCCCGCTGCGCCGGCACACCCAACGGCTGATCGAGCGCCGTTTCTACCGGCGGCGCTACAATGCCGAGCGTGTGCTGGAGCGATTTGCCCAGGCATCACGCAACGAAGTCGATCTGGGCGCGCTTGAGGTTGAACTGGCGGCGGTGGTGCGCGAGACCATGTTGCCGGCGTCCGTTTCCATCTGGATCAACAGAACCCAGGAGTAAGAATGGCGGCCCATTCAGTGGACGAAGAGACGATTAATCAGGTTAGTTCGACTGGCAAGAAGATACTCCTTATCGTGCTGCGCACGGCCTGGTTGGCGCTGGCCGCGCTGCTGATCGCGCTCTTCATCGCCGGCGTGGGGCCGCGAATCCGCGAGCTAAGCACAGTCTGCACTGGTGATGGTTGTATCCCACTTGCGCCGTCGATTGCCGATGCCACGTTTATCCAGGAGGCCGGCTTCACGCTCACTCAATATGCTTACATCCATCTGACGCTTGATATCGTATTTGCTCTGGCCATGTTGGCCCTGGCAGCCGTGATCTTTTTGGGCAGATTTGACGACTGGTTCGGCATCTTTGTCTCATTCACCATCCTGCTCATTCGGCCTATCTTTCCTGGTCGAGGCCGACAACGCCTTCATCAATTTGCACCCGGCCTGGCAGACCCCCTTCGAATTCCTGAACTTTATCACGGCCGTCCTCTTCGTGTTGCTGCTTTATCTCTTTCCGGATGGTCGCTTCACGCCCCACGCGACCCGCTACGTAGCCGTGCTGGTATTCGCCATTGGCATGATCGATTTCCTGTTGTCAACTATGGGCGACCTTGACCAACATCCTTGACCTAATTGGGCTGTCTCTCTACTTGGCCAGCCTGGCACTGGGACTGGGTGCGCAAATCTACCGCTACCGAGAAACCTCATCGCCCGTCCAGCGCCAACAGACGAAATGGGTACTCTACGGCCTGGTGCTCTTTGTCTTGTCCATGTTCAGCGTTGCTTTTTTCTTCGAACTATTGCCGTCCCAATCGGTAGGAGTGCGCGTTCTCTTTAACACCATCGGTTTTGCCATTCTGTTGCCCATCATTCTGATCTTCCCGTTGACTACGATGATTTCCATTCTCCGTTACCGGCTCTGGGATATCGATGTCGTCATCAATCGAACACTGGTCTATGGTGCGCTCACGGCAGTGCTGTTGCTGCTCTTTCTAACCAGCATCACCCTCTTACAGGCGCTCTTCATCCGCGTGACCGGCCAAGATTCCCAGGCCGCCATCGTGCTGTCGACCCTGCTGATCACCGTGCTCTTCAATCCGTTGCGCAGCCGGTTGCAACGGCTGATCGACCGTCGCTTCTATCGCCGAAAATATGACGCGACGCGTGTGCTTGCCGGCTTCGCCCAGAGAGCACGTGACGAGGTCGATCTGGAGGCGCTGTCACATGAACTGGTGGAGACCGTTCACTATACAGTCCAGCCGCAGCAAGTCTCTCTTTGGCTGCGAGACGACAAGCAGTCATAATTTCGTAACGCAAACCGTAACGATCCAGCGACAGTTCAACGCTATACTGAGGTCACTATGTCAATGATTCGCCGGCTCTGGCCATTCAACCGAAACAACGAAAGTGGAACCTGAAGACCGGTATCCAGCGACTCTCGCCGAAACGGCAGAGAGTTCGCTCGATCTGAAGATCGCGCCCAATGACCCACTGCTGGTCTACCTGCAACAGGCAGCGGGGCCGGTCGACGTGGAAAGCCTGACACTTGACTCCGATGCCTTGCGCGAACTTCAGGAAGCCGGCGTCAAACTGGTCGTACCGCTGATCAGCCAGGGCGAGTTGATCGGTCTGGTCAATCTGGGCGCACGGCTCAGCGAGCAGGAATACTCGTCGGATGACCGCCGACTGCTGACCAACCTGGCCACCCAGGCTGCGCCCGCGCTGCGCGTGGCCCAGCTTGCCCGCCAGCAACAGATCGAGGCGACCGAACGTGAACGGCTGGCCCAGGAACTGCGCGTGGCGCGTATCATCCAGCAGACCCTGCTGCCAAAATCGGTACCAGATTTGGAAGGCTGGGCGCTGACCGCTCACTACCAACCGGCGCGCGAAGTGGGCGGCGATTTCTACGATTTTCTCTACTTTGACGACGGACGCCTGGGCATCGTCATCGGCGATGTCACTGACAAGGGCGTGCCCGCGGCCCTGGTCATGGCCACGACACGCACGCTGTTGCGCGCCGCGGCCGAACGCCTGGCCTCGCCCGGTCAGGTGTTGCAACGCGTCAACGATCTGCTGCATCCGGACATCCCGCCGAGGATGTTCGTTACCTGTCTGCTGGCCGTGCTCGATCCGGAGAGCGGCCACATCATCTACGCCAATGCGGGCCACGATGTGCCCTACCATCACACCGCAAACGGGGCCGAAGAACTGCGTGCAAAGGGTATGCCGCTCGGACTCATGCCCGGCATGACTTATGAGGAAAAAGAGACGACCGTGAATCCTGGTGACAGCGTCCTCTTCTACAGCGACGGTCTGGTCGAAGCCCATGCGCCGGACCGGGAAATGTTCGGCTTTCCCCGGCTCAAGGAGATGGTGGACGAACATTCGGGCGGCGCTCCCTTGGTCACCTATCTGCTCGACGAACTGGCCGCCTTCACCGGGGTCGGCTGGGAGCAGGAAGACGATGTGACTCTCGTTGTTCTGCAGAGCGTGATGCCCGGCCCGGCAAAGGAGGATGATGTGGACCAAATCTTGGCGGCGTTTGAGGTGGCGAGCGCGCCCGGCAATGAGCGCGCTGCCATGGAGCGCGTCGCCGATCTGGTGGCGCCACTGGGATTGGAAGATGCGCGCCTGGAGCAGCTGAAGACGGCCGTGGCCGAAGCGACCATGAACGCCATGGAACATGGCAACCGCTATCAGGACGATCTGCCCGTCAACATCCGGGTGCGCCGACGCGGCGGCGCACTCATCGTGGAGATCACCGATCAAGGCGGCGACGTCGCGCCGGCCGACGCCGAGACGCCCGATCTGCTGGCCAAGCTGAGTGGGGAGCAGTCGCCACGCGGCTGGGGACTCTTTCTAATCCAGAACATGGTTGACGACATGAACACATTCAGTGACGGCTCGACACATACCGTTGAGCTGATCATGAACCTAGAAGAAGGAGGCAATCATGCCGACTGAACCATTGACAGCCACGGTTCGACACAATGGCGACGTTGCGGTCATCGACCTGAACGGCGAGATCAACGTCGAGGCCGAAGCCGCGCTCAACGACGCTTACTCAGCCGCCATGTCGGCCAAGGCCGGCCCCGTGACCGGCGTGCTACTGAACTTCAAAGGCGTCACCTACATCAACAGCACCGGCATCGCCTTGATCGTTGGGCTGCTGGCCAAGGCGCGCCAGACCCACACGCCGTTGATGACCTGTGGGTTGAGCGATCACTACCGCGAGATTTTCGAGATCACGCGGCTGTCTGATTTTATGTCAATTGCACGCGATGAAGCATCGGCATTGGCCGGTTTTCCCGACTAACTTATATCAAAAAACAAGTTCGTCGTGACGGTTTTTGAACATCAAGAAAATAAACGGGCAATGTACAAAGGACGGGCACATGACAGGCGGCTGCGGCCACCCCTGCTTAAATCGGACTTTCGACGCCGCCTGCCCTGTGCCCCTACGATTACCGGACTATTTTTTGAATCTTCATCAGCCTTCTGGGCCGCTCTCGGAAATTGGCGACCTAGCACTACCACAGATTTTGCGTAATGGCCGCCGATTTCGCCTCACCCTGCCATGGCGCTAAGGGCGCCACGGCGGTCCCTCTTCAAAAATTGGAGAGGGACGCGTAGCCTCCTATCAGGAGGCGGAGCAGGGTGAGGTCAAGGGCGTCGCGATCTTATCAATACCGCACCTATTTCGTTGATCGCCAGAAGCGGTCATGACGAGCAGAACATAGGAGACACCATGGCACAAGGTTCAATTTCGATTCGACCACGACCGGTCAACGCCAAACTGACCATGCTTGACATTGAGGGCGAACTCACCGGCAACGGCGAGGAGATCCTAATGGACGCATACACGGCAGCCAGCGCAAACGGCGTCAAGACCATCGGTCTCAACTTCGACGACCTCGAATACATGAACAGCTCGGGCATCGGGCTGCTGGTCACGCTGCTGATTCGGGTGCAGCGCAACAAACAGACTCTTCTGGCCATCGGGCTCAACGATCACTACCGGCAGATCTTCGAACTGACGCGCCTCGACGAAGCCATCCTCTCCTACGCCACCGAGTCCGACGCGCTCAACGCCCTCTCCTAGAGCAACGGTCGAGCCAACCATCCGACAGAACACGGATGATGCGGATCGGGCTGATTCTCGCTGATCGATCCTCAGTTGATCCGCGAAAAGCAGCTCGATTCGCATCATTCGCGTGCCAAGGTTTTTGATAGTCGCCACACTCGTAACGACGGCCGTAACGTTGCGGCGACGTCGGATCGATATACTGTGGACAAGAGACGTCAAAACCCAGTGTTAGCAAATACTGTCGTGCACCCTGAAGGGGCAACAGAGACGAGGTGAAGCAGATGAGCAACCAGGAAGAGACCCCAACCACAGATGCGAACGCCACGAGCCAAGCAGAGCGAGAAGCCAACTGGGCTAAACCGGTCGCCGGGCTCAACGTCAGCGACCTGCCGGCGTCGGCCATTAACCTCAATGTTGCAGGTCGCAAAGTGACCGGACCGCTCAAAGGCTTTGGCCAGCTCTGGCAGAAGACCTATCGCATCCGGCTCACCGGATCCCAGATAACGCCGAAATCGTTGATTGAAGAGTGGAAGGCCCACTTCCCTGAATTCTGGCCGGGCGATAACCGCTTCTACGGCTCGCTGGCCGGCATCAAACCGGGCGACGTGGCCGTACTCAACCTGGCGGGGCCGGGCGGCAGCACCATCTCCACCGGTATCCTGGTCATCTACGCCGACGACGAGTCATTCTCGTTCATGACGCCACAGGGCCACATCTTTGCCGGCATGAACACCTTCAGCAGCTTTGTCGACGATGGCGTCACGGTCGCACAGATCCAGCTCCTGGTGCGCGCCAGCGACCCCATCTACGAAATGGGCTGTCGCATGGGACTGGCCCACCGCCAAGAAGACCAGTTCTGGCACGGTACGCTGGCCAATTTGGCCGAACGCGCCGGCAGCGACAACAGGACCGCCCAGCAGGTGACCGATTGCGTCGACCCGCGCATGCAATGGTCAGAAGCGGCCAACCTTTGGCATAATGCCGCCATCCGCACGGCGTTCCATATGCCGGTCCGTGCGGCACGGAGGATATTCGGACGAGGATAAAGAAGTGCCGCACAGAAATAGGCCTTCCACGCTATGAACTATGACGCGATCATCGTCGGCTCCGGGCCCAACGGTCTGGCGGCCGCCATCACCCTTGCGCGCGCTGGGCGCAGCGTCCTCCTCATTGAAGGCAAAGCAACGCTGGGCGGCGGCATGCGCACGCAAGAAGTCACGTTGCCGGGCTTCCAACACGATCTCTGCTCGGCCATCCATCCACTGGGGGTTGGTTCGCCCTTTTTCCGTACATTGCCATTGGAAGACTTTGGCCTGGAGTGGATCCAACCCACGATTCCCGTGGCTCATCCGCTGGACGATGGCGGCGCGATCGCGCTACACAGAAGCATCGATCAGACCATGGCTTCGATCGACGCGGACGAAACTGCCGGGATCGTTCAGGGTGACGGTGAGGCTTGGCGCAGGTTGATGGCGCCATTGGTGCGCGATTGGCCAAAGCTGGTCCCTGCCGTGCTTGGCCCAGTGCCCCTTTCTCGCCATCTGCCCGCCCTCACACGATTCGGCCTCAGCGCGCTGCAGCCAGCAACCATGCTGGCCCGGCGACAATTTGCCGGTGAGCGAGCACGTGCGCTCTTCGCCGGGTTGGCCGCGCACAGCATCATGCCGCTGACCCAGCCGCTGACCGCCTCTTTTGGTCTGGTCTTGGGGATTCTGGGCCATGCCTTGGGGTGGCCGCTGCCACGCGGCGGCTCCCAGGCCATTGCCGACGCCATGCGACGCTATCTCCAGCACCTGGGTGGCGACATCGTGGCGGGCTGGATGGTGGAATCCCTGGACGAGTTGCCACCGTCGAGGGCTGTCCTGCTCGATGTGGCGCCCCGCCAGTTATTGGCGTTGGCAGGCGACCGGCTGCCGGCCCGCTACGCGCGCCGCCTCAGCCGCTATCGTTACGGGGCGGGCGTTTTCAAGATCGACTATGCGCTGGACGGGCCGGTTCCGTGGCAAGCGGATGAGTGCCGCCACGCAGGGACCGTGCATCTGGGCGGCACGATGGACGAGATTGCACTGGCCGAACGTGAAGTTTCACTCGGGAAGCACCCCGAACACCCCTACGTCCTGATTGCGCAACAGAGTCTCTTCGACGCAACGCGAGCGCCCGAAGGCAAGCAGACGTTGTGGGCCTACTGCCACGTGCCCAACGGATCGACTGTGGACATGACAGCGCAGATCGAATTGCAGATCGAACGCTTTGCCCCAGGCTTCCGTGACCTGATTCTGGCCCGATCAGCCAGAACGGCAGTGGCCATGAATCGCTACAATCCCAACTACGTCGGCGGTGACATCAACAGCGGCGTCCAGGATCTTGGCCAGCTCTGGACGCGGCCGCTTGCACATTGGCCGCCCTATGCCACGCCGTTGAAGGGCATCTATCTCTGCTCCTCGTCAACACCACCTGGCGGCGGTGTTCATGGCATGTGTGGGTACCACGCAGCGCGCGTCGCGTTAGGGGATGTTTTGCGTTGAGGAGTTGGCGCGTATGGATGATGCAGAACGTCAGATGCCTCTTCGAAAGTCCCCGGCACGGGCCAGGAACCGGATCGCACGACAAACTATCGGCTGGCCCGTGCCGGGGACTCTTCGAGAACGGCTTTCTTCCGGAGCGTCACTTCAAGTGGCTAAACCGGTAGACCTTCCTCGTCGAACTCGGTATACCGTTTGAACCCCATCACCTTCTCCACCGCAGCCTGCGCCTGATCGGCAAGTAGGGCGGCATCATCACCCTCTTTCGGATGGACCGTCATGATCGGTATCAACGCGGCACGAATTGGACCGGGGCAACAGAGCAAGCGCCAGCCTGCCGATATCATCGACTCGTCCAGCCGCCCATGCCAGACGACAATATCGGGACGGCTATATCGAATGGCACAGACCAGGTATGGGATCTCTGTGGCGATAGAGATGTTGAAGATCCCATAGCGGAACGGATAGATGAATTCGCCCGTCCCCAGTCGTCCTTCGGGGAAGACGGCAATGGGCGGATCGTGATGCTCATCATAGGCTTCAGCAATGTCACCGGCTGCCCGTTGTCGGCCTTCCGGGGTACGGCGATCCAGATAGATGGCCCCAAACGAGGTCAATAGTCGAAGGATCAGTCGTTCATAGACCTCGATGGCTGAAAGGAAGCGCATGGGCGTGACGGTGTAGAGGGTCGTAATGTCCAGAAAAGAGACGTGGTTGGCAAAGACAAGGCCCTGATGTTTCAGGATCATCTCCGGGTCGGTGCAGGTAACATGCACGTTACAGACTAGATGGAATGCATGGGCCATCGCCTTTGCTATCCAAGCCTGGAGCGGGTTGCCGCGATAGCGAATATTGAAGAGGCCCAACAGAACGATCAGCGGCAGGCCAACCAGGAAGATCAGGACGGTGAGAAGGAAGCGAGCAACGCCAAGTAATTGTCTCATGATTGAATCCCGTCAATGCTTGATTGTTTATGATTTGACCATGCTACAGCTACAGGGTCAATTCAAGCAAACGGAAGGTTCCATACCTAGCCTTTGATGGCGCCGATCGTGTAGTTGGAGAGCAGGTGCTTGCGACCGGCAACGAAGATAAAGACGATGGGCAACGTCGCCAAGAAGGCGCCCGCCAGGATCATCCCGTACTCGATCTTGTATAGGCCGACGAGCGTTGCCAGGCCAACCGGGAAGGTGAAACGTTCTGAAGAGCGCAACACGATCAGCGGCCAGAGGTAATCATTCCACGAGCCGAGGAAGACAAGCACGGCCAGCACTGAGATTGCCCCGCGCACGAGCGGGAGGCCGATGCGCCAGTAGATGCCGAACTCGGACGCGCCGTCAATGCGTGCGGCATCGATCAACTCGTTGGGGATGGCCAACATGGTCTGGCGAAGAAAGAAGACGCCGAATGCGCTGACAGCGCCGGGAATGATGATGGCCCAATAGGTGTCGAGCCAACCGATACGTACCATCAGCAGAAAGAGCGGGACCAGGGTCACTTGGAAGGGAAAGGTGAGTGTCGCCAGTAGAAAGAAGAAGAGAACCTTCTTTCCCGCAAATTCGAACTTGGCAAATCCCCATCCCACCAGCGACGCCACAAAAAGTGTCAACACGGTCTGACTGACCGCCACAACGAGGCTGTTCAGAAATTGGCGCACAAACGGGATCTCACTGCCATTGAGCAGGCGCTGGTAATTTTCGATGGTCGGCGCCTTGGGAATGAATGTCAGCGGATAGCTGAAGATCTCAGCGTTGAGCTTGAACGAGCCGGTGATCATGTAGAGAAAGGGAGCGCCGGTCAGGATCACGCCGACGACGATAATGAGGTAGATCAGAACCCGTTCACCGGTCTTGCGTGCTCTGACGCTGCTGGGTGTGGGAACACGAGCGCCGCCTTCCACTGAAGTTGTTGTCATTTCAGTCCTCTCGGAACATGCCTAGAAAATGCAACTGGATCAGCGTTAGAAGGAGGATTATCAGCGCCAATGCGTAGCCGATGGAGGCTGCATAGCTAAACTTCATGAACCTGAAACCGGTCATGTAGAGATACATGGTCATGAATAGCCCTGCGTTGCTCGGCCCGCCTTCAAGGCCGACCAGCAGTGACGGCTCGGCAAAGAGATTATAGGAACCGATGATGGCAAAGGTCATGACAAAGATCAGGACAGGCCGCAGCAAAGGCAGCGTTACATAGCGAAACTGCTGCCAACGATTGGCCCCGTCGATAAGAGCCGCCTCTTTGACCTCTGCCGGAATGCTCTGCAGACCGGCCATGAAGTAGAGCGCGTTGATGCCGGTATAGCGCCAAAGCCCAAGAATAATGACAGAGGGCAAGATGAATGTCGGATCCAGTAGCCAACGAACCGGTTCGAAGCCCAGTGGAATCAAGATGTAGTTGTTGATCAGCCCATATTCCCAGTTGAAGACCAACCCGAATATGATGGCGACTACCACGCCCGAGGTGATGTTGGGCGCAAAAAAGAAGAGTCGGAAAAACTCGCGCGAGCGTAGCCAGCGCAGCACCAGCACCAGAGCAAGCCCGAGAGCCGCCGGCACGATAAGAAAGATACTGCCTGCAGCGTAGTATGTCGTGTTGACCAGAGCTTTGAGAAAGAGATGGTCGCTGAAGAGACGCGTATAGTTTTCAAGACCGATAAACTGCGGCTCGGACCCGATCCCAACCTGCTGGAAGAAGCTAAGGTAAAGCGCCCACAGCACCGGATAAAGAAAGAAGATTGCATACCCAATAAAAAATGGGCTGATAAAAAGATATGGCGTAAGCCGTCGTCGTAGGCGCATCGGCGTGACCTTTCGGTGAAGTATGCGTGCTGCGTGCTGCGTGCTGCGTGCTGCGTGCTGCGTGCTGCGTGCTGCGTGCTGCGTGCTGCGTGCTGCGTGCTGCTGCTGCGTGCTGCGTGCTGCGTGCTGCGTGCTGCGTGCTGCGTGAAAGATGGTAATTGCTCAGGATTCGGGCGTCAACCGTTAACAACTATCAATTCACCATTAACCATCGCTCTGATCAGCCATTGACAATTGAAAGTTGACAATTGACCATCGACAATTCCCACCCTCACGCAGCAAGCAGCAGTCCTTTACCCTTGTTCCTGCGCCATCGTCTCTCGAATGTTCTCGGAGATCTCAGCGAATACTTCTTCCGGCATGCGATTGCCGTCGTAGATATCCTGCCAGGCGGCGGTCAACTGAGCGTTCATTTCGGCCCGGTAGGGACTCTGGTATTGGGCCGGCACATCTGGCCCGACTTCGGCGAAGACCGCACCCAGATCCTGGCCGTTGAAGTAATCGTCGGCCGCGTGTAGGCGCTCATTGGCCATAGCCGGAATGTAGGGCGGGAAGAGACTGGTCATCTCAAAGCGTCGCACATTTCCTTCCTCAGACAACATGGAGTATTGCATGAAATCCCAGGCGGCATCGGTATAGTCACTCGTCTTGACGATGCAGTTGCCTGTACCGCCGGCACACGAGGTCCGAATGCCATCAGCCGTCCACGCCGGCAGTGGCATAGACATCCATTTGCCCTCCAACTCCGGTGCATTGTCCTTGAAGAAACCAGCGTACCAGTCGGCACCCACCTGCGATACGAAACTGCCATCGCGCACTGCAGCCCACCAGGCATCGCCGGCCGGCGCCTGATCGGCAATCGCATGCTCATCGCGCAGACCAAGAATCCAATTCATCGTCTCGATCGAAAGATCGGAATCGAGCTTCACATTGCCTTCCGCATCGAAGTAATCTTCACCTCGTTGGCGCAGGAGAACGTCATGGCCGGGGAAGGCCAGTGCGTTGACATCATCTCCGACCACGCCAGCTGCGGCACTGATATAGTCTTCCCATGTAGCGACCGCCTCCATGTCAACGCCGGCATCGCCCCACACATCATGGCGATAGTAAAGTACCACCGGCGTCAAAGCGTGTTCCACACCATAGACCTTGCCCTTGTAGCTGTAGAGCGCCTGACGGTTTTCGACAAGATCTTCGTTGTAGCCGCCCTCGGTCAGCATGTCATTGAGATCGACAAGGCCCGGATCGGCGCCGCGTAGGAAGCCGCCAAAACGGCCTTGCTCGATGTCGGCCAGATCCGGCGCGCCCACACCGCCCGACTGCAATGCGATCTGGAGTTTGTCATGCATATCGCCGTAGGCGATTTCGGTCACCTCCAGGTTGAAATCCGGATTTACCTCAGCCTTGTAGTCCTCGGCCATGGACTCAAACCAGCGTGCATGGGTGTTGACAAAGGTCCACAGTTCCAGATTCAACGGTTCCCCGGCAACGACTTCACCACCTGCGGGCGCGGCGCTCGGCGCCGCACACGCAGCCACGGCCATGGCCCCCGCAGTAACACCCATGGCCTTCAACAGACTACGACGTGAGAGCTTGCGTTCGATCATGATGCTTTCCTCCTGTAGGAATGGTGCAATAAGAATTGACCGGTTTAGCCACAGGTGACTCTACGGCAAAACGGGAATTTGCCACAGATAGCCACAGATGAAGAGCTGATTTTCACAGATGTTTACCAGATGTTCAGAGGTATCCCAGTATCATCTGCGTCTTATCCTTTTTTATCTGTGTAAATCTGTGGCGAAAAAGGCTTTTTGCAGTAGAGTCATCAGTGGTAAAAACCTTGCTGCCGATTCACGATTGAAACTGCTTTCGATGTTGCTCGCCGTAGAGAAGCGCCTCATCGAGAAAGGCTTCGATGTTCTCAATCGGCGTGTCAGGCAGAATACCGTTGCCCGCGGCCAAGCAGACCCCACCGTCAGGTCGATCGAAGGTGTCGATAAGGTGGCGCACTTCGGCGCGGATCTGCTCCGGTGTTCCTTCGGGCAGAATGTGCTGGACGTCAAAACCGACCAGGAACGTCATGCGGTCACCGAACTCCCGAGCCACAGCCACCTCATCCATGGTTCCCTTCTGGACCGGATGGAAAACATTGACGCCGACCTCGATCAGATCCTCCATGATGGCGGTGTTGTTGCCGCATGAATGCAGCCACCAGTGCAGATTGTTGCGACGCAGGCACTCGCCGACACGGGCATAGTAGGGCTTGATCATCTCACGGTAGGTCTTGGGGCTCATGAAGAGCTGACGTTGGTGTCCCAGATCGTCGCTGGTCCAGAAGCCGTCGGGACGAAGCACACTCGACAGACGATCGATGTAGCGGATGTAATGATCGCAGAGGGCACTGTGCATGCGGTGGATCTCATCCGGATAGAGATGATAGTCCATCAACAGGTTTTCCATTCCGCGGATGGCCCATGGCCGTTCAAAGAAAAGACGCCACCAGCCCACGAGCACATATTGACCTGCGTCGCGGCAGTCTGTCGGCAGTCTCGATCAGAGCATCGATCTGCGGATCGATCTGCGGATCGGAGAGTTTGTCGATGAACTCATCGAGTCTGGCCCAATCATCGACGACGGCCCGGGCATCATGCGCCCCCTCTTCCACGATCTCCCAGGAAAGGCCCATTTGTTGGGGCAAAATCGGATCCAGAAAGAGAACGGTGGCATCTTCCGGATACTTATCGAATTGGGCTAGCTCGTCACCGTATCGTTCTTCCAGCCCCTCACCCCACCACTTGGTCCGTACCAACGGGATGCGTGCCGGACCAGTGCGCTCCAACGCAGCGATCACTTCGGCCTTGGGGAGCGCTGTCCACGTGCGCTCACGAATCTCAGTTGCCATGAAACATCGGATTCCTTTCTATGGAGTAGCGTTTCGTTAGGGAGTCTGGACAGTCTTTCCGCCTACGGCGTCGATTTCAACTTCGTCGCTATCACCGATCTTTGACCAGACCAACATCACATGCTCCTGGATCAGATCACCCGCGGCTTGGGCATCGTGCGCCTTAAGCACAGTCAGAACCGGCTGATGTGCTTCTGCGATCTCGTGCAGATCGGAGAAATACCGTGGATGAGTATGGGTAATGAAGCGCTGGATCTGTGAGTAGAGCGGCAGCCAGATCTGGTGCAGCGTTTTGCTGCCTGACCATTCGCAAATGCGCAGATGGAAGCTCATGTCATACTCGACAAGTTCGCCCCATTCATTTCGGTCAGCCGCATCGCGCATCAGGTCGACAATCTGGCTCAGTTCATCGATTTGGGTGTCGTCCAGTTTGGCGACAGCACGGCGAATGGCAAAATGCTCGACAAGCGCGCGTACCGAAAAGAGTTCAAACATCTCATCGTGGGAAATGGCAGTCACAAACGTACCGCTTCGAGCGTGGCGCTCCACCAGTCCCTCATACTCAAGGCGCCCCAAGGCTTCTCGCACGGGTCCCTGGCTCGTCCCCATCTGTTCAGCAACCTTCAGTTCTACGATTCGTTCCCCTGGCTCAAGCGCGCCGTAGATGATATCGGAACGAAGCTGTTCCCAGACTTGATCGGAGAGCGAAGTCAGCGGACCGCGTAAACGGGCCAAGGGTTTTTCGGTTCGGCTGGATGGCAGTGTTGAAGTCATGTTTACATCACCGATAATTGATTATCGATTATGAATAAAAATAGTGTATCATCTGGGGTATTTGATGTCAACGGCAAAAAAGGCGTTTTCCCTCCCGTCCACATTCACTCTCTAGGTGCCGTATATGTCCAGACGCTGGATTGTCTTTGTTCTCTTTTCGTCCGCCTACTTCATGTCCTACTTCTACCGTTCGGCCAACGCGGTCATTGCTCCCGACCTGTCATCGGAGCTTTCGCTGAACGCTGCCCAACTGGGCTTCATGACCAGCCTCTTTTTCGCTGCCTTCGCAGCAGTGCAGATTCCGTTGGGCATCGGACTGGATCGCTGGGGGCCGCGCTGGGTGACGCCGGCGCTCATGTTCTTTGGGGTGGCGGGCAGTTTGATCTTTGCAACGGCTTCGACTCTGCCGGCCCTGGCATTGGGCCGGGCCTTAATCGGCGTGGGCATGGCGGGCATTCTGATGGGCTCGCTGAAGATGTTCAGTCAGTGGTTTCCAATCAATCGATTCGCCACAGCGTCGGGATTGCTGATCGGCATCGGTTCGCTGGGCGCGCTGCTCGCGGCCACGCCACTGGCCTGGCTCAACAATCTGTTCGGCTGGCGCGCCGTCTTTGTCGGCGGCGCGGTCGCCACCGGACTGATCTCGGTGGCCATCATGCTGTGGACACGCAACACACCTGCCGGCGTCGAATGGCCCGGCGGCGACACCTCGCTACGCGGCACCGGCCAAGTCTTCACCGATGGACGCTTCTGGCGCATCGCGCCGCTGACCTTTTTTCTTGCCGGAACGCTCTTGGGCTTCCAGGGGCTTTGGTCGGGGCCCTATCTCTTCGACGTCTACCGGCTCGACGACATCCAGACAGGCAATGTATTGCTCTGGCTGGGCGTGGGCGCAACCGCAGGCTACACGGTCTCCGGCTGGCTTTGTGATCGCTACGGCATGTCGCGCGTTATCAGCCTGGCGGCTGGACTTTTCATCTGCATCCAGCTCATTCTTGCCGTCCAGCCGTCGGTAGCGCTTGTGCCAATCTTATACTTCCTCTTCGGCTTCACCGGCGGCTTCAACACCATGTTGCTTGCCCAGACACGGATGGTCTTCCCGCTCTCCATGACCGGCAAGGCGGTCACCGCCGTCAACGTCTTCGCCATCGGCGGCACCTTTGTGCTTCAGTGGTGGATGGGCCTGGTCATCGGCCTCTTCCCCACCGATGCCGCCGGCCACTATCCACCAATGGCTTATTCAGTGACGTTGGTCCTGACGGCGGCGGGTGCGTTGATTGCGTTGATCTGGTACCGTCCGCTGGCCAAGAAATCGACAGCGTGACATGGACTGGGATTCGGACAGCGCCGGCTTGACCGACTCCAATTGGTGGAAGAAGGCTCTGTTGCAAGAAATCTCACCATCATGTAGCGTTTGCCTCACGTATCAATGATCAACAGCAAATGAGGCAACAACAGGAGAAAAGAAATGGAAAATGGAAAACAAGTCGGCAGCAAGCGGAGTAATATCCAAATCGGCAGCGAAGTAGAAGTTGTGCAAAAGCAGGACCAGCGAACCGGAAAGTTGACAACAGGCATCGTGGAACGCATTCTCACCAAATCAGCGACGCATCCACATGGCATCAAGGTGCGGTTGGAATCAGGTGAAGTGGGGCGTGTTACGACAGTATTGGGCTAGGGCAAAGAGATACACTCTGTTCAGCGATTGTTGGGGCTAGATATGGCCCGACGGTAGCGGTCGAATTCCTCCCCCATTCCATCTATCTGCTCTAAACAGGATACCGAAATGGGGGTGCAGCTATATTTTCTGCACTCAAACTCAAGGCGCGCGCCCGGGCAACAGCATCTTGGCGTTTGTTCACGCCTAGCTTGGCATAGATGTGACGGATGTGGGTACGTACAGTGTTAATGCTGACGCCGAGACTGTCGGCAATGTCTTGATAACTGACCGGTTGCATCAGCTGCACCAGGACCAGGCGCTCCTGATCGGTCAGTTGTGCCGCCTGCCGGCGCTGTGAATCGGAAACGGTGGCGACCCACATGCCTGCCGCGTCGGGATGGTCCATGACCGCCAATAGCGGTGCGAGCGCGGGGATGTCGAGGATGAAGCGAACATAGCCGGTTTCAACTGCCAGATCGAGGGCTCGGACCAGGGCACGTTCAGCCTCTTCGCGCCGGCCCATCTGTAGATGGGCCCACGCCAATAGGGCGTATAACTCGGCGGCAAACAGCCGGCTATCTAAGCGCTCTGCCTGGGCGATGGCGGCTGCAATCCGTGGCGTGACGGCATCAAGATCAATCCCTCTGGCGAAGTTACCTCTAATAGCGAGATAAAATTCCCCAGGTTTTCGGGGGATATTTCGCCATCAATTTGCACACCAAGGTCCGCAACGAAATGCCGGGCACGCTCGACATGTCCTTGTCGCACCAACATATGAAGGAGCAATCTGTTGAGCTGCATAATTGAACCCATTTTGTCCAGGGGAAAAGAATCTTCAATCCCATTTGAACTGCCCGTGGCACGCGCCATGGCGAAGAGCGCGGCGAATGAGTTTATCTCGTGGTTGAGCACAGGGTCAGCCAGACGCTGGGCCAGGACCAAGGCCGACTGCTGCTCGCGCTGCGCTCCTTCTATATCATTCATCCAGTAGCGAAAATACATAGCACTCGCATGTGATTCAAGCAACTCATTCATCGCAAATGAACTGTTCGGTTGCGCGGTGGCCACAATTTCTTGCAGCATTGCCAGTGCTTCTCGTGGGTATCCATAATGGGCTGAGATCTGGGCACGATTCCGCCGAACGGATATCACGGCGTGGTTTAGGCCTGCCTCTCGGAACGCCTCAATCGCTTGATTCGCCTTTGCCAACGCGGTTTGTCCTTGTCCCCCATACCAGGCGAGAATAAATTGCATGTGCAAAAACCAGGCCTGGCTTAAGGGGTCGGCATCAGCCAGGCGCTGTTCTTCGTCCCGGACTAGTGCCCTGACCCGATCAAAGTCATGCCTGTAGAACTGGGCATATATTTGTAAGACATGAGTTCGGCCTGGGTGCGCCGGCGTTCTTTGTCGGCCAGACTGGGCAGATGCCAGGGCGGCGTCCGTGCGTGCGACCAGGTCCGCCAGGTTCGCCTGGACGCGCATCAACCCGAGCAGGCACAGCTCCAACAGGAGGCGCGGGTGCTGGTCGAGGGCATCGTCGGGGAAGAGCGCCAGCCAGCGCTGGGCCTGCCGGGTATCGCCGCGCAGGATCGCAGGGCGCACGGCCGCTTCCAGTATTGCAGCAGCCAGGGACAGATCGTCTGCGCGCAGGGCATGCTGCACCGCTGCGGTGATCTGGTCATGCCTGGCCAGCCAGGCCGCGGCGCGGCGATGCAGGGTGGCGACAGCCGCGCTGCTTTTCTCCTGCCGCAGACTGGTTCTGCAGCAGTTCTTGAAAGAGGTGATGGTAGCGAAACCACTCGCCGCCGGCTGTCCAACTGCACCACGGGCAGGCCGGCCCCAATCAGCGCCGACAGGTAGGTCAACCGCAGCCTTGTTGCCGGTGACGGCTGCGGAGAGTGACGCGTTGAAGCGGTCCAGGATGGAGGTCTCGAACAGGAATGCGCGCTGCGCCGGCGGGAGCCTGTTCAGGACCTGGGTGGTCAGGTATTCAGCCAGCCAACCGTGCTGGCTCTGGGTAGCGGCCAAGAGTTCGTCGATGTCGCATGCGTTTGCCTGCGCTCGCGGTCATCAACTGCAAAGCGACGATCCAGCCTTCGCTGCGCGCAGCCAACCGCGCCAGCGTCTCGGGCGTGAGGGTCGCAAAGCCGCGTTGCCCCAGGTAGGCCTCCATCTCGTGGGGCTGAAAGCGTAGGTCGGCCTCGCTCATGTCCAACACCTGCTCTGCCGCGTAGAGCCGGGTCAGCGGTCCATAGGTGGCCCGGCGCCCGAGGAGTAAAACGTGCAATCGCGACTGGGCGCCGTTCCAGGAAGAGGGTCATCAGCGGGGCCAGCGTGGGTGAATCGATCTGGTGCAGATCGTCGAGCACCAGGAGCAAGGGGTCATTGTCGGACGCTTTTGGGTCACGCTGGAGTTTACTTAGTAACAGTTCGAGCGCGCGCATGGGATCTGGCTCCGGCGCGTCGAGCAGTAGATGGACAGCGGCGGCAATGCCCGGCACAATCGCCTCCAGCGCGGCCGCCAGGTAGCGGACAAATTGCTGGGGATCGTCGTCGCCAGGATCCAATGATAACCAGGCAGCGTGCGACGCCAGCCCACGGATTTCGAGCCAGCGGCAAACAAGCATGGATTTACCGTAGCCGGCCGGCGCATGAACAAAGACGACCGGCGTCGTCTGCCATTGATCGAGCCGCGCGTACAGCCGTGGCCGATCCAAGATCTGGGACGGCGGTGCAGGCCGCGTTACCTTGCTGGAGAGGATGTACATCTGGACAAATCTCACCGTGGTCCTGACACGCAAACACGTTTAGCGCGGGCATTATATCACATGATTTGGCTGATTCATGCGATAGATTTCACGCGCACCGTACGGTATAGTTGCACCATACAATCAACAGCCTGCGGACAGGTGGTGTGTACGCGTGTCGGGGCAATGAAAATTTATCCTACCGCGAGGTGAAGAGATGAACCAGCACGAAACCAAGCAGACAGGCGCCGCACTGCGGTTGTTTATGTACATGATACTGATCGCAGCGTTGCTGCTGCCTGCATCCGCGACCACAGCCCAAGCCGCGCCCGTCAGCAGGATGCCTCCGTCCAGCAAGTGGGCGCCGCGGCAGTGGCAACGACCTACACCGTCACATCCACCAGCTGCACCGGGCCCGGTTCGATTACCGAGGCCATGGCCAAGGCCAACGCCAATCCGGGCGAGGATACCATTACCTTCACGCCAGGCCTGCAGATCGATGCGGGCCAATGCCTACCAGGTTTTCAAGGAGCCGTAATGATTACTTTATGGTCCAGGCGACCGAGTCGGTGATCTTTGAGGGCAACGGCGCCAGATCGGTCGGAGCTATGGGTATGGATTACATCTGGGGGGTTAGTCACACCGATTGGTCCTAGTGCTGGCTGTTATGACGCTAGCGTCGGCGACTTGGTTGATTCGCAGACGCCGGGTTTCATCAAGGTTGGAGCCTATGGCCAGGATAACTCGGCCATCACCGTCACCGTGCGTGATCTAGACATGCACGAACTCAACAGCGTGGCGCGGATTGAGAAGAATGCATCGCTTATCCTGGAAGACCTGACACTTAACCGAATCATCAATGGATTCAGAGGTTGTAACAGGTCTGCAATCGATGCCGATGAAGGTGCGAACTTTACGGCACGCCGCACCGAATGGGATACGATCTGGAATGGCACAGAAGATGCATTTACTGCTCCCGACACGACTATTGCTGCAATCAGTGGCGTACAAGGCCCTCTTAGTGATCGTAAATATGCGGGCAACCTCAACATTGAGGACTCGTATTTCAAAGACGTTTATAAGGGAACAATCAACTGGGGGGGACAGGCTGGCGACAAGGTCAATATCGTCACCTCGCGCTTCGAAGTAGCGGGAGGAATCCACATCAGCGGCGCTGCTGAGACCAATATCGTTAATTCAATCTTGTCAGGCCAAGCAATTGGTCCTTCAAGGGTAACAGACCATCTTATCAATAGTTCCACCCAGGAAATGAATATCAAAGCATCGACTGTCTTGTTTCCGGATGTTGAATGTGACAGTAGTTGCCAACAACGTTTATACGTTGGATGGATTTATCGCCAACCTGGACGCGGGAAAATCAACTTCATTCAATCCGCGGTCGGCGTGAACTTTCCTGACACACTCCCTCCCCCTCAGCCAGGTCAACCAGTCCCGGCCACCAGATTGCTGGATCCCGATACCGAGCTGCGGGATTTTTCAGGCGATCCGGGTCAGGGCTTCAGCGCCGATGAATACACCTGGATTCAGCCTACATCTCAGCAAGACGCTGCTGCGTTGCAGGCGGTCACCTTTCAACCAAACCTGCTCACTAACCCGCCAGGCCTGCCCATTGAAGGGTCGTACACCCTGGCCGAATGGGCGACCCCACTGATCGGCGGCGAACTCATCGACAAGATTCCCGACGCCACCTGCACTTCGCCCAATGACGCCAACAAGTTGATCAACCCAATCGATGGCAGTTGCATCACCACGGATGTGCTTGGCAACAGCCGTTGGGATACGGGCAACAACAAACGCAACATCGGCGCCGTGCAGTTGAGCCTGGCGCCCCACCTGACGGTGGTCGGTACCGGCGACGGCACGGTTGACCTGAGTTGGACCAAGCCCCAGGTCTCCTCCCCTTCCACCATCGCCGGCTATGAGCTGCGCTACCGTGAAAAGGGCACGACGAACTGGAACCCGACGATTGCCGTTATCGATCCCGACACGCTGACACACCAGGTCACCGATCTGACCAACGGCACCGAATACGAGTTCGAAGTACGAGCCACCTACTCCCCCAGCGGAGAGGGGCCCTGGAGCAATACCGCCACGGGCACGACGCTCGGCCCCATCGGCGCGCCGGTGGTGACCGCAACCCCGGGTAACGGGCAGGTCGATCTCGACTGGACCAAACCGGCTGACGGCGGACACGTGATTTATGCCTACCACATCCTCTGGCGTCCGACCGGCACGACAAACTGGATCGGCGCCAAGAGCATTTTTGGCAGCACCCCGCCTGGCACACAAACGACCATCACCGGCCTGACAAACGGCACGGAGTATGAGTTCGCTGTCAACGCCAGCGCGGTTGACGGCGCCATCGGTCCGCAAGGCCTCGCTACGGCCACACCGTACGCCCTGGGCGCAATTTTGATCAGAAAAAGTACCGCGCCTGCCGGTGGCACAGGATTCACCTTCACCCAAGATGTTGACAACAGCGGCAACTTCACCCTAGACGACCGGGGTATCAGACCCTTCTCCAACGTGCGCCCTGGCACCTACCCGGTTACCGAAATCGATCCCAGCGGTTTGGGCTATGAGTTGGTCGCTATTAGCTGTCCACCTGGCGCTGCAACCGTGGATGTGGCCACCCGGACCGCCATGATCACTATTGGTTCCGGTGAGGTGGTGAGTTGTCTTTTCACAAATACTGAGGATGAGACTGTCGTCATCGAAAAGCGGACGGTGCCGCCGGGCGGGAGCGGCTTCACCTTCAGCGACGACCTCGGCACGCCCAACAGCTTCAGCCTGAACGACGCCCAGACCCGCACCTTCACCCATGTGCCGGGGGGCAAATACCAGGTCACCGAGGGCGCCATGCCCGGCTACGAACTGACGGCCATCGACTGTACCGTGGAGGGGGTGAGCGTCCCTGGCGATCTGGCGTCGCGCACGGCCAATATCAGCCTAACCCAGCCCGGAGGCAATGCCCACTGCACCTTCACCAACACCAAGCTGGGCACGCTCATCATGCGCAAGCAGACGCTGCCCGATGGCGCTCCGGATGCATTTGGCTATACCATCAGCGGGCCGAACACCAACGACAGCGGCTCCCTGACCGACGGTGGTTCGACCCAGGTCGACAACGCCAAGTCCGGCACGTGGGAGTTGACGGAGTCGCTGCCCGCCGCGGACTGGCATCTGGGCGACATCAGCTGCACGTCAACGCTGGGAACCAGCACGTTCGTCAAGGACCTCCCCAACGAGAAAGCGACGGTGGAACTGGCTCCCGGCGACACCATGGACTGCACTTTCACCAATGTGGAGGATGAGACCATCACCGTGGAGAAGGTGACGATCCCGGCCGGCGACACGACAACTTCCTTCGATTTCACGGGCAGCGGCTCAATCGGCGCTTTTGCCCTCAAGGATGGGGAAAGCCAATCCTTCAGCGTGGACGCCGCCGCCGGACCGTTCACCCTAGCCGAGGGCGACCCCAGCGGGGACGGCTACGAAGTAACCGAGATCCGCTGCGTCAACAGCAAGACAGGCGCGGTGACCCTGGGCGACCCTGGCACCCGCTCTGTGGACCTGGACACCCAACCGGGGGAGAGCCAGCACTGTACCTTTACCAATGAGCGCCATGGCCAGGTCGTGATTCGCAAGGCGACCGCACCTGGTGGCGGCAGCGGCTTCGGTTTCTACGGCGGCTTCGGCTCCTTCTCCCTGGACGATGGCCAGGCAGAGACCTTCCTCGATGTGATCCCGGGCGCCTACTCTGTGAGCGAGGCCGATCCCGGCAGCCTGGGCTATGGGCTGAGCGGCATCAAATGCAGCGACAGCGACCCCAATGGCACAGCCTCTACCAGCGATCTGGCCACCCATACGGCCAGCATCAACGTGGATGCCGGCGAGACGGTGGAGTGTACCTTCACCAATAGCCAACTCGACACTGTCTCCATCTTCAAAGTGACCCTGCCGTCCGGTGGTACCGGTTTTGATTTTGGCGGTACGTTTGGCCCGTTCACGTTGGACGACGATCAACTGACGACCTTCGGCAATGTCGCTCCTGGCGTCAAGATCATCAGCGAGGACGACCCGACGCCGGACTACGACCTGGCTCTGATCCTCTGCTACGACGCCGCCACCGGGCAGTTCTTTGAAGGGGACGCGGCCACCCGCAAAGTAGACCTTGATCTAGATGTGGGCCACCAGGTGCTCTGCGAGTTTGTCAACGTGCAGCGGGGGACCATCATCATCGAAAAAGCGCCGGGCAGCGGCACAGGCTATGGCTTCAGCGGCGATCTCGGGGACTTCACCCTCGACAGCGGAAAGGAGCAGACCTTCGTTGAACTGAAGGTGGGAGCGTACAGCGTCACCGAGCAGACGCCCCCTGGCGATACGCTCACCGGGCTGACCTGTACGGACAGTGATGCCAACGGCGTCCCCTCCACGGGTGAAGTAGCGTCAAGCACGGCCACGATCAACCTGGACCCGGGCGAGACGGTGCGCTGCACCTACACCAACCAACCCGGCGGCAGCGTGGTCATCAAGAAGAAGGTCACATCCGGTCCCAACGGCCCCTTCACCTTCCTGGACAATATCCAAACCCCGGCCACGTTCAAACTGAGTGATGCCGGCGAGCAGCGCTTCGACAATGTCCTGCCCGGCACCTACACGGTACAGGAGACAGCCCTGCCCGATGGCTCAGGTTTGGCGCAGATCACCTGTGTGGATTCTGACGCCAACGGCACACCATCGGGCAGCGATCCAACTGTAGCCACGGCGGTTATCCATTTGGATCCGGGGGAGGTGGTGGAATGCACCTTCACCAACGAGGACCGGCGGGGGCAGGTGGTCATCCGCAAGGTGACCGCGCCGGCCGGCGGGACGGGCTTTGGCTTCACGGGTGATCTGGGTGACTTCACGTTGGACGGCGGCGTCAGTGAAACAATCGTGGACCTGTTGCCCGGCACATATAAAGTGACCGAGAAAGATCCGCTGAGTTTGGGTTATGAATTAAGCGGTCTGAGTTGCGCGGACAGCAACCCCAACGGCGGGCCATCCTCCGGCGACGTAGGGACGCGGACGGCCACGATTCAGTTGGACGAAAAGGAGAGGGTGATCTGCACCTTCACCAATTCCGAGGATGACACGGTGACGGTGGAGAAAGTGACGATTCCGCCCAGCGCCGACAACTTCGGGTTTGACGGTGACTTTGGTGCCTTTAACCTGATTGCCGGCAATGTCCAGGATTTCACCAACGTGACGCCGGGCAGCTACTCCATCAGCGAGGACGACCCGACCCCGGCCGGCTATGCCTTGACCGACATCACCTGTGTGGACAGCGCCACCGGGCAGACTTTCCCCGGCGACCTGACCAGCCGCAGCGTCGACCTCAACCTGGTGGCGGGCGAACGCGTTCACTGCACTTTCACCAATACAAAGTTGGGTACGGTCATCATCAAGAAAGCGACTGCACCCGACGGCGGCAGCGGTTTCAGCTTTGGCGGCTCGTTTGGCGACTTCACGCTGGACGATGGGACTGATAAAACGGTGGTCAACCTGATCCCAGGCAGCTATACCGTCACCGAAAACGACCCATTGGGATTAGGCTACGAGCTAAGCGGTCTCACCTGCAGCGACAGCGTGAGCAGCGGCCAACCATCCACCGGCGACGTGTCCACGCGCACCGCGTCGGTTAATCTGGATCCGGGCGAGACCGTCACCTGCGTCTTCACCAACAGCGAGGATGACACGGTGACGGTGGAGAAGGTGACCATCCCGCCCAGCAGTGAGCCATTTGGATTTGACGGATCATTTGGCGCCTTCAAGCTTTTGGGTGGAGAAGTCAAGGGCTTTACGGAATTAGCACCCGGCGAGTACCTGATCAGCGAGGATCTCCCGACGGCGACCGGATATCTGCTGACCTCGATTCGTTGTGTTGACAGTGCAACGAATCAGGTGTTCTTGGGTGACGTATCGACACGCAGCGTGAAACTGACGTTGGTTGCGGGGGAGACGGTGCATTGCACATTCGTAAATGAACTGCCTACGCCACCACTGCCCAATCCGAACAGCGGTCGTCTGTACCTGCCGATGATACCATCGCCAGACGGCCGTTATTACCTGCCGATCATAGGTCGCTGATCGGCGCAACTTGAGAGACGAGATGCGGATCAAGCCTTCAGACCAAGGGGTTGATCCGCATCGCCGCTCAACTGTGATCCCGCCCAGACGACCTGTGAAGGATAAATCGGTTCTTTTGGGCTCTTAGGGGTAGGGCAGGTTTCCTTACCGGTCTGGTTCTGGCGGATAGGGAAACCCGCCCTACGTTTTTTGGTTCTTTGGGATCTCAGGGGGTAGGGCAGGTTTCCTTACCTGCCTGGCTTGGCGGGTAGGGAAACCCGCCGATTGCGTGTCACCCCCCTGGAATCCCAAAGAGCCCGTTTTTTTTGTCAACCCACTGAGACCCCAGAGAGCCAACTGTTTTTTGTTTGATCAGGGCACAATTCATAGCGGGCAGCATCAAGCATCTGGTAATAACTGCCTTGACTGGAATTACGTTTCCGATAATGGATGGAGTAGAAACGATGATGGATCAACATGTTGACGAAATGACCAGTTACCTTGACTGGTCGGACAAAGGCAAGGCAAGTTTTTGGCGCTATCTATTGGGGTTTGTTCTCGCCATACTCATCTTGTTTGTTTTGGGCAGCGTGGTTGTGATGCCGCTCTCGGCGATCAAGCCGGACTATGCTGAGTCGCCGTCTTTCAGTTTGATAGGGACGCTGCTCTCATTTCTCGTACTCTTTGTGGCCATTCCGTTGATTGTCGTACTGCTGCACCGGCGTCCCTACTGGAGCGTGGCAATGCCCGTGCCGCGCGTCGAAACCTGGAATCTATTCACTGGCTTCTGGGTCAGTGCCGTTGTGGGCGTTGTGGTGGCCGCTGCGCTCCATTTTGCCGGCATCATGCCGATGGAATATGTCGGTCTTGACTGGAGTCAGCTGCTGCCTGTAGCCCTGATTGGATTTGTGGCAATCTTCATCCAGGCGAGCAGCGAAGAGCTGCTCTTCCGCGGCTACATCACACAATTCGTCAGGCGATTCACAGCAAATAAGTTTCTCTTCATTGGAATTCCCGCGCTGCTCTTTGCCCTGCCTCACATCATCAATATCACTGAACTCGGTGGTACTTTCCTGGTCATGGTCCCCTATCTAATCCTGGGGTTACTGTTGGCTTGGGCGGCGTATCGAACAGGCTCACTATGGATGGCCGCAGGACTGCACTGGAGCAACAACTTCATGACGATTGTTCTGATTGGCACCCGGGGCGATGTGCTGCCGTCCGTCGCCCCCTTCCAGGTTGACATACCGAGCTTATCTGTAGCCACGATGGTTGTGGCTGTTCAATCTGTGCTTATGTTGGTTGTGTTGCGCTACTTGATTGGCAGGCGCGAGACCGCTGCGTCGTTGTGAATCGGGACTTTTGCTAGATAGGATACCTGTATCCGTCGGAACGGTTGCATATTCCGCCAATATTCTGCGCAAGAGCAATCTTAGGCTAATCCAAGGAAATATTTCTCCCAAAGTCCCCGGCACGGCCCAGTTGATGTTTGGTCTGGAGAGCCCGTTTGTGGGCCGTGCCGGGGACTTGCGCCGGAGCATATATTTTTTTGGAGCGGCCTTATGCAAGTGAGTCGAAAAAGGGCATGTTGGCTATAACACCGATCCGTGGAGACTGAGATGAATTCGAACGAGAAACGCCCTTCCTCTGAGGTGTCAATGTGCGGTACACCACGCGACTACTCAAGTGACATGTATCGCGTCTATTTTGAGGTTGGTGAGCACGAAGAACTCGCCAAGAAGATTATCGAAGACTATCTTGGGCCGGAACGATCCAAAACGCTGATCACGTTGCCATACGGATACGAGTGCGAATTGGCGATTCAGTGCGTGCCCGATATCGTGGCACTGCTAGCAAAAAGCAACATCGGTGTCTACCAAGTAGTCCGCTATGCCAAAATAAGCGATGTCTGGACTTGAGAAGAGATAGTCTGGCAAGACGAGTGCGCAAGGCACGAACCGACGTGCTGTCACGATGTCAAATTCAGTAGTTCACGAATTGTCATTCCGTTCACGAAGTGGGCGCAAAGCACCATGACCGGAGGGAAGAGGAATTTCAGGTTCGCACAGTCGAGATTCCTCGTCGCTTCGCTCCATCGGAATGACAATGGCGCTGAAATCGTGTACTACTGAAGGCACTACTGCAAAAATCCTTTTCAGGACACGAATTGTCACGAATTTTTCTCTGGCGCCAAGCTACATTTCGTGTAAATTCGTGTCCAAATCCCTTTTTGCAGTGGAGTCACTGAAATTAGCGAGTCTGAAAGCGATGGGTTGATGAAAAAAATAGCGTTCATTTTACTGATTTTAACAATGATGTTGGTCGCGGCATGTCAGGGAACAGCACTGGAACCAACCGTGGCAGCGGAGGCCACGCCCGCGGCAGAGCAGGAGCCGACAGAAGAGGCTTCAGCGACCGGGGACACAATGGACAGCAGCCCGGATGAGGAACTCGCGCAGATGGCCGCCATCGCGCCCCCGCCTCAATTGTCGGATAGGGAACCGGGTGTCCACACCGTCCCTTGTTTGCCGGAAGTATCTTTTGGCGTGCAGTTTGTCGAAGGTGAAGATTATACCTGCGGTGTTTTTACGGTACCCCAGAACTGGGATGATCCGGATGGGCGAAACCTCGACCTCGGTTTTGTTGTCGTCAATGCGATTGACGACAACCCAGGACCCGATCCCCTCCTCTACTTGGAAGGTGGTCCCGGTGCTTCTGCAATCCTTTCGACAGATATCAGCAGATACCGGAATCTACAGTCGGACCGCGATATCATTCTTTACGATATACGCGGCGCCGGATTAAGTCAGCGTATCGGCTTTGCAGAGTGCCTGGTGTTGGCCAAACAGAATGGCGCCCCCGAAGACCAGATCGAAGCCTTATGGGCGGCGAATGCCACCTTATGGGCGGCGACTCACAGTGAAATGCCGGAGATAGAGGATCTGAAAATTTGGGAAGTCGATTTCCCTCTCCTCAACAAGATCTGCTGGGAACAGTTCACCGGGCAGGGCTTTGACCTCAATCAGTTCAGTACGGCGTCCAATGCTCGCGATGCCGTCGAACTCATCAAAGCGTTAGGCTATGACAGCTTCGACATCCACGGCGCCTCCTATGGCACGCGCCAGGCAATGACGATCATGGATGTGCTGCCCGAAATCGAAGAGGCGCCGCAACTTCGCTCCGTCGTTCTGGACTCCACCTTCCCGCCATCTGTCTATTTGATCAGAACGATCGTTCGCTCTCACCATGACTTCGTGGTGCAACTGCTCGAAGAATGCCAGGCAGATGCCGCCTGCAACGCAGCGTATCCGAATCTAAAGGAGCGGCTCGCCATGGTGCTGGACAGGCTTGAGGAAGAGCCACTGACAGCGAACGGGGAGACAGTCACGATTGATAATGTCGTTAACGAGTTGACGAATATCGGGGGATCTCGCGCCGCTCACATACCGAAGCTGATCGCCGAACTGGAGACGGGGGTGTTGGACACCTTTCTGGCCCTGCGCAATGGAGAAGTCGGCACAGATGCTGTGGAAGCCCTTCCGTTATTGGATCTGGACATGAGTGACCCGGTGCAAGCGTTTATCGCTGATTCCCTGGACCTTCTCAGCGGTGATGCTGCACTGGAATTTGCCTTCTATGTGAATATTGCCTTTTCTCAGGAAGATCCGATGGTGATTTTGCAGGCTATCATCGAAGAAAGCTACAGCGGCGAAATCGGCGACCAGATGCTGGAAATGCTGGGGACCTTGACCGCTGAAGACTTCGCCAATTCACCGTATGTTTTGCAACAGCTTGCAGCCGCGGCGTCTGAGACCGACCCAGAGTTGATATTGGCCAGGAGCCGTCGTTCAGTTGCCGGCGGCATCCCGAGACCGCTGTACAGTTCGGTGCACTGCATCGACGACATCCAACACGAACGGTTTGAGGATGCGGTGAACAGCTACAACGATCTGCAGTTCCCTCAGCTTACGAACTTGGTCGAATCGCTAGCGCAGGCAGGTCGATGCGAGAACTGGCCGGTTGCCGCGGCGCCCATCGAGGTCAAAGACCCGGTGAGCAGCGATGTGCCGGTGATCATTCTGCAGGGTGCATACGATGGTCCTACGCCTGTCTACATGGGCCGTCGCGCTGCCCGCGAGTTGGGAAACAGTACCTACGTTCTTGTGCCGCAGCAAGGGCATGGAACCTGGACACGCTCAGACGACTGCGTGGGCCGGATCGCCGGCGCATTCATTCAGAATCCGGACGCAGCGCTCGACCTGAGTTGCCTGGATGCGCGGCGACCGCAATGGGCATTGCCCGGCAATGGCGAGCTGACTACGGGTAAATTGACAACAGAGCAGATGAAGAACGCGACCTTCAATGGCATCTACGACGCGCCGGTCACGTTGACTGACGGCATTTACGAGGGAGAACCATTCGTGGAGGGCGGTGTGTCGCGGCCGGTCGTCACCTACGTCGACAATACGCTGGCCCACGGTGATCTGGATGGCGACGGACTCGATGATGCCGTGGTGCTGCTGATCGAAGACTCTGGCGGCAGTGGTACCTTCTCCTATGTAGGCGCCCAGCTGAACCGCGATGGCCAACCTGCTGACGCAGGTGCGGCATTGCTCGGCGATCGGGTTCAGCTCATCGCTATGCAGGTTGAGGATGGCGAGGTTTTCGCGGAGATCGTGACGCAAGGACCGGACGAGGGCCTATGTTGCGGCACGCTCAAGATGCGCAAGACGCTGGGCCTCCAAGATGGACAGCTCGCTGAGGTCGCGTCGGAGGAATTGGGACCGGTCTCGCTGGACGATTTGATGGCCACGCAATGGCGGCTGCATCGCCTAAACTTCGATCAGGAGCCCCTTGTCGATGTGACGATCTCGGCCGAATTCGCCGAGGGCACGGTGTCGGGCGCCGGCGGCTGCAACAGCTACAACGCCGGTGTCACCAGCAGCGGCGGCCAACTGCTCGCCGTCGCACCTGTCGAGACGACCGCAATGGCCTGTGACGATGAACTGGAAGCGCTGGAGACAGAATACCTGGCAGCGTTGCAGAGCGCAACCGAGTGGCGTTTCTACCCAGGACAGTTGGCCATCGGTTACACGGCAACCAGCGGTGATCAGGCAACGCTCTTCTTCAACCCGGTGGAGAGCGCAGACTCAGGTCCGACGTCCGAATGATCTCGACGATCTATCCACGTACGATCGCCGTCGGCAACGCTGTGATCTTTTTTCCTATTCGGGTTGTCAGTGGTGCTTGCCGGCGATCGTTCTACGACCGTCTTCAGCAGAAGATATCACACTCATCGCTGAGAACCCGCGCCTACTCACCAGGTATACCGCCTACTTCGCCACCGGGAAGCCTGTCAGAGTGACACCCGTTCTCTCTCCGAGAGACTGCCAAGACGTTGCTCTACTTGATCCAGGATCCCCGTTGAGGTCATTCTCCAGATGACCTGATCACCGTGGGCAGATAGATCCGCTGGTCAGAATCAGGAACGTCGCCCATCAGGTTGAACAGGGTAAGGTGATCAACCGTGCTGGTCACCGAATGATCCGTGCGGGCGATCTGAGTGATTCCTTCGTCAACGTATTCGGTTCCATTCCATCCGTACAGTTTCAGAGTATCTGTCGGCACCCTGCCGTCATCGAGATAGTCGACGGTGATGGTCATCGGTGACATCAGATCTATCAGAGGAGCACCCTGTTCATCGCTGGCCGACAGGTCGAACCAGACACCGGCGCTCTGTAAATTGCTGGCTCCGGCGGAATCGACAGAATCCGGCAACGAAGGCTTGTAGCGCAATTCTATGATCACGTCGTCCCATATCGGCGGGACATAGCCCGTTACCAATTCCAGTGGGTCGTTGGAGGTAAAGGCGCCGCCTCCGGCCGGAATGGTGACGATCACCGGATCCGGCGGGGTCGGGGCGCCGGTGGATGGGCCACGGCGTGAAAACATGATATCGTGAAATGCTCTGTAGTCTTCCTGGTCATACCACACCGCGTACAGGTTGCCGTTGTCGTCCACCCCTAGGCTGGAGTGCTTGCCGTGATGTTTGGGTTCAGTCAGCATGTACATCGGCAGACCAACTCCGACCGAAATCGTTGGATTCGCTAAAATAGAGACCGCCGAATGCTTGATCCGAACAGCTTTCTGGGTCCAGGTTGCATAGTAGCGCCCATCCTTGTACGTTGCCAGCGCCGCCGGACCCAAGATGTCTTCGGCGCTCGTAGAGTTGATGGTGCTGCTTTTTCCATCCTTCCGTGCCAGGCCGGGAGTTCATGGCGGTGAGCCGGCCGAGCCTGAATGATAGGCATAGACCGACAGGTTATTGAATCGATCGCGAGCGATGGTTCCGACTCGCCAACCCCCACTGCGGTAGTGAGGCGACCGACTGACCAGTTCTTCCCATTGTTGCGAGACGAAGAGCCCATAATGTCGCTGTTGACTGGCAAATTGTGCAGTGCCGCCCGCAGCGAGAAACCTCGCCGAGCAAAATCTATCCCCCTGATGTCCACGAATTCGGAATCGTACGGCCCCAAGAGCACGTAAGTGCTGTTGAACCAGGATTTGCCGCCATCGGTTGAAGCGATGTGGCGTGCGGTTTGCCCGGTGTAGGTGTGAGTAGTCCATACCAGCCACAAAACATTCAGGTGTCCTTCGTAGCCTGGACGGGTGTCGGCCACCAGCCTGAGGTTTGCCGGATTCGTGACGCCGGCCACGGTCGTAGCGTCAGACCAACTGATGCCATCATCGGTGGATGTTGCCAGATAAACACCCGAGCCACTGGCATAGGCTACATAGATTTTGCCGGCTGCATCAATTGCGATCTGGGGATACAGACCACCCAGATCATCGTCGTTGACCTGCACGTTGGCACTCCAACTACTGCCCCGATCGGCCGAGTACGAAAAATAGACGTCCGAGCGAGAATTGCGGTGATCGACCCAAACTACATACAGTTTCCCGCTGTCCGAGACCGCCATGTGCGGGTCTTCCCGCTCAACACCTACACCTTGGTAGTCGTTGATAGCAATAGGTTGGCTCCAATCAGGTTCTTCTGTTACGGCAGATTGGGCTAACGCGAGAGAGGGTAGGATCAGGGCCGCAATCAACACCAAGCTGAAAAACGGAGTCAGAACAGAAGATCGGTAAGTCACGATATCGCCTCCATCGTTGTATGAATTGGATAATTGTCGTACCGGCTCATTCCACCACGCAGGTGGCTACAAAATGGCTACATTAGTTTCCCGTCGAGATCTCCATGTGCCGCAGATTCACACGGATGCAAAAGCGATTGAACGCGGATATTGCGGATTGGGCGGGTGGGCACGGATAATCAAGTGAACACGAAACTCTGGGCGAGTTTACCTGCCTGGAAGACCCACGACTCAATCATCACGAATCAATCATAAGGAAGACTTCCTATGACTTCTCTCCCGACAATCGGCTTTATCGGTCTCGGCGAGATGGGCGGGCCGATGGCGCGCAACCTGATGTTGGCCGGCTATTCCGTCATCGGCTTCGACCTGGACACCGAACGGCTCACCGCCCTCGGCAGCGCTGGAATCGAAGCAGGACGCTCTGTCGCCGACGTTGTCAACCGCTGCGACGTGATCGCCACAAGCCTGCCGAGTTCGAGCAGCCTCGTCACCGTGGCCGAAAACGAGATTCTGCCCGCTGTGCGATCGGGTCAGATCATGATCGACTTCGGCACGGTTTCGCCGCCTGAGACGCGTCGGCTGGCCGCCTGCTTTGCCGAAAAGGGCGTCGATCTGTTGGACGTGCCGGTCAGCGGCGGCGGTGACGGTGCGAAGAAGGCGCAATTATTCATGTTCGTTGGCGGCAAGCAAGAAGCAGTCGAGGGCTGCCGCCCCATTTTGGAAACGGTGGGCGGGTCCGAGCGTCTGACCTATTGCGGGCCGGCCGGGGCCGGGCAGGCCGTCAAAGGGGTCAATCAGTTGATGATGGGACTTGGCAACGCCGCCTATCTCGAAGCCATCTCGGCCGGCGTCAATGAGGGCGTGGATATCGATGTGATTGAGCGGGCCATCGGCAGCCAGGGTCGCTGGCGCGCCGATCTGAGCGCAACGGCCCGTCAGATCTCGGCCGGCGACGGCCCCAAGGTTGGCGTAAAGTTTCGCGAACTACCCTACTTCTTACAGGCGGCTGAAGCCGCGGGCTATGACCTCCCAATGACCCAGGCCGTGCGCGCCTACATCGAACACGGCGAACGCGTCACCATTGACGATCATCGAGAAGCGCCGTCGTTCTGGCACGAGTTGACCCTGGAACGAGACGAAGGATAGCCAACAGATCGAGGATCTGCAACGGCAGCTACACGTTGATCGTCGCCGTATTGCGTTCCAGCCTCATCCGGATTGTAGGTATTAAATGAGCATCTGTCGGCTGTGCGAAAAAGTGCCGGGGACTAAGAGCCTGAATAGTCAAACAGGCTCTTATTGAACCTCCGGGAGGTGGTCAGAACCACTTCGTTAAGCCAAACTTTCGTGACCACCCCCGGAGGTTATTTGCGGACACTCACTTGGCTGGTGCGGCACCGTTTGGAGATCACGGCACAACTTGAAGCGCGATAGGTTTCCAGCATTTGGGCACGCAACCGCTACAATGTAGCCAGTCATCAACGAACGGCAGAGTTCAAGTTCTTGAGGAGTCCACCTTCCATGCAGCTAGGCATGTTGACCGATCCGCGTAGGGAGCCACTGGAACAGATCGAATGGGCGGCCAAAAACGATTTTGATTATGTCGACTTGCAGATCGCCGCACCCGCCGCGGCGCTTGAGACCACAGATCGGAAGGCCGTCGGTCAGGCCATTGCTGACGCCGGCCTTGACGTCGTCTGCTACGCAGCCGGCGATTATGTGATCAACAACCCCTCGCCGGCCATCCGCCAGGCTGCGCTCAACGAATTACGCCGCTGTGCAGACGCAGCCCGGATCGTCGGCGCCTCCGTACTGACGACCCGATTTCTCGGTTGGCCGCCCTATCTGGACGAGGCAACCGGCTACGAGTACTACCGCCAGCTCTATGAAGTTCTGTTGGCCCACGGCAAAGAACGCGGTGTCGAGATCGCACTGGAAAACAGCGCGCAGAATTTCCACCAACTCAAGTGGTTTCGAGAGATTTTCTTCCGGCTACCCGAATTGAAGCTGCTCTACAACATCGGCAACGGCAACGTCGAAACCCGCCAGAGCATGACCCGCGACTACCTCTTTGCCCTGGCCGATCGCCTGGTCCAGGTCCACATCAGCGACAACGACGGCAGCCGCCCCGATCGCCTCCCCCTGATGGCTCCAGCAACGGGCGGACTTGACTGGCAGTGGGAGCTGCGGACGCTGCGCAGCTTCAACTACGACGGCCCCATCACCATCGATGTTGCCGGCGACCGGCGTTGGCTTCTGGGCAGTGCTGAGCTTGTGCGAGCGCTTTGGCAGGCAGACGCGTGAATCAATCGGCTCAATTCCAGTGAACTACGACAGCTTAGCGCCACAGATTGAAAAAAGGAGTACATATGTCCCAAGAATTTATGGGACATATGACCCTTTACAGCCAAATGATAATGTGCGGCTAGAGTAGCCAAAATATCGTGGAATGCTTGTATCGAGACATCCTCAATCCGACCGGCCTCTTCACGTTAGCGAGAACGATTTCGAATTGAATGACTCAATTTCTCACGCCCCAGAGAAATTTTGCTCGATCAGACTGAATCCGCACCTATTGCCGAACTTGCAGTCAATTAAGCTATGGGTCCAGCAATTCGGTTTCCTCTCTTGGCTTCATCGAACAGGTCTCCGTAGCCGTGTTCGTTACTTTCCTCCAGAGTTTCACATTTATTATGTAGCAGCCAGAAGGTTCTTTTTACCTGCCATCCACAGACCCTGAGTGGAGACTAAGATGAGATATCTGCCGAAATTCTCGACAGCATTTTTGGACGACGATCAAATGAGATCAATCCCGTCCGGAAAGTGATCATTGCCGTTGCATAAACTCGCCATCATTCTTCTGCCTTTGGCCTTCTGTTGCATTGGAGGCACTGTCCAAGCAATTCATTTACCGGAGAATAGTCATAGAGCAGGAAACAACTGACTATCGCCGTCTATCACGGGCACTGTGACCGACCAGGCCGGTAATCCGATTGCCGAATATCAGCCGTTTATGTCGAGAGGTTTAGTGACGATGGGGACAGGCGGATGACTGGTGGATCCAGTTACGGAGGTGCACAGACAAATGAATCTCGGCAGCATACAGCGTCATGGGGTCTCGATGCCGGAATCTATCGTGTTGGATTTCACTGACGGCAACTGGCCAGGCCAGTATGTCAGCTGAATACTACAATGGATCAACCCGAGTGTGGAAAATGCCTATGACATGATACTGAATGCCGAGCGAAACTCGACCACCAGTGGAATCGATGCTCAACTGTCAGAGATCCCGCCTGCTCCAGGCGGCGAGATCGCCGGTACCGTGACCGATGGCGACAACAACCCCTTGCAGGGCATCGAAGTCCAAGCCTACCGCTACATGAAGATGACCGGCATAGGCGGTGGTTCACGGTGGAATGCAGATCGGCAGCACGCAGACCGATGAAACCGGCGCATACGATATCGGCGGTCTCGAAGCAGGCACCTACCGAGTGTAGGCTTCTGCGACAACAACTGGCCCAGCCAGTACATCGGCGAATACTACGACGACCAGCCCGATGTAGAGAGCGCCCAGGACATCGTGCTGGCCGCCGGGCGACACCCGCACCGACATCAACGCCCAACTAGCGACCACCGGCTCACATCACCGGCATTGTCACCGACGCCGCCAGCCCGTTGCAGGGCATCGAAGTTCAAGTCTACCGCTACCATGAAGACGATCGAAATGGGCGGTGGCTGGTGGGACTTACTCCGGGAGCGCCCAGACCGATGAAAACGGCGCCTACGACATCGGCGGTCTCGCATACAGGGACCTATCGTGTCGGATTCTCTGACAACAACTGGCCCAGCCAGTACATCAGCGAATACTACAACGACCAGACCGATGCCGCAGAACGCCGAGGACCATCGATACTGAATGCCGGTGCAAACTCGCATCCGGCATCAATGCCCAACTGGCAACTGCCGCTCACATCACCGGCCTCTGTCACCGACGCGCTCCGGCCCGTTGCAGGGCATCGAAGTCCAAGTCTACCGCTACGAAGACGACGGGATGGGCGGTGGTTCGCAGTGGAATGAAGATCGGCAGCACGCAGACCGATGAAACCGGTGCATACGACATCGGCGGTCTCGAAGCAGGCACCTATCGATGTAGGCTTCTACGACAACAACTGGCCCAGCCAGTACATCGGCGAATACTACGACGACCAGCCCGACGTAGAGAGCGCCCAGGACATTGAACTGATTGCCGGGGAAACTCGCAACGACATCAATGCCCAACTAGCGACCACCGGCCACATCACCGGCATTGTCACCGACGCCGCCGGCCCGTTGCAGGGCATCGAAGTTCAAGTCGACCGCTACCATGAGGACATCGAAATGGGCGGTGGCTGGTGGGATTACTCCGGGAACATCCAGACCGATGAAAACGGCGCCTATGACATCGGCGGTCTCGAAACAGGGACCTACCGTGTCAGATTCTCTGACAACAACTCGCCCAGTCAATACATCAGCGAATACTACAACGACCAGACCGATCCGCAGAACGCCGAGACCATTGAACTGAATGCCGGGCAAACTCGCTCCGGCATCAATGCACTACTGGCAACTGCCGCTCACATCACCGGCTCTGTCACCGACGACTCCGGCCCGTTGCAGGGTATTGAAGTCCAGGCCTACCGCTACGAAGATGACGGCACGGGGTATTCGCAGTGGAACCAGATCAGTGGTGCTCAGACCGACGAAACCGGTGCATACGACATCGGCGGTCTCCAAGCCGGCACATACCATGTAGGCTTCTACGACAACAACTGGCCCAGCCAGTACATCAGCGAATACTACGACGACCAGCCCGATGTAGAGAGCGCCCAGGACATTGAACTGATTGCCGGGCAAACTCGCTCCGACATCAATGCCCAACTAGCGACCACCGGCCACATCACTGGCATTGTCACCGACGCCGCAGCCCGTTGCAGGGCATCGAAGTTCAAGTCGACCGCTACCATGAGGACATCGAAATGGGCGGTGGCTGGTGGGATTACTCCGGGAACATCCAGACCGATGAAAACGGCGCCTATGACATCGGCGGTCTCGAAACAGGGACCTACCGTGTCAGCTTCTCTGACAACAACTCGCCCAGTCAATACATCAGCGAATACTACAACGACCAGACCGATCCGCAGAACCGCCAGAGATCATTGAACTGAATGCCGGGGAAACTCGCTCCGACATCAATGCACTAACTGGCAACTGCCGCTCACATCACCGGCTCTGTCACCGACGCCTCCGGCCCGTGCAGGGCATTGAAGTCCAGGTCTACCGCTACGAAGATGACGGCACGGGGTATTCACAGTGGAACCAGATCAGTGGTGCTCAGACCGACGAAACCGGTGCATACGACATCGGCGGTCTCCAAGCCGGCACATACCATGTAGGCTTCTACGACAACAACTGGCCCAGCCAGTACATCAGCGAATACTACGACGACCAGCCCGATGTAGAGAGCGCCCAGGACATTGAACTGATTGCCGGGCAAACTCGCTCCGACATCAATGCCCAACTAGCGACCACCGGCCACATCACCGGCATTGTCACCGACGCCGCCGGCCCGTTGCAGGGCATCGAAGTTCAAGTCGACCGCTACCATGAGGACATCGAAATGGGCGGTGGCTGGTGGGATTACGAAGCCGCATAGACACACGCTGCTTGACTCACCACCACGCCCATGCGGTTGATGCTTCACGATTTGGAATTGCTCAATTTGAGAACGACTCGGCGGGGAATGCCATGTCCCTGCGGGTTCAACTGATTCTGTTTGCGAAACAGACGCAAAGCGCAAACACACCTGATTGAAATCGGAGAGATACTTGATGACCTGTTCTGCCAGTCGCATTGACAATCCAACCTGCAGGACGGCAAGCAAAAGCTGACCAACTCGCACGTCACCTGCTGTGTTCTGCACTCACCTGCCTACAAGTAGCCGATTGTGATTTTCTTCACATACGCAGCATACGCAATAGGCTACCATCTATGCAGAAAATTAGCCCCGATGTATCGTGCAAAAGGCGCTCATTTTGGGGCAAATTTCGGAGCAAAGCCCCGCCAAAAAGGAAACCGGCGATGAATCTCACAGCATCCGTATCACGCTTTAGCGAACAGTTCGACCGCCTCGACCGATCCATCACCGGCTGGATGGCGCAACATGGCGTCACCATCTTGCGCATCGGGCTCGGCGTGATCTTCCTCTGGTTTGGCGCACTCAAGCTTGTGCCCGGCCTGAGCCCGGCCGAAGATCTGGTGCGCAGTACCATCTACTTCGTCCCGCCCGATCTGGCCCAACCGGTTCTGGCCCTTTGGGAGATGGCCATCGGCCTGGGTCTGCTGCTGGGTCGCTACTTGCGTGTGACGTTGCTGCTGCTCTTTGCTCAGATGGCGGGTACGGCGCTGCCCCTGGTGCTTCTGCCCGATGTTGTCTGGACTAGTTTCCCCTACGGCCTGACATTGGAGGGCCAATACATCGTGAAGAATTTGGTGGTGATCGGCTCGGCCATCGTGATCGGTGGAACCGTACGCGGCGGACGCATCATTTCGGAGCCCGTGCCGGACACGAACTTTGCCAAAAGCAACTCAACAATGGAGACAACCGATGAGCGATAGTAGCCAGAAAAGCCTGCATCATGTTGTCATCGTCGGCGGTGGTTTCGGCGGCCTGTATGCGGCCAAGGAGTTGCGCAAGGCGCCGGTCAAGATAACGTTGGTCGACAAGCGAAACTTTCACCTCTTCCAGCCGCTGCTCTACCAGGTGGCAACGGGCGGTCTTTCGCCGGGCGATATCGCCTCACCGTTGCGCACGATTCTCAAAAAGCAGGCCAATGCCGGCGTGGTGCAAGACGAAGTGATGGATGTGGATCCAGGGGCCAAAGAACTGATCCTCGACAAACGGCAAATTGACCTACGACTCGTTGATCTTTGCGACAGGCGCCTCCAATCACTACTTTGGCCATACCGATTGGGAGACTCAAGCTCCTGGCCTGAAAACAATCGAAGATGCCATTGAGATCAGGCGACAGATCCTGACCGCCTTTGAAGCAGCCGAGATCGAACCGGACGAGCAAAAGCGCAAGGCCCTACTCACGTTTGTGATCATTGGCGGCGGGCCGACCGGCGTCGAACTGGCCGGAGCCATTGCCGAGCTTGCCTCGGGCACGCTTACAGATGAATTCACGCGTGTGGATCCGAAGTGAGGCACGGATTGTCCTGCTGGAGCAGCAGCCGACCATCCTGCCGCCTTATCCGGAGAAGTCGTCAGCAGACGCGCAGCGAGCACTGGAACATCTGGGCGTCGAAATAGAGACTGGCTCCACGGTTGAAGCGATCAAGGATGACCATGTGCGATACCGTCAACCAGATGGCGCTGAGGCCCGGATCGAAACGCATACGGTCCTGTGGGCGGCGGGCATGCGAGCAACGCCGTTGACGCAGATCATCCATGAGCGGACAGGGGTAGAACTTGACCGGGGCGGAAGGATCATGGTTGACAAGCGACTGCACTTGCCGGATGACCAAAACATCTTTGCCATCGGTGATATGGCCCACTGTGTCGACAATGATGAAAAACCGCTGCCCGGAACCGCACCGGTGGCAATGCAGCAGGGACGCTACGTTGCACGGTTGATTCAAGATCGGCTGGCAGACAAGCGCACAAGGCCATTCCACTATCGAGACAAAGGAAGCCTGGCGGTCATCGGTCGCAATTCGGCCGTGGGCGTGCTGGGCAAGCTTCAGATATCAGGATTCCCGGCCTGGTTGGCCTGGTCCGGCATCCATCTCTGGTATCTGATTGAGTTCGACAACAGAATGCTGGTTTTGATGCAGTGGGCGTGGAACTACTTCACCCATGGACGAGGAGCCCGACTCATCACCGAGCCTGCCGTCACCTTGGACAAGCGCAGCCAAGAAGCGCCATCCGAGAAGCAAGAAGCGGTACTCAGTACGGAATACTAGACGCAAGGTAACTATTCAGCCACACGCTGATAGAACGCGGATTAGGCGAATCAGGTGAATAAAGCCGGATCAATGCGGATTTAATCCGCGAAAATCAGCATCATCCGCCGAATCCGCGGTCGATTTGTACCGCAGCGTGAATAGTTACGACGCAAGTGTAACCGCTGAGTTCACGATACTTCGGGGCAGAGCTTCGTCCCGGTCGACGGAAAATCGTGACGCATGCGCCGACTGAAGTTCCAGGCATGGACTGACTTCGGTTCCAGCCGAATAGCGACCTCATTGGCACGCCCCTCCAGCAGGGTGCGTGCCAATTTGCTGTCGAGGCCGCCCAAATAACGGCGCAGAAGCTCACTCAGTACATCTTCTCCCAGTTCGGGCATAATCTGAGCCTTGGCCCGTCCCCGGATGCCGCAATAGGGCGGCAGATCTGAAGCGACTTCGAAGGCGCAGCGAGGCTCACCTTGCAAGTATTGAACCACTCTGGCGCCGGCCTGCGTGGCACAGTAGAGCGATTCGTCTTTGTATAAGTACCAGAGCGAAAGTACGGCAGGCCAGCCCGAGGCAGTGACACAGCTTAGCCTCAATGGGATGACGGTCTGCTCTAGATATTCTTGATAGGGCTGCAATTTCACGACCGATCTCCTTCTCGCTGAGGCAAAGCCTTAGCCTTTGATGCCCGTCATCGAAATCCCCTCAATGAAGAGACGTTGAGCAAAAAAGAAAACCACAATGACGGGCAGAACCGTCACCAACGAGGCCGCCATCAGGTAGGCCCAGCTTACCTGGTAGCTGGACCGGAAGAAGTTAAGTCCCAACGCCACGGTATAGAGTCGCTGATCATGCAGGTAGATGAGCGGCGGCAGAAAGTCATTCCACGTGAATTGAAACGTGAAGATGGCCACGGTGGCAATGGCAGGCAGAGAGAGCGGCAACATGATACGCCAGAGGATCTGGAACAGATTGGCCCCATCAATACGTGCCGCGTCCTCTAGCCCACGTGGGACCGAGAGGAAAAATTGACGCAGCAGGAAGATGTAGAACGGGCTGCCGAAGAAAGCCGGCACAATCAACGGCAGGAATGTGTTGACCCAGCCCAGTCGATTGAAGAGCACGTAGAGCGGAACCATGGTGACCGGATACGGAAGCATCATGGTCGCCAACACCAGGATGAAGATGAGGTCACGGCCAGGCGCACGCAGCCGGGCGAACCCGTACGCCACCAGCGTGCAGGACAGGACATGACCGACTATCACGGCGCTAGTGATCACGGCCGTGTTCAGGGTGTAGAGTCCAAACGGCACGTAGGTCAGCGCCTCGACATAGTTCTCCCAGCGAACGGGGCTAGGAATCAGCCTGGGCGGCATCTCGAAGACCTGATACTCAGGCTTCAACGATGAAGAGATCATCCAGATCAACGGGATCAGAAAGAGAAGGGCGACAACTGCCAGCAGCAACGTTGTGAGCCAGCGACCCACCCTCGCCCGCCACTGCCAGCCCGATGTGTGTACAGCGCCTGTTCGGCTCGCCATTTTATGCCTCCTCGCCTTCGTAGTAGACCCAGCGACGGGCTGAACGCACGATCAGCAGGGTGAAGAAGAGGATTATCACAAAGAGCACCCAGGCCAGTGCCGAAGCATAACCCATGCGGAAGAACTGGAAGGCGCTGCGGTAGATGTAGAGCACGAAAAAGAGGGTTGAATCGAGCGGGCCGCCATTGGTGGCAACGAAGGCGCTGGTGAACGTTTGAAATGTGGCGATGACGCTGAGTACCAGGTTGAAGAAGATCGTCGGCGTGATCATGGGGATGGTCACGTTGCGGAATGTACGCCAGGAGCCGGCTCCGTCGATGGCCGAAGCCTCGTAGAGTTCCTTGGGCACGTCCTTGAGGCCGGCAAGGAAGATGATGGCCGTCCGCCCCAATCCCCAGATGCTCATGATCCATAGAGCATAGAGCGCCGTGTCCGGATCGGTCAGCCAGCGCGGTCCCTGAATACCAAAAATGCCCAGAAAGGCGTTGACCAATCCCGCCTCTGGATGCAGCAACCACATCCAGACGACAACAAAGGCGACGCCGGCCAGCACCGACGGCAGATAGTAGATGGTGCGATAGATCGTGATGCCGCGCACCCGCTGATTCATGAGCAGAGCCAGGCCAAGACCGCCGATCAACTCGGTGGGCACATAGAGCAGCGTATACTTGACCGTGACGCGCATCGACTGCCAGAAGAGCGGATCTTTGCGAAAGAGGCGCTCGTAGTTGTCAATGCCAATGAAGCGAGGATCGTTCAAAAGATCCCATCGTGTGGTGCTGATGGCCAGCGAGGCCAACATGGGCGTGAGGACGAAGAGGATAAATCCGACAATCCAGGGCGAAATACAGAGGTAGAAGGCCAGTGTCTCCCGCCGTTGAAGTGAAAGACGTGGTCTACTGCTCTGGACGCCCGAATCTGGAGAGTGCGCTGAAATGGTCATGTGAGAAGGGGACGATCCGTTGAACGTCCACGGCCTTGCTCTGTCGGAGAGCAAGGCCGTGGAACAAGATGAGTAATCTACAGGAAATCTATGCGTAGCCTGCGCTTCGCACGCTGTTATTCTTCCGTCGCAAGATCCAAAGCATCTTGGGCTTCCTGTGCGGCTGCCGCCAGCAGCGCCTCGACATCGGCTTCCGGGTCAAGAATCACATTCTCAAGCACGCGACGGAGAGCCGGATCGGCTGTGTCGCCCCAGTTCGGGGTGAAGACATAGGCACGGGGGACCAGGCGATCCAACTCACCCAGCCAGACCCCCTCGATGGGATCGTCTGCCAGACCGGATGATTCGGCCACCGAAGCCACGGCCGGTAGCGCCCAGTCCTGCCAGATCTCAGCGCCTTCTTCGCCCGCGTAGAACTTGAGGAAGCGCCAGGCCTCCTGCGGATGCTCACTGCCGCTGAAGATGCCGAATCCGCCCCAGAAGAGCACATTGGCATCGACTGCACCTGCAGGCGTGCCCACCACGCCCAGATCGATATTGGGATTCTCCATCATGCCGGACTGGGGCCAGCGACCGAAGATGCGCATGGCTGCAGCGCCGTTGTCAAACTCGCTGTTGCCGCCGCCAAAGGCGCTCATGTCGGCCGGCGGTGGCGCCACCATATCGGTGTTGTAGAGATCCTTATAGAACTGGACGGCAGAGGCCGTCTCAGGTGAATCCATGTAGCCGATAAAGGTCGAGCCGTCTTCACTGATCAGCGAACCGCCTGCTGCGCCAATCCAGTATTCGAAGCCCGTGGTCCAGGGACCGGGCAGTTGAATGCCCCAGATGTCGGTCTGTCCGTCATCATCGGTATCAATCGTCAGTTCAGAGGCAATCGCCAGCAGGTCATCCCAGGTCCAGTCGGCCGTGGGGTAATCCACGCCATATTCATCGAAGATGGCCTTGTTGTAATAGACGGCCATGGGCGAGTAGTCCTTGGGCAGGAACCATTGCTGACCTTCCCACTGACCGGGTTCCAACAGCCCCGGCAAGTAGATGCCGGTGTCGAGCCCATCCTCTCCCGCAATGAACTCATCCAAGGGCAGGAAGGCGTCGCTCATGACGAAGCGCGGCACCGCGTCATCGCCGATGTTCATGATATCCGGCGCGTCGTTGGCAGCGATCTGGGTGAGCAGGCGCCCATAGTAATCGCTGCCGGAGACCGGCTCAAGCTGCACCGTAATGCCGGGATCGGCCTCCTCAAAGCGGCTGATGATCTCCTGATGCGGCGTCAGGCCTTCGCCGCTATCGCCGGTGCCGACGCGCAGGACGATCTGATCCCCTTCGGCGGGCATGGCGGCGCCATCACCCTCTGCCGGGGCAGCAGCTGGGGCTACGCAGCCAGCGACAAGCACGCCAAGCAATAGGAGCATTGCCGTGAACATGAGACTGGTGAACGGTTTGCGGTTGAACATGATTCGATCCTTTCGGTGGGAATTGGATATTGCCATTTTCACGCAAAGATACCAGACAAAACTCAGTCTAGCGTCACTCCCTTAGTGTACACCCATTTGATATATTATGGTATGCGATTTTCCTTCCACTTGTCCTAACCGACCTATGAGTCCACGGAAAGAGCTTTTTTTGCCACAGATTCACACAGATGGAAAAAGGATAGGACACAGATAATCTGAGGATTTTCCTCTGTGAACCTCTGTGACCCCTCTGTGTCTCTGCGGTGAACAAGACCTTTTCGCAGCAGAGTCATCTGTGGCTAATTACTCATTTTTCCAGCAGGGCCACCTATGGAGCGGCGATTAGCCACGATTCTGTCCCATCGCAAGACCATTATTAAACAAATGGAAGCGAAGCCACTTAACCCTAAGCCAAAAGTATGTATATTTTGCACAAGTTTTGAAAAAGATTTGCAAAAAATGTTACGTGAAAGCAAATCATTGTCGACTGTTCAACATCAAGTAGCACGCAAAAACCAGGAGGATAAGATGCAACGCACACTTGTTTGGAGTTTACTGGTCGTTTTTGGACTGATGGTTGCGGCCTGTGCACCGGCAGCAGCCCCGGCGCCTGAGGCAGCCGCACCGACAGAAGCCCCGATGGAAGAGGAAGCCAGTGATGAGATGGCGGAGGCTGACATCGTCGACACCGCTGTTGCCGCTGGCGACTTTGAGACGCTGGTTGCAGCCGTGACTGCTGCCGGTCTGGTTGACACACTGAAGAGCGAAGGCCCGTTCACCGTCTTCGCTCCGGCTGACAGCGCATTTGCCGCTCTGCCTGAGGGCACAGTCGAAGGCTTACTGGAAGATCCTGAAGGCGCTTTGACCGATGTCCTGCTTTATCACGTCGTCCCCGGCAAGGTAATGGCTGCTGACGTTGTCGGTCTGGACGGTCAGTCTGTTGCAACTGTTGGTGGTGGTATGCTCGACATCGCAATCGACGGTGACACGGTCCTGATCAATGGTGTTGCTGTTGCGGCCCCTGACATTGAGACCAGCAATGGTGTTATCCACGTGATTGACGGCGTCCTGATTCCGGCCTCTGATGAAATGGCTGAGGGCGAAGGCGAAATGGTCGAAGAGAGTGGCGACATGGCTGACATCGTCGACACCGCCGTGGCCGCAGGCGACTTCGAGACGCTGGTTGCTGCTGTGACCGCCGCCGGCCTAGTTGACACGCTCAAGGGTGAGGGTCCGTTCACCGTCTTCGCTCCGGCAGACAGCGCATTTGCCGCTCTGCCCGAAGGTACTGTTGAAGGCCTGCTGGAAGATCCTGAAGGCGCTCTGACCGACGTGTTGCTCTATCACGTGGTTGCCGGCAAGGTGATGGCTGCTGACGTACTCGGTTTGGATGGTCAGTCAGTCGAAACTGTTGGCGGTGGAATGATCGACATCTCGATTGACGGCGAGACGGTTCTGATCAACGGTATCCCGGTCGTAGCGGCTGACGTTGATACCAGTAACGGCGTCATCCACGTGATTGATGGCGTGCTGATTCCATAACTTTCTACCTCTCCTTGCTCTGGGGGCGAGATATCGGGTCTTAAGACCCGATATCTCGCCCTTTTTCTTTTACCGAAAGAGAACAAACAGCAGCCGGGCAAGGCCATAGGCGAGGCTAGCCAGAAACACTGTCGCAGCAAGTATCTTCAGTAACCCATCAGCGTTGCGTGGACTTAGATGTATCGGTGGTTTGCGGTCGTCGGGATCGGGTTTGGTCATCGAATGTTCACTCCTAGAACTAGAGTACCCATCAATTGTAGAGTGTGGCCCGCCCATAGTCAAGCGTGCGAGCTCCAGCGGGTGCATGTCTGAGTCGGGGAGCGAACGCCTCACCCTGTCGGGACGCCTCAAGCGCCCGGCGGTCTCTCTCCAAAAATTGGAGAGAGGGACGCGTAGCCACTCGCAGATCTATGAGGCCCAGGAGGCGAAGCAAGATGAGGCAACCTTGTCACGTGCTCCGATTCTGAAATGCACGCATCTCCAGCGCAGCAGGTGTAAGCATTCTCGCCTGAGTGATTACAACGGTTGTCTGGAGCGCAACCGCTGGCGTAAGATAGAGCGGCATCACCACGTCTATCAGCTAGATTCGTTTCCGGATGCCGTTGACCAGGAGTTTGCGCCCGTGCCCATCACCCGTGAACGACCGTCTTCCCAATTCGCCCGCCACAAGTGGCGCACGCTCTGGTTGTTGGCGCTGGCAGAGCTGCTAGCCATGTCACTCTGGTTCTCGGCGTCAGCCGTTGTGCCTCAACTAACCCAAGAATGGGCGCTCACCACGGGCCAACAGTCCTGGCTGACCATGAGCGTCCAGATCGGCTTTGTGGTCGGCGCACTGACCAGCACACTGCTGACACTGGCCGATCGGGTACCGGCCCAGCGCTTGTTTGCGGCCAGCGCCATCGCAGGCGCGCTTTTTAATGGCACCATTGCACTCTGGGCAACATCGCCATCCGCCGCCATGGCCCTTCGCTTTGCCACCGGCGTGACGCTCGCCGGCGTCTATCCGCCCGGCATGAAGCTGATGGCCAGTTGGACGGATCGGGATCGGGGACTGGGGATCGGGATCTTGGTGGGGGCACTGACCGTAGGCTCTGCCATGCCCCATCTGCTCGGAGCCCTGTCAGTTTTCGGCGAAGATAGCGGTATCCCACCATGGCGCAGCGTACTGCTGACAGCTTCTGTGTTTGCCTTGCTCGCGGCGTTGATTGCCGCATTTTTCGTACGGCCAGGCCCTCTTCTAGCCAAGTCGGCGCCATTCGATTGGCGCTACGCCGGCCGCGCCCTTTCGGATAGACCCGTGCGTCTGGCCAATTTCGGCTATTTGGGCCACATGTGGGAGCTCTACGCCATGTGGGCGTGGGTCCCAATCATGTTGCTGGCGGCCTACCAGCAAGCAGGCTGGAGCGTGGCATCGGCACGCCTCGCCGGCTTTGCCGTCATCGCCATCGGGGGTATCGGCAGCGTGGTCGCCGGACAGCTGGCAGATCGACTGGGCCGCACAGCCATCGCCGGTTCCAGCCTGGCCGTTTCCGGAGTCTGCGCCTTGACTGTCGGGCTCTTCTTTGGCTCGCCATTGCTGCTCACGGCTCTTTGCTTGATTTGGGGCTTTTCCGTGGTTGCAGACAGTGCTCAGTTCAGTACGGCAGTCAGCGAACTCAGCGACGACCGCTACGTGGGGACCGCGCTGACCATGCAGACGAGCCTGGGCTTTCTGCTCACGCTCTTCACCATCCGCCTGATCCCACCCCTGGTTGGCCTGGTCGGCTGGGAATGGGCCTTTGCCGTGCTTGCGCTAGGCCCGGCCTTCGGGCTGTGGAGCATGTGGCGATTGAGGGGACTACCGGAGGCTACAGAGATGGCTGGAGGGATGCGATAATTGATGAACACAGTCACATCTGTGGGACGAACCGATCCAACACAATGATGTCGATCAATTCGCGCAGTCGCTCCAGTCGCCGATCATTGGTCACAAGCCCGGAGGCCTTGTGACAGATGGCGGTGGCAGCATGCAGGGCATCGGCTGGCTGTACATTGTACCTGGCTCGCAATTGAGCCGCTTGACGTGCGATATCACGATCCACGTCGAGCATTGTCAAGTTAGGGAAATTCGCCAGCAACACCTCGTACTCTCGCGCAACGGTCGATCGTCCATGCCGCCACGGGTGAACGGTCAGTTCCATCAGTGCGATAACCGATGTCACGCCATGATTGTGGCCTGACTGGATCTGACCGAGTACGGTGCTCACCAGCGGCATATACCGGGGATGTGACTCAAACTGATAGATGAAGACTGACGTGTCGAGGGCCAATATGGCATGATCGGCTAATCTTGTTCGGAAGTCGTCCACGCGTCTCGTTCCTCACGCAAGTATTGATCGGTGTTGACGCCTTCCCAAAGGTCCTGATGGAGGCCTGTCATCTGTTCGACGTAATCGAGTGGTTCAGGTATCAGAACCAGCACGCCGTCTTGTACGTCAACGAGAAGGCGATCTCCAGCGTTGATGTCCAGCCGGCGTCGAGCGATACTAGGCAACGATATCTGATGTCGGCTACTGACCTTAACTGCCAATGGTTTTTCCCTTGGCACAGACAAATTCGGCATTGAACGACCTCCCATCCCAATATTGCTAAGCAAATCAAAGATTATGCTTGGCATTATGTCATAGATTTCCGTCGTCTGCAAGGCAATTTCATCCAAACAGCATCTTCATCCATCCCAGGAGAATCCTGACTGAAACCGGAAGTCGAACTTCCTCCTCGACCGCGTCATTGCCCGAAGCAGCTTGACGCAATTCACCTCTGGGAGATGGTCAGCACCAGTTCGTCTACCTGGGATTTCGTGACCACCTCCCGAAGGTGAATTGCGGACAGCCACCTACGCCTTACCCAGCACGGCAGCCAACAGCGCCATGCGAATGTACATGCCGTTGCGCATCTGACGGAAATAGGCGGCACGCGGGTCGTCATCGACTGCGTAGCTGATCTCATTGACGCGCGGCAGCGGATGCATAACGACCATCTTCTCTTTGGCCTGCGTCATCAGTTCCTCGTCGACCACGTAGTGGTCTCGCACACGGTCGTATTCGGCCAAATCGGTAAAACGCTCTTTCTGCACGCGGGTGACATAGAGCACATCGGCCTGGCTGATGACGTCGTGGATATCCTCACCTACGTTAAATGTATGGCCGGTAGAACGCACAACATCGAGCACATCGTCCGGCATCGCAAGAATCTCCGGGCTAATGAAATCGAACTCCACATCGTAGTTGACCAGCAGCTTGGTCAAGCTGTGGACGGTGCGACCGTACTTGAGGTCACCGACCATGGCGACGCGTAGCCCATTCGTGCGCCCTAACTCCTCGATGATGGAGAAATGATCAAGCAGCGCCTGGGTTGGATGCTCGCCGACGCCGTCGCCGGCGTTGATGATCGGCTTGCTGGCATAGTGAGCGGCAGTCGCAGCCGACCCGGATTCAGGATGGCGCAGCACGATGACATCGGCATAGCTCTCCAGCGTGCGTACGGTGTCGGGCAGGCTCTCGCCCTTGGTCACTGAGCTGTATTGCACATTGTTGATGGGGATGATCTGGCCACCCAGGCGTAGCATGGCCGCCATGAAGCTGGAACTGGTACGCGTGCTCGGCTCATAGAAGAGATCGGCCAAAATCTTGCCCTGAAGCAGATCGGCGCTGCCGAAACGCTCAACCAGAATGCGCATCTCATGTGCGACCCGGAAAATGTAGTCCAGATTCTCACGATTGAACTGACTGACGCTGATGATATCCTGTCCGTAAAAGCCGTTGCTCATGTTGTCCGCCGGCACGCCGGCAACGTCCTTGATGGGTTGCATGGTGGTAGGTTCTCCATTGGGTGATGTTTAAATAGAGACTGCTGCTTGCTGCATGATTTCTATTGCGTACTGCGTTTTGCGTAATACTCGACCCTTCTATGGAACGAACAGGACGGTCCCGCTTCCCGGTTGCGCCAGAACATGCCCATTCTCGAAGACTGTATCACCGCGGAGAACCACGCGTTCGACACGGCCAACGAGCGGTCTGTTCGCAAATGGCGTCCAGCCGCAACGGGTGTGCATGTCGGCGTTGGTGAACACGAATTCGGTGCCAATATCGACTTCAACATAGGTGTCCGGCTGCTCAGGCAGGCCATAGATACGTCGAGGGTTGACGGAACAGCGTTCTATCACATCATCGAGCATCAGAAGGCCATCGCGCACGGCCGTGAGCAGCAGGGGCAGCATGGTCTCGACGCCCGGAACGCCTGGAGGCGGCGTCTCCAACGCCTTCTCTTTCAGTGAGTGCGGAGCGTGATCCGTGGCAAAAATATCGATGATGGCCAGATTCTCCCAGAGGGCAGCCACATCGTCGGGGGAGGCGAGACGTGGCCGCATGTCGCCGAAATTGCCGAGCCTGGGCAGATCGTCGGTGCTCAAAAAGAGATGATGGGGCGTTGCTTCGCAGGTCACTGGATAACCGCGCTGCTTGGCAACGCCGATCAGTTCGATCTCGCTACGTCGACTCACATGCACGATGTGGAGCGGCACGCCATGAAGATGGCTCAGGGTCAGGCAGACAGGAAGCATCAACTCTTCGGCATGAACCGCAACGGGCCCGATTCCGGCAGGATTGTCCACGCTGCGATAGCCAACCGCGCCGGCCTTCTCCGCCCAAGTTCGGAAGAATCGATGCATCAAATCCAGACTGTCGATACGCAGTGAACCAAACGTATCAGATTACGTAGATCTTGAGCCCGCAGGCCTGCTGAGCCACAGGCAAATAGGCATCGAGATCGGTACTGGTTGCGCCAACAAAAAGCCCGACATCGCAGACAGCTTTCGCTGCCGCTAGTCGGGCCTTTTCCGTCAATCGTTCCGGTGTAGCGGTTGGTGGCTGGGTGTTGGGCATATCCAGAACGGTGGTCACCCCTCCCGCCAATGCCGCTGCCGTGCCGGAGTACAGATCCTCTTTGTGCTCGTAGCCAGGTTCACGCAGATGGACATGTGCGTCAACCAGACCAGGCAAACGTGTAGTTGTCATGGCTCCCTTGCTTCTCAGTTAGAAACGCTCTGCCGGTTTAGCCGTCGTCAGTTCACCCTGGCATTGGTTGATCAACACGTGACTGCTGGGCAAACTGTCCTATTCTAGCCGCAATTACCTCCCACCGCAAAGCTGACAGATCGGCAGCGCTTGCAGGAAGGGAATTGGGATGATAATGTCAGACAAGCAGCAGCCGATCTGGTAAACTAGAAATGCCGTTCTGGCGCCAATTAGAAAGGAAGCAGCATGGAAGAGAAATCCAGACTGAAGATCCCGTTCAAGGCAATACTTGTCGGCGGAGCTATACTGGTAGCCGTCTTTATGCTTTTTAGTGTAGCCGGCCAGTTTTTCTATTTCTTCGAGCGCATCGACCAAGACGAGGTCGGAGTCCAGTTCGAGAGCGGACGCATCAAGGGGGTGGTCGGACCCGGCGTCTACAGCGATGTTGGGCTGTTTGTCAAGCTGGAGCGCGTCTCCAGCGCAGCAGTCGACTTTGTTGTCACCGACGTAGAGTTGATTACCCAAGATAAACAGCGCATCGGGCTGATCGTAACCGGTGATGTCTTCCGACCGGGATTGGCCAATGGCGACACGATCCAAGGGCTGTGGGCGCAATACAATCAACTCTATCTTGACGACCAAGCGGTACGTGATCGCATCGGTCTGCGCGCCCAACAGGCCATGAAAGTATGCGTCGGCGACCGCAACTTTGATGACGCTGTCATCGGCACCGGCCGCGATGAACTACGCAACTGCATCGATGACGAAGTCAACATCCTGGCCAGCAACTTCGGCCTGGACGTGGCCAATCTCGCCGTCCCCGAAGTAATCCTGTCGCCCGATGTACAAGCGGGCCTGGATGAGATCGTACGCAAGCGATTGCAAACGGAGCAAGCCAATCAGGACCTCCTGCGCGTCAAGGCCGAGGCCGAAGCCGAGCAGGAGAAGCAGCAGGGTGAAATTCGTATCGCCCAAAGTCGCATCCAGGAGGAGTCTCGGCAGCAGCTCATTCTGGCCGAGCTTGAGGAAGCCAAGATCCAGGCGCAACGCGCGGTCATTGAGGCTGAACGCTCCAACGAACTCACGCGCGTCGAGGCCGAGCGCGCCATCATTGAAGCTGAAAAAGTCAACAGTCTGTTGGCCGCAGAAAAGGATTTGGAGATCCAGGCGGCATTGGCCAAAGCAGCAACCGAACGCGCCCAAGCCGATATCGCCACCCAACTGGCCCTGGCCGAGATGTATGGAGAGAACCCTGAATTCCTTCAACTTCAGATCGTGAATGCCAACGCCAGCGCGTTGCAGCCGTCCGACAAGATCATCTTCACGCCTGAAGGCACGATTCCTACGCTGGTGTTGCCCGGTCCAGGCATTGTGCCGACCGTCGACACCGGCCAGGCAGCGGCAATCGAATAGACTGTAAATCGACAATTCTTAATGCGCCCTAACGCACGACGGGATTCTCCACCAGCTTGGATCTGGCTGGTAGAGAATCCCATGGGCATCATGCGATGCGATATGTCGAGCGTGGCCGCCTCTATGCGTTGACAGATTACAAGAAACTATCATCGGTGAACGGAGACACAGATGGGTTTCGCCGCGGAGCTGAATTTTGACCCGGCATCGGATACCAGCGTACGGGAGCTTTGGCGCCGGCTCGCCGACGCCGGCATTAGTTCGTTCATGCTTGATGTCGGCGCTGAGCCCCACATAAGCCTGACCGTTTTTGACGAGACATTTGGCGACTTTAGCCTGGCAAACGCGCGCCAGGTCGTGAATGACTTTGCATCGACGTGTCCCCCGTTCGAGTTCAAGTTGAGCGCAGTAGGCAGCTTTCCGACCAATGAAGGGGTCGTCTACCTTGCACCGGTCGTAACGCCAGAGCTGCTCAACGCACATGCCGACTTCCATCGACGAATCGCAGAAGCGGGCCTCCGGTCACATGCCTACTATCGACCCGGAAACTGGATACCGCACTGCAGCATTGCTTCTCAGCTGGCAGCCCACAGTGTCGGTGAGGCAGTGGCGCTGTGCAGATCCATGGATCTCTTCAACCCCGGCCGCTTTGAGTCAGTCGCGTTGGTGGAATACAGACCGGTCGTGTATCATGCTCGTTCTGTTCTGACGGGTTGACATTGCAGCAAGCGACAAACCACAAGGAAATCGAAAGGTTGCGGCGTTTTTCACATCGATGCACTCGTGGTAGAATGCCCTGCTGTACGCCTTGTAGGGCCAGCGCAGACGGAAGATTGTTTGCGCCGCACCCCCCGTCGGGCGTCGCAGAAATTCAGTTTGTCATTGAGGAAACGTTCCGAAAAGGAGTAATTGAACATGGCGTATGCACACACGAATTCCAAGGGCAAGACCTACATCCTGCATTCCAAGACCACCGTTCTGAAGAACGGCCGGGAGCAGACCATCTATTTCTTCGGCAAAGAAGAGAAAGAAGGCGCCCTGGACGCTGTGCCGGAAGGCTACGTGGTCTCTGAGAGCAAGAACGGTCTTCCCGTTCTGAAGCGTGGCTAGGATTTGAGAGAGTCACCTAAAAGGGGCGTTGGGTAGAAATCTACCCACGCCCTTTTTTCATTTTCGGGTTTGGTGTACGGCCCCGTTATCGCAACAATTCATGGAAGGAACGGCCATTCGCATGAGCAAATGTCGATCAGAACCGCCGCCCGTCCGCAGTCATCTTTGACATGGACGGTCTCATGCTGGATACGGAAAAGATCTATCAACTTGCCTGGTACCGGGCTGCCAATCAACTCGGCTACACCATTCAAGAAGAGCTCTTTTCCAGATTGGTCGGCCTGCGAACAGAAGATTGCGAGGCGCTGATTCTTGATGCGCTGGGAGCGAGCTTTCCTCTGGACGAGTTTCACAGACGCTGGATGGAACACTGGATTGAAGAGGCAGACCGCAGCGGAATCGACGTGAAGCCCGGCCTCTTCGCATTGCTCAATCGCATTGACGCGCTCGGCATCCCCAAAGCCGTCGCCACATCCAGCACCCGGCCTGAAGCCGTTCGCAGCCTGCGTCTCGGCTCGCTGGATATGCACTTCTCGATCGTCGTGACCGGCGACGACGTAGAGCAGGGAAAACCGGCGCCCGACATCTTTCTGGAGGCCGCCCGGCGCCTAGGGGTTCCGCCCGGAGAATGTATGGCCTTCGAAGATTCAAGCGCCGGCGCCATGTCGGCAGCCGCAGCCGGCATGGCTGTATACATCGTTCCCGATCTCAACGCGCCAACAGACCAGGCCGCATCGGTGGCCGGGGCGTCCTACCGTCTCTGGAAGACGCGCTGGCCTTCTTCGATTGACGTGACATGTGGGCGTACAAGAAGAGAGCTCTTTTTGTCACAGATTTACACGGATAAGGAGCTGATTTTCACAGATATTTACCAGGTGTCCAGAGTAATCTCGGTACCATCTGTGTTTTATCCTTTTTTATCCGTGTAAATCTGTGGCGAAAAAGGCCTTTTGCAGTGGAGTCAGCGGATGGAACGCAGATTTCACTGCTCTTCCTCCGTATCCCCCCCATGCCGACTCCGGATCTCCGTGTTGAAAGCCTTATCGAAGCAGTCTCACGTCCCGGCAGATGCCCGAATGTGCTCGGCAATCAATTCGGCAAAACGCAGCTCGCTGTTGTCTTGCGGGGCATAGCCGATGATCTTTCGAGCGTTGGCGATGCTCCAGAACGCATGGGAATTCTCGCTGATGCCGTAGAAGATCTGGAAGGGCACGCCGAACTCATCCTCAATGTTCTCCGCCTCGACGCTCTTGATGAAAAGCTGTGACATGTCATCTTGACTGATATAGACTGCCAGCGCCCGCCGCATGCAGACCAGATCGCCCATCTTGCAGGCCGCTAGATCGGTTTCCCGCGGACCGCCAATGCGAACCTGGACGTTTTCCAACGGCCGGGGTCGACCATCCTCGGCGTTCATGCGTCCCGTAGCAAAGACGAAGCCAAGATGTTCGTAGGTCTCTTTGGCCCAGCCGTAGTAGTTGTCGGACAGAGCACGCATCTCCGGATAGACGAAGTCCATCTTGTGGTCGAGAATCAGGCGTTCATAGTAGTCAGCCGCATGGTTGGAACTGGCAACGACAACTCGACGCACGCCCTCCTCCAGCGAAACCTGGTAGATATTGAACGCCATCTGAACATTGGCATGCTCGGCCCAGAAATTCTGCTCGGCATCGCTACGGTCCTCCGGCACGACAAATCCGCAGTGGATCACCGCATCCACACCAGAGAAGAGATGGCGATAGGCGTCTCGATCCGGATCAAGCAGATCCGCTATCTCAACCCCCGGCACTTCTTCACCAAGCTTGTTGGTCGTCTTCACATCAATTAGCTTCAGATCGAAGCGCTCGCGCAGCGCAGGCAACAGTACGCCGGCAATAGTGCCACAGGCGCCGATCAGCAGTACTTTTCGTTTTGACATGGTTGATCCTCTTTCGTAGTTAGTGGATGATGTACTGTCGGGGGAGAAAGGGTGAGTAGGGGATTGAGGATACCTGGACAACCAATACAGGCAGCCAACACACCCTATTCCCCATTCCCCATTCCCCGATTCCCGCTTTACCGCGCATACGCGCTAAATGGATTCCGATGGGTCAGTTGCTCGATCGTCGCCTGGTCTACACCGGCCGCACGAAGTTTGGGCAGGAAGCGCTCGACAAGCACTGTGTAGGGCTTGGGGATGCCGCCGCCCGGCTTGGACGGATCATACCAGCCGCGGTCGTGGCTCAGCAGCAGTTTGTCACCGTATCCGGCATCCAACAGTGATCGGATACGCTCGATGAAATAGTCATCGCTAAAGCCCTCGCTGCCGATGGCGTCAAACTCCAGCCAAGCGCCGCGCCCGGCCATTTCTAGATGCAACTGCACATCCGGCTCAGCTTGGGTGTGGATCCAGATGAAGCGATCAGCTGTGTAGCCGGCCTCTTCGACAATGTCGAGTTGGTCGCGGACGACACGACCGCGGATGGTGTGGCTGCCGATAATGGCTCCAGTCTTTGCGCCGGCCCTGGCCGCAGCACGCAGAATCTTGGTCTCGACCGGCGTAATGCCGTCGTCACCGGCGCTGACCTTGATCCAGGCAGCCCGAACACCCGTATCCCCGATCTCATCCGTCAATTCGGCCAGAAGCCACTCGACCAGTGCATCTTCGTCCGCCTCGTGGGCCCACTGCGGTACCCACGGTTCACGATAGATGCCGGTCGGCATCACGACCGGAAAGTCCGTGGCTTGAGACACGGCGAGATCAATATCGGCACGGCGTCCGACCCCTTCGGGCGTGCACTCGACCAACGCTGTCACGCCCTGCTGCTTGATGGCCTCAATCTGCGGCCCCATGAGGGCAATCACATCCGCCGCCTGCGCACCGCGATAGTTGGCCTTTTCGATGGGGCCAAGGTCTACAAAAATGTGTTCATGCGGCAGGATCATACCGAGTTCATCGCCCGATTTAGGCCCGAGCGTAGTGATAAGCTGTTTCATGATTTTCCTCTGATTTCTGGCTCTCCAAACGATCATAGGTGGACAACCCGACCGCCGGGAGATGTCCATGGAACTTCCGCGCTGAGTGCCATTTGCTGACACCTCCCGGAGGTCTGGCCACACAGGTCGTCAGAGAGCCTGATTTCTACCGACGTAGGACCCTTGTGCCTACACCGATATCTCACCGTTGTCAATCAGCCAGCGCACCGACTCTTGTACTGCCTGCAAGGATGTATAGCGAGGCGCATAGCCGAGCAGGCGTTTGGCCTTTTCAATGCTGCAGCTAGGGCTGTGCGCGATGTGGTCATAGGTAGCACTGGCTTCACTTTCGGTCACGGTCTGCCGCCATTCTTCCCACGCAAGGTAGCGAAGATTCGGCTCTGCACCGAACCACAGCGCCATCGATTCGGCATAGCCGCGCAGCGAGACGGCCCCCGGCGAGACGCTGTGGAAGCTCTCGCCGATTGCAGCACTGGGTCTGGCCAGTGCACACATGAAGCTCTGGGCGACATCGTCGGCATGCACGTGATGCACGGTCTCCTGGCCAAAGTTGGGCAGGGACAGTTCTTCGCCGGTCGCCAGCCGCTCGTAGACATTTGGATTGAAGTGGCCGGCCGGGTTTAGCGGCGTCCACCCTGGGCCAACGATATGGCCGGGGTGCAGGATAGTCGCCGGGAAACCATTGAGCCGTTGCTCGCGTAGCAGATAACGTTCGATGGCGGCCTTGTTGATGCCGTAGTCGCCAAACGGTCTGCGCGGCTGCTCCTCTGTAACGGGCACAACCAGACTCGGCCCATGAACCCAGACCGTGCCGCAATGCAAGAAGTGCTCCACACGGCCATGCAGCACGTCGACCAATTGGCGAGCGCTCTGCGGCGTGAAGCAGATCATGTCGATCACGGCATCCGGCTTCAGTTCGAGGATCTGTTGGCCGAATGAACCGTCCGCTTCAGCAGCGGCACGATCGATCTGCACATGGGAGACAAAGGTCCAAGCCCCATTGGGTTGATATGGCTCTCGCTCCTTACGACTCACAACGATAGTTTCATGACCCGCCTCGACCAGCCGCGGGACCAGGTAGGTGCCCACATGGCCCGTTCCACCGATGACAACGACACGCATATCGATCTCCTGTTCAAATTTTCCTGCCACTTCCGGCATAGATGAAGGTTGAATAGTTCGGCCAGTTGGCTTATGCTGACAGATACCTGACAGCGATAGCCTGTTCACTGTCAACCTACCACCTTTTGAGAGATCAAACAATCCGTTTTCGCCGCCGGTCAGCTGGGCGTGCCGAAGTATCGCCTGAAGCGATGAACATGATCAAACAGGCAAAGAATGACGACAGCAGTGGAGCAGAGCGGTTACCATGCAGCATAAGTTAGAGGTCCAGACGGCAGTAGAGAAGATCAGTAAGTATGCCAGCAGCGAGAGCGGCGACACGGTCGAGGTGATTGAACGCCCACACGGCGGTATCAGCATCGTCGTCGCCGATGGTCAGCGCAGCGGATACAGCGCCAAGGCAATCAGCAACATCGTGGTTCGCAAGGCCATCAGCCTCTTAGCGGAGGGAGTCCGAGATGGGGCGGTCGCGCGTGCCACCCACGATTACCTGGCACTGCAACGCGGCGGCAAAGTGAGCGCCGAACTCTTCATTGTCAGCGTTGACCTCGTCACCCAGTCACTGGTGATCAGCCGCAATGCACGGTGTCCCATTCTCGTCTGCCAGGGAGATGATCACGATCGGCTGGATGAAGAGTGCGAAGCCATCGGCATCTATCGAAACACCAAGCCGTCTATTGTTGAGCTGCCGCTGCAACCGGACATGACGCTCATCGTATTCACAGACGGCGTGTGGAAGGCGGGCTGCCGTTCCGGCGGCACGATCGATCTTCCGCAAGTCCTGGAAAACATCGACGACGCACGCGAGAGCTCTGCACAGGCCATCGCCGATGCCATCCTGGCCGAGTCCATGCGGCTCGACGAAGATCGTCCCCGCGACGATGCGACAGTACTCGTCCTACGCGTGGTTCCGCAGGCCAAAGCCGATCCGGTTCGGCGTCTATCTATGCGCTTTCCGATCTGACGTTAAATCGATACCATTGACACAACTGTTCCAATCAGGAGTCGGATGGAAAAATCGCTTCCGATCATCAAGGTAGTCGGCATGAGCGCCGCCGGCAAGTCGACATTGGTCAGCGGCCTACGCCAACGCGGCTACGATGCAAGGCCCATTAGCCAGGAACATAGCAACATGCCTGAGCTTTGGCGGCACTTCGAGCGACCGGAAATCCTGATTCACTTGAACCTTAGCCTGGAAGGTCAACAGACGCGTCGCCCGGACGTCTCCTGGACGCGCAAATGGCACGTGCAGGAGACAGAGCGTCTGGAGCACGCGGTTGGGCATGCTGACCTCAAGATTGACACCGAGTCCCTGACTGCCGACCAGGTGCTGGAGATCGTGCTCCACTATCTCAAGCATCAGCGAATCGCCCATCTCGGCGAACCCCTGACGCCAATCGTGCGCACGGGTTCATCTGACAAGACGCAGAAGCTGTCCGATGAGATTCAGTAAGTGAGATTCGGTAAGTGAGATTCAGTAAGTATGTAGCAGTGGAGCGATAGCACTGATCACCGCCCGCTCCACCAACTGGGACGATGATCGTGACGATGATCGTGAACATGGCGAGGAAGACTGGTCGACCGACTGTTTTGGAGCGGCGTTCAAGGGGACGTTACGTTTAGAACGCTTCAAATGGATCAGTGCGACTGTAATCACGATGATAGCCGCTATCAGACCGATCATTCGGAACCCGCTCTCAACCTGAGCAATCGCTCCTGCGGCGTGAAAGCCGATCGAGACCAGCAGAATCGTCCAGATCGTTTCGGCCACAAGCACAGCCGGGAACCAGCGTCGCAACGGCACACGCGCCAGCCCCGCAGCCACCAATGTCGGAATGATCAAGCCAAAGGTAATTTTGGCGATCAGGATCGCCTTTGCTGCATGTGTACGCATCCCATCTTCCAGCCGCAGAACCTGCTCGCGATGCAAGCCCAATCGACTTGTCAAGCCCTGCAAGCGTTTCGACTTGCCTGCATAGCCCACAGAATACCAGAGCGCATCGCCGGCAATATTGCCGATGGCTGTAGCGACAAAGACAAGGCGGATATCCAGAAATCCGGTCGCGGCGGCTGTGGCGCCAATCAGCGTCGTGACCGGTCCCTCAGTGGCCACCAAGAGCGCGATCAGAAGATAGCTCCAGGGACCCAATCCCTGAAAGCCGCCCTGATGAAAGGACTCTATCGCCTGTTGGAATGATGCAAACATTTCATGCATAACGATTCTCGTTAATCGAACCTTGCCGGCGAATCTTGAATCATGATTCGGCCGCAACAAATACGCCTGGGCAAAATACAGTGGTAGAGTATACAACGACCTTGCATAATCAGCCAGTTCAGTTCGCTGTGGTGACATTCTGGATCGGGCTTCACAACGCCCCAATTCGCGTTTCATATTGAACAGCGTGCTCACACAGAATATCTATACGAAAGAGCCTCATCATAAGTTCCAAGATGATGAAAACTCATTGGTTGACAACGATCATCAGTGCATGATAGATTCAGAAACGAAGCGAGTTCAGCAAGAGAGCGGTTAATCGCACACGGAGACGCCCAGGGTCGACACATGGACGATATGTGTCGGCCTTTCGGATTATATGAACAATTATCGAACGCTAACCGCTGTCAACTCTCTCTTCTTCGTGGCGATCGGCATCAGCGCCCCACTGATGACTCTCTACCTGGAATCGCTCGGCGCCTCCTACTCGCAGATCTCACTGATTCTCACAACCTATGTTTTCGTACTGATCGGCAGCAACTATCTTTGGGGTCGTATCTCCGATAGGCTGGGACGACGCAAGCCGATCCTTCTGATCGGCCTGTTGGCCGTGGCGACAGGCTTCTTTCTGCTCAGTCGAGCGCCAACCACCGGTTTCGCGTGGGCGGCGCGGTTCGTTGAGGCCGTGGGCATGGCAGCCTTCACCACGGTTGCCCTGGCCTATATGGGCGATATTCTAGAGGGCGCCGGCCAGAAAGGTCGACGCATGGGCATCTACCGCGGCATTGGTTCGTTGGCGTTTAGCATCGGCGCGCTGATCGGGGGGCGCATTTCCGACGCCTACTCACTGTCGCTTACCTTTGCAGTCTGCTCCGGGGTCTTTTTGGCCGCTGCATTCGTTGCCCTGGCACTGGGCGAACAGCCTATAGAGAAGAGCCAAGCGCAGGTGAAGGAAACGGATACGCAGCCGACAACGGCTAAGATCAAAGTCAAGCGCGACCTACCCTATTTTTTCCTGGCAGGCGTTTTGCTCTGGACTGCCGCCCATTCGGCCTCGACATCCATGTGGCCCAACTACATGGCTACGCTTGGCTACACGAATACGGACATCGGCACACTGTGGGGGCTGGCGGCCTTCATCGAGATGCCGGCAATGTATCTGGCGGGCGTACTTTCGGATGTGATGGGGCGTGCGTTGCTACTGGCGGCAGGCGGATTCGCCATCGCCGTCGTCCAACTCGGCTACCTGCTGGTCGCCGCCTATCTGCCCGCCCTGCTGGGCGTGCAGGTCATCCGCGGTTTCGGATTCGGGGCCTACACGTCGACAGCGATGACATTCACCGCCGAACAAGGGCAGCAGGCATCGCGCGGCAGCAACAGCGGCCTCTTCTATATGACCGCCAGCGTAGGCCAATTGCTGGGCATGTTTCTAGGCGGACAACTGGTCCAGTTTCTCGGCTTTGATGCACTCTATACAGTCTGTTTCCTCTTCGCCATCAGCAGCGGCTTCTGCTTTCTTGCCCTACGAAGAAATACGGCAAGGTCAACGAATTCGTAGAATCTGCCGAGCAAAGAAAATCCTAAAGAAGATTTCATTCTGCCATAATTCTCTTTCATAGGAGGAACAATGACTCGAATTGGTGTTATTGGAACCGGTGCAATCGCCCGCGTGCATCTTGATGCCTGGACGCGGATACCGGTCGATCTGGTCGGCTACTACGACATTGACCAAGCAGCGGCCGAGAATGCGGCCAGTCTCTACGGCGGCATCGCCTACGAACGGCTTGAAGATCTGTTGGCTGCCGTAGACATGGTCGACATCTGTACGCCAGGCACGGCACACAAGGAACCGGTGCTGGCTGCGGCCGCGGCCGGCAAAGCCGTCATCTGCGAGAAGCCGCTGGCCCGGACGTTGGCGGACGCCCAGGAGATTGTCGACGGCTGCGAGGCCGCGGGCGTCCCTCTGTATGTGGCCCATGTCGTCCGTTTCTTTCCCGAGTTTGCTCTGGCAAAGGCCCAGCTTGATAGCGGAGCCATCGGTGAACCAGCGGTAATACGCACCACGCGTGCAGGCAGCTTCCCGCGGCCAGGCGGCGAATTCTCTAGCGACTACTACGCTGATTTCAACAGCAGCGGCGGGGTCATCCATGACGTGGCCATCCACGACATTGACTTCCATCGCTGGTGCTTCGGTGAGGTGGTGCGCGTCTTCACCCGCGGCACGACCTTCTCCGAGGAGCCTCGCAATGACCATGCCCTGATCGTGCTGCGTTTTGAAAACGGCGCAATCGGCCATATTCAGGCCAGTTGGGCCCATCCGGCCGGCCTGTTTCGCACACGGCTGGAAATCGCCGGCACCCAAGGCCTGGTCGAATGGGATTCGCTGGAATCGCCCTCGCTGGTCTCGCACAAGCGCAACCCAGCGGACAGGGGACTCAAACGGGAAGAGCGCAACCCCATTTCACCAGACGAACACCCATACTATGCGGAGCTTGCCCATTTCGTCGATTGTTTCGAACGCGACGTCCCCGCACGTGTGACCGCCCACGATGCGCTGATGGCTGTTAAGGTCTCGCTGGCCGCGATTGAATCCATGCGTACCGGCCTGCCGGTCGACATGGCAACATTTGAGGAGGTGGCATAATGGATGACAGAATGATCCGTATCGGTCTGTTGAGTTTTGCGCACCTGCATGCCGCCGGCTATGCAGGCCACCTCCAGAAGCAATCCGGCGTGGAAATCGTCGGCCTTTGGAACGAGGAGGATGGGATCGCCGAAGAGATGGCCGCTCGCTATGACATCAAGCGCTATGGCTCGCCGGGCGCACTCATCAGTGCCGGCTTGGACGGCGTAGTGATCTGTTCGGAAAACGTCAACCACCGGCCGCTGGTCGAACTGGCTGCCGGCAAAGTGCCCTACATTCTGTGCGAAAAACCGATCGCGACGACTGTGGCCGATGGTCAGGCCATGATCGACATCTGCCGCCAACGCGGATCCAAGCTCCAGATTGCGTTTCCGGTTCGATTCCATCCGGTCTTCGTCCAGCTGAAAGAGATGCTCGATCGAGGCGATCTGGGCCGAGTACTCAGTGTTGAGTGCACAAATCATGGCTCCCTACCGGGCGGCTGGTTTGTCGAGGAGAATCTCTCAGGCGGCGGCGCCGTTATCGACCACACCGTCCACGTCATCGACCTGTTGCGCTGGTTCTGGGATACGGAAGTCACCGAGGTCTTCGCTGAAGTCGGAGACAGTCTGGTCCATCCAGATCTGGGCATTGATGACGCCGGCATGCTCTCCTTCACGCTGGACAACGGTGTCTACGGCACGTTGGATACCAGTTGGTCACGCCCCTCGTCCTACACAACCTGGGGTGACGTCAAGATCGAAGTCATTGCCGAAGGCGGCGTACTCTATGCCGACATGTCCAAGCAGCATGTTAGCGTCAGCGCCAATCAGGTGGGCCAGACCCGTTGGCACGGCTGGGGCGGCAACATGGATGCGGGCTTGATCGCAGATTTCATTGAAACTATCCGCCAACAACGAGCGCCGTCGATCAGCGGAGAGGACGGATTGCGGGCCCTCGAAGTGGCCCTGGCCGCCTATGATTCTGCAGGGAGCGGTCTGCCCAAAAGCATCACGAGAGTTGGTAGCCCTGGGGTCAAGAGCAACTACCCTGCAGAAACGCAGAGAAAACACAGAGATATGTCACAGAGAGCATCGTAGAGCGAAAACAGAGGAACCATGAAAGCATTGATACTAGCGGCAGGCTCGCACGAGCATCGGCATTCGCAGGGGACGACTGAGACCTGGGTGCTACAGCCATTGGGCGACTATGCAATCATCGACTACGTCGTCCAGATTGGCCGAGACCATCGTCCAGCCGGAAGGGATCTACATTGTCACCAGCGCGCTCAGCGATGAGATCATGGTCCACTTGAACAGCCATTTTGGGCATGACCGCTTTCAATATGTCGTCCAGAGCGAAGCGCGCGGCACAGGGGACGCCGTACTCCAGGCCCGGGGCGGTCTGGCCGATTATGACGGCCCCCTTCTGATTCTCTACGCCGACACGCCACTCCTGCGCGAGTCCTCTCTGCGCGGACTTGTGACGCGTCATCTGCTCAAGGACTCAACATTCACACTGCTTAGCGCGAATGCAGAAGGGAATCAGCCGTACGGCAGAATCATCCGCGATGCAACCAACCGCATTGTCGACATCGTCGAACCGACAGATGAGACTGAACTTTTGCAACCGGCTGCTGAAGGAGCAAACGTAAGCGCTGAACTGAATATCGGCGCCTATGTCGCGGAGACAGGTCGACTGTGGCCTGCACTTCAAAACAGCGCATCGGCTCCCGACGCCGCGCACCGGTTAACTGATGTTGTATCCCGTCTGGCGGCCGATGGTCTGGTCATCGAGAGCTACTGCGCTCTGGATCCTGATGAACTCCAGGGCATCAACACGGCTGACGAACTAGAGCGTGCCGCGTTCATCCTCCAGAAACGACAACTTCGACCGCACAGGACGGAAGAGCACAACTTGATCCGCTTTGGAACCGGCGGATGGCGGGCGCGGATCGGTGAAGGCTTCACGCTGGACAACGTGCGCAGGCTCTGCCAGGCTCTGGCCAATCAGGTCACCCGAAGCGGTCGAGAAGCCGACGGCGTGCTCATCGGCTATGACCGGCGTTTCCTTGGCGACGTTGCCGCCCATGCTGCGGCGGAAGTCTTTGCCGGAAACAACATCCCGGTCCAACTCCTCAACGAAGATGTGCCCACTCCCCTGGTGACCTACGCCACGGCCAAGAAGCAGTTTGCATACGGTCTTATGTTTACCGCCAGCCACAACCCGGCACATTGGAATGGTCTCAAGGTCTTTGCCACCGACGGCTCGCTGCCGCTGGATGATGAGACAATTCTGATAACAGATGAAGCCAATGCGCTCCACCCTCACGAAGTCGTCAAGGTCGAGTTGGAGACTGCCCTGAGCAGCGGCATGGCGCGAGAGGTTGACTACACGAATGCCTACGTGGACGCGGTCGAGGCGCTAATCGACATGCAGGCAATCCGCGACGCGGGCCTGCGTGTGGTGGTCGACCCGATGTACGGCGTGGGCCAGGTGACGCTGGAGATCGTGCTCATCGAAGCCCGTTGTCGGGTGGCCACGATCCACAGCCGCCACGATCCGCTCTTCGGCGGTCGCTCCCCCGCCCCGGATTCCAACAAGCTGGATCACCTGATCCAGAGTGTGCAGGAGACCGGCTACGACCTGGGACTGGCCATGGACGGGGATGCAGATCGCATCGCCATCGTCGATGGCAAGGGCAATTTCATCACGACCAACGAGCTACTTCTCCTGCTCTACTACTATCTGCATGAGGTGCGTGGAGAAGCGGGTGGCGTGACCAGAAACCTGGCCACAACACATCTCCTCGACAGGCTGGCGGCCCATGTGGGCGAGACCTGCTACGAAGTGCCGGTCGGCTTCAAGCACCTGGCCGCCAGCATGAAAGAGAACGATGTGCTGCTAGCCGGTGAGAGCAGCGGCGGGCTGAGCATTCGCGGCCACATCCTGGGCAAGGACGGCATCTTCGCCTGCGCCCTGGTCGTCGAAATGATGGCACGCACAGGCCGCACCATCTCGGACATGCTCGACGAGATCTACGCCATTACGGGACGCTTGGTCAGCCGAGAGGTCAACCTGCCGGCCACATCTGAGATGAAAGTCATGGTACCGCGCATGTTGGAGGCCGCAGATCTGAGCGAAATCGCCGGCTATCCTGTCGACCGTATCGCCCACGAAGACGGGGCCAAATTCTATCTTGAAAACGATAACTGGCTGCTGCTACGCTTCTCCGGCACCGAGCCCCTACTGCGCATCTTCGCCGAAGCCGACAGCGAAGAGAAGGTTGACGCGTTGATTGGGTGGGCGGAGAAGTTGGTGGCGTTGGAGCAATAGAAGTGCTGCTTGCTTCGTACTGCGTGAGGTTTCCGGGTAGCATCCGTTTACACTTTGCCAAATGGTTTCCAATCGGGAAGCTGCATTCTCGACGAGACCTCAAGCAGCACGCAGCAAGTAGCAAGTAGCCCCCACCAATCACACTTACCCGAAAGGAATCACAATGCCCCAACCACTCGAACTCGTTCTCATGGGCGCTGGACAGCGCGGTGCTTCAGCTTATGCGTCGTACGCGTTCTCACATGCGGATGAGATCCGCTTTGTTGCAGTTGCCGAGCCCAATCCCGATCGCCGCAAGCAGTTCGCGGACGAACATGATATCGACGACGCCTATTGCTTCGAATCCTGGGAGGAACTGACCGCCAAAGGGCAACTGGGCAAGGGCGCCATTGTCGCAACCCAGGACCAGATGCATGTCGAGCCGGCCTTTGCCGCCATGGAGGCGGGCTATGACGTGCTGCTGGAGAAGCCCATGGCCCATACGCTGGACGGTTGCGTCAAATTGGTGCAGACGGCCGAGCAGACCGGGCGCTCGCTCCAGATCTGCCATGTGTTGCGCTACTCACCCTTTTGGAAGACGCTCAAACAGGTGCTCGACTCGGGCCGCCTCGGCGAGATTGTCACGGTGGAGCATCGCGAGAACGTCTCCTACTGGCACATGTCTCACAGTTTCGTGCGCGGCAATTGGGGCAACACGGCTGCGTCCAGCCCCATGATTCTGGCCAAATGCTGTCACGATATGGATATCCTCTACTGGAATCTGGGCGGAAGACCCAAGCGACTCAGTTCCTTCGGCTCACTCTTCCATTATCGATCCGAATCGGTCGGCCCGGAGATTCCGCTGCGCTGCACCGACGGCTGTCCGATCGAAGAGAGCTGCCCTTTCTCAGCCATCGGCATCTACATGGAAGGCCGGCCATTCCAGAAGATGGAGGGCTCATCCCTGGTCAAGTCCATCGACATGGAACGACCCATGACCTGGCCCTTCACCGTCATCGCCGACGATCCGACAGTCGAGAATCGGCTAAACGCGCTCAAGACCGGACCGTACGGTCGCTGCGTCTACCACTGCGACAATGATGTAGTCGATCATCAGGTTGTGAATATGGAGTGGAGCACGGGCGCAACCGTCTCCATGGTGATGCAGGGGCACTCGAATGAAGAGAATCGCTCGATGCGTTACGACGGCACAAAGGCGACGCTGCGCGCCCGCTTTGGCGACCCGTCCGAGATCACCGTCTACGATCACGGTGGGGCCGAGGAGACAATTGTCATCCCCGAAGAAGGATCCGGCCACGGCGGCGGCGACGCCGGCATCATGGCCGACTGGATCAAGGTGCTACGTGGCGAGGCGGATGCATTGACCAGCGCGCGTGAGTCGCTGGAGAGCCACCTCATGGCCTTCGCCGCCGAGGAGGCGCGCTTGAACGCGACGGTAGTGGATATGGCGGAGTTTCGGGCGCGAGCGGAAGGATGAAACGGATGACAAGATGAAGGGGTGAGGGGGCGACAGAGACTTGGAATCTTTCACCCTGTCACCCCCTCACCTTGTCACATCTTCGGTATCCAGACGCGCATGGCGTTGGCGCCACGATTCGCCCATGCGAAATAGGGTATCGCCTTTAGCGTTAGCGGTTCGCCATGGGTGTTGCGGTTGTTGGCGTAGGGCGATACATGCCGCCGGCCCAGGCATCCAGATCGACCGCCGAACCGACCACATCTACGGTAACCACACCGCCCAGCAAGTCGGGATCCCATCTAGTCGACCAGCGGACCATCGGCATCGATCTGCACGTCGAGCAGATCAATGGACGTATCCTGGTCCACTTCTTCCAAACAGTAGACGACCGGTCCGCGCTGAATCGCCACCGCGCCACGAATTTCATCGACACGCGGGTGGCCGGTCATGAGCACCGGCTTCATGGCCAGATCCAGATCGACGACATCGCCGGGCTGCCAGACCCGCGCCAGCGCAGCATAGCCTTGCTCGACTGTTGGCGCCATGGTCTCACCGTTGACGGCGATCGTCGCCCCGACACTCCACTCAGGCAAGCGGACGCGCAGGGCCCACTCAGAGCCATCCGCCTCGTCGATGGTCAAATTGACTGCGCCCTCCCAGGGAAAATTGGCTTGCATGGTCATATTCACAGATTCACCGGTGGCCAACATCAGGTCTAGTTTCGCCGGTGCATATTGGTGAATCTGGATTCCGGTCTCGTCGGTGGAAGCGAAGTAGTGGGAGAGTGAGGCCAGCAGTCGCATGACGTTGGGCGGGCAACAGGCGCAGCCATACCATTCCGGTCGTTCGATCACCTTATAGTAATCGATGCGATCTGGGCCCCGGCTCAGGAGCGGATTGACATAGAAATAGCGTTGTCCGTCCAGTGAAATGCCGCTGAGGAAGCCGTTGTAGAGCGTCTTCTCCAAGCAGGTCGGCGTAGCGGCTCTCGCCGGTCGCCATCAACATGCGCCAGCTCCACATGATGCTGGCGATCTGGGCGCAGGTTTCACAGTAGCAGGAATCATTGGGCAGTTCGTAGGGCTCGCCGAAGGCTTCTCCTTCATGCATCGCGCCCAGCCCGCCAGTGATGTACATCTTGCGCTCGGTCATGTCATGCCATTGGCGCAACATGGCGTCGAAGAGGGCCTGCTCACCAGTCTCCAGGAATGCATCCGTGACGCCGGCAGTGAGATAGAGCTGGCGCACGGCATGACCTTCCATGGTCGAGGCGTCGCGCACCGGCACGTGGTCCTGGTAATATTTGGTGGGCGTCCAATTGTAGATGGCCTTCAGGTGATCCTTGCCCCGTTCATCCAGGAAGAAGACGCCCAGATCCAGATAGCGCTTCTCGCCGGTCTCCCGATAGAGTTCAATCAGACCCATCTCGATCTCCGGATGGCCCGGCGTCGAATGGCGCTTGTCCGGGCCAAAGACCGAGTCGATGTTGTCGGCCAGGCGGCAGGCAATGTCGAGAAGTCGCTGATCGCCGGTCCCGCGTGCGTAGGCAACAGCGGCCTGGAAGAGGTGGCCCGCGCAATAGAGTTCATGGCCGTGCTCAATGTCGCTCCAGCGCTGCTCCGGCTTGACCACCTGCCAGTATGAATTGAGGTAGCCGTCATCTGCCTGGGCAGCCTCAAGAAGGTCAATCGCCTCATTGGCCATCCGCTCCAATTCGGCACTCGGATTGGCCGCCAGTTCGTAGCCAAGGGCCTCTAGCCATTTGTGGACATCCGAATCCATGAACATCGGTGTGCGGTACTCGCCTTCCGCCGCACCACCGGCCAATCGCAAATTGTGAAAGTTGCCGGACTTCTCAAGTTGGGCATAGCCAAAGACCAGACTAACGCTGCGGTTAATCTCCTGGCGTCTCGACCAGAAACCGTCTTGCAGTCTGACGCCGCTCAGGGGTACCGTGCGCCAACGTGCAAATGGGCTTTTAGTTGTATCGACAGGTCCAATGGGCATGGTGTTGACTCCTCAATTTCTAACTGGTGATTGGGGACTGGTGATCGGGGACTAGGGATTAGTGATTTGGGCGTCTGAAGAAAGTATCAGCGCCACGACCGACTTGGCCGGCAATTGGATCGTCAAGCGCTGACCCTCAAATCTGGGCCCCTGCAAACGGTACGGGTCGTACGGTTTCTGGCTCGGTGAACGTGTTATGTGCATTGACAGTTGAGGCGGTTAGTAGACGTCCATTGACAAGACTGACGCTGCGGCCACGGATTTCACAGGTCACATCCAGCGCCCGATTTGGATTGGTATTGCTCAATGTCAAGTTGATCTGGCCGGAATCATCCAGTGAGGCGCTGGCGCTGACCGCAGGAATCTCGCTGTCGCCATATTTGTATGCTTCGCAACGAAGATCCATGGGCAGCAGTGTGGCATCCTGATGCACTTTGTACATCTCAAAGACATGATAGGTCGGCGTCAGCAGCATCTGTTCGCCGTCGGTTAGCACCATGGCCTGCAATACATTGATGGTCTGGGCAATGTTGGCCATGTGGACGCGATCGGCGTGCTGGTTGAAGATATCGAGCGTGACGGCAGCGACCAGGGCATCACGCAGACTGTTCTGCTGATAGAGGAAGCCAGGATTCGTCCCCGGTTCCACCGCGTACCACGTTCCCCACTCATCAACGATGAGGCCAACCTGCTTCTCCGGATCGTATTGGTCCATGATCACTGAATGGCGCTCGACCAATTCGTTCATGTGGAGAGCACGCCGCATGACCTCGAACCACTCAGATTCGCCAAAGTTTGTGGCTGATAAGTGAGGCCTGCGCTCATCGCCAAAGGTGTAGTAGTGCAGACTAAGGCCATCCATGAGCAGACGACCGCCACGCCCGCGGGCAGAGCGCATGAGGACTTCGGTCCAGTGATAATCGCCGTCGGCAGCGCCACAAGCGATCTTGTAGATGGGTTCGTCGCCAAAGCTGCGCACGTAAGTCTGGTAACGCCGATATTGATCGGCGTAAAACTCGGCGGTCATGCTGCCGCCGCAGCCCCAGTTCTCATTGCCGACCCCCCAGTAGCGCAGAGGCCAGGGCTCGTCGCGTCCATGCTCGCGGCGTAGATCGGCCATGGGGCTGACGCCGCCGAATGTAATGTATTCGACCCACTGTTGCATCTCCTGCACCGTGCCGCTGCCCACGTTGCCGCAGATATAGGGTTCACAGCCAAGCAGCTCGCACAGGTCCAGAAACTCGTGGGTGCCGAAGTGGTTGTTCTCGGTCACGCCGCCCCAGTGGGTGTTGACCAGCGTTGGGCGCTTCTCCCGAGGGCCGATGCCGTCCATCCAGTGGTACTCGTCGGCGAAACAGCCGCCGGGCCAGCGCAGGTTGGGGATGTTGAGGCCGCGCAGCGCTTCGATGACATCATTGCGCATGCCACGAGTGTTGGGAATCGGCGAGTCCTCGCCGACCCAAACCCCGTCATAGATGCAACGGCCGAGATGCTCGGCAAAGTGACCGTAGATATGGCGACTGATGGTCTGCTTGCCCTGGTCGGCGTTGATGATTATTTGGTTCACTTGCCAATCTCCTTTGAGCTGATTATGTCTAGCCAATTGCAGGCAGTTTTCCCGGATCTGCCAGCATGCCGGCCAAGTTGAAGACAATGAGCCTGCCGGTGCCGGCAGCGCATGCGGACTGAGCAACCCTGGCGAATTCCCCGGCCGTGAATGCCGTATCCTCGGCCAGGGCCTCGATCACAGGCCAGACTTCACAGCCGACCTGTTCACGCAGCGTGGCCGACACCTGAGCAGGCCAGTCAATGCCGCGACCACAAAGCCGATGGTAGACCATGGGCGAGAGCACGTCGACGCGCGGGCCGAGCAAGGTCGGGTCCTGGCCGACGATGCGGGTATGCGCCTGATCGACCGACAAGTTGTCCAGCGGCAGGCCGGTCCATGGAACGGTGAATAGGCCAAGCAAGGCATTGGGCCGAAGCTGTTTGAGGACCGAACGCGCCTCGTCAACAAACGAGGCAATCTGTGCGCAGCGCCACGTAGCCCACTCGTCTGCCGCATTGGCCAGGATCCACTCGGACGCGGCAGTTGCTTCGGCATGAGACGCGGGCAGGAAAACGCCGGTTTCGATCTGAAACTGGGCCAGTGTCGTCTGGTCGAAAGAGCTTTGGTAGAGTTTTGGATCGCCGCTCTCCCATCGCGCGGGCCAACGGATGAAATCGAGCCAGACGCCGTCCAAGGGCATTTCCGACACCAGATCTGCCAGTTGCTTCAAGCGTAGTTCCCTGACCGCTTGCGATGTCGGCAGCAGCGGGCGGTACCATTCCTGCACCGGAGCCGGTTCGGCCGAAGCCGTGATGGGCCGGCTGCCGGCGATTTTTTCCCAGAGATTCTCGTTGTCCAAAAAGACGCTGTGTGAACCATAGACCTTGAGCCCCACGGCTTGCAGGGCCCGGCACCAGTTCGGGCTGCGATCCTTAAGGAAGACGCCGTCCAGACCGGCGTCGCGCAAGCTTCTGGCTATCAAATTGCGGCTTTGGCCGGCAAAGGCCGGCAGCTCTTCACTTAGACCGTATCCTATCAACGTCATGGATCCCTCCCTCTCATCTGATTATCGGAAACCTTCTCTCAATTTTGACACATCGTGACGAAACTCGCTATACTCTAAAAAGATACTCACAACGACAGTGCACCGGAGGAGTATCCATCGACCGGCGAAAGAGAGACGAGGCCATTGGCTGCAAGCCTCGTTCGCACAGGCGATGGAGAAGGTCGCCGGGAAGTTGGCAGAGGGAAAATTGTCAATTGTGAATTGTCAACGTTCAATAGTCAATGGGTTCTACGCATTGATAATTGAGCATTGACAATTGGACATTGATAATTCTATTTTTGTCCGGGTTCGCCCGTTACAGCGAAAGAGAGAGGCAAGCCGAATATCCGGCTTGGCCTAATCAAGGTGGTACCGCGGAGCCGCTTCGTCCTTGAACGAGGTGGCTTTTTTGTTGCCATAAATCAGGCAGTTTTTGCACCATTTGTTGCGCAACGCAGTCAAGGAAAACAGACTCATGACGAAGACTGAATCGAGCAAGACCGACACAGCCAGCACTGAAATGCCCAAGGCATACGACCATCTGCGGGTCGAGGAAGAACTCTATCAGTGGTGGAATGACAACGGCTATTTCCGCCCTGAACACCAGGAGGAGATCGGGCAGACAGAGCCCGGGGCCGAGCCCTTCACCATCTCCATGCCGCCACCCAACGTTACGGGCGCTCTGCATCTGGGCCACGCCATCACCAGCAGCATCCAAGACATGCTGATCCGCTACAATCGCATGTTGGGTCGGCCCGCGCTCTGGGTTCCTGGATCGGACCACGCCGGCATCGCCACGCAGAGCGTGGTTGAGCGCAGTCTGGAAGAACAGGGCGTCTCACGGCTCGAACTGGGGAGAGAGCGATTCGTTCAGGAAGTCTGGGACTGGAAAGATGAATACCACGGGCGCATCACCGGTCAGCAGACCCGCATGGGGATCTCGTGCGACTGGCGACGCGAGCGCTTCACGTTGGATGACGGCCTGAGCGACGCCGTGCTTGAGGCCTTCATCTCGCTCTACAACGAAGGTCTAATCTACCGCGGAACCTATCTAGTCAATTGGTCGCCGAATTTGCAGACCGCGGTCTCAGACCTCGAAGTTGAGTACACGGAGGAGCCGGGCCTATTCTACTACTTCAAATATATGCTCGAAGACTCGGACGAGTATATCTCTGTGGCCACAACTCGACCGGAGACCATCCTCGGCGACACCGCGGTCGCCGTCCATCCGGATGACGAACGCTATCAAGCGATGATCGGCAAGAAGGTCATCGTGCCCATCATTGGTCGGGCCATTCCGATCATCGCCGACGACTATGTCGACCGAGAATTCGGCACCGGCGCGCTCAAGATCACGCCGGGCCACGATCCCAATGACTACGAGATCGGCCTGCGCCACGATCTGCCGATCATCAACATCATGAACAAGAACGCCACCCTCAACCAGGAGGCGGGACCCTATCATGACATGGATCGTTTCGCCGCGCGCGAGAAACTTTGGGCAGACATGGAAGCGGCGGGACTGACGCTCAAGACGGCCCCGCATACGTTACGCGTGCCGCGCTCCCAGCGCGGCGGCGAAATCATCGAACCCATCGTCAGCACACAGTGGTTCGTCAAAATGGAGCCGCTGGCCAAACCGGCCATTGAGGCGGTTCGCAGCGGTCAGATCAAGATCGTCCCCGAGCGATTTGAGAAGGTCTACTTCAATTGGATGGAAAACCTCCACGACTGGTGTATCAGTCGTCAGCTGTGGTGGGGACACCGCATCCCCGTCTGGTACGGCCCTGACGGTCATTCGTTCGCAGCCCGCTCAGAGAGCGAGGCACTCGAACAGGCCATCGAGTACTACGGTGACACCGTCCACCTGGAACAGGATGAAGACGTGCTCGATACCTGGTTCAGCAGCGGGCTCTGGCCCTTCAGCACCTTGGGCTGGCCCCAGCAGACTGAGGATCTCAAGAGATACTATCCGACCAACGTCATGGAGACCGGCTACGACATTATCTTCTTCTGGGTCGCACGCATGATCGTGCTCGGTCTCAAGTTCACGGATGAGGCGCCCTTCGACACCGTCTATCTGCATGGATTGGTGCGCGATGAGTCCGGCCGCAAGATGAGCAAGAGTCTGGGCAACGTGTTGGATCCGCTGGACCTGATCGCCGAATACGGAGCCGATGCCCTGCGCTTCACGCTGCTGACCGGCGGAACACCCGGCAATGATATGAAACTGAGCCTGACGCGTGTCGAGGCAAATCGCAACTTCGCCAACAAGATCTGGAATGCAGCCCGCTTCGTCATCATGAATTTGGGCGATGAAACGCTGCCCATGACAGGTGCGGAAAATCGCTTCGAGCGCACCTATACATTGCCTGGCGAGTCCATGCTTTCGCTGGGCGATCGCTGGATTCTGAGCCGGCTGGCACATACGCAGCAAGAGGCGACGCGCCTGATCGACAACTGGCAGTTGGGCGAAGCCGGAAGACAGCTCTACGACTTCCTGTGGAGTGAGTATTGCGACTGGTACATCGAGGCATCCAAGGTGCGTCTCTACGGCGACGATGCGGAAGCGGCCCAGGCGGCTCGCCAAGTCCTGGCCTATGTGCTTGAGCAGAGTCTGCGCCTGCTGCATCCCTACATGCCCTTCGTGACCGAGACCATCTGGCAGAACCTGCCCGGCCTATCCGAGGAGGCGGACGCGCTGATTGTCGCTCGCTGGCCGGGGAAAACCGGCCGCACAGACGCCGACGCCGAAGAGGAGTTCAATCGCATCCAGGAGATCGTGCGCGGCATTCGCAACGCACGCAGCGAATACGATGTCGAGCCGGCCCGCCGTATTGTGGCGCTGTTCAGCGCCGGCGACTCCGTGGCCACCGTGGAGCAGAATCTCGGACTGCTGGCGACCCTGGCCCGGATCGATGCCGATCAGGCTGAGATTGCCGAAAGCCTGGAAGCGCCGGAGAACGCGGCCTCGATTGGCGACCGGCGGCGTCACCGTCTACCTACCGCTGGCCGGCATGGTCGATCTGGCGGCAGAGCGAAAGCGCGTTGAGAAAGAGCTGGCCAATGTTGACAAGCAGTTGGCCCGTATCAACGGTCTGCTGAGCAATAGCGGCTTCACAGACAAGGCGCCGGCCAACGTGATTGAACGCGAGCAGAACAAGAAAGTTGAGTTGGAGGGCCTACGGGTTCAACTCGCAGAACGGATTGCGGATTTGAATCTTTAGGATCGGCCAGTCGTGGTATGCATCACGTATAGCACTAAAGCAGGCCCAGCCCAGCGATATGTTCGTCAGATCGAAAAGACAGCATGTCATTCCGAACGAAGTGAGGAATCTTGACGCCACCGATCACAAGACACCCCACTCCGTTCTGAATGACATGCTGTGTTGCTTCTACACAATCTGCTCTCAAGCCACAGTTTCCAATCTGGCATCCGGTTTGCCGCGAATCAGGACAACAATCAGATCAAGCAAGAGCGGCCACTGAATATCAGCGCTCAGTTGATAGAGATTCCGCACGCCAAACTCGATCTTCCGGACGATCTTTCCAGCATCGGTCAATTGTGACACAGTTCACAAACAAGCCGTGGAATATCCGTTATGATGTTCATCCAACACGTGATTTTCACCTCACAAATGGGGGGGAATGAAGTCGAATATTAAAGCGCCGAATATTTGTGATAATTTTGACAAGCCCGCACGCGTGTGCTATAGTCCTGTCCAATTGTGGCCCGGCTGACTCGTTCCATAACGACCTGTTGTGGGACAGTACAGACGGGGAAATATCTTGAGCAATCATACACCCGCCAAACAGACACTCACAGACTCCTCAGACGATTCATCATGAACCGACCTGAACTGAGATCCTGAACTGAGATAAGGAGACCGGATAGATGGCCAATATCTCCGATCTTAGCGGTGACGAGCGTGAACAGCGTATCGCCGAGCTAAAGCAGAAGATGCAGGAAGCCGCGCGCGAAAAAGCAAGCCGCCGCGGACACAGAAGCCGCCCAACCAGAGTCTGAATCCGCGGCCGCTGTCCTCCGAACCTGTCGAAGAGACGGCTGAGGCCCAACAGCCGGCTACCGATGCCGGCGACACAGTTGCGGAAGAAGCCGCTGCGCCTGCGCAGGTGGCTGACGTGACGGCGGACGACGTGTCCGAGCCAGTAGCTGGGGACACGTCGGTCGTCGCCGACGAAGCCGTCGCCGTCGCAGCAGCCGTGGAGTCAGCGCCCTCCGCTGAAAATAGCGAACAGGCAGCCGCAGACGCAGCCAGGAAAGAGATGAATCGACGTGAGTTCCTCGTCTATTCGTGGGGCGCTGCCATGGGTGCGCTGCTCCTGGGCACCGGTGTTGTCAGCTTCCAGTTCATGTACCCACGATTCAAGGCCGGCGAATTCGGCGGACAGTTCCTGATGGGGCCGGAAAGCTCAGCCCCGCCAGTGGATGCAGCCCCGGAAGCTGTGGCCGACGGAAAGTTCTGGTGGGTCAATGTCGAGGGCCAGGGTCCTCAGGCCATCTACATGGTCTGTACACACCTGGGCTGCCTTTACAAGTGGGTCGATGAGCGAGGCCAATTTGAGTGCCCCTGTCATGGCTCAAAGTTCACACGCGAAGGCCTCTTTATCGAAGGTCCGGCTCCACGCTCATTGGACACGTTCGTAACAACGCTCGAAGAGGAGACCTGGGTCGTCGATACCGGTGCAAAGGTTCTAGGCGCGCCTGCCGCAGAATCACCTGCGGCTGGAGACGCTTAGTCAGGACCTATCGGTCCAGTTCTCGTCCATCAATTATCTGTAGATCATCGTTTGAGATTATCCTACGCCTGAAGAAACGGGGTGCCCATGGCTGTACAACCAGATGTCGAGAAGAAGGGATTCTTTAAATCAGCTGCTACGGCAGCAGACGATGTCTTTACCCGTATCACGGCCGGCATTGACGCCGGCGAATTCCGCGGCATGTTGCGCGGTGAGCCGCCGGGGCGCCCAAATCCACGCCTCAAGCCACACTCTGAGTCGTTCCTGCTTCATATTAAGCCGACATTCTACCATGAAAGTGTGACTCGCTTTACGCACACCTTCCGGCTTGGGCTGATATCAACCTATCTCTTTCTGTTTGAAACCATCACAGGCATTTTCCTCATGATCTGGTATGCACCGTCTCCGGACCGTGCATACACGGACATGATCAACATCCTATCCAACGTACCGTTTGGACAGTTGATGCGCGATCTTCATCGACTGGGCGCAGAATTGATGGTGGTCTTTGTGACTGCCCATATGGTGCGTACCTATTTGACGGGAAGCTATAAGGCGCCGCGCCAATTCACCTGGTTTACAGGTGTAATCTTGCTGGTCCTGACGCTCTTCCTTAGTTTCTCGGGCTATCTGTTGCCGTGGGACCAGCTGGCGTTCTGGGCTGTCACCATTGGTACATCAATGGCTGAAGCTGTGCCGCCGCCGATTGTCGGCGAGACTGTCAACTTATTGGCACGTGGCGCACCTGACATCGGGGCCAACGGCTTGCTGCGCTTCTACCTGCTGCATGTCTTGTTCCTGCCGCTCATTCTGTTCCTATTCTTCTTTGTCCACTACTACAAAGTCGTGCACTTCGGCATCAGCCTGCCGGCTGAGGAAGAAGAGGTGGGCCAGGACACCGCGAACAAAGTCCCTGCCGATCGGCGAGTCTACTACCTCCCGGATGTTGCAATCGATGAGATTGTCCTGATCCTTGTTACGACGGCGCTGATGGTTTTCGTTTCGGCATTCTTCTTCACAGCTCCGTTGGAAACGATTGCCAATCCGCAGGTAACCCCGCTGCACACAGTTGCCCCATGGTATTTCTACTGGCTTCAGGGTCTGCTCAAGATAGCCGACAAAACAATTGCCGGCGTCGTGCTCCCCGGTGTATTGCTCGTGCTGTTGATTGCAATTCCGTACCTGGATATGAATCCCAGCCGTCGCGCATCAGACCGTCGCGTCGCCATCATTAGCGGCGTCGTTGCCGGTGTTGTAATGATCGTCCTAAGCTACATGGGCACGCCAGAATACGCCGCCCAGGCCGGTCCAGCGGTGGAGGTTGTGCAAGAGCTGATGCCTGAAGAGGGTGCGGGTATCGTTCGTGAACTAGGATATGATGCCGTTCCGGTTGGCCAGTATGATACGCGCGAACCGTTGGCGGAAATGTACACGGAAGAAGAAAACGCCGGGCTGCATGAGATTCTCGTTGAGTTCACGGCGGGCGTCAAGCACTGGGATGAGGCAGACGACGACTTCAATGAAGCCTACGGTATTTTGACCGTTCTCCAAGATCAGTCAAACCTAAGACGTCTCGACTGGGAAATCCACTGGCTCAATGCGCTTGGCGAAGCAAACGTCTACGAAAAACATTTCTGGCTGAATGAGAATTCGATGTACTGGGAACAGTATGGCCTGAAGGACTTCAGTTACCTCCAAGCTCCAGAACCAGAAGGGGAGGAGTAGGCCATGAAGCAACCGTGGTATAGCATCTTCTATATCAAATCGCCGATCATCAAAATCGGCTTGGCCATCGTGGCGATTCTCGTCTCAATTGCTTTGATACTCTTTCAAGGTCTCATAGACGAGCAACGCATGGCAGCCCAAGACGCCAGTTGGCACGGCCGAAGCACCGAGATCGGCGCAGAGCTGTATGCGAATAACTGTGCATCCTGTCATGGTCCCGACGGCAAGGGTCTTCCGGTGGTAGCACCTGCCCTGAACAGCCGCTACTTCTTCACGCAACGCCTGAATGACGTTGGTTGGGCCGGATCGCTGGATCAGTATGTACTGTTGACGCTTCACGCCGGACGCCCCAGCAAGGTCAGCACCCAATGGGTCAACGTCATGCCGACTTGGGGTACAGACTTCGGTGGGCCAATGCGCGAACGACCAGGTCCTGGACGTGACAAATTACGTGATGAACTGGCAGCCGAGCGCCGTGTTGCAGACAGCAGAGGAAGATCCGTGGCAGTTCTTCCAGGATTCGCTCTCGAAGGAGCTTCCCTACCTTCCGGACGAGCCGGGCTTTGATGAGAAGTTGGAACAAGCGCTTGCCGCAGCCACTGCTGCGGGAGCGACCAACTATTCCATCGCTGGTGCAGACGCGCCGCCGCCCCTTGACATGGAAGAGGGGCCAGATTACGGTTCGCGATCCGGAGACACTATTTACCGCAATGGGTTGCCTCGGCTGCCATAATCTGGACCTGCCACAGGATGATGACAACAAAGGGCCGGTCGGGCCGAATCTAGGCAACATCAACGAGGTTGCGTCAAATCGTGTCGTGGGACAAGATGCAGAACAGTATGTTAACGAGAGCATCACGCAGCCCAATAACTATATCGTCACCGGCTACAATTCCGGCATCATGCCGCAGAACTTCAGCGAGCAGATGAGTCAAGAGGAAATCAGTGGTCTCGTGACCTGGTTGTTGGCCCGCTAGACGCCGGCCCAATCAGGATTGCACCTAACCATAAGAGGCGCCCTCTCGCAATGGGTGCCTCTTTCTTTTGGAATTGGATCGATGAAGCGGAGTCAGGGTACAATCTGACCAGCCATTTTAGATGATCCACTGCACAGAAGTATAACGATGCTGATCAAACGTGTTGTCATCCAGGGCTTCAAGACATTCGCCCAAAAAACTGAATTTGTCTTTGATCCAGGCGTGACCGCGGTCGTAGGACCCAATGGCTCCGGCAAGAGCAACATTGTGGACGCAGTCCGTTGGTGTCTCGGCGAGCAGAGCTTTAGCTTGCTGCGCTCGAAGAAGACCGCTGACATCATCTTCTCGGGGAGCGACCGCAAGGCCCGCTTGGGCATGGCGCAGGTCAGCCTGACCCTCGACAACAGCGGCGGCGAGATCCCCATCGACTTTCAAGAAGTCGAGATCACGCGTCGCGCCTATCGGGACGGCGACAATGAGTACCTGATCAACGGCCAGCGTGTGCGTCTGCTCGACATCACCGAACTGCTGGCGCAAACGGGCCTCGGCAAGCGCACGTATGCCGTAGTGGGCCAAGGCTTGATCGATCGCGTCCTCAGTCTGGCCCCCGAAGAACGGCGCTCGCTCTTTGAAGAAGCCGCCGGCATCACCGGATACCAGATCAAACGGAGAGCCACGCTGCGCAGATCGGACGCTACGCAGCAGAATCTGACGCGTGTCCAGGATATCGTGGCCGAGCTTAGCCCACGGCTGACGTACCTGAAGCGCCAAGCAAACCGGGCCAGAGAACGAGAACAGATCGCCGACGATCTACGTGACCTGTTGCGAACCTGGTACGGCTATCGGTGGCACACATCCCTGAAACGACTCGACCTTAGCCGGGCCGAAGAAGATAATCTCAAGAAACATGTAATCGCACGACAGAAGGCCCTGGCCGATATCAGCACCCAGATCGAGACGCTGCGCCAATCTCAGGGCACGTTGCGAGACAAACTAGGCGGTCTTCATAGCCAGAGCAGCGATCTGCACGGCAAGGCCCAGGTCACCGGCCGCGAGATGGCCGTTGCCCAGGAACGACTCCGCCAAGTACAGGCCCGCCTGGAGGAGACCCAGCGCGAGTTGGTTCCGCTTCGCCTTCAGAAAGAGACGCTGGAAGATCGGCTGGAGGACCTGGCTCAAACTCTGATTGTGACTGAAACGGAGGTGAGCATCCGCCAAGAGGCTGTCGATGCGACAGAACGAATGCTCGCGGAACGGCAACAGGTACGCAAGACCTTGCAGGACGCGTTGGAATCGGCACGCCACCAACTGACCGACGCGCAACGAACACAGACCGACACCAGCAGTCGCATCACGCAGATCCACGAACGCAAAGACGGCCTCGATCAAGAGCTTGCCCAACAGGAGCAGGCTCGAACCGAAGCGGAAGCCCAGGTCGAAGCCGCTGAGCACGAGTTGCAGCAAGTGGAGAAACGGCTGAGCTCGCTTCAGGATGAGATGGCAGCGCTGCGCACAGCCACCGAGGAGCTGGAGCACTCAACGGCGACAATGCGCGCCGACTTCGACGGCGCCGATCAGGAGCGCCAGACCGCCGATCGGCACACTGATCGCCTGCAGACCCGGTTTGATCTTTTGCGGCGACTGCAGAATGAAGGTGCGGGCTATGCCAGCGGCGTTCGCAGCGTCTTACAGTCCAGTCGATCCGAAAAGAAAGATGAGCACCTTGACGGCATTGTGGGCACTGTAGCCGCACTGATACGCGTGCCTGCGGAATATGACAAGGCCATCGAAACCGCTCTCGGCGGAGCCCTCCAGAATGTGGTTGCCGAAAGCTGGAACGATGCCTCTGTCGCCATCGACTATCTGAAGCGAACAGGCAGGGGACGAGTCACATTCTTGCCCCTCGACCGGCTACACGTGCCCAACCCAATTCATGCCCCCAATCAGGCCGGGATCGTCGGCAATGCAGCTGAACTGGTCAGCTACGATCCCCGCGTTGCCGACGTGGCAAAACAGCTACTGGGCAGAGTCTGGGTTGCCGAGGATTTGCCGTCGGCACGCCAGGCGCTTGATCAACACCGGGGCGGGCCAAGGCCGACGATCGTCACGCGCACTGGGGAAATCGTACGCCCGGGCGGATCGGTGACAGGCGGTAGTGACCGCAATCGCGGCGACGATTCCATTCTGGCAAGAGAACGTGAGCTACGGGAAATTCCCAAGAGTCTCGCGTCGGCAAAGAAGTATGCGGCGGCGGCGGCCGAACGTTGTGCGGTGATTTCCGGCAAGATCGAGCAGGTACAGGTGCAGATCGCTGAGAACCAGACGTTGCTCGGGGATCAGAGCCGCCTGGAACGGACAACCGGCCAGCAATTGGAGGAGTTCCGCCGCCAACGAGATCGGGCGCAACAGGCCGTCCAATGGCAGACGGAACGAATGGAACAGACGCGTCTGCATCAGGCCAAACTGGATGGCGAGGAAGATCGACTCACTGATGCGCTGATCGCGATCGAGCAGACTCGACGTGAGGCCGAGGCAAATCAGACCGAAGCGGAAGCCGAGGTTGAGCGTGCGGGGGCCACTGACTTGCTACGCCAGCTTGCAGACGAGCGGGCGGCTGCGGCCGAGATTCAGAGCCTGCTGCGCAGCCAGCGGACGATGCAGGAAAACCAGCGGCGAACACACCAGAGCGCGGCTGATCAGATCCGGGCCAAGGAACAGCGCTGTGAAGAGCTATCCGCCGAAATCCTTCTGCTTAGCCAACAGATCGACAAGCTGAGTGACGATGAATCGGCACTTCGGCAACAGATCGACGGTCTGAGCCAGACCATCACCCCGCTAGAGGCTGAACTCGCCGCCATCAATAGCGAGCGGCTCGGATCGGAAGAGCGAGAACGCACCTATCAGCTTCAGCTGCGCAAAGACGAAACCGCCTGGAACGCCGCTCAGTTGCAGTTCCAGCGCACAGAAGATGCCATCCAACAGCTGCATGTTGAGATTGAACATGACCTGGGCCTGGTAATCGTTGAGGAGAGCGAAGAGATGGCGTACCAGCCGCCACTGCCGCTTGAAGCCTTCGTCGAGCAGTTGCCTGTCATTGAGGAGATCCCACCCACGTTGGAAGCCGAGGTCAAGGAGATGCGTGTCCGCCTGGGTCGGGTGAATAACGTCAATCCGGATGCGCCTCGCGAGTACGAGGAAGCTGCCAGTCGGCATGAATTCTTGATCACCCAATCTGACGATCTGGAAGCCGCGGCAAGAGATCTACGCAAGGTCCTGCGCGAGTTAGATGAACTCATGGAGGTCGAACTGGCACGCACGTTCAAAGCCGTCGCCGAACAGTTCGAGCACTTCTTCAAGGTACTTTTCAACGGCGGCACCGCCAAGCTCATCCTGACCGAGCCGGATGACATCACCAATACAGGCATCGAGATCATCGCCCGCCCGCCCGGCAAGCGCCCCCAGAGCCTGGCACTGCTATCCGGTGGTGAGCGGACACTGTCGGCATGTGCGCTGATTTTTGCCATCTTGCGCGTGAGTCCTACGCCATTCTGCATCTTTGACGAAGTCGATGCAGCGCTGGACGAGGCCAATGTAGACCGCTTCCGCCTAACGCTGGAGGAGCTGACAGATGTGACCCAGTTCATCATCGTCACCCACAACCGACGGACGCTGGAAGGGGCTGATGCGATTTACGGCGTTACCATGGGCAATGACGGTGTGAGCCGCGTGATCAGTCTGCGCCTGGACGGCGACAAAATCGTGCAGACCGGCGATGATCCAGAAGAAGGAAACGTGGCGGCAATCGAAGAGATCGTGCAGATGTAGGCGACACAGTGGCGCAGGGTAGCTGCGGCTTCACTTGCCGTTCTTGCGGTCGAGCGAGTCAAGCGGCGCCAGCTGAAACTGGGACTCAAACTCCACATCGGGCTCATACTCCGGTGAAAACTCACCGAGGTAGTCGAGTGCCTTGGCAGCGGCACGCTGTTCAGCCGTCTTTTTTTGGTATCCCCACCCAACCCCCAACATCTTCGGGCCAAGTGCAACCTGCTGAATAAACCGCTTGGCATGATCGGGACCGGTGCTTTCCACGGTGGTGTAGCGGGGCGCTCTGCCAAAGCGCCCCTGCATGTACTCTTGCAGGCGACTCTTGGGATCCTTCGCCTCTGAATACCCATTCAATTTATCAATTTCCGGCTGCAGAAGCATGAGTACGCTGCGTTTCGCGATCTCCATACCTTGATCCAGGTAGAGGGCCCCGATGACCGCCTCAGTGACGGCGCAAAGAGTGGCATCACGCTCGCGTCCGCCACTTTCCTCCTCGCCTCGTCCCAGCCAAAGATGCGCGCCAAGATTGAGTCTCCTGGCCACCCTTGCCAAGGTGCTGCCCTGTACAAGCGAAGAGCGCAAACGAGTCAATTTGCCTTCGTTCAGATCGGGATAGCGGTCGTACAGGTAGTCGCTGGTAATGAAACCCAACACTGAATCGCCGAGGAACTCCAGCCGTTCATTGTCACTGGGCAGATCCCCTTCCACAACCTCATTGACGAAACTGCGATGGACGAATGCTTGCTGCAGGAGGCTCCGATCTGAGAATCGTACGCCGATCTGATCTTCCACTTCCTGTAGATCCGGCAAAGGCTTCCCATCCGATTCCGGTAACTTGATGGCCAATCTCGATCTCCTTCTTGTGTCTCTGGATACAGTTTCTTGCTATACTCATGTCAGATTGAAAACGACAGTTTAAGGTATGGTTTCATAGAAGCAACAATGCATGTCATTCCGAATGCAGTGAGGAATCTTGACGCCATCGATCTCAAGATTCCTCACTGCGTTCGGAATGACAGAGTAACTTCTCGATCCAAAGACTGCATCGCCAAACCGCGGGTTTCAAGCTGATCTCAGTTTAGCACAGTCGGTCTACTGAACTGAAAGCACTACGAGATCAGTACTTTTACCAACCTCACCGTTCAGCGTGCACGCCCACGTGCGAACTAAACTGAAGCGTATGCGAACGTCATGATCTCGTCAGAATTTGAGTCAAGCGCCGTGCGTACTAGACAATTGACGGCAGGTTCTTCAACCCATGTCCCGTGAGAATGGCTACCACGGTATCATCCGGGCCGATCTGATCGCGCAACTCATCCAGCGCGGCGGCTACTGTTGCACTGGTCGGCTCGACAGAGATGCCGTGCTGAGCCAGCCGTTCATGGGCATCACGGACTTGCTCCTCTTCCAGCGCCAGGACGACGCCGTTGGATCGATAAATGGCGGCCAACAGGGTGGCGTCTCGCACTGGATAATTGATGGCGATGCCATCAGCGCTGATGTCGGCTCGAACACTGCGTGGCTGCACTCGGTCCCATCCGTTGATGAACGCCTCATAAAAGGGCGTGTAGGGCTTGGCCTGGACAGAGACAAGCCGCGGCAATTTGTCGATCAGTCCGGCCCGCTCCAAGTGTTGGAACCCGCGCCAGGCGCCCAGCAATGTGCCGCCGTGGCCAGTTGGTGCAATGAGCCAATCAGGCGACTGACCGTCGAGTTGCTCCCAGATTTCCCATGCGCACGTCATCTGCCCCAACAGAAAGGCAGGATGCCACGCATGCGATGCGTAGGCAGTCTCATGATCTGGTCAAGGTGGCGGCGCGTGCAGCCTGGGTAGCATTGTCGCGTGGGCCGGGCACCTCAACTAGATCCGCGCCGTAGACGGACACCTGGGCCCGCTTCGGCTCCGGTGCAGTTGTCGGCACGTAAATACATGCATCCATCCCTGCGCGTGCTGCATAGCAGGCCAGACTGGCCCCGGCATTGCCGCTGGAATCATCAACGACGACTTTGACGTCGAATCCCGCCAACCAGTTGACCATGACACAAACGCCGCGGTCCTTGTAGCTGCCCGTCGGCATCAGCGTGTCCAGCTTCCAAAACACCGGCAAACCGGACCAGGTGTCCGCCAAAAGCGGGGTCCACCCCTCTCCCAGTGTGATCGGTTCATGCCCGGCACGGACAACCGGCAGCATGGCCCGATAGCGCCACAGGCCGGCTTGCCTGGGATCGATCGCATCCGGATCGAACGTCGGCAATTCAGTGTATTCCAATGGCTCCGATGTATGTGGGCAGCGCAACGGCCGGCGACCCGCAGTCGCCCTAAAATCACTTGTCGGACAATAAACGACCAAGCCTTCCTCCGTAGCAATCCCGATGACCGGCGATCAATGGTATTTCAACAGTGTTACGCAAATATCCAAAGATGTCAATGGCAGTTTCGACCAAACGATAAGTCATGAAGATTGTCCAGTTTCAGTGGCTCCAATCCAAAAAGGGATCCAGACACGAATTCACACGAATTATCACGAATTTGCTCTCTGGAGCGACGACATAGTTCGCGCCCACTCGTGTCAAGAAATGGGCTTCTGCAGTGGAGTATTCCGTGACTTCACTGTAAAAACACTACTTCAGCCACAGATGAACGTAGATAGGAAGAGTTTTTCCTCTGTGAACCTCTGTGCCCCCTCCGTGTCTCCGTGGTGAATTAGACCTTCTGAACTGGACCAGTGAAGAATCTCGCTTTTTCCCAAATTGCGAATTGCCCAGTTTTGGGTTTCCTACTGGAGAGATCGTATACTGTCAGGCATGGTTCAATATCAATTTCGACTTCCGGTTCGATGTAGCTTGAATAGTTTGATTATGTTGGTGGCGTCGACTGAACGCAAGCACCCGCTTCGTCGGTTCGCTGCCGTCGCACTGATGGCCTCACTGCTGTCACTGACGATAATATTGGCCAACCCCATTGGCGCCGACGCATCCGAAAAATGTGATCCGCCCAATGTGATGCCACGAGGATCCTGCGACTTCGACAGTTTCAGAGGGAGTCCACCGCGACAACTCCCCAATGGCTGGGAAGCGTTCACCATTTCAGGTGACGCGTCCTATACAGCCGCCGATGACACGTTCTGGGGCCCGCCAAGCCTGATGATCCGTGGCAGCGGCACATATAAGCTGGGCATCTACACACAAGTGCCAGTGACGCCGGGCGCGGGCTATCGCGCCGGCTGTGCATGGTGCGCACCGACGAACCCCGATTCCTTTGGCCGCCAACTGGGCATCGATCCCACAGGCGGCACCGATCCCAATAGTCCCAACGTGATCTGGGGGCCGATGCACTGGGGCGATGGCCGCATTCTCGACTACCCGCCGCCCGACGTCAACATCGATGTCCGAGCCCGCGCCCTTGGTGACACCATGACCGTCTTCGTCCTGGTCGATCATCCACGCGTCGTCGGCGATGATCTGATCTTCATCGATGCCGTATACCTCGTGACCGATGAGAGTGCGCCCGCAGTCGAAATTCCGCCAACGGAAACGCCCGTGCCGCCTACACCTGAACCGGTCATTGTAGCGGCGGCGCCGACGGCCACACCGTTGCCGACAGCGACTGCGGCGCCTTCAGAGACGCCTATGCCCACGATGACGCCGACCTTCACGCCGACGCCGTCACCGCTACCCACAGCCACGCCGACACTCACCCCGACTTGGACGCCCTGGCCCACCGCTGTGCCCGAAGAGATGAGCTTCTCCAAGGCGCAGGACGAACTGGTTGACGCGTTTCAAACGAGTGAAGCGATGCCGATTCTATTTGTAGGCATTATCGGATTTGGCGGTGCGGGAATCTTCGGTGGTTCGTGGTGGGTGACGAGACGCCGGAGACGGCATCGGTAAGAGAGCGGTCTGCCACCCCTCGGAAACAGCAACTGTCTGTACATCAAAACGAAATGGTAACGGTGATGGCGAGATCTCGACGCCCTTGGCCTCACCCTGCTGCGCCTCCTAAACGGAGGCTACGCGTTCCTCTCCAAAATTTGGAGAGGAACCGCCATGACGCCTTTTGCGTCATGGCAGGGTGAGGTGAACCCGGTGGCCACAGCGACAGATTTATGCCAGTGTTCATTCGTTGTGCGCCCAAATGGGCCGATACCACCACCTGTATGTGCGTCCAAGCGGTGTGCAGGTTAGCTGCTGGACGAATCAACGATTGTAGCATCTTCGAACTCATTGCCATTATCCCCACTCTCGTCAATCGGCATGAGCTCAATCTCACCAAACGTGTCACTCTGCACGGCGACCAATTCGCGCTGCTTGATCAATTCCAGGACGGCCAAGAACGTCACAATCACCTCGACCCTTGTTTGCTTCTGGCTCAGCAGTTCGACAAACGAGACTGAAGCCGGCGCCTCGCCTGACCCAGGACTGCTCCGCTTGCGCTCAACGGCGCTGGAGATGTAGCTGCGTACGTTATCGATTTGCTCGGCGACGGTGATCGAATAGACTCGCACACGCGGCATGGGCGGATCGCTGGGAATGCGTGCCAGCGCCCGCTGCAGCGCCGCATTCAAAGCGGCGGTATCGACATCACTCAGGTCGAGGCGGCGTTCCAAGGCCGGGCGCGGAGCGGTACGCACATAGACACGCAGACCCGCCTCTTCTCTCGTACGCAACTGCTCGGCAACCTCCTTGAAGCGCTTGTATTCGATCAACTGGCGTATCAGATCGTCGGCGCTATCCTCCTCGTCATCCTCGTCACCCCGAGGTTTCGGCAGCAGCATGCGCGACTTGATGAACAACAGGCGAGAAGCAATCATCAAGAAATCTGCAATGGCCCCTGGTTCCAGTTCTTCCAGCAACTCCAGTGTGCGCAGATATTGATCGGTGACGCCAACCAAGCTCACTTCACTTATGTCAAGCTCATCGCGTTCGATTAGGTGAAGGAGCAGATCGAGCGGGCCCTGAAAGACGGGCAACGTCACTGGATAGGCGGAGCCGAGATCGTTCGGTTGTCCAAAGGGGTTGGGCTTAACTGACACTAGAAGTCAACCTCAAACGTGCGGAAGCGACGGCCAAGACGCGCCAGCTCAGCCAACATACGTCCTGTCTCATCCTCATTGCGTCCTGCGATCCTTTCGACCTTACATCCGCTGTTTCGGAGCAGTTGTTCGGCTGCTTCGTCGATGCCGGCCTGATTGCCGACGATGGTAACATATTCGGCATTGCGTGCATCATCCATGCTGAAGCCCAGCGTCGGTCGGAAGCGAGCGACGTATCCGATGGCGTTGATGAAATCCTGGCGGGCCAACGGTCCTGGGTAGTCTCGTTGCCAGAAGAGCATATAGTGCCGAATGCTCTTGATGCCAATGCCCTTTTTGACCTGATCGATCCGCGAGAACAACTGATCGCGCCAACGATTGCCGCCGGTCCACTCGCTGCCGGGGCAGACGGTCACGTTGTCCGGAAACTCACGATGACCGTAGACTCGTGCCAGGGGAATGTCATGTTCCTGCATCAACCAGGCAATGAGATGCGCGCCGGAACGAATCTGGGCCGAAGTGGGTGTCTGACCATTCATGAAGCTGCCGGCGAAAGCGACCCCGATGGTATAGGTATTGTGCTGGAAGACGTGGTAGCTGACGGTTTCCAGCTCATTGGTCTGGTCAATGGTCCCGTCCGCATGGATGTAGTAGTGATAGCCGATGCCCGGCCAGGCTTCCTTGCCGCGGCTGGGGTCTGCGTTCACATGCAGTTCGGCGATTCGGTTGAGGCCAATCGACGGCATTGTCGCCGTGTGATGGACGGCAACATGCGTGATCTTGTTGGCTGCCCTTCGCTCGTAGCGCAACGTTGGATGGCGCGGCAACTGATCAACAATATCATGGAGTGCTGGAGCCGGCACATTGAGATAACTGGGCTCTTCCTGGAGCGTCGTCAGCTCATTTTGGAGCAGTTGGTTGTCGGTCTGGAGCCGTTGTCGCTGCTCCTGCATCGTAGCCGAATTATGCTGCAACACCTGCACCTGGCGCTCCGCCTCATCCAAGCGCGCGCGCAACTCTCTCTCAACCTCCGTCGGATCGATCATGCCGCTTGCACGCCGCACAGCGACAATCAGATCATGCTTCCAGTTCAGCCCATCCATCCACTGTGCGCCGGGCGACACATGGTTGACAAATTCTGAAAGCCCCAGAATCTGATCGACTGACGTGCGCGGAAAGCGATCCAGCAGCCAGGCGATCAGTTGTGCACCGGCATAAAGCTGAGCAGGATCCGGGCCCGATTGATCGAATATCCCGGAAAACGCTACATTGATCGCATGGGATAGATAAGGAAGATTTGTCTCAACTACCTCATCCAATGGCTGGGTCTGGTAGATGATTCCGCCCTCATCAACACAGAAGTCGTACAGAATGCCGGGCCAGTCCGGCATGTGAGACTCGGCGATGCGTTGCAATGGCACGCCCGGCTCCATGCCGGTACAGTTGATCACAATATACTCAACGCTTTTCGAACTACGCAACACATAGCGGGCGGCATCACGGGGCAGTCGTTCCACAACGTTCTGGATGGGCGGACGCCGCTCCTCGCTGTCAGGTTGAAGCGCCAGTTGTGACCGCAGATCCGTCAGATCGATCTGAAGACGCTCGTTGACGGCCTGCAACTGCGCCTGCTCGCGCTGGGAGGCGGCTATCTGAGACTCCAGAGCCTCAACTGCGCGTAGAGTCTCCTCCTGACGAGCTTCTTCGTCCTCATCCCGTTGCCGATCAGCGCCACCGGAAAGAACGGCCATGCGTAGCTGCACCTGGCGACGCAGGAGTTCCTGCCAATTGGGCGGCTTGTAGAAGGTCGTTCCCGGACTGTCAGTACGCGTCAAATGTCCGAGACCAATAATGTCATCCGTTCCCAGATCGAGTTGTCCTGCCAACCACGCACACAGGCGGCTGGTGGACTCAAGCTGAGTCAATGGCGGCGCTTCTGTGCCGAAGTTGCCCAGCAAACAGATGTTGGCCCCATGCAGGGACCAATCGCTGCGCGGATCGGCAATATCTTCAAGTTCGCTGACTTTATAGACCTGACCACTTGCATCAACGACAAAATCATAGACGATGCCGGGATAACCATGATTGACGTGTGCTTGGGCGATAACCTCCAGGCTCAGCCGAGGATCGGCCCCGGAATGGCTAATTACGACATATTGGATCTGGTCAAGACTGCGCCGGGCGTAGGCGGTGCCGCTGCGCGGCAAACCGCTACTGATGTCCTGAAATAGGGGAACAAGCAGCGCCGCAGTTCCCCCCTCCTCTTCTCGATCCGCCGAGACACTCGTATCCTCCACCGTGATCCAGCGAGTGAGCACGGGTGACTCCATCTCTTTGAACCAGGTGACACCCTCCTGGATCAGATCGAACTCGATCGTGTAATTACCCGGCTCATCGGGAAGGGCAACTTCGACGTCGACGGAAATCGTCTCGCCTGGCTCAACGTCGTGAGGGACGTCGGTTCGTAGCTCTTTGTCCTCAGGCATATCCAGGCGATGGCGGTTGCGATAATAGTGATAGCCGAGTCGGAAGGGATTGCCGCCGCCCCATGTCCAAGTGATGCTTCCCGCATTGCGCAGTTCGAGCGTTGCAACAATCGTTTCACCAACCGAGACATCGCGGGGTAGATGATCGTCGATCCACTGGATGCGAAAGGGCGAGACCGGTTCAGTCGGGACCGATGTCTTTGCGGGGCGCGAGGCCGTGGCCGAGGTAAAGCGCCAGCGGTATTCTCGCTTCAACGCCTCAGAAAAATCTTCGACTACATGCTGTTTGCCGTCAATATACCATTTATCGATCCGGGGCCAGCGATATAGGACTAGACTGCGAATGAGTTGGCTTCCGGTCTGCCGATTCCATTCATCGATTTCACCGTAGGCCTGTTGGATCCAACCTTGGTTGCGGTCGGCCCAGGGTTCAATTTGGTCTGTCTCTGTTATGTAGGCAGGCAAGTGGCGCATCGAAACAGGCACCGCAGCCATGAAATCCCGATAGGTGCGGAATTCACGATGCCGCATCTGGAAGGGCGTGCCCACGGTTGCCTCACTGGTGATGAGCCCCGCATCGCCGCCCCGGGTGTAGGCGTGCAGTGCAAAGCCGTCGCAACCGTCCGGCCCCAGAAGGTCCAGAATATCGCCAAAATACTGAATCCAGTCGCCGTTTGGGTTGGCACCATAGACGGTCTGCGTGTTCCATGGAGTCACCGCGCCGACCAAAACCTGATCACCCTCATGGCCAGGCAAGCGGTGAATGGCTTCCCGACAAAGGCGATAGCACCGGGCATAAAGCTCCGGCGTGATGACTTCTCCAGGGCTGACGATAGCGCCCCTCGTCGTGCGAATCTCCGTTGAGAAATCCGGCAATGCGTTGAAGCGAACAGCTACGCCACGCCGGTTCGGATCCGCCTCATCCGGCGGTCCCGAGCGGCGCGTCTGATGGCGCGACCAATCGATCACGATGCCTGGTCGTTCGGCGGCATAGTTCATCTCATTGCCGATAATCCAGATTTTGCACCCGCGGCTGGTCGACACAAAATTAGCCACTCGCCGAGAAAAGGCCTCGTACTGGCTACTATGGGGAATGGTACCTTCGGGCTCGTAGCCGTTGTTGATCCGGCACATGACCCCAAGACCCTGGTCACTGAAGGAGGAAAAGTCTACACCGGTGCGGTCGTCAGGATCATGGCCAACAGCCTCGCTGAAGACAACCCAGCCAGGCCGGTCGGCGTCCAGCATATGCTGTTCGCCCCCGGGTTCATATATGCCAAAGAGGAATTCTGATTCGTACAGAGGGCCGGTCATCGCTCGACAGTTGCCGTTCTGGTGGCGCTAACGATTAGAAAACTAGAGGACCACTTCAATGTACTCTCCAAGAAGCACTTTCAGCCATAAAGGCATCTTGATGATGAGAAATCAGAGCTTGTGACAGCGGACGCGATTATAGCACATTTATGACACGACGCCCCATGCATGGCAGGCTTCAGACAGTTTGGAATCACCCAACCAAATCGCAAATAGCGCGATAGGTGGCGTATGCCGGTTGTACCAATTGCTAGGCCCGGACCGTATATCGTACGGCGCGACCCTTGCGGTCGCCCGTTGTATCGAGCGGACGGGGCAAGCCCCGCCCCTACAGGATCATGGCTCGTGAATGGGCAAATGGTATTGGTATGCCGGTTACCACGTCAGGCTTCTGGCAAAAGCCTGACGTCCGGGTGCTCGACAGTTCAAGCGTGTGGCACTTCTATGGCCGCGTCACATCCGGGTGGTCGGGGGCCATCCCGGTCCCAGATGTATTTGATTGAGCGGAAGCAGGGGCAGGGGCTGCCGAAATGCGTGCCGTCCATGGCAAGACATATGAGGGCAGGATGTAGTCCTCTGGGTCCATGTATGGCAGCGGATCAGAATAACCGCCCCATCCATCGGTTCGATCGTATGGATTGATCCGAATGGAGAAGTGAAGATGAGGCCCTCCACTGTATCCCGTGTCGTCTGTGTGGCCCAGTTGGTCACCACGACGAACTGCCTGCCCCTGTGCAACCGATATGTCATTCAAGTGGGCGTAGATCGACTCGCCCCAGCCATGCCGAAGCTTGATATAGTGACCAAAACCACTCAGGTCTTGATAGACCACCTCAGACACAACACCGTCATCAATGGCCAGCAAGTCAGTGCCGGTCGGCGTCAGGAAGTCGATCCCGTTGTGCCCACGCAGTGGAACGCCGTCGTAGGTGAACTGGCCGTACACCTCTGGATTCTCACCCCAAAGCTGCGAGATACCAAATCGTTCCCTAAATGGGGCGCCAAGATAGAGACCCGTATCTGAATTTGGGATGTCGGTATTGGGTAGCTTGGGCGGATGCTGCATGAGGCCGACGCCATTGGGCGCAGTCTCAGCAACCCAGCCAATCAGCTCTCCCGCACCATCCGAGATACCGCCGACGCGCCACCATTTCAGCCCATCAACATCACGAGGGCCATCCACGATATTCAGTGTTGCCGCAGGCGCAAACGCACCCAAAGTGTCTTCTGCAGGCTTGTTCACATAGCCCGGTGAACGGCGAACACGAAGGTAGTCGGCGGCCTGAACCAGTTCACCAACGTTGAACGTTTGATCATTGTCCGGATTATCAGGGTCAGGGTCCGTGGGGCCTGTCTGAGGAGCCAGCAGTTGCACGCCACTCGGAGCGACCTCGGCAGCCCATCCATCGACCGACGCGCCTTGAGCGTCAAGTCGAACCAGCCACCAGGTCAGGTCATCTGCCGCCTGAGGTCCGCCACGTACGATGCCCACCGTATCGGGAAGCACATCCTTGACGACATCAGCCTCGTCCTTGCCCACGTAGCCTGGCGTACGGCGGACACGAACGTAGTTCGTCGTGATGACTGCATCACCGACCTGGAACGTGTCGTCCGGCTTGCCATTTCCAGGTATGGAAGGCGGATCAACTGCCTCAGCCGGTTCCAAGAGTTGAACACCGTTGGGATCGCTTTCGGCGATCCATCCATCAAGCGGGCGCTGGTCATCACCAATCGTCCGCATGTTCCACCAAGTCAGATCATCAGCAGACACCGGCCCCGAGAGGATCGCCCCCTCAACGCCCTGCGCAAGGGTCGTGATCACATCACCTGCCGGCTTGTCGAGGTATCCGGGCGAGTTACGCATATAGGCATGTGTCAGTACTCGAGCACGGCCACCAACGGCCAGATTACCGTCGCCCGGATCGTCAACCAACTGCAGCAGAGGCACACCAGCCGGAGTATTCTGGGCTATCCAGCCTCGCTGAGATTGCGGTTGATCGTCGGAAGCGACCGTCTCAACCTGCCACCAGACGAGGCTGTCAGCGAGCTGATATTCGTCGTCGAGCACCGTCACTCGCGCACCAGCTGACAACACGGTCAACACGTCATCAGCGGCCTGATCGATGTAGCCCGGCGTCCTCCGCAAGTTTGTAAAGTCAGTCGTCGCCAACAGCGTTCCCGCCTCGTAGTCATTGGGAACAATCTGTGGCCGCCAGCGATAGTCGTTGACGAGCGCGGCACGAAAGTCTTCGATCACGCCGGCCTTGCCTTCGATATACCATTTGTCGATCTGGGGCCAACGATAGAGCACCAGAGCATGAATCTGCTGATTTCCAGGTTGTCGATTCCAGTAGTCGATCTCTCCGTATGCACGTTGGACCCACCCGATGTTTGCATTTTCCCAAGCAACATCTTGATCGGTCTCTGTGATGTAGACGGGAAGATGGCGCATGTCTGCCGGAATCGCATTCATGAAGTCCTGATAGGCCCGGAACTCGTAGTGGCGGTCCTGAAAAGGCGGGTTCATCTTGGCGTCACTGGTAATAAGGTTCGGATCGGCCTGATGGGTATAGGTGTGGATGGTGATGCCATCACAGTTCTCTCGGCCAAGTCCGTCCAGAATGTCCTGGAAGTACAGCACCCAATCGCCATTGGGATTGCCGGGGTAGGCCGTCTGATTGTTCCATGGAGCCACGGCGCCAATCAATACCTGGTCATCCTCGTGACCCGGAACCGCACGGATCGCATCTCGGCAGAGCTTGTAGCAAGTCACGTAGAGTGAAGGCGTAATGACTTGCCCCCCCTGCCTCGCTGCCCGCTGAGGCTGCAACAGATCCGGCTGATCATCACCCTGGTCGAGATTCAGGGCGCTCAACCGCTGCGGATCTGAGCGGTAGTGCAAATCTGAAACTTCAAAATCCGGCAGATCATCTGGCGCCGAGGCGCCTGCTGATATCTCCGTCGACACTGGAGGGCCCAACTTTGCATTCTGCTCAGAGGTCTCGCTCCCAAGCTGAGCCGCGCCCATGCCACCGCTGATTCTGTCGAAGCAAGCCATCGAGAAGCGGTCGCATCCATTTCATGAAGGCGCCGGCTGGGCTGGCGCTGGAGGCCAAGCCGGAACCATCATCGAGGGTGATGGTTACTTCCTCAACCGTGGCCCCATCCGCGTCAGTACCTAGGCCGCTGATCTCTATGTCACTGTCCAGTGCGCCGCCGGCGTCAGACGGAGCCGGACCCGACGACATCGCTCTGGATGATCGACTCGAAAGAGGCGGACGCTCAAGCGCATAGTTCATCTCATTGCCGATGATCCACGTCTTGCAACCTGGACTCGCGGCGACGAAGTTGGCGCAGCGTGCGGCAAAATCACGATATTGGCTACTATTGGGTATGGTGCCGGCAGGCGCATAGCCATTGTTCAGGCGAGTGATGATGCCGAATCCCTGATTGCTGTAGGGACGATAATCCCGACCCGACCTATCTTGCGGGTTGCTGCCGATTCCCTCGGTGAAGACAATCCAGCCGGGATGTCCCGCATCCTTCATATATCTTTCACCACCGGGCTCATGGATACCAAAAATATTGGCGGAACGAAACATCGGGAGCGTCATCGTGTTCTCCTCATTGGATGTAGTCAGAAAGGGAATGGAGACTATGTTCGGATTCTAACACGAAGCCGATGGCCTGTCTACGCGTACGGCAGAAACGGCATTTCTCAAACTATCCTACGAAAAGTAAAACGCAGGAGTCGGCATCGGATGTTCCCGAACCCCTGCGTTTATGTCAACTGCCTAGCTTGTCGATCTCTGTCGGACTTTGTCTGTCAAGTCCCATCTGTCAACAGACCTCTACCAGAAACCATCGTCCTCGTTGAAGCCGAACTCCTCGCAGACGGTAGAAACGGCCTTGATGACACGGTCATGCATGGTACCGTTGGTGGCAACCAGGCCGTTGTGGGCACGCACGTCACGGTTGTTGAATGTTATCGGATTTCCCCAACAGTCAGTCATGGTGCCGCCGGCCGCCTCCAGAATCGCGTGCGGCGCACAGAGGTCCCATTCCTTGCAGCCCGGGCTGGGGTGGATGTAGAGATCGGCCAGTTGGCGTGCGATCAGACCGACCTTCAGGCCGACGCTGCCGCTGACTCGCTCTGATGTGATGTGAGTACGCTTGCGAATCGTATCGACGATCTGTTGACGATGGCTGCGGCTGCTCACCAAGATCATCTCTCGGAAAGAGTGTTTGTCGCTCACCTCAAGCGGTATCGACTCGCCGTCCTCAAAAAGATGGACGCCAAGTCCTAGGCCGCCGGCATAGAGCAGGCCGGGGTCCGGCTGCATGACCACGCCCATGACCGCACGTCCGTCGATCACAAACCCAATCATGATCGAAAACTCGCCATTTCGTGCGATGAATTCCTTGGTGCCGTCCAACGGATCGATGATCCAGACTCGACTCTTTTCCAGGCGCACAAAGTCGTCCTTGGACTCCTCAGAGAGGATCCCGTCGTCGGGAAATCTCTCCTGGATTCGCGCAACAATGTGCCGGTTGGCCGACCGATCCGCTTCAGTGACCGGCTCGTCATGTGACTTATACTCTACCTCGGACGAACCAACGTAGAACGTTGTCACAATTATGGCTGCCTCGCGCGCTACTTTACACGCAAATTCAAATTCCTCTGTAAGATCCACTGTCTGATCCGTCTGTTCTGCCATGGCTACCTGGTTCCCAGTTCTATGATGTGCGCCGATCGGCTACGTCGCCAGAGGATCGCCGCATGCTCATTTGTGATTCCTGCCGGCCAATCTTGAAATTCAGCATACACTGACCGGCGCGCGCCAACATTACCCGTGGGTTCTCCGTATCACGGCTTCGAGGAGTCTGATCCTTGGTAATGGAAGCGGCCCAAATTCTAGCACAAATTGGAGGTAGCGCAAGAACGAAATAGACTCGGGCCATTCCAGAGAGATAAATATACGTTGCAACGTATACAAAATGAGTTAATGGCGTACTTCTATGTAGGGACATGGCATTCTGCACAGACCCGTTGTTGATTGAGACCGGTTCGACCCTCAGGACCAAGGCGCCAATCACACGGTGGCTAGGAATGCCTTGTCCGTGCCTGATACTGCATTAGGTCTGACACGGACATGGCATCCCTAGAATCATTTTCAAAATGCGGATGATGCTTCTCGATTTGGAATCGCCTAATCAGAGTTTGACCTGGCGGGGAATGCCATGTCCCTACGGGTCTGAACTCGGTCTGTTTGTGCAGCAGACGCTTTTCGACAACACACCCTTTTCATTTTCTTGGAAAAGCCTAACGGTCGAACCATCGCATTACTATGCTGTCGAGCGATGTTGCCGCACAACGAAATCCGATCCACCCGGCGCTTTCATCACCGGGACGCGAGACCGCGTTTGCCGTCAGTAGTTGCTCAGGCCCATCGCGGAAGGAACCGCCCTTGACCAAAAAAACGGACGGATCTTGAAGCGTCGTCGTAGCGGTCCACTCGGCTGCATTGCCGGCCATATCCGACAGGCCCATCAGACTGTCGCCGGCCGGTCGATATTGACCGATTGCCTGCAGATCGCCTGCGCCAGAATTGATGTCATTCGCAAGACCGGACGCGTACCTGTCGCCCCAGGGATAGGCGAAGATCCGCTGCGTTGCGGGCGCAAAACCGGCGGCAACATGCCACTCGTCATCCGTCGGCAAGCGCCGTCGAGTCCAGGCACAGTATGCGGCTGCGGCCGCCTGGTCAACATGCACGACCGGATAGTCATCAAAGACGGGATTCGTGAAGTAGTCGGTATGGGTTGCACTGCTATCGGCATCCGGACTAAGACATCGGCCGCGCTGAACACATCGACGGTACTGTCCATTTGTCGTCTCCATCGAGTCAATCAGATAGGGCGTCAGCGTTGCGATGTGGACCGCGCCATTGCCGTCGGAGAGCGTGAATTCGCCACCGGGAACAGCGATCATGCCGCTGGTTCTTCGGTGCTCGACCTGGAGCAGAACGAGTGCCGCCAGCGCAACTACCAGCGCCAGCAATCCGAGGATCAGCAGCGGCGCGCTGAAAGGGCTCCCCGCTCCCTCCTGCTCAAGTTCCGCCAACGCCAGCGCATTCTCGTCGACAATCAGGCTGCGCGGTTCTCCATTTAGCACAGCTAAAGCCTCCTCTGCCAGATGCCGTCGTTCGGTATCAAATTGGCGGGCTGTCGACTCTAATTCGCTGGCCAGATACGGTTGCCAACGGTCGAATGTGAGATCCTCCTGGGCTATGCGAGCCAACTGCTCAGGTGAGAAGGGCGCCGCCACGTCAACAAGTGCATCATGCACGATCACCGCCGTCCGCTCAGGGTCCGCCTGATGCGAGAGCGCAGTGATGATCCCACGACCATGAAAGAGGGCGGCGCGCAGAAGAAGCGCGCGATAACTGTCATCCAACTCATGCCCGGCATTGAGCATCAACAGCCCATCGCGCAGCACCGAAAGATCCGGCGACTTGCCGTCTGCCCAGTAGGCCGCCAGCGCGTCAGCCAGCGCCCGCCGTGCACCTGCGACGCGCCTTTCGACTTCACCATGGCGATAGGGATACGCAAGTCCGCCGTCGATCTCTGAAGATTCTGAGCCGAGAGAGGACGGACTCCCGATGGACGAATGTTCATCAGTGGATGAATCGATCCAGGAATCTTGATTGACACCTGAATCAATCGCTGCGTCGGGGACATAGTCGAGATAATCGACGCGGTCATCATGGGGTGGGACCTGGATCTCATCGGACCCACTCTCGAATTCAGGTCCACTGTCTTTATTTGCGGTATCTCTATTTCCGGGATTACTTCCGGCCGGTCGCTGGAATCGAGACATCAGTAAGGTATCTTGCCGCTGATTGGCGCCAAATAGGTAGGATAGCCGCTATTATACCTTTGGACCAAGGGCAAGCAACAATGGATTACACGGCAGGGAAAACGCGTAGCAATCCCAGAAGGTTGGCATCGCTGGGGCAGGGAAAAACTCCGCTGCTAGCGGTGATAAGCCGCCTCAGCGGCAAAACGCCCAGTGCCCGACGCCGTTCCAGAAAAACAGATGCCACGGCTCAAGTCCTCGGCACGGCGAACTCAAGAAATCATCAGCATCGGTTTGACCGGCATGTCCACTTCGGTTATTATGCGCTCATGAGCGGTTTACAGACAATCACACTGGGTTGGACAAAGGCAACTTACTTGTATTTTCGGGGTGCAGGGCACCCCGTCTAATTGCTATGCGCCTTACCGGTGGGACCCTTCCCCCGGTCAACCCTCTGTATCTTGACCTTTCCAGAACGCGTGGCGCAGTTGTCCACGCGTTTTTGTGTGCCAGAATGAGAAAAAACACGGAGTCTACCTATGACCGATTTTCCGCCTGTCGCTGACCAGATGCGCATTCTCATGCGCGGCGTTGATTTTGGCGATGACCTGACACGGACAAATATGGAGCACGAGTTGCAATTGCGGCTCGAAGAGAGCATGAATAGCGGTAGGCCGTTGCGAGTCTACTGCGGATTTGATCCGTCGTCGCCGGACCTTCACCTCGGACACACCATTCCGATGCGCAAGCTGCGCCAGTTTCAAGACCTCGGCCATGAGGTCATATTCCTGATCGGCAGTTTCACCGGGGTAATCGGCGATCCCAGCGACAAGGAGAGTGTTCGCAAACAGCAGACCGTTGAGGAAGCGCTGGAAAAGGGAAAGTCCTACGCTGAACAGGCTTTCCGAGTACTCGATGCAGACAAGACTGTGATCAAATACAATCATGAGTGGCTGAGCCCCTTGACGTTTGAAGACGTCATTCGCCTCGCCAGCAGTTTTACCGTGCAGCAGTTCCTGACCCGGGACAATTTCAGCAAACGGTACGCCAACGGCGACGCCATCTGGCTGCACGAGTTTTTCTACGCCCTCATGCAGGGCTACGACGCCGTGGCCATGGAGACCGACCTACAGATCGGCGGCACGGATCAGCTGTTCAACCTCATGGCCGGTCGCAAACTCATGGAAGCCCATGGCCAGAAAGCGCAGACGATCCTGACCTTTCCGATCCTTGTCGGAACCGACGGCGTTATTCGGATGAGCAAGTCAACCGGTAACTACATCGGCATTGACGAAGCGCCCGGCGTGATCTTCACCAAGGTGCTCAATGTGCCGGACACGGCCATGCGCAACTACGCCGAGCTGGTCACGCGCTGGGACCAGGAAGAGATCGACCAGATGTTCACCGATGTCGAATCGGGGGCGATGTCGATGCGCGCCTTCAAGCAGAAACTTGCCTGGGAGATTGTCAGTATTTTTCATGGAGATGATGCAGCCAACAGGGCTATCGAGGATGCCAAGCGTATGCACACCGGCGAAGCGCCGAGTGATGCTGACACGTTTGAATTGGCTGAACCGATGTCCTTGCTTGACATCATGCAGCAAGCCGGCATGGTCAAGAGCAAAGGAGAGGCGCGCCGGCTCGTTCAACAGGGAGGCGTACGCGTCGACGGGGAACCGATCAAGGAGATCGCGCTTGTGCTCACTCCAGCAACAGGCGCCGAACAGGTGATCCAGGCCGGCAAGCGTAGGTTCCTGCGAGTTATATCAAAATAGGGCCGCAGCGCATCGGTCGACCGATGGAGAGGACAAACAGAAGAGATAAAAAAAGGAACTGCTGATAATTACGTTTCCCCCGAAAGTGGTAGTTAGCCACAACGTAATTACCAGCAGTCCTTCGATCAGACTATCACGGTTCTGTGGCGTTGTAAAGTAGTTTTGCTGACCATTCGCCTAACATTCCCATACGATTGCCACACGCTTTCAAGAGCTCGTCCCGCAACTTGGTGCGGATTTGAAGAGGGAAAGCCGGCTCTTCAGTGCGCAGCAAACGGTGCTCGCCGCAACCGGTCCCTCTGATCGACACAGATTGATTTCGCCCTGGCAGTGTTGTCTCAATGCCATCGTGATAGTGACGAAAATAATGACGAAAATAAGGAGGATTCGATGGGTCTTTTCGAAGGCAAAAAGGGTTTGATATTCGGTCTCGCCAATAAGAACTCGATCGCATGGGGAATCTCCAAAGCGCTTCATGAAGAGGGCGCAGAGTTGGGATTCTCGTATGCAGGCAAGGTGCTGAAGAAACGAGTGGATCCACTGGCGGCAAGCATCGGCAGCCAGTTTGTTGAAGAGTGCGACGTCACTGATGACACGGCCATCGAGAACGTCTTCGCCAAGGCCGGCGCACACTTTGGCAATATCGACATGCTCGTACACTCCGTCGCATTTGCACCGCGCGAAGAATTGAGCGGCCGCTTTGTCGATACCAGCCGCCAAGGATTCAGCGTGGCGCTCGACATCAGCTGCTACAGCCTGATCGCCCTGGCCAACCAGGCACGCACCATCATGCCGGACGGCGGCAGCATTCTCGCAATGACCTACTTCGGAGCGGAAAAGGTGACGCCTAATTATAATCTCATGGGTGTGGCCAAGGCGGCGTTGGAAGCCACCGTGCGCTACCTGGCCTGGGACCTCGGCAAAGACAACATCCGTGTCAACGCCATCAGCGCGGGGCCGATCAAGACGCTGGCCGCGTCAGGCGTAGCAGGTTTCCGCAAGAGCCTCAACTATGTTGGCGCAGTCGCGCCACTGGGGAATGTCACAAAAGAAACGGTTGGCGACAGCGCCCGTTTCTTGTTGAGCGATTGGGCTTCCGGCACCACAGGACAGATCCTCTATGTAGACGGTGGATACAACATCATGGGTGCGCCCGACGAAGAGGCGCTTGCCGAGCTGGGGTTGATCTGACGTTCAATTGGCTTGGGTGTGTCCAAAATGAACTGATGGTGTACTTCTATGTAGGGACATGGTATTCCGCACGGACCCGTTGTTGACGAAGACCGTTTCGACCTTCAAACCCACAGCCGCCAACCAAACGGTGGCTAGGAATGCCTTGTCCGTGTCTGACATTGCGGTAGGTCAGACACGGACATGGCATTCCTAGTATCACTCTCAGAATGCGGATGATGGTTCTCGAAATGAAACCGCCCGATTAGAGAACGATTCGGTAGTGAATGCCATGTCCCTACGGATTCAACTCATTTTGGACACACCCAATTGGCCATTTCGGCGCTGTTGGCGCCGGGCAAGTTAATTGAACGCCCACGTACCCCAAAGTGCCATTCAGATGACCTCGCCCTAATCAGGCAATCACCCCATTCTCATCTTCCTCGACTAAAATATCTCCGAAATGGCGATGTTGCATTGGGCCGCCGGATACGGTGTAGCACTGGAAGCAACCGCACTGACCGGCGCCACCCATTTCTATTATCGTTCAAGGTACATTGAAGCGCGTAGGACCCGGACTCCAAAAACACCAGATGTTGTCGACTCCTGGAAGCGGATGGGGAACCATATGGGCCCTACGCGGATAGATTGAAGGCGAAACGAGAGGAAAACCGATGAAGATAAAATTACTGATTGTAACCATTGCCGTGCTCTTGCTTAGCGCATGCACTGGGATTCAGCCACTGGCCCCGACAGATTCAGGGGAAAATGGCGACCAGGCATCAACCGACAGCGCTGATGTAGCCATCGAGCTGGCGGGCCTGGACGAGGCAATGCCACTGGATCCGGCTGTGCGCACCGGCGTCCTCGACAATGGGCTAACGTACTACATTCGCCAGAACACCGAGCCGGAAAACCGCGCCGAACTCTGGCTCGCAGTCAACGCCGGATCGCTTCAAGAAGAAGACGATCAGCAAGGCTTAGCTCACTTTCTTGAGCACATGCTCTTCAATGGCACAGAGAATTTTCCGGACATGGGCGTAGTCGATTTCCTGGAAAGCATCGGCATGGAGTTCGGTCCTGATGTCAACGCCTATACGTCCTTCAACGAGACCGTCTACACGATCCAGGTGCCGACTGACGACGCAGAGATCATGAATCTCGGTTTCCAGGTGCTCGAAGACTGGGCCGGGAATGCCACCCTTGACCCCGATGCCATTGAGCAGGAGCGAGGGATCATCGTTGAAGAGTGGCGCCTCAGCGATGAGACGGCTGACGGCAGGGTGCAGGATCAGGTTCTACCGGCCATCCTTGGCGACTCACGCTACACCGACCGGCTGCCCATCGGCGATATGGAAATTGTGCGCAATGCACCGCCCGAGGCCTTCCAGCGTTTCTATGAGACCTGGTACCGGCCCGATATGATGTCCGTGATCGCAGTTGGCGACTTCGAGGTCGATGAAGTTGAACAACTGATCGCCCAACACTTTTCGACGCTGGAGAATCCTGCCGAGCCTGCCGAGCTTCAATCGTACGATATCCCAACCCACGACGACACCCAATTCCTGGTCGTCACTGACCCGGAATTGACCGAGACTGAGGTGCAGATCTGGCACAAACAGCCCGCACGCCCGACAAGGACCGGTGACGACTATCGCCAGGCCCTGACAGAGTCATTCTTCTACTCGGTACTGAATGAGCGCCTTCTGGATATTGAACGGCAGCCGGATGCTCCTTTTCTCTGGACCTGGGCTGGAAACTTCGAGTACGTACAGCCGATTGATGTCGACGTATTCGTCGCTGGAGTCGAGGATGGAAGTGTCGCATCGGGACTTGAAGCAGCGCTCACCGAGGCTGCACGCCTGGAACAGTTCGGCGTCACCGAAGCAGAGCTTGCCCGAGCCAAAGAGGAAACGCTCAGCTTCTACGAGAGCATCTATGACGAACGCAACAATGTGGAGAGCAGCAGCCACGCAGACGAGTACCTGGCCCACTTCCTCAACGCAGTGACGGCGCCAGGCATCGAGTACGAGTATGAGTTTGTCAAAGACGTCGTGCCGACCATTACCCTTGATGAGGTCAACGGAGTGGCGGCTGGTCTGGCAGCGACCGACAATCGAGTGATTGTCGTGACTGCGCCGGAGAAAGAGGATGTTGTCCTGCCGACGGAAGACGAGTTGGCAGCCGTTGTCGATGCCGTGGCAAAGAAGACGATTGAGCCGCTGCAAGAGGAACTGATTGGAACCAGCCTTATGGAGGAGGTTCCAGAACCGGTGGCAATCGTTTCGGAAACCGAGTCGCCCGATCTGGGCATCACCGAAATTGAACTGGAAAACGGTGTACGCGTTCTGATCATGCCGACTGACTTCATGGATGACGAGATCCTTTTCTCCGGCTTCAGCCTTGGCGGGTCGTCGCTCGTGTCCGATGAAGACTTTCCGGAAGCAAGCACCATCGTCAGTGTGATCACCGAAAGCGGCGTCGGCGACTTTGGGCAGTCCGAGCTGGAAAAACTGCTGACCGGCAAGAGTGTGTCAATCAGTCCTTACGTGCGTGAATTAGCCGAGGGGATCGAAGGGGCCAGTTCGGTCGACGACATCGAGACGCTTTTCCAGTTGCTCTACCTCTATGTGACGGAACCACGCGCAGAGCAAGATGCCTTTGATGTCTTCCAGAAACAGATGCGCAGCGCACTGGAAAACCGGGCCCAGGATCCCAACGCGGCCCTGCAGGATGCGACCAGCTTGGCTCTCTACGGAGACACAATCCGCCGTGGACAGTTCTCGCTTGAAGAGATAGAGTCGCTCGATCTTGCACGCGGCCTTGAGATCTATCAAGAACGTTTTTCTGATATGGACGACGCCGTCTTCATCTTCGTGGGCAACGTTGATCCGGAGATGATCAAGCCGCTGGCGCAGACCTATCTCGGCAATCTACCAACCAGTGAGCGCGAGGAAAGCTGGCAGGATGTGGCCCCCGATCTGCCTGAGGGCATCGTTGATGAGGCAGTCTTCAAAGGCGAAGGAGATCGAAGCATCGTTCGCTTGATCTTCACCGGACCCTATGAACCGGGCCCTGAAAACGACGTGACACTCTCTGCGGTGGAGACGGTGCTTGACATCCTGATCCGTGAAGAGCTGCGGGAGGAACTCGGCGGAGTCTATTCGTCAGGGGCCTACATCTACATCAATGAACTGCCCGATTCGACCTATGCCGGCTACATCGTGTTTGGCGCCGAGCCGGCGCGCGTTCCCGAACTAATCGATGCCACCTTTGCCGTAATCGATGATCTTCAGGCCAACGGTCCTTCCGAAGAGAACATGACCAAGGCCCGATCCATCGCCTTGAGTGAAGACGAAGAAGCGCTCAAGCAGAACGGCCATTGGCTCCAGGTGCTCAAGAACGCAGAGATCTATCCAAGCTTAGAGGTAGAAGATGCGCGACAACAGGCGCAGTTGATCGAGGCGCTCACTGCCGACGATGTCCAGTCTGCCGCTCAGGAGCTTTTCAACCCTAATCGATATGTGAAGGTTGTGCTCTATCCGGAGTCGTTCGCTTTGGAGGAGTAGGTGGGAAGGTGACAGGGTGACAAAGTGGTATAGACTGCGCCCCTGTCACCCCCTCACCCCTAAACACTCAGTTCGCCTCATACTGCTCAAACGCAAGTTCATATTTTCTCGGGGCAACTGCGCCCAGCGCGGCCGGCCATTCCCCGGTGATCGCAGCCGTGATTTTGCCGGCATGCTCGTGGCAGTTTTCGATGAAGAGGGTATAGCGCTGTTGGAAGCCGGCCGCGACGGTGCCGGCCAGGTAGAGATCGGGGACGTTGGACTCCATTGTCCCGGCATCAGAGACCGGCACTCGATTCTCCCCAATCAGGTCCACACCGGCCATTTCAAGAAGACGCTGATCGCCGTGAAAGCCCGTATTGAGCAACACAAAGTCGGTCTCCCACTCCAACCGCTCTCCATCGACAACAACATCACCATCGACAGTCGGCAGCAGCGACACATGCGTCGGCGTGATCGCCACCGGCGTCGTCTCAGGCAGAAAGCCGATGGTGCCGGCGTCGATCTGCGCCTCCAAGTCGGGCAACAGCCAATGCTTAATTTTGCGTTCATCAAAGCGCGCTCGACGATAGCTCAGTGTCACGTCAGCCCCCGCGCGCCAGCAGCGCAACGCAGCCTCTGCCGCCGAGTTCTTGCCGCCGACGATCAACAGGCGCTTGCGAAAGTATTCATGGGGATCACGGAAATAGTGGGAGACATGGGGCAAGGTCTCCCCTGGGATACCCAGTTGATTGGGATAGGTCATGTCGCCGACGGCCAGCACCAAACGGCTCGCCCGGTAGTGGCGCGAGGCCCCGGATTTTTGCGTCTCAATGCCAAACAATTCACCGTCTCTTTCAACCGCGATGACCGGCTCGTAGGTATTGATTCGCAGGTCAAACTGCTCGACGATGGAACGTAGATAGGCCAGATAATCCTCGCCAGTGATTCGCTGCTGGTGATTGTTCTGAATTGGAACACCGGCAATCGCCAGCCGTTCCGTCGTGCTGAAGAAAGGCGTATTGCGTGGCCACCAGCTCATTGTGTAGCCGATCTGCTTGGCGTCAAAGTGGATGACGTCAAGGCCCGCCTGCTTCAGGCAGACGGCCAGTTCCAGACCAATGGGGCCTGCGCCAACGATGCAGACGTCGTACACATGATCGACTGCTTCACCGGCAGGATCATTGAACAAACGATTGCTTGATTGCATTATCGTGAGATGTCTCCCTTCTTTGGCTGCCATTTCTTGATTCATCACCCGCCCTCGAAATCGACGATTTTGGCTGATTCCAGGCATTGGAACGACTTCATTTTGCAACAAGTATACGGATGTTGCAGCAGTCCAGCAATCCGGGGGGAGTTTGCCTCAACCAGTATCGCAAGGTTCAAAACGATTTCAATCGAATGAGTGCGCCGACAAATATGACACGAAATGTCACGTTCAACTGCTACAATACAATCGTGAACGTTCACGGCCAGCCCGAATAGACCGAATCAGGAGGAATAGAATGATCGCTGAAAATGTAGACGTGAAGGTCGTCAGCCGCCCCGCTTTCACCGTTGCCGGCATGCTCTATCGTGGCAACAATAGCAACAAAGAGATTCCCGCGCTCTGGGACAAGTTTGGACCCAAGATGGGTATTCTGCCCCACCGCATTGATCCCCAGAGTTGCTATGGCGTATGCGACAACTTCGATGAGGAAGCAGAGATTTTTGACTACGTCTCAGCGTGCGAGGTAAAACCTGGCGAGGAGATGCCAGAAGGCATGGTAACGCGGGAGATTCCGGCCCAGACCTATGCCATCTTCAACACGACACTGCCTGAGATCCAGGCGACAATGGGCTACATCTATAGTACCTGGCTACCATCATCCAAGTACGAGCGAGGACCTGGTCCCGAATTCGAACTGTATGGCGAAGAGTTCAGCCCGGATGAGCCTGCATCGCGATTCGATATCTACGTGCCGGTTGTCAGTGCGTAGGCGTTTATCAGCCTGCGGCTCAAACGAACCAGGCGGCTAGAACCTGGGATGCTTATCCGTGGCGATGGATAAGCATCCCAGCTCAGCAGGCGAGGCGAATGGGCATTTGCCGACAAGCAGAGTGGCGAATGGAGCCATGCCAATCCTCGGGATAGGCATTCATGAGCCATGATCCCGTAGGAGCGGGGCTTGTCTCCATGGGCATCAGGCTAAGGTTATGTTGAGTGGACAGCTGATTCTAATTGGCAGGACAATCGTGCTATACCTGTCCGCCACGGATGGAATCCGGCTCCTAACAGCGAAAAGCGCCCTCAGGCGCTAACTGTTGAGTCGCTGAGGCGACGGGTCGGTGTTAGAGGCGGGATTTTATCCCTGCCTCGGAGGCATTGTCCTCTGAAATTTGGACACGATTTCAATAGAAACGATAACGGCGCCAGAGATAATCCTTAACCTAATGCGCATGGGGCTTGTCACCGTCCGATCCACACAACGGGCGACCGAAAGGGTCGCGCCCAACGATACGCTGTCCTTGGCTTAGCACCTGGTACTAGTACCCGGCCCCACCAACATCACTACGCCTCTATCTGAAGTGGTTAAACAAACGTTGCCACCGCAGGGGCAGATGAAGCGCTAGGGCAGCAAAGCCTCCCAAGCGTGGTCCTCCATTTTCGTGCCAAACTTGAGTTGGGTCGTTTTTGACCCAACCAATAACCTCGTGTAGACCGACCAACACATCGTCCCCAGTTGGGGTCACGGCTTCTCCGACGTCACGCCGCTCAAGAACGTCTTCTTCAGCACCGGCAGCCACAATCTCCGTGCCTCCGCCGATGTGACGCGCCTCGTGCCAGCCGTCAGCTCATAGCACAATGTGACTGAAAACATCGTGGGTCGAAGCCATTTGCAGCAGCGGACGTGAAGGTTTCATGATCACGGAAAGGCGGTAGTCTTCTTGACGCGAGTGGCGTCGAATAAATACCTGACCGAGTTAACAATTCGCCGCCATATTGATCGAACAATTCCCCAACAATAAACAATTTCGACCAAAACAAAATCGAACAAATTTCACTAAATCGTGAAACGGGCCTTGAACCAGTACAACAACTGTGATACCATGCACCTGTTGCCTAGAAGTCTCCTCGAATTTGATTGGGTCACCCGGAATCTATATGCCCCAGAAGCGTGATGATGAACATGTTGTTACGAACAATTGAGCAAAACCGCCCGCTACTTGGTGCCAAGTTCGATGGGCATTTCACTAATTCTTTTTCTTGTTCGCATGACAATTAAGATTCCCCTAATGACAGACAGTGCCAACATGAACTCAAAACGATCTACAATCAGAGATGTAGCCGCTGAAGCAGGCGTGTCAGTGTCGACTGTTTCGCTCTACACGCAGAAGCGCGACGGCGTGGCAGAAGAGACGGCGCAAAGGGTTGCAGCCGCCATTGAAAAACTGGGCTATGTGCCCCGTCCTCGCAACAGTCGAAAACAGAATAGCCTCTTTTTTAGCCTCTTGCTGGAGAAATTGTCTCTGTCGGCATTCCCCGAAACGATTTATGGCGCCATTATTCACGCTATCGAAATTGAGGCAAAAGCGCACGGCTACAGCGTTGTACTCTCGGTCATCGAAGATGACGCGATTCCAAGCGTTATTTCCCAAGGGCAGGTCGATGGTGCGATTATTCTGGGCGGTTCTCTGCTCAACGATGCGGTTGCTCTGCAAATTGCCCAGCTTGATCTGCCACTTGTCCTGCTTGACAATCATATTCCAGGCGTTGCCATCGACTCGATCGTCCCCGACAACGAATGGGGCGGCTACATGGCAGTTAAGCATCTGGTCGATCTGGGACACCGACGCATTGCAATTCTGCGAGGGCCCGCCAAATATAAGACACTGACTGACAGATTATGGGGTGCAAGGCGCGCCGCCAATGATCTTGAGATCGACATTCCTGACCAGTATCAGCCGGCTGAACAATCCGCTGGACAGCCGCTCAAGGGCTATCTCGAAATGCAATCCATACTGGCGCTTTCTGAACGGCCCACGGCAGTTTTCGCAACCAGTGACAAAACGGCTTTCGGCGCGTTGACAGCCATCGATGAGGCCAGCTTACGGGTGCCGGAGGATATCTCGCTCATCGGTTTCGATAATGAGATGCGGTCTGAACATACGTCTCCACCGTTGACGACGATCCATCTGCCAAAGCAGTATATCGGCAAGCTTGCCATGCAGCATCTGGTGTCGAAAATCGAAAGCCCATCGGATCGGCCTGTGCGTATCTGTGTGCCCACAAGACTTGTTGAGCGGGCATCAACTCGACAAATCGACTAGCGAAGTATTTTTTGCATATAGTTATCATTTCCTGTCTTCGTTTCAATCTGGTGTCTTCAGTCGTTCAGAAACCATATCATTAGAGGAGAGAGACCAATGTCCAAACAGTCCTTACCCAAGAGTGCAATGAGTCGCCGACACTTCATGCAGGTAGCAGGCATCACCGCTGCTAGTGTAGCCCTAGCTGCATGCGCCCCGGCAACATCGCCGCCGGCAGCCGGGGATGCCGCGGCAGGGGCCATCCCCTCTGGCGATCTGTCCGGCAGCGTGACCGTCTTCAACCAAGGCGGCGAACAGACGATGGGCGTTTATGCCGACGCCATTGAACGGCTCAACGAGCAGTATCCGGATATCGCGGTAGAAGATCTCTACAATTCAGTACCCTCCTGGGGCGAGTATATCAACAGCATCAAGTTGAGGGTGGCCGGGGGCCAACCGGTTGACGTGATCTACGTCGCCATTGAAGGCGCCCAGGAGCTGATCTTCCAGGACATCATCATGCCCATTGATGACATCATCGACGCCGATCCGGAGCTGCAACGCATTGTAGACCAGACGGAACCGGTGCTGCACGATGCGCTGAAGGGGCCGGATGGCTCGACCTACTTCCTCACACGTGAGTGGAATAACATGATTATCCATTACAATCCTGAACTATTTGAGGCAGCTGGTGTGGAACCGCCGGCGCCCGACTGGACATGGGATGACTTCCTGGCGGCAGCAATCCAATTGACCTCCGGCGAAGGGACGGACAAGGTCTGGGGCTTCGCCATTCCGTACTTCAACTTTGGTCTGGCGCCCTGGTTCCATACCAATGGGACATCGACATTGACAGACGATTGGACCGACTCCAATCTCGACGATCCCAAGGTGCTTGAAGCCGTCGAATTCGTGCACTCTCTTGTCCACGAGCATGGCGTTTCGCCGGCGGTCGCTGGAACCGATCCTTATGCACTCTTCCAGTCCGGCCAGGCGGCGATGACGGGCGCAGGTCGATGGCCGGTTTTGGGCTATATCGACAGCGGGTTCGAGACGGTAGATATCACTCCTTGGCCCCAGCAAGAGGCGGGGACAACTGTTTTCGGTTCGGGCGGATTCGCAGTACGCAAGGACAGCCCCAATGTTGACGCGTCGATTGCCGTGATCAAAGAGTTCATGAGTGATCAGACACAGCTTGACTTCACAAATCTGTATACGTCGTTGCCGGCTACACGAACGGTGACGGACGACAATCCAGAGTTCAACAAAATGCCGCCCAGTGCGCACCTGTTCTTCGATAGCCTGGAGGACATCAAGCCGATTCCAGCGCCGGCGAACTTCGCCGAAGTCGAGGGCATCTTCATGCGCAACATGGACCTGATCATGGGCGATTCCGTTACACCGGAAGCAGGGCTTGCCCAGGCTCACGAGGAGTTGTCGGAAGCAATGGCGACGCTCAGTGAACGAATGGCGAAATAGCAGCGGGGCTCACCGAACATGGTGAGCTCCACTTCTCAACCCAGACAGCGGTCAGCGCAAACATCACGCTGGCCGCTGTCTGGGTGATATTCCTGGCAACGGCCTTCTAGTCTGCGCCGGTCCAGGGTGGCATATATGCACCGGTTGTGCTTCCGCCTTCCCCGGCATTTCATTCACCAAAGGAAGATTAATGTGGCAGCCAAGCTCTCCCAAGACCGTCCAAAATCGGTTAAGTTGACACCAAAGCGACGCGAGGCAATTGCAGGCTATCTCTTCATATTGCCGACCTACATCGGTTTTGTACTCTTCATCCTCTGGCCAATCATCGAAGCCAGCCGAATCAGCTTCATGGACTACAGTATCCTCGGTCAATCTGAGTATATTGGCGGCAGCAACTATATCGATCTTCTAACCGACGACCGCCTGCGTACAGTCTATGGCAACACCGTCGTTTTTACGCTCTTCGCCGTCTTTTTCAATACGACCCTGGGCCTCATTTTGGCTGTATTGCTCAATCAGCGCATGCCCGTGTTAGTTCGCAATTTTTACCGCTCAATATTCTTCTTCCCCATCCTGGTCGCGCACGCCTTTGTCGCTGTGATCTGGCAGTTTCTCTATCAACAAGATACAGGCGTGATCAACTACTATCTGAGTTTCCTGAACATCGGGCCGATCCCATGGCTAGGCAGCATCACTTGGGCCATGCCCGCAGTCATCATCATGGATGTGTGGAAGAATGCTGGATTCGCCATGCTTGTCTTTTTGGCCGGGCTTCAGAATATCCCCATGACATTTTACGAAGCGGCCCGCATCGATGGAGCCAATGAGCGAAAAGTCTTCTTCCGCATCACATTGCCACTGCTCAGTCCAACGATCTTCTTCATCCTTGTCATCTTCACGATTGGCGCTTTCCAGGTCTTCGACTCAATCATCGTCCTGACCGGTGGCGGCCCAGGTGATGCAACGCGTAGCATTGTCATATACATCTATGAGATCGCATTTCAGACCTTCAACATGGGGTATGCCTCGGCTGTCTCAATGACCCTTTTTGCCATCATCCTGGTTCTGACGCTTGCGCAATTTATCGTCGGTCAGCGTTGGGTTCATTACGACTGATGAGTCTACTGTAAAGAGGTCTCTTTTCACCACGGAGACACGGAGATTGCACGGAGTTCACAGAGGAAAACAGAGAGTCGTTCTTCATCCACGGCTTATCTCGAGCATTTGCAGCCGGCTCAACTGTGACAAGATTGAATCTTTCCAGTGAATCCACGCCGAATTAAGGTAGGATCGTTATGACAGCAAAACTGACTCAACAGCCGCCACAACAGAATCTCACACGGTCCAAGTGGCCCCGGATTCGTTTGGGCAGTATCTTCTCGTTCATGTTGGTGACGATCGCAGCCATTCTCTTCATCATGCCGTTGATGTGGATGTTTTCGACATCGCTTCGGCCGATCTCAGAAGGGTATAGTCTGCCGCCACAATGGCTGCCCACGGATTTCCGTATCGAGAACTATGCGTATCCCTTCAAGTCAACTGTGCCGTTCGGCCAGCTCTTTATCAACAACATCAAGATCACGCTGGCAGTAACGATCGGCCAATTGCTAACATGTTCACTGGCTGGATTCGCCTTCGCACGTTTGCGCTTCCCGTTGCGAGAACCACTGTTCATTCTGCTGTTGGCCTCCTTGATGGTGCCGGCACAAGTGACCGTGATTCCGATCTTTTTTACCATGCGCACGTTCAACCTAATCGACACCCACCTTGCCATCATCTTGCCAAGCTTGATCAGCGCCTTTGGTGTCTTTCTCATGCGACAATTCTTCAAGACACTGCCGCAGGAGCTATTCGATGCCGCCACGGTTGATGGAGCGGGCCATGTTCGCACGTTCTTTCAAATCGCACTGCCGTTGGCACGTGCGCCACTGGCTACACTCGCTATTCTCACCTTCAATGCCACCTGGAACAGTTTCTTTCTGCCCATGATTTTCCTAAGTTCGTGGGACAAAATGACGCTTTCCCAGGGCATCGCATTTCTGAGCGGAGCAATGGGCCCGACAGGCAGTACAGGAAACCCATCGATTCGCATGGCCGCCGTCACGATGGCGATCATGCCGGTCCTACTGGTCTTCTTCTTCGCCCAGCGCTGGATCATCGAAGCATTCACCCAAAGTGGAATCAAAGGATAAAACACGCCATGGAAAACTTCATCTATCGCAACGAAAAGACCAGCCAGATCAGCTTCCCGTTGGGCGGTATTGGTTCCGGCTGCATCGGTCTGGCCGGCAACGGCCGCCTGATCGATTGGGAGATTTTTAATCGACCCAACAAGGGCAGCGTCAACGGCTTTTCCCACTTCGCCATTCGCGCCGAAGCTGAAACGGAAACCGGGCGCGAGGTCAAGGATGTGCGGATTCTGCACGGCAACCTGCCCGCGCCCTATCAAGGCGAAATGCGGGCGCCGCGCTTCAACACAGCGGGATGGGGACCACGCCGCGAGCACATGACCGGCCTGCCCCACTTTGAAAGCGTCGATTTCCAAGGCGAATTCCCGCTGGCCGATCTCTCTTTTCGTGATGAGACCTTTCCCGGCGATGTGAAGATGCTGGCCTTCAATCCATTCATCCCCACAAACGAGGATGACTCCAGCATCCCGGCGGCATTCTTCGAGTTCAGCATCACCAACACCACCGACCAGCCTCTGACGTACACACTGGTCGGAGCCCTGACAAACCCGCTGCCCCCCAATAACCAGAACAATGCAGAAGTCACAGACTGGGGCGCCAGTCTGCAGTTGACGTCGGATGGCGTAACGCCGGGCGAGATCGGACATGGTGACCTGACCATCGCCACTGACGCCGGTCTCCAAGAGGATACAACGGTGAGTTGTCAGCAGTATTGGTACCGCGGCACCTGGTTCGATAACCTGGAGGTCTACTGGAACGATCTCAACACCCCCGGCCCGCTCAAGAATCGTGTCTACGGGGCAACTGGTCCCGAGGGCGACGGCGCACGCTTTACCGAGCAGGATACGGGGCTGCTGGCCGCCCATATCCCGGTTGCCCCAGGCGAGACGCGACAGATCCGCTTTGTGATCAGCTGGAGCTTCCCCACCTGTGAGAACTATTGGAAGACCAACGAAGGTGACGTGATCGAGGCCAACACAACGGCCGGTGGAACATGGCTAAATTACTACGCTACTCTCTGGCCCGATTCCAAGGCAAGCGCGCAATATGCCATGGAAAACTGGTCGACTCTATATGAGAAGTCCAAGCTTTTCAAGGAAGCGCTCTTTGGGTCGGATCTGCCGCCGGCAGCGCTCGACGCGGTCTCAGCCAACATCTCGATCCTCAAATCGCCCACCAGCCTGCGCCTGGAAGACGGCACCTACTATGGTTGGGAAGGTCTACATCTAGATGCAGGCTGTTGCGAAGGCAGTTGCACCCATGTCTGGAACTATCAGCAGGCGCTGCCCTTCCTCTTTCCTGCACTAGAGCGCTCCATGCGCGATGCTGACTACAAGTACAATCTGCTCGACAGCGGGGCCATGCCCTTCCGCATTCAATTGCCGATCGGCTCGGATCCATGGCCCTTCCGCCCCTGCTGCGACGGCCAATTTGGCGGCGTGATGAAAGCCTATCGAGATTGGAAGATCTGCGGCGATGACGCCTGGCTGACTAGCATTTGGCCGGCCGTCAAGAGTTCGCTGGAATATGCCTGGAGCCCGGACAACGTCGACCGCTGGGATCCCGACAAATCGGGCGTGTTGACCGGCCGCCAGCACCACACACTCGATATGGAACTCTTTGGCCCCAACTCGTGGCTGACTGGCTTCTACCTGGGCGCGCTCAAAGCAGCTGCTGAGATGGCGGCCCACTTGGGCGAAGATGAAGATGCCGCCGAATATATGGCCATCTTCGAGCGCGGCAAGGCGTGGACGGACGAAAATCTGTTCAACGGCGAGTATTACATCCAGCGCATCGACTTGGGCGACCGCGCACTCTTGGAATCCTACGGCGGACAGGATGACACGCTCAAGGGCGGGTCTGCTGTGGACGCCTACTGGAATTCCGAGCACAACGAGATCAAGTATCAGATCGGCGAAGGGTCCAGCATCGACCAAATTTTGCCCCAGTGGCACGCTTCGCTCTATGGCCTGGGCGACCTCTATGATCCGGTGCAGACCAAGCAGGCTTCCGCCGCCATCTACAAGCACAACTTCATTGCCGAGATGGGCCAGGTCTACAATCCCTGCCGCATCTACTGTTTGAACGATGAGGGCGGGCTGGTGATCTGCGCGTGGCCCGAGGACGTGCAGAAGCCGCTCATCCCGGCGCCATACTCGCAAGAGACCATGAACGGCTTCGAATACTCGGCAGCCATCCACATGATCATGCTGGGCCTCGTGGATGAGGGAATGCGCTGTGTCGAAGCCATCCGTCACCGCTATGACGGCGAGCGCCGCAACCCCTGGAACGAGTTTGAGTGCGGAAACAACTACGCCCGCAGCATGGCCTCCTACGCCTTGCTCAACGCCTTCTCCGGCTTCGAGTTTGACATGGTCAAGCAATCGATTGGCTTCCATCCGGTCCGACCGCAAGACGGTCAGTTCCGCTGCTTCTGGTCGCTTGATTCGGGATGGGGCGAATTTGAGATGACGCCAACTGGCTGTGAAGTGCGCGTCCTATATGGCGAGCTAACGCTTCAGCAACTTCACCTGCCATTCCTCGCCGAAAACCAAGCTGCGACCGTTACACTGGACGGTGAATCAATCTCGTTCAGCGCCGCAGATGGGACGCTTGACTTTGATAGCGCTGTCCAAATTGGCACCGGGCAATCACTGAAAGTGCTGGCTGCATGACCACACGCATCGTCATCGTTGGTGGGTTCCTTGGCGCCGGCAAAACCACGCTTTTGCTTCGAGCAGCAGAGAAGCTGACTCAACGTGGCTATCGAGTCGGCTTAGTGACCAATGATCAGGGAGAAGATCTAGTCGACACGGCGCTGGGGCAGGAGGCCTCAGTGCCAGTGGTGGAGGTGGCAGGCGGCTGCTTCTGCTGCCGTTTCCCCGATCTGTTGACGAGCTTGCAACACCTGCAGGACGTTGTCAAGCCCGATCTAATTCTGGCCGAGCCTGTGGGCAGTTGCACCGACCTGGTGTCGACAGTCCTGCGCCCACTGGTGCAGTTCTACGGCGAACAGTATGAACTGGCCCCCTTGACCGTCTTGCACGATGCCAGCCGCGCCATTGACGACTTTTCGCCGGATGTCCGCTATCTCTATCAGCAGCAGCTGGCCGAAGCCGAGTTGATTCTACTCAGCAAAAGCGACTTGCTCTCGCCGCAAGAGCTGAAAGGCCAGGAAACCTCAGTTCAGGCAACATTCCCGCAGGCGCGCATCCAGTCCGTATCGGCAAGCAACGGCCAAGGCCTGGACACATGGCTAGACGTGGTGCTGGGCCAAGCAAGCGCCAATCCGGAAGCATTGGTCATCGACTACGAGCGTTACGCCCAGGCCGAAGCCACGCTGGGCTGGCTCAATGCCAAGGGGCAGATTCGCTCGAGTCACGCCTATTCGCTCCGTCAGTGGACGACCGATCTGCTCACGAACCTGGCCTCACTCTGTACACAGCACGATAGCCCCATCGCCCACATCAAAACCATGGTGACGACAACGGCATCGCTCCCACAGTCAGTATCCCCTGTACCTTCGCACCACCCAGCCCGGCTCAAGGCCAGCCTGACTGACGCTGGCTCGAAAATCAGTTGGGATTTGGAAAGCGAGGTACAAGAGACGCGTGGCCATGAGTTCATCTTGAATGTGCGTGTCAGTTCAGCGCCGGAGCAGCTTCAGCAGATGACCATGCAGGCTATCGAGCAGGCAAAACCGTTTCCGAGCGCCCGCTACTATCTGGAACAGATGGAGTGCTTTAGCCCCAGCACTCCAGAACCGCACTACCGCCTGTAGTACGTTCGCTGCGGCACAAGTAACGACATGATTGGTAGTAACGACTGCAGTCGTTACGTACGATTGTAGCGAGTACGGATCTTCTGAAAGCGCTCATTCCCCATCTTCTTCAAAAACCAGGTGCTCCGACATGAACTTGAGAATCGGCTCCTTATCCATACTGCAATGACCAGCCTCGACCTCCAAAACTTCGTGATCGATACCGAGATCCGTCAGGAATGTCGCGAATTCTCGGAAGCGCTCAATCGGTGCGATATCATCATAGAGACCATGATAGAGTAGGATTCCATGCAGGCGCTCCGGCTGTTCGACATACCCCTTTGCGTCCTGGACGGGCGAAGCGGCTTCTAGTTTGTCCACAAAATCGGGCACAACTCGGGCAACGCCATCCTCAATCTCATAGGGCATGTCGAGGAAATAGGGCGGTTTGTGAGGGTTCGAGGCGACGGCTGCCGCATGAGCCAACCCCGATTTCGTTCTAATGTTGGAGATGGCGTTGAATTCTCCAAGGTCGGTCGGCTCCGACCTGAACCCCTTGGCGCCGCCCAACACCCATGGGTCCCGGGCCCAGTCATAGGTACCCGAATAGGGTGCTGCCACACTGTAAACATTCGGATATTTGAATGCCAGGTGTATGGCTCCGTCGGCACCCATAGAACAGCCGGTGATGCCGCGACTGTCGGGATGGGGAATGGTACGATAGTTGGCATCGATGTAGGCCACCAAATCCTTGGTCAGATACGTCTCGTAGTCACCGATCGTGGGCGAACTCAAATACATGCTACCGCCTAGCCGATTGTCAGCATTTGGAAAGACGAAGATCATTTCCTTCGTCACGCCGCTCTGGAGCGCCGACTCCTGTGCTCGTTGAAATGTCATCGGGTCCGTATACTCGCCGCCGCCGTAGCCGTGCAAGGCGTATACCACTGGATAGCGCTTGACCGACGTACTGTAGTCGGAAGGCAGCACCACGAAAAAGCCGCGTTCAGCGGGATCACCCAGGAGGTTGCCTTCCAATGCCTTACTGGTCATAGTCTTGTGCTCGGCGGAGAGCTTCACGCGCGGCGGGCGTGTTGGCCGCGGGGTGGCGGATGGCTCAGACGCCGGCGCCGTTGTCGGATCCAACGCGGCCACTGCAGCAGCAGCGTCTTCTGTAGCTGGTGTGGCCGGCGGCGCCTGGATCGGCCGGCACGCTCCGAGAATCAGGAACGCCAGGATGAGAAATGGAACGAAGTATGCTGTACGAATCATAGGAAAACCTCGATTTCGGCATGGTTTCTCCAGGAACAGAAATGGTTGGCAGACGGGGCGCCCGACAACGAGTTCAAACAAGGTGGCTGCATGATACAAACAACGCCAAGCATCCGATAGCTACCCCGAAGTCGTACCCGTTGTCCATGGCAATCACGGCCAGGCCATCGTTTTCATCGATGACCCGCGCACCATACTACTTGCAGGCTGCACGGGTTGCACTGCAATCCTTGTACGCCAAGCTACATCACTACTGAGATCCTGGCTCCCCGCTATTATATTACTGATCTGGCCCCATCGTAATAGGAGGTATGGGAACTGCTACGGGCGGCTGTGTCAGTGGTTGACAAACGCTGAGAATCATCGCTGCGAACAGCACAAACAAACGGAGCCGATATGCGCGCAACATGGGTCACTCTACTTATCGGTCGTCATCGACCAATTTTGTGCAGGTGTGACTGGCTGTGTACCAGCCACACCCGCATCAAACGATCTTACGGGGCCGGCAATTCTTTTTTTTTATGACCACGGCTTCGTCCGTGAATTGACTGTGCCCAGTTAATCACCGACAGGCAAAGGCTAGCGGGGAAAAGCCTTTGCCTGCCGGCATCGCTACCGGTTCTACCCCTTGACGGAAAATGGTCCAACACTGCCGATGGCCGACTCGGGCGACTGGGAGCAACAGACTCCGTAGACCTGGCCATCGTGCACACCCATGCTATAGGTCTTGCTCGTGTCGAGGTTGATCTCACACAGTTGGTGGACGGCCCATGCCGGATGCTGGGCGTGGACAACGGAACTTGCAGAGGGGGCCATCACCGTGTCAGCTGCTGCCGGCCGGTTGGACAGTCATGAGGTGCAGATCGATGTCGATTTCATGGTCTGATCACCAACTACGAATATGCCATTTTCTGTCATACTCTCAAGCTATGATGTGGGCCGATAGATCGGTGGTCACATATTCGGGCCATAGCCAAGAACGGAGATTCTGATGACAAAAATCGACTACAAAAAGACGCTTAGGCCGCTCTATTCGCCCTCTGCCAAGAAAGTGGCTGTTGTTGAGGTGCCGCCAATGAACTATCTGATGATTGACGGAGAAGGGAACCCAAACAGTTCACAGTCATTTCAGGACGCGGTCGATGTCCTGTATCCACTATCCTATGCCATTAAGTTCAAGGTCAAGAGGGGACAAATCGGCGTCGATTACGGGGTGTTGCCGCTCGAAGGCCTGTGGTGGGCAGAGGATATGTCCAGTTTCAGCGTCGAAAGCAAAGAGGCCTGGCAATGGACATTGATGATCATGCAGCCGGAGTTGGTGACAGAGGAGGTCGTCGAACAAGCAGCGGAAGAAGTGCGAAGCAAGAAAAATCCGGTGGCTCTACCCTTGGTAAGATTCGAATCTCTCAATGAAGGACTTTGCGCACAGATCATGCACATCGGTCCATTCACAACGGAAGGGCCGACAGTCGAGAAGGTCCACGCATTCATAGAGGAGAGCGGCAGAAAGCGAACGGGAAAGCACCACGAGATATACCTGAGTGACATAAGGCGAGCCGCGCCGGAGAAGTGGAAAACGGTTATCAGACAACCAATGGCTTGAGTAGGCTCTTACCCAACACACGAACACCGAATGACCTGGAGAGAATCATGCCCGGCCCCACCACCAAACAGGACCTCCTGATTGCAATCGAGCAGGAGCGCGGAAAACTTGAATCGCTTCTTGACGGCTTCACCCCGGAACAGATGACGGAACCGGGAATCGTTGGCGATTGGTCGACGAAGGACACGCTGGCACATTTGATCGAGTGGGAGCAGATGTGCCAGGGATGGTTCGCCGTCGGAAAACGCGGCGAGACTCCGGCACTTCCGGCCCCCGGCTTCAAGTGGAACCAGACGCCGGAACTCAACAGACAGATCTATGAAAAACATCGTGACCGTGCGCTGGACGACGTGCTTGAAGAGTTTGACGCTTCACATCGAGAAATCCTAGCTGTAATCCAGAACCTATCTAACGAACAACAATTTGATGTGGGTCAGTTTGCCTGGACGAAGAAGAATACGCTGGGAACCTACATAATTTCGGCGACAAGCAGCCACTATCTCTGGGCCGGAAAAGAGATCCGCAAAGGGTTCAGAGCAAAGGCAAAAGCTGCGGAGCAAGCGTAGCCATGCGCAGCCCTCATCGCCAAGAGAACACTTTGTGGATCGGCGGCTCGCCCTGCGCAGGCAAGAGCAGTGTGAGCGCTCTGCTGGCCCAACGCTGTGATTTGCAGCTCTATCGGGTTGACGATGCCCTGCCGGACCAGATCGAGCGCATCGATCCCCGCCTCCACCCCACGTTGGCCGCATGGATGGCGGCAACATGCGATCAACGCTGGCTCAAGCCCGTCGACGAACTGGTGAACGACGCCATCGGCTGCTATCGAGACCACTTCAAGCTAATTCTAGAGGACTTCGTATCGCTACACGAAAGCCCCAGGCGCGTAACGCACGCGGATGCTCCGACAACACTGGCTGAAGGGACCGCCCTGCTGCCGGGGTTGGTTGCACGATATGATGTTTCGCCGGTCAAAGCCATATGGATGGTGCCGACGCCTACGTTTCAGATCGAACATTATCGGCATCGCCCTTGGGTCAAGGAGATGCTGGCTGACTGCACTGATACACGCTTGGCGTTTGACAACTGGATGGCCCGCGATGTCAAGTTTGCCCAATGGGTATCGGACGATGCCTGCAAACATGGATATGATGTGATTTGGGTTGACGGCGTTCAAACCATTGAAGAGAACGCAGTCAGAGTTGCGGACCACTTCGGGCTAGAACACATTTCAAAGGGCCAACGGTGAAATGCACTGGTAAGGCTTTTGCTAATTGAACCCGCATTTCAGGATTGGGTCGGACGCTTTTTGGCTGCGACAGGTTGTCTGGCTCAATCCCCGAATGCTTTAGCCTGTTGAGTGCGCCGCGCCCCATGGAGTCAAATAGGTCAAGCGAAACAGAGCGCCTGGATCACGACAGATGCGGCAAAGCGAATTGGCATATGTCGACACTTGCAGTACCATAAACTGCAACAGCGCACAGCAGTACGAGATCGCCCTCACGCCGCCAACAGAACCAATCGAATATCCAAAGTTCGCCTTGCACGGAGATCGATCGCACGACCATCCACAACTATCCACAACCAGGAGGAAACATGAATCGTCATCGAATGCTTGTTGCAGGTTGCCTAGTCCTTGTGCTAGCACTGCTACTCAGCGCATGTACCGCGCCGGTTGCTCCAGCGGACGACGCCGCTGCCCCCACGGCAGCAGCGGAAGAAGAGGGCGCATCAGAAGAGATGGCCAGCGACATTGGCAGCGAGGAAAACCCCATCAAGGTGCTCTTCGTGCCGTCGGTCGACGCACAAGTCATCGTCAGCGGTGGTGAACTGATGGCCGATGCCCTCAACGAGGCCACCGGTCTCAACTTTGAGGTCAGCGTGCCGACCTCGTATGCCGCCACCATCGAGGAGATGTGCGCCTCGCCAGAGAATTCCATGGGCTTCATTCCGGGGCTCGGCTACGTGTTGGCCAATCAACTCTGTGGCGTTGACGTGGCCTTCAAGGCCGTTCGCTTCGGCAATGACGCCTACTGGGCCCAACTTCTTGTGCCGCGTGACAGCGACGTAGAAAGCCTTGCGGATCTGAACGGCAAGACCTGGGCCTATCCCGACGCAGGCTCCACCTCCGGCTACCTGGCCATCCTGCCCATGATCTCCGACGCCGGCATCGAGATCGGTGAGACGCTGGAAGCCGGCGGTCACACAGGGGCCGTCCGCGCTGTATACAACGGCGAGGCAGACTTTGCCACCACCTTCTTCAGCCCGCCGCTCAAGCCCGAGGGCGAAGACTCTTGGAAGCCCGGCGACGAGCCTGAAATCCCGGCAGAGCTGATCGAAGAGTGCGCTCCCAACGAAGACGGCAGCAGACTGATGTGCGGCGACTGGCGCGTGCTCGACGCCCGAGCCAGCATGCGCGAGGAGGCCCCGGACATCATCCAGAAGGTACGAATTCTCGAGATCTCGCCACCGATTCCTAACGACACGCTCTCCTTCTCACCTGACTTCCCCGAAGAGCTGCGCGGTCAGATCGCTGAGGCGCTTGCCGCCTTCGCCGAGACTGAGGCCTGGGATGCGTCCATCGGCAACCAGGATTTCTACGGCTGGACCGGCATCAACGCGGCCGCCGACGAGGAATACGACTCCGTGCGCGCCATGATCGAGGCCGCCGGCTTGACGCTGGAGAATTTGGGAGAATAGTGGGTTAGGGAATGGGGATTCGGGACTGGGGAATAGGGATTGGGGGAGTGGTGATGGCTCACAGCTATCGCCTCGCCCGATTCCCAATCCCTATTCCCTGTTCCCCAATTCCCAATCCCCCAATCTATGGACCCTATCCTTCGTATTGAAAACCTTTCCAAAACCTACGACAACGGCGTTCAGGCGCTCGACGGCGTGAGTTTTGATGTGCCCCGCGGTGAGTTTGTCGCCGTCATTGGGTTGAGTGGCTCGGGCAAGTCGACGTTGCTACGCTGCATCAACCGACTGATCGACCCCACCGGTGGTTCGATCATCTTTGATGGCGACACCGTCACCGGGGCCAACGACGCCGAGATGCGCCACGTTCGCCGCCGCATCGGTATGGTCTTCCAGCATTTCAACTTGGTCCACCGTTCGCTGGTTATCACCAATGTGTTGGCAGGGCGTCTGGGCTACGTCAGCCCGATCTGGAGTCTGCTCAACCGCTTCCCCAAACAGGACACCGACGATGCCCTTGCGCAGTTGACACGCGTTGGGCTGGAGGAAAAGGCCTACGACCGTGCAGACTCACTGAGCGGTGGCCAGCAGCAGCGCGTCGGCATCGCGCGCGCCCTGATGCAGAATCCCATGTTGATCTTGGCCGACGAACCGGTCGCCAGCCTGGACCCGGTGTTGGCCCACAGCATCATGCGCCACCTGGAAGACATCAACAAGCAGGACGGCGTCACCGTCCTTTGCAGCCTCCACTTCCTCGACCTGGTCCATGCCTACGCCGACCGCGTCATTGCCCTCAACGACGGCAAGCTGATGTTCGACGGACTCCCCACTGAAATCGATGACCAGAAATTCAAAGACATCTACGGCCAAGAGGCCGAGCGGGTCGGATAAGCCAATGAATCGCTCCGTAAAACTTGGATTTTTCATCATCATCGGCATCATCATCTACGCCTATGGATTCTCCGTCACCCAGGTCAACCTGGAAGAACTCGGCCTGCCCGCGCGCCAGGAAGCATTGACGCGCATCATTCGAGCGCTGGCCCACCCCGATTTCATCGAATTTGACCAGGCCGAGGTCGAGGCCCAGGTGCCAATCTTGGTTCCCTGCCCGGCTGATGGCACAGCAGAAACGCCGGACCCGGATACAAGCGGTCCCTATTTGACGGTCGAACCCGCTTGCGCCGACCCTAAGACTGAAGTGCTCGTCGAGGGTTACAATCTGTTGCCCAATGCTGACGGTCCGCTCAATTTCATCCCGCCCAGCGGCGTCTCCATCCAGATGGATCGCATTGAGACTGACGGAACAGGTTTTTTCAGTGCCGTAGTCGAACTTCGCAATCGTTCCTCGGAAGAGGTGCAACACATCCGCGCTATCACACGCAAGAGCGAGGGCATGCCGCGGCTGAGCCAAAACGGCAAAGACACGATTGATAAAATCATCGAGACGGTCTTCATGGCTTTCCTGGCCACGACCATCGGCACAATCCTGGCCATTCCCGTCAGCTTCTTTGCCGCCCGCAACCTCATGAGCACGGTGACGAGTCCGGTGGCCAGTGTGGCACTGAGCATTATCTTCGTGCCCATTGGACTCTGGCTGGGCGCACAGACTGCCGGAGCCATGGCCACGTCACCGGCCATGTGGAATGAAAACCTGATGGGCACCGCCATCGCACTGCTACTCTCATTTGTGGTGGGAATTCTCGCCCTGCGCCTGGTAGTCCCACCCGAAGAAGATGAGGATGATACAGCGCCGAGTCGCATGGCATCAGCGTTCCATGTGTTGGCAGGCATCGTGGCGGCGCTGAGCCTGCTTTTCGGACTCTTTATGGCCAGCAAGCTCACCATCCTATTCGGCGTTTGGCTTGCACCAAAACTGGGCATCTTCGACTTTGTCGGATACTTCATTGCCGATCTGGGCGGCATCCTCTACCTGATTCTACCCTTTGTGGCAGCATTGATCGCCGGTGGCGTGATGGGGGCGCTGGCCGGGCGACTCGGCCAAACCCTAGTTGACCACGTGTCGCCGACCACTGGCAAGATCATGAACCTGGCGCTGGGCGCGCTGGCCGGAGCCGTGCTCTTTGTACTCATCGGCCTTGGCATTGCTTGGCTATACAAGGTCACAGCCGTTCGCTACGTGGTGGTGCTGCCTGCCATTGTCGGCGGTCTGCTCGGGGCCTACATGGCGGCGAGACGCGCATACAACGCATCATTGAACATCGGCCTCGCCATCTATACGGTCACGCGCACGATTCTCAATGCGCTCCGTTCGGTGGAAGCGCTGATCATGGTTATCGTCTTCGCGGTCTGGGTCGGTATCGGTCCTTTTGCCGGCGTGTTGGCTCTGGGTCTGCACACAGTGGCAGCGCTAGCCAAGCTCTACTCTGAGCAGGTCGAGGGCATTGCCGAAGGGCCACTGGAAGCCGTGTCCGCGACCGGAGCAAATCGCCTCCAGACCATCATCTACGCAGTCGTGCCCCAGATTGTTCCACCCTACATCTCCTTCACCATGTATCGCTGGGACATCAACGTGCGCATGTCAACCATCATCGGCTTTGCCGGCGGCGGCGGCATCGGCTTCCTGTTGCAACAGAACATCAACCTGCTCAACTACCGGGCCGCCAGCGCCCAGATCATCGCCATCGCCGTCGTCGTCTCGCTGATGGATTACTTGAGTTCAGTGCTGAGGCAACGGACGATTTAGCGGTTTTCGCGGACAGCTTCAACCACAGATGAACTCAGGTACTCCCCCACCATCCCTATTCATCTGTGGCTCCACCGCAATAACACAAGTCAGCCGCGGAAGGAATCAAATTCAGTAGTTCACGAATTCAAGCAGAACAAGATTCTTCGCTGGTTGTTTTCCAGAGCGAAGGGGTTCAGCAAACCCGCTCAGAATGACAAATCGTGAAGTGCTAAAATTGGTGCAGTTGCTCGCAGCCTTTGCTCTGTGAACTCTGTGCCTTCTCTGTGCCTCTGTGGTGGAAGAACGGTTCTTGCCGTGCAGTCAACTGTAGCAATTTCATAGGGAGAAACCCGTGCCTAGTCAACCACACATTCTCATTTTCAATCCCGATCAGTGGCGCGGCGATGTGCTCGGCCACATGGGCAACGCAGCGGCCAGCACACCCGTGCTTGACGAGTGGGTGCAGAGCGATGCCGTCTCCTTTCGCAACGCCTTCTGCCAGAACCCGGTCTGCACGCCCAGCCGCTGCTCGTTCATGAGCGGCTGGTATCCCCACGTGCGCGGCCACCGCACCATGTTCCACATGATGCACCCCGACGAGCCGGTGCTGCTCCAGACGCTCAAGCAGAACGGCTACTTCGTCTGGTGGGGCGGCAAGAATGACCTGGTCCCGGCACAGAACGGCTACGACGACTATTGCAGCCTGAAATACAGTCCGCCTGCTGACCCGAATCGCCCAATGCATCCCAATCTGCACACGACCACCGGATGGCGCGGCGATCCCGACGGCGACAACTTCTACTCCTTCTACGCCGGGCGCATGGACAAATACGAGGGCGAGGAGTACGCCTATGATGGCGACTGGGCCATGGTCGAAGGCGCGGTCGAGCAGATCAAAAACGCCGATCCCGATCAGCCGCTCTGCATCTATCTGCCGTTGGGCTATCCGCACCCGCCCTACGGTGTCGAGGATCCGTGGTACAGCCAGATCGACCGGGACGCGCTGCCGCCGCGCATCCCGTCCCCAAACTACTGGACAGGCAAGCCGAGCCTGTTGGAGGGCATCTCTGAACGCCAGCGGCTGCAAGACTGGACCGAAGAGCGCTGGATCGAGCTACGCGCCACCTACTACGGCATGTGCGCGCGTGTCGACGCTCAGTTTGGCATGGTGTTGGACGCGTTGAAAGAGGCAGGCCTCTACGATGACACGGCCGTCTTCTTCTTCTCGGACCACGGCGACTTCACCGGCGACTATGGCCTGGTCGAAAAGACGCAGAACACCTTCGAAGATTGCCTGACCAATGTCCCCTTCGCGGTTAAACCACCGGCCGGCATACCAGTGCAGCCTGGCATCGTCGACGCCCTGGTCGAGCTGATCGACTTCCCGGCCACCGTCGAAGCGTTGACCGGCATCGAACCGGGCCACACCCACTTTGGCCGTTCACTGCTGCCGCTCATCGCAGGCGAGACCGATGTTTTTCGTGATGCCGTCTTCTGCGAAGGCGGCCGAATCCACGGCGAGACCCACTGCATGGAGTTGGAGAGTAAGCAGAGCCCCGAATTCCTCTACTGGCCACGCGTGAGCCTGCAACGAAGCGAAGGCCCGGCCCACACCAAGGCCGTCATGTGCCGAACGCAGGACTTCAAGTACGTCAAACGGCTCTACGAATCCGACGAACTCTACGACCTCAACGCCGACCCTGGCGAAACCACCAACCGCATTGATGACCCAGCTCTGGCCGACGTGCGCAGTACCCTACAAGAACGGCTGCTCCAGTTCTACCTAGAGACAGGAGATGTGGTGCCACATGAGACAGATCGCAGGTAGTAGCGTGTCTGAAACGGGGAGATCGGTTTGACCGATCTCCCAATACGCACCATAATATGAGTGGGGGGGAAGAGAACGACTATGAAATCACAGATGTCCGTCGCCGGGGCAAGCGTAGCGAAAGCCATCATAGAAAGCTTCTGTCGAGATAACCAGATTCACTGGCTTGCCATTTTCGGTTCGGCCGTGGGAAATGAGTTTCATAGCGACAGTGACATCGACCTACTCGTCGAATTTGAGGCGGATGCTCAGATTGGCTTTTTAGATCTGAGCCGTATGCAGCGAGAGCTGACCGATATTTGGGGACGGCCTGTCGACCTGGTTCCGAGAAACGGCCTGAAACCGTTCATCCGAAAGCAAGTGTTGGAAAGCGCTCAGACACTCTATGCGGCCTGACGACCTCTATCTGCATGACATAGTCGACGCTTGTGACGCAATCACGCGCTTCTTGGCAGATTACGGTGAGCAATCCTACTCTCTCGTCGATGAACTACGCCAAAGTGCGGTCCTGCAGAAATTCATCGTCATCGGCGAGGCAGCCTCACGAATATCGAAGGATACTCGCGACGGAACCGCCGACATCCCCTGATCAGATATCATCGGTTTCCGCAACATCGCAGTCCATGCCTACTTCAGCGTTGATTGGGCGATTGTTTGGGTAACGGCTACTCGCGATATTCCTCAACTACGAACACAGATTCAAATGCTAATCGATGGATTCGCCAACGAGGATGGTTCAGATACTAACGGATCTGCAGGTTGAGTTGCGCCGTATGAAATACGAGACTCCTACTGGATTCCCCGATCACCAACCCCCAACCACCATGCCTAAGTTCAGCCTCATCGCCTTCGACGCCGACGACACGCTCTGGCACAACGAATCGCACTATCAGAGGACCCAGGAGCGGCTTCAGGAGTTGCTCGCCCCGGTCTGCTCGGCCGAGACGACCAAGGAAGCGCTCTACGCAACCGAGATGCGTAATCTCAAACTCTTTGGCTATGGGGCCAAGAGCTTTGGCCTTTCCATGATCGAGACAGCGATTGAGTTGACGGGTGGGCGTATTGCCGGCCATGAGATTCAGCAGATCATCGACGCAGTCAAGGAGATGTTGACCAATGACATTGGCATCCTGGAAGGTGTCAAGGAGACGCTGGCAGATTTAGCGAGCAGGTATCCACTGATGCTGATCACCAAAGGCGATCTGGTCGATCAGGAGTCAAAGCTGGTGCGATCTGGCCTGGCAGGCTACTTCGAACACGTGGAGATCGTCAGTGAAAAGACGAGCACGGTCTACGCCGGGTTGCTGAAGAAGATCGACGTGGCACCGGACAGGTTCCTCATGGTCGGCAACTCCATGCGGTCCGACATATTGCCGGTCACAGAGATCGGTGGCCACGCAGTCCACATCCCGTATCATGTGACGTGGGCGCACGAAACCATGAGCGGTCATCAGAGTGACGGCTACTTTGAGCTTGAGCGGCTTGACCAATTGCCCAACCTAATCAACAGAATGGGCTGAGGCCAAACCCAATTATTGCAGGCGCGGTTTGCAGCCAATGGGCGCAAAACCCTTCACTATGTTGCATTGCCGGTCGGATTGACCAGACAGGCCGCAATGGCTGAATCCGGCTGCAAACAGTGGCAAGCGCCCTCAGGGCGCTTGCCACTGTTTGCGGTGAAATCTATCCCTGCCAGAGCCGATGCGCATGGGTTTGCAACCGAACCTACAGCCGTGAGATACCGTTTCAACCTAAACTGGTGACCAATGACTCTACTCGCAAAAAGTCTTTTTTTGACACGAATGGTCACGAATTTGCACGAATTATGTCGTCGCTCCAGAGAGAAAATTCGTGACCATTCGTGTGAATTTGTGTCTGGATCCCTTTTTGCAGTGGAGTCACCCATTCATAGCGACAAATGGAGATCCGGGATCCTACGAATCCCTTGCAAAAAGGAGAGCATCACTGATGGGCGCAAAAGAAAACCAGGAAATCCGCCTCAGACGACGGCCTGAAGGCCTGGCAAAAGCCGGCGATTTCGAACTAGCCACCACAGCCATTCCGCAGCCGGATGAAGGCCAGGCGCTGGTAAAGACCCTCTACTTCTCGGTCGATCCATATATGCGCGGTCGTATGAACGCCGGGCGCTCCTATGTCGACAACTTCGAGGTGGGTGGGCCGATCACCGGTGGCAGCGTGGGGCAAGTGATCGAATCGAACGTGCCCGGCTTATCCGAAGGCGACTACGTGTCCGGCTTCGGTGGATGGACTGAATACTTCGTAGGCGATGCTTCAACCTTGGCAAAGATCGATCCGGAGCTGGCCCCGCTTTCTACCTACCTGGGCGTTATGGGCATGCCGGGCGCAACAGCCTATTTTGGCCTGCTGGATATTGGCCAACCCAAAAAAGGCGAGACGATCTTCGTCTCTGCAGCCAGCGGCGCTGTCGGCTCCATCGTCTGTCAGATCGGAAAAATCAAGGGTTGTAGGGTCGTTGGCAGTGCGGGATCAGCGGAGAAGGTCAACTGGCTGCAGGATGTGGCAGGTATCGATGCGGCGCTCAACTACAAAGACTATTCGACGACTGCCGAGTTGCGGTCAGCCATCGGCGAGCGCTGTCCCGACGGCATCGATGTCTACTTTGAAAATGTCGGGGGCATGCATCTGGAGGCCGCGCTCTCACTCATGAATCTGCACGGGCGTATTCCCCTCTGCGGCATGATCTCCGGCTACAACGCCGACGCACCAATGCCCGGCCCAAGCAATTTGGGGATCGCCATCGGCAATCGCTTGCGCCTTGAGGGATTCATTGTCAGTGACTTCTATGCGAAGCTGCCGACCTTCCAGGCGGAAATGAGCCGCTGGATCGCCGAAGGGCAGGTTCGCTATGAAGAGACCATAGTCCAGGGTGTAGAGAACGCGCCCGAGGCCTTCGCACGTCTCTTCACCGGTGAAAAGATGGGGAAGATGTTGGTGAGCGTCTAAGCAGACAAGGTTGCCTAGCTCACCGCCGGCATCATGGCCTCCAATAGGTCAGTTGTCGGGCAACCCATGAGGAGGAAGACATCCGCGCCGGCCAGGAGGACGGCTGAACGATCGGTGGCGTACATGGTCAGCACCACAATTCGAACCAATGGCCAGCGGACCTTTATCGTCCGAATTGCTGCGAGTCCATCAAGTTTCGTGCCGGCAGTGACCACCTGATTCTTTGAGTCATGAGTGGGCAGATCCAGCACGATGACATCGGGACTGAGCGCTTCCACCTGTGCTACCGCCTGCTGACCATCATTGGCTTCGCCGACGATCTCAATCTGGAGTTCATTGCGATCGGGCGTGCTCCAGCGCAGCTCGGTGAGTAACGCCTCCAGACTCTGTCTGACACGCGGCTGGTCACCTGCAATTAGCAGACGCACAGAGGCGGGCCTGATCCAGGAATGGGGCGAGTTCTTAGCCGAATGAAAGTTCATTGCGTTATCTCAAAGTTCCTATGGCGCCGAATGAGCACACGATTTCAGTTGGCGTGAATACTTCAGCTGCGCTCATCACAAGTACCACGACTGAGATCCAGCCAGGCTACGTCCGCCAGGAACTGCATGAGGGTTTCCGCCGGGATTCACCACCAGATCCGCTACGAGGACGCGGCCTCGGACAGTTGCTTGGATAAGGCCCTTCGATTCACAAAGATGTTTTTCATATACTGTTCGCTGGTCAGGCTCTGGTCAAGGTCAGCGACGCGTAGAGTCCACAGTCGCCGAAAATGGACAAACAAGTCGCATTGACGTGCGAGCGCTACAGCGATTCTGGTAACATCCTGGTCCTGGCCGTCGCTGAGGTGTTGCTCGATCTTCTCTTTATCGGCATTGGCCAGAATGAGTTCATGCTGCGCCTTCGGCTTCAGTTCATGCATCATCAGGTGATTCCTTTGTCTGAACATCGGCTTCGCCAAACGGACGCCTCAGATCGGTGAGGCTGGCGCCGGTCAGTGTTTCGACTTGCTCGTCGCTCAGCCGTTGCCACTCCGGGGCGCTCGCAGCATCGTCGCTGTTCCATGTAAACTGGATTTCATCAAATATCTGCGGCAGACCGCTCTGCGGAGATTCGTGCTGGATCCAACGGGTGGTTTTCGAATTAAGCGACTTCAGGGCCACTAGATCCGAGGCAATATGTTCGCAGGAACTGGAGACCGACTCGCCGGTATTTGTCTCCAGTTCCGTCAACACCACCGTATGTGTCCCGTTCTTCCGCTTATAGATCCGGATTCGGCACCGACCCGGCGTATGCAGTCGCGTATCCTGAATCCGGTAATAGTAGTCGGTTAGCAGTTGCATACTCTACTCGCCCATCTCCAATATCAGCTTGGTGCAGGCGTCTGCGACCTTGCGATCCGGCTTCTCCTCACCCGAGATGGTGGCCCAACCCTGATCTCGCACGAATTGGTTCCGTCCGTTCGATGTCAACCCGCCCATCTCGTCGAGTTTCGTTACCTTTTCAGGATCCAGGTCGAATTGCGCGACACAGATCGGCGCCAACCGCTGCACGACAGCCTCTTTCGCCATTGTTTGAGCAGTTTCCTCCGCTCCTCTGGCAGTGACCCAGCCACCCCAGGTAAAGCCAACCACAATTGTCAGAATGATACTGGCCAAACAGGCCCAGAACACAATCATCTTTGTCGGCTGGGCTGCGCGCCAACGCTGGCTAAGGCTTGGCTTGGGCGGCGTCGGCGGTTTCACGTTCGCTGTGGCAGTTGGCCCTCGCTTACGCGAGTCATTCATCGCTCTGGGTTCGTCTCGTTCTTCTTCTTCCATGAGTCTTTCTCCTTTATGTGAACATCTGGAATGTAGATATCCGACGTGTGGCTATTTGCAAAAAGCAGGCTGATCGATCTATTTGTCGATAGCTCCAGTAATCCCAGGTTTATCCTTCTTCGCCTTCTTTTCCCGCTTCGCCTGCTTCTTTTCTTTCATCGTCTTGGCCGGCTTTTTCTTGCCGTTCTTGTTGGGTTTTTGTTCTTTGCCCATAGGTGCTCTCTCCTTGAACGTTGATCTTCCTAATCATCAGATCGTACACTTTTCAAACCTACCCCAAGCATAACCGCAGCAGAGAACCCTGTCATCAGCAGAAGCGATAAGATTTTGATAGCAAAAGAGCCACCCAATGGGCGGCTCTTTTGCTATTTGATGTACGCTATTTGTCGTACATGCGCTATTTTTCTGCCGGCAAACTGAATTGACTGCGGCTGGTACGAATTCAGCTACCCGTCTTCCTGATCCGCTTCAAGTTCGGAATCCAGCCCCTCGCGGACGGCATAGAGCGCGGCCTGGGTTCGGTTGGCCAAGTGCAGCTTGCCAAGAATACGGCTCACATGCACGCGCACAGTGGCCTCGCTGACAGCCAGCTCATCGGCAATCTCCTGATTTCTCATCCCTTGTGCAATAAGCCGCAACACGGCCAGCTCGCGCAAGGTCAGCGCCTCAGGCGCGGGCTTCGGATCGACAGGCTGGACGATCTCTTGCAGCAGCTTGCGTGCGATGGTTGGATGCAGCGCCGGCTCACCGCGATGAACCTGGTGGATGGCGCGAATGAGCTCCTCCGGCGAGGAGTCTTTGAGCAGATAGCCCAATGCCCCGGCCTTGATGGCCGGAAAGAGCTTGTTATCAGCGGCAAAACTCGTCAGGACCAGAATACGTGACTCCGGCCGAGCGGCGGTGATCTGGCGAGTCGCCTCAATGCCGTCCATGTCCGGCATCAGCAGGTCCATCAAGATGACATCAGGCTGGGTCTGCGCTGCGACGACAACGGCTTCCCGTCCGTCAGCCACCTCAGCGACGATCTCAAAACCGCCGGATTCAGAGAGCAGGGCGCGGATACCCTTACGTACGATGGCATGGTCGTCAACAATCAATACTCGAATCATAGCGCCACCTCGATGACCAGGCATGTTCCATTGCCCGGCGCGCTCTCGTAGGTCAGTCGACCGCCAAGACGGGCCGTTCGTTCAGCGATACTGCGTAAACCACCGCTTCCCTGCCCCTCGGCACGGACCGTCTGCGGATCAAATCCAATGCCGTCATCCACCACTTTGAGACGGATACGCTCATCTGAAAAATGAAGATGGACCGTCACCTGCGCGGCCTCAGCATGTTTGCGCACATTGTTCAGCGCCTCCTGAGCGATCAGATAGAGATCCTCTTCGATGGCGATGGGCAACCGCCGCTCCTCTTCGACGCGGAACTGGGTCTGCAAACCGGCGCGTTCTTCCACCGCGGCCAGACGCGTCTGCAACGCAGCGACCAATCCTTCCGCTTCCAACATGGGCGGATGCAGCTGAAAGATGAGCAGCCGCATGTCACGCATTCCTTCCAGTGCAGTCTCCTGCAACTCGGCCAAATAGCCGGCTGCGACGTCGTCCTTGCGTGCGGCCAACGCCAAAGCAGCGGCATTGGCGTAGAGGGTCACGCTGTAGAGCGATTGGGTTACTGAATCGTGAAGTTCTCGTGCTAGACGTTGTCGCTCCTCCAGAACCGCAAATTGCTCTGCCTGCTGCTGGAGCCGGGCCTGCTCGATGGCCATGGCCGCCTGGTTGGCAAAGACGGACATGACGCGCACATCCTCTTCACTAAAGCCCCCCGTCTTGTTGACCAGATCGAGTACGCCGATGACTCGGTTATTGACATAGAGCGGCAAGGCGAGCAGGGCGGCAATGTTCCCAGGCCACTCAACTGCCTGCACCTTGGCCAACTGGATCGGGTCATTCAGCCGGACTGCCTCTCCTTCTTGCACCACCCGACCGGCCAGCGATCCCTCAACGGGCAAGCGTTCGACCGCTGTCATCGGCCGTCCAAGCTGGTGCTTGACCTCGAGCCAGTCTGGGTCGGTCAGTAGAAGGACAGCGCTGCCCGTTGCCCCGATCAACCCTTGGGCTTCGCTACAGACAATACTCAGCACCTGTTCCAACTCGGTCTGCTGGAGCAAGCTGACGAGCACGCGCCCAAAACTCTCACTCTCAGCCAGGCGCAGTTGAAGCTCGCCATGAAGCTCGGCGTTGCGCTGCGCCAAAGCCGCAGCATCCTCAATGCGCCGGCTGATGTCCGCCTCAAGCGTGTCCAGCGTTTGCTGTAGACGGGCGATATCGGATTGTTCCGAATTCCGAGAATGCAAAATGCTGTTCCCTGTGCGTGCAAAAGTTTTGAAAGAAGTGCTTTGAGGAATTTCAGTGATCTCTATCGTGAGTCCACTGCAAAAGCCCATTGTCACAGATATGCACAGATGAAAAAGGGATAAGCCACAGATGGTGCTGGGATTACTCTGTACATCTGTCGATTCTATGAAAACTAGGTCCTTATCGGTGGCCCATGTTCGTTTTCATAGTTGAGTCCTATCGTGAACCATGAAGCGTGGAGCGTAGATGGCTCACTGTCAGATCTGATTTATTGTACCCCGCGATGAAGTCATCGACAAGAGGACCCGAAAAAGAATCAAGGGAAATTGGTGCACTCGTCAATGGAGCGGCACTGGCAGGCGACAGCGATCACAGGTTGGGGCGAATGAGCACTTTCCCCTCAGTCATATTGCTGACGTAGGCCAGCAGCGCACCACCCGCGTTCGCCAGCGAAACCTGCTGCTGGATAGTCGTTTCGATCTCCCCGCTTGCGATTAGCGTCTGCACACGGTTCGAGGCTCGCATGACCTTCAAGATGCCCTGGTTCCCGATCCAATCGGTTAGGAAAAAGCCTTCGATACGCTTCTGCCGAAAGATCAGGCCCAGAGGACTCACATTGCCGCACGGCTCAGGGTCCAGCGCACCGTAGACGTAGACAGTCGCCCCCGATGGCATGGCGTTGAACAGCCGGCCAGTCATCTCTCCGGCAACGGCGTCAAAGGCGGCAGTGGCGTTCAGTCGCTGACAAATATCAACAAGCTGCGCTTCAAAGTCAGGCTCGGATGAGTTGAGCAGATTCTGCGCACCCAATCCCGAGAGCAGGTCGACCTGCTCCTGCCGCCGCACGATATTGATCAACGGCATGCCCATCTCCCGGGCAAGCCGGATGATCATGCGCCCTGTTTGGCTGGCGGCTGCCGTCTGAACGGTCGCCGCAGCGCCATGGGCTTTGGCTGTTTCCAGCAGGCCGACTGCGGTCAGCGGATTGACCAGCAGCGATGCGCCTTGCGCCAGGTTCACACCTTTCTTCAGCGGGATACATCCACCCAGCGCGTCCGCCACATAGTACTCGGCCCAGGTGCCATCGCGCTCACCCTGGCCGCCTACTGCCACTCGCCGCCCGACCAGCCATCTTCCCTTGAGCCCGCCGGCCGCAACCACCGTTCCTGACCCTTCCCAGCCCGGAACGGTCGGAAGTTCTTTCACGACGCCATAGCGTTTCTGGATGAAGAGCAGATCGGAGGGGTTGCAGGGCGCGGCGTCCATCTTGACAAGCACCTGAGACGGATTCAACGGCGGGATCGGACGGGTCGCTACCCGCAGGCTGCGGATGGCAGCGTCCAGATCATCGTTGTAGGCATTGAGCACGAGCGCTTTCATTTCGGTAGGGATATTGTGCACAGCAGACGAACCTTTGGACGAATGTATTGACTGTCGGCTTGGCCTCAATCCGGAAAGCGAAAAGTGCGAACCGGCATGGCTGGCTCAATGAGTTTAGCTTCATCGAGGAAATGGTTCAGGACGCCAGATCGCTTTCTGAGAAAAATTGACTACATTATACCAATTGCTAGGCCTGGGACCGTGTGTCGTAGGGCGCGACCCTTGCGGTCGCCCGTTGTGTGGAGCGGACTGGGGCAAGCCCCATAGGCATCAAGCTAAGCGTTACGTCTCGCGTTGCGTCGGTTTCGGCAGGGATGAATCCCGCCGCTAACATCGAAAAGCGCCCTCAGGTGCTTGGTCTCAGCCGCTGAGGCGGCTTATCGCTCTTAGCAGCCGGCTTAAGCCGTTGCTGCACGTCGGTTTGACCAGGCGATGGGTTTTTAACATAACCCTTAAGCTGATGCGGATGGGGGCAAGCCCCGCCCCTACGGGATCATGGCCCATGAATGGAAAAATGGTATTACTACGACAGCAGCCACCGCCCAACAAGCGGTAGAAGCAGATGTGACGGCCGCTCTGCATCGTGGAAGACTGTGTTCACTGCGACCTGCCACGTGGTGTCGATGCCAAAAGGAGCGCCTGTGTTGAGGTTGCGGTCATATTCGGGAAAATCGCTGCTGGTGACATGAATGCGGATCCGGTGACCGGAGAGGAAGGTCAGCGCTGTGGCCGCCATGTCAATTTCGTAGCGGTAGACCTGGCCCGGCTCCAGCAGGGATTCCTTGTCCACGCCGTCGCGAAATCGGGCACGGACAATCCCTTCGCAGATCTGGATCGAGCGCCCGTCAGGCCAGACGTCACAGAGACGCACGACCCAGTCGGTGTCGACTGCTGATGAGGACGCATGGAGGACGGCCTTGACTGGTCCAATGACGGTTATCGAATCGTGTAGCGTCTCTGACGTGTAGGTCAGCAGTTGCCCCTCGATTCCCCGCTGATCCAGCTCAAATCCCGGAGTCGCCGGTTGATGGCCCAGAACTGGTCTCTCCGGATCGTACTCGAAGGTGTCCGGCTGCTCATCGGTGTTGGGCGCCTCAAAGGTTGCATGTCCGTTGTTGAGCGACGATGCCGTCCGGCCGGTGCCATGCCGAAGATAGAGCGGCGCGTAGTCGATGTCGTTGGGCGGCCACTGATCCAGATCGATCCATCGATTTTCACCCATGAGGAAAAGGCGTACCGTCGATTCGTCGACAACGCTACTGTCGGAATCTTTGAGCCAATGGTCGAACCAATTTAGTGCGATCTCGTGGAAATCGGGCGTGGCATAGGGGCCAAAATCCAGTCTTGGCGTCTCGGGCAGACTGCATCCACCATGGGTCCATGGCCCGATGAGCAAGTGCTGATTCTCTCGACATTCAGACGAACGTCCATGCTCAAGAATGCCTGCGAAGTGTTCGAGTGTGCCGCTGGGGTAGATGTCATACCAGCCGCCGACATGAAGCATTGGCACATCGACCTCGTCGAACTGGGTCGCATGTGTTTGCGCCCAAAACTGTTGATCGCCTTGATGCTTCAGATGTTCAAAATGCCAGGACGAAACACCCTCAAGCTGCGGACATTCGGTGATCGGTAGATGCCAGATCCACGAATCGGGATCGGCCTGGCCGGCCTCCAGTTGAGCACGAACTCTTTCTTGATCTTCGAGAGCCACCTGGTTCTCCAGGCAGTTCAATGCCATCCACATTGCCCAGCCCCGGTGCTCTTCCAGTCGGTAGATGCCGCCCGGGAAGACCGTTTCACGGATATTGCTGCCATAGAAGGGCATGCACGCCCTTAGACTTGGCGGCCTTGTCGGCGCGGTGGTGTACTGGTTAAAGGCTCCATAGGATGTGCCGATCAGGCCGACGTCGCCGTTCGACCAGGGCTGGCCGGCCGCCCACTCGATGGCGTCGTAGCCATCCCGATTTTCGCCCCAGGCCTCATCGATCAATGGGAAAAAAGTGCCATCTGACCGACCACAACCGCGCACGTCATTGTAGACGAAAGCATAGCCGCGCCGACTGAAGTAGGTGCCCATCGCGGTGAATTCGTCGTTGTCAGTGGGATCCATGACGAAGCGATAGAGGATGACAGGCCATCGTCCAGCACTGGAAGGTCGATAGATGTCGCCCCGCAGCACAGTGCCGTCTCGCATTGGGATGGGAAAATTATGACTAATTTGAATGTCGTGGAATTCTGTCACAGCGGTCATGAGGCCCTCCTCTGGTCGATGACAAATGCCCTGGGGGGCATCATGCCACACACCCGACCGTTCCCAAACTGCATTGGCTGACATCGCTTCGTAGGATGGGTTTCCATGCCCGCCGGGCTCGACCGGCATAGCCTGGCCGGCATGGAAATCCACCTCACATGTTGAAGTTCTGATCAAACGTAGGGGAAACAGATGCAGGGGAGCACCTGTTTCCCCCTAATAGCCAGTCATCCAATTCCAGTAGTTCACGATTTGGTAAAAAGCGAGATTCTTCGCTTGTCTATTGCCAGAGTGACGTACTTGAAAACACCCGCTCAGAATGACAAATAGTGAACTACTGAATTCCTATTCAATCGGAATAACCAAGAACTCGTAGGGCGTTTCATCCCAGACGATCCAGGGACCGCCCCAGGCATGATCGGTCGTGAAGACCTCTGCATCGAAGCCGTCGGGTGCGACCAGCATGACATGGGGTGCGGGCAGGATCCAGATCCTGTCCTTCAGGCGGCTGCATTGCCGATGGATCTGCGTTGTCTGCAAAGGCGCCACCGGCCAGCATGTAGGAGACGCCGAGACGATCTACCTCAGGTTCAGCGCCGCCCATGAACGCCGCCATCCAGCCCATGTAGGTCGGATCGAAGCACATGGGATCATTGTCGGGCGTGGCCGGCCAATCGGGTACGCAGGTCCAGTCGTTGCTGCCTTCACGCAGCAGGGCCATATCACCGCCGGCGTCGGCGGGCCAGTCCAGGAAGGTCGCGGCCTCGCCAATCATCTGCGGAACCCCGGTCATGATGTTCTCTATCTTCAGCTCATCGCTGTCACTGGTGGAGATCGGACCGATCGCTTCAGCAGCCGACACCACCGGCACCATCAGATGCTCATAGGGTGTGCCTTCCCACATGATGTAGGGCCCGCCCGACAGATGATCGGTGGTGAATTCGGCCGAATCAAAGCCACCCGGCATCAGGAGCATGATGTGCGGGCCCGAATTGATCCAGTCCTCGCCTTCCTGTGGCCCCGTGGCGTAGGGATCAATGTTGCTGGCATCACTGCCACCGGCCAGCATATAGGAGATGCCGGGGGCTGAAATCTCAGGTTCGGTTCCGGTCATGTAGGCGTTCATCCAGATCTGCCATGTCGGATCCACGCACATCGGATCATTGCCCGGGGAGCCGATGTTGTCCGGCAGGCAGAGCCAGTCGTTGCTGCCTTCGCGCAGCAAGGCCGGCTCACCACCCGGCTCGGACGGCCAGTCGATGATCGTTGCACCATCAGAAATAAACGGCGGCGCGGCCTCCATGGCGCTCTGAATCTTGGCGTCAACATCACCCTGCTGTCCGGCAGAAGCATCGTCCTCAGCCACCGCAGGCAACGGTTGAATTGGCTGGCAGGCCGTCAACACGATGACGGCAAAAACCAGTAGCGCAATCAAACGGGTAATTCCAGGTAACATGGTTCCTCCTTGAAATACGTAAAGTAGTCGAGCAACTCACCATTATCGAATCGTTCTCTGTATCCTCTGCCTCCTCTGTGCCCCCTGTGCATCTGTGGCAAAACCATCATCTTCGCCCTAAAACCATTGGTTGTCTCCATGCGAATTCTATGGATAATAAGGAGACAATCTCAGCGTACACCAGGTCATTGGCGGCTGGTGCACAGAAATTTGCCACCCACTGCAAAAGATCATTGCACATGACCTACTACCCCGAGTTTTCTAATCGACTCAACCGCGAGCTCCAGAGCCAAGATCGCTCGGCCTCTTGGTTGGCCCACCGTCTGCATGTCAGCCCGAGTACAGTCGCTCGCTGGCTGAACGATGGCACGCGGCCCGGCACGCCGGAAACTGTGGTGAAGATCTGCGACGTGTTGGGCATCTCATCTCAGAAACAGACGCTGCTGACGTCGGCAGGCTATGGCTATGCTCAGCCAACACCCAACGGCCAGGACGGAATCGATGCCCTGTCGATGGCCGATTCGACGCAAACGGCGGCGCATCTACGCGCGCCCAGTTTGCCCGTGCCGGCGACGCCTCTAGTTGGGCGGTCAGCAGAACAAGCGCAGCTCACGGCATGGCTTGCCGACCCCGACGTGCGCCTCGTGACGATTCTCGGCTCGGGCGGCATGGGCAAGACACGGTTGGCGCTGGCAGTCGCCGTTGAGCAGCAAACGCTCGGCTGCTTCGAAGATGGCGTTGCCTTCGCCGATCTGGCCCCACTCAGTGATGTTGACCAGATATCGGCAGCAATTGCCAAGGCAGTTGGCCTCTCGTTGCTGAATGCCGGCGATAATGTTCGGCCGGCCGAACAACAGGTGATCGACTTTCTGCTCAACCGGCAACTGCTGCTGGTGCTGGACAATGCCGAGCATCTGCTGGACGGCGCCGATCTCGTGGCCGAGATCGTGTCAGCAGCCCCCCGCGTCCACATCTTGGTCACATCGCGAGCGCCATTGCGCCTTGTTGGTGAACAACTCTTCCCTCTGCACGGACTCGAATACAAAGCGAAAGAGACGTTGTCCGAGCAGACTGAAGCATCGGCCCTGACGCTCTTTCTGCAATCGGCCAATCGCGTCCGTCCGTCCTACACCGCCGATCTCCCCGAACGGCGCAGCATTGCAGACATCTGCCGTTTGGTCGAAGGCATGCCGCTAGCGATCGAGTTGGCGGCATCCTGGATCACGCTCCTGTCCGCTGCTGAGATCCTGGCTGCCATCCACCAGAGTCTGCGCTTCCTGGAGACAGACCTACGCGGCGTGCCCGAGCGCCATCGCAGCATGGAAGCCGTCTTCGCCGCCACCTGGCAGCGACTCAGCGAGAAAGAGCAGCGGATCTTCGCACAACTGTCGGTCTTCCGTGGCGGCTTCACCCGTCAGGCGGTCGAGCAGATCACCGGCGCGACACTGGGCCAACTGCGTTCATTGGCTGCCGGTTCTCTGATCGTCTACGACCACGAGCGCAATCGCTACACGATCCACGAATTGCTCCGCCAGTATGGAGCGTTGCGCCTGAACGACACGCCTGAACTGGCGCAGGAAGCAAACCAAGCCCACAGCGATTTCTATTTTTCCCTGCTGCGACGACGCCAGGACGCGCTCAAGAACCGCGGCCTGCAGACCGATCTGTTGATCCTCGACGTTGATGCCGACAACCTGAGCCGCGCATGGGGTTGGGCCGCCCAAGAGGGGCGGATCGGCGGCATCAGTGAGACGCTGGACGGGATGGGCCTCTATCTCCAATGGCGTGGCCGCTCCGAGGAAGGAACTATCGCCTTTCGATCGGCAGCGGCTGCGTTGCGGAAGGCTGGAGCGATCCGCCACCTGGTTCGTGCATTGGCCTGGCAAGCGCTCTTCGCACGTTCGCTGGGTCATGTCGACGACGCAGCCGATCTACTCGATCAATGCCGTCATCACCTCGATGCCGCTGGCGTCAGAAACGAAGGCGCCCGAAACGAAGACCTCCGTTCCGAACAAGCCTTCGTGCTTTTGCAGATGGGCGCGGCTGAATCGGCCCGCGATACCGACGCGGCAGAGCAGCATTTTCTGCAGAGCTTGGCGATCTTCGAAGCGTTGGGAGAAGACTATTTTGCCGCAGAGGTTTTGCTCGGTCTGGGGCACATCCATTTGATCCAGGGCGACTTCGATGCACAGCGCCGGCATGTGCAGCGCGCCTTGGACAGCTATCGAACATTGGGCAATGTGCGCGGCACAGCCGCCGCCCTCTCCATGCTGGCCGATATCGACAGCTATCGAGGCCGGCTGATGAGCGGGCTGGAGCTGGGCTTCGAGGCGCTTGCAGGCTTTCGCTCGCTTGGCGACACGGCCGGCACGGCCACCTGCCTATCGCGCATAGGCATGACCTACATGAACCTTGGCGATGTGACCAACGCGCGGCAAGTGGTGACCGAGAGCCTGGCGCTTTTCACCGAGATCGGCTCACGGCGGGACGAAGTCATCTGCTTCGCCTTTCTTTGCGCCATCGAGCTAATGGCCGGCGACTATCGGCAGGCCCGGGCCAACGCAGAGCGTTCGGTGAGAATCGCCAAGGAGCTTGACGACGAGTTTGTCCTGGGCGTCGCTCTCGGCTTTCTGGGCTGGACACACCTGTATAGTGGCGATCTTGATGAAGCGCTGAAAACCTTACGTGAAGCCGTGTCAATCACCAAACGCACCGGCGCGACAATGGACAGCGTTCGATGGGTTTCCCAGCTCGGCCTTGCCCAATGGCAGAACGGCCAAGGCAAGCAAGCCCGCGCCCATGCCCACGAAAGCCTGCGCTTGGCTACCCAGGTCGTTGACCCATGGAGTTTGCTAACGTCGATCAGCACGACAATCGTCATCCTGGCCGATGGCGAGGATCTGGAGCGGGCAATCGAGCTAGACAGCATGCTGATGCAGGACTCCCTCTGTGCAAACAGCCGCTGGTACCAGGACGGCATCGGGCCGAAGGTGGCCAAGGCGATCAGTCAGCTGCCTGCCGAGGTGACTGAAATGGCCCGGACGCGCGGTATGTCCCTGGAGCAGAGTGAACAAGCCGCGTGCCTGGTGGAAGAGACATCTGCACTTGGATGGAACGTTTGATTCCCACACCCAGGCGTTACCGGGGTGCGGGGAGAGCACTTGAAGACAGCTTTGTGGTCGAATCATTGCAGGCAAGGACAAAGGCAACACCGGCATAGCATTTGGGTGTATTCAAAATCAGTTATGCCCGTAGGGACATGGCATTCCCCGCCGAGTCGTTCTCTAATTGAGAGATTCCAAATCGAGAATAATTAGCCGCATTCTGACCATGATTCTGGGAATGCCATGTCCGTGTCAGGCCTACTGCAATGTCAGGCACGGACACGACATTCCTATCCACTGTATGGTTGGCGGCTGTGGTCTTGAAGGTCGAAACGGTCTCCGTCAACACCGGGTCTGTGCGGAATGTCATGTCCCTACATAGAAGTACGCCATCAACCCGTTTTGTTTGCGAAGCAGGCGCATTTCGCCAACACACCCATAGCGCTTGCGTCACATCGCAAGAATCAACCAGTCCTGAGGATCCAAACGATGCGCGTATTGATCACGATCCCACATTTCTTCAACGCTGAGGGCGATGGCCGCTACGGCTCGACCCAGCCCAATCCCCAGCCGCGCCTGGCTGCGCTTACCCAATGCCTGCGCAGCTTGGTTTTTCTTTCAGGTGAGCGAGATCAATTCTGGTTCCGTGACGGCAACCGGCTCCAGCCCGGCCCGGCCAATCGGGCCAGCCATGCCGAAATCGACATCGTGATCTGCACATGCGGTGACCGGCACATGTTGGAGCAGCTACAGATCCCACCTGACACCTATGAGCACCGCTCGTTCGACTGCGACCCCATGTACCTCGGCTTCGAATGCCATGGGGTCCTTCATGAGCGACTGGGCAGCTACGATCTCTACGGTTTCATGGAGGATGATCTGATCATCCATGATCCGGCCTTCTTCACCAAGATCGTCTGGTTCCATGGCATCACGGATGCAGACAGCGTTCTGCAACCCAATCGCTACGAACGCCACATTAGCCCGACACAGATCAAGAAGGTCTACATCGATTTTGAGTTTTCGGCAGAAGCGGATCTCGCGTCCCCCGATGCAGAGAGTGTCACCGTCGATTCCTGCGGGCAAGAAATTGAGCTTCGGCGGACTAGCAACCCGCATTCCGGTTGCTTCTTCCTCACTCGAAAACAGATGAAATACTGGGCGGATCAGAGATCACTTCGGCAAGCGAGATGCCGGCTTCGTCGGGCCGTTGGAGAGTGCTGCGTCGCTGGGGCTGGTCAAGACATTCAAGGTGCTCAAACCGGCGCCGGCCAATGCAGAGTTTCTGGAGATCGACCATTGGGGTCAGATGTGGAGCCGGCGATTGGCCGGCGTACGCTTGGGGCAAAAGCCATGACGATCCATGGCGAGCCAAGTCATTGTCCGCAAACAACTTAGCGACACCAACCTCCGGGAGGTGGTCAGCACCAGTTCGCTTGCCTGGAATTTCATGACCGCCCCCCGGAGGTTAATTGTGGACAGTCACTGAGTCATGAGGATAGCAAGAAGGAGGTAAGTATGGCATGATAGCGGCGAATCGGATCCGCCACGGTCCATCCGGTCAGCCGTGGCCGTCCGCTGCAGCCAAGGAGTTGAACCCTATGCACGATCCGCAGCGTCCTGCTATTCTCGCCATCGGCACGGCTGTCCCAGACTATTGGGCAGACCAAAAGGCCATCGGCGATTCGGATGGCTTCCTCATTCGTCGACCGACCCGCGGTGCAGCGTATGATCCGCTCTCTCTACGCCTATTCAGGCATCGAGAAGCGACATGGCTGTGCACCCGAGTACCTTCTGCCGCCGGATGAATCTCGCTTTGCGCCCGGCCTGAACATCAACCAGACGCCCACAACCGCAGAGCGCATGCAAGCCTATCGCCGCGAATCGGTTCCGCTGGCCGAAAGAGCGGCTCGGCGCGCCCTGGAGGCAGCTAGCGGAATTGGCGACGCCGATCTGGCCGCACAGTCTGCAGCCATCACCCACCTGATCGTCGTCAGTTGCACCGGTTTTTTTGCACCCGGTTTGGACTTCGAGTTGGTCCGCAGGTTGAACCTGGCCCCCAGCGTCCAGCGCACAGTGATCGGATTCATGGGCTGCTCAGCGGCCTTCAACGGTCTGCGCGCCGCCGGCCAGATTGTGGCCGGCGATCCCAGCGCGCGAGTGTTGGTCGTCTCCGTGGAACTGTGCTCGCTGCATATCCAAGCCGGGGATCGCCGCGATGACCTGGTGTCGGCGGCGCTCTTCGCGGACGGCGCCGCAGCCGCCATCGTGGCAATGCCCCAAGCGACAGATGAAGACTACTATCAGCTCGACCGCTTCCAGACCGGCATGAAGCCCGCCACCGAGGATGAGATGGTTTGGGAGATCGGCAATCACGGCTTCACCCTGCGCCTCTCGCCAAAAATTCCCGATCACCTGGGCGATATCGCTCCGGCCGAACTGGCACAAGTCATGGGCGGTGCGACACCTGAATTTTGGGCCATCCACCCTGGCGGTCGCGCCATTGTCGACAAACTGCAAGAGATCTTTAGCCTATCAGACGAATCGGTGGCCCCCAGCCGTAAGGTGCTGGCCGACTACGGCAACCTCTCCTCGGCAACAATTCTCTTTGTCTTGGCGGAACAGCGGCGACAACTGATGGCCAACCCACAAGGAAGCGAGACCGGTGTCGCCATGGCCTTCGGTCCGGGGTTGACCATCGAGATGGCACGCTTGACCTACATGCCCAGCCAAGATGCACAGAAAAGATCCCAGACAACCAACGGCGCTGCCCAACACTCGTCGCTTTTCGTCCCGGAGGCTTGACGGTGAAACAGGCGAAGTGGCCTGAGCCCAATGACTATGACATCGCCGTGATCGGTGCGGGGCCGGCTGGCAGCGCAGCGGCTGCGGCCCTAGGAAGCCTGGGCTGGCAGGTGCTGCTCATCGAGCGCGATCGGTTTCCGCGCCACAAAGTCTGTGGCGAGTTTCTGTCGCCCGAATCACAGGCAACGCTCAACGATCTTGGCCTCTTTTCAGACCTGGCTGCGCTGCATCCGGTGCAGCTACAGGAGGTGCAGCTTTTTTCACGACAGGGCAGTGAGCTTGTCGTGCCGCTGCCGCAGGTGGGCTGGGGCGTCAGCCGCTACGCCATGGACGCAGCGCTGGCCCATTGCGCCGAACGCCGCGGCGTGACTCTCTGGCAGAACAGCACAGCAACCGCATCTGAGCAGCACGACCGACGCCCACAAGCTGACCATCCGCCGAGATGGTGAAACCATCGATGTGTCCACACGTGCCGTTCTGCTGGCCGGTGGACGCGCGTTGGCGGCCAAACTGCTGGCAGAGCCGCGAGCGGCTCGAACCAATCAACTGAATGTGGGCATAAAGGCCCACTACACGGGCGCGTCCATGCCTGCCCAGGTCGATCTGTATCTGTTTGACGGCGGCTATGTCGGGATCAATCCGGTCGAGTCCGGCGCAGTCAACGTCTGCCTGCTGGCCTCGTATTCAGCCTTTGCTAAAGCAGGCCGCGACCCAGTCGGCATGATTGAGTGGATTGCAGAGCAGAATCCGGCATTTGCACAGCGTCTCAACGGCGCGGTCCTGCTGGCGGAGAGCGTCTGCTCCGTGGCGGCAGTCGATACCGGCCTGGCCAGCCGGCCCTGGAACGGCGTGGCCTGCATCGGCGATGCAGCTACGATGATCCCGCCGCTGAGCGGTGACGGCATGGCCATGGCCCTCCACGCAGCAGCCCTCTGTGTTCCCCACGCCGATGCCTATCTGCGCGGGGCCATCGACGAAGCGACCTGGGAGCGGCGCTACACAAGCGAGTGGCATGCGGCCTTTGATCGTAGATTGCGCGCAGCGCGTGGTCTGCAAGCCCTGCTCAATTCAGCCGCCGGTGATCTGCTGCTGCGGGCCGGGAGAAGAGTGCCACCAGCGGCCGACTTCATGCTGCGCGCCACGCGCGGGACGACCCAACCAACTCATTTAGAACAGACCCCAATCAAATAGCGGACGCCCAGCGGCGACAACAGCGTCCGCGCCCGGCCGAAACGCCACACATAAGGCGTCCCCTCTAGATCATCGACCATCGTCTGCAACTCGTCGTCTGAATAGGTGCGCAGACAGGACACAATGCCGTCAAAACAGAGAACCAGCGGGATGGCGGGGATCACGTAGGTCCAGAAGAGCCGCGACCAGCGGAAAGGGCGCAGTAGCGGCGTGGCTAGCAGGGCCAGCAGCGGCAGCAGCAGCATGAAGAGCAGGCCCGCAATCGAGCGCTGGGTCTGCTCGAAGATGGCGATGCCCTGCCCGGCATCCACAGCGTCCTGGAGCACGGCTCTGGCATCAGTTGGGTCAAAATGGTGGAAGGCCGTGAAGAGGGTGCGCAGACCCGGCAGGTCGACCGGCACGTCTGTGGCGTCAACGGGTCGATCCACAAACTGAATACGCCCTCGCGTAGCGCCGGCATGCTCGCTCCATGGCCGCACGATCGGGGAACAGGTCGGTCAAGACCACGATGGGCGGACTGCCATTAGCGTCAACGCGTGACTGAAGCATCGACCAGGGACCGCCGCCGCCGGCACAAAGATCGACGATGTAGTGGTCGCCGGTTGCGGCCAGGGCAACGTTCAACGGTTCGATAGCGCCGTTGAACTGACGCCCGATGACAGCGAATAGTTTCAGGCAGTCGGTAGCGCCGTCACGTACGACAGCGGGACACCAGGGCTGATCGTGGATCTCGATCCATTGGCGACGGCGAAGGCTACTCATAGGGAAAGCTCTCCGGCCCCGTTAGGAACCAAACACATTGCGGACTGCCTGCAAGTAACGATAACCCCAACGCATGTCCGGCAAGAGATAGCTGCCCTCTGTCCACTCATTCCAGCTGTTGATGGTCACAAGCGGCGCCTGTTCGGGATGCGAATCGACGTAGCGCTTGGCCTTCCAGAGGCAGGCTTCAAATGCGTCGGGCGTTGCGCCGATCACTGCGGTGTCGATGGACGGATTGCGCTGCGTGTTGTCCCAGCCAATCGAGACATGGGGATGGTAGATGCCATACGTCTCCTCAAATGAATCCCAGTACGACATCGCAGTGTCGGCCCAGGTCACGTAGTCGCCTTCGCCGCCGGCATCGTGGCAGAACTGGTAGCTGGTGGCGCTGTCGAAGTTGAGCAGACGAGGCACACTGATCGATGTGTCGGCATCCAGTGCCGCACCCGCCTCCACACCACCCTCGCCATCATAGGCGACGGTCTGCAAGTGTAGGCCGGGCAAGCCTTTTTCCACACAACGACGTCGCATCCAGGCGAAGGCATCCTGCGTCTGCGCGATCCCGCCAAGTCCGGCGATCAGGTTGGCATAGAGGTAGATGCAGAAGACCGGTTTGCCGTCGATGCGATAGTAGCTGTCGAGCTTGAAGTAGCGCTCGATCAGGCGGTCGAACATGGGCTCCAGCACATCCCGACTCACCTGGCCCGACCAGAGCAGTTCCTGCTCGTCGGTGTGCATATCCCAGAGCGTATTGGCATCATGGTTGGCCCACATGAGATAGAACTTCGAGTCGGAGCCTTCCAGCGCCGGAATCAGACCCTCGTTGAGCTGGCGTTCGTAGCAGGGCGCGTCATCGTACCAATACCAGTCCATGATGAAGACGTTGACCCCATGATCGCCGGCAAGTTGAACCTGCTCGCGCATCACGGTCGGGTCGGCCTCATCCTGATAGCCAAGCAGGGGAATGCGCGGCATATCGTGGCCGGGAAAACGGGGCGTGCCTCGGCGGACGGTGTACCATTCGCCGTCCCCCTCCGGCCAGATATGGGCCATGCGCGGCTCGTGATGGTAGGACGGCCAGATATAGGCGGCGACATCATATTGTTTCATGGCAATCAATCTCCCTGTGACTCGTAAGGCTGTAGGTCGGAGTGGCACTCCGACTGGCTTGGCTGAGCGATGCTTTGCTGGTCGGAATACCATTCCAACCTACAGTGGCCGCATTGCCGTAGGTCGGAGTGGAACTCCGACTGGCTTGGCCGAGCTATGCATTGCTGGTCGGAATGCCATTCCAACCTACAATGCCGTCGTTGCTGTAGGTCGGAGTGGCACTGCGTGGGCTAGAGCGTATCGCGGCGCTTGGGTTCGTCAAACCCGGCGACATAGAGGCCCGCGCCCTGACGGCGCCCCGACGCGGCCAAATCTGCCGGTCCGATGACCGGATGGGCGTCGAGCTTTTCCTGATCGAATGTGAAGCCAAGCCCAGGCTCGTCATTGAGGACGATCCAGCCGTCTTCGATCTCATGGGTGTGGGTGAAGACCGCCTCGCGCCCGTTGTCGAGCACCTCCATCATGATGTGATTGGGCAGGACCGCGCCCATGTGCGCCATGAAGTTGGCCGCACAGTTCATCATGGTGACCGGCACTTCGTAGGCGTAGGCCAGGTCCGCAACCTTCATGGCCCCCGTGATGCCGCCGGCACGCACGCCGACGTTGAGGACATCGGCCGCGCCTTCGTGAAGCAAGGGCAGATAGTCGTTGAGCGCATCCAGATTTTCGCCGGTGGCCACTGCCGCCCGGATGTTGTCAGAAACCTTCTTGAGGCCACGCACATCCCAGCGCCGGGCCGGTTCCTCGACCCAGGTCAGATCGAATTCCTGTTCGATCTCATGGATGTAGCGGATGGCCTGCTTGGGCGACCAGATATTCATTGACATCGATCATCAGTTCCGGCTTCTTGCCCAATGTGGCCAGTGCGTCGCGCATGATGGCGATGCGGCGCATGTCCATCTCCATGTCCAGACCGATCTTGAGCTTGCCGCTGTGCACGCCCTTGGCCGCCATGCCTTCGTAGAATGTCCGAATCTCCTCATCCGAGAGCGGATAGTCGATGCCGCTGGCGTAGGCGCGCACGCGGTTGGACGATGCGCCAAGCGTCTTCCAAAGCGGTTCGTCGTTGATACGCGCCTTGAGATCCCAGAACGCAACGTCCAGCGCAGCAATGGCCCCGGTGGCGCCGCCCCGATTTCCGCCCTTGAAGGTGTAGTCGATCATGCTGTTCCAATGCCCAAGGACACCACGCGGGTCCTTGCCCACCAGAATGTCATCGACCATGGCCTGGAGCAGCCCGCCGGGAGCGCCCGACATCGATATGCCCGAGAGCCCCTCGTCAGTATCGAGCCAAAGTGCGTTCGAGATCAGCCAGTCGTGGCCGGTCGGGTTGTTGGAGTCGCCGATGGGGCGCTTCATTTTGATCTGGTAAGGCTGCGTGCGGATGCCGGTGATTTTCATACGTACTTTTCTCCTATTGCTAGCGCCTTAGCGTGGATGTTTAAGTCTAATTCGAAGTTGCCAAGGGATCACAATTTTCGTAGGTCCGACTTGTAGTCGGACAAGCGACATTGACCGAGCTGTCGCATCACAAACCGGACAGGTTTCGTTGGCACAGCTGTCACACTACGAGTGTGACCTATGATCTTGACTTCGTGATGCCGAGCGCCGCCAGTTCTTCCCAAACACCGTCCGGCAGTTGCATGGTGGCGGCGCGCAGATTCGTCTCAAGCTCAGCACGCGTCTTGGCCCCGGACAATGTGCAATGAATTAGCGGCTGGCGCAGACAGAACTGAAAGACCAGCGCGGCCATGGACAGATTCTCCTGGCGGCACCATTCGTAGAGTCGTTGCGCATCGGGCAGGATCTCTGCCGACTGTATCCAGGGATGCTCAGCAGCAACAATTGCGGGATCCTGGCCGCTCAGCAGTCCATGGGCCATAGGCGACCCGTTCAGGACGCCCACATCGCGCTGCTCAGCCAGCGGCAACAGCCAATCTGCCGCGCTGACATCCAGCGGATGGTAGTTATTGAAGGTCAAGATCACGTCGAATCGCCCTGACTCGATGGCCTGGCGATGGTAGTCGAAGCGTTTCTGGCCCAGGCCAATCGCTCGAATCACGCCCTGACGCTTCAGGTCCTCCAACGCCTCCAGCGCGCCGCGCTCGGCAAAGATTGGGGCCATGCCGTCTTCGTCGCGGTAGCGATTGGGATCGTGGGCCAACACCAGGTCCAGATAGTCGGTCTTGAGCAGCCCAAGGCTGTTCTCCACGCTCCACATGGTGCCGTCCCACGAGTAGTCGCCCGCGCGGTCAGGATGGGTGCCGGTCTTGGTCGAAATGACCAGCGTTCCCCGGTCGACGCCTTCAAGTGCCAGTCCAAACCGACGTTCGCTCTCACCGTAGAGCGGTGACGTGTCGAAGTAGTCGACGCCCGCATCCACCGCACAGTGGATCGTTGCGATGGCTTCATCGTCGCTCAGATCCCGGCTGCCTAGTCCCGCGCCGCCCAGGGCCATGGCGGGTACATCCAGGTTGCTTCTACCCAGCCGACGCCGGGGCAGGCTGGCGGTCAGAACGTGATTCGCTGATATCTCTTGCTCCATGGTATTGCAGTGCTCCGTGAAAAGTGGACCGTTCACAAAATTACCAGTACGTCATCGCATCCAAGAACATCGCCCGCAGATCGTCCGCGTCAGCGGGCCGCGACGATAGCTTGGTGACGCGATGCTGGGGCAGCGTACCTTCGACCAGTTGTTCGACATCGTCCGGCCCGAAGCCAATCGCCGCCAACCCGTTGGGCACGCCCACTTGCTGCATCAGATCGATGATCGCTGTTGCCAGCACCTCGCCTGCATCTTCCTCAGCTGGCACCACTTATGTCAACCCCCATCAACTCGGCGCCATACAGATGACGCTCCGGATTGACCGCGGCCGTGAAGCGGAAGACGGCCGGCGCATTGAGAATCACTGACATGCCGTGGGGAATGATCGGATGATCATCCGGATAGCCGTCGGGCACGAAGTCCCGCACCATGCCGGAGACAGGATAGGACATGCCGTGGGGCAGATGCACGCCGGCGTTGCCGAATCCGATGCCGGCGTAGGCCGAGGCCAGCAGCATCTGGCCGCGGGCGTGGTCATCGTCCGGGTCGGTCGACGCGGCCACGATGTTGGCCGCCACCATGCGGATGGCCTGGGCCGACCAGATGTCGCTGATGGGATTGGCCCCCTGGTAGGCCGGACGCATGGCCGGGCTGTCGGCTGCGGGCCGCTGGTCGAAGGGCATGGCGGTCAGCGATTCCAAGGCGTGGCTGAGCACGTCGAGGCCTGAACTGGCCGCGACCATGCGGCGGCATGGAGCGGGTGTTGTCCGGATCGAGGATGCCCAGGTCCGGCTTGAGCGCACGGTGGGCGATGCCGGTCTTGGCGTGCATGGCCGTGTAGTCGAAGATGGCGACGCCAGTGGTCTCACTGCCGGTGCCAGCGGTGGTCGGGATGGCGATCAGCGGCTTGACGGGGCCAGGGACCGGAACGCCCTGCCCGATCGGCGGATTGACATAGGTGAGCAGATCCGCCGGATAGGTGGCGTAGAGATTGGCGACCTTGGCCGTATCGATGCTCGATCCGCCCCCCACACCTACGTAGCCGTCAAACGCTCCGTCAATGGCAAAGGCGATGGCGTCGGCAAACGAACCATCGGTCGGCTCGACGCGCACACGGTCATAGAGGACGGCGTCAATGCCGGCAGCTTCCAGCGCGGCCATGGTCACGGCCACCGGCTCCATCTGCGCAAGACGCGCGTCAGTCACGACCATCACGCGCTTGGCCCCAAGCTGCTGCATATCCCAGCCGACCTCGCGGGTCACGCCAGGGCCGTACTTGATGTTGGATGCTGCCATGGTAAATGCGGTTTCGAATGGCATAGCTATCTCCCTTAGATAGAACGCGGATGACGCGGATTGGGCGGATCACCGCTGATAAAACATCCGTGCAAATCCGCCTTATCCGCGTTCTATCCCGTTATCGTCTATTCGTAGTAGTTCGCGATCATCTGATCCATCACCCAGGTCGTGCGGGCGGCGCTTTCGCCGGTGCTGGGGCACTGGCCGATGCCGTTCAGTTCATTGACGATGGACTGAATCAGCGGTTGCTGGATGTGGGACGGATGCTGGATGGCGAACTCGGTCTCGCCGCCGGCAGTGGAGAGCATTACCGGTTCCTCGCCAAAGGATGAAAAGGTGAGCTTGCCCTCGGTGCCTACAATTTCCGTGATGTCTTCATCGGTGTAGGCATCGAAGCACCACATGCCCGTGCCCTCCACGCCCGATTCGAAGACGAAGCTGCCGGCCACCGTATCCTCGGCGGGATAGCGACCGGCCTGGCTGCCGGCAAACCCACTCACCTTGCCAATCGGACCCAAGAACTGGTCGAGATAATCAAGCGTGTGCGATGCCAGGTCCAGGAAGATGCCTGCCCCCGCGATCTCAGGCATCACGCGCCAGGGTAAGCTGTCGGCATCCAAGTGGTTTGGGCGGGCCCGCTGGTAGAGGCGCACAGTCACGAAACGCACATCGCCGATAGCGCCGCCGTCGATCAGCTGCCGGATCTTGGCAAAGCGGGGCAATGCCCGGCGGTAGTAAGCCACCCAGAGCGGCACGTCTGCGGCCCGGCAGGCCTCTATCATGGACCGGCACTCGCCGTGATTGCGCGCCATTGGCTTCTCGACATAGACGGGCTTGCCGGCCGCGGCGACCATCTCCGTGTAGAGCAGATGGACGTTGGGCGGCGTGGCGATGTAGACCGCATCGACATCGGGATCGGCGATGAGTGCGGCGCCGTCATCGTACCACTTTGGCACACCATGGCGTCGGGCGTAGTCCTGGGCCAGCGTGCCGTCTCGCCTCATCACGGCCTCCAGTTCGGAGCCTTCGGCGTTTTGGAAACCGGGTCCGCTCTTGACCTCGGTGACATTGCCACAGCCGATGATTCCCCAACGAATTGACATGGTTGTTCCTTTTGATATGAAACGGCTCTGCCGTCAGAATATGAGAGATTTGCCACAGATGGACGCAGATGAAAAACGGATGGGACACGGATACTGCATTGCCAAAATCTACCACAAAAATGATGGTCTGGAAACGTGGCGCAAAACAGTCGAGACCACAGCATTCAACGGTTGACAGGGCAGGCAGGTCGGTGCGAAGATAACGTACGTCTATCCCAAGTCGCCAACAACCAGGAACAAAACTATGAACAGTCGCGAACGCATTCGTACCATCATCTCCGGTGAGCCGGCCGATCGCTGCGGCTTCTGGCTGGGCAATCCCCATCCGGACACGTGGCCCATCTATCTGGACGCCTTCAACGCCGCGGACACAGAAAGTGTGCGTTGCCTGCTGCAAGATGACTTCAGGTGGACGATTCTGGGTGACAGGGAATACAGAGGACCCGATCGGGAGACACTGTTCGACTTTCGCCGTCGCGGCCAGGAGCTGAGCGCTGCCGGCGCCTTCGCCGATTGTGAGGACGTGCAGGAGGTCGAAGATCACGACTGGCCCGATCCGGATGATCTTGATTTCACCGATGCGCTGGCGAAGCTGCGCAACTCAGGCGCCCACTACCGGGCCAGCGGCTTCTGGGCCCCATTCTTCCACCAAGCTGCTGACTTCTTTGGCATGGAGAACTACTTTATCAAGATGTACACCCACCCCGAGGTCGTTCACGCCGTGACGAAGCACATGGTCGACTTCTATCTGCAGGCCAACGTGCGCTACTTCGAACAGGCCGGCCGCGAGATGGATGGGTACTTCTTCGGCAACGACTTCGGCACACAGCTCGACACGCTGATCAGCCCCAAGCTCTTTGACGAATTTGTCTCGCCCTATTTCAAGCAACTCACCGATCTGGCCCACGCCTATGACTACCAGGTGATCTTACACTCCTGCGGGTCGATCCACCGCGTCATTCCCAAGCTGATTGAGATGGGCGTAGAGGCCTTGCATCCGTTGCAGGCGCTGGCCGTCAACATGGATGCGGAGACGTTGGCACGCGATTTCAAAGGCAAGCTGGCCTTCATCGGCGGCGTCGACACCCAGGATCTGCTGGTCAACGGCACGCCGGAAGAAGTGTATGCGGACGTCGTCCACGTCAAAGAACTGCTGGGGCCGAACCTGGTCATCAGCCCCAGCCACGAGGCGCTGCTGCCCAACGTGTCGCCGGAGAATGTACGCGCTATGGCTGAGGCGGCAATCTACGATTGAAAATGCATGGTTGAAAACAGAAGGGGCTGAGTCTGCGACTCAGCCCCTTTTGTTTTTAGTCATGCAGAACCCTAAACAACCCCAAACTCAAAGACCGTCGTATGATCATATTCTTCGCCCGGCCTCAAGACCGAAGTGGGGAAGTTGGGCTGATTGGGCGAGTCCGGGAAGTGCTGAGTCTCCAGGCAGAGACCGCTACGCTGCGGATAGACCTTGCCGCCTTTGCCCGTGATCGTCTCAGGCATCATGTTGCCGGCGTAGAACTGGATGCCGGGCTGGGTGGTGTAGACGTTCATGCAGCGCCCGCTGGTCGCCTCGGTGACCGTGGCCGCTTTGCGCAGCTCGCCCCAGCCATCGGTATGCAGCACGAAATTATGGTCGTAGCCGCCGCCGAGCACCAACTGCTCGTCGTCGCCGTTGATGCGTTCACCGATGACGGTGGGCAGGCGGAAGTCCAAGGGCGAACCATCCAGACTGCGCACCTCGCCGATGGGGATCAACGTCTCATCGACGGGCGTGAAGCCATCGACATAGAGGGTCAGCTCATGGTCTAGGATATCGCCTTCGCAGGAGAGATTGAAGTAGGAGTGGTTGGTCAGATTCAGGATGGTGGCGGCGTCGGTCGTCGCCTTGTAGTTGATTCCCAACTTGTTCTCATTGTCGAGCGTAGTAGGTGACCACGACCGACAAGGTTCCAGGATACCCTTCCTCGCCGTCCTCGCTCACATAGCCGAGCTTGAGAACGGCGATGCCATCCTCGAGGGCAGCTTCTGCGTCCCAAACGACTTTATCGAAACCGACATTGCCGCCATGCAAATGGTTGTCGCCGTCATTCTGCGCCAGGGCATAGCTGGTGCCGTCCAAGCTGAAACTTTCCGCCGGCGATACGATTGGCGAACCGGCCAACCAGGCAGCCAAAGAACGGACTTTCGCTTAAATACTGGTCCAGGTTGTCAAAGCCGAGAACGATGTCATCGACGCTGCCATCCCGATCGGGTGTCACTAACGACACGATGGTACCGCCGTAGTCGAGAATCCCGACTTCGATGCCGTTGTCATTGACAAGCGTGAAGAGTTGGACGTGCTTTCCGTCGGGAAGTTCGCCAAACGGCCGGCTGTTGATATCCATGCAGATTGTCCTTTCGTCGTATGTCAAGCCACTGAACTATGGCCAGCGAGTCTATTTTCGTTCTTGTAGCCTGATTCTACCGCCTCGTGCCATTTTTGGACAAGCGGTCCGGGTGGTATTCTCTTCGTATCTTTGAGTGAGCACTTTGGCAGGAACTATTGTGAACGCATAAGGAGCAAAACGGATGGCAAACAAGAACAAGCACGTGATCATTGCGTATTTTGCGAATCTCATCGCAGCAGAACAAGCTGCCCACAAGATCAAAGATTGGGACAAGGCGAACGACGATATCAAGCTGGGCGGTATCGGTATCTTGACCGAGAAGGACGGCAAGATCAAGACTCAAAAGGTGGGGGCACGCGCTGCCGGCAGCGGCGCCAAGTGGGGTCTGGCGCTGGGTGCAGCCACCGGCATCCTTACTGGAGGCGTCACGTTGATTGGCGGGGCCATCGCCGGCGTCGCGAGCGGCGCAGCCATGGGTGCGCTTTTTCACAAGAGCCTTGGGCTGAGCGATGATGATTGGGCCCGTCTAGAGACGCGATTGAAGGCAGGCGCAGCAGCCCTGGTCGTCATGGGCGATGAGGATGAAGTTGAGCCCACCCAGCTTGAACTAGCAAGCCTCGGGGGCGATGTAGAGAACTTCCAGGTGCCTGACGCAACCATCACTCAAGTAGAATCAGCCGAGAAGGTCGTCCTTGTCGATCCTGATGCCGAAATTGCTGATGATTCTGAAGAAGATGAAGATATCGCAGAAGTAGATATCGTTAAGATCCAGGCTGACGCCGTGAACGTTCCAGGAACCTGGCAGTCGGTCTATGATACCGATTGTGATCAGTGGGATCCGGCATGTGCCGGAACGTATCTGACGGAACGGGAGGATGGCACGTTCAGCGATACCTTTGAAGTACCGGCAGGCGCCTACGAGGTGAAAGTCGCATTGAACGGAAGCTGGGATGAGAATTACGGAGACGGCGGCGTTCAGAACGGAGCCAACTACCAGTTCGAAGTCGACGAAAGCAGACACGTCACCTTCTCCTATGACCCGCACAGCCACTTGCTGACGATCGCCTAGACCGCAAATCACAATAGACTAGTGCACGCGTACAGGAATCCGGCTATCGAGATTGGACAATGCAGAGAGACCTATCGCTTGATAGATCTCTCCGCGTTGTTCTGTTATTGGAGTTTCAGCGAGATCGGAGGCGGTTGAAGAGCGGTTACGCTCTGCCTAGTTCACACCTTCCTGGCCAAACCAAAGATTGGAGATGCGATCATAGGTGCCATCTTCGATAAGGGTCAGGAGCGCCCGGTTGATACCTTCTCGCAATGGACTGCCTTGAGGATAGGCAATCCCATAGTCCTCGCTATTGAACGGCTCGCCGGCCATCACTAGATCGCCCTGGCCGTTGTGGTATACGTGGTAGAGCAGGATGGGGTAGTCATAGACAACGGCTTGCACGTCGCCGTTTTCAAGCATGACATAGGCGTCATCTATGACAGTGACTGGCACATGGGCGATCCCGCGCATGGCCAGCCATTGCGCGCCTGTGCTTCCCCGCACGGCAGCCACACGTTTGCCCGGTAAGTCCTGCGGCCCACTGATCGAAGAATTCAACTTAGAGACCGTCAACTCTGACGTCACGTTTGCCGTGAAATTTGCGATAATGAACAATCCCATGACCATCCAGATCAATGCAAAGACCCGACCTAAAATGTGGCGCGGCACCCGATCGCCATAGCCGACCGTCGTCACGGTCACGGTCGCCCACCAGATGCCGTCCCAGACACCATGGAGATAGCCTTTGGAGAAATCCTCGTCTCGCCGCCGCTCCATCAGCCAGATCGCGTGGCCCGCTACGATAATGACAATGAATAGAGCAACGAAAAGTCGCCAGATGGCTGGTGTAAGCGCGACCGTCAGAATATCAAGCAGCGGCGTGCTGGGTTTGACACGCGTCATGATCCCGAGACCCGATTCAAAGTACGGAAAAGAAAAATCGATCAGCTCCTCACGTTCTTTTGTGATGCTGATAGCCGCAATCGCGACCTCAGCAGTACCATCCATAACGGTCTCTAGCAACGCCTTAACCGTGTCGACCGTCACATACTCAAACTGAACGCCCAACTCAAGGGCCACAGCTTCCCATAGATCGATACTAAACCCGGCCGGTTCGCCGTCATCTAGAAAAACGAATGGCTCGACCTCTTTGGTCGAAACAATCAGTGAATCGGCAGTTCCTTCCTCATCGCCCACTTGCGATGCTGATCGGGATGCTGTCGAGATCGACAATACCAACAGTAGAGCAATTGGCAACGCGATAGACAGTCGCCAAAATCGCCGTAGCGATTGACGGCTGCATTCGAAAGAAAGGCTCATATCAAAACGAACTCCAAATCATCTGCAGCGGGCCACACCCTCTTGAAGATCGGCTCGCATTCGCCCGACACCGTCGCCCAGGCATTATCGGGTCCAAGTATCGCACATCCCCACGGTTTTGGCCCATCTTACAGGACCAGCATGGTGTCAATCCCTCCGCAAGAGAGTGTCGAACTATCGCAAGTCCATAGGTGCGCTTGAAAGCTGATCGCGCTATAATGGCCGGCATGGGTAGATTCAATCAGATTCAAACCAAATCTCGTAACACAGTCAATCAGCACCGCGGGACCATCGCCTCCGACGCCATGGCGGGCATCACCTTCGCCTTTGTCAATATTCCCCAGGGCATGGCCAACGCGCTGTTGGCCGGCGTCAATCCGGTCATGGGACTCTACACGTTGATGGTGGCAACGCCGATCGGCGCCCTTTTCACCAGTTCGGTCTACATGAATGTGTCGACCACCAGTGCACTCTCGGTTGCTGCCGGCGACGCGCTGGCGGGCATACCGGCTCCTGCCAGAGCCGCCAACATGCTGATCCTTGTGTTGATGGTCGGCATTGTCCAGTTGCTGGCCGGCCTGTTTCGACTCGGTTCATTGCTGCGATTCGTGTCCAATGCAGTCATGGTCGGTTTCATCAGTGGCGTGGCCGCGCTGATCGTGCTGGGCCAGTTGGGCGACTTCACCGGATACCACAGTCAATTCGCCAGCAAGATCCTACAGGTAGCCGATCTGACCCTCAATTTTCGATCCGTCCATTGGCCCACCTTGCTCTTGAGCAGCTTAACGCTTGGCGTCATCTTGGCAGTCAATAGGACACGCTTTGCCAAATTCTCCATGCTGGTTGGTCTATTGGTCGCAACGCTGGTTTCGGCAATCCTGCAGCCCGAAGGCGTGCCGGTAGTCGGCGACATCGCTGCCATGCCCGACGAACTGCTTCAGTTCGAACTGCCCAATCTCATACACGCACCCAACATGATTGCGTCGGCCGTCGCCATCGCCATCATAGGCTTGGTGCAGGGTGCAGGTGTAAGTCAAAGCTACCCCAATCCCGATGGCAACTATCCCAAAGTGAGTCGGGACTTCATCGGACAAGGAGCGGCAAATATCGCCACTGGATTCTTCCAGGGAATCCCGGCAGGTGGCTCCATGTCCGGCACGGCGTTGACTGTCAGCGCGGGCGCCCGAACACGGTTGGCCAACGTCTTCGCAGGCATTTTCGTAATACCACTGGTCATTCTCCTTGGCAGTTTCATCGAACTGATTCCCATGCCCGCATTGGCGGCACTGCTCATCGTGGTCGGATACCAGAGTTTTAAACCTCACGACGTTCGAACCGTCTGGCAGACTGGGAAGATTCCAGCGACCGCCATGGTGCTGACCTTTTCCGCCACCCTGGCGCTGCCCTTGCAGTTTGCCGTTTTCGTGGGCGTTGCAGTCTCCGTTTTATTGCATGTATTTCGATCATCCAACCGGATCCGATTGGTCCAATGGCAGATCGTGCCGGGTGGTTTCCCGCTGGAGCAACCGGCGCCGGAGAAACTGGCATCCAACGAGATCACGATTCTCAATGCCTATGGAAGTCTCTTCTTTGCGGCGGCCAGCACCGCAGAAGCCAAACTGCCGGATGTTGGTGACGCCAGGCGACCGGTGGTCATCTTCGGCATGCGCGGGCGCGACGAACTCGGCTCGACTTTCCTAAACGTTATCGACAGGTATGCCAAGACACTACGAGAACATGATGGAAGGTTGATGTTGGTCGGCGTCGGACCCAACGTGATGCAACAACTCATCCGCACCGGACTGGCGACTCGCCTCGGCAAAGAGAACATCATTCCTGAAGACGAGCAGCTCGGATCGGCATTAAATCGGGCCATTGATGAAGCCCAGGCTTTTCTGGCCACCGATACCAGTAGCGATAACAAACGTACCTGACAAAAGCGGGTCCAAGAAATAGGGGTTGAACGAACTAATGAATGAATCAACGAGTGAGACCTTCTTCGAGAAACTCGATGGACATCGCGTTGCCAAGGTCATTTACGGTACCATCATCGTGCTGGTGGTTATTGTTACGTTGGAAGATCACCCGCCCACGCCTCGGGTCGCGATCGGCTCTGTGCTGGGGGCCAGTGTTGCCGTGGCGCTAGCCGAATTTTACTCAGAGTTGATCGGCAAACGCATCCATGAGAGACGTACGCTCTCTCGGATGGAGATACGCGAAATCGTATCAGATGTCAGCGCCGTGTTCATTGGCGCTTTGCTGCCGTTGCCAATCCTGATTCTTGCCGGGATGGACCTGCTTAGCGTCGACTCTGCACTCAGGTTGGACAAGTGGCTATTAGTCGGCTTGCTCATATTCTACGGCTACGCCGCGGCGTCGCTCAGTGGCAGCAGCAGACTCTGGGCAACCTTCATGGCACTCCTGGCAGGCTCAATTGGCGCCGTCGTTGTATTGATCAAGGCGGCACTGAGCCACTAATACACGATGGCGCAAATGGTTATACAGATGCGTAGAGAATGGCGGCAGCCCCCTAGCCCCCAACCTTGGGGGAACGCTTGGCCTCAGCCTGGCTCTGTCTGCACAGCCTCCCCGAGGGTTGGGGGACGACAGCCGGCTTTTCGATCTGTATCGTCACTCGTGCCACTATGTACTAGCAACTGTGCGCCGATAAGGAGGGGAAAGACCAAGAGAGCGAACGGACGCAGCCATTTGCCCCATCGCCGGTCAAAATTCTAGGCTCTCCAGACTATTTTTCAGAGAGCCAAATTCTATTCACATACATAAAGCAAGGATCAGTAACCATGACAACCAATCCGTATCTGTCAATCGATCAGCAGATGGTGGGCGACATTTACACATCGTCGGAATCCATGGACAATTTGACCATCCTCTGCGATGACTTTGGCTCTCGTTTCGGGGGCACGCCGGGCGAACGCCTCGCGGCTGACTTCATCGCAGCCAAGCTGTCCGAGTATGGCCTTAAGAATGTGCAACTGGAACCGGTCGAGTATGTCGGTTGGCGCCGTGGCGATGTCGAACTGACCGTCGTCAGCCCCATCGAGATGTCAGTGGACTGCATCACCCTGCCCCACTCACCGCCTGCGGATCTGGAGGCAACCGTAATCGATCTCGGCGACGGCGCCCCCTCCGATTTCGAGAAACACGCTGACGAGATTCCCGGCAAAATCGTGATGGTCAACAGCAAGACCGCACCACGCGGCATGAGTCGCTGGGTCCATCGCAATGAGAAGTATGGGCGCAGCATCATGGCCGGGGCAGTCGGCTTCATCTTCGTCAACCACTACCCGGCCTACGGACCGGCGACCGGCGGCGTCGGTGACAACGGCCAGGGTCCGATCCCCGCCATCTCGCTCTCCTATGAAGACGGCGCCTTTCTCCAGCGCACCATGAAACGCAAGGGCGATGTTGTCCTGCGGCTCAAGAGCACAGACTCGTTCGAGGATCTGGTCTCGTGGAACATCATCGGCGAGTTGCCCGGCACAGCTGACGACCCTGAGTTGGTCATGCTCGGCTGCCACATCGACGGCCACGACATCTCCCAGGGTGCGCATGATCCGGCTTCCGGTGCAGTCGCTGTGATGGAGGCGGTTCGTGTGCTCAAGAAGTATGGCGGGCCGTTGACGAACACAGTCCGTGTCGCCATTTGGGGTGTCGAAGAGATCGGCCTCATCGGCTCGACAACCTATGTCGAAAAACATGCCGATGAGCTGGATAAGATCCGTTTCTACTTCAATATGGACGGAGCAGGCGGCAAGGGTCGCAAGGATGTGGTGCTCAACGAATGGCCCGATCTGGAGCCGGTCTTTGAGAAGTGGTCAGAAGAGATGGCACTGGACTGTGCCGTGGGCGAATCAGTCAGCGCCCACTCGGACCATTTCCCCTTCCTGATGGAGGGAGTGCCCACGGCAGAAATGGGCGCAGCGGTGAGCACGAACGCAGGCCGTGGCTATGGCCACACCAAGTATGATACCCTCGACAAGGTTGAGCTTCTGGGACTACGTGAGGCGTCATCGTTGGCATCGCGGCTTGCTCTGCGCATGGCCAATGCGTCAACTTGGCCGGTGTCGCGCCGCAGCCACAAAGCCGTGTCCGCCCTCTTCGACAAGCCCGACTACCAGGCAGAAGCTGAATATAGCGCACAGTACAAAGCGTTCAAGAAAGAGAATGGACTGGGGTAAGAACAGTTCGATGAATTACGCCAATTTCTGATCGCTCATGGCGTTTTTGCTGGTATACTACATGTAGCTCCCCATCGATCGCGTTTCTTGATTCGGCGAAAGGAGATTTCCATGGCCGAAAAAGTGTACAAAGTCATCGAGTTGATCGGCACAAGCGAAGAGTCCTGGGAGAAGGCCGCGGCGGCAGCCGTCGCACTTGCAGCCGAAAGCCTGCGCGACCTGCGCATTGCCGAGGTTGTTGAGCAGGACATGGTCATTGAGGATGGAAAAGTGACGGCCTATCGCTCCAAGGTGAAGGTTTCGTTCAAGTATCACGGCGGCGACTGAGAAAACGCGGTAGGCAGGTGACTGCCTACCGCCGACTTCCCACCATCGCATTAGTACAGAATGGCACCAATCATAATACAGATTGCGACGCCGGCGTTCGGCCCCCCAGCCCCCAATCCTGGGGGAGACAGTGCAAGGCAAAGCCCTTGCTGGAGTAGAGCGTTCCCCCAAGGTTGGGGGCTAGGGGGCTGCCGATGCGTCTCGCACAATCTGTATGCATATTCACGCTACGCCGCACGAGGGCTCGTCACATCCATGATCGCCGCAAACGTCTTGGACGACAGCCCCGCCTGAATCCAGTGTGATGGCCCCAGAATGTAGCCCCTTTATCGCCCAAAACTAAAATCAGATCGCCCGTCTCGCTTCAGACCAGCGTTTAATGGCCCAAAAGAGGTTGAGCGTTTCAAAATCCATGGCCTCGGAGCTGAACCGAATCGCCTGCACGGGTGCGATCTCAGCATAATCGCAACAAACAGGAGCCAACTATGCGCAGTCCAATCATTGTCAATGGTGTCGCCCACGAGCTTGGCGTCGACACGGAACGTACGCTGCTCAGCCTGCTGCGCGACGAGTTGGGCCTGACCGGCAGCAAGTATGGCTGCGGAGACGGCAAATGCGGTGCATGCACCGTGCATGTCAACGGCGAACCGCTACAATCTTGTAGTGTCACGGTCGCTGACATGGCCGGCAAACGGATCACAACAATTGAAGATCGAGACGCCGATGGTTGGCTACCGGCATTACAGGGCGCATTCATTGATGCCGCAGCGTTCCAGTGCGGCTATTGCACGCCGGGCATGATCATGTCAGCGGCTGCCCTGCTGGCTAATAACCCGACACCGACGCGGGACGAGATCATTCATGGGATGAACGACAACCTCTGTCGTTGCGGCGCCTACACGCGCATCGTCGATGCCATCCAACTGGCGGCTGCAAGTCGGACGGCCCTCTCTCCGGCGCTGCTTGACGAGGTGTCAGAGACAACACCGGCACAGCATTTCGTCAAGATCGCGACACTGGCAGAGATCGGTGAAGGCCTGATCGTCGCCTACCCAGACGAGGACGTCGCCTCAGTTGTCGCTGAGATGGACGGCGGCGCTGCTTCACTGGACCAACGACCGCCCTCAGAGATCGGACCTTGGCTCCACATCCGTCCAGACGGCAGCATCCATACGTTTGCAGGCAAAGCCGAAGTGGGCCAGAACATTGCCACAGCCCTGGCTCGTACCGTGGCCGAGGAATTGCGCGTACCACCTGATCGCGTGCACGTCACGCTGGGGGATACCGCAGCCACGCCCTATGACCGGGGCACGTTCGGCAGCCGTTCGACACCGATCACCGGGCGGCAACTGCGCGAAGTCGGTGCGGCGGCACGCGGGCTATTGCTTGAGTTGGCGGCAGAGGCCTGGGGCGTGGAAGAGCAATCCCTTGGCATCGGCAAGGGCGTAGTGAGTCACGCCGAGTCCCGCAGGTCTCTGACCTACGGTGAGCTTGTGCAAGGCGAACAACGCATACAGCTCGTCGAAGAGAACCAGGCGATCATGTCCGCCATCCACTGGACCGTGGCCGGACAATCTGCCTCCAGAGCGAATGCTGCGCAGTTCGTGACCGGGTCACACAAGTATGCTTCGGACATGGCCCTGCCGGATATGCAATACGCCAAGATACTGCGTCCCCCCGCATTCCACGCCACGTTGCTTGAGCTGGACAGCAGCCAAGCCGAGTCAATGACCGGCGTCTACGTGATTCGAGAGGGCGACTTCGTGGGCGTGACCGCGCCCGACATCCTGACCGCCGAGCGGGCCATCAACACGCTTCGACCCCGATGGAAGACCTCGCTCCAGATCTCACAGCCGGAGCTCTTCGACTACTTCAAAGCCAACCCGATTGAGGCCGAAGAGCGCAAGGCGGCCGTTCTGGAAACTGTCGGGACGGTCAAACCGGCATTGGCCGACGCTGAAAAGAGACTGAGCGGACGGTACACGGTAGATTTCATCGCCCACACGCCGCTTGAGACCCGGTCGGCACTGGCTCACTGGACAGACGATACCCTAACCGTCTGGACCGGCAGCCAGCGCCCGTTCGGTGTCCGGGCCCAACTGGCAGAGGCTTTTGCCCAACCCCAGCGCAACGTACGCGTCATCGTGCCTGCAACCGGCTCCGGTTTCGGCGGCAAACATGCGGGCGATGCCGCTGTTGAGGCGGCTCGCCTTGCGCGGGCCGTGGGCAAGCCGGTCAAGCTTGTCTGGACGCGCGAGGAGGAATTTACGTGGGCCTACTTCCGACCCGCCGGGCTGATCGAGATAGAGAGTGGACTGGATGCAAACGGACGCATTCATGTGATGGAATTCCACAACTACAACTCAGGTTCGTCCGGCATCGCACCACTCTATGCGATTCCCAATCAACATATCGAATTTCACCCTGCCGATTCACCGCTGCGTGAGGGAGCGTACCGAGCACTATCGTCGACGGCCAACGCCTTTGCCCGCGAATCACACATTGACGAGCTTGCCCATCTGATCGGCGAAGATCCGCTGGCCTTTCGGCTGCGTCAGATTGACGATGACCGCCATCGCGATGTTCTGGAACTAGCTTGCGACGCGTTTGGCTGGGGTCGAAGCACCCCAGGGCCGGAGCACGGCTTTGGCTTGGCCTGCGGATATGACAAGGGATCCTATGTTGCCGCCTGTGTGGAAATCCATGTCGATCCTGAAAGCCAAGAATTACGCGTACTGCGAGTGGTCGAGGCCTTCGATTGTGGGCCGGTCATCGATCCCGACAATCTACGCAACCAGATCGAGGGTGCGATCATGCAAGGATCGGGCGGAGCCCTGTACGAGTCGATCCAATTTGCCAACGGTCGTGTTCTCAACGCCGATTTCACAGGCTACCGGGTTCCGCGATTTGCAGACCTGCCTGAGATCGAAACCTTACTCATCGACCGCAAGGAGCTTGAACCGGCTGGAGCCGGAGAAACACCGATCATTGCCATCGCCCCGGCCATCGGCAACGCCATCTTCAACGCCACCGGCCTGCGCCTGCGCTCCATGCCCATGACGCCGGACGGGCGGGTTCCACGACCAGCGTCCGCTTGAGCCGACAATTGGGGGACAAGACGATTGGAGCAAGACTCTCCGCAGCGTGATGGCGGTTCGGATGCCAACGATGTCCGAATTGAAGAACTTGAGACGCAGCCAAACGAACAGACCCTGGCCGCGAATTCAGATGCGCCTCAGAAAGAGAGAATCGGACAGTGGTGGCGTTGGTATCTGCTGGCTGCCGTTGTTGCCGCTCTGCTTGGTATCGCCAATGCATCGGGCAGCCTATCGACATTCTTCGGCAGCCAAGTTTCAGACAATGAGCTGACAGCGAAAGACAGCGCCCTGACGGAGGTGGAAGAGCAGGAGACATCGGCCCCGGCGCCCACAAAAACACCGATCTCGGCACAGGGGTCGCCGATCTCCCCGCCTCAAGTCGGTCAGGATGGGATCCTGGTGTTGGTCGGCGATCTTGACGAGTCGGGCGAGTTCACCGCAGCGCTTGTCGAAGAAATGCAGACGCGACTTTCCGAGTTCCCGGACATTCACGTGGAACGTCTGACGAAAGGCATCGCCCCAGCGGTCAGCGCCTCTATCGTAATCCGGCCTGATGGCGAAAGCTCACCTGCTGCTGAGCTCCGAGTGAAATTCGAGATGCTGAAGTACGCTCGGCAAGACGAATCCACCGGCAATCACGATGCCAGCGAGGACGTGTCGATCCAGCCCGATTTCATTCGATTCAGTGTCGATACAGAGACTGATCTCGACCGGCTTGCCGCGTTCGCAGCCGCACTTTCTCTCTTCAATGCGGGGGAACACGTGGCGGCAGATCTGCTATTCAGCGCTGCCGTTGATGGGGCGGACGACGCCAGGACCATATCGGGACGGCTTGATCTTCAGGCAGCATCACGCTTTTACCGTGGGACGAATCTTATCCACCTCGGCAGAGTGAAGCCGGCACTGGCTGAGCTTGAATCTCTTCTCCCAATCGAGTCCAAAGCGTATAGCCACAACCAAGGGCTCAGCTATTCGATCCTCCTCAACCTAGGCATGGCCTACGACTATCTTGGCGCGGCAGAGCAGGCATTGAATGCTCACACCCAAGCATTGGCGATTGCACGGACCCTGGACGATACTCGACGCGAGGCGATTGCATTGAGCAATCTAGGCTTGGCCTATCGTGCGCTGGAACAGGCGGAAGTGGCCGTCGACCTGATTCAGCAGGCTGTTGCCATTGACCGCGAACGCAACGACCGCCGAAGCGAAGCAATCGATCTGGGCGATTTGGGTTTGGCCTACACAGATTTGGGACGCTTGGATGAGGCCATCGATCACTATCGGCAGGCTGCTTCGATAGCTACAGAGATCGGCGACAGGCGGATTCAGGCCAATGCGTTGGTCAATCTTGCCAATGCTTACGTGACAATGGATCGGTTGGGTGAGGCCGGCGACCTCTATCAGGAGGCGCTCACGATTACCCGGCCGATTGGAAACCCATGGGGTGAAGGTGCGATCCTGACCAACATTGGCTTGGTCTATGAAGAGATGGGCCGGACGGAAGAAGCCATTGAACACTATCGAAAGGCGCTGGAGATTCTGGAACAGATTGAAGCGCCCGAAACCGAGGTCGTGCGCCAGCTGCTAGAAAACGTCCGGCAATAGCGGTTCAGTGATACTTAGACAATTGCCGGGAACCTGTTACGATGTCAAGCTGTGGCAAGTTCAGGGGGCAGGGCAATCGCGTAGATATCGGTTGCAAACAACGAGAAGCAACCGTAGCGGCTCAACACTCAGTGCCTGAGGGCGCTTTTCGCTGTTATGCTCATGTCAGATCGGAAACTACAGTTCAAGGTATCGTTTCGTAGAAGCAACAATGCATGTCATCCGTTCACGAAGTGGGCGCAAAGCGCTAACGCAGTGAGGAATCTTGAGATCGGTGGCGTTAAGATTCCTCACTGCGTTCGGAATGACAGAGTAACTTCTCAATCCAAAGACTGCATCGCCAAACTGCGGGTTTCAAGCTGATCTCAGTTTTGTAGCAGATTTCAGCCCTGCTGTTGGTGCAAAAAAGGCTAGTTCTGGCGTTTTCTATGGTTTGGGTTGACCGCCCCGGGCTGAAGCCACGGAGCTATAGAGCAACGCCCCTTGAAAGGGGCTTGGTAAATGCCAATTCAGTCCCTTTCAAGGGGCGTTGCTCTATAGCTCCGTCCATTTATGGCGGAGCGGATGTCGCCACCACAAAAAATGCCAGAACTACGAAAAAGGTTCGGGGACTTGCGCAACGTAGTGAGTGAATTGACACCGTCCTAGACGCTTTAAAACCGGGAAGTAGCCAGCACATTGGGGTAGCGGCTGGCAGGCTTCTACTAAATTGGGGCGCCAGTCCGCCAGCGGCCCAGAACTCAGAAACAGACCCAAACCTAAGTGACTGTCCGCAATCAACCTACGGGAGGCGGTCACGAAATTCCCGGTAAGCGAACTGGTGCTGACCACCTCCCGTAGGTTGGTGTCGCTAAGTTGTTTGCGGACAATGACTAAATGCGGTATTGCGCCGAAAGGGCGTTGTTTCATTATGGCAAACTTAATCCACGTTGTTGTTGTCATCATGGGCTTCATCGTTATTGCACTGGCATCCAAACAGATCGGGCAGTTCGCCACCCGATTCAAGTTACCCCTGATCACTGGCTTTCTCATCGCGGGCATCGCTACCGGGCCATTCGGGCTGAACCTGATCACCACCGATGCCATCGAAAATCTGCGCATCATCGATGAAATATCGCTGGCCGTTATCGCCTTTGCCGCAGGCAGCGAGCTCTTTCTCAAAGAGTTGCGAAGTCGCTTCAGGAGTATTGCGTGGGTAACTATCGGCCTGGTGGTCTGGCCCTTTCTCTTTGGCAGCCTGGCCATGTTGGCGCTGACCGACTGGATTCCCTTCACCCAAGGGTGGCCAACGACAAGCCGTGTAGCGGTTGCCATGCTGGCGGGCGCGATCCTGGTGGCTCGCTCTCCATCCTCGGCCATCGCCATCATCAACGAGCTGCGCGCCAAGGGGCCATTCACCCAGACGGCCCTTGGCGTCACGGTCATCAGCGATGTACTGGTGATCTTTCTCTTTGCTTTTGCGTCGTCATTTGCCGATGCCATCCTCACCGACCTTGGTCTGGACATTCGGTTTGTGCTCCTGCTGATCAGTGAGCTGCTGCTCTCGCTGGCGATCGGGTATGGGCTGGGCAAGTTGCTGGAGTTCATCTTGAACCGGGGCGTCAGCGAGGCCGCCAAGACAGTCATGACCTTGATTGCCGGCACCGGTGTCTTTGTGTTGGCCGATTGGATACGCGACCTCAGCCATGCCGAGCTCATCACCATCGAGATCTTTCTGGAACCGTTGCTGATCTGCCTGATCGGCAGCTTTGTCGTCACAAACTATAGTCGACACCGCGACGAGTTTTCGAAGATATTGCACACCGTGTCTCCACCTATCTACGTGATCTTTTTCACGCTGACCGGCGCCTCTCTGGCTCTGGACGTTCTGGGCGCGGTCTGGCCGATCGCGCTGGCCCTCTTCGCCGTTCGCCTGGCCGGCATTTATGTCGGCGCACTGACCGGCGGCGTGATAGCCGGCGACCCGATGCGTTACAACAAGATCAGTTGGATGACCTATATCACCCAGGCCGGCGTCGGACTGGGACTGGCCAAGGAAGTAGCCGGCGAATTCCCTGGATGGGGCACGTCCTTCGCCACATTGATCATCGCAGTAATTGTGCTGAATCAGCTCGTCGGCCCGCCCTTCTTCAAGTGGGCAATCAATCACGTGGGGGAAGCCCATGCTCGCGCCAAGCCGCAAGAATTTGACGGAGTCCGTGATGCCATCATCTTTGGCTATGAGGATCAGGCGATGGCTGTCGCCCGCCAACTCCGCGCCCATGGCTGGGAGGTGAAGATCGCCTGCAAAGAACTGAATGGCCTCCAGTTTGAACCGCCGGAAAGCCCGGACATCAGCATCTGCCCGGTGCCCGAATATACGCTTGACATCCTGCACGAACTCGATATGGACCGTGCCGAGGCCATTGTCACCATGCTCTCGGATGATGACAACTATCTCATTTGCGAGCTGGCCTATGAACACTTTGGCACCAGAGATATGATTGTCAGACTCAACGACCGCGCCAACTTCAGCAGATTCCATGACTTGGGCGCGCTGATCGTCGATCCGTCCACGGCCATGGTCAGCCTGTTCGATCACCTTGTGCGCTCGCCGGTCGCCACCTCCATGTTGCTGGGCATGGAAGAGGGACAGGATATCATCGATATCGAGGTGCGCGATCCCTCGTTGGATGGCGTGGCCCTCAGAAACCTTCGCCTGCCCGACGATGTGCTGATTCTATCTGTGCAGCGAGATGGCCATGTTCTCATCTCTCACGGCTACACGCGACTGAAACTGGGCGACCACGTCACAACCATGGGATCAGACGAGTGCCTGGAAGAGGTCATGTTAAAATTGAGCGTATGAACAAAAAGGACACCTTGTAATGCAACATCTTAGCTCATTGATCGAGCGCCTACCCTTCAGGCGGCCCGGCAGCGCAAACACAGGTGGCGTCGAAAAATTCGGCAGCTTCAACGGCGTCTTCCTGCCCACACTCCTGACCATCCTTGGTGCGGTCATGTATCTGCGCACGGGATGGGTCGTGGGCAACGCGGGGCTGATGGGAGCGTGGGCCATCATTGTGTTGGCCAACATCATCACATTTTGTACCGGGCTTTCGATCTCAAGCGTTGCAACCAATATCAGGGTGGGGGCAGGGGGATCGTTCTCCATCATTTCCCAGTCGCTGGGGCTTGAGGTGGGCGGTAGCGTCAACGTGCCGTTCTATCTTGCCCAGTCGATCTCGGTCGGCTTCTACATCTTTGCTTTCACAGAAGGTTGGCAGTCGATCCGTCCTCAGTCTTCCGAAGTGCTGGTGCTGTTTCTCGCTTTTGCCGCCTGCTATCTGGTTGCCTACACCAGTGTAGGGCTGGCCTCACGCCTGCGCTTTCCCATCCTCTTTATCGTTACCTTTTCACTGTTCTCCGTCTTCCTGGGCAGCTTTCCTATTCTGGGTCAGGCCGGGGCCATCTACACGCCGCAGTTAATCGGCACCTTTCCGAGTGCCGGCTTCTGGCAGACCTTCGCCATCTTTTTCCCTGCCGTCACCGGTGTTCTAGCGGGCGTCAATCTTTCCGGCACCCTATCCGCCCCGCGCCGCAGCATCCCCCTGGGAACCATGACAGCGATTGTTGTCAGTTTTGTGATCTACATGGGATTGGCCTACTGGACATCCACTGTCGCCACGCCTGAGGAACTGGTCACCAATTTCACCATCATGGTGGACAAGGCAGCCTTTGGCTGGGCCGTCCAGATCGGCATCCTGGCCGCCACCTTCTCGGCGGCGCTCAATTCGTTGCTCGGTGCACCGCGAATCCTACAGGCGATGGCCGCCCACGATGTCGTCCCGTTCAGTAAACAACTCAGTCACGAGACTGCACGGGGCGAACCCCGACCTGCCATGTTGGTGACCGGGGCGATTAGCGTGGCGACCCTGGTCTTTGGTCTACTCGGCGATGGGCTAAACCAGATTGCCCCGCTGATGACCATGTTCTTCCTGATCACCTATGTCGTCCTGAACGCAGTCGTACTCCTGGAACAATCCATGGGCTTGACGAGCTTCCGGCCGCGTCTGAGAATCCCGCGTGTCGTGCCGCTGATTGGCTTGTTGGGTGCGCTGTCCGCCATGTTTCTGATTGCGCCCCTCTTCAGCCTGGTTGCCATTGTGACCGTGTTGGTGATGTATGAAGTATTGCAGCTCCGCCAACTGACGACGCCCTGGAGCGATGTGCGCAGTGGCATGTTCGGCACGATGGCTGAATGGGCGGCCAAACGCACGCTGGACCTGCCCGGCGGCCACGATCGCGCCTGGAAGCCCAGCCTGCTGGTGCCGGTGGACAGCTCTATGGCGCTGCGGCGCAGCTATCGCTTTCTGACGGCAATCGCCAGACCGAATGGGTCAGTCCACATCGTGGGCGGCTATTGGCCGGAAGCACGTGAGCGTGTCGAAGGGCTGAAAGCCTATGAACAGATATTTGCCAACGAAGGCATCTTTGCACGCCTAGCGCTGGTCGAAACCCGCGAGTTTCACCAGACGCTACAGACGACCATGGAGGTCTTCCGCAGTGCATTCTTCCGGCCCAATATCCTCTTTCAGTCTGTGACATCGGGCGCCGATGAGGAGAGCTTGCAACATATGCTCGACCACGCGGCTGAAAATGAACTGGGCGTGATCCTCTACATGGATAACCCGCTGACCGCGTTGGGGCGCGAGCAGGTCCTCAACGTTTGGCTGCGCGAGCAGAGCCCGGCGTGGGAAATCGGCCTCGAATTGTCGAATTTGGACTTGGCGCTATTGTTGGCCTATCAACTGGCGCGCAACTGGAATGCCGCCCAGATCAACCTGATCACGGTTGTCAAAGACGAAGAGGAACGGGCGAACGGCGAAGCGTTTATGGCGAGGTTGATCGACCTGGGGCGTATGCCCAAACAGACGCAGGCGATCGTGGCGGTCGGTGCGCTGGAAGACTTTTTGCCGTTGGCGCCCCAGGCAGATCTCAACATTCTCGGTCTGCAACAGACGGTCGATGTCGCCTTCATGCAACGAATGATCGACGAAACCGATTCTACCTGCATCTTCGTGCGTGATTCCGGGCTTGAGAGTGCGCTGGCCTGACAGCCTCGTCGAACAGCCGATCATCTTGTCCAACCCCAAATGATGGAGTGCTCAGACCGATACACAGAGGTGTTCGCTGATCTGCGATCAGATCAGCGAACACCTCGCTTTCGCCATATTCAGTAGTTCACGATCTGTCATTCTGAATACCCGACGCAGCGGGGCTTCGCAAAAACTGAGAGAAACAAGATGCGCTCAAGCGTAACCCCTGTCATTCTGAGTGGGTCACCGTGTCCAGATCGGTCACCAAGACTGATTAGTGAAGAATCTGGACGACTCTGTCCAGACCCTTCGTTGGTCTCTCAAGGGGTCCAATTCACTGACGCTTTCCCACTCAGGGTGACAGTCTATCTCTTGCCGCAGTTGGGCTTGTTTCCTAGAGGCGGGTATTTTCGAGCACGTCACTCTGGCAAAAGGCCGGCGAAGAATCTCGCTTTTCACCGAATTGTGAACTACTGATATTCTCAGTTTCGAATTTCCAGCATTGTCGAAAGACTATTTGCGTAGGCTTGTATGCCTGGATTGTCTCGTAGCAAGGAAAAAGTCAATAGATCGCCTGCGGTCTCTAAAGTCAGATTGACAACGGCGGCGTTTTTAGGATCCGGCGTCCAGGCCACGCCGAGAATATTGTTCCAGGGAATATATGTCTCGCGACGTCCATAGACTGACTGCCATGCGTACCTGAAGTCCTGACCACGATCGATGATTTTCAGTTCCCCACCATCATACAGGTGCATAGACTCCAGCAACGTCTTGCCGAATGTACCAAAGAACAGTTTGCGGAGACCCGATTCATGAGTTCCCACCGGCGTGTCCGCCTGTGTTGCCATCAGGCGTAGAGCTGGCTTACGTGCTTGCTTGGTCGCCAACAGATTCGTGAAGTAAAAACTGAGATCCTCGTGGCAAGCGACCGGGTCCTCGACCGGCGGCGCAACGCGGATCTCTTTAACATATCGCCCGCGTATCAAGGCAACCATGCGCTGCATGAGCACTTTCGAAACGGTGTTGAAGGGCAAACTGTGTGTCTGGTTTTCGAGGAAGAGATGGACCGCTGCCTTCAGGAGGTCTTCTGCATAACGAAGCGCCTGAATATCACGATAGGCGAAGGTCTGTCGTCGAACCTCATCCTCAACTCGTTGCAGAAACACAAGATCGTCCGCATAGAGACTGACCATGTAGTCGTAGAGGTTCATCCCGGCGCGGACCCTACGCCGTTCTATGGTGCGCGGAATCTTTATGGCGAGCAGCGGAATCTCATCACGTGTCAAATAAGGCAAAAAAAGAGGCGGCGGTGGATCCGCGTCCGATATCTCAACTGCCCAGGGGCCGAACCGGTCGTATTCAGGATCTCTCATATTTCGTGCTCACGGACTCTGACTGGGGAAAGGGAGTCTGGATCGCCCCCTACTGAAGTCAAGCAAGCTCGTCCGCCGACGGCGGCTCAAACCAATCCCACCACTCATCGAGCTCATCCACGGTGACGGCAAATGTACCAGGCGGCAATGCTGCGTTGCGCCTAACAAGGCGATCCCAGAGCTGATCACGTTCGACTGCCAGGTAATGCAACACAACGATTGCACCGAGCGCTTCAGCCTCGACACGATAGCGCTCCCTCTCCTCGCGTGACCAGAATCCCCACTCCAAGATCACATCCTGGCCCAGCATGAGCAGCCGCCTGGCCAGATCCCATTGAAGAGCCTCCACAGGGGACCGCAACCGATCGCGCTCGGGGATATCTGTGGGATCAGCCAGGATCGGCACAATCCATTCGTCGGGCGACAGTCGTACGGCCGAATGGGTCTGTTCGATCTGGCGAGCCAGTGTTGTCTTGCCCGCTCCCGGCAGCCCACAGATCAGATAGAGGGTTGTCATGACGAATGCCTTTTCAATCCCACGGACGCGCAAGTAGAGGCGCAAGATTTTGCGTCTCAGCCACTGCAATCCGTAGATGTGTGTGGTTTCGTTTTAGACGGAGGACGCAAGATATTGCGTCTCTACGTTGACGCGCTATGGTGCAGGCGGCTCTGAGACTAGGCCGATGTTCTTGGGGCCTTTGAATTCGAAGATCGTCTGTTCAAACCAAACATCATTCTCCCGATAGAACTCGGCGACGGAATCGACCAGTTCATCACGTCCAAGCTTCTCCTCGGACCAGAAATTGCAGCACGGGACGACGATGACGGGCTTGACCAGCGCTGCCTCTGCCACAGCCCGCGTGGCTTGATCAGGATGCAGTCCAACAATCAGATCGTAGTAGGAGGCCAGCGTAGGATCAAATTCTTCCGCCCGATTGGGTACGCCACGCAGTGTCCAGCCACGCGGATCGACGACTTCCGCCTCATAGTTGTACTTCTTGCGCAGAATCCGAGACAACATGCCCTGACCACCGGCGACATCGGCAATATAGCTGATGCTCGAGCCATAGCGGTCGTAGATGAAGGCCGCCATGACCTCAAACCTGTCGACCGCGCCGTGAAAGCGGCTGCGTCCTTTATTTGCAGAGCCTTTTCCAGAAACGCTCTTCTTGGCTGTGGCTTTCCTGGCCATCTATACCCTCTTTATCTCAAACACTATCGGCACATCTCCAACAGAGCGTAGAGCTTTCGCTTGCCTGCGTCATGCCGCCCTTCGGCCTCATACGGATTCGGTCCTGTTCCGACCACCATCTCCGCGGCATACTCCGGATCCATGCCATAGCGAAAGACCAGCCATGCCGCAAGCACGTGTCCCGTCCGCCCGGAACCGGCTGAGCAATGCACGACAACCCGTGCATTGGCCTCATCGGCTGATGCCAGAAAGGGCAAGATGGTCTCGCAAAGTGTCGCAGCATCCCCCAACTGGAAGTCCGGAACCGGTGCCCAACAGACATGCTCAGCGCCAAAGTGAGACCGATAGACGCGCAGCAAATCCTGGTAGAATCCAACCTGTTCAGCCGACAGCAAACAACAGACTCGTTGAATGTCCGACGCCAACATGAAGTTTATCCAGGCATCCACTTGTCGAGAAGAGACGGCATTGCGACCGTATCCAGGACGCGATGCGCCGTAGACTGTCGGTTCCGTCTGGATTGCCGGACCAAAGTTGTAGATTTTCTCGAACTCATACTCATGGCGGGTTCAATTTGAAGCAAGAAAACTCTGCTGGCCGAAGCTCGGACGACTTTATTGAATATCTAGGACTCCACTGCAAGAAGCCTTTTCTTGACACGACTGGTCACGAATTTCCACGAACTGTGTCGAGCCTCCAGAGAATAGATTCGTGTGAATTCGTGTCTGGCTACCATTTTGCATTGGAGCCATCTAGCCAACCCAAAAGGGTGTTGAAATCAGATTCTTGATCGCGGGATGAACTGCCTACCATCACCTCAAATTCACCCGGCTCCACCACGCTTTCCATTGCCTGGTTGATCAAGGCCAAGCGCTCGAACGGTACCTCCAGCTTCACTGTCGTCTTCTCGCCAGGTTGTAGCCAGACACGTTCGAAAGCTTTCAACTCCTTGACCGGCGTTGTCACAGAGCTGTAGACATCATTGACGTAGAGCTGGACGACCTCATGGCCGGCGACAGAGCCAACGTTCTCGACATCGATTTCCACGCGCAGCGGCTGGCCAGCGCTCAATTGCGCTGAAGGCAGTTTCAGGTTTCGATAGACATAACTGGTGTAGCTAAGTCCATAGCCGAAGGCAAAGAGCGGTTCAGCCGGCATGTCGATGTAGCTGGGCGCGTGCCAGCCGGGCAGCTGATTGTAGTAGACCGGCTGTTGGCCGACATGATGGGGAAAGGAGATGGGTAGTTTGGCGCAGAAGTTGCGGTCACCGAAGAGCAGACCGGCCAGGGCTGCACCGCCCTGATTGCCAGGGTTGAACGCCTCCACGATGGCATGGACATGTTCAGCCACCCAAGGAATACTCAGCGGCTTGCCGTTGATGAGCACGACGACCATGGGCGTACCTGTGGCGTGGATCTCTTCCAAAAGCCGTTGCTGCGCACCGCTCAAGTCCAAGTCGGCACGGTCACGGATCTCACCGTTCTGGGTCAGCGTGTCGCCAACAACAACGACGGCCACGTCGGCCCCGCGTGCCAGCTCGACCGCCTCTGCGATTCGCTCGATACTCGAGTCGATCAGATCACAGCCCTGGTCGTAGGCAATCTGGATCTCATCGTCTGCCCGCACACGAATGCCCTCCAGCACCGTCACCACATTCTCACGCGTCAACGCAGCAATAAACTCGTCCAAGCGCCCGGCGTCGATGCTCTCGTGCACGCCCTGGAAGGTCCAGTCTCCCAGTTGAGCCGCCATGTTGTCGGCATTGGGACCGATGACGGCGATGCGGGCAACGTCGTCTTTGAACGGCAGTAGATCATCTTCGTTCTTGAGCAGTACAATTGACTGATAGGCGCTCTCCAGAGCGATCTCACGATGGCTTTGGCCGCCAATCAGAGACTCGCCTTGGGCCAGGTCAGTGTAGCGATTGTCGTCGAATAACTCCATGGCAAATTTGAGACGCAGTATGCGGCGGCACGAATCGTCGACTAACTTTATGTCAACAATGCCATCATGAACCAAGGTATTGGCGATGTCAATAAATGCCGGCGTCGTCATGATCATGTCATTGCCCGCATCAACGGCACGCTCTACCGCCTGCTCCATGGTGGCGCAGACCTTCTGCTCGTTGTGCAGCCGTCCGACATTGTCCCAGTCTGTGATCAGAAAGCCGTCAAAGGCCCACTCATCTTGCAATACATCGCGCAATAGCCAGCGATTGATGGAACACGGTAGACCGTCGATGGCCTGATATCCTGCCATAAAGGTGGCGCAGCCTGCCTTCACGGCATCCTCGAATGGCTTGAGATAGGTTGAACGTAGACTGCGTTGCGTCAGTTCTGCCTCGCTCGAGTCTCGGCCGCCCACAGTGCCGGGATATCCGGCATAGTGTTTGGCGCAGGCCAAGATCGTGTGTGGATCGGCCAATGCGTGGTCGCCATTGTCATTGGCGCCCTGGTAGCCGCGGATGATGGCCTGGCCCAGTTGACCGATCAGGTAGGGATCCTCGCCGAATGTCTCGTTGATGCGACCCCAGCGCAGGTCGCGGGCCGTGCCGAGTACGGGCGAGAAGGTCCAGTGCATGCCGGTGAGTGCGGCCTCTTTGGCGGTGACGCGACCCACGTCACCAAGCAACTCCGGATTCCACGAGCAGGCCAGGGCCAACTGGGTGGGGAAGACCGTGGCAGCCGGCCAGAAGGCGTGGCCATGGATGGCGTCGATACCAAAGATGAGCGGGATGCCCAGTCGGCTATCCGCGGCCAGTTGCTGCAACTCGTTGGTCACCTCGCCGATGACATGGAGCAGAGAGCCAACATGCTTCTCCTTGACCCAGTATTCCGGGTCTTCGCGGCCATCAAGCTGGCACATCTGGCCGATCTTCTCTTCCAGGGTCATGCGGCTCAGCAGATCATCGACCCGCTCGTCGATCGAGCGCCGTCGATCCTGATAGATGGCATTCTCTGGCATTGTTGCCTCTCCGTTGGCTGGTTGATGGAGGATTCGGCGTTCGGTCCAACCCAAGTATACCTACTCGCCTAACGCAGAGGAAAACCACGGAAGCGTCTGACTGAGCGTGAACCTCTACTGTTATGCGGTGCAAAAAGAACGCGATCCACGAAGGGGCACAAAGGGACACGAAGAAACCAACACTTCGTGTCCCTTTGTGCCCCTTCGTGGATCGTGTTTGTTCAGAGTCGCGTTATTTGATCCCTGTGCGGGCGATGCCCTGGACGAAGTAATTCTGGAAGGCCAGGAAGACGATGATGATGGGAATCAACGAAATGACAACCATGGAAATCACCGCCGGGTAGTCAGTTCCGTATTCGCCCTTCATGAAATTGATGCCGAGCTGGACTGTAAACATCTCCTTGCGCGGGAGCGCCACCAGAGGCCATGCAAATGCATTCCACCGGCCGGAGAAACCCAGAATCACGAGGACGGCGATGGCCGGGCGCGTCAATGGCAGAACAACCTTTCGGAATATCGTGAATTCGCCAGCCCCATCGAGCCTGGCCGCCTCCAATAACTCGTCGGGCAGATCGAGCATGAATTGACGAGCGAAAAAGAGACCAAATGGATCAGCCATGTGGGGGCCGATCACGCCCCAGTAGGTATTCACCCAGCCAAACTCTGCCAGTAGTAAGAAGCGCGGAATCAGCAGCACCTGCAATGGGATCATCAGCGTGCTGAGAATGATCAAAAAGAGAACGTTACGCCCACGAAAGTTATATTTGGCAAATGCGAAGCCGGACAACAGACTGAAAAAGGTGAGGCCAATGACCGAGACGCCAACGATGATCATTGTGTTGCCATACCAACGCGGCCATGGTTGGCTGGTCCAACCATTGATGTAGTTGGCGAAAGTCAGCGTCTGTGGCAGCAGATGTAGTTCACGTGAATAGGCCTCCTCTCTGGGTACGATGGTTGTCACCACCATCCAGTAGAGCGGGAAAAACATGATCGCGGCGCCGGACGCGACCGCCAGCCAGACAGCGACTGTCGACAGACGGTTTTTCGCTCTTGCGTAGACCCAGGATGACTTGTTTGAGTTCACTTGATTGCTGCTCATATGCTTCCTAAATCCTCCCTCCATCATTGGAGAAACGCCATTGAATCAGCGTTATCGACATGATGATTGCCATGAATACAAGGCCGATGGTGCTGGCATACCCGAACCTCTGGGCCTGAAACGCCATATTATAGATGTAGATCGTCAACACAGTGGTGGCATAACCTGGGCCGCCACTGGTCATGACATAGCCGAGGTCAAACACCTCAAACGAGAATATGATACTGAGCACAAGCAAGAGGAAGGTTGTCGGCGCCAACAGAGGAAGCGTGATATGTCGAAAGCGCTGTCCGGAGGAAGCGCCGTCAATTGACGCGGCTTCTACCAGGTCTTTGGGAATTGACTGCAAACCAGCGAGGTAGATCAACATGCAAAATCCAACCCGCACCCAAACCGTGGCAATCATGACCGTCAATAACGCAGTGTCACCATTGGACAACCAGCGAACCTTTTCCAGACCAACAGCCACCAGCATCTTGTTGATAACACCAAATGTGTCGCCAAAGATCCAGCCTGCCGTGGTTGCCGTTGCCACAGCAGAAATGACAAAGGGCAGAAAGAAGATCGCACGGAAGATCGGCCGCCCCGGGAGATTCTCCCGATTGAGCCCAATGGCCGCCAGCAGGCCCAAAGCCATACTGACCGGCACGACGCCCAGCGAGTAGAGGAGCGTATTCTTGAGTGCTATCCAGAAGATCGGATCGGTGAAGAGATCCGTGTAGTTCTTGATGTTGATGAATTCCGGCGTTCCGATCCCATTCCAATCAAAGAAACTCATGACCGCCGCATAGGAGATGGGCAGAAACACAAAGGTGATGAAAATCAACATGGTCGGCGCAATAAATATGTAGGGGATTACCTTGCGCTGATTGCGACTCCACCAACTATAGGTAACAGTGGATGGGATTGCCCGCGGCTCTGTAGTCAATGACATCCTGCAGCCTCCGCTGAGTAGACGGGGTAGTCGATCAAAGAGCGATGCGCCCGATAATCAGGAGTTCGAACCAGGGGTTCAAATCATCGGGTTACACAATTAGTGGTGAGGGTATGGATTACCCTCACCACTATCAGACCTATCGTTCAGAAGTCAGGCTATTCGGCCAACACAGCATTGATCTTGTCTTCCATATTCTGCGCCGTTTCGGCGGCATCCTGGCCACCGACGAAGGCCAGATCGAGCTCATCAGCCATGATGGTGGCGATCTGCGGGAAGACCGACATTCCCTGGACAGACGCATGATGGGGATCGATGGTTGCCGCCACCTCACTGAAGAGCAGCATCTGCTCGTTGAACTCAGGATATTCAAGCCCTTCCATGGCAGACTTGCGTACCGGGTTGAAGAAGGCAGAGGAAGCGTACTCGCGCATATTATCGGTCTGGGTTGCAAACTTAATAAACTCTGCAGCCAACTCAGGGTGTTCGCTATCCTTGGTCACGGCCAGACCATTGCCGCCCAGGTCAGCATCCTGTCCATTCGGGGTGCACGGCAGATAGGTAACGTCCCAACCCATTGAAGTCATTTGGTCACGCAGCGCAGGCATGTGCCAGCTACCGGAAATCAAGAAGGCAATTGCGCCGTTCATGAACAGTTCCTCAGCACGCTCCGACATTTTCATGGAGGTGCTGCCAGGAGAGAGCCCTTCATCGTACCAATTCTGCATCCATTCGATGGTTTGGACGGTCGCGTCTGAATTGATAGCCGAGGCAGAGAGATCATCGGTCAGTACTTGTCCGCCGTTGCCGTAGAGGAAGAGCATCCAACGCTTGGCGTTCCAGAGTGCCGCATGGCCGTAGTCAGCGTCGCTGTTTTCCATGGCAGCGCGCGACATGTCGTCGAATTCTTCCCAGGTCCAGCACTCATCAATGCTCTGCGGCACTTCGATTCCGGCCTGCTCAACGTAATCCGTGTTGTAGAAGAGTGCGTGGGTGTCCCACACCATTGGAACCCCGTAGGGCTTGCCGTCGTAGCTGGAAATGGCCCATGCAGCCTCGTAGAAGTCGTCAGAGAAGCCCTCTTCCAGGTAGGGGCTCAGATCGATGGTGCCGCCCGCATCGGCGTAGAAGGCGAAGTCACCGACGAAACCGACCTTGATGATATCGGCAGCCTCGCCGGCCGCCAACTCAGTGATGATCTGTTCCTTGAAGCCTTGGCCAGGACGCTCAAGCAGTTCGACCGTAACGCCGGGATTCTCTGCTTCGAACGCATCGATTATTTTCTGGAATCCAGCAAATTCACCCGGACCGCCACCGATTGCCAAGGTCAGTTCGATCGCTTCTTCGCCGCCAGAGTCGCCATCAGCAGATTCGCTGGGCGCGGCTGCCGGCGCTGCGCAACCGGCGAGCATGGCAACAACCAGCAACATGCCGATCGCAACCGTCAACAAGGTCTTTTTCTTCATCGTGGTTTTCTCCAATCATATAGGAACTGGACTGTGGGAAGCACTTTGCACTTACTGCTATCTGATGCCCCGAGTGGGGAGATCAACACTGTCAATGCCTGACTACAATCATCTTCAAAAGAGATCGGCCGGACACCCAAAAACGCAAAATTGTCACACGCGACGGACAAGAGCGGGTTCGACACGTAGCTGCGCGCTCAGAAAAGCGATCTACAGACAAATGCCAGATAAGGAAGGGACGCCGGTACTTTCAAAAAAAATCGGGGTTACCGAAAAATGAGCGAATATGCTACAATGAAAAGAACAAACAATCATTTTCCCTGACCGTTCGTTCATATTTAATCATACGGAACTACGTTTGTCAACCTCAGTTTTTCCCGACTTGGCGATGTCAATCAGCCCAAAATTGTCGACTGCCAAGGGGCCATGGCGGAAATCGAACCCATGAACAAACACAAACGCCAAGAGCAAATTTTGGAGCGCATCCGAGCGAATGCACGTAACGGCGTGTTGAGCACGCGTGTGCTTGCCGATGAGTTTGACGTATCAGAGATCACAGTGCGCCGTGACCTGCAGAACCTTGCGGATGCCGGACTAATTCAACGTCGTCATGGTGGTGCGATTAAGCCGTTTACGCGTAGTGAAGGACTGCGATATGTCGGAATCCTCATGGTCTCATACGAGGGGAAATTCAGCAACCCCTTTTTCAACGAGTTGCTGGAAGGGGCCGACAGCCGGCTACAAGCCCTTGGCTATCATCCGGCCTTTGTTAAGACCTTTGTTGAAGTGAGCACGAAGGAGCAAATCCAGGAACTGAGCCAGACTCATTCCATCGACGGCCTGTTGATTTTGGGCGGCCTGGACCATGAAACGATCAATGTATGGAAGGCTGTCACGCCGAATGTCGTTGTCACGCCCACAGCGGTCGGCACGCATGTCGACACCGTCGTGGTGGACAGCGAAACAAGCATGCGCAGTATGGTGAATCATTTGGCGCGGTTGGGCCACAAGCGGATCGGATTCGTGATGGGTCAGGAATTGGCCGAACGCGTACCGTATCGTGTTCGCGGCTACCGGGCGGGCATCGCAGCCCAAGGACTCGTCTTCGATCCAGACTTACTTGTCGAGTCAATGCACACGATCAGGCGACTGCCCGCCGAGATCGGCGAGTCCGGTGCAAGAAGGCTGATGGGCCTGCCAAACCCACCTGAGGCCATCATGTGTTCATCCGATCTCATCGCCCTCGGCGCTCTGCGATGGTTACAATCGCAAGGATACTCGGTCCCGCAAGATATCGCCATCACGGGCTTTGACAATCTGTTTGATGCGAGCATCGCCTATCCGCCGCTGACCACGGTGAACGTCCACAAGCGGTTGCTGGGCAGACTAGCGGCAGAGCAACTGCATCGGCGTATCGAAAACCCCGGTGATCCGCCATTGAAAATCGTCACGCCAACCGAGTTGGTCGTTCGAACATCGTGCGGGGCGCAAGACTCAACGAACTGATCAACGCCCGAAATCACTCACTTGCCTACGTGAAGCGAACTGCTCTGGTTAGCTGGCAAAGCCGCTTCGCCGCGTGGCACACGGAAGTAGATGCCAAATATTAGCGCTCCCAGCAGGGCCAATGAGCCGCCTGCCGCAAACAACACCGGGTAGCCGAAAGCCAAGATAATGTAGCCGCCGCCAAATGCGACTACGGCGGCGCCGATCCCCAACGCCATTGACATCGAACTGGCAATCGTCGTCCGCCAGGCAGGTGCAACCGACTCCTGACTAAAGAGGCTATAGGCCGGAACCGACAATGAGGCGAGCGCCATCAGTGCGACAAACCCACTGCCGACGGCCAGCCAATGTGCGATGAAGATCAGCGGGATGAAGGCCAGTGCCATGCCAACCGTGGCCCAGACAATGGTCCGTACCTTGCCAAAGCGCTGGATTGCCAAGGGTGCAAAAAGGGCCGCCATCCCGAGCAATTGACCTGATGCGAGCAACGCGCCGATCAGCGCGGTTGGGGCGCCCAGTGCTGTGTCCAGATAGACGTTGAAAAAGATGCGCATGGTCCACTCGCTGCCAAGGCGCAACAGCCAGACCAGCGAGATGATGCCGATCAGCATGGCGGGCATCGCGGATCGCCCGGTCTCTATTGCACGTCCAGTTGGCGATTCGACAGCTTCGACATGTACGGCAGGCTCCACGTGGACTTCATGGGTCTGCAACATGGTCAGTGAAGCCAGAAAGTCCAGCACGCCGGCCATCACCAGCGAGTACCGATAGGGTGCGGCATCATCCAACGTCATGCCGAGGAGCAGTGCCAACAGTCCAGGCAGCAGACCGCCCACCAGATTTCCAACAAATCCGGCAACAGGAAAGAGTGCTGACTGGACAGAAAATGCATAGTTGCGCTCTGCAGGCGCTGTCGATCCCATGACGAAGGGGCTCAAGTTGACCACAATGAAGGCGCCAAATAGCCAGCTGATGCCATACGTCAATACGATCCAGCGCTGTGGCCAGGGGCCGGGCAGACCTTCCCCCAGAGGCAATAGTGTTAAGAAAGCGGCGGAGAAGAAATAGCCGATGATCAGTACGTTGCGGCTACCGATCCGTCTGCTGAGTTGGCCCACCGGCAGGCTGGCAACGGCCAATGCCAGCGGCCCGACCGCGTTGGTCAGGCCAATGTAGGCCGGGCCATAGCCAAGGCGCAAGAGATAGAGATTCAACAGCAGAGCGTAGATGCCAAAAAAGACAAAACCGTGGAGCGCGTTGGACAGCATCAGCCGCCGCAGATCACGGCTGAAGAGATGGATGGCAGCCAGGTAGCTTCTCAAAAATGCCTCGCAGTGTAGTCTACTAGGTCTTCAAGTACCGATCCATGAAGTCAACGATATCCGGCAGCATCTCAGCCTGATTGGCCGGAGAGAAGACGTAGTAGCACTCATTAGGGTAGACCTTGTACTCGTAGGTCTTGTACTCTTGCTCCAGCGCACGAGCGAACTTCTCGGAAGCATCGGAGCGTGGGAATCGCCCTTCGCCATGCACAAGGAATACGGGCGTCGTGGCGCCGGCCAGATGATAGATCGGCGAACAGCGAGCATAGACATCACGATCTGGTCTTGACGTCCCCGAACTCGTAACGCAGGAGTTGGCGGTGCCGCAATTCCTGCTCATCCTCGAAATCAAGCCAGTCGCCGTAGCCGGCATGGGGGATGGCTGCCTTGAAGGCGCCGGGCGCAAAACCGACCGCGCTCATGCTCATGCAGCCGCCGTAGCTGGTGCCATGAATAGCGAACGCGTCCTCGTCCACATAGTCAAGCGACTTCAGAAAGTCGACGCCGGCCAACACATCACGCAGATCGCCGTGGCCCCAATCCCCGTTGTTGGCATCCTCGAACGCCTTCCCATATCCGGAACTGCCGCGTACGTTGGGCAGCAGCACCACATACCCTTTGCGCACATAATACTGAACATCCGGGGCGAAAGTATCCATCACCTGCATGGTTGGTCCGCCGTGAATATGCAAGAGAGCGGGATAGCGCTCGCCCGCCTGCATGTTCGGCGGCGTATAGAGATAGGCAGAGATCTCCAGACCGTCATAGCTAGGGTAGGAGACCTTCTCGGGGACAACCAAACGATTGTTCAGATTTGCGGCTTGCGGAGAAGTGGTCAGCTGCCGAGTGGCTCCGCTCTCGACGTCGACCACCCATAGATCTGCCGGGCAGGTCGGCGATTCCCAAAGGAAAGCGATTTCTCGACCATCTGGACTCCAGGCAGGCTTGGAGACGACGCCCATGTCCGGAGCAACCAACTCTCTGCGCTGACCATCGGCCAGGCCACCAACCACGAGCCGGGTCGTCCCGTTGGCATTAGCCACGAAGGCCAGGGCATCGCCTGCCGGCGAGAGGACGCCGTCAGTCTGATCAGATGCATCGGCAAAGAGGTGCATCGGTTCTCCGCCGCCCAGCGGCGCCTGCCAATAGTTGATCCAGCCGCTGCGGTGAGACGGGAAGAGCACGGCGCCCTTGTCCAGCGACACCAGTGGATAGCCGAACTTCTTGCCGTAGTGATAGTCGAAGAAATCGATGTCCACCGCAGCAACGTTGACAAATTCGCCATCCACGGTCATCACAGCGATCTCGTGGTCAGTCCACGTCTCATTGAGGCGAACGTAGACGATATGCGCTCCGTCCGCAGTGAAGACCGGATAGACTTCGTAGCGCTCGTCGTCGGTCAAACGTTGCGTATGGCCATCCGCAACCGAGACACGGTAGATGTCGTACCGGCCATAGCGATTGGCCGAAAAGACGATAGATTGCCCGTCCGGCGACCAACTGTAGGCATTGATGTTGGCGTTGATGTGAGTCAGTCGTCGGGAATCGCCGCCATCCAGCGGCTGCAAGATAATCTCAACCCGACTCGACTGTTCGCGTCCATCCGCTGCCCCGCTATCGCCGACAAAGGCGATCCAGCGGCCGTCAGGTGAGACCGTGACCAGCGGCGAACTGAGGAAGGGGAGACTGCCCATATCGGTCACCAGATCTCGCTGCGCGCCGTCGGCGGCATTGACCACGCGCAGCGCGGGCTTGCCTGCAACGGTGGACTTGATGACAAGGCCGCTGCCATCGGGGAGCCAGAGCGGCTGGTCCGGCCCGGCTGTTGCTTGCAGGGCCAGCAGTTGGCGCAGGGTCACGCCGTCCAGATTTTCATCACAGCGTTGGGTTTGCATACGATTTCTCCTGTTGAAGGTCGGATCTTGATCTGGGAATCACTCTACCATAGAAACGTTGTTCAGTCGGGATGAAAGGCTGTGGAAAGCGATTTTCGATCCGTATAGGAGATGTAGCCAGAGGGAATGATCGGATCCAACGAACGCTACCAAATCATCGCTGAATTGGTTATACTTGAGACATGGCGAAACCACTATTGCAAACCAAATTTTATGTCCCGAATGCCCATACCGGCATCGTCTCTCGCCCTCACCTGATCGAAAGGCTCAACGAGGCACTCGACGGCCGGCGCTCGCTGACCCTGGTCTCGGCGCCGGCGGGCTACGGCAAGACCACACTGGTCGCCGATTGGCTTCGCCAGCTATGTCAAGCATCGGATGCAGTACGAAATCCATCCCAGTCGTTTCGCCATTCATGGCTTTCGCTGGATGATGCAGACAGTGACCCCACGCGCTTCGTCACCTATCTGCTGGCATCGATTCGTGAGGCAGGTCTGCTTCTGGAGAAGACGGAAAATGCTCTGCTAAAGGGCAGTCAGTCTTCTTCCGACAACGAAGTGATAACCAACCTACTCAATGAATTCACCCAGTTCGAGGACAGTTCTGCGCTGGTAGCTGTATTGGACGACTACCACAGGATTCAGAACCCTAAAATCCACGCCGCGCTTCAGTATTGGATTGATCATGCACCGCCCAATCTACATCTGGTTCTGATCACGCGTGAGGATCCGCCATTCACCCTGTCGCGCTGGCGTGTAGGGGGCCGTATGATCGAAATCCGTGTCGATGACCTGCGGTTTTCACAGGACGAAGCTAGCGATTTCCTTCGCCGGAGCATGAACCTCTCACTGACGGCTCACGATATTGCTGCACTGGAGCAGCGAACCGAAGGATGGGTGGCAGGCATCCAACTTGCCGGGCTGGCGCTGCAATCGCCGGCTGGGGCACAAAGTGGCACGGATGGGCGTGGCTTTGTCGCAGATTTCATCGCTTCCTTCAATGGTAGCCACCGATACGTCATTGATTATCTGGTCGAAGAGGTTCTATGCCGCCAACAAGAGCAGGTGCGTACGTTCTTGCGGCAGACAGCAATCCTTGCTCGGCTCACCGCGTCCCTGTGCAATGCCGTTACCCAGCGCAACGACAGTCAAACCATCCTCGCCTACCTTGAAGAACACAACCTTTTCCTGGTGCCGTTGGACAACGGACGCCAATGGTTTCGCTACCATCATCTGCTGGCCGATTCCTTGCAGACAACGCTGGAAGACGACGAGCTCAGATTGCTGCATCAGCGCGCAACGATCTGGCATGAGGCCAACGAATATTCCACAAGCGCGGTACGACATGCCATGGCTACCGGCGATCTCACCTTTGCTGCTGACACGATAGAGCGTTGCATCCAGCAGGCATCTGCCTGGTCGAGCGGCGAGCTCTGGCGGCTGACGGGCTGGCTCAATGCCCTGCCGCCAAACCTGCTGCGCGAGCGTCCTATTCTCTGCCTCCATGCATCCAGGGCGTTCTACCTAGCCGGAGATCTAACCCAGTCCGATCAGTTGCTACAAAAGGTAGAGGCGTCACTATCGGAACAGACGGCAAACGAGCCAGATGCCGACGGCCCACAAGCATTGGCCACCCTATATCGGGCAGCGATCTCGGCCTTGCGTGGCGAAAAGCTGGATCAGGCCATCGCGGCCGCCGGCAACCTACTTGAGGGTGAAGTCGACTTAACGCAACATACAGCTGCGCGTGCAGCCGACACCCTGGGGCTGGCCTATGCACTCAAGGGCGACCCGGCAGAGGCGGAGCGCGCTTATTCTTTGGCGGCAAAGCTGGCCCAGGTGGCCGGCGTCCGCTATCTGGCGCTCAACGCTCAATGTGAAATGGCCCTGATGCAGATTAGCCAAGGCCGTCTCGCCCAGGCTGCCCAGACATGTCGCACGGCATTGGACGAGATGGGCCATGAAGAGATCGCGCCGATGGGGCTTGTCTGGGCCATTCTCGGCGAGATCGCACGCCGGCAGAACCGGTTGGCCGTTGCCGGAGAAAACCTGAGCAAAGGCATCAAGCTGGCGCAAGAAGGTGGTATTACCGACGACCTGCGCTACGCCTACGTCTTTCTCTCCCGATTGAAGCAGGCGGAGGGGGATTCGGGCGCTGCCCTGAATGCCTGGCGTCAGGCAGATCTGATCTTGACCGGATTCGGTGTGCAGCGGCTGGCATGGCATTCTGCTGCCGAACGAGCACGGCTAGACCTTGCACAAGGAAATCTGGCGGCGGCTCAAAGATGGGCCGAGCAAACATTGATTCGACGTCAAACCTTGTTGGTAGAGTATGTGCAAGATGACGAGGATCTCACGTTGGGTCGAATCCTGCTGGAAACAGGAGATGTAGATACGGCGCATGAAATCGCCACGGCAGTCTTGGCAGGATCCCGCCCGTCGGGACGTGTCCAGGCGACCATCGAAGCCCTCGTGCTTCAGGCGATGAGCTTGCAGGCTCAGCGGCAGGCCAAGCCGGCTTTGGCTGCGCTGAGCGAAGCAATGGCCCTGGCCGCGCCTGAGAGCTGCATCCGCCCCTTCGTTGATGGCGGACAGGCATTGGCGGCCATGCTGCCATCAATGCGTCAGCAAATGCCCGATTTCACCGATGTCCTGATCGCCGCATTTGGGATAGACGCAGAAACCGGTGTCGGCAATACTGAGACGCCGGGCCTTGGCCCCACACAGAGCCTGGTTGCAGGCCGGGTCGATTCCTCCACAGGGCCGGATCTGATTGAACCGCTCAGTGAAAGAGAACTTGAGGTTCTGCAACTCCTTGTTGCCGGGCATAGCAACAGTGACATCGCAGCCGAGCTGGTAATTACGGTGGGCACTGCAAAATGGCATTTGCACAACATCTATCAGAAACTTGACGTCGCCAGCCGTGCCCAGGCCATCGCCCGCGCTCATGCGTTAGATCTTGTGGGCAGATAGCTTTTCCACGAGCGACACCCAATGCTTCATTGACCTACCTCCCGCCCTATCTTCGGATAGGCGACACCCCGTCTTCCATCCACTATGCTGTCTTTATGAATATGACTCCGCTGCGAAAAGCCTTTTTGCCACAGATTTACACAGATGGAAGAGGATAAGACACGGATAGGGCTGGGATTACTCTGGACATTCGAAACATGCAATATCCCAGCTTAGGAGCACAGCGTGATGGGGCAATGGGAGGGCCCACATGCCCAAGATGGACATCTACGAAATACGCATTCAAGGACATTTGGACAGCCGACGCTCACGTCATCTGGAAGGCATGACCCCTACACGTCTCGATGGAGGCGTCACATTGTTGGTCGGCCCACTATCGGATCAAGCGGCGCTGTACGGTCTCCTGAGCCGCCTTCGAGACCTGGGGCTGCCGCTGTTATCAGTCGAACGTCTGGAGCAAAGCAAGGATCAAGAATAGGCAAGATCTTTGTGCGCCTGAATCGTCAATCCCGAAACTGCGTTCCGTCGGGCAGTCCATGACAGAAATCCACGATTCCTGTCTCCAGCGAGTACTCAGCACCCACGACCAATCAGACCATCATCCTGGATCAACTGCTCCAGGATTTTCGAGCCGTGCCGCAAATGGCTGGCGGAGGCACGGATGTTGGCGCGCACGGCGTGGTGGATCAACGCATCGCGATCATGGCGCAGATCAGTCTCCATCAGTGTCTCCACCGATGGGCGGATGCGATCGACAATGGCCTGCAGATTGGGCGACCGATTCTCAGTAGTGCGCTCAAGCTCGGAGACAGTTGCCGAGACCGCGCCGCAGCTTGAGTGGCCCAGCACGACAACGAGCCGAGTGCCGAATTCGGACGCCGCAAATTCGACGCTGCCGATCAGCGACGGCGCAACGATGTTGCCGGCGACCCGGATCACGAAGAGGTCGCCAAGGCCTTGATCAAAGATGATCTCGGCCGGCACCCTTGAATCCGAACATCCAAGGATAATTGCGAACGGCGCCTGACCGGCCACCAACTCGCTCCGACGTTCTTTATCGGGCAGAACGCCCTGATCTCGATCATCGGCCACAAATCGTCGATTGCCCTCTTGCAGCCGTGCAAGCGCCTCAAGTGCATCAATCATATTCTCTCTTCTCTCCATCTGAATCGTGAAAAACTCAAAGAACGGACACAAATCCCAATGCCCATAAAACATGCGGGGTCTATTCTAGCGAGACACGGCAACCAGGACAAGAATCGAGAACCATCAGCCATGGTTCCGTAGGACCAGAAGCAGCGGCGTCATGAACCATGGCCCTGTCGTGGCGCGAGAATATGGTATTCCCGCGGTTGTGGGTGTCCGCGAGGCAACCACGACTTTGCAGACCGGCCAGCGAGTGCGCGTAGACGGCAACCGTGGTATTGTTGAAATATTGTAGCCCAGTCGAGCTGTACGACCGGTCAAGATTCCAATGGCATGAGCAACTCCGCCCGTGTCGCCTGGCCGGGCGACGACTCCAGCGCCAGGGAGCCGCCGGCAATGGCCATCATGGTGCTGTGCAGCGCCAACCCATGGCCGTCGCTTTCGCCCTGCCTGAAGCCGATGCCGTTGTCGTGAACCGAGAAGCGGAATTCGCCATCCGTGACATGCGCCGAGATCGTCAGTTGCAATAAGTCTCCCGGCACATCTGAGCGCGCATACTTTGCCGCATTGCGCACGAGTTCGCGCGTCGCATAGTAGATGGTCTCGGCTGCCAGCGGGGTCATCTGCGCTGTCGCCTCCTCAATTCCAGGCTCAATCTGCCACTCGACTTCATCGAATGCCTGGGCAAACTCCACATCCACCATCCTTTTCAGCGCGCCCATCAGCCCCAGGCGTCTGATCTCAGGTGCGGTAGTCATTGGCAACTCATGTAGCAATTCGGAGACCTCACGGTGCGCGTCACCAAGATGCTGGATGGCGCTTTCGCCGGATTCGCCCGCAGCCAGGGAGAGCATAGCGGTGTGGATCAAGGGCAGCACCTCGTCGTGCAGAACACGGCGGGTACGCTGATCCAATATCTGTGTGGTGGTCATGCGCCTGCGTTGCAATTGCATAAGGCGCTGAGAGAGTGCAATACTGGCCGAGGTGTCGATTAGCCGTTCACCGGTGGAGCGTGCGATCTCCATCTCTTCCTGCGTGTAGAGGCTGTTGTCTGCCCTCGGGCCCAGTAAAAGAGCGCCGATGGGGCCGCGCTCACTCCAGAGCGGGATTGCCCAGGTCGCGCCTTCGTAGGCCAGCGGATCGATCGCATGCATGAGCGTACCATCACCGGTGAGAGTTCTTGGCGAGATTCCCTGCGACCGGAATCGTTCGTGTGCTCGGAAAGCTCTGCGGTTGCACAAACGCAGCAGTCGGGCCGGTCGGGATGAGGTATGCGACCGACGTGTTGAGCACAGTGTCGCACAGTGCGAAGAAGGGATCGGTGGAACCGGAGCGATCGTCAGGAGTCGTGATCAGGGCATCATACCAACGCTGGCTGGCGACGAAGGGGCGCAGCTGGGCCATCATCTGCTCCCAGTCCCGGTAGGACCGCCAACTCAGCAGCGCAAAGAAGGCCGTCATCAGCAGCGCAGTCAGCAAGACGGCATAGACCGGCTCAACGCCCAGCATCAACGCGCCGCCGACAATCACGCCATATCCGGCAGCCGATATGATTGCACGTCGCCATTGTCGCGCCAGGCCTTGCCGGGGCAACGGCTTGCCTGTGAAGACCTCGTAGGCCGTCATCGCTTGCCCCAGCAGTACGGTAACCGCCCCGATGAGCAGCGATATGACCAGGTCAACCCTGCCGATCGTGACATAGTCTTGTGCATTGAGTACGTAGTAGTCACCTTGCTTCTTGTTGGCAATCGTCCACAGCACAACGGCCGCCACAAGCACGCAGACCAACAGCAGCAAGAGCGATGCCGTTACAAGCCAGGGACGGGCCCGACGCCGGGCGACTTCGCCCATCATCCGCTCGCTCAAAGCCGGCTGTCGCAGCGCATCCAAGGATAGAAAGATACAGAGCAGCAGATAGAAGAGATAGCCCAAAGCAACCAGCGGGATGCCGAAGAGAGGCGTTTTGATCCATTCGAGGAGCGGCAAGATGACGGGTACCAGAAAAGCCAGCGGTGTGATGTAGGGAATGACAATCAGGATCAGGCAGATGAAGCCAAAGAGCAGGATGGCCGAAGTCACCAGCAACAGATAACGCCGTTGCCGAAAGAAGTTGCTGGCCGTGTTGGACCAGTAGTCGGCGAACCAGAAGAGTACAACATACCAGAGGTAAGGAAGCGTTAGTACGGGTACCATCCCGATGGCCAGCCAGAGCGTATTGCTGCGGCTCAAGGTGAGTGATTCGCTTAACAAGAGCGCCGAATGGCTGATGAAAAAGAGACTGCCCAGAATGAACCCGCCCGAGGCCAGCACAATGCCGAGATCACGTCTATCAGCATTGAGCCAGAGCGTCAGACCCAGCCATAACAACAGAATGGTGTTGAAGAGCGATACGGCTATCAACGCCCAGCCCAACAGATCTCCAGGTAGCATATCGTTGTTCTTCTTTCGGGAACCAGGCCTAAGAAACTGCCCTAGCAGTCTGTCGGAGAGACACGAAATGGAACGCGGATTGAGCGGATATGGCGGAAAAAGACCGGATTATTCCTGCATTTATCCGGAAATATCAGCCAGATCCGCATGATCAGCGTTCTATTCTACTTCTCTCCGACAAGCTGCTAGAAGCCCAAATGTGTGCCGGCATTCCGGGATTGAGCCAACCGGTAGCCCTAGAATGGATAGTCGAGTGGCTCAATCCCGGAATGCGGTAAGATGTCCTCATCTTCTGAAATAGCTTCTAGCACAACATGCGTGAAGCCAGAATCTACGCCACCCACTGTGTCCACCCATCCTGTTCATTCTGAACTGAAGGATTTCCCTGTTCATCCCAACTGATCAGTCGCCCGGCGCCGGCAATGATGGCGGCCCGGGTGCGCGCTACCTTTTCGTCGGCTGCGGTACGCTTGAGATCCCACGCCGCGTAGATCTGACCGTTGACCCGACTGATGGTGCGCTTGTCCTTGAAGCCGAGCTGAGCGGCAATCTGCTCATTGGTCAATCCCTGAGCCAACATACGCGCCACCGTCTGCTCGTTCGGCTCCAATAACGCCATCGGGTCGTTCTCATCTCGCCGCTGAACCTCATGTACACGGTCAGCGATCTCAGGATCGATGAAACTGCGGCCGTCGACTGCGTCCCGAATCAGGGGAGCGAGCATGGCCGGCAGCAGATAGTTGGACTTCCGCACGTAGGCAAAGTGGGTGAGGATGCCGGAACGACGAAAATCCCGATAGTAGTCATCATCGTCCTGGATCGAATAGAAGACGACGGGCATGCGCGGGAACTCGCGGCGGATGGCAACCGCGGCCTCAATGCCGTTGAGCTTGTCGGCGAGTTGCACATCCATCAGGATGACATCGACTGCATCTGCAAGACAGTAGGCGAGCGCGCCTTCCCCGCTGTCACAGGCATGGACAACGCTCAACGAGGGAAGCGCATCGAAACCACCGGCCAACGCCGGACGCAATCTGGGATTGTCCTCAACCAGCAAGAGTTTGTACAGCGAATCGGCCATCAGTTTCCTCGATCTTCCCTCATCTGTCCCCAACTTCGGGCTCGATCATCAATGATCACTATTGTGCGCACAGCGTCGGGTTCCGTCAAGCACTCAGGTGCGCGACATCCGGCATCTGAGACGTGGAAAGGGGCGCCGGAACCTGCTAGGCTATCGGCCAAGAGCATTGGCTTGGCAGTCACCCAGCTATTTTGGAGGGGAATCATGGATGTAAATGTAGCCATAATTCTAGCGTTACTGTCCTTCATCATGGGCATGGTGTCAGGCATTTCGCTGGTGCGACCGAAGAGCACTCGCTGAGGAAAAGAGAAACACAATTGGACCCAGCCAGGCACCCGCATTCGACGCCCGATACTCCTGGACCGTCGATCCAATCCATAGAGGAACAGACAATGAAGAAAGCACTCGTAATCATGGCGCTCGCCCTAATACTGACCGGCTGCATGAAGACTACACGCAACGTGAAGTTAACCGTAATCAACGATTCGACCTCGACCATCACAAACATTGTTGCTGTTGGCGTCGATTACTCCGTGTCTATCGAGACCCTTCGAGTTGGTGAACAGGCTACCGTAACCCACCTTCGACCAAGCGATGGGGCCGAATTCTCGCTTGAATATGACGTTGGCGGCCAACACTACACTGAACTGATGACAGACGATCCCTGGTACGGCTTCAAGGAGATCATCGTGACAATTGCACCCGACCTCAGTATGACCCGCGTGAGTGTCACGAACTTCTGAAGATCCTGCAATCTATGCGGTTCAGTACGATCAGAGGAGATAGCCGATGAAAATCAAGATGATACTGCCCGCACTGACGGAGGCGAATAGCCCGTTCTTTCGACCGATCAAATATTCGCTTTTCCCGCCGCTGGGCCTGGCATCATTGGCCGCCTATGCATCAGATGAAGACCAGATTGAGATACAGGATGAACACGTCGAAAGACTCACCCTCGACGACAGCCCCGATCTGGTCGTGATCCAGGTATACATCACTTCAGCGTACCGCGCCTACGAACTCGCCGACCACTATCGCCGGCGCGGCGCGCATGTCTGTCTTGGCGGACTTCACGTGACAACGCTGCCCGAAGAGGCTGCCCAACATGCGGACACGATCTTCATCGGGCCGGGAGAAGATATTTGGCCTCAGTTTCTGGCAGATTTTCGTACGGGCCAACCGGGCACACTCTACCGATCGACGACCCGATCCCTGACGGGCGCACCGCGCCCGCGTCGCGATCTGCTCAAGCGCCACCTCTATCTTGTGCCAAACTCGCTGGTGGTCTCGCGCGGCTGTCCTCACGACTGCGATTTCTGCTACGTCGGCAGCTTTTTTCAGGGCGGCAAGTCCTTCTACACCCAGGCAGTGGATGAGGCGCTGGCCGAAATCGAGCGGCTGCCCGGACGCCACTCTATTTTCTGGACGACAATCTGTTCGGCAATCCGCACTTTGCCGCCGCATTGTTCGAAGGCATGCGCGGCATGGGGCGTCTATGGCAGGCGGCGGCAACGGTGCAGAGCGTTGTCCGATCCGACCTGGTCGAGAAGGCGGCTGCCTGCGGGCTGCGCAGTCTGTTCGTCGGTTTCGAGACGCTCAGCCCGACCAACCTGGCGGCACAGCACAAACGCCACAACTTGAAAGCCGACTATGCCACGGCCATTCGCCGGCTTCACGATCTGGGTGTCATGGTCAACGGCAGCTTTGTCTTCGGCATGGATGACGATGACACGACCGTCTTTGACCGCACCGTCGAATGGGCGATTGAGCAGGGGATAGAGACGGCGACGTTCCACGTGCTAACGCCCTACCCAGGAACAGCGCTTTACCGCCGCATGGCCGATGCCGGTCGCATCACGACCGACAACTGGGATCAGTATGATACCCGCCATGCGGTCTTTCAGCCGTCACGGATGACGGCCACGCAGTTGGAGCAAGGCTACTGGCATGCCTATGACCAGTTCTACCGCTGGCCATCGATTGTTCGCTCCGCATGGGTCCAGGATGAGTGGGCTGAGAGGCTACGCCATCTTGCCTATGTCGGCGGCTGGAAGAAGTTTGAGCCGCTGTGGGATGTGATGATTCGAGCGAAGCGGATGGGAAATCTCCTTCCGGTGTTGGAATCCGTCCTAGCAGGAATCGGAGGGAAAGACACGGGTGAAGATCGCCTACGCAAACAGGTCCGCAGCATTCCCGCTACTGTGCGGTCCCACCTGACAGGCGATGGCGTGAGGGATGCAGTTCGCATCGGCGCCGTCGATAAACCAGAGGCTGCGGCCAAGGGCTTGGTCAGAAGCGCGTAGCGCATCGACAGCCGCTTGGCCTCAAGGCTGCATGTAAGATTTCATTCGTCGCCATTTTGTAGCCATTCTGTCGCCAGATATCAACTGCACTGGCTCAAAATGGAGTCTGCACTGAGTGGACACAAATATCAGTCCAAGAGATAGCCCAACGTTTTCAGCCGCTTGCGGAAGCGCGTCAAGTGCGATGAACGGACAAGAATCGTGCGCTCATCCAGTGGCTGAGCCACCTTGGCCAGAGTCTTGTCCTGTTGCACCATCTCCATCAGATCGGGCTGATTCAGTTGGATCAACACGGCAGCATCAACCTCCTTGAAGGCCCCTTGCTTTTGTCGCAAACCGAACAGCCAGTCAAGGATCGCCGGCGGCAGGTCCCCTTCGTGGCCTTGACGCAGAAAGTCGATGAGCGAATCAAGCTGCTGGCCGTCTTCCACAGCGGTCAACAGTTTTGCCTCATCCAACTGATAGCTCTGGTCATCGATGGGGTCGGCCATGGATTCCAACTGCAGGCGCTCGACCGGCGTCAGCGACGCGGCCAGATGCACCCGCCTGTCGGCATCAATGGTGAAAAGCGTCTTCTGCTTGGGCTGCGCCGGCACATACTGCATCCGCTTGCCCCAGGAGAAACGCCCCCAACGGATTGATCCGAAAATGGGACAAGCCGTCATAGAGACTGACCGGCCCATCGATATTGAGGTAGTCGGTGTCCAACAATGAGTGGTATTCATCTTCCAAAAAGGCGACGTCCAGCGCGCCGATGGTCCCCAAGTATTCCCAGAGGAGGGCGTTGATGTAGAGTCCGTTGGTGATGGCCCAGGTATTGCCGATGCTGTTCAGATCACCGTAGTAACGGGATCCAATGTACAGATGGCTGTATGCCGTCGTTTCCACATCAAAATCGAAATCCCAGATGAGGATGGCCCGATAGAAATCACTGACGGCGATCCACTGATCCGTCGGACACCAGGAGAGCGCCTCGATCACCTTCTCCCGCCGTGACGCTGGCGGAGTCAGACGTGACCCCTTGGATTTGAGACCGCTCAGGTGGGTGATGCGATGCAACTCATCAAACTTTCCGCCGGTCGTCCATTTTTCGAACGCGCTCAGCAGAATCTCGGGGTCTTGGGTCTGCAAATAGGTACGACCGGCTTTGGTCAGCTTGCCCGTACGCGTGGCCAGCCCCGACTCCTGGGTGAAGACGTCCAGCCCGGTGGGGCGGATCGTTGTCCGCGCGGTCACCTTGTCCTCCGCCTTCACGAAAATCCCCGGCCATCAGATTTGCCAGCACCTTGCGAAGACCACCGGCTGTCAGTCGCTTGCTCTTATCACTGAAGCGCAGTTGTTGCTGTTCCATCAACTGAAGATAGGTCAGCAGATCGGTACGGCCGATGAGCTCCGTCTCCACGGCCGTCACGTCCTCAACATAGTCACCGAGGTCCAGGGTGACCGGCGTTTCCGTCGCACCTTCCAGCTGAAAGCGCTCCGGCTCCAATACCAGGTCCGCCAGCAGCGGCATCAGATCATCCGGGATATGGCCGCTAATCACGAACAGATCGAAGAGGATCGGTTCCTTGTAGAAGCTGCTGAACCAGCCGTCTCCGTCCTTTTTGGGCGCGGGGGCAGGCTTCCATACTGGGCCACAAACGCCGTGCTGTTGAACTCGCCCCCATTGTGGAAGGCGACGGAGATCGCGCGTCTGCTGATCTCATCCATCTGCTGCCAGAGAAAACGCAGAGAGGGCTTGTTCAGCAAAGCCTGACTGATGAAGTTGATGCGATCATCCTTGCGCGTGATGTTGCTCTTCCCGCCCAACAGGTACACATATTTCTTCAGATCGTCGCTGCGCCACCCTTGCAGCGCATCCACCAATTTCATACTGGATTCATCCTCGCTTTCAGTTGATTCACTCGTGGCTTCATCGGTCAAGGCGCTGGCAATGGCCGCTTCTGAGAGGGCATCGTACGCCGGCCCGAGCCACTGCTCAATGTCCTCCATGAACGCAGGCAGACCCAGCCGGGTCAGCGCCGGATAGGGAGCGGACGGCGCTTCAATCTCAACAGGAAAATGAACGCCATCCTTGCCGATCCCCCAAAAATCGCCGGCTGCGCTGGGCAACGACGGTGGCGTCTCGTATTCCGGCACATCATAGTCCGGCCCATCCTCTCGCAGCAGGCCGCTCCCGTTTCGCTCGCTCAACGCCGCCAACAGATCATCCTGGGATTGGCCACGCAGGCGAAAGAGCAAGAAGGGGTCTTCGTCAAAGCGTTCGGCCAGAATGTAGTGTGCAGCAGCCAGGTGTTTGCAGACCGAGGCCCAGTCGGGACAGTTGCAATCCTGAGCAATCTCGTCCGCCGACGATGGGAAGAGCGAAAGGTTGGCATCCGCAAATGCTTCCTCAATCTCCTGAGGCATTTCGCCGGCCAACAGTTGAGCCAAAAAGATGGGGCGGGCGGCCAAGGCGTCAATCACTTTGCGCCACTGGCCTGGGGTCAGCGGCTTGACTTCGATGCTAACGGAATAGGGTCGGCTGCGCGATCCCTGCACCTTGGCCGTCACCTTGCCGGGATCTTCTTTCAGGCTGAGCACCTGCCCTTTGCGCGCATAACGCCGGCCCCGGCTCAGCCGGCCCCGATCCATCAACTGCTCCATGGCCTCGATCCAGCGGGTCGCCCACCAATTCTTCACAAACGCGCCGCGTTTGCTCTTGGCCTTGATGCCCTCGTCCGTCTTGATTGTCGGTTTTGCGTTGTAATACCAACTCATGCAAAGACTACTCCTTGCGCAGCTTCACCAGCTCGCGCAAATTCGGCCGTGCTCATCTCGGTCATCCAGTTCTCGCCGGAGCCAACGACGCTGTCGGCCAGCGCTTTCTTCTCTTCGAGCATCTGGTCGATGCGCTCTTCCAGCGTGCCCAGACAGACGAACTTGTGCACCAGCACGTTGCGCGTCTGGCCGATGCGGAAGGCGCGGTCGGTGGCCTGGTCCTCCACCGCCGGATTCCACCAGCGGTCAAAGTGGAAGACATGGTTGGCGTTGGTCAGGTTCAGCCCGGTCCCGCCCGCTTTCAACGATAGGATAAAGACCGGCGGTCCATCATCGCTCTGGAAACGGGCCACCATCTCGGCTCGCTTTTTGGCGGGCACGCCGCCGTGCAAAAAGAGCGCCGGCACGCCAAAGCGTTCTTGGATGTAGCGTTTGAGCAGACCGCCCATTTCGGTGAACTGGGTGAAGAGCAGCAGGCGATCACCTTCGGCCAACACTTCGTCGAGCAGAGCGTGAAAACGCGACCAATTTGCCGCTGCGATTCTTGTCCTCGAACGGATTGTATGTCTCGCCCTGGTGCAGATATTGGACGGGATGGTTGCAGACCTGTTTGAGCTGCATCAGCATGCTCAGCACCATCCCCTTGCGGGCGATGCCGTCCTCGTTCTGCGCTTCGATGGCTTCCAGCGCATCCTGCACCACCGCTTCGTAGAGCGTGGCCTGCTCCTCGCTGAGATGGCAGTAGACCTTCACTTCCTGCTTGTTCAGGCAGATCGGTGATGACGGTGGGGTCGGTCTTGACCCGGCGCAGTATGAAGGGTTGGGTCAATTGCCGCAACCGCTGTACGGCCACTTCATCGCCGTATCTTTCGATGGGCAGAACAAACTGTTTGCGGAACTTCTGCTGACCGCCCAGGAAGCCGGGGTTCAGAAAGTGCATGATCGACCACAGCTCAGAAAGCCGGTTCTCCACCGGCGTGCCGGTGAGGGCCAGGCGGAAGTCAGCGGACAGGTCACGGATGACCCTGGCCTGTTTGGTATTGGCGTTTTTGATATTCTGCGCCTCATCCAGCGCCACAGCCAGCCAGTTCACCTGGCGCATGGCGTCGGCATCGCGGCGCACCAGAGCGTAGGAGGTCAAGACCATGTCCACACCCTGGGCGGCGGTCACAAACTCTTCACCCCGCAGCCGATCAGCGCCCTGATGGACGAGCGTGTTCAGATCGGGCGTGAACTTCTCGCTTTCCAATTGCCAGTTGGTGACGACGGAGGTGGGGCAGACGAGCAGGACCGGCGCGGGCAGGCCGCCCAATTCATCCTTGATCTGCTGAATCAGGGTCAGCGTCTGGATGGTCTTGCCCAGTCCCATGTCGTCGGCCAGAATGACGCCCATCCCCCATCGGCGAGCGAAAGTGAAGCCACGAATAGCCGTACTGCTGGTATGGCCGCAACTCGGCCTGCAACTTCGAAGGCGGCGGCAGCAGTTCGAGGGTTTCGTCGCCGCGCAATTTGTCCAGCCAACCGGTCAGCCAGTCGTCCATCTCCACGCCATCGACCGGCAGCCCGTTGTGGTCCGCCTCGCCGCCAAGCCCCAGTTGCAACGCCTCGTGCAGAGACATCTCCCCGGCGAGGTCCTTCTGCTTCTCCCAAAACTGAATGGCCGCTTCGATCTGATCCGGATCGAGCTGCACCCACTGGCCGCGAATCTGCACCAGCGGAGATTTGAGCGCGACCAGTGCGTCAAACTCTTCGTGCGTGAGCGCAGTCTCGCCGATGGAGAGTTCCCATCGATAGGCGACCAGGTTGTCCATACTCAGTGCGCCTGACGAGACAGGCGCTTCTCCTGCCGTGGCGGAGGTGCTGCCCAACTTCAGACGCACGCCCAACTGTGTGCCCGGTTTGTTCCACCAGGGCGGCGCCAGCAGACCAAAACCGCTGCGTTCCAGATGGGGGGCGCAGTCGCGCAGAAAATCGAATGCCTCCTGTGCAGTCAGGGTGACGCCGGTGGGGTTGCGCTTTTGCAGGCTGGCCTGGATCGGGGCAAAGAAACGGCCGGCATAGCCAAGACCGGCCAGCAACTGCTCCTGGGGCCGCTCGAAACGACGGCCCAGTGCGTCCAGGACGCGTGCTCCCGCTCTGCCAGACTTCGGCCGCGGGGACGATCAGGCTGGCGTCGTCCCGCGCCTGCAACAGATAGTGAAGCTGCCATTGTTCGCTTCCTGCCGTGGGTGCGGGCGCGGCAAGACGCAGTGCGACGCGCACCTGTTTGTCGCCGGCAATGGTCAATGTGCGGGCCCAGGCTCGATAGCTGCCATAAAGGTGCTGCAACTGGGCCACGCTGCCGCTAATGGTGGGATCGGCAGCAAAGAGTGCACGCAGCCAGCTGTACGCCGGGCCTTCATCGGCGGGCAGATGCGTTTTGCGCACAGCGCCCCAAGCGCGGGCCCCGGCATCGCTCATATGGTTGAGGAAGTTGTCCAGCAGCGCTCGGGGCGGAAGCGGTTTCGTCGGGATTGGGCGCATCGGCGCGGGCAGCGGGCGGCATGGCCGCAGCCAGTTGGCGGAGACGACGAGCATCCTACTCGCTGTCGAGTATCGGTTGCCAGCGGGCCTCATAGCGCAGGTCACGCCCATCCCGGATCTCGACCATGGTGGGGCGTAGTTTCTGCTGGGCCAGAATCTCCAAAACAAGATTGATCGCCTGTTGCCAGTAGCGACTGCCGCTGCCAAGATGGATGCCACGTATCGGTCGATTGTTCAGCGCCGTCAGCAGATGGAACGCTTCGAACGGTTGCAGCCACAGACCTTCGACAATCCACTGCCGCAGTTCGGGCGCGTCCGAGTCCTCCTCCCAATCGTGCAGCAGATCAGGCGAAGGAACGGGGCCAAACTTGTTCGTGGGCAGCCAAAGAGTAAGCGATTGACCGCGCGCCGTACGCTGATTCCAGTGCGTAGTCACTCGCAGCAACTTTTCCAAGTCAGATCGCGCTTGGAGAAAGGGGTGAAGCTGGGCGGCTTTTTTTCGCCGATCCCGTTTTGGTTGTGGCGCGATGGCTGTTTCCGCCCAGATGAACAGCCCGGCCTCATCGCCGGACGAGCGGGGCAGAAGCCAATGGGTGTGCAGAACTTGCATGATCTTTGATAGGCGATTGAAATTCTCGCAGCAAAACCTGCAATGATGATCGCCATTCCCCGACCGAGATTGTACCTGATTCGGTCAATGTCTGCACCTTGGCCCATCAACGGTTGCACACAAAGGTATTGGGCAGGTCGTACACACCAGCTGCCGTAGATGCGGTTTGTATCCCATGGGCATCAAGCTAAGGATTGTGAAAAAGCTGCCACCGGTTTGAACCGACAAGCAGCAGCCACTCCTCCAGTTCGGGCACACCCATCACCAATAGATTCGTCTCCGGTAGCGTCTCGCCCACGTCTTCATGCCAACTCAGCGCCGGCAGTAGCCAATCTCCTCAATGGCTCCAAGGCTGCTCGTGAGGTTTCAATCTTCGCCGTTTTTGTAGCCATTTTGTCGCCAGCTGTCAACTACACTGGCTCAATATGGAGGCGGACAGGTCAGGCATTGATAATGCTTAACCTGTCCGCCTGTTGCGGACACGTATTGTCCTGCACGACAGCCTGAGGCTGTCTTCAGAAAATCGTAACCCCTGAAAGGATTTGTCATGATGCAGCAACGAATAAGGCATTGCATTTTTTTGGTTCCCACGGTTCTGATTGTTAGTATCCTGCTGCACCTTGCGGTTAGCCGCTGCACCGCGAGGGCAGCACCTAGGGATTCGAACGAGGCATTCGCCGCCAAGCACGTCATCAGTGCGGACAGTTCAGCCGATATCCTACTGGTGACCAAGACAGAGGACACGGCTGATGGGGCCTGTGATGCAGACTGCTCGCTGCGTGAGGCCATCAATGAGGCCAATGATCGGGCTGAACCGGCAACTATTGTGATTGGGTCGGGCGTCTACTCGCTGACACTCAAGGGGGAGAATGACAGCAATGCCTCCGGCGACCTGGACATTCTCAAATCGATGACCATCATGGGTGCGGGCTCCGAGAAGACCATCGTTGACGGCAGCGGTTTGTGGAACGAGCCGCTAAACGAGATCGAAAAGAAGGGCGAGCGGGTCTTGGATGTCTACCCAGGCGGCTACAGCAGCACGGTAACGGAGACCGCCGTGGTGGCAATTTCGGGAGTCACCATTCGCAACGGCGATTCATCAGGGTACATTTGCGGCCAATCCTTGGGCGGCGGCATCCGCGCACAGGCTACCGACCTGGCGCTAAGCGATGTGCGACTTCATAGCAACAACGCTAGATGCAATGTCGATAAAGGAGCGGGGGGCGCTCTATTCCAGATTGGCGGGGCGTTGACTATCGAGAACAGCGCCATCGAGAAGAACACAAGTCACGAAGGCGGCGGTCTCTACTTCTTCGCTGAGATAGGGGGAGCTTCGTCAACGGTTAGACTCATCAACAGCCAGGTGCAGAACAATAATGCCCACCGAGGCGGCGGAATCTCCGTGGAGGGGACCACTAGCTCCCCGCCCAGAGAACCGATGACCGTCACCATCAAGAGCAGCATCGTTAGCAGCAATGTGGTAACCGGCACCTACTACGCACTGGGCGGTGGCATCCACTTCAATGCCTCCCACGTGTTTGCTGACAAGATGATCATTGAAGATAGCACGCTGTCAGGCAACCGTACCATACTGGCAGAGGGCGGCTATGGACGAAGCCAAGGAGGGGCCATCTATCTGACTGGGGCTGACCTAACGATACGCGACAGCCAGGTCCATGACAATATCGCCTTGCCAGCCGTTCCACTCGCTGACAAAGGCATATCAGAAGGCGGCGGTATCTCCATCTACGACTTTTGGAGTGACTTGACCCTGGATATAACCGATAGCCGGTTTAGCGGAAATGTGTCTGAAATCGGAGGCGCTGTCTCAGCCCAGATGTACCGGGTCCAAATCGCAGATTCGACCTTTGCCCAAAACAAATCCCCCGGAGCCGCCGACAACGGCAGCGCAGGCTTCGGCGGCGGCATCTATATGATCGGCCGGGGCAAAGGCAGTAGCATTGAAGTACAACGCAGCGCCATCCACGACAATGAAGCCGGCTATTGGGGCGGCGGTCTATACGTCACCAGCGCAAGTGCTCAGCTGAGTGAATGTGACATCTTCAATAACAGTGCCGATGAGGCAGGCGGTGGGTATCACGGAGGAGGTACGATTCGATCCTGCCGCATCCATCACAATGTTGCCAAGAGCGGTGGCGGGGTCGGCATAGCGCACAACATGGTGATCGAAGACACGACCATCCACGACAACACAGCTTCAGACCACGGCGGCGGCATCTACATCGCGCACGTCTTCCGCAACGGTGATCGGGGAGGACCCGATGTATTCCTGCGCAATGTCACCGTGAGTGGCAATATAGCCGCCTACGGTGCCGGTTTTAGTGACAAACACCCACCTCCGAGAGGAGGCTCTGATCCAACGTCGAAGAGCCACTTCACCAACGTCACCTTTGCCGACAATCAGGCAAGCGTAGAGGGTGGCGGACTCTTCCACTACGGCAAAATCGGGTCCATTGAAGACACCGAAGATCCGCAGAAACTCACCCTGCTCAACACGTTGCTGGATGGCAACCAACCGTTCAACTGCGGCGGTGCCATGTTCGCCGGCAAGGACACCTTCATCTCCAAAGGACACAATCTGTCCAGCGACGGCAGTTGCGAAGTGACCCAGTCCACTGACATTGCCAAGACGGCCGGCCAGATCGGCCCATTAGCAGACAACGGCGGCACGACCCATACCCATGCCCTGTTGGACAGCAGCCCGGCCATTGACGCCGGAACCAGCGTGGACACGCTCAGCGCCGATCAGCGAGGAATCGAGCGACCCAAAGGTGCTGCACCTGACATCGGATCCTTCGAGTATGAATACACTGCAGCATTCCTCCACGTGCAGCCTGCCCACATGACATTCGTGGCCGTCAAAGGCGCAGAATCACCCCAAGGCGAGATCGAGGTTCGTAACAGCGGCATCAACGCTCTCAGTTGGCAGGCAATCAGCAGCATGTCATGGCTCAGTCTTGGCCCGACAAGCGGCGACGCGCCGGCAACGATCAAAATAACGCCAGGACATAGCGGCTTGGCAGTCGGTGATTATGAGGCAGGGGTGACAATCACGGCGGACGGCGTCGACGGAAGTCCGCAGACCGTCGCCATTTCACTGACCGTTGTCGGGATGGACGCGATGATCGGCAACGGCAATTTCGAATCTGACAGCAACGACGGCTGGGAGCAGAGTTCGACCAAGGGCCGCATCCTTATCCGTGAAGCGGCGGATATACCATACATTCAACCACGCTCCGGCACACGGGCAGCGGTTCTGGGCGAGATCGACGGTGAGGCCAGTGAATTAAAGCAAGAGATTCGCATTCCTCCCGGCGACGATATCCACCTACTTTTCTTCGGCTACATTCAATCCACTGAAACCGGCTGCGACAACGACAAGCTCATGGTTCGCCTGGGGGATAACGTGCTTGCCGAACAACCAATGTGCGTATCTCAAAACAGTGAGGGCTGGACGGAATTTCGCCTACCGATCGGTGTCGTTTCCGGCGCCTCAGCCGGCGACACTCTGCCCAGAGAAACGCTCAGCTTTCAGGTGTTCAACGATCACTTCTCCGATCCGAGCATGTTCATCTTGGACGACGTCATGTTGATCGCCGGCAAGGACACGAATGCACCTGACCCGGATCCGCCGCCAAATGATACACCTATCCCTGAGCCGCTGCCGGAAGGAGAACAGCGGATCTTTCTCCCCACCATTGTAGGCCAATAGCGGTTCGATCACGGGGGTAGGGTAGCATTGCCGTCCTACCCCCGTGCTAGGCCGCCTCGATGCATGGCGTTGATTCATAGAATGTATCGAGGTTATGCAATCCTACTGAAATCCCATTTGTCGTCTTGAGGTCGCTTGATCATCCATGACGCATGATTTCCTGGGTGGTTAAGCAAGATTCGCGTTTACTCCCCTCGCTATCCCGCCCAGCCCGCTTCCACAAGTGTGCCTGTGGTAAGATGGCTATGCCACTCAGCCAAAATCAACAGCAAGGAATAGTAATCCATGAAGATCACCGACATTGAAGTCCTGCGCATGCAGGCCCATGCCGAGCCGACCAACAACTGGCTCTTTGTCCGCATCCACACCGACGCCGGCATCACTGGCATCGGCGAAGGCAGCCTCCAGTACAAGGACGCGGCGTTGGCCGCGGAGATCGAAAACTTCGGGACCTACCTGCGCGGCAAGGACCCGTTCGAGATCGAAAAACATTGGACATCGTTGCATCGCCGCGTGACCTGGACTGGCGGCGCGGTGACCATGAGCGCCATCAGCGCCATCGACCTGGCGCTCTGGGACATCAAGGGCAAGGCGCTGGGCGTGCCGGTCTACGAGTTGATCGGCGGCAAGGTGCGCGATCGGGTGCCGCTCTATGCCAACGGCTGGTTCGCCGGCGATGAGCCGAGCGCCCATGGGCCTCAGGAAGGCGCAGAGGGTGAGCAGGAGTGGTATGCGGCCCGTGCCGCTGAGGTTGTAGCCAAGGGTTTCCGATGTCTCAAGATCTACCCATTTCGAGGAGAACAGGTCATCACGCCGGAGCGGATGAAACGGGGTGTGGGTCTGGTGCGCACGCTGCGTGAGACAGTGGGACCGGACATCGAAATCGCGGTCGATATCCGCGCGCGTCTCAACGTCTGGAGCGCCCGACGGGTTGCTCAGGCGTTGGAGCCCTACAACATCGCCTGGCTGGAAGAGCCGATCCTCTTCGACAACGCCGACACCATGGGCGAGTTTGCTCGCTCCGTGAACGTGCCGGTGGCGACCGGCGAACAGCTTTACACCCGCTGGGAGTTCCGCGCGTTGCTGGAGCAGAATGCGGTCGGCATCATCCAGCCCGACATCTGTCACGCCGGCGGCTTCTCTGAGCTACGCAAGATCGCAGCCATGGCCGAGACCTACTACGTGTCGCTCTCGCCCCACAACTCCAACGGCCCCATCTCGACCGTCGCCAGTCTGCACCTGGACATGGCCATCAACAACTGTCACATGCAGGAGCTTTTCCTCAACTCGTTGCCCTACTATCAGGAAGTGCTGACCAAGCCGCTGGTCATTGAGGACGGCTACGGCACACCGCCCGCAGGCCCCGGCTGGGGTACGGATCTAGACGACGAGATCCTGGCCCAGCACCCGCCGGCCGAGTTCATTCCGATTGCAGACGAGCCCTATTTGGATTTTTAGGGGTTGGGATTGGGGAGTGAGATGATGAAGCGTTCGCCGCGCCGGAGCCTTAGGTTGATGCCTATGGGTGCACAACCCGACCTCCGGGAGGTGTCCGGCGAACCTCCGCCCTGATTACCATTCGTGGACACCTCCCGGAGGTCTAGCCCCACAATTCCTCAGTGAGCCCAATTTCGTTCTCGTTACCTAGTAGGCACGCCCACGTGCCGACCGCCATAGCGCAGAACCGCACATGGACGTGCTGACCCAACGCTACGGTCACGGGCTTGGACTACGCCGTCTCTCGCGCCGCCTCAAACATGGCCGCCAAATTCTCCGGTGCGATGTCCGGCAGGATGGCTTCGTGGCTTGGCGAGATGATCAGGCCAGTGGGAAAGAGCGTTCGCAGGAAACGCACATTTTCCCTGACCTCGTCGGGCGTGCCGTTGACGAGCAAATTCTGGTGATCGACGCCGCCGCAGAATGAGACGCTGCCGGCAAATTCGTCGTGAAGGCTCTGGGCATCCATCCCGGCAGCCAGCGCCTGAATCGGATGCACGGCATCCACGCCCAGTTCGATCAGATCGGGAATAATGGGGCGAATCGAGCCACATGAATGGTAGATCACCTTGACGCCGTAGCCCTTGGCTTGATCGATCAGTTGCTTTGCGCCGCCCAGGGCAAATTTGCGCACATGGTCGGGCGAGAGCATCAGGCTGGTCTGGCTGCCATAGTCGTTGCCGATTAGGACGGCATCGACTTTGCCTTTGGTTGCTTCGAAGAAGATGCGATTGGCTTCGAGATAGAAGTTTACGATGCGCTCAGAGATGGCCTCGACCAGATTAGGTGAATCATAGAATTTCATGAAGGCAACCTGTAGGCCAAAGGCCGCACAGACATCCTGAAAATGGGCGGACCAGAGCACGCCGAGCACGGCACGGTCGCCGGCCACAGCCTCGGCGGCTGCCAGGCAAGCGTCGGGGTCGATGTGCTCGGCCGGATCCGGCCAGGGAAACTCATCGACGCAGGCCGGATCCGTCTTGTCCTCGAAGAAGCCCGGCGCGTTGAGCGTACGATGTTCCCGATCGATCTTGCCTCGCTTGGCGAAATCAAGCGCCGCGTAGATAGCATCGGCCGTGGGCGAGTGATAGGGAAACTCAATGGGGACGATGTCGTCATCCAGAACTTCAGTCAACCCTGCCACCGAATCCACGCCAAAATGGTTGTACAGGCCAGGCAGTGCCTGGCTATCCGGAATGCCCATCCAGGTGCAGGGCCGGTCGACTGGTTGGCGCTCAATCGTCGCTAGAAATCGCTCACGATGGTTCATGGGTCCCTCACCTGTTTGTTTGCAGTGCGAGAAGAGCTTGGGCACAGATGGCCACGGATAAAAACGTGATGATCACAGATGATTTCTGGGATCTTTTCTGTGCGGTAGGAGGCGTTCATCAACGGGAAGTCATCTTACCAACAGGTTCGCTGTTTAGCGAAATCGGTCACTCCCGTCACTCATCGCCAAATCGATTATCGTAGGTACCTTCCATCAGCCAAGGCAGGCCCCAGCCGGCACGGTCAGCGGCGTTGTCGCTGGACGGTCCAGGCGACGTCTCCAGGATCAGCGTGATCGCCTGCCCGCTGTAAGCGTCCAACGGCACAATAACCTGCTGCCAATCTCGGTGGGCCGGATCGGAGGGCGTGAAGTGCTGCGACCAGAGGGTGGTCGCCTCGCCCGGTGGATCACCCGCCTGAACCGACACGCTGAAGGTGACCCCGTCCCCGCCCCAATCCCATGCATCGGGATCCAATGCAGGGCTGAGCCAGAGGAACGAGTTGCTCTTGGGCACATCCAGCGGCAGGAAGATGCGCGCCGGTGCATGGGCGAAGAGTGTCGGCCGTGCGTCGCCAGTCTGGGGCATGGTGAAGACGACGGGCGCGACTCGTTCACAGCCCCCCATCTCCATGCAGATGGGCAGAGTCGGGTCGATGGTCGCCTGCGGACACAAGGTCCATCAGGTCGACAAGTTGGTAGCGCTGATAGCTCTCGCGTTCCTCGGAAGTGGGACGGATCAGCGTCAGCCGGTGGTTGACGCCGACCCATGCGCCGGCCAGCACAGTCGCGAAGACCAGCGAGACCGTGATCAACGGCCCCATCCACTGATGCTTCCTATCTGGAATCGCCATCAACTCAAGCCAGGCGTAGACGCCCCAGAGCGTGATGCCGGGCCCGACGATGGCGTAGAGATCCCAGTCGCGCCAGCGAGGCAGATCGTTCTGAAAGCTGAAGTGGTAGAGCAGTAAGCCGGCAGACAGGGCAGTCAGGTAGAGCAGAACCCGATCTCCGCGCGTGCGCCGGTCGACCATCGCCCAGATGCCGGCCGCCAGCCAAAGTGGGAATAGCGGAACCAGCAGCCAGAGATTGTTGATCGCCTGCCAAAGCTGCGCCGGGGCTATTGCCTGTTCAACCGTCCAAAACAGCTGGGAATCGCCGGCATAGCCATTGCCCAGCACTGGGCAGTGGTACGCCCAAGACCACGAGCAGCAGCACGGTCAACGCCGGCACAGCCATGCCGGTCAGCAACAGCATGCCGAGTCTGATGTTTCCATCGACGCCGGTCGAGGAGCAAAAACATTGCGGGCAATGTGAACACGGCTTGCGGATGCAGGCTGACTGCCGCCCCGCCGGCCAAGCCCACGGGCCAGAGCGGGCTGTCTCCACGCAGGTAGCCGGCGGCCAAAGTGGTCGACAGAAAGCAAACGGCCGTTACCATGCTATAGTTTTCGATGTGCCCAAACCAGAGCTGACTACTGCCTGTGGCCAGCAGAGCAATAACGATCAACAGGGCATTCCATGGCGTTCTGCCCAGCAGCCGCCCAACGTAGAGGACGGACCATAGGTAAAGCGACCCGGCAAGGATACTGAGTAGCGCTATGGCCACTTCGGGCGGCTGGCCGAGCGTTGATGCAATATCTGCAGCCGTATGGGCCAGCAAGCTATCGAGCGGTTCTTTCCAGACATAGGGATCATTGCGCAGGCTCGTGGTGGCCAACAACTTCAGCTTGAGCAATGCGTCGCCATGATAGGTGCGTTCTCGCAGCAGCCAGAAGAAGAGGCCGCCGGCGACTACAACGGGCCAGATCGGCGCAGAAGCCAGTCGTGGCGACCACTGGCTCTCCAAGCTCTTGGGAGAAACCACGGCTACGATCGCAGATAGAACGATCAATGCCGCCAGCGCCAAGCGCAACAGAAGCGGCACGAAACTCAGAAAACTGAACGCCCAGAGACGACCGCCCGAAATGCCCCAGCCACCCCCCAATACCACGAAACCAGCCAACAACAGGGCCAGTATCCCGAGTAGAAGAGTGGATGGTTTAGCCCGTGCAATCATACGTCCTCACATCATTTGGGTCTTGGGCAGCGGCTGCGTTAGAGTGTACAGGGTGTCGATAGCTTCGACAGAGCATGTTACACCAATTCGAGCACAGAACCTACTAACCTGAAGGTGTTTCAAGATCACGAAATGACATACGACCTGTCAGGATATCAGGAGGTCGCGATGGTATCCCGACTGGCCAAGCGAGGCTAGGCTCCAGCGGACGGAATGGCAGTCCGCACGACAGAGCTCATGATTTCGCGATGCCTTCAGTATAGATCTGTTTGACCGGACGATATGGCATTCAAGCAAACTCAGTGCATTGAAGAAGATAGCCAGGCTGAACATCTGTCGGGGGACAGCCGCCAACGGGAAGACTTTCGTCTGCTCTTGGCGCTCTTCATCTTCTTTCGCTTGGGCGCGGTACTCTTTTTTCGGCCCGGCGGCTATATTCGTGACTACACCGATCTAATCATCTATCAACAACGAGCCAGTTGGCAGGAATACGGCTTGCTGCCCTTCCGAGACTACTGGTCCGAATACCCGCCCATCTTCCCTTGGCTGAGCGTGCTGATCGATCGGTTTGCCTCGCAGTTTCCAGCCTGGGAGGATGAACGTCTCTGGTTTGCCGCCATCTTCGGCATCATTCTAGTGGCGGCAGAGACTGTCACATTCATCTGCATCTACCGGCTGGCTCGACGAACCCAGCCCGGATTCGCGCTCCGTGTCGCCTGGATGTATGCAGCCCTCTTTCTGCCGGTCTACCTTCTTGGCGGCTGGTTTGACGGCCTGGCCGTCATGAGCATCTTCCTGGCAATGGCCCTGCTGCTGCATCATCGGACACTGGCAAATTCACTATTCTTCGGCTTCCTCATCGGCGTGGGCGGTCTGATCAAGATTGTGCCGCTGGCTACGTTGGGTGTGACACCGCTGGCCTATGCCCGCTGGCGTGAGCGAATTGCTGCGATCGCGATGGCCGTCGCCACGTTCGCAGGCGGCTATGCGCTGATGGCGGCCATTGGCCCTGAGATGACCAGCGCCTCGATCCGCTCGCTGCTCGAACGCTCGGGATGGAGCACGGTCTACGCTCTGATTAGCGGCTTCGACCGACTCGGCAAGGTGGTGGGCGACCCCTTCGATGCCTCCATTAGCGTCGCGCTCTACGAGCCTCGCATTCCCCATCTCTGGGTGCTTGCCCTCTTCGGTGCGGTTGGGTTCGGTCTGCTTGTGGTCCAGTGGCGACGCCAGAAGCCGCCACAATCGATGGACGCAATTGGTCCAGTTTGTCGGTCTAACCTACGCGATTCTGCTGCTGGCCTATCCAGCCTGGAACCCCCAATATGCGCTCTATCTGCTGCCCTTCATCATCCTCATCCTGCCCGAATGGACGCGGTCTATTCTATGCACTCTCGATCAGTGCCATTGTCCTCTGGGAACACCCGATTCACTTCAACATGGTTGATGCCGGCTATTCGCCGCAGCTCAAATTGCTGATCGATGCAGACTACCGACAGATGCTACAGCCGATCGTACTGACACGAACGATGGTCCTGCTGGCGGTTGCCATCAATTTTGGCATGGAACTCTTGAACGTGCGCAGCCGCACGCGCCTGGTGCCGGTGGCATTGACTGGCACCGCGCTGCTCATTGCGCTGATGACGCTGCCGCGCTATGCACAGACCTACGAAGCAGCCAGGTTGGCAAGCAGCGATGTTCGGCCGCTAGCATATTATGTCAACAGCTTGCCCGATGACACAGTGGTTGTCTCTCAACGCGCAGAGCTGAGCCGCGAGCTACGCCCCTTCTTACGGAATGATCGACAGATCGTCTCGGTGGGCGGACGACCCGGCAGGCTGGACCAATTGACCGGCCGCTTTGCGACACAGCCCTTCGTCTACATCCAGACGGCGGAAGATGATCCGGCGCTCCTGGCCTATCTCGATGAAAACAACGTCTGCCTTGAACGCTTTCGATTCCAGGTCCAGGGGATCTGGTTCTGCAACGGGCAAGCGCCGCCGCCTGTTGCAGACTTCGCTGACCAGCTCTCACTGGAGACCGTCGGTCTGCCGGATCGTCTAGATGATGACAATCGATTTACACTCTTCTGGAAAACGCAGGACGGCATCGAAGGCGATTACACTGTCTTTCTGCACGTCGTCGACGCCGACGGCAATCTCGTCGGCCAGTGGGATCAGCCGCCAGGCGGACTCGACGCACCAACCAGCAGTTGGAGCCCGCAAACAATCTACTTCGATGACTATCGTGTCCCTATCGAAGCAGACGGAACACCACCCTTTCGACTGAGGGTCGGACTCTACGATGCCCAGACCGGGGAACGACTTTCAGTCTCTGAAAGCTCCGTTCCCAACGGAGGCGATTACCTGGAACTCAAGACGTATTCAGACGTCGTCCAATGAGACAAGCGGCTGCGTGGGTCACGTTTGATGCCGGATCGACCAAACCTTTGGCCGGTCCAAGAAATTGAATCCGTTAAGCGTCCCCGGCGCCTTCTTGTAACGACTTGGATACTTCTACCCAAAGCCAGATGTCAATGAATAATAGGAAACGCCAACAGACAATCGACCGGCCAACAGAAGCCTGGCCCTTGAAGTGGTGGGAATGGCTATTGTTGCTGGCCGGCCTGGCCACGTTCTTCCTCCAGGTCTATCTGTCTGCACCTCAGAAGTCCGCCATCTTCGATGAGCAGTATCATCTCACCGCCGGCTTCTCCTATCTGCGCACCGGCGATTTTCGACTGGCGACCAACCATCCCCCGCTGATGGGCATGATCGCCGGGCTGCCGCTGCTGGCCGATAAAGAGATCGCCCTACCGACAGAGACCGAAGCCTGGGAAACAGGAGACCGCTTCCGCTTCTCCGATCTCTTCCTCTGGGAGAGCAACGACAATGCCAGTGACCTTCTGAGCCGGGCGCGTATCCCTATCATGCTCGTGGGTCTGCTGCTGCTACTGGCAATCTTTGCCATGTCGAGACAGTTTTTCGGGCCGGCCGCGGGCTGGACCGTCTTTGTCCTGGCCGTTTTCGATCCGAACCTGCTCGCCCACTCCCGCTTCATCACGACCGATCTCGGTCTGACCTGCTTTCTGTTCATCGCAATCTGGCAGCTGTGGCGCTGGCTGGATCGAGGAAAATGGTACAGCCTTTTACTGTCCGGCGTCTTTGTGGGGCTGGCCATGACGGCCAAATATACGGCGCTGCTCTTCTGGCCGACAGCGCTGCTAATTATCCTGCTGTACCCCCTCGACACCGGTCCAACTGAAGGGTCCGGCACGATGAGAAAACTTGGTCACCGCCTTCTCGGTCTCGTGGGGATCGGGGTTGCCGCACTGGTTGTGGTTTGGGCGGTCTACAGCTTCGATTTTGGCAGTGCAGACCTGCCGCTGAAGCTTCCGCTCCCCGCGCCCTTCTACTGGCAGAACCTCTACGGCACCTACTTCCGCATTGTCGGGCTGGTCGGGGCGCGCCTGGACTTTTTCATGGGCGAGGCATCGGCTACGGGTTGGCCCGCCTATTTCCCGGTGGCGTTGGGCGTCAAGACGCCTCTCCCGACCCTGCTATTGTCGTTCAGTGGGCTTGCCCTTTTGCTCATCCACGGCCAATGGCGTCGACAGGTTTTGTTCTGGGCGCTGCCGCTGATCTTCTTGGTGCTCGGGCTGAGCGGCATCTTGACCATCGGCTATCGTCACATGTTGCCGGCGATTCCGTTTGTGCTACTCTGGGCAGGAAATGCATTCACATGGGCGCTAAGGCTGAGCGGACGAAAACGAACTGTTGGGCTTGCGGCGCAAGCGTTGCTGGTGCTCTGGCTGGCCGTTAGCACGCTGCGCTTCTTTCCCCATTACGAGAGCTTCTTCAACGAACTCGCCGGCCACTGGACCAACTGGAGCAACATCCTGGTCGACTCAAATCTGGACTGGGGCCAAGATCTGCCAGCACTGCGCCAGGTGATGGATGAACAGGGCATCGAACGCGTGAACCTCGCCTACTTCGGCAAGGCCGTCCCCGAGCACTACGGCGTCTCCTACTCGCCGCTGCCCAGCTACCTGCGCTTCGTCGAGGGCATCGAGTTGAGCGCCTACAACCCCCACTCGCCCGAGCCGGATGGTACGCCATCAGCGCCACCAGCCTGCGCCTCGGTCTGATGCAGCCGGAGAGCGTCGATCTCTATACCTTCTTCCGGGACCTGGAGCCGGATGCAAAGGCCGGCTACTCCATCTATCTCTATAACGTGGAGTACCCTGATAATGTGAGCGTGGGGCGCGGTCAGATCATTGGCCAGGACGTGGCATCCATTCCGGCTGAAGCGATGGAGATTGATGAAGGCCATCGAGCGATGATAAAGTGGACGCGCTCGCCGGAGACGACCGTCTATCCACTGCGTGAAGGTTTTGCGCCGCCGACCGATGGATCATTTCATGTCGTCGATGCGAATTTCGATGGGGTCTTCCGACTGATCGGCTACAGTTTGGCGTCTGCCGAGCCGGTGGCCGAGGTGACCATGGAGATCACACTCTTTTGGGAGGTCGGAGAGAAACCGATGCCGATGCCCGCCCCCACCCGCGGACGCCCGCTCTCGACCTTCGTTCACCTCGTCAACGCCGACACGACCGACAAAGCAGCCCAATTTGACGGCTGGGAGACGGCCATGCGCGGGCTCGAATCGGGGGATATCATTGCTCAGAAGATACTGCTGCCCCTGACCGACATTCAGGACGGCGACTATGACGTGCTGGTCGGCCTCTACTCGCCCCAGGACTGGACGCGCTTGCCCGTGACCACAGACGAAGGTCTCTCTGACCATTTCAAGTTGGATGGTTGGACCCTGGAAACCAGTCAGAATTGAGTCTGCGGCAACGTTGGAAATTTGCCACAGATAGCCACAGATAAGGAACTGATTTCCACAGATGCGCTCATTGCACAAGGGATATCTGTGCCCCATCCCATTTCCATCTGTGTCAATCTGTGACTCTACTGCAAAAACATAGATCAGCCGAAGATGAGTGCAAATAAACCCAGATGGAAAGAGCTTTTCCTCTGTAAACTCTGTGTTTCCTCCGTGTCTCCGTGGTGAAATGAACACTTTTTGCAGCAGAGTCATCTGTGACAAAGAGGCTTCTCCATTGAACTCACAACACGATCACCGAGCCTGTCGAAGCTCCTCCAGGATCTGCCAGCAGACCAGCTGCATGCGCGGCATGTGGAACGGTCCCTTCCACAGATTGCCCTTGAGCGAGACGGAAAGCCGCCCGTCTCGATGCAAGTAGCCGAACCACTCGCCGTATTCGGGATCAGGAAAGTGAGCGTAGGTCCACTCGTGAATCATCTGGTGCCGGCGTGCGTACTGCTCATCGCCGGTCATCTGATAGGCAAGCAACGTTGCGATGATCGCCTCATTCTGGGGCCACCAGAACTTCATGTCGTGCCAATATTCCTGCACCGGCAATCCCTTGACATCACGGAAGTATAAGATCCCGCCATACTCCTCGTCCCAGCCCTGGGCCCAACTCCAGTCGAGAATCGTCTTGCCAACCTCCAGCAACCGCTGATCGTTGTTGCGGTGCTTGGCTTCCATCATGATGAACCAGGCAGCCTCAATGGCATGTCCTGGCGTGATCATGCGACCGTCAAAGTGATCGATGAATTGTCCCTCAGGGCCGACGGTCTCCATCACCGCTTTGAAGTCCGCATTCATGAAGTCTCGTTCGATCTCAGCGATACTGCGGTCGATCCAGTCGTTGTAGACCGCCGGATCATCGACAGCGTCTCGAAGGATCTGGGCCGTGACGATCATGATCATAGGAATTCCCAGCCCTTTGGCGGGCCGCGTGTCCGTATACTTGGGCGGAAGCAGGCCTGGCGTGGTCAAGTAACGGGCAACTGAGATCGAAGAGATCGATGGCTTCCTGGAGCGCCTGTTCATCATCGGCCGCCTTTGCATAGGCGGCCAGCGCAATCGCGCCAAAGGTCTCGGTGAAGAGATAGCGACGCTTGCGGATCGGTCGTCCATCGCGTGTGACCTGAAAGAACATACGGCCGTCGACATCAAAGCCATACTTGCGGATGAATTCGATGCCATGCTTGGCCAGCGCCAGCCACTCTTCACGCGGTTCGACTTCGTTGTAGAGCGTGGCCAGCAGCCAGGTGAACCGTCCATGCTGCCACATGCCCTTATCGGTATCGATCACAGCGCCGTCTCGATCAAGCGAGAACAAGAAGCCCCCTTGTTCACGGTCGATGGCATGATTGATCCAAAACGGCAGCGTATCCTTCAGCAATCCATCACGATAGATGCAGAGCAGCTCATCGATCCCAGCATGAGACTGTAGCAAAACCGGGCTGCGTGGATGGTTGTACTTGTTCATTGAATTCCCCTCTTTTCTGCCTGACTCCCGGACACTCGGCAATTCATACTTGTCGCACTGCTATGTTCCAACAGTGTAAAAGAAAAGAGTAGCTCAACACAACTGATGGCCAAATCCATCCATCCCGCTGTTCCGATCGACCATTGCTGGACAAAAACCCTGATATCCTGTTTGACATGAACGAGAGGGTTGCCTATAATCCATTCTGTTATGTGGTCGTCTCGATGACCTCAGCGTTGCTGCAAAATCGCCACAAAACCCGTCCCTACTTTACCACGCTGTCAAATCCATCCGGAGGAACTACCATGAATCGAATTTTTATTAGAGCAGTCGCGTTAGTTGCCGTAGTGGCTTTTCTACTAACGGGCGCAATCTTGGTTCAGGCCGCACCGCTAAACCAAGATGAAGCCACTGTCTTGGAAGTGATTCAGAATAACGAGGATCTTTCCACACTTGTCGCGGCAATCGAAGCCGCCGGGCTTGGTGAAACACTGGCGGGCGAAGGTCCGTTCACGGTCTTTGCACCGAATAACGCAGCCTTCGAGGCCATTCCAGCCGAAGACCTGGAAGCCTTGTTAGCAGATCCAGCGACCTTGACCGATATCTTGCTTCTCCATGTCGTTGGTGGTGAATTGATGGCTGCCGATCTTGGCGGTGAAGCCCCTGTCAGCCGCGCTCGGTGACATCTTGGAAGTCGTTGTCGATGGTGAAAGCGTGACGATCAACGGCGCCTCGGTTGTCGCGGCCGACATTGCGGCATCCAATGGTGTTGTGCATGTAATTGACAGCGTTCTGCAGGTTGAGGCAAGTGAAGAAGCTTCCAGTGATGAGGCAGGGTCGGATGAAGCAGCCGCTGAGGGAGATGAAGCTGCCGACGAAGAGGCAGCCCCCGAAGAGGAAGGTGCTGACGAAGCCACCGAAGAGGGCGATGATGCAGCCGATGAAGAAGCCGATCCCGCCCAAGATGCTGCCCCTTCCCAAATGGATCAGGCCGACGAGGGTGAAGATGAGGCCAATGTTGCCGAGCGATCCGGCCGTCCCCGCAGCCAGTACAAGAAGGTTTGGCAGGGCATCAACAAGCCACGGACGTTGTGTAACTAGGAAACCCTATCAGGTCGGTTCGCTCGTCCGGCTTCAAGTCGGACCTACCGATTCCATAGCCGCCTGACGGCAGTATGCCGACATAGAAACAAAAATCCGTGCCTCGTTGTCCTGGACGACGGGGCACGGATTTTTCCTGCGCAGTGACCATGCGGATTCGCTATACAGTCGACAGACCACGATGATCTGTGCGTGCCCGGTATAGGCAGCCATCTGCCGCCGTGACATAGAGCGTGGCCAGATCGGCGTCGCCGAAGCAACAGTTGGTCGGATTGGCCGGCGTTGGATGCGTCTCAAGGACGCGACCATTGGGCGTCAGCACATAGATCATCGGGCCGGGCCCACTCTTTTCCCATCCCGCACAGGCGATGATATTGCCCTGCTCATCAAGGCGCATGCCATCAATGCCTCGATGCGGATAGAAATTGTGCAGTACCTTGTAGGGCCCGACCGAGCCGTCTTCTAGTATCGGATAGGCGCGCAGCTCCCGGAGCTCTCCGTCACCATATTTGCTTTGGGCAACGAAGAGCGTATCCATCCCCGGTGTGACAATCAGCCCATTGGGACAAGTCGTGTCGAAGGTAATGCGTTTGATTGAGAACTCGCCATCAGATGTGGGATCGAGACGGTAGACCGACTCCTGCTCCAGTTCCATATCATCACGAAAGTCGCCGTAGCGCGGATCGGTAAACCAGACCCGACCCAGGCGATCGACGACGACATCGTTAGGGCTGTTGAGCCTCTGATCGCCAAAACGATCGGCCAGAACCCGGATGCTGCCGTCAGGCTCATGGCGGACAACGCAGCGCCCCTTGTGCCGGACCTGAATCAGTCGCCCCTCCAGATCCAGCGTCTGCCCATTGGCCCCCTCCGTATCTTCTAGAAAGAGAGTTGGTTCGCCGCTTGAAGGATCGTAGCGGAATGTGCGGCTGGAGGGAATATCGGAAAAGAGCACCGCTTCGCCGTTCCACACCGGCCCTTCAGTGAAGTTGAATGGACCTGCAACGCGTTCGAATGTCCAGGACATGGCGTTCTCCTATGTTGCTTCGTGGATGACTAGCTGCCTTGATTGGCCGCAACGGTATTGAAGACCTGCAAACCGCGGGCCAGATAGTTGTTCAATGCCTGCGGGTGATCGAGCGAACACGTATGGACCCAGACTCGCTCAGCGCCCATCTCCCATGCGCACTCGATTGCCCGAGTGAGCAGAATACCGCCGATTCCCTGTCCGATGAAACGAGGCAGGAGGCCGAAATAGGCGATCTCCACGCTCTTGCCCGGCTGCATTTCCAGCTCAAAGTAGCCGGTCGGCGTGCCGCGGAGGTAGGCCACCCAGGTCGCCAACTGCGGACGATCCACCCATGCCTCCCACTGATCATCCGTCCAAACCGATCGATCTATCCGATCCCAATCTGCGCCAACCGCGGTGTAGAGAAAGCGATTCAGCGGAGGCAGTGGGATCTGGGCCTGTACGACCGAGAGTCCTTCGACTGACCGCGTGGCAGGCGTAAGCATGCCGGGATCGGTCATCTCCAAATAGTAGGTGATCACTGGTGCACTCATGAATTCGCACTCTAGCATGGCTTCAATTTCTCATCAAGTTGCGCTATAGTGGTTGGAAGACCTTGCGCCAACCAGAAAGAACACGCTGACCAATGGACCAACCAAACAGATACCCGGGGACCACTTCAGCCACTATGGCCCCAAGTCGAACGCCATCCGTGTCGGACAACCAACCCCGGATACGCTTGACAGCCGATCAATCTCTGCTGACATCAGGAACCGCTAGATGCTAATACTGATAGTCGCGGTCTTCATCGTCCTTGTCTCGTCCGGCCTCTGTTCGGGCACTGAAGCGGCGCTCTTTTCGGTGCCGATTATCTCCGTTCGGCGGTTGGCCGACGAGAATCGACGTGGGGCAAGACCGTTGCTCCAAATCCGCCAAAAAATGAGTCGCCCCATTGCCACCGTCGTCATCCTCAACAACATTGCCAACATCGTGGGCAGCATCACCGTCGGCGGCATCGCGGCGACCGTCCTTGGCGATACGTGGATCGGCGTATTCTCCGCCGTTCTGACCTTCTTGGTAATTGTCTTCTCAGAAATCATTCCCAAGACATTGGGCGAACGGTACTGCATGCCCATTGCATTGGCCACGGCGAGGCCAGTTCAACTGCTTACGTTTTTGATGACACCGATTGTTTGGCTCATCGAACACCTGACAGCGCCCATTACCAAGGGCCAGGTCATCCCCACCACCAATGAAGCCGAAATTCGCATGCTGGCTGCCATCGGCGGCTTAGAAGGGATCATCGAGGAAGACGAGTCGGAGATGATTCAGCGCGTCTTTCGCATGAACGACTTGACAGCAGGCGATCTGATGACGCCGCGAGTCGCTATGACCTCACTGGGTGAAAGCGAAACCCTTGGCGAAGCCAAAGAAGCCATTGTTCAGTCACCCCATAGCCGCATCGTCGTCGTCGGTGACTCTCCAGATGATGTCAAAGGCATGGCCTTCAAGAGCGAACTATTGATCGCCCTGATTGAAGGTCAAGAGAGTCAGGACATGACGGATTTCGTGCATGAAACACAGTTCATTCCTCAATACGTGCGTGCCGATAGACTGCTCCTCACCTTCCAAGAATCGCGACGCCACCTGGCGATTGTGATTGACGAGTTTGGCGGCGTCGCCGGCGTCGTCTCCTTGGAAGACGTTCTGGAAACACTCACTGGCGCCATCGTCGACGAGACCGACCACTTCGTCGATCTGCGAGCCACGGCACGAAAACGCGGCAAAGCCACACTCAGACGCGCAGAAGTGAATCCACAGAGTACGGCAACTATACTCATGTCAGATTGAAAACTACAGTTTAAGGAATCGTTTCGTAGAAGCAACAATGCATGTCATTCGGTCACGAAGTGGGCGCAAAGCGCTAACGCAGTGAGGAATCTTAACGCCACCGATCTCAAGATTCCTCACTGCGTTCGGAATGACAGAGTAACTTCTCAATCCAAAGACTGCATCGCCAAACCCCGGGCTTCAAGCTGATCTCAGTTTAGCACATTGTTTACCTCGTTCTGCGCATTCCTGTGAGCACAACGAAGAGGAATCTCTACGCCAACAACGCTAGATTTCGTGCTTCGCTCGAAATGACAGAATCCTCTCTGAAAGCACACCAGGTTCGAAGTCACGATCTCACTGACCCTTCAGTTTCATATCGGCAAGGACAAATTGGCGCTTGACATTTTTCCCCAAAGCTAATACAATAAGTCTTGAAGACTAACGACGTTAATTTTAATAATTCAGGGGAATTCAATGACAACGCAACAGATGACCACGAAACAGATGACCAGAGGCGGAGTGATCACGAAGAAGTCAAGTTCAATTTCGACACAAGGTTGGATGTTGAAGATCGAAAACGGAGCAATTGCCGCTGCGGCACTGGCACTATACGCCGTGAACGACTACAGTTGGATCGTCTTCGTGCTGCTCTTTCTGCTGCCGGACCTGGCCATGCTGGGGTATCTGCTTGGCAACCGAGTCGGCGCTCTGGTCTACAATGCCGTCCATATCTATGCCACGCCACTTGCGCTGGGCGCGCTGGCCTGGCTGGTGGCTTGGCCGTTGGGCATACAGCTAGCGCTGATCTGGGTCTTTCACATTGCTGTAGATCGGGTGATTGGCTACGGCCTGAAGTACGAGAGTGGGTTCAAAGAGACCCATCTGGACCGGGCCATTCCAGAGAGACGAATATGCGTTGCAAGAAATTCTTTGTCTGAAATGGCTTGAGGCTTTGCCAACTCTCGGATATCAGCTATTTTGGAAAAGCTAGACAGTAATCATCGATATAGACGAAAGGCCGTCTGTATGCCCTATCCAAGCCAAGTCAATTCCGACAGCATTCTCTCTGCCGCCTGCGAGATCATCGAACGCGAGGGCGTTGAGGCCCTCGCGTTGGGCAAAGTGGCGGAAACGCTCGGCGTCAAGGCGCCGTCACTCTATCGCTATTTCAAGAATAAGGCGGCACTTCTCGAGGCCGTCAACCAGTATACGCTGGAGGCATTGTTCACAGAGTTCGACAAATCCCTTGTCGACAATCAGCTGACGGCAGGCAGGCCGATAGACCAACTGGTCGCAATCGCCCATACATTCCGCCGGTTCGCCCACCAGCATCCACGCCGCTACGTACTCGCCATGACCGCCGAAGTAGCGGTCACGCGACCGGACGAGGATCTACTGGTGCAGATGATTCTGCCGATCCAAGCCATCATGGCCGAGCTGACCGGTGAAAAGGCCTCACTGCCCGCCCTACGCGGTTTCCTTGCCCTCATCCATGGCTTTGTGATGCTGGAGGTGCACGGTCAGCTACAGCGTGGCGGGGATCTGAATGCGGCGTATGACGATTCGTTGCGAGCATTTCTAGCCGGGTGGCAGAAGGAGTATGGAGACGTCACAATCTGAGCAGAGCTTCGAACCCTCAGCGTCAGCATTCCGGGGCTACTGCGGATTGATCCAAAGAAATGGGTTGGAGTTGCCTCGTCCACCCATTGCTGGCACAATGGGTGGACGTTCAGAGTGCATTCACCCAGGCCACAAAGTCTGGGCCAACAGAGCAGGGCCGACAGAGCCCGGAGTTTCCAGCCATGAAAAACAAAGTCATTGTCAAAGGGTTTGACTCACTGCAATCATTGGGTGACTGGTACGATACAGAAGTCTTCCAGGACATTTCCGGCGAAGAACTCTATACCCACGACCGGGTACGAAACGCTTGGTATTGCTATCGCTGGACCTCGGGCCGGCGCGAGATCGTCTTTGTCAAGGAAGTCAGCGAGGACCTTCCACTCTTCACCCAGGTCTATCCGCCCTACTGATCGGTAGCATGACGCTTCTCCCACGCCTCATCGCTTTCCAGCGTGATCACCCGAAATGACTCAGCGTAGGTCATCTCCTTGCCCGACGCAGCCGACTCAGCCCACTCTCTCAACATCGGAGCCGGATCCCATTCGCGGATCTGGCTCTCGTGCTTGCGCAATGCCTCCAGCTTCAGATCCATGGTCTCGCTGATATTCACGTACGCGTCTCCGTCGGCGCCAAAGTTCATCACGTAGACCTTGCGCACCTTGTGTGCACCCAACCCCTCTTCAGCCAACTCCTCAAACAGATTCGGCTGTCCCGCCGCCGGGAAGACAGCGTCCAATGCAGCAGCACCCGCCGCCCGATGATCGGGATGGTTGATGTAGTTGCTGCCGGCGAAAACCACTGTCGGGTCGCCGCAGATGACAACTTCAGGCTGAAACCGGCGGATCTCGCGGACCAGCCGTTTGCGCAAAGTCAGGGTGTTTTCAAGCATGCCGTCCGGCTCGCGCAGATAGACGACCTCATCCACGCCGACGACCTTGGCCGCTGCGGTCTGCTCCGCTTCGCGAATTTCAGCCGCACGCGCCTTGGTCATTCCCTCGTCGGCGATACCGACATCGCCGCTCGTCAACAACACATAGCGGCCCTCCGCTCCGGCCTTCACCCAACGGGCAATGGTTCCAGCGCAGCCAAACTCAATGTCATCGGGGTGGGCAAAGATGGCCATGATTTTTTTGGGGACGTAGAACGAATCTTTCATTGATAGAACTCCCTGAATTTCGAAAGTGGTTGAAGCCGAACAAGCGTGCATTGTACCCTAAAACCATGATTCGCCGGAAGCCATTTTCATGATGCTTTGACAATTGCCTGGCAAGCAACGACAATGAACGCGTTGGATTATTCTATCTCTTAATCATCATCAGGCCTGACAAAATCGTGTTCTATTGAGGAGGAAAACGGAATGGCCCAGCAAGCGGTGGGTGAATCATTCGCCGATTTCAAGAACTCATTCTCGTACGGATCGCGCGCCGATCACAACTTCAAATTTCTGAAGGGCCTCTCCGATGAAGAGGCAGCCCGGTATCTTCAGGATCTACTCTGGCAATTGACCGAAGCGATTGACGACGGCAATGTAGGCCGCCTGGCCGATCTTACCCTGGAATACCAGTCGCGTAGCTACGCAGGCGCCACTTCGTGGGCATACGACGAAGGTCCCTTTGCGAAACCGGCCAAGCCCATTTCAGAGATGCGCCTGGCCCTGATAACCTCAAGCGGCCACTTCGTCGACGGTGACGATCCCAATCCGTTCGGCATCGAGAACATGACGCAGGCACAGGCATCGGATCACATCAGCGACTTCATCAAATCTGAACCGTCACTGTCGGCAATTCCGTTCGACACGCCGGAGGAGAGTCTGCCGCGTGCGCCATGGCGGTTACGACATCCGCAGCGCTCAAGCCGACCCCAACGCAGTCCTTCCCATCACTCGCATGAAGGAATTGGCAGATGATGGTCTTGTCGGCGGCCTGCTGGACAATGCCTATTCATTCGTTGGCGCGTGCGCGCAGATGCGCCTATTGCGACGCACCGGCCCAAGGTGGGTGGCACAGTGGCTGGACGAAGGGATCGAGGGAGCCGTTCTGGCGCCGGTCTGACCGGTCTGTCACATGTCCGTGGGACATGTCGCCCGCCTGCTGGAAGAATCCGGCATCCCAACTGTGATCATCGCAGCGGCCCCGTTCAGAGATCGGCTGGAAGCCATGTCGCTGCCACCGCGTGCTGATCACGCCCACCCTCTTGGGGCGGCCTGTTGGCTTACCCAACGATGTCGGTGGTCAACGTGCCGTGCTCCTTGCGGCACTCAATCTGCTGGCCAACGCCGAAGGCAACGGCACGATTGTAGATCTGTAGATCTGTAGTTCGGCTGTTAGGTGCATCGACCGGTTTTCAATTCATCGTTAACTGTTCACCATTACCCGTTCGACCAATGAGTGCGATCATGAAGAGCCAAAGCGATTGGCCAGTCTCCATCGCTCACAGCATCTGGATCTGTATAGTCGTCCTAACACTTTTCTACATCTGGTTCGCGCTGGCCAACCGGTACTCGATTTTCCTCTACACGCACCTGGGAGCCGAACCCTTTGATCCTGTCACCCGCAGTCGCTACTGGATGGCCGGGCTTGTGGCTTCCGGCCTGATTCTGGTCATGAATGCAGCGCTCAACTGGGTTCTGGGACGGCTCAATGAGTCGGGCTATCTCACCTGCCGGCCGCCACGATGGCAACAGATCTGGCTGATCTGCGCCGCGCCACTTGCATTGGGCATTCTGTCCATCACCATGACCCAGAATTGGCCGACACTACCACTTGGCCTGGCGCTGATTACTGCCGGAGTGACCTTGATCGGGCTAGCTCTAGCGTTGCCTGCCGGCGCCCTTGCCGCCCAACAACCGGCCAAGCTCATCTGGCTGACACTCTACGGCTTCGCACTTATGCCGCTGTTGCTCGTCTTTCATGCCGTGGAGCTCCCAAGCCGGGACATCCTCACCGAGAGTACTGCGCAGGTGATAACCGCGTTGAGCCTGATAGCATCCACGCTTGTTGTCGCCGGCTTGGATTCGGCCCGCAAACGCCTTGGCAAGGCGAGGCTCAATCCGGTCAGCATTCTCGTCGCTGGACTGAATGTAAACTATCTGTTCCTGCCGCTGGTCCATCATCTCCTCGCTACGCCGCCGGCCCATCGATACATCACAACTGCCGGTAATTTCTTTGCCTACTCGCCCACACTGCAGGTGACAACATGGCTGCTGGCCGCCCTGATGGTCATCGGATTGGATCGGCTCATCTTCCAAACATCTCTGCACATGAAGGAAAGCCAATGATTTCCACACACGACTCTTCTGCGTACGACTATGCAACGGCCAATCACGACCGTTTCCTCGACGAACTCAAGGACCTGATTCGCATCTCCAGCGTCAGCACCCAGCCGGAGCACGCCGAAGACGTGATGCGTGCCGCCGACTGGTTGGCCGCGGACATGCAACGAATTGGCTTTGAGTCGGCCGAGATCATCAAGATGCCCGAAGGCCGTCATCCGCTGGTGCTGGGCGAATGGCATGGGGCCGGTCCTGATGCATCGACGGTTCTGATTTACAGCCACTACGATGTGCAACCGGCGGCCATGGAAGACGGCTGGGAAACGCCGCCCTTCGAGGTCGTCGAGCGCGATGGCAAGCTCTACGCCCGCGGCTCCACCGACTCCAAGGTCAATGTGATGACCCAGCTCAAGGCCATTGAGTCGCTGTTGGCCACCGGCGGCGCGCCGGTCAACCTCAAGCTGTTGTTGGAAGGTGAGGAAGAGTCCGGCTCAGAGAACATCAACGCCTTTGCAGAGGAGTACCCCGAACGCTTACGCGCCGATGTTTGCGTCATCTCCGACGGTGGCATTGTGGCCCCGGATCAAGCGTCTCTGGTGCTGGGATTGCGCGGCATCGTCACCATGGAGCTTCATGTTCACGGCCCAGTGCGCGATCTGCACAGCGGCATCTATGGCGGCTCCGTACACAATCCAGTCCAGGCCCTGTGCGAGATCCTGGCCCAATTGCACGAGATCAATGGCCGAGTGACCGTTCCTGGCTTCTACAACGATGTAATCATTCCAGACGGCGAAGAGCGTACACGTCTCGCCGATCTGGCGCCATATTTCGAGGCCGATTGGCAGCGCAGTGTGGATGCACCGCAGCCCTGGGGCGACCCCGACTTCTTGCTACACGAACGCGTCGGCATCCGCCCCACGCTGGAGATCAACGGCATCGGCGGCGGCTACGCGGGGACCGGCTTCAAAACCGTCTTGCCGAGCAAGGCGATGGCCAAGCTCAGCGCTCGCCTTGTGCCCGACCAACAGCCGGGCACCATCTTCGAGATGGTCCGCAGCCACATCGCCCGCCTAACGCCGCCCACAGTCACCAGCGAGCTAATCCGGCTTGACGAGGGCGCGCCGGCAGAGCGCGCCCAGTTCGACACGCAGGCCATGCGCGCCGCTGCAGAGGCCTACGCCTTTGCCTGGGGCAAACCGGCCATCTACGAGATGGCCGGCGGCAGCGTGCCCATTTCCACGACGCTGGATGGTGCAACTGACCAATTGGTCAAAATGGGCTACGGCTACAAGGGCGGCCAGAACCACGGGCCGAATGAGCACATTATCTTGGAAAATTTCCCGCGCGGCATCGCAGCGGCGATCCGCTTCTTGGAGTTGGTGGACTAACCGAAGTGATGTTCAAGTCAGCAAACGGATGTCTTCGCTTCTAGAAGCGCCGGAGGCGAAGACATCCATTTGCTTCTCAAAGCAGCATAAATTTAGGCGGTGGCCATCGGAATCGCACCCATTTGCTGCATCATTCCGAGGACGTCCATGCTGGCCCAAATTTCAGCAACTTTTCCATTGGCGACCCGATACACCTCTATCCCCTTGACCTCCATCCGATTCCCCGAAGCAGGAATCCCCATGAAATCGCCCAAGTGGGTTGAGTGAGCGGTCCAGATTTTCGTCACCTTGTCGCCCTCGGCTACCCAACCCTCTGCGACGATCTGGATATCGGGAAAGGCGGCGAAGTATGCCTGGCATAGCTGCTGAAATTCGTCGTGACTTTTGTCCCCGTCAGCGTCATGCATGACGAAATCAGCATCAAAGTACTTGTCGAAGGCGTCAATATTATGGGTGTTCCAGAAGTCCGCGGTTAGGGCCTTGAGGAATTCCGTATTTCTCTGTTCGATTGACATCGTTTTTCTCCCTACTAGCCTGCTTGATGGTCTGATTCCCGTACAACGACAACAGCATAACGCCTAGGTGGCTACAGAAAGTCGACAAGAAGGCTACGGCAAGATTGCGGCGAAACGCGACGATCAAAGCGGCACAAGGTCCGGCGTATGCATTTTGAAATCGGGACGCGTGGCACGGTCGCCTCACCCTGCTTCGCCACCTGGACGGTGGCTACGCGCCCCTCTCCAAATTCTTGGACAGGGACCGCCGGGACGCCTCGGGCGTCCCGGTAGGATGATGCAAACCCGCCCCCGACGTGAAATACGCCCATCCGGCGTTCCTCTTGACAAACCCGTTCATCCAATTTTACAATTAATAATGTCATCATATGAATTTGTAGATCCGAAGGAGACTTTTCAATGCAAAACGTGCGCCAGGTGCAACGGACCTACTATCTGATCATCTCGCTCTTCTGGCTGGCGGTCGCCTTGCCAGCAGCGATTGGCGTGCTGATCGTCCAGTCACGCGGCATGACGCTGGCGCAAATCGGCGTCCTGTTGGCTGCCTACTCGTTGACCATTGTGCTTTTGGAGGTGCCGACCGGCGGGCTGGCAGACGCGGTCGGGCGCAAGCAGGTGGCACTGCTGGCCTATGCGTGCACGGCGCTGGGCGCGTTGGCCTACCTCTTCGCCTTCAGCTTCGCAGCCTTTCTACTGGCCTTCATCTTCAATGGTATCGGCCGTGCGCTCTCGTCGGGCGCGTTGGACGCCTGGTTTGTCGATGCACTGCAAGCCGAAGATCCGGACATCGATTTGCAGCCACCACTGGCGCGGGCCGGCGTTTTCACGTTGGCCGCGCTCGGTGTCGGCACGCTGTTCGGCAGCGCCATGCCCCTGCTCTTCACCGCGTTGCCTACAGAAGGCACAGCCGTGTTCACACCTTTCACGACGACACTGATTGCGTCATTGGTTGTCCACCTGATGGCATTTGCCGCTACCTTCTTTTTCGTTCACGAGGATCGCGGCAAGGCGACATCAAGCGATTGGCGACAAGCCTTCCGACAAGTGCCGCAACTGGTTTCGGATGCCGTCGATCTCAGCCGCCGCAACAGCACCATCCGCTTCCTGCTGGCAGCGACATTGTGCAGTGCAGCCGGCATCATCAGTTTGGAGTTGCTCTGGCAGCCCCATTTCGCCGACCTGTTTGGCGGCAGTGACGGCAAAAGCCTCTATTTTGGTATAATCATGGCGGGGAATTTTATCGCCGGGATGTTCGGCAATATTGCGGCGACTGCCATCAGCCGCTGGACGGGCCAACGCTATGCACTGGTTGCGGCCATCTTCCAGGGAGTGCGCGGCCTGGCCCTGATTGCACTGGCGATGCAGGTCTCAGTGCCATTTGCAGTGCTCTTCTTCTGGCTCGTCTATTTCAACATGGGTGTCGTGGGGTCACCCCATGCCACGTTGCTGAACCAGGAGACTCCATCCGAACAACGTTCGTCCGTACTCTCGATTGACTCGCTGTCGGCCTACGTCGGCACAACTGTCGCCAGCATCGCACTGGGGTGGATAGCTCAGCAGACCAGCATCAACAGCGCATGGATCATTGCCGGGCTGCTCGTGGGTAGCTCCATGCTCTTCTATCTTCGCATCAACAGGCACCAGCAGAGGATCGTCCATGTCGACACCGCATCAGTTCTCGAAACCGATTAGAAAACAGACAATGGCTGAGCAGGTGGCCGTCGCCGTCAAGGAGTCGATCCTCGACGGCGATCTAGCCGAGGGCGACGTGCTGCCCACCGAACCTTCGCTCTGCGAGCAGTTCGGCGTCAGTCGAGCCGTCATTCGCGATGCCACGCGGCTGCTTATGGCCCAAGGGCTTGTCGATGCCAAACAGGGCTCGGGCGTCTATGTCACGCCGGCGAAAAATCGAGCGTTCGGCGATGCCCTGCTACTGTCGCTGCGGCGTCTGTCGGCCACAGCCTGGGACGTTGAGGAGTTCGAGCAGATCCTGCTGCCGGATGTGGCCGCGCTGGCTGCAACATCTGCAACTGAAAATGACCTCGTTGTGATTCAGGAGCGGCTGGGCTTGTATCTTGCCTATCACGAAGAGCATGCTCGCCAGTGGAGGAAGGCGCCAATCGATGAGGTGCCCCAACTCGAGTTGGACAAAATGGCCGAGCAGTACATGGCGCTCCTGCAGGCGATTTTCGACTCGACCCACAACAAGGTATTGATGTTATTGGCCCGGCCGTTGAACCTTCTCCACGGAATGCGCTATTGGGAAGGATCGGACATCACGACTGAGGGCATCATCGCCAACGAACGCAGGATTGTGGGCAACGTCGTTGACGCCATCATGGCGGGTGATGCCGATCGGGCACGTGATGCAGTGGAGGCCATCCAACAGCTGCCCGACGAAGCCGTAGCCGCCATGCGTGGCACCCCGGTCGGCGAAATGACTCAGATTACGCTAGGATCTGCCACGGGTTCATCCACTGGTAACGAATCGTGAGTGTCATTGTTTGGCCGCGGATGGACGCAGGTAGACACGGCCAATGAGCTCTACCAGGTCCAGTAGTTCACGATTTCACTCTGAATTGTCATTCCGATGGAGCGAAGCGACGAGGAATCTCGACTGTACGAACCTGAGATTCCTCTTCCCTCCGGTCATGGCGCTTTGCGCCCACTACGTGAACGGAATGACAGATCGTGAACTAGTGAGGTCCCTTCACTGAGTCCGGAGAGAGGTAGATGTCGAACCAATTCAATCTCAAATGGATCGTCGCCAATTCTCTGGCCGAGATGATCGGGTTCATGATCGGGTTAGGACTGTCGTCGCTGCTATGGATTTCGGTTGGTCCATTCTCGGGACCAGGCATGGTCTTAGCCGTTATCGTCATCAGCGCACCGATCGTGGGCATATCCATCGGCTATGGCCAGTGGGCCGTGCTGCGCCACAGGCTGCCACAGATTGCAAGACGGACATGGATCGGCGCGACTATCGTGGGCGCCGGTATTTTCTGGACGTTTGGAATGGTGGCCGGCGCGTCCTTGGCGTTGGGAACTTCAATGTCGGAATCGGGGCCGATCGAGATTTCCGAGCGGATGGTCCTCTTTCTGTTGGCTGCGATGATGGGATTGGTGCTAGGGCCAACCCTTGGCGTTCCCCAGTGGTGGGTTCTACGTCGGTGGGTGGACAAGGCAGTCTGGTGGATCCCAGCCAATGCCCTTGCCTGGGCCAGCGGCATGGTCGCCACCTTCGCAGGCTTGAACTGGATGTCCGTCAATGGTCCAACGTGGACCATTGCAGCGTCAGCGCTCCTCGTTGTAGCCGTCGCCGGAGCAATTGTTGGTGCTATCCATGGCCTTGTGCCGATGGATCTGCTTGACAATGATGACCGGGTTATGAGGACGAACTATTGATCAGGTTGGCACCGCACTACTTCCCAAATGAAAGGAGAACCTAACGTGAAACCTACCGGATTCGGTGTCATTGGCGCAGGGCTCTTTGGCGAGAACCACGCGCTGGCCTACAGCAAGCTGCCAGACGTTGAGCTGGTTGCCATCTGCGACATCGATGAAGCACGCGCCCAGACCGTAGCGGCCAAGTATGGGGCCGGTGCGTACACCACGAATTATGTGGACCTTCTCGGCCGGCTGGACATCGCCGCGGTCAGCATCGCCACGCCCGATTTCGCCCATCGGGACATTGCACTGGCCGCAGCCAGAGCCGGCAAGCACATCCTCTGTGAGAAGCCACTGGCGTTGACCATCGAAGATTCGCAAGCCATCGTCGACACAGCCAAGGCCAATGGCGTCAAGCTCATGGTCGACTTCCACAATCGGGTCAATCCGCCCTTTGTGGCCGTCAAAGAGGGCATTCAGGCCGGCGAAATCGGCGAACCTGCCTACGCCTATGTGCGCCTCAGCAACACGACCTTTGTGCCCATGGAGATGCTCAGTTGGGCCGGCCGATCATCTGCGCTCTGGTTCTTGGCCAGCCACACGGTCGATCTCATGCGCTTCCTGCTGGACGACGAGGTCAGTCGGGTCTACGCTGTGCAGCGGAACGGCATTCTGCGCGCCAAAGGCGTCGAGACCGAGGACTTCCACGTGGCAATTGCCGAATTCTCGAAAGGTACGGTCGTCACCTTTGAAAACGCCTGGATCCTGCCTCGAAGCCAGCCCATGGTCTTCGACTTCAAGCTTGAGCTGCTGGGTAGCGAGGGAGCCATGTATGCCGACCCATCCCATCACGGTGCGCTGGAGAAGCATGTGAACGCAACGATGGCCTACAGCGATGTACTCGGCGTGACGCCCACGGGCCAGGGTCGAGTCGGCGGCTTTGTGCTCGAGTCCATCGCCCGTTTCGTAGATGCTGTGCTTGAAGACAAGCCGGTTCTGGCCAGCGGCGAAGATGGCGTCGCCGTCACGCGTGTGCTGCTGGCCATGGAAGAGTCGGCCAGGACGGGGCAGCCGGTCGATCTGTAGTCACAATGCAGTAGGGACAGGTCTGAGACCTGTCCCTACGACGAGGCAACACCCCTATCGAATTGAGGAGCATTTGAAGATGAAGGCAGTGATGAAAGTGGAACGCGGTGTCGGCCATGTTGAACTCCGTGACATACCTGTGCCTGAACCAGGCGCGGGCGAGGTACTGATAAGCGTGGAGGCTGCAGGCATCTGCGGCACCGACCTGCATATTTACCACGATGAGTTCAAGACCGTGCCGCCGGTCGTGCTTGGCCATGAGGTCGCAGGGCGGGTTGTCGCCATAGGCCCTGAAGTATCAGGCGTCGAAGAGGGTGCACGGGTAACGACCGAGACCTACTTCTCAACCTGCGGCTCCTGTCGCTACTGCCGCGACGGCCGCACCAACCTCTGCCTGCAACGAAAGTCAATCGGTTCAGCGGTCAATGGCGGATTCACCCAGTTTGTGGTCGTACCCGCCACAAATCTGCACGTCCTGCCTGAGTCGGTCGATTTTGAGGCAGGTGCGTTGACCGAACCGCTGGCCTGCGTTGTACATGGCGTACTCAACATGCGCACCGTCGTGGCCGGCGACCTGGCGGTTATCGCCGGCCCTGGGGCCATTGGGCTGCTAACGTTGCAGGTCGTCAAGGCCTCAGGGGCAACGGCTGTCATGCTGGGCACAGACGCCGACAGTCATCGGCTGGCCCTGGCCACTGACCTGGGCGCAGACTACACGCTCAACGTGCAACAGTCCGACCCGACTGATCTGATCGCCGAGATCAGCGACGAAGGATTAGGCGCAGATGTAGTCTACGAATGTTCAGGGGCGGGACCAGCAGCGCAACAGCTTCTGCCGTTGGTGCGTCGAAGAGGTCGCTACGCCCAGATCGGCCTCTTCGGCAAAGCCATCGCCTGGGATCTGGACCAGGTCTGCTATAAGGAGCTAGTTGTCACCGGCAGCAACGCCAGCGTGCCCTCATCTTGGAGCAAAGCTCTGCGCCTGATGGCCACCGGCGCTGTCGACACCAAATCGCTCATCACCCACCGCTTCCCCGTGACCGAGTGGGCGGAGGCCTTTGCAGTCTTCGAGAGCAAACAGGGCGTCAAGACGTTGTTGACGCCGGTCCGATGAGTTGGCCAGAGACGATGATTTCTTTTTGAGACAGGGAACTTTGTCACAGATGGACACTGATGAAAAATTGATATTCACAGATGATTACTGGGCTCCTTCCATGCTGTCAGAGGCGTCTTCTTGTTCATCTGTGATCATCCAACCCTATCTGTGTCCATCTGTGACAGAATTCATCGAGTACTATGCAGCGAATCGTCGAGAGGAAATAAAATCATGGAATTGACCACCGTACAGATCGAGAAACCAGAAGAGATCAACTTCATCCTGGGACAGAGTCACTTCATCAAGACCGTCGAGGATATCCACGAGGCCTTGGTGACCGCCGTGCCAGGCATTAAGTTCGGCCTGGCGTTTTGCGAAGCATCCGGCCCGGCGCTGATCCGCTGGAGCGGCACCGACGAGGGGATGATCGAGCTGGCCAAAGTGAATGCGCTTGCGCTGTCGGCCGGCCACGCATTCATCCTTTTCCTTGGACCCGGTATCTTTCCGGTCAATGTCCTCAACGTAGTGCAGGCAGTACCGGAGGTTGTGAATACCTTCTGCGCGACAGCCAATCCGACTGAGGTCATCGTGGCCGAGACCGAATCGGGCCGCGGCATCCTCGGTGTCATCGATGGCATGCGCAGCCAGGGGATCGAAGGCGAGCAGGACATTGCAGATCGCAAGAACCTGCTGCGCGCCATCGGATACAAGCTGTAGGCTGTCGGTTTTGCCCAGTCTGTTGGAGCGCGAACATCAAAGGGGCAGGTCTGAAACCCATGCACATCAAGCTAAGCGTTATGTCTAGCGTTGCCGTTGATTGCGGCAGGGATAAATCCCGCCGCTAACAGTAAAAAGCGCCCTCAGGCGCTGAATCTCAGCCGCTGAGGCGGCTTTTCGCTGTTAGCAGCCGGCTTCAGCCGTTGCTGCAAGCCCGTTCGCAACAGCGATCGGATCAACATAACCTTAGCTTGGTGCCTATGGGTTTCAGACCTGCCCCTTCGGTATACGAATCGATTTGGTGACCACCACGCTAGACAACCTCAACCTCGTATTCCTCGTCACGAAGCATTTCCGGCAGATCTCGGTAAAGGTCGTCAAGGGTGGCAGGTTCACCCGTTTGTCGGTAGAATTCAGCCGCCCACTGGGTGATGCCCCACCAGGCCTCCATGGCTTCACGCTCGTCCGAGATCTGCTCCACCACGGCCAATAGTTCGGCATTGATCACGTTATCCGGTTTGGTCGCCATCGTACCGCACCTCCTCTCTACCAACTCCTCTCCGTCAACTCAATTCGAATTCACTGTTCACTGTTGCTCCCCGTCACTGCCTCCCTGGCAATGCCGCGCAGCAGGACAGCATCTTCCTCCGTCATCAGCGGCTTGCCATCGGCGTCCAGCGGCAGAAAATCTGACTCGGCAGGGTTGACGCCAATCAGTGCAGCGAGTAGGACGGCAGCGTTGAGATAGGAGCCGTGTAGGCCGGCTGCATCGCTCCCCGGTTCATAGAGTCGCATTTCAGGATCAGCCTGCCGGGCCAGGCGCCAAGCCAGGCCAAGCGGCACAACTTCTGCGTTCAGGGTTTCGCCGATCTCGCGACTTACCGCGCTTGTTCGCTGGTAGTCACGCGGGCATCGTATTTGGATCCCCAAAGCATGAGCAGGACCGTCTGTCCGCCGGCCTCGCGCACGATCCGGTCAAGCACGCGTGCACTCTCAAGATACTCATCCTGGGAAAGCACGCCTAAAATCAGATTTTCCTGCAAAATGACGAAATCCCAACCGCCTTCACGAATCTTCTCCAGCGTCTCAGCACGACCCGCGTGCTCAGCCAGAGTGCCTCAATACTTGGGAATCACGACACTGTCGACTTTGATGATACGGGGCGGCTGCATGCCAGCGGCGATCTGCTCAAGTTGGGTACCGGCACAGCCCGCACAGAGGTTGCCGATATAGAGAACGCGAACGGGCACAGATGGGTCCTTCTCTGCAAGCGGCAACCCAAGTTCGCTTTCGCTCGCCCATACCTCGGATTGGCAAGCACTAAGACTTATACATAGCAGGCCCCAGAGCAGAAAATGCAATGCCACCACAGCCGAAGTTCTCGGGATTCTACACATCGCTACCTCCTCCACCCGTCTGTCCCGCATCACCATCGATCAGACGAGGCGCTGTTGTTCAAATGTGCGTCTCGCCGCAGTCAATGTGCACCCGCAGCTAGATCGTTGTCACTATTCAGATTGCCGTACTTCGTTTGCAGGTGCTCGCCCCAAGCCATGAACCGCCGCCCCAGCCAGACCAACGTCACACAACAAGGCCGGGGCAAATCGGTCCGAATACCCAGAACGTCGCGCTCGAACCGATGCCGATCCGCTTCTGCCCGCAATTGCTCGTAGCCTAGTTCCCGTGCATAGATCTCTTTTCCATCAATTAGCATGGGTGACGCCCCCCCTTTCCAACAAAGAGATTCAAAGGAGAGAACTTACCATCACGTGCAGTTCATGGGTGAACTCATTGCTCAGATCGCCAAACATCAAAACACCTCCGGTTTCATCGCAATGCTATCCTCTTCCACACGATACCCTTGTGCTGGCTACACAATGTCTACAAGCAAATTGCTTGCCGGGTTGAGAGATCGAGACGGGTTGACCGGCACCTTGCACTGATTGCTTGCTTCGGGTTACGATGGCTCCCTGGTCCTTACGATGGGGCAGAAGACCGTAGTTGGCATAGTCGGGCAACATGGAGGGGAGTGGATGACGTCAGGGACTCTCAGCGAGGCAGAGAAGAAAACACTGAGCGCCCTAGACTGCGTATCGGCCTATTCGGCGGCGCTAGCGACTGCGGACACGAAATCCATGGCGCAACTGCGCGCCCCGAACTATGTCCTGGACTGGGTTCACGGCGATGCCTTTGAAGACCCACCGTTGACCAATGAGGAGGCGGCCCGCTTCTGGCCTAGCTGGCTTGCAGGCTTTCCTGAAATGGACTACGAGATCACACGGACCATCGCCGGCGAGACGGTCGTGGTGGTTCAATGGATCTTCACTGGAACCCACAGTGCGAGGATCGAGCCGCCGATTTTCAATAACAGCCTTGAGCCCACAGACCACACCGTTCGCATTCGGGGCATCTCAGTCTTCGATGTAGCCGACGGTCTGATCCAAAAAGAGACAGCCTACATCGACTTGGCCACGCTCTTTGTTGAGTTGGGCATGGACGAATGAGTCAACATCTATCGACCGCCAACATGGGTGAGATTGTTGTAGCGACGCAGGTCATCACGCCAAAGCCGGATCCGCGACGCGTGCGCACCATCATCATCCTGTTGACAGCCAGCGTGGCGCTGATGATGACCGGCTTCGGCATCATCATGCCCGTCTTTGCCCGTCGTTTGGCTGAGCTGGGGGCCGGCGTCCAGGCGCTGGGCTGGATGACCATGTCCTTCGCGCTGGCCCAACTGATCTCCGCTCCATTCATGGGCAGCCTGGCAGACACGCGTGGTCGCAGACCGCTGATTCTGCTCTCACTTTTTTCCTTCATCCTGCTCAATCTTGGCTATCTGTTTGCCGCCACACCCCTGGCCTACATCGTCGTTCGTGCCATGGGCGGATTTCTGACGGCCGGGCTGGGGCCTGCCTCGATGGGCATGGTGGCCGATCTGGTCGACGAAGATGAGCGCGGCAAGTGGATCGGCATTGTGATGGGCGGCTATGGTGCAGGCTTTGTCCTGGGCCCTGTGCTCGGTGGATTGCTCTACGACAGCTGGGGGTTTGCAGCGCCATTCATTGTCTCGGCCATACTCGGGGCAATCGCCTTTGTTGCCGCATTCTTGCTTGTACCGGAGACGCGCACGGCGGAAGTGCGACATCGAGACCAACTGCGTGCTCGACGAACGACGGCCACTCAATCCAAGGAAACTTTTCGGCAGTCACTGCCCCGCCCGCTCACCGTCTTCGGCACGCTGCTGCTGGTCGATTTCATGGCCTCGTTTGCATTTGCCTTTGTTGAGCCGCAGATGGTCTTCTATCTCTACGATGAACTACTTTGGAGCACGGTTCAGTTTGGCGTCGTTGTCGCGGCCTATGGCTTGGCCATGATGTTGGGTCAAATCCTCCTTGGGCAGGCCAGCGATCGGTTCGGTCGCAAGCCAGTTATCGTTCTCGGCATCATCCTCAATTCACTGCTCTACGTCAGCATTACATTTGCGCGTGACTACGCAATCATTGTCGGCTTGGCCATGATTGCCGGGCTGGGAGAAGCGCTGCGCGTGCCTGCAACCAGCGCCAACTACTTGGACATCTCTGAACCGCAGCACCGGTCCCGTGTGTTGGGCGTCAAGAGCTCGGCACTCTCCCTGGGCGGCGTCCTGGGTCCGCTGGCCGTCGTGCTCGCCAGCCAATACTTGACGGCACAAGGCATCTTCATGACCGCCATGGTGCTGGTACTGCTCAGCGCGTTGATTGCGGCACTCTTTCTTCGCAAACCAGAGAAAGCTGTTAGGGAGGAGCCGACCGACGATTGGTCCGTGGCAAGCCGGCGTAGCCTGGCTGCTCAGGCATCGCTGCGCGGCATCGTCATCGAAGCGAAGAACAGCCGAAATCGATTGGGGGCGTGAGGCCAAGGTCAGGAGGTAGACAAGCTGAAGCGAGAACGCTACTTCGGCAGCCCGACGGCTCGCAGGAGAGCGAGTGGACCGCGTTGTCGGATGTCGTCGATCTGTTCGCGGTTGCGTGCCAGTAGATGGCCCGCAAACCCCAACGCATTAATGGCGATTCCACTGACGCCTGCTTGACTGCGCGGGACAATGAACATCCATTCGCGTGTTGCAAGCAGATTATAGGCACCCGTTTGGCGTCCTCCATGGCGCACACCGCTCACATCGAAGCCGATGTAGGACAACATCGACACATAGGCCTCGTAGAGCATATCGATTGCACGAGCGTCGGTCGTGCGCTTGTCTTGAGACAAGCGCACGAATGCATGGGCAAATGGCAAGGCCGAGGCAACACTGATGATGCCGGCCGGCTCATCCGGCAGTAACGCCTCAATCGGAACGTCCGGTCCGGTCGGGAGCAATGGAAATGGGACATACTGAAGGTGTTTGTGTGGCTGACTGGCTCCGGCCAAAAGACCGCCATTGTAGAAGCCCAATCCGTCACTGTCCGCCATGCACGTCCACATCGCCTCAAAATCGGCAGGCGTAAGCCACTGTTCCTGATGCTCAAACGACCGGGTCACGATCAGCATGTGATCCTGGAGAACCGTATATTTATTGAGCAGGCAAACGTGTGTTTCGGAGAGATTCGCGACGAAAAGATCGGGATCGTAGGGAAGAAACGGGTTCCGCTTTGGATAGACCACACGGCTTGGGCCAACAAGCCTTTTCTGCGCGACCCGCTGCTGCAACACCCGCACGATGAAGCTGATCCCTCCGTCATCCACAAACTGAAGAGTCGTTGAGATCGGTTCTAGTGCTCCGCACTGCGAAGCATGCACACTACTTCTGGCCGCAGCCTCGCATAGCGCACCGCGTTCGAAGACACCCTCGGCCCCGTCTTTCAATTCGGCCCTATCGTTCAATTCTGTCATCTAAAAACCCAGAAGCGTTTCATCACGGCTGGGACCTACAGAGTTCCAGCAGGTTCAGATTTCGCCGGCACAGGCATTCTGATGGAGCGAAACCGAGAAGATCAATCTGCGCCCGGACTACACTCGCCACCGAAGAAAGCCCATCCATCGCATTCACTGCCGTCATCAAAGATGCAGACCCCCGACTGGCTACCGTCATCCGCAGTGCGGATCTCATAGTTGTAGCCCTCATCCTCACAGAAAACGGCGGCAGGGTTCGCCATGTCGACCGGTCCAGCGTCCGAACTATCCACTGGAACCTGCAACGGCTGGAATGCACAGGCAGCCAGGACCAACAATGCCAGGATCAATACCAAGAGCGGGAAGAGTCTTTTGATTGACATATCTCTCACCTTTCCAATACTCAGTGACTCCACTGCAAAAAGAGTTCATTTCACCACGGAGGCACGGAGAAAGCACAGAGTTCACAGAGGAAAAGCTCTTTCCATCTGCGTTCATTTGCGCCCATCTGCGGTTGATTGTTGTTTTTGCAGCAGAGTCCTCAATCATTTCCGATCTGGTCGCAACTGTCATTCCGACAGAGCGAAGCTACCCATACCATACACAGATTGGCCTTACGAAAAACAGCTAGTCCAAACAAATAGTGACAGACAAACAGGAAGTAAATGCAAAAGGTAGATATGTGGGCGATTCATCATCGAATCGCCCACATACCTACCTCATCATAATTCAAGACTTGAACAAGCTCAATTCGTCAGGATCAGCCGAACATATGAGCCGACGATTGCTTCAACGCATGGCCGTTTCTAGTCGGCCGCACTCACCTCCCAGAAATCTGGAACATTCTCCATCATCAGAGAGCCTTGCCGGCCAACAAGCTCAATCTCAACTCCTTCCAGCGCCGTGATGGTCTCATGCACAGGACAGTGCTCCGCCACCCGAAGGATGGCCTTCTCACGACGATCGCAATCGCCATAGGGCAGATTGACCGTCGCCTTGAGGTTGATCAGACGCACCGGATCTTGAGCCTTGTCAAATGAAAAATCGACCGTCATGTCTCGAGTATCAATGCCGGCCTTCTCGCAATATGTAGCGGCAAAGGCCCCAATACAGCTTCCCAGTGAGGCGATGAAAAGCTCAGGCGGCGTTGGGCCTCGATCGCTGCCGCCCATCGGCGGGGGCACATCAATCTGGATCGTATGGTTGCCCGTGGTGGTCTCAAAAAGCATATCGCCCATGTAAGCTGTCGAAATTGTTGCCATTGTACTTCTCCTCGGTAGCCGATTCAGCCGGACCGGCAACAGGGTCGCCCCTGGTGCAAAGCCCAACCCAAAATATTGGATACGCCGTCGGTTCGAATGATCTATCCACGCGATCCAGCGAACCGCCGGCGCCCCAACGATAGGGGTACTGAGGCTTTCTGTCTTTGCGCTCGATCAAAGAGTGAAGGGGTGTGATGAAGTAGCAGCTTAAATGCCGAGGCATGCCTGAATGCCGACACAGCCGCATGGAGAACCTGGGTCGGACGGCGATGTTGCTGCAATTTTCTCCAGGCCTGCGCTATCGACAATGGCAATTCGCTCACGCCCGATAGAAACAAGGTTCTTCTGCTCCCACTGCTTGAGCGTACGACTCACGGTGAAGAGGGTGGTTCCGATCAATTCGGCCAGGTCTTCCCGCGTGATCGGGATGTCGATCAAGATATTGCCCTCAGATGGCTTGCCCAAATGTTGTCCAAGTTGCAGAACCGAACGGGCAAGCCGCTGTTCCACACGTTCATTGACGACCTCATGGTAGCGACTCTGTCGCTGTTGGTTGCGGATCACCATGACACGCAACGCATTCAACGAAATACGAAAATGGCGCTGCATGAGATTGGCCAGCGTTTCACCTTGCCAGAAAAGCATTTCGCAGTCGCTGACAGCGTGGATCGAAAGTGGGTAATCAAACTCATTGAGCGCGGCGATGAGACCGAATTCCTGACCGGTCTTGATGTATCGAACAACAATCTGATGACCCTCAGCCGACAGTTGACTAAGCTTTGCACGGCCCTCTACCATGACGCCAAAGGCCGTAGCCGGATCGCCTTGACGAACGATTAGCTCCTTGCGCGAAAATGTCCGTACTGTGGCCGCGTCGAATACATCACCCAACGCGGTATCACCCAATCCGACAAACACCCGATTTTGGCGCAAAAGCACCAGATCCGCTTCTCGTTTTTCAGTCATCGTGGCAGCGAAGATCCAATTCCATTGACAAAAATTCAATTCGTGAAAAATAGCACAATTTACCAACAAAGTATACATTCGCTCTGACGGTTTGAGCAACAGATCCAGGGTCTTCGAACTGAAATGCCGGCCAAACCCGGATTTCATCGCCCAATGAGGCCTGTCTTCGCAATTGGTGCCCATGGACCCAACGCTATGCTATAATCAACTGGACTCCATCCACTGTTACGTATGGGTACAACTTCATCGAATAGAGCGCAAAATGAACGTAGTAGGTTCGAACCGGTGTGGCAGAGGCCTGGCACATGGCGGAAAAACTTCGCGTCTGCCAATACTGACGGTTCTGTTGGTGGCGCTCGTGAGCATCGCCGGTTGCCGGCCTGGCTCCGATCCCGCCACTGAGGTGGCGGCTGAAGCGACGACTACCCTCAGCACTCCTCGCATGTCAAAGGCCCAGCCCAGCGCCCGATAGAGTTCGTACGCGACCAGCAGCCCCGCTTTGGCCACCTCACCTCCGAGGACGGGCTATCAAACAGCACCGCCTGGGACTTGATGGTGGATCGCCAAGGCTATCTCTGGATTGCCACCTTTGATGGTCTGAACCGCTATGATGGCTACGACATAACCGTGTTCAAACATCATTCGGAGGACCCAACGAGCATCGGTTCAAGCTTCACCAAATGTGTCGTTCAAGACGCAAGCGGCGCCATTTGGGTTGGCACGTCCAATGGGGTGAGCAAGTACGACCCCAAGACCGAGACGTTTGCCAATTATGGGTTTGACCCGACCGTGTCGGACAGTACGGTCGATGCCATTTATGAAGATTCAGATGGACGACTGTGGATAGGAAGCTGGCATGGCGTACTGTATCAATTCGACCGCGCTACTGAAGAGCTCAGCCCGGCCTCGTCCGCTACCGAATTGGGGAGGATCCTCGACATCGTCGGGGATCAAACAGGAAACTTATGGATTGGCGGCACCAGGGGGTTGACACGATTTGATCCGGAAACGCAGATTTTCACTCACTATCTGCCTGAGCCCGATATCGGCATCGCGGAAAACAGAATTAACCAGATTACATTGGACGAGAAAGGCAACCTTTGGCTTGCCCTGGTAGGAGGTGGGCTGGCCCGTTTTGACCCAGAAACGGAACTGTTTACTTTTTATCGTAACGACCCCAACGATGCGCAGAGTTTGAGCAGTGATGCCGTGATGACCATTGTGGAAGATTCCCCTGGCATCTTCTGGGTAGGAACCTTCGGCGGTGGATTGCACAGATTTGACTCGCGGACAGAAAAGTTCACCCGTTATCGACCCAATCCCTATCTGCCCGATGGTCCGGCAGATGATCGTATCCCTGCATTGCTCAAGGATGAACAAGATACGCTGTGGATCGGCACCTTCGGGAACGGAGTCGACATCTATAATGCGCTCAATTCCCAATTTTCCCTGTACCGTCAGATTCCTGGCGAATCCCAAAGCTTGATCCACAGCGCAGTCTCGTCGGTGCGTCAGGATCAAAATAACGCCTATTGGATCCGAACCTTGAAGGGTCTTGTTAAGCTCGACCCGGAAACGGGACTGTACACGCACTATCAATCGGACCCTGACAATCCAAACAGCTTGAGCGATAATCAGATTCAGGCCATGCATATGGATGGCGACGGGATTCTCTGGATTGGCACATGGCAAGGGGGGCTCAATCGGTTTGATCCAACAACGGACCAATTCACACACTATCTCCATGACCCGGACAATCCGGCGAGTCTGAGTCACAACGAGATTCAGAGTATTGCAGAAGACAAATTTGGCAATCTCTGGATTGCGACGTTTGCAGGCGGGCTGAACCGTTTTGATCGGGAGACAGAAGAATTCACCCATTATCTCCATGATCCCGAAAATCCGCACAGCTTGAACAGCAATGTTGTCTATGTTGTTTATGTTGTCTATCTTTCCTCTGCCGATGTTCTGTGGGTCAGTACAAGCGATGGTGTCAGCCAATTTGACGCGCAGACCGAGCAATTTATCCGCTATCCTGAGTATTTCAAAGGCCAACGGGTCCACATGTTCCATGAAGACCGGGCTGGCACATTGTGGATAGCCGCCACCGGCGGTCTCAGCAAGTTTGACGCGGAAACTGGAACATTCTCAACCTATACCACGGAACAAGGGCTACTGACTGACAATATTTTGGAAGTCCTTGAAGATGCACAGGGAAACCTTTGGCTCAGCACAGCCAAAGGCATCTCACGCTTTGATCCCACCAAAGAAGCCTTCCGGAGTTATGACGCTCAATCCGGTGTCCAGAAGAAAGAATTCATCAGGGGCAGTGCCTTTCAAGCCGATGATGGACGCCTGTTCTTTGGCGGTCAAGATGGTTTGAATGCTTTTTATCCCGAAACGCTTCAAGAAAATGACGTCATCCCGCCTGTGGTTTTGACAGATTTCAAGCTGGCCAATCAATCTGTGGCCCTGGGTGAAGATTCACCCATCCAACGCGTGATCGACGCCACGGAGGAGCTTACCTTGCCCAATGAGGACAGGGTCTTCTCTTTTGAGTTTGCAGGGCTCAACTATGTGTCGCCGCAGAACAATCAGTATGCCTATAAAATGGACGGTTTTGACGACGACTGGACGGTGATTGATGGCGCGAACCGAGAGGCAAAATATACCAATTTGGATGCTGGAACCTACACATTCAACGTGAAAGCCTCCAACAACGATGGCGTCTGGAACGAGGCTGGCAAGTCGATCACCGTCACCATTCAATCGCCCTGGTGGGAGACAATCTGGTTCAGAGCGGGCATGTAATTTCCTCTCGATCTTGCTGGCGGGCGGCGGCGTCTTTGCACTGCTTGGCCTCTCTAAGGCATCCATGGCAAGTCTCAAGGGCAGCGAGCGCCGCAATGCATTCCTCATGATTGCCTTGGGCACATTGCTGGTGATCGTGCCGTTGGCAGCCACCAGCTACACAACCGGCAAGGCTGGGAGCGTCCAATTCCACACGACGCAGGCAACCGAGGAATGGTTGGCCGACGCAGAAGCCTATGAGCTGATTAGCGTCAAGTCGAGCGGCGACACGGTGGAGGTTCGCATTACGGGTTACGGCGATCTTCCGGCGAGCGAAGCGCTCGTCGCCGACATCGCCGATCGAATGAAAGATCAATTGACGGTAGAGCTAGAAGTGATCCCGGCTCAGTTCCAGAGCCTGTCTGTAAACCAACCTTGACGATCTCGATGGTAAGACGCAGATTGGAAAGGCACAAAATTACAATTATTTTTGCCTTTCCATTTTAGGGTTCACAACAGAATGCAAAATCCGGCGGAATGAGCCCATGAGGCGGAAAAACTCAGTGATCCGTCAGCACGTGAAAGTGATATAATTAGAGCAGATCGGATGCCAGTCGAGAGTGTTCTGCTCAGGCAAACTCGTTGACAGGTTCGCCGCCTGGCCCATCGGCACTACCGGGGAAATGGGTTCGAGCGGGAGGCAAGGAATAGGTTGGAGTGGCGCTCCATAAATGCCTATTGTGTAGATCAGAGCACTCTTCACTGTTGGGGGTCGGCCAAAATGGCCGACCCCCCGTCTTTTCTTCCACGCCTAAGGCCGCTGCAAGAAATTGAATCCCTGTTTGATGATGCTTGCGCAGCGGCTTGCAGGCCGTCAAATAGGGATTTGATTTCTTTGAACGGCCTAAGTGTAAGCGACATCGTCTCTTTGCGGATCAGGCTTGCGGGTCAGGCTTGCGGCGCCGGCCTCTTCGCAACAGAACAACTGCACCCGCAAATATCGCCGCCACGATCAGCAGTGGAAGCCATCTGGGCAGCTGAGGCTTTAGCGGCTCGGGCAGGACCTCGGGGGCAACTTTGGCCTCGGTCCAATCAGCGACAGCCTTGGCGCCATTCGTCGTCACGCCGGTGAAATCAGCGCCCTCTACGTCGACGCCGACAAGCCTGCTCCCGCTGATATCGGCCCCAGTAAGGTCAGCATTCGCCAGATCGACGCCCATCAACTTCGCATTACGCAGTGATGCATTTCGCAAGTTCGCCTCGCAAAGGTCAACCCCGGCAATGTGCGCGTTGTCGAGAGACGCCCCAGCCAGATTTGCGCCCTGCATATCACACCCACCTAATTTTGCTCCACTGAGATCGCTGCCTTGTAGGTCACAGTTGCGCATGGCAATCCCCCCGAGCCTGATTCCTTTGAGGCTGACGCCGCTCATATCCGTGTCGGAAAGATCGCGTTCGTCGGCTATCTGCGCCTTTACGGCCTCTAGCGTGTCGTATCGCCGAGGTGCGCTATCGCTTGACAGCCCATCGATTGAGTTTTCGTTGTTCTTCCGGTCACCGTTCGTCTGCTCGCTACTCATCTGTTTATCTCCTCATTTCCCAACTTAATTTATCGACTGCAACGTCGTACATTTCTTACTCCAACAGATGCTTCTGCAGCTTGCCCATGGCGTTGCGTGGCAACTCATCTATGATAAGAAATTCCTTGGGCGTTTTGAAGCTCGCCAGCTGACCGCGGCAGTAGGCTATGAGTGCCGTTTGATTGACGACGTTGCTGCAGACCAAGTAGGCAATCGGCGCCTCGCCCCACTCCGCGTCTGGCCTGCCCACAACCGCAGCCTCGGCCACGCCGTCGAAGGTTTCCAGCACCTCTTCGATCTCGCGCGGATAGATATTGAAGCCGCCGCTGATGATCAGCTCATGGCTGCGGCCCAGCAAAGTTACGTAGCCGGTTGGCGGATCCTGCCGCGCCAGATCGCCAGTGACAAACCAGCGCCTGCCCAAATCATCGTGCACGAAGCTCTCTGCGGTCTTCTCCGGCGCGTTCCAGTAGGCACTGAAGACATTGCTGCCGCGCACAAGCAGCATGCCCTCCTCACCAACGGGGACATTGGTCATTTCGCCATCGACAATGCGCATGGAGACGCCGGGGAGGGGCGTCCCCACGCTGCCCGGCACACGCGATCCGGCGTAGGGATTGCTCAGATTCATGCCCGTCTCGGTCATGCCGTATCGTTCCAGGATCTGATGGCCGGTGAGATGTGCAAAGGCCTGATGCGTCTCGGCGGCCAGCGGCGCACTGCCCGAGCAGAAGAGACGCATAGCGCCCATGTCTACTTGCTCCTGCAAGGCCAGTTGATCCACCAAACGCACGTAGATGGTGGGCACGGCGAAGAAGAGCGTCGGTTCACCACTGGTCAAGTCAGCAACGATGCTTGCCGCATCGAAGCGAGTCCGCAGCAGGACTGTCGCCCCTGCGGCCAACGCACAATGCAGGCCGACGATAAGCCCGTGAACATGAAAGAGCGGCAGGCAGAGCAACAGTCGATCATCCGGCTCCCACGCCCAGGCTGAGAGCAACCCGGTCACCGTTGCCAGCACATTGTTGTGGGTAATCATGGCGCCCTTGCTGCGCCCTGTTGTTCCCGACGTGTAGATGATCAGCGCCAGATCGTCGCCGAGGACGGCGGGTAGAGATCGCTTCTCGGAAGCCGAAGACCACTGTTCGATGTCATCGACGTCTAGCACTGCCTCAAGACTCGTCGAGTCCTCGGCGCCTACACGGACGCCGGCCTCCTCAAGAATCGATCGCTGCGCCCCCTCGGTGATCAACAGTCGAGGCGTGCAGTCGGTCAGAATATGACCGATCTCTGTCCGTCGATAGCGCAAGTTGATGGGCACGACGACGGCGCCCAGACGAATGACCGCCAGGTAGGCGATAACAAATTCGACCCGGCTGTTGAGAAAGAAGGCCACCCGATCGCCCTTGCGCAATCCCCAACGCTGGAGACCGGCCCCCAGATCGTCAGCGGCAGCAAGGAGTTCTCTGTAGGTGATTGCTTGTTCGGTGCCGCTGTCAGTAATCCACTGCAGGGCTACTTGGTTCGGCGTCCGTCGAAGCGGTATGGCAAACAGATCATGTAAATTCATAAGCTTGCCGACGCCCACCCGTCACAATCAAGCATTGAAAATTCACAATTCAGCATTATCTTTCCCTCTTCGCCAGCACCTCTGCCAACACATCCATCCCCCGGCCCGCCAACTCCATATCGGCCTGTGACCCCATGTGGCCAATGCGAAACACCTTGCCGGCGAGCGGTCCATAGTTGCCGCCAACCACCATTCCACGCTCGCGCAGCGCTGCGTCCAGAGCGGGCCACGTCCAACCGGCGGGTACATGCGCTGCGGTGACCGTAGGCGAGCAGATGGCTTCGCTGGTTGGGAACAGGTCGACGTCCATATCGAGCAGCCGTTGGCGACAATAGGCGGCCACGTTTGCATGTCGTTGGTAGACGTTCTCTATCCCCTCACCCAGGAGCAGATCGATAGTGACCTGAAGCCCGGCCATGGCCTGCCAGTTGTGGGTGTACGGGAAATAGCGATCGGCCACCGCCGTGCGCCAGGGCTTGATCGCGTCGTAGCCGGCATAATCGACATGCTCGATGGCATTCCATGCGCGCGGGCTGACGCTGATCATAGAGAGGTCGGGCATCAGGCTGAGCACCTTTTGGCTGCCGAGCAAGCCCAGGTCGATGTGGCAGGCGTCCACCTCGACGGGGACACCGCCTCCACTGGCGACAAAGTCGACGTAGAACAGCGCATCCACTTCACGGCAGATCGCGCCCAATTCATCCAGTGGATTGAGGGTGCCGCTGGGCGTCTCGCAGTGGACCGCCGTGATCATCTTGGGTCGGAAGCGCAATGCAGCCTCGCGCACCTGTTGCACATCGGCGATGTCATTGTCGCCAAAATCGAGGGTCTCGACCTCTGCGCCGACGCTGCGCGCCATGTCGCCGATGCCTGCACCGAAGAGACCGGTCGACACGGCCAGGACGCGGTCGCCCGGCACGAGCACGCTCTTGAGCGCGCCCCAAAGCGCAATCATCCCCTCGCCGGTCTGGATTGAGATGTCGTTCCGGGTGTTCAATATCTGTCGCAATCCGGCTTCGCAGGAGCCGTACAGGGCGAAAAACTCATCCTCCATGTCGGCGCTGCCGTAGTCGATCTGGTAGGCGGCTCGGACAGGCTCCGGGATCGAGACCGGCCCGGGCACAAACGGGATGGGGTAGGTTTGCATGGTCGATCTCCTCTTACACTTGTCACGATCAACACTTCTCAATACAATAAACGTATGCAATCCATTCTACCTGCCCTGGAATCAACCAACAAACTCTTTCTCTCTGGACCGTTTGGCTGCGGCAAGAGCACGCTGGCCGTCGAGCGCGTGCGCTGGCTGATACGTCAGGAGCGGGTGCGCGGCGATGACATTCTGATCCTCGTGCCCCAACGCACACTGGCCCAAACCTATTACACGGCGCTGCGTTCAGCCGACCTCCCGCCTGGAACCGGCCCCCAGGTGACAACGGTGGCGGGCCTCGCTCGTAATGCCGTCCAACTCTACTGGCCGCTGCTGACTGCCGATGGCGGCTTTCCAGATGACGGCAACTCGGGGGCCAAGCGCGAACCGACCTTCCTCAATCTTGAGACCAGCCAATATCATATGGGGCAGTTTGTGGATGCGGCGCTCGAACGAGGTGATTTTGACGGAGTGGTTGTTGAGCGCAATCGCATCATCAGTCAGGTATTGGACAATCTCAACAAGGCCGCTCTGCACGGCTTTTCAATCGATGAGGCCTACCAGCGGCTGGAACTGGCCGTGCCGACCGGCGAGCAGCAGACGGCCCGGCTCAACGCCTTGCGAGCGGCGCGGCAGATCAGCAACGAGTTCCGTGCGCTCTGCCTGAATGAAACGTTGATCGACTTTAGCTTGCAGATCGAGCTCTTCAATGACCAGGTGCTTGTCCACCAATGGAGCCGCACCCATCTCTTCCGCAGTCATCGCCACCTCGTCTTTGACAATCTGGAAGAAGACACCCACACGGCCCATGGCCTGGTCCACGCCTGGCTGCCCCATCTGGAGAGCGCGCTGTTGCTCGCCGATAGCGATGCAGGCTATCGTTTTTTCTTGGGCGCAGATCCAGAGGGCGTGGAAGAGTTGGCAAAGGCCTGCGATGAGCAGATCACGCTCAGCCGAAGCCACGTTATGTCGAACACCGTGGCGGCGCTGGCCGACGGCGTAGATCGCGCAATGCGCGGGCGGGCAGCAGTTGCACGCGATGCTGCAATGCAGGGCGACACCACACCGGCCCCGATGGAGGCCACAACTCACGACGACGTTGCAGAAGAATCGCCCCATGCGCTTGACGCCCTAACACTGCCCGATGTTGAGTTTCGCTTCTACCCACAGATGATCAGCTGGGTGGTCGAAGAAGTGAGACGACTGGTTCACGATGACGGTCTGCCGCCGGGGGAGATCGCCATTCTATCGCCCTTTGTCAGTGATGCGCTACGTTTTAGCCTCCAGACATCTCTGGCCGAGCATGGCATCACCTGCACCACGCACCGGCCCAGCCGCGCCCTGCAAGACGAGCCGTCAGCCCGCTGTTTGGTGACGCTGGCACTCCTGGCCCACCCCGAATGGGGTATCCGCCCCGCTGCAGACGACGTGACGTTGGCACTGACATTGGCCATCTCGGCGCTGGACCCGGTGCGGGCCCACTTGCTCAGTCAGATTGTCTATCCGCCACGGCGAAAGATCGTCGAGTTGGGGCGATTCGGCTCACTAGTGCCTGCCATGCAGGAGCGCATCACCTTCCGCATCGGCGAAGCCTATGACCGGTTACAAGGTTGGCTCGCCGGCTATCGGGCAAGCGCTGACCCTGTCCCGCTGGACCAGTTTTTTGCCCGTCTGTTTGGTGAGCTATTGAGTCAGCCCGACTACGGCTTCCACCAGGATCTTGATGCCGCACGCATTGCGAATCAATTGGTCGAATCGGCGCGCAATTTCCGCTGGTCGTTGGAGAACACGATCAGCGTCGATGGTCTTGGATGCAAGGCCAGCGTACCATCCACGAAACAGGATGACGGACTCGACTGGCGAGTGAGACTTGGCCGCGAGTATGTACAACTCTTCGAAAGCGGCGCACTGGGAGCGCTCTACGTACCCGGCTGGCGTATTTCCGAGGATGCCGTCTTCCTGGCCCCGGCCTATACCTTCCTCATGCGCAATCAGCCGGTCGACGTACAGTTCTGGCTGGACATCGGCGCCGGCGGCTGGTGGGAACGACTCTACCAGCCGCTCACCCACCCCTTCGTGCTCTCGCGCCGTTGGTCGCGCCACGAGCTGTGGAGCGACGCCCACGAGTATGATACGCGCCAGCAGACCATGCGGCGTCTCTTGTTGGGCCTTGTGCGGCGCACGCGTGGCCGCATCTACGTGACCATGAGCGACTACAGCGAGAGCGGGTTCGAACAGCGAGGGCCATTGATGGCGTTGGTCAACCGGTTGTTGGCACAGACGAAGTAGGCCTACCCAACCTCAATAGATCTGCAATCCCCGCGCCTCGCGACGCCCATCGCGCCACGCCTCAGCACCTGCATTGTGACGATGCTGTTCCTTCACGCGCAGACCCGATTTCTCAGGAATCTCATGTTTGGCATAGAAAGCATCCAGACGAGCGGTCAGCTCGGCGACCACCGGCGCCGTGGCCGAGTCGTTGATCAGGTTCTCCACCTCGTGTGGATCATTGACCAGATCGAAAAGGTCGTTGGGACCGTCGGGATAGCGCAGCACCAATTTCCACTGCGGCGTGCGGATCATGCGCAGATCGCCATACTCGCCGTAGATCGTCTCATCCCACTCCACTCGCTCGCCTTGGAGCATGGCCCGATACGAGTGACCGGGGTAGTTGCGTTCCTCATCGGGTACGATGTCGACAATATCGAGGAGGGTGGAAAAGCCGTCGTAGTGATCGACAGCCTGTTCGATCACCTGCCCGGCGGCAATGCCCGGGCCACGCCAGATCAACGGGATGCTCAGGGATGTCTCATACATATTGAGCGGCCGCGTGCTGTTGCCCTTGCCCCAGAAGCCATGGTGGCCCTGGGCGCAGCCGTGGTCCGACGTGTAGATGATGATGGTGTTGTCCAACTGACCCAGCGCTTCGAGCTTGTCCAGAATGCGCCCGATATTGTTGTCGATCTCGGTGACGGCCGCGTAGTAGCCGATGTACCGATCTCGCAACAGCGCACTCGGCGGCGAGTCGCCGGGGCCGTCTTCATTCTTGACCCACAGATGCGTGTTGTAGGCTGGGATATCATCAAAGGAGGCATGCTGATAGAGTGCCGTCACAGCGGGATCATGGTGGTGCTGGCCATAAGGCGAATGGGTGGCGATGTAGCCGATGTTGAGAAAGAAGGGGTGATCTGCGGGCGCCTGGTCGAGAAACTCAATGGCATGGTCGGTGATGTAGGCCGACTTGTTTCCGTCAAGTTCAACGAACCCGCCATCATCATCTACATAGACGTAGGATTCATTGTGTGCGCCCTGCCAACGGGGAAGACCGAAGTGATAGTCGGCGCCACGTGGCTTGAGATGGGACTGGCCCAGATGCCATTTGCCGCTCAAGCCAACGCTGTAGCCGGCATCGTGCAGAAGTTGCAACAGTGTCACATCATCCGCCAGCCAGTCACGGTCGCCCACATCCAACTCGGCTTCCTGGAGCCAATCGTGGATACCGACCTGGCTGGCCGTGCGTCCGGTCAGCAGGCAGGCGCGGGCAGGCGAACAGACCGGGGTTGGCGTGAAGGCATTGGCGAAGCGTGTACCCTCGGACGCCAGCCGGTCGAGATTGGGCGTCTGCACTTCGCTGTTGCCATAGCAACCATTGGCCCAGGTACCGTGGTCGTCGGTCAAGAAGAGCAGTATGTTCGGTCGTCGTGACCGAAGATCATTGGACATACGGTCATGACCTCTTGGGTGCGTACGGAATTTTTTGATGTCAGGAGCAGCAGGAAGAATCCCACGGTTGTTTTTTTTTCAGGCCTAGTATACCATATCGTTTACCGCATCAAATAGGTCTCTCGCGGAACCACCTCGCTTCTGTTCGTGATGAACCATTCCCCCTGTTGCGGTTCGACTTCAGGCAAGCAATTGGAGAGTAAGGCACCACATGAAAGCCATCATGGTCATGTTTGACAGCCTCAATCGTCACATGTTGCCGCCATACGGCTGCGAGACGATCCAGGCCTTCAACTTTACCCGTCTGGCTGAGCAGGCAGCGACCTTTGACAATTGCTACGTGGGCAGCATGCCCTGCATTCCCGCGCGTCGCGAGTTGCATACCGGTCGCTACAACTTCCTCCATCGCAGTTGGGGGCCGCTGGAGCCTTTTGACGACTCGATGCCCGATATCCTGAAAGAAAATGGCATCTACACCCATCTAATCACCGACCATCTCCACTACTTTGAGGACGGCGGCGTCAACTACCACACACGGTACAACAGTTGGGAATACCTGCGTGGTCAACAGGGCGATCCCTGGCTTGGGGTTGTCAAAGACCCTGAGATGCCGTCCATGTTGCTGCCGATTCCCGAGGAGGCCCCACACTGGTTCAAGGGACTGCGACGACAGGATTGGGTCAACCGGGCCCAGATGCCAAATGAGGAGCAGCACCCACAGGCCAAGACATTTGCCCGCGGGCTGGAATTCATCCACGAGAACCATGACGCCGACAGCTGGTTTCTGCATCTGGAAACCTTCGATCCACATGAGCCCTTTTTCAGCAGCGACCGATTCAAGCAACTCTATCCCGACGCCTACGACGGACCCCACTTCGACTGGCCACCCTATCGACGCGTCGAGGAGACGCCCGAGCAGGTTCAACACATTCGCAACCGCTATGCCGCGCTGCTCAGCATGTGCGATCACTATCTGGGCAAGGTACTCGATCTCATGGATCGCTACGATCTCTGGGATGACACCATGCTGATTGTCAACACGGACCATGGGTTCATGCTCGGCGAGCACGATCTGGTGGGCCAAGGTCGTGCAGCCCTTCTACAACGAGATCGCCCACATTCCCCTCTTCATCTGGGATCCGCGCAGCCGGGTCAGCAATGAGCGACGCAGTGCGTTGGTCCAGACCATCGATCTGCCTGCCACATTGCTCGACTACTTCGATGTCGAGCAACCGCCGGATCTGCAGGGCGTCTCTCTACATGACGTAATTGCAGACGACACTCCTATTCGCGACGCAGCGCTTTTTGGCGTCCATGGCGGCCATGTTAACCTGACAGATGGACGGTATGTCTACATGCGTGCACCGGACACCGCAGAGAACTCGCCTCTCTACGAATATACGTTGATGCCCAGCCATATGCGCACACCGTTCTCGCACGCGGAGCTAGCGCATATCGAAAGCACTGGTCCGCTCCCCTTCAGCAAGGGCTGTCAGATGATGAAAATCGCATCCCGTCCCGCTCTGGGCAGTCGCGGCCCAGGAGTTCGGCACACGGCTCTTTGATCTTCAGGTGGATCCGGCCCAAGACGATCCGCTGCAAAATGTCGAGCTTGAAGAGCAGCTCAGCCGGAAGATGGTGCGACTGATGCAGGCCAACGATGCGCCTGCGGAGCAGTTCACACGATCTGGGCCTCAAGATAGTGTAGTTCCGCTGGCGAATCGTGGCACTTGCTACCGATGATCAGATCAAGATTTCGTGACACTTTCCTGTTTCATTTTTACTCGTTGCTCCAGCAATCACCACATCTACAAAGGAGATTCATATGCGACCATTGACAAGAAGAGGCTTTCTGCAACTCACTGGCGTGACCGCAGCCGGCGCGTTCCTTGCCGCCTGTGCACCCGCTGCGCCGTCCGGTGAAGCCGGTGAAGCGGCTGCGCCGTCCGGCGAGCGGCCGGAACTGGCGATTTCCATCGTTGACTATGTTGAGGCCACACAGCAGGTGCTGGAAGATGACATCTTCCCCAGCTTCGAAGGTGCGGACATCGTGCCAAACTACACGGCCTGGAATCGCTACAACGAAGAGATGACCACGGCCTTCGCCGGCGGCGTCACGCCCGATCTCTTCCAGGGCGGCGCAGTCTGGGCCCCGCAGATGGCCAAACGCGGCTGGTCATTGCCGCTGGACGACCTGATTGCCGGGGCTGATGAATCTTGGAACTGGGACGACTGGTTCCCGGCCCTGCAGGACGATGCGACGATCGACGGCCAGGTTGTGGCAGTGCCCTATCGCTTTGACATCCGCAGCTTCTGGTATCGTCAGGATCATATGGAAGAGGCAGGCTTCGACGCACCGCCGACCAACTGGGAAGAACTGTCCGAGTGGGCCAACGCATTGACCATCCGTGACGGTGATGCTATCACGAGAGAGGGCTTCCACTATTCCAGCCCCGGTGGCTGGCAGAACGATCTGCAACCCTACATGTACTTCATGGAGATGGCCGGGGGACAGTTCCTCAGCGACGATCTGAGCACATGTACGCTGGACTCGGACGAATGCATCGAAGCGATGGAGTATATCCACAAGCTGATCGTCGTCGACAAGGTTCAGCCTTATCCGGGCTTTGAGGCTCAAGGCGATCTGGGGCCAATGGAGGCCGGTCTGGCCGCTTCCACCATGGCGTCAGCCGATCCGGAACGAAATGCTCAGACGTATGCGCCGGATGAACTGGAATTGCTGCATGTGACGTTGCCCCTGGAACATCATGTACAGGCAACCCATGTCTGGGTGAACAAGTGGTTCATCTCCAGTATGACCAAAGAGGTCGATGCAACCTGGGATCTGCTCACACACATGACCAGCTCAGAAAACCAGGAGAAGTATAGCGGCTCCGGCCTCTACCAGCCTCCGCGCCAATCGTTGCGCGACGCTGAGTTCATGACCGACCGCATGAAGGTCCTCTTCGAATCGACGGAATACGCATATCCTTATCCCAAACACTGGCGCCTAATCGAGCTGTTCCGCCCGTTCTCGACGGAGCTTGAACTCTGCCTGAGTGGCAACCAGTCGCCCGAAGAGACCATGGTCAACACCTGCACGGCCATCAACGAGATTTTGGCCGAAGACGCGTAGGACGGGGATTCGCTACGGATTGAGTTCATCGGAAAACGTATTTCACCAAGGAGACACGAAGGCGACACGGAGTTCACGGATGAAAAGAAGTTCTTTTGTTTTTCCTCCGTGAACTCCGTGCACTCTCCGTGTCTCCGTGGAAAAAAACCACAGCGGCTACATACAGGTTTCAGCGTCGTCATTCAGAGAGAGCAAGACGCCTATGTCCACCACCATCGTCCAACCCAGCAAGCCACGGCACGCTGACCCGCTCTCGCGCGCAGAGCGGATTAGCCGGATCATCAACAGCGACACCTTTGTCGCCTACACGTACCTGGTCATTCCGCTCTTCATTCTCTTCTTCATCAAGATCTACCCGGTCTTCTATAACTTCTACGTCAGCTTTACCAACTACGATCTCTTTAGCCCGATCAAGTTTGTGGGCGTCGACAACTATGTCGATGTGTTCACCCAAGAAGTGAATCTGAAGGCCATTCGCAATACGCTCTACTTCACGATTGGCGCTGTGCCGATCGGCACAGCGCTGGCGTTGATTGTCGCGGCTTTGCTGAATCAGCCGATTCGGGGGCGCATCACATTTCGCGCCATCTACTATCTACCGGTTGTCACGTCAGTCGTGGTCTCGGCCATGGTTTGGCGCTGGATCTTCAACCCCCAGTTTGGTCTGCTCAACTACTTCCTGGGGCTGATCGGCATCCCGCCCCAAGCCTGGCTCTCCAACCCGCGCCTAGCGCTGCCCTCGCTGATCCTGGTCACGATCTGGGGATCGATCGGTGGCAACATGATCATCTTTTTGGCCGCGCTGCAGGGCATTCCTGAGGAGCTGCGCGAGGCAGCAGCCATTGACGGCGCAAAGGGCTGGCAGACCTTTCTCTTCGTGGTGGTCCCTCTGCTGCGTCCGGTCATTCTCTTCGTCGTCGTCACCTTCTCCATCGCCATCTTCCGCAGCTTCGGCATCATCTTTCTCCTGACTCAGGGCGGTCCCCAGTTGACGACCAATACGCTGGTCTGGGAAGTCTACCAGAATGCCTTTGGCTACCTGCGTTTGGGCCGGGCCGGAGCCCTGGCCATGGTCCTGCTGGCGATCATTTTTGTGATTACGTTTATTAACTTCCGACTGCTGCGTGAGGATGACTGACATGACAGTACAGACAACACCCACTGCCGGTACAACATCAACATCTCAGCAACGTACGCGTCGCCGTCGGCACATCCCCGTCGGAACCATCTTGACGTACGTACTGCTCATTCTCGGCGCAGCGACAATGATCATGCCCTACCTGTGGATGATCTCGACCTCGTTCAAGGCGGACTCTGACATCTTCCACGTGATTCCAAAATGGATTCCCAACGAATGGGACTTCGGCAACTATCGCGACGCCTACAACGCAATCGACATGGGTCGGCTCTATATCAACACCGCTTTCGTCACAGCGGTGGATGTCACGGCGCAGATTCTGCTCGGCTCCATGGCCGGCTATGTCTTTGCTCGGCTGAACTTTCCCGGCAAAAACATCATCTTCTTCTCACTGCTGGCCACCATGATGGTGCCGTTCGAAGTGCTGGTCCTGCCCATCTTCATCTTTGTGCGTGCTTTTCCGCTGGCAGGTGGCAACAATCTAATCGGCCAAGGTGGCATCGGCCTGATCAATAGCTATGGCGGCATCATTTTCCCCAATCTGATCTCCGTCTTCGGCATCTTCATCTTCCGCCAGTTTTTCCTAGCCTTCCCTCGCGAGATCGAAGAGGCAGCCATCATCGACGGCTGCTCGAAGTACCGCATTTTCTGGACGATTCTGGTGCCCAATTCACGGCCGGTGATGGGGACGATGGCCCTCTTCTCATTTCTCTGGACCTGGAACGATTTCCTGTGGCCGCTGATCGTCGTCAAGAACGACGCACTCAATACGCTCCAGATCGGCCTCTCCTCGTTCAATCAGGAGACTGGCACGCGCTGGGCCGAGCTAATGGCAGGTTCGGTGATGGTGACAATTCCAGTGATCCTCATGTTCCTCTTTCTCCAGCGATTCCTGACCCAGGGTATTGTGACCTCCGGGTTGAAGGGATGACTCCGCAAAAAGGGTTCATTTCACCACGGAGGCACGGAGGAAGCACAGAGTTCACAGAGGAAAAGCGCTTTCCATCTACATTTATTTGCGCCCATCTGCGGCTGATTTTTGTATTTGCAGTGGCGTCAGAGATAGATCAGCGATACGATGGGATGCGGATGACACAGATTTTTCGGACTATCACGGATAGATCTGGGAATGATCCGGTCTTGTCGGCTCCATCGACGTCATCCATGTTCCATCTAACAGTCAACTGAGCAGCAACTCTGGAAGGTTCAAACCTCAAACAAGTAGGAGTACTCAATGAAAGCCGTCATGGTGATGTTCGACACGCTCAACCGCCACATGTTGCCGCCCTATGGCTGCGACTGGACCCATGCGCCCAATTTCAAACGGCTCAATGACCGCACAGTCTCGTTTGAAAACAGCTACGTGGCCAGCATGCCCTGCATCCCTGCCCGTCGTGAGCTGCATACTGGGCGCTACAATTTCCTCCACCGCAGTTGGGGCCCACTTGAGCCGTTCGATGACTCAATGCCGGAGATCCTCAAGAAAAACGGCGTCCACACCCACCTCTCCACCGATCACCAACACTACTTCGAGGACGGCGGGGCCACGTACCACGCACGCTACAGCACCTGGCAGTTCTTCCGTGGACAAGAAGGCGACTTCTGGCAGGGCGAGGTCAAGGATCCCGAGATCCCGCCGACAGTAGCCGGGCGAGGCGATTTGCCGATTCCGGAGATGAGTCAGTCATGGCGTCAAGATTGGATCAATCGCCAGCACTTGACCAAGGAAGAGGATCAGCCCCAGGCCAAGACCTTTGCCGAGGGACTGAAATTCATGCGTACCAACAAAGACGAAGACCGCTGGTTCCTTCAGGTAGAAACATTCGACCCTCATGAGCCCTTTTTCACCCAGCAGCATTTCAAAGATCTATATCCCCACGACTATGACGGCGATCATTTTGACTGGCCGCCCTATCGTGGTGTTGACGAGACCGAAGAAGAGGTGCAGCACGTCCGCTACGAGTATGCAGCGCTGCTCAGCATGTGTGACAAATACCTGGGCAAGGTGATCGATCTCATGGATGAGCTGGAGATGTGGGACGACACAATGCTCATCGTCTGCACAGACCACGGTTTCCTGCTGGGTGAGCACGATTGTTGGGCAAAGATGGTCCAGCCCTTCTACAACGAAGTGGCCCATACACCCCTCTTCATCTGGGACCCGCGCGTCGGGCGCAAGGCGCAACGTGTCAACGGTCTGGTCCAGATGATCGACCTACCTGCCACACTGTTGGAGTTCTTCGATGTCGAGCGGCCGGCCGACATGCAGGGCATCCCGCTCAAGGAGGCCATGACCAACGACGACCCGGTGCGCGAGGCGGCCATCTTCGGCATGCACGGCGGCCATGTGAACATCACCGATGGGCGCTATGTCCTCATGCTGGCTCCGGCTAGACCAACCAGCGATCCGCTCTACGAATACACGCTGATGCCGACCCATATGCGCGCACGGTTTGCACCTGAGGAATTGCAGGAGATCGAGTTGGCCGAGCCATTTGAGTTTACCAAGGGATGCCGGACCATGAAGATCCCGGCAAGGTCGATGATGGCGGGCCGCTACAAGATGGAGACATTGCTCTTCGATCTGGAGACCGATCCCCAGCAGGAAAACCCCATTCAAGATCCAGAGGTTGAGGACCGATTAATCCGATTGATGGTCAAGCAGATGCAGGAGAACGACGCGCCGCCGGAGCAGTTTGAGCGATTGGGATTGGAGGAATATCTGGAAGGGTAGTCTGGAAGGTAGTTCCCAAATCAGTCCACGAAGAAATACGAAGGGCCACGAAGATTGTAGAAATCTTCGTGGCCCTTCGTATTTCTTCGTGGACAAACTCATTAGTTATGCAAGACCGCCGTAGACCCGCGCCTGTTCGACGATCTGGGCGGTGACCACATCTTCAACCGGCCAGTCGAAGATGTCGGCGATAGTCTCAGGCGATGAGGTGGCTAGATCGGCAAAGCTGCGCACACCGGACACCTTGAGTCGGGCGTCGAGCACCGCTGTGACGGCGTTGATCCGGGTGAAGTCATCCTCCACATCCATTCCATCACCCCCATGCCCGATCTCATCTTCCAACACAGACTCAGCCATCGCCTCTTGCGGCGGAGGCAATACAATCACATCGTTGTCAGTTGAGTTCTTAGCCGGGGCGTCATCCATCGTCGATCCATCACCGGGTTGCTCGCCGGCCGGGCCAGTCGGAACGATGGGTCCTGGCGCAGATGGGGAGACCGGACCGTCAATCGCCGGAGGCGTTCCGTGGCCGTTGCGGCTATTGAGCCAGGGCACGATGACGCCGCCGACGCCAAAGGAGCCGATCAACAAGATGGCGACAAAAGCGATGAAGCGGAAGCAACTGCCCAACGCAAAGAGCGGGACCAGGAAGGCCGCCATCGTCAGCGCGCCCAGGATAACCAGCACGGCAGATGAGACATCCAGGCTAAGCCAGTTGCCCAACCGCCTGCCCACAATCAATGAAACCGCGGTCCAGCCGATCAGATTCAGTATCAGTAGCACAATGAAAGGCAACGGCGAGAAGATCGTCAAGCAGATGCTGACGACCAGGAATGTCGTCAGCAGACCGATGATCAGATTGGTGAAGAGGCCGACCACAAAGGTCAGCGCTGTCTGTTCACGAATGGCCTTCTCAACACTGGCAACATAGTCAGGTCGGCTGTAGGTGATCAGCGCAGCCAGTGGAACGAAGATCAGCGTGATGGCAAACCCGCCAAGAATACGCAGCAAGAAACGGCCAAACCGTTCTAAAACTCCTGGTCTTGACGATTGCGTCGTGACGACGATCTCTGCATCTGGGCTGAACGGTTCAACCATTGGCGGCACGATTGAAGGCATCTTGAGGTTGAAGCCGGGACCGCTAACCACGTTGCCTCCGACATAGGCATCCTCGTCGCGCTTGATATCGCCACTCAACACACTGATATCGCCTTCGACGCGTGCACTGTCATCGAGCTTGACATCACCGCTCCACGAGGCGATATCGCCACCGACCATCCCCTTGATCTCGATATCGCCGCTGAAGGCAGAGACATCTCCAGTGACTTCGCCCTCTTCATCGATCTTGATGTCACCACTATAGACGACCAAGTTGCCCTCAATGCGTCCGCCGTCTTTGATCTTGGCATCACCATCATAGAGCACGACGTTTGAGCGCACCACCTCGCCTTCTTCAACCTCAAAATCGCCGCTGAAGATCTGGCTGTCACCGAACTGCGAGGCGGCCAGACTGTCTAGGGTGGACGCGCCAGGGAGGAAGTCGCTCGCCTCCACTATCGCCATAGAATTGGTATCACTGAACACAGCGGAGAAGGATAGAACCATCACAACCAGGAAAGCGGCAAACCAATTACGATTTTTTCGAATAGACCTTCGAAGACGAGACATTTCTCACCTTTACCTATCAAGAGCCAAAATGAAACGGCTGATGGCGATGCTCAAGCAGCTTGTCGAAGTGACCAAGAATGGGACACGGATAAAGCGGATCTTCACTGAATTTTCTCGATTGATCCGTGGAAATCCATCAAATCAGCATCATCAGCGTCCTACCTGTGACTTCACGGAAAATAACAATTCACCCACGGATGCACGCAGATAAGCGCAGATGGAAAGAGCTTTTCCTCTGTGTACCTCTGTGCTCCCTCCGTGCCTCTGTGGTGAATGAGACCTTTCTGCAGCAGAGTCATCCGGTTACTCTCCAACAGTCGGCTAGACATCAGATAGACGCTGTCAGATTTGCGGGCCGCGTGCTGTGGCGCAAGAAATAGACCCACGAGACCACCATTGCGGTTGAGACTAGAATGTAGACCATGGCCAGGCCGGCGGCCTGCTGTGTGCCCACAACTGAGGCAAATGCCGAGCTTGCTGCCGTCACCCAAACACCAACGTTGGCCGAAACATAGGCCAAGCTGTGTACGGCCTGGGTAAGCCAGGCCGGCTGGCCGAAGAGCACAAAGGCACCCAGCGAAGCCACACCCACCAGAACCGCCACCCATAGCACGACCGCCATGCTGCCAAATGCCATGCCCCACCACAATTTGCGTTGCCGCTCGTGATGAAGCAAGCGCATCTCAAAGTTGAGCATAAAATCGGCTGGCGGCTGAACCGATGGTGCTGCCTTCAGCTCGATGTCCAACATCTGCCAGTCCTGCCACTCATCGGCAAGGGTCGGGTAGGTCGCCAGATACGAATCGAACTCGGCCTGTTCGGCGCTGTCGAGCAGATCGTCAAGCGCCATCGACATCAACAGGCTGAATTCTTCCTCTACCTGTACAGATGGCTGTGCAGCCATGTTTGTTTGCTGTGCAAAATTCTCGTTGCGCATGTGAATCCTCTATGGCCCTACCTAGATGCCACCCAGAGCCAGCCGAAAAACAGGCGGCCCGTCGTGGGACGTCGACTGGCTTGCGACCATCGCTTCCTGCCGTCGCGAGCCGGGCGGCGGCGGCGTCATTGCGGCCTCATGCTGTCTGTAGAGTTCGGCCATCTGCTTGCGAGCCCGAAACAAGCGGCTCTTCACAGCCGAAACCGACAAGTCCATGGTTTCAGCAATCTCGTCATAGCTATACTCTTCCCAGTAGCGCAAAATCAACGGGGTCCGATAGTCCGGATCCATGCGATTCACCAGTTGCTGGACCTCTGCACTTCGTTCCATTGAGAGCGCAGAACTCTCCGGCAGGGGCATATTGCCCTCCAGGTTTTGCAGCACCGGATTGTCATCAATAGAGACAAACGTGGCCCGCCGCTTGCGCAGCCGATCTATGCAATGGTGATCGGCAATCGAAAAGACCCATGTGCTGAACTTGTGATTGGGATTGTATTGCTCCAATCGGGAATAGGCGCGCAGAAAAGTCTCCTGTGCAGCATCTTCTGCTTCCGATGGATCCCCTAACATGCGGTAGGTCAAGTTATAGACAGGCCGCAAGTAAGCTTCAACTAGATGGCCAAAGGCGACCTTATCGCCGCCCCTCGCCTGATCCAGCCAAATCTGCTCCTGATCGTTCATTGCATTCCTGCTTCTATGAAAAGTGCGCTTGTTGTTGACAATCAACTCACGCTGCCGGCGACATAGTCCCACTGACGGTCCCACTGACGCGAAGCAGCCTGATTGTACCCTCTCCCTCTTTCACTACGCAAGACAATTCAGAAAGTTTCACCCAGAATCCCGATTTGCCTATCGTTTCTAGGGAAAGTTAGCTCAATGTTTGTTGGGTACCTGAAATCTAGTTTATAATCCAGAGGTGAGCGCCATAGCGTTCAAGTTGCACCAGTACGCATTTAGGGACCTCCCGACGACTACGGTTGGGGGCTTCACCTTTGACGAGCACAGGCAGCAAGCGCCTGTATGGTCACCAAGTAAGGATATTTCTCATGCGATTGACATACCCGTTCACTGCCATCGTGGGCCAGGAGCGCATGAAACGTGCGCTATTACTGAATGCCATCAATCCACAGATCGGCGGCGTGTTGATCCGCGGCGAGCGTGGCACGGCCAAGTCCACGGCAGCCCGAGCCCTAGCCGCCCTGCTGCCCGAGATCGAGGTCGTGCGCGGCAACATGTTCAACTGTGACCCAACACGCCCAGATCTCTTTGACGACTACACGCGCGAATTGATGGAGCAATCCGGACCGCTTGAAAGCGAGACCCGCTCAACTCCTTTCGTTGACCTTCCCGTCAGCGCCACTGAGGACCGTGTCGTCGGTACGCTCGATATCGAGAAGGCAATTCAATTTGGTGAACGCCATTTCGAGCCGGGCATTCTTGCCGCTGCAAATCGGGGTGTTTTGTACGTTGATGAGGTCAATCTACTCGACGACCATGTCGTCGATCTGTTGCTGGACAGTGCAGCCATGGGCGTCAACGTTGTAGAACGAGAGGGCATTAGCTTCCAACATCCCGCACAATTCGTGCTGGTCGGTTCCATGAATCCTGAGGAAGGTGACCTGCGACCGCAGTTGCTCGACAGATTCGCCCATGCGGTCGATGTCATCGGCTTGACAGAGGCCCAAGATCGGGTCGAAATCTTGCGCCGACGCATCTTCTTCGAACAAGATCCGGATGGATTCGCCGATGCCTACGAGCAAGACGAGCAGGCCATGGGCGAGCGCATCATTGCCGCACGCCAGCGCTACGCGTTGGTGACGTATACGGACAAAGATCTCTACACCATCGCTGCGCTGACGGCCAGCTTCAAGGTCGACGGACACCGTGCTGACATCGTCATTCTCAAGACCGCCCGGGCTCAAGCGGCCTACGACGGACGCCTGAAGATCAGCGACCGTGATATTCTGTTGGCCGCCGAACTGGCGCTGCCCCACCGCATGAAGAAGCAGCCCTTCCAGGATCGGGTCATCAACCCTGACCAATTGCAGTCCACGCTACAACAGGCCCGCGCCGAAGCCGAAGAAGCCTTGGATAGCGAAGAAGAAGCCACTGAGGCGGAAGGGACAGCGGCTTCAGACGAAAAAAAAGTATAGAGGGTGATGACTCAGACCTCAGCGATGCTGGTGAGGTCGGCGAAGGCGGCGCTGCACAGCCCGACGCCTCGCCCCAGCAGAGTACATCACCCGGAGATGACAAGGGCGCACGCAAGCCCGTCCAGATCGGCGACAGCTTCGAGACCAAGCGACTTGACACGCCGCTTGATAAGATGACACGCGAGCAGGCAGGCAAGCGTTCCTATACGCGTACTGACCGAAAACGCGGACGCTACATCAAATCGCGTCCGGCCGGCGACCACCCCGAAGACGTCGCATTCGATGCGACACTGCGCGCTGCCGCGCCCTATCAACGTCAGCGCTTGGCGGATGCGACCAATGACCTTGCGCTGCAACTGCGCAAGAGCGACTTACAGCGCAAGGTGCGCGTGCGCCGCACGGGCAACCTGATCCTATTTGCGGTCGATGCCAGTTGGTCGATGGCCGCCAGTGAGCGCATGGAAGCCACCAAAGGGGCCATTCTCAGTCTACTTATCGATGCCTACCAGCGGCGAGATCAGGTGGGACTTATCGTTTTCCAACGCGATCGGGCGCGCGGTTGTCCTGCCGCCGACCAATAGTGTCGAATTGGCCCAGAAGGCGTTGCAGGACATTCCCGTCGGCGGCAAGACGCCGCTGAGCAGCGGTCTCTATGTCTCATGGCAGGTCATTGAGAATGCGCGCCGCCGTGACACTGAGCTACAGCCATTGTTGATCCTGCTGACTGATGGCGCCGGCAATGTGAGCATGACCGGCATGCCTGCTCAAGAGGAGGCGCAACGTATCGCCGATCTCTTCGCCAATTCCAACTCTCGCTCCATCGTCATCAATATGGAGCACGCCGCCTTCGACCGCGGCCTGGCCCAGAAGTTGGCCGACGCTTTGGGCGGCGCCTGCTACAACCTGCCCGAACTGCGCGCCGACACCCTGCTCTCGACGGTGAAGCGGGAGATTGGGACGTAGATTCGGTCACCGAATCAACCATTCTTGAATGAACGGGTGAGGGGGCGACAGGGTAACCGGGTGAGTAAATTCGTTCACCCTGTCACCCTGTCGCCCCCTCACCTTGTCACCTCTCGACCTAGTGGAGAACTGAACCCATGACCACAGCACCAGACGCCACGCCCATCAAAGGCAGTTGGGAAGAACGTTTGCAGACCGCCCAGCAGATGGCCGCCAATCGCAATGATGCTTGCATCGATATCTACGATATGCTGGTGACCCGACTCACCAAAATGTCGAAGGTGCAACGGCAGGCGGCCAACGGTCGCCTGCAGAATATCCTGATGCAGGCTGCCGTCGATCTGCACTCCTACTCTGACCATGCGCGAAAAGTACACCAACGCGCTGGAGGTGCTCGACAAGATCATTCTGGAGATGCCTGACGGCGATGCCCAACAATGGAACATGCATGGCGCATCAGTTCTGTTGCAGGCCGGGCGTCCGGACGAAGCAGTGGCACGCGCCCGTGACATGGCTGAGAAAGCGGAAGCCGATCTGGAGCAATGGGGCGATCTGGCCATCCTCCAAATGCGCATCGAACGCATGGATGATGCGGCAGAGACCCTCGAGGGAATGGAGGCCTGGATTGAAGAACGGTATGCAGATGAGGATTCAGAGGCCCGTCAACGGGATGAAGGCTATCTTGCGGCGCTGCGCACGACACTGGCCATCGACAGCGGCGACTGGCAAGAGGGAATCAACTGGCTCAACAAGGCCATCAAACTGGATGAAGAGAATAAGAGCCGGATCCCGCTCACTTACATCCGTCTGATTCGGCAGGGCTTCTACGAGGAAGCGATCCCGCTGATCCAGCGTGATGTTCAGGCTCCTGTACGCAGCGATTTCTGGCTCGGCTACGTCTACTATCATCTTGACGATGAAGGCAGGGCCAAACGCGAGTGGACCAAGGCAACAGAACGTGACATTTCCAAGCCAGAGAATCAACACATCATGGAGCTGATTCTGTCACGCTACTACCTGGGCGACCCTGAGGGTGAAGGCTTGAGCAGCGTCTTGCAGATTTTGAACGAGAAGGGCAGTCAATATTGGGCCTTCTTCTTCCTGGCCGGGTTGGGCTGGGCCATGCGCGATAACATGGCCAACGCCCGCACCAACTTCGAAACGGCCATGCTTCAGCGCCGCTCTTCCGGCGAAGGCCGGTTGCTTCCGATGGAAGCATGGCAATATTGCCGCGATCTTCTCGAGATGGAAATGCAGTCTGTGTTGATCGGATATTTTGATACGGACGGCGCATTTGCTGCATTCGCAGAAAAACATAGGGAGACAATCGATACAGCGGAAGAGGACCTCGAAGCGGAAACTGAAACAGCCGATGAGTCTGACGCTGCATCAGAGATTGCGGGCCCAGAGACGGAAGGGGGCTTGAGCGATGAGTAAGCTCGTAACGCCTGCGCCGTTGACCGAGCCGGTTGCCCAGCCCGACGACGAACTTTTCGCCTTTGCCCGGCAGTTGGCCGACGCCAGCGCGGCCATCATACGACGCTACTTCCGCCAGGACTATCAGGTCGAGTTCAAAGAGGATGAGTCACCGGTTACGATTGCAGATCGCAAGGCCGAAGAGGTCATGCGCGCAATGATCATGGAGCGCTATCCCGAACATGGCATCTTCGGTGAAGAGCATGGCCGCTACCAGCCGGATGCTCGGTATCAGTGGGTGCTCGATCCCATCGACGGAACCAAGGCATTTGTTGCCGGCAGCTACCTTTTCGGCACGCTGATCGCCTTATTGGATGAGGGACGGCCGCTTCTGGGCGTCATCCATCACCCGCTGCTGGACGACCACCTGATCGGCAACGGTCAGGGCGCATGGCTCAACGGACGCCAGGTTCATGTGCGTCCGTGCCAAAGGCTTGACAAAGCAATTCTGCTCAATACGGATCACTGGAACGTCGCCAACCACCAGGACAGAGACGCCTTTGAGTCACTGAGCCGACGCGTGCAGCGCTACAATAATTGGGGCGATTGCCACGGCTACTACCTGGTCGCCACCGGCGGGGCTGACATTATGACTGATCCGATTCTCAATGACTGGGACCTCATGGCTTTGATCCCGATCATTGAAGGAGCCGGCGGTCGAATCACCGACTGGCAGGGCGGCGCGGTCATCGGCGGCAATGGCGCAGTGGCCACAAGTGGAGAGTTACATGACGAGGTTATTGCGCGGTTGAATCCGACAGGGTGACAGGGTGACAGGGTGACAGGGTGACAGGGTGACAGGGTGACAGGGTGACAGGGTGACAGGGTGACAGGGTGACAGGGTGACAGGGACGAATTCTACATCACCTTGTCACCTCCTCACTCTTCCGCGCATTTGGGGCAGTAGAGCGGATCGTCCAACTCGAGGACGTGCCTCGTGCAGGCGGAGAAGGTAATGACAACCTGTTCGCGCAGGAACTTGCGCCGGACCTCAGCCTCAAGGCCAAGATCTCGGCAGTTGCTCGTGATCAATGTTTCGGGGACTGGGCAGTTATCGCAGAGTTTGCGACGCCAGGCTCGCTGATTGTTGGGGTTTGCCTCCAACAGACGGCACTCCTCAACGTTCTTCCCGCGAAAGTAGTCCCCGTAGAAATATCGACAGTTTACCGGGTTACCCAAGGACTCAATTCTCCCAATAGGACGGATCGTCAAGATCGGTGGGGCCAAGGTCGCCGCCGATGAGAGAATCCGGGTCAAGCATCAGTTGGTTGGCCAGTTCATCCCTGCGCCCTTCTTGCTCCGGCAATAGCCAGCCAAATTCAACTTCGAGGGCGACCATATACTCGAGCTCAGCTTCGAGCAGGTGATATTCTTCATGCGAAAGCGGCAACTTCCCCTGGTCTGCATCATCAAGACGCTCTAGGTACGAATTGTACGCTGTGCAAGTCTCGCCAGCATCATGAAACGAATCTTCAACAGCGCCGTCAGTCTCCAACAGATCCCAGAGGGTATCGGTCTGTGACGAACCGGTATCCCAGCCAAAGAGCGTCATGGCTGCGTCAGCGGCCGAAGCATCCCGGTCGACCTCTGTTTCGCGCTTGTCGTCGCCGGGCAGACCACCCTCTTCACGGACAGTATATCCTTCGTCGACCAACTGCAAGTCACTCAGTTCATGCAGCAAGTAGTGCAAGTCGTCCGTTGGGATGTCAGAGCGGAAGGCCCCACGTGCAATCAATTTGGCCGCAAGTTCAGCGGTGGGCATCGCCTTCCGGATCTGCTTGTCATCTCTGACTACAGCTTCAGCAAGACGCGCTACTGCGACATTCCGACCATGGATGGCCCTACCATCACGCGACTCATGTGGCTGTAACCGAAACAGATAGTGACCTGCCACAGCATCGACCACTTGTATGATGATGCTGTCTCCGCGACCGCCGCCGACGTGATCGATCCACTGACCAAATTCAGCCCCCAACGAAAGCGCCCACGTCTTCTGTTCGATGTATGCGGCCGCGGTCAATGTCGGACCGTTGAGAAGTTCAATGGTCAGCGTACGTGAAAGCGGGCGGTAGGCCTGGAAGAATTCGGGAAAGAAGGCTGCGTGTTCCAATTCGTCCAACATGAGAAAACCCTTCCGGGCTTCCCTCGCTGTCAACGGGTGTCGGAACGTGTTCTCAGCCAACAGATTGGACAACCAACCGTAGCTGCCACGCGAGACCGGCACCGCCTGGTACAGCCCACTCACTGCTTTATACACCGTACTTCGTCCACCGGCGCCGACCGTTCGCAACTGCTTGATCTCGCTAAGCAATTCATCTACCGTCAATGGCTCCGAAGAACCACTGAGGACTTCTGCTACACAGGCCGAGTAGCTTGGCTCTCTCTCAGCTTTTGACATGATGACGGCTAAATCCTCCGTTCACCCAATTTCGTGTTCGCAAATGCGCCACAAATCCATTATCGCACAGGTATGTTTCGGTGTCTATTAAGGCCACTTTGCCCGAGGGCTACCGCTTTCTCATACCGTGTATCGCCCCTGCTTGAGCAGGACTATAATACCTACATTTGTGCCGGGTTTCCCACAGCGAAGCAGCCTGTAGTAAGATTTAGCGATTCGTACAGTTCTGCAAATCTACGCAGGAGGTATCTCCATGCTACACAATGAACGACCGAATACAGCCGGATTGCGCTGCCTGCGCTGCGACACGATCTACGCCAACGACAAGCTCGACTACGTCTGCCCACATCACGCCAATGTGGGCAGCGACATGGGCTCGCTCGACGTCCTCTATGACTACGATGCCATCGGAAAATCGGTCAATCCGATTGATCTGGTTGGCGACCCTGATCGCTCGATCGGACGCTGGACACCACTTCTGCCGATTTCTTCCCGGTCGAGTCTGCCTCCGTTGGCAGTCGGTGACACGCCGTTTACGCGACCCCGACGGTTGGGAGAAGCCCTCGGCATGTCCAACCTGTTTGTCAAAGACGACGGTCGCAACCCAAGTGGTTCCCTCAAAGATCGAGCCTCGGCCATCGCAGTGGCACGCGCCCAGGAAAAGGGCAGCGGAATCGTCGCCACGGCCAGCACCGGCAACGCGGCAGCCGCACTTGCGGGCCAGTGCGCCGCAGCCGGCCAGCCAAATGTGATCTTTGTGCCCAAGACCGCGCCCCAGGCCAAGATAGCCCAACTACTCATCTACGGCAGCACCGTCCTGGCCGTCGACGGCAGCTATGACCAGGCATTCGATCTCTGCGTGGAAGCCTGCTCCGAATTTGGTTGGTACAATCGCAACACCGGGTACAACCCCTATATGACGGAAGGCAAGAAGACGGTGGCGTATGAGATTGCGCAAGGGCTGGCCGGAGGCGGGCTTCGACAAGATCAGTCGCTGGAGCGGGAGACACTGTTTGCAGCGCCGGATGCGGTCTTTGTCTCGGTCGGTGATGGATGCATCATTGGCGGCGTGCACAAAGGGTTCCGTGATCTGCTGGCCTTGGGTTGGATCGAACGTATGCCGCGCATCTATGGCGTGCAGTCGACGCGCAGCGCCGCCCTCTACAACGCCTGGCGATCGGGTCAAGAGATCCCGGATCCGTTCCCCGCAACCACCCGTGCCGACAGCATCAGCGTAGACTCGCCCCGCGACCCGGTCAAGGCGCTCAACGCTGTCCGCCAGACCGATGGCGCCTACGTTGCGGTCGAGGATGAAGCGATCCTTGCGGCCATGCAGCCCATGGCGCGACTGGGCGCCGTCTTCGCAGAACCCGCCGGGGCAGCGGCCCTCGCCGGGCTGCAACAAGCGCGTGCGGACCAACTCATCGGCGATGACGAGACGGTGGTGATCATCAACACCGGCAATGGCTTGAAGGACGTGCCTGCGGCGATCCAGATCACTGGCGGCACGACAATTATTGAACCGACGCTGGACGCGGTGCGTGAGGCGTTAGAGAGGCGATAGATCGGCGTAAGGACAGGTCTGCGACCTGTCCCCTACGCGACGAGATGCCGCCACAGGATTGACACCCAATTCCATGTGGCATAGACTGACTTGACCAATTGTTCTTGACATCATTTCGTCTCTGATGCGGGTCTCGAATCCGAGCAGAGGCGCCAATCCGCCTGGAGATACTTCCATGACCGATAAGCCCATCGTATCCGGCCCGACCTACGCCGAAATGCGCAACCCGCTGCTGCTCTCTCAATCGCTGCGCGATGCCGCCAACGCGGCCCGCAGCGACGAACTCGATCCGCTCAACCTCTTCAACATCAACTGGACAAAGACCGGCGATCAAGTCGACTCTATCGTGCTGCCCAAAGAGTTGACCGGCGTTCAGGCCAACATTATCTTGCTCAGCGGGCGCAACTTCCCCAGCGGCAGCATGAAGGTCGGCCCGGCCTACGTAACCCTGGCCGAACACGAGGCACAGGATGGATTGCGGCCGGGCGACAAGACGGTCATCGGCCCCAGCACGGGCAACTTTGGCATCGGCACAGCCTACATCGGCATGCTCAAGCAATACGGCACCATCGTCGTCATGCCCGACAACATGAGCCAGGAGCGCTACGAGCGCATCCGCGGCTACGAAGGCGCGCTGGACCTGACGCCCGGCACCGAATCCGATGTGATCCTCACACTGGAGCGTACCCACCGCGAGTACGTCGCCAAGCCCGATGAGTACATGGTCCTGGCCCAGTTCGAGCTGCTGCCCAACTATCGCTTCCACCGCCATGTAACCGGTGCGGCGGTGGTCGAGGCGGTCCGCAACCAGGGCAATGGACGCGTCGCCGCCTTTGTCAGCGCGCCAGGCAGCGCTGGAACGCTGGCCGCAGGCGATTATGTCAAATCAATCTGGCGCGACAGCAAGATCGTGGCGCTGGAGCCGCGCGAGTGCCCCACCCTCTACGACGGCGGTCAGGGTCAACATCGCATCGAGGGCATTGGCGACAAGATGGTCACACTGATCCACAACGTGTTCAACACCGATCTGCTCATGTTGATCCACGATGAGGATACCGTACGCGGCATGGAAGTGATCCAGGCAGGCACGCAGGTGCTTGTCGATCGGCTGGGCGTGCCCGCTGACGCCGCGGCCTTCCTACAGGGGAAGTTCGGACCAAGCTGCATCTGCAACATCATCGGGGCCATCAAGACAGCCAAGCACCTTGGCCTGGGACCGGACGACAACGTGGTCACAATCGCCACCGACTCGTATGATCGCTATCCATCGGTCAGCCGAACTGCTCTACGAGCGCAACGGCGGAAAGCCAAGTGACGACCAGTTGGAGACGTGGGCCAAGAGCGCCTTCCTGGGTGCAAGCCTGGGCGAGATTATCGACCTCAACCAGGGGCACCAGCATCAGCGCCTCCAGCAGATGAAGGGGTCGCTCTGGACTCAGTTCGGCTACGACGCCGCCTACATCCGCAAGATGGCCGGGCAGGAATTCTGGGATAGTGAGTACGCCAAGATCCAGGAGATTGATCCGCTGATCGAGCAGACGCGTGGGGCGGTGAGTTTGTAACAAAAACGATCCACGAAGAGCACGAAGGGGCACGAAGAAAGGCCTTGGGAATCGTTTGCCGCAACGAACCAGTTCAAAAAACCGAACCAGCCATGACCTCAGAAAACTTCTGGCAAGGAAAAAACGTACGCCTGCGTGCCATCGAGCCGGAAGATGCACCGATCTTCTACGAGTGGAATCTGGACACGCGGACGGCGCAGTTGGTCGATTTCATCCGGCCACCGCAGTCTATGACTGCCGTCAAGGAGTGGGCGCAGAAGCAGGCCATCAACCGCTCCAAGAACGACGATGTCGATCTTGTTATCGAAAATGCCGGCGGAGCCCTTGTCGGCCTGATCGACACCCACAACATTGATCGCCGCGTCGGCGCGTTCCGGTACGGCGTGGCGGTGCGGCCTGAATACCGGCGACGCGGCTATGCGGCGGAGGCGATCCAGATTCTGATCCGCTACATGTTTGACGAACTGGGCTACCAGAAGGTCAACGCAACCGTCTATTCCAACAATGAGCCGTCGATCCGCCTCCACGAGCGCCTCGGCTTTGTGTTGGAAGGCACGATTCGACGCACGGTCCGAACCGGAGGCCGCCTCTACGATGAGCTCTACTTCGGTATGACTGCCGAAGAGTTCCGCCAGCTTAACCCGAACAGGTGCATGACCTCCATCAAAACAGACTCTCATTCAGTATTGGCAGAGGATGATCCACATGATTAAATCGCTCGGCGCCATCACATTGAAAAACGGCGAACAGGTTGAGGCAAGCGTCGTCAAAGGACCGGATACGGACTGGGCCCCACGCATTGGTCCACTGCTGCAACACAAAGGCGAACCATGGAACTGGCAGGTAGCGCAGGTGCTGGAACGTGAACTGGATCTTGAGCCCTACTTCTACGTCCTGCACCGCGGCGACAGACCGTTTGCCAACATCATGACCATTGAGGCGAATGGCGTCGGCATCTTTGGTCACGTCTGGACCGATCCGGAAGACCGCCGGAAAGGCGCCAGCTCGCGATTGATGGCGCTTCAAATGGAGGACTTTGCTCAACGAGGCGGCAAGGCACTCTTCCTGGGCACTGAATACGATTCGGTCGCCTACAAGATGTACCAGCGCTTCGGCTTCAAGCATGTCGAGCCGGAGAGCGGCTATATGACCTACTACAGTGATTCTGAGCATGCCTTCAATGACGAGATGTTTCAGACACGATCAGTTGACGTCGAGCCATTGGCGTGGAGCCACTGGCCGATGATGCAGCCCCTTTTCATGGGCGGCTGGCCCGGTGCTGTACGCATGACCTCGCATGGACTCCAGGGTCGGATGATCGCGGAGGAAGAGCCGTTGCTGATGATCCAGACCAACGAGCAGAAAGAAACCGAAGGCAAGACGCCCAACACGTTTGTGCTGCGCAGTCAGACCAGTCAAGCCATTGTTGGCGTTGCCTCGCTAAATCGGCATCCGCTCTGGCAAGCAGGATATCTCCTCGACATCTACTGCCATCCTGACTTCTGGGACAGTGCGCCGGCGCTGATTGACGCGTTACAGTTCTTCGCCGGCTCACCCATCATGGCCTACGCAGACAGCACCTGCCCCCAGAAGGTCGATCTATTGAAACAGCATGGATTCACTCAACAAGCCCGGCTGCCGGGTTGGGTCCAGGTCGACAGAGCGAAAACCATCGACGCCGATCTGATTGTGATGACGAAGTGAAATTGATGAAAGAGGAGAGTCGAACATGGCCGACAGCCGCCCGCTTGCAGGGAAAGTTGCCGTCGTCACCGGGGCCGGCCGCGGCATTGGCCGGGCCATTGCCGTAGCCTATGCCGCTGCGGGCGCGTCGATCTGCTGTGCGGCGCGCACCCAAGCCGAAATCGAAGAGACTGCCGAGGGTTGCCGGGCCGAAGGCGTCAGCGCTATCGCAATCCAGACAGATGTCCGTGACTATGCCGCAGTTGACGCAATGATGGTCGCCACGGCGCAAGCCTTCGGCGGCATCGACATCGTAGTCATCAACGCCGGCGTCAGCATCAACCCCCAGACTGTTGAGGAGAGTCACCCCGATGACTGGCAGGCCACATTGGACGTCAACTTGACGGGAGCCTACAATTGCGCAAAAACTTCAATCCCACATCTCAAGGCGCGGGGCGGCGGCAAGATCATCACTGTCGGTTCGGGGATGGGGCATAAGGGGCGAGCCGGCTCAGCGGCCTATTGTTGCTCCAAAGCCGGGCTGTGGATGTTGACACGCACGCTGGCCCAGGAACTTTGGCCCTACAACATCAGCGTTAACGAGTTGATTCCGGGGCCGGTGGTCACGGAGATGACAGCAGTTGGAGCCGAGCGTGAGCGCAGCGTCTTTAGCATCGAAAGCGAGTGGATCAAGGGACCGGAGGAAGTCGTGCCGCTGGCGCTCTTCTTGGCCAGTCAGCCGGACGTGGGGCCGTCGGCGCAGAGCTTCAGTCTGATGCGACGCGACAATTGAGTAGGCGGAGAAGTCCGTGCGGTTACAGACCCATAGCCATCAAGCTAAGGACTATGTTAAATCCCGTGCCGATTCGAACCGGCACGCAGCAACGGCTAAAGCCGGCTGCTAACAGCGAAAAGCGCCCACAGGCGCTTAACTCCAGCCGCTGAGGCGGCTTGTCGCTGTTAGCGGCGGGATTTATCCCTGCCGCAATCAACGGCAACGCTAGACATAACGCTTAGCTTGATGCGCATGGGTTACAGACCACACCTACAATGATCGCACCAAGGCGTCCATCCTTACCAAAGCAGGCATACAGAACCAATCCATTACTGGTTGTCAGTTTGGCTCCGAGTCCATATACAATCGGCGACCGCCGGCGGTAGAAGGTCCGTCGTATCGATCACCTCACCCATGTCCCCTCGCACGGCCGCGGCTGTTTGGATTTCGATCAACTCTTTGTAGCGCTTCAGATACCATTCGAGACTCGAATCCGATTCGACCTCGCGGCCGCGGATCCGCGCCTGCATGGCTTCATCGCTGGCCACGAGTCGGAACGTGCGCACTTCCCCCGCCAACCCGTCCAGAAGCCCACAGAGTTCGGCCAAAGACTCCGGCGTCTCAAAGACATAGTTGATCACAAAATCCTGGTACCCACCGGCTGCGACATGGTACTTGATCAGATATTGCATCGTACGATAGAGGTAGGCAATACGCGCATCGTCATAGATTTCAAAGGGATGTACAGCGCCGACGTGGTCACCATCCAACATCACCGAGCGCTCAAACTTACCGTGTAGTTCCCAGGCAACTGTCGTCTTGCCGATGCCACAGGGGCCATTGATGATGATGATCATAGGGCGAATTCCTCAATCATTTCAGCTCAGCGCCCAGTCGTCTTGCCAGGATTCAGGGATGGGCAGGTGCAGGCAATACAGAAAATTGATGAGTTGGCCGTGATGGTGCATTTCATGTTTGATCAAAAGTCTTTGCCAGGTCTAATGGCCTGAGTACTTCGAGGTAGTCATAGGTGAGTCGGCGAATATTCTGCCATTCCGTCAACAAGATTGTCGATAGCGATGTCATCTCAGTTTCTCCTTTAGACACAAATGACTCTACTGCGAAAACGCCTATTTCACCACGGAGACACGGAGGATGCACAGAGTTCACAGAGGGAAAGCTCTTTCCATCCCTCCCCGTAGAACCGCCACCTGTGTCGAACATTTCTGGTCAGAGCTTACGCCAGCGCGATAACGATCTGCTCTTTCGCTGACGGGCCGAGAATGCTCGATGCAGCAACAAAGTCTCCAAGCGCATCGGTCTGCCGTGCGTTGGATCTTGCTTCTTCACCGATAGCGTGTAGCCGCGCCAACTCTTCGGCCACAAGATTACGTTTTTCAAGCAAGTAGTTGAACTGGGCGTCGCAAGCAGGAATGGGCGATGGATAGCTACGGATTTCGTCGTTGATCTGGGACTTTTCGGCTTGAAGATACCCTTCGATCATTTGAATCGGCGATGTGGCCTTTCCTCTGTCTGTTCCCATGCCTACTCCTCTCTCAACTGTCCAGTACGAGTTACATTGAGTTGCTCTTTCCGTGCCGGCAGGCCGTCCGGCTATAAATGGACCGGGCCAACAAGCGATGACCGCTAAACCGGGCTTGACACGGCGAAGCTCCCGGACTGGCGCAGCTTTCCTTAGAAGCGATTGGCACCCGCATTTCCTGGTAGCCGTCGTCAATCTGATGACGTGTCCCTAGCCCTTGCTGGAGGTCTCGTCGACAAAGAGATCGGACGGAATGCGGTAGGCGGCGCAGAACTCGAAGAGCAGGCTGTCACTGGTTCTTGAGTTCATAGCGGTGCAGCCGCGAAATCGTAGCGGGTGCTGCCGAGGCATTGCAGGTGATCAGCTCCACATGCGAAAGGCAGATCGGCATAGGATGCCATTGTCGGTTCAATGCCGATACTGCCTCGAACAGACCGGGACCCGGTGATTGCGTGAAGCGGCAGAGCGTGATGTTGCCAAAAAAGACTTCGTGCGAGAGATAGCGCTTGTCATCCGTGAGACCGATCTCCTTGAGTCCTTGATCGAGATCCTGCACCAATTCTTTGAGTGGTTCGTCCGAATAGCCGACCAACGAGATGCTGTTAGGGAAAATGACCAGCTCTTCGAAAGAGAACAAAAAAGAGCGATGACGAGACAAGATCCCAGAAAAAGAGCCATGGACCCGGGCAACATCTTCCTCGTCAAAGGATGGCAGATTCTGATTCAACCGCACATTCTTAACAGTAATATGCATCGACTCGGGCGGATTGTAATAGTGAAACGGCTCAACCTGAGCAAGCGTCTGCTGGATCTCGCTCTGGAAGCTAATTGCCGCATGCTCGGGTACAAACATGACAGTCGTTAGACATCGCTCGGAATCAGCAGCATAGTCGGCCTGGATAGGTACGACGGACGCCTTCGCATCTACGGCGCCAACATCACTGCGCACGATGTCGATCAACTGTTTCTGGCGATCTCGGTAATTCTGACTCAATGAACAACTCCATGAGTTTTGTTCCGACCGATCGGAGACGCGTCCGAAGGCTACACGGCAAGCAGCCGAAGGCCAAGGCAGACTAGCCAGGCCAGAAAGATGATGAAGGCATATTGGCCGGCCTGCCTAAACAGCCGGTTCTCCGTTGCAGCCCGACTCAAACCCTGCTCAAGATAGGTCACGAAGGCCAGCGCAATACCGCCAAGCACCACGTATGCAAAACTGCTAATGGGCGACAACGTGGTGGAACTCCAACCGCTGGGACGAAGAGTGGGAGATTCGACGATCCATGTGCCGGCGATCATAACCAAACTGTGACACTGGAAGGCAACCAAGACGACCATGGCTGAAAGCACAAGCCAGCAAAGAATAATGGCAATGGTCGTCAACGATTTTGAACCCACTTCGACGCTCAGCCCTTCATAATACCAATTGTCCGTTCACCACTGATCCCGACGAGCACAGATAGACCGGCACGCTCTATGATACGCTCTTCACCATGGAAATCCAAGAAGCTTGTTTTGAAAGGGATCGAAGCCCAGCGGCATCGATCGGCTGTTCGCCATCGTCCGGTGGTTGGTGTACGATAATGGGATTGCCGTCCCGTTTCACCGATTTACGGCGCATCCGATCATGATCACAACCGGAGCATTTCATGGCCGTTCCGAAGACCGAAATCTCGACACCCCTTGTTCCCAAATCAGATCGAAGCGATTTGATTGACGACCATAGTGAAGCGCACACGGTCCGATTCGGCTGGATACTTGCCGTCTCCGCCAGCGTATCCTACAGCGTGGCCACGCCGGTGGCCCGCGCTGCGATCCTGTCCGGCTTTGACCCCAACGCGCTCTTGGTCGCGCGTATGGTGTTGGCGACTTCGCTCCTGCTCCTGACCATGTTGGTCACCAATCGACGTCACATCATCAGCGACAGGCGCTGCTTTCTGCTCTCGTTCGGAGCCGGCGCGCTCAACGGCTTCGGGATGATCTGCTATTTCCAGGGGCTGACGCTCATCGAATCGTCGATGGCCGCCATGATTATCACCATGAGCCCGTTGGTGGTGTTGACATTGCTGGCCCTGCGTGGGGAGCGCTTCACCTATCGACACTTCGTGCGTCTAGGCTTGGCGCTTGTCGGGGCGTACTTGCTCATCGGGCCGGGAGGCGAAGTGAATCTGATCGGCGTGGCCTTTGTGATGGTCGCCATCTTGTCCTTCGCCCTACAGCTTGTACTGATCCAGTGGTTTCTGCGGCCCTATCCGGCCCGAAGCGTCACATTCTACCAGTTGATCGCGATGACGATTGCCGTAGTCGGTTGGTGGTGGTGGCAGGGTGCGGTCTGGGTTGCACCTGGTCCACGGGGATGGTTGGCGGTAATCGTCCTGGCCGTTTTCAGCACCTACGCCGCACGGCTGCTGACATTCGGGGCCGTAAGCCGGATCGGCGGCGGACAGATGTCACTGCTTGCGCCGCTGGAGACGCTGCTTGCAGTCTTGTGGTCGATCCTCTTTCTCGGCGAGCGCCTCTCTCCCCTGCAATGGATTGGCGGCACGCTGATCCTGATCAGCGCTATGTTGGCGATCAAACGCATCAATATTGGACGCTGGCGTCCGCGTTGGCGCGTTGCACCACGAACGTGAAGTGGTGAGGGGGTAACAGCATAGGCATCAGGCTAAGGATTATATTAAATTCGTCGTCGGTTTGAACCGGTGTGCAGCAACGGCTGAAGCCGGCTGCTAACAGTGAAAAGCGCCCTCAGGCGCTAAACTTTCAGCCGCTGAGGCGGCTTCTCGCTGTTAGCGGCGGGATTCATCCCTGCCGAAACCGACGGCGACGCAAGACATAACGCTTAGCTTGATGCGCATGGGGGGTAACAGGGACGCATTCTACATCACCCTGTCACCCTGTCACCCCATCACCGCTACGCATTCGGCAACACTTCGGTCACCATCCCAAAGACGGCGATCAGCACCAGCAGCACGCCGGAGGTGCGTGTCAATGCCACGTGGTTGCGCGTCATCCACTGGGTGAAGCGCCGTTGGAAGGGCTGGGCGATGAGCGGAAGCAGGACCAGCGGCCAGCCGAAGCCGAGGCCGAAGAAGAGAAAGTAGGTCAAGCTGCTTGCTAACGCTTCGGAGCTATTGGCCCCCAACAGGAATGCGCTGATGACCAGTGGTCCCGCACAGGGCAGTGTCATCGGCCCCAGCAGCAGACCGTAGAGAAAGGCCGCTGCATAGGGATTTCGCAGAATTGGAATCTGGGTAGTGCCCAGGCGGGCAAATGGATTGCGGCCAGTGAGCATCAGCAGCCCCAGCACGAAAACAACGACGTAGATCGACGGCAGCAGAATGGGCAGAATCGCACCAAAGGACTGCTGAAAGGTGTAGAGCAACCAGCCGACTGCCAGCATCATGGTCAACACGCCGGCTAGCACCAGGAAACCGAGCCATTTTGTCGCCTTCTGAGTGCGTTCGTTCCCGGCGTTGCCCGCCAGAAAGGCGATTAGACCAGGGTAGAGCGGCAACATGCAGACGTTGGTCAGAATGGCTCCGTTGCCAAGCACAAACGCCTGGAGCAACTCATTCATGTCTAGCCTCGGGCCGCTTCGATTTGGGCTGCGATTTCGTCAGCCGGTTCAATGCCGGTTACCAGATCAGTCGTGGAGCCGTCAGGTCGGATGATGAAGTGCGGCGTCGCCGGCGGGTTGCTGATGGTCTGGCCAAAGGCTCCGGCCAACTCACCCAGCATCTCCGGCGTCATCACAGCGAACGTGTAGGCAAAGCCTTCATTATCCGCATAGGAAACCAGTGCGTCATCACCAATGTTGGTCTCGACGCTCAAGGCAATGAAGACGACGTCGTCGCCAAACTGGGCGCTGGCTTCCTGCACGTTAGTCAGCTGGCGGCGGCAGTTGCTGCACCATGTAGCCATCGGCTCTACAAAGACGGTCTTGCCATTGAAGTCAGCGAATGTGAAGGACTCGCCGCTACGGGCATCGGTCAATGCCAGCTTTTGCCAGGCAGGCAGATCGATAGCCACCATCTCCTCTTCTGTCATCTTCTCTCCTACCATCTCTTCTTCTGCCATGGCTTCCTCAGCCGCTTCCGCCTCACCCATTTCAGCAGTGCCTTCAGTTTCAGATGCCATATCGCTCTCGACCGTCTCAGTCATGGCGTGGGATTCTGCCATGTCCGAATCGTCCACTTTCTCGGCCTCTGACATATCACCGCCGACATCGTCCTCTTCTGTCATGACTTCCTCCGCCATGGCTTCTTCAGATTCGGCCGGGGCTTCGCTTTCAGTCGCACTCGCTTCCATTTGAGATGACTCGGCTGCAGGCGCGGGGCTGCCACACGCGGCCAAGATGAACAGGCTTAGCAACGCAGCAGTCCACATGATTCGATTGCTTGAGCGCAACGTACGAAGGGTTCGAGCAAACATAAGTGATTCTATCCTTTCGGGTCTCTGTCGGTTTTTGTTGACAATCGGCACGGTCGGTCAATGTGTACCGTACAGCCAGGATAGAATCTGTAAGTGAGGGAACAGTGATAGAGCCATTACGCAAATCTTACGTCGGTTCTTGTCAAGCGCATTGACTGCTAAACTAAGATCAGCTTGAAACCAGCGGTTTGGCGATCCAGTCTTTGGATCGAGAAGTTACTCTGTCATTCCGAACGCAGTGAGGAATCTTGAGATCGGTGGCGTCAAGATTCCTCACTGCGTTAGCGCCCTGCGCCCACTTCATGAACGGATGACATGCATTGTTGCTTCTACGAAACCGTACTATAAACTGTAGTTTTCAATTTGGCATGAGTATGATCCACGAAGGGGCACGAAGGTTGGCTTTCTTCGTGTTACTTTGTGCCCCTTCGTGGATCATGGTTTTTCGTGAAACCACACTGCTTGTGCCGGGGCTGTCTTACTCGTCCACTCCCTCTTCGCCTTCAAGCTTGCGTTTGAGATCGGCGGCGGTGGCCTGGATCGTGTAATTCATGATCATCCACATGCCTTTCCAGGTTTCCGGGTCGAGGAATTCTTTGGGCGACGTCCCCTCCAGATTGCCTTTGAGATCCGAAAGCAAGGCCATACCGGGCAGGGCTGCCAGGCGGGCATAGACGCTTTCGATGGCAGCCGTCGACTGGGCCTGGACAGTGTAGTTGAGAATGTACCACAGTCCCTTCCAAGTATCCGGATCAATCAGGTCACGGGGAGAGGTGCCCTCCAGGTTCCTGCGCAGTTCGGACAAGATCTCGACCTGCATGTCGGGCGTGAATCGCTCAAGATTGCTCTTCACCAGTGCAACCAGCCCATCAGGCGTGAACGCCGGCGGCACATACCCTGGAATGCTTGTCTGAAGCTCGACAGCCAATGCGTTCAGTTCGGCAGCCAGTATCTCAAAGCTGGCCTGGGCCCGAGACTCTCTAAAGGGGCCACCAATCGGCGGCCTTGTATCAATAGGCGCTTCCTCTTGAATGGCTATCTCCTGATGGGCCTCGATCTCGTGAATATCCACTGCCGGAGGTGATCCTTCCACGGATTCCTTGGCTAAGGATTGATGAACGCCACAGTAATCGGAATCATGCATCGCGTGATTCTTGCATCGGGATCCGGCCTTGGTTGTGGCAGCGCACTGCTTGTGTTCCTCGTTCATAGGGTTTCCTCTTCAGGCAAATTGAGCCGGCAGGCTATCGAATGTGGATGTCAACGGCAATCGGGCATCGGCATATCGTCATCAGTCAGTGCGAACAGACCACGTGCAGGCCCGTGCCATGGCCAGCAGGGAGAATCCACGCTTTTCCAGAATCGGGCGGCTCATTGGGCTTGCATCGACAGTGAGAAAGCGGAAACCGCGAGTTCTCGCATCCCTGGCACGCACGGCGAGCAATGCTGAGTAGAGTCCTTGTCCCCGGTATTGCGGCAGCGTCGAACCGCCCCACAGACTGGCAAACGATGTTCCGTGATGAAAATAGATCCAGGCTGCGCTTGCAGGCTCGTCATCGACAAAGGCGACGTAGACGCTCAACAGCTTGGGCAGAATCACCACATCGCGCTGCAGTCGTTCAATCAGACCGGAGTAGTCCCGATCCCAGACCCTCTCCTCGACTTTCGCCACGGCAACCAGATCGGCAGGGTTATCGAGAAGACGGACATCGGCACGGTTCGGTGCAAAAAACACGTCTGGAGCCTCGTCCAAATCGATGACCATAACCGCTTCCGGTTCTTCCACCTCGAAACCCCGTGCCGCCAACCGGTCAAGCAGATCGGCCGGTCTGTCGTAGTCGTAGAGCTTCCACTCGACATCAATCTTGATTGACTCGAAATAGGCAATCTGGGCCTCAATTGCAGCGTCGACATTTTGCTCGTTCAGTGATGAGTGCAACACAAACGCCTGATCCTCGTGGAAGGCAATATGACGAACTACATGATCTAGCTCCTCGCGTTCGGCATCATGATAGATAATCTCTTGCCGTTGCTCCAGATCAAATAAGGCTAGCAGTTGCTCGTGATTCATGGCCGTCTCGACATTGGTTCGACTCGTGCAAACATGCACTTGAGATAGGCGCCCTCGCGGAATCCGATGGGGTGATCGAGCACATGTCCGAAGACCTCAACGTCACGGAGTTGCATGCGCGATCCACGAGCCGTATCGTGGATCAGGTCGTAGAATGCATCGGCTTCTATGCGGCTTGAACAGGAAGCCATCACCAGCGTACCATGAGGCCGAACCAGTGCCAAGCCCAGTTGAATCAGTCTTGCATAGGCCCGCATCGCACCGTCGACCTCGGATGCTCGCTTTGCGAATGAGGGCGGATCAATGATGACCATATCGAACTGTTGCTGTCGGGCAGCCATCTCCTTCATTGCGACGAAGGCATCGGCAACCAGAATCTCATGTTTGGCCGCGGCAATCTCAGCCACGCTACTGTTCAGCGCAAAGATCTCCTCGGCCGCGCGCAGGGCAGGCTGGCTGGAGTCCAGACTGATGACCGTGTGCGCCCCACCGCGGGCGGCATAGAGTGAGAATCCGCCGCTGTAGGCGAAGACGTTGAGCACAGATTTCCCTGTCGTCCGTTCTTCCACTCGACGGCGGTTGTCCCGCTGATCCAGGAAGAAGCCGGTCTTCTGGCCACGAAGGACATCCGCCTCGAAGACGAGTCCGTTCTCGGAAAAGCGAATAGGCCCACTGACCGGCGGACCCGTCAAGACCATACCATCGCTCAGTTCCCAGGCAGGTTCAAGTGCGGCCTCAGCCTGTCTAGCCAAACGAAGGACAACCCGTTCCAACCGGATCTCATGCTGGAGTCCCGTCAACACATCTTTGAGATGCGCGAACCAGGCGGCCGAATAGATCTTGATCACACAGGTCTGGGCATATCGGTCGATAACCAGGCCGGGCAGGCCGTCGTTTTCGCCGTGGACGAGCCTGTAGCCATTGGTCTCGCTTGCAAGCAACGGCCTGCGCAACCCGGCGGCGACAGTCAGCTTCTCCCGAAGGAACTGTTCGTCGACCGTCCTCGGTTTGCCCTGATGCAGCACACGCACCCGAATGGGCGACGCAGGATCGTAGAGGCCGATGGCGAGAAAGCGTCGCTTGCGGTCAAAGATCACAGCAAGATCGCCGGCTTGCCCTTCGTGGCTCTGGCTGCTGATCCCGCTTTCGAAAAGCCATGGATGGCCCCGCCTCAGGTTGCGTTCGGCTGCGGCGTGCACATGGACGGCGATGCGCTTTTCGCTCGCACGCGGCAGTTGGTCAAGCCTCATTGCGTGCTCGATCCTGGTCTACATATCGTCGAATCGAGCAGTAGGAAAACCGATAATGGTAGGTCAACTGCTCGTCTGAATACCGGTGTTCCGCCGCATACGGACAGGCCAGACGGGCCAGGCAGCGTTCAATACAAGGCGATGCCGGCCCTGCCCGAAAGGTAGCGCAGGTGAAAACGTCAAACTGATCTGGATAGCCGGTTGCCTGGCTGGGACAGCCACCTATACAATCCCGGGTCGAGCAGGCAGTACAGGGGGATTCACCCGGCTCCCGGCGCAGCACCGGCAGCTCCGCATCGGTGAGAAAGGCGGCTCGATAGGCAAACCAGAGTCCGAATTCGGGGTTGATGCCGGTGCCCAATGGCGAAGGATGGCTCCATCCCGCCAACTGCCCAAGGCCTTGTAGATCCAGGGGCAGCGGGCCGGGGAAGAGCATCTGCCATGGCGCGTCGGGCAGATAGTCGGCAATCAATCTGGTCGCCAGCCCGGCGCTGAAGTGATCGATGGGATGATCCCCTGTGACACCCGATGCAGCATAGGCTTCCCAGAAGCGTCGTCCCCCATGGCCCAGCAAGACCAGTCGACGATAGGCGTTCACATCGATCTCGTATTCGGCCAACTGATCGATCATTCCCGAGGGCAGATCGTCGACGGGCAGAATTGCAGCTAGGTTGAGTCCGTTGTCGGCCAGAAAATCAAGACCATCGGTCAATGGTTGCTTCATGGTTGCCCGTAGTAGCTTTCGGCCATGCCCGACAAAAATTGCAGGCTCTGGCTCACAAACGCCGGCCCATCCGGGCAGACATTGTGGAACATGCCGCGCCGGAAGGCGAAGTCGCCGATGCCGCTGTTGTAGGTCTCCAGCGTCATGTACCCGTCGAAACCAGTCTCGGCCAATGCTTGGAAGATGTCATCCCAGGGAATGATGCCGTCGCCGGGTGCGCCGCGATCGTTTTCACAGGCGTGGACGCACCAGAGGCGCGGGGCGACAGTCCGTATCGCCTCGCCATAGTCCCGGATCTCGGTGGCCACGTGGTAGGTGTCGAAGAGCACCGACAGATTCGCATGGTTGGCCAGATCGATCAATGTCATCATCTGTTCGGGCGTGTTGACCATGTGCGTGCGAAAGTGGCTCATGGGCTCCAGCGCAATGATCACATCGCGTTGAGCTGCGTAGTCGGCCAAGGCGTGCAGTCCCTCAGCCGTCCAACGATACTCATCGGCCGGCGGCACGCGTCGCTGTACCACGCCCGGATGCGCATAGAGCGCGCCCGCATAGGCGACCGCGCCCAATTCAGCCGCCAGATCAACTTGCCGTTTGTGCCAGGTTAGCCCCTTGACCCGATGTGACGGCTCATCGGCCGAGAGGTCACAGGCCATGGGCCACATCCCACCGGGTCCAATGGCCAATTCGATGCCGACCGCTTCAGCCCGAGCGCGCGTCTGCGCCGGATCAAAGACCACGTCATCGCCAACAGAAAGCTCAAACATGCTCAAGCCAAGCTCCTTGGCCTCGTCGAGCAGATGTATTTGGTCGTCCTGCCATCGTTCAGTGAAAAGATAGCAATGGGCGCCGTATTTCATGTTGTTGGTTGTCCTTTTTCTGAAGGCATGAGTGGGTGAGTGGGCGACAGCGTGAGATGTAATTTTTCATCCTGTCACTCCCTCACCTTGTCAGTTCCGTCTAGGCGGCCGCCACAATCACAGCTTCCTCGTCCGCAGATCCCCCACTGCCGGTCCACTCGCGCCAGGCCAGCGTCCAGACAGCCGAGAAGTAGGCCGTGATGGAGCCGTTGATCAGCAGCAGCAACGGCCACAGGAGGCAGCAGACGGCCATCACCGCGGTCGGCAAGAACAACACGATGGCCAAAGCGATGGCAAAGCCAAAACGAATGAGCAGCAGAATCAATGCAGAGCCGAGGTTGGCGCTGACCACCTGCCAGCCGCGTCTGTACGAAGCAAAGACGCCGGTGTCGTCAAGCATGCACGCACGCATGGCGAAGATTCGCATCACGTCAAACAGAATCCACAGCGGCGTCAGCAGACAGAACAGACACATGAGCGCAACGACGAAGCTAGTGCCGAGCACGGCGAAAACACTCTCGGCCGACAGTGCCGAGAAACCGACGGTGAAGGCAAGAATGAGCGCCGACATGCCGACAAAGAGCAGCATAGGCAGCAGCGGCAACAGGCTGATCCCGATCAAGCGCCAACCCTTGGCCCAGCCTGCGGCCCATGCTTGCCCAAACGTTGTCGCGTCCTCTTCGTCCTCTTCAGCGTTGACAACGCCCGCAATCAGGCCTCCCTGCGCTACGGCGCCAATTGACCACAGCACGAGCCCGATCACAACGGCAAAGAAAACCAGTCCGATGATAAACACGACTGAAAGGCCCAAGAGCCAGTCCATGTTATCAAAGAAGGGGGCAATTGCCTCAAAGCCTTCTTCCAGCGACTCAGGCGGGGCAGTTAGGAGAGCGTCTTCTGAACCACTTCCTGAGCTACCGCCGGAACCGCCCGAAGAACCACTGAAATTATAGGTTCCCGACCCATTGAATGCAGCAAGCACACCCAAGAAGAACAGATACTTGTGAGCAATCAGTATATCCAACGCACGACGAAATATCTTCGCGTAATCCATTGTGCATCTCCTTTCATTTGATGGTCAAACATCAGTGCTTCTGTTGCAACAATGCCATTTTCGCCACAGAGGCACGGAGGGTCACAAAGAAAAAAGAAGAGCAGAAATCAATTCCCTCCGTGATCTCCGTGCCTCCTCCGTGCCTCTGTGGTGAGCTTTTTCACCAGGCCCTCAACCCGCCACGGCCTTGCGCATCCCCTCACCCATTTGGGGCAAGAGCTGATCCTGGATCAGATCCTGGATTTGCTTGATATGATTGGCATCGTGATAGGGCCACTCGTAGACCAGATCGCGCACGCTCAATTCGCCCAAACGCGCATAGGCGCCGTTGCGCGCGAGATCATCGGGCGTCAGTTGAGCCACCCAGTCGCAGATGCCGATGCGTTGCTCGGCCAGCACATCGAGCAGATCGGCGACATTGCGTTCGCTGTCCTTGCGCGACGCAACCAGACCGTGGATGTCCATGCCGCCCAACGTGGGGTAGTCCTGCTCGATCATCGTCCTGCAACGGCGCAAGAACGCATCCATGTCGGTCTCGATCAGATGGCCGATCACTTCGTTGACACACCATTCCTCCGCCGCCGGCCGCCAGCGAAGCACGGACGGGGCAATCGGCAACAGCTGAGCACGCAGCAGGTCCGGCGTCGACCGCAGAACTGATGCGACTTGATTCATATCGTCAAAGGCGTTGATTGACATCGGTCTATGACCTCTCTACAAAGTCTCTATTTGAATCGATACAAAGTCTCTTCGAAATGAAAGGTGAGGGGGTGAGGGGGTGAAAAAAAAGGACTCTCGCTTTATCACCCCCTCACCCCCTCACCCTGTCACTTCTCCTCGAAGCGGCCAAACGACCGCAGCTTCAGCAACTGCCCCAACGTGATCACGCCGCTCCACTGGCGCTCTGCTTCGACCCAGGCATCGGGATAGACGTCGCCCCATGTCCAGGTGGGCCGCCAGGAGCCGTCGGCATTCTGATTCTCGATGACGTAGTCCAGGTTGTAGCCGATGGCTTCTCGGAAGCGTGCCGCAAGCGGCGAATCGGGTCCGTTGACAACATCAAGCGGACGTAGGCCATAACCGGACCAGGTGGAAGGCTCAGTCGAAACGAGCCCGGTCGCAATCTCTTCTAGCCGTTCCTGCAATTCAGTGTATGCCGCTTCGGGCAGGCCGGACGCTGCCGCCAGCCGCCGGTAGCAGAGATATTCATGCATTTCGATTTTTTCGCCATTATCCTTCAGCCAGGCCAGTGCCTCCTGAAGGAGCATGCTGCGCTGGTCTTGGGTGCTGGTCAACGGATATGCAAAGAGATATCCGATTACCTCGGCTCTCGGGTTTGCCATCTGGTCGTCATAGTTTCCCACGCGCCCTTCCGGATTCCACCAGGGAGCATGGGGTGCATTGTCGACCGTTGGCGGGATGAATGGCCAGTAGCGATGCTCGGCATCATACGTGTCGGCGAGATAGCGCATGGCTCCGCGTACCAATGGGTGCTGCTCTCGAACATGCAGTGCGCGCATGGTCTGGAGCGCCACCGTCGTGCCCAGCACCGAGGAGTCCGGCGTCTGCAAGTCCGGCTCGATGCCGTGACCAAACCCGCCGTCATCGTTCTGGTAGCGCCCCAGTTCAGCCAGTACGGCCTCAGCGGCTCCATGATCGAAATGGTAGGAAAGAAGCGAGCGCTCAAGCGCTCGCCCGTGCGTTTCGATGAATAGACGCGCTCGCTCCTGTGCATCAACCGCAAGCAAGCGCACAGGCCGTTCAGATCCTACATAGGCGAAGCGGGGAACCTCTGTATCGTCAACAATAGTCAATTCCTCAAACATGGCCGCCGGTCGCACCCACAGAGAAAAGTCGCCGTAGAGCGTGCGATATACGACCATCTCCTCTTCCGTCTCGCTGTGAAGCGCCACGCCGATCACTTGGTAGTCTTTGCCCTTGAAATGGCGATAGTGGCCAGGTTTGATGACTGTCATAGTTAACTCCATAGACTGCTGCTTGGTATGGAAAGGGCAAGTGCTGCGTGCCGCGTGCTGCGTGCTGCGTAATATGTAAGGGGTAGACGACGGAATCGCCGCCTCAAAACAAGCCTTACGCAGTACGAATTACGCAATACGCCCAAAAAAGACCCTTCGTGCTCACATGCCGCCACCGATCAATCCGCCATCAACATTTCGATGAAGAAGGGTCCCGGCTCGGCCAGCCCTTGCTCCATCGCCTTGGCCAGATCTTCGGCCCGCTCCACGGTCACCGACGGCACGCCCATGCCCTGTGCGATGGAGGCCCAGCCAATCGTCGGATCGGCCAGATCGGTGAGCGAACGAGTCATCGGGCCGGGGTCCGTGATGCCGGATCGGGCCGCCTCGCCCTGCAAGATCTTGTAGCGTTGATTGGAGCAGAGCAACGTGGTGACGTTGAGTCCCTCACGCGCCTGGGTCCACAAGCCTTGCAGTGTGTACATGCCACTGCCATCGGCCTGGAAGCCGATGACGGGCCTATCCGGACAGGCGACAGCCGCACCGACAGCCGTGGGGATGCCTTGACCAATGGCCCCGCCGGTGATCCCCAAGTGGGTGTGAGGCGGTACGCTGCCGGCATAGTCCTGGTAGGGACCGCCGGCGGTAATACTCTCGTTGACGGTGATGGCATGTTCGGGCTGCATGGCGGCCAATGTGGCGCCAACGGTTTTAGCAGTCAACAAACCGCTAGGCACAGTGGGGCGTTCAAGTCGGCCGTTGGTGGCCGACACAGACGCCGGCGCATCGAGTGCGTCAGCCAGTGCAGACAGCACTGCAACGGCATCTTGATTCTCTGCGCCGATGGAAACGACCTTCTGATCGTCGCGGACGAAGTGGCTCGGTTCTCCCGGCCAGCCAAAAAAGGCCACGGGCTTGCGAGCGTCCACGAAGACGAAGGCATCGTATTTGCCAAGTGCGGCCAGCGCATCCTTGGGCAGATAGGGAACGCGCGGCACGATGGGCAGACCCACACCCCGGTCTGCGCGACCGGCGAAGCTCTCGGCAAAGAGATCACAGCCACGCCCGGCTTGAATACGTTCGACCTGGGCCAGACCCTCGGCCAGCAACGTGCGACCGCCTAGCAGCAGAGCCACACGTTTGCCGCTCGTGAGCAGACGCGCCGCAGCATCAACGCCATCACCGTCAACATTGGCGAACGTGTGGGCCGGCGCATCAACTGGAGCACCCGTTGCCGGCGCGCGCTGGAAATCGTCTGGAAAGGCCAGGGTCGCGATCTGTCCTTGCATGGCAGCTGCAATGGCGTCGGCCATGGCCTGGCCCGCTGCATCCGGTCCGACGATCTTTCGTTGCCAGCCAGAGACCGTCCCGGCCAGCGACTTGATGTCCATGTTAAGAGGCGCATCGGCATCCAGATGCCAGGAGGCATGGTCGCCGATGATGTTGACCAACGGCGTGCGTGCTCGCCGGGCGTTGTGCAAATTGGCCACACCGTTGGCAAAGCCAGGGCCCAGGTGAACCAGCGTCAACGCAGGCTTGCCCGCCATGCGGGCGTAGCCGTCGGCCGCGCCCGTGCAGATGCCCTCAAAGAGGCAGAGCACACCACGCATGTCAGGCACTTCATCCATGGCGTTGACGACAGCCATTTCAGTCGTGCCCGGGTTGGCGAAACAGACATCGACTCCGGCTGCAACAGCCGTTTCTAACAGATATTTGGCGCCGTTCATTCGAATTCCTTTTTGATCAATTTTGTGACTGTATGACTGGTTGCGACTTTCGGCGGTACACAAAACGCCTCGCAACAATCGTAGGTTCGGTTTGCAACCGCACCATCTGCGAACTAGGTCAAAACACATCCAGATCCCTGCCTGATACGACCTCTCCGCTGTATCCCACACGGATTTCGGCGAGCAACTCATCATCGCTCACGCCCCAATATAGCTGGTGCACCAGCACCAACAGCTCAGGCTGGACCTCGCTGGCGATGGCAGCCAACTCTGCAGCCGACGTATGCACGCTACTGTGATAAGCCTGCCATTCAGGCGGTCGCCCGGCGAAACCGGCGACCGAATAGACTTCGTGGACAAGCACGTCGCACCCGGCATAGAGACCGGGCAGGTGCTTCGTCGGCCGAGTATCGCCGGAGATGACGATGGTGCGGTCGTCCGTGACGAAGCGGAAACCATATGCAGGCCATGTGCCATGGCTGACCCGGAAGGCCGAGACTGTTACGTTGTCGTCACGGTAGATCTCGACCGATGGGCCTGCATCGACTGAGAACTCATGCACATCCACATTGAATCCGGTTGGGTTGGCCGGCTCCCGACCATAGAGTCGCTCATGGATGTCAGCTGCGTAGGCTTGGAGCAGATGCTCCGTCATTGCCCGCGTGCCGGTCGGCCCATAGACTTGCAGCACGTCTTCCCGTCCCAGCGTCCACGGCGTCAGGATCAAATCAGCGTAGCCCGCCGTGTGATCCGAGTGCAGATGGGTTAGAAATGCATGTCCCAAGTTGGATGGCGCCAGTACCTCGATGCCCGCTTCACAGGCTGCCTGGGTCCGCCGAACGACACCCGGCCCCAAGTCGACCAAGTAGGGTTTTCCCCCTGCGATGACGGCCAGCGAACTTCCCGCCCGATCTGGTTCAGCATTAGGTGTTCCAGTCCCAAGCAGTACGAGTCTTGTGCGATTCTTCTGTGATTGCATCGTTAAAAACTTTCACCACGGAGGCACGGAGGAGTCACAGAGGACACAGAGGAAAAGCTCTCTTTATCTGCGTGCATCCGCGCCCGTTTTTAGTTCGTTTCATGACCCCAGAGCTCGGCAAGGCGCACGCAGAACTCTGTGGCGATGACCATGTCCTGGATGCTGATCCATTCTTTTGGCCCATGCAGATCATGCATGCCGGTAAACAGGTTGGGCGTCAATACGCCCAACTCGGTCAGGCGCGAGCCGTCGGTGCCGCCGCGGATGGGCTCTGAGAAGGGCTCGATGCCCATCTGCCGGCAGGCCTGATTGGCTAACTCGACCGGACGCATGTCGTCTTCAAGCCAATAACGCATGTTTCGGTATTGGGGCGAGATGGTGCAGGTGATGGTGGCACGCGGTTCGGTAGCAGCCACAGTTTCAGCCACCTGACAGACCAGCTCGCCGTGGGCCTTCAAGCCATCCAGTTCAAAGTCGCGCAGGATGAAGTGCAGCTCGGCCTCGGCCGCGCTGCCGCTCATCTTGTAGACATGGATGAAGCCCTCACGGCCGTCGGTCGTCTCGGGCGTGCGCACCGCCTGGGGCAGCGTATCGACAATCTTGGCGGCCAGATGGAGGGCATTGACCAGCTGATCCTTGGCTGTGCCGGTGTGGATGGAGACGCCGCTGATCTTGACCTCTGCCTTGTCGGCCGAGAAGGTCTCGTAGACTACCTCGCCCACATCGCCGCCATCCAGCGTGTAGGCAAAATCGACTTCCAAGTCGGCGGGCAAGTCCGGATGGACGCCGCGGCCGATCTCTTCGTCGGGCGTGAAACAGATGCGGATTTCGCCATGGGGTATGTCCGGATTGGCGATCAGGTGCTCGGCCATGGTCATGACAATGGCAACGCCTGCCTTATCATCGGCCCCCAGCAGAGTCGTGCCGCTGGCCGTGATGATATCCTCGCCGGCCTTGCCATCGAGCGCGGGAATCGTCTCCGGCGAAAGCACTTGGTTGGGATCGTCAGGCAGAACGATGGGCGAGCCATCCCAGTTGCGATGGACAACGGGCTTGACATTGGCTCCGCTGAAAGCAGGCGCGGTGTCGACATGGCCGAGGAAGGCAACGGCGGGAATGTTGATACCGTCAACGCTTGCGGGCACGGTTGCAATCACCGCGCCGTAGTCGGTCAGTCTGACATCCTGTGCGCCGATCTCCTTCAGTTCGTCGACCAGCGGATTGAGCAGATCATACTGCTTGGCCGTGCTGGGCGTGGTTGGTGATGTCTCGTCACTCTCGGTGTCGATCTGGACGTAACGAAGGAGGCGATCTTCGAGTTTCTGGGTAAATTGGGCGTTCATGGATCCTCTTTGGTTTAGAATTGGAATTGGTGGCGGATCGGCCGCCTGAGCGATCATCCATTCCGGTTCATGGTACTGCAAATGGCGTCGCCTGTCTAAGTGGCATAGAGGCGTTCGCCTCGGCAACTGCAAGGCAATGCTCGGCCAGACGGATTGACAATCCATCCTACATGACAGGCAACCGTTACTCGTAGGGCGGAATGGCATTCCGCCCAGCCAAGCCTGCCAAGCATACGACCGTCAGCCAAAAAAGATCGACCACATCGACAGCCGCACAATCGCCTGATCCTGGCAGGGCCCTGAAGTGCTCTGCTCGGCCAGACGGATTGAGAATCCATCCTACATGACAGGCAACCGTTTCATGTAGGGCGGAATGGCATTCCGCCCAGCCAAGCCTGCCAAGCATACGACTGTCAGCCAAAAAAGATCGACCACATCGACAGCCGCACAATCGCCTGATCCTGGCAGGGCCCTGAAGTACTCTGCTCGTCCGGACGGATTGAGAATCCATCCTCCATGGCAGGCAACCGTTTCCTGTAGGGCGGAATGGCATTCCACCCCGCCAAGCCTGCCAAGCCAAACGGTTGTCAGCCAAACAGATCGACCACATCGGCAGCCGAGCAAACGCCTGATCCTGGCAGGGCCTTGAAGTGCTCCGCTCGCCCAGACCAAATTGACAATCCGTCCCACATGACAGGCTTTCGTCTCCTGTATGGAGGGATGCCATTCCCCCCAGCCAAGCCCAGCCGAGCAGCACAAAGCGATAGTCGATCAAGACGTCCGCAATCAGCCGCACCAATATTTGGAAGGGCCTCTTTTCACCGGTATGATTGGCTGGAGAATTGGTCTTCGACACCACCCGCAGGGGAACCCATCCATGAGCAACGAACGCAGGGGAAATCTGGACTTCATTCGCACCCAGATCGAGAAAGATCTGGCTGAGGGCACCTATGGAAAGCGGGTGGCGACACGTTTCCCGCCCGAACCAAACGGCTGGCTCCACCTTGGCCACGCCAAGTCGATCTGCTTGAATTTCGGTGCGGCGGCCGAGTACGGCGGCCAGTGCCATCTGCGCTTCGACGACACCGATCCCGAGACCGAGGACATGCGTTATGTCGAGTCCATCATGGCCGACATCCGCTGGCTCGGCTTCGATTGGGGCGAGAACCTTTTCTACGCGTCCGATTATTTTGAGCAGCTCTATGACTGGGCCGTTCAGTTGATCAAAGATGGCAAGGCCTATGTCGACGATCTGACCGAAGACGAGATTCGTGAGTACCGGGGTACGGTGACTGAGCCTGGCAAAGAGAGCCCTTATCGCAACCGATCGGCCGAAGAGAACCTAGACCTCTTCGAGCGCATGAAGAATGGCGAATTCCCAAATGGCGCCAGGGTTCTTCGCGCCAAGATCGACATGACCGCATCCCAACATGAAGATGCGCGACCCGCTCATGTATCGCATCCGCCATGCCGAACACTATCGAACCGGCAATGACTGGTGCATCTACCCGTTCTACGACTGGGCCCATGGCCAGTCTGACGCAATCGAGGGCATCACCCACTCGATCTGCACGCTCGAATTTGTCAACAACCGCGAACTGTACGACTGGTATCTGGAGAGCCTTGGCATCGACCCACCGCCCCATCAATACGAGTTTGCTAAGTTGATCTTCGACTACACGGTCATGAGCAAGCGGCGGCTGATTCAACTGGTCGACGAGGGCTTTGTCAGTGGCTGGGATGACCCGCGCATGCCCACGCTTGCCGGCGTACGGCGACGTGGCTACACGCCCGAGGCCATCCGCGCGCTTGGTTGACAGCGTCGGTGTGGCAAAAGTCGAAAGCCGGATCGAGTTCGAACTGTTGGAGCACTTTGTGCGTGACGATCTCAACCATCGTGCCCCACGCGTGCTTGCCGTGCTGGATCCGCTCAAGGTGGTCATCACCAACTATCCCGCAGATGAGACCGAGTGGCTTGGTGCCTCCTACTGGCCCTACGACGTGCCCAAAGAGGGCAGTCGCCCGGTTCCCTTCACCAGCGAGCTCTATATTGAACGGGGCGACTTCATGGAGACGCCGCGTAGCGACTTCCGGCGATTGGCGCCGGGCGGTGAAGTACGCCTTCGTCACGCCTACATTATCAAGTGCGAGGAAGTCGTCAAGGACGAGGCAGGCGAGATTATCGAACTGCGCTGTACCTATGATCCCGAAACCGGCAGCGGCGGCAATGCCCAACAGCGGCGGGTCAAGGGGACCATCCAGTGGGTCTCAGAGGAACATGCGATCACTGCCGAGGTTCGTCTCTACGAACGGCTCTACACCAAGGCCAATCCACAGGACGTCGAGGAAGGTGAGACGTTTAAGGACTACATCAACGCCGACTCAATCGAAATCATTGCCGAGGCGAAGGTTGAGCCAAGCCTGGCCGAGGCAGCGCCTGGGCGATCGATTCCAGTTCGAGCGCCAGGGCTATTTCATCGTCGACACCGTCGACTCACAGCCCGATGCCATGGTCTTCAACCGCATCGTGGCGCTGCGCGATTCCTGGAAACCGCCGGGTTCGGAAGAAAAACAGGCGAACAGCCAACCGCCGCCAGCGTGGTTGACGAACCGGTTGTTGTCGGCTCGATCTCAGAAGAGCGCCAGGCCATCCGCGACGCCAATCCGGCTCTTGCAGCACGCTATGAGCGATTCCAGAACGAACTCGGGCTGACCGAGGGCGACGCCGACATGTTGACTGCCGACCTCGCGACCGCTGACTATTACGAAGCGGCGCTGGGGGCGCATGGCAGCCCCAAGTCGGTGGCCAACTGGATCATCAACGAAGTCATCCCGATGACCGGCGAAGAATCGCTGGAGAGCCTGCGTTTATCAGCCGCCCAGTTGGGCGAGTTGGTCGCCCTGGTCGACGACAAAGTCATCTCCAGCGGCATCGGCTCGGAGGTACTGGCGGAGATGGCTGCTAGCGGAGCCTCACCCGCTGCCATCGTTGACGAGAAGGGCCTACGCCAGATCTCCGACGCGGATGCACTGGCCCCCGTCGTCGATCAGGTGATGGCCGACAACGCCGGCAAAGTCGAAGAATATCGGGCCGGCAAAACCGGTCTGCTCGGCTTCTTCACCGGGCAGGTCATGCGCGCCACCGGCGGCAAGGCCAATGCCAAGCTGGTGCAGGAGCTGCTGGTGGAAAAGTTGGGATAGCGGGCGGCTCCCAACCTGTCGTACGCCATTGACGATGGGTCTTTGGATCGACCAATCGCAGCATGGTATACTGCCAATACTGATCCATGGGCGCGGGCATGTCCCGCGTCCGATCTTTGTAGTCGACTGGAAGGAGTCCGACCGTTGCTACGACGAATGTTCGGCAAAGAAGAAGAAAAGAGTGAAGACGATGTCAAACTCGAACAGAGTTTGCAGAAGACGCGCTCAGGCATTTTTGGCCGCATCGGGACCATCTTCCAAGAGAACGAGATTACTGAAGAACTCTGGGAAGAACTCGAAGAGACGCTGATCATGGGCGATCTGGGCATGGACGTGACGATGGATCTGGTCGAGGCCACACGCGGGCGGGTCGAACGCGAGGGCATCAAGTCGACCAAGGACGCCTACCTCGTCCTGAAAGAAGAGATGGTGCGCCTGCTGGAGTCCGATGAGCCGCTGCAGATCGATGAGTCTCGCCTTCTGACAGTTGTTTTCTTGGTGGGCGTCAACGGTTCCGGGAAGACGACCACCATCGGCAAGATGGCCAATTGGTACAGGGAGCGCGGACGAAAGGTCGTCCTGGCCGCGGCAGATACGTTCCGGGCCGCGGCCATCGACCAGTTGAAGGTGTGGGGCGAGCGGGCCGATGTGGAAGTGATTGCCCAGGCTCCCAACTCAGATCCCGGCGCAGTAGTCTTTGACGCGATTCGCGCCTCCCAGGAGAGCCGCGGGGCCGACCTACTGCTGGTCGATACAGCCGGTCGTCTGCAGACCAAGTTCAATCTGATGCAGGAGCTTGAGAAAATCCGGCGGGTGGCCGCCAAGCAGGTCCACCGAGCGCCCCACGAGGTGCTGCTCGTGTTGGATGCATCGACCGGCCAGAACGCAATCTCCCAGGCTGTAGCCTTCAGAGAGTCGTCCGGCGTGACCGGTATCGTTCTTACCAAGCTGGACGGCACCAGCAAGGGCGGCGCTGTGCTGAGCATCAAGAAGCAACTGGGCGTCCCGGTCCGTTTCGTCGGCACAGGCGAGAAGCTGGACGATTTTGCGCTCTTCGATCCGGTTGCATTTGTCGAGGGGCTATTAGGGGATTAGGGATCTGGCGATTGGGGATTGGGGATTGGGGGCTTGACCCTCCAGCCGATTCCCCAATCACCATTCCCCAATCACCATTCACACGGAGTACACACCATGACAGAACTCGAATCGCGCCTCGCTCAGCTTGTTGAGCGGGTTGACGCGATCAGGGGGCGGCTTTGACGTCCCACAAAAGGCCGAACGGATCGGCGAGCTAGAAGCAGAGATCGGCGAAACCGGCTTCTGGGATGACCAGCAGCTTGCGCAGAAGAAAATGCAGGAGCTAAGCGCCCTGCGCGACATCGTCGAGGTGTGGGACGGGCTACACCGGCGCGCCTATGATGCTGTTGAGCTATGCGAGATGGTCGAGGACGATCCCGACATGCTGGCCGAGTTGGAGCAAGAAGCCGGCGCACTGGAGCAAGAGTTCGAACGACGTGAGTTTGCACTAGCATTGAATGGTCCCCACGACCAGGGCGCTGCCATCTTCAGCATCCACGCTGGGGCCGGCGGCACCGAGGCACAGGATTGGGCGCAGATGTTGCTGCGCATGTACCTGCGCTGGTCCGAAAAACGGGGCTTCAAGACCATCATCACCGACATGAGCGAAGGTGAAGAAGCGGGCATCAAGAGCGTCACCGTCGAGGTCGACGGCCCCTTTGCCTACGGCTATCTCAAAGCGGAGAAGGGCACGCATCGGCTGGTGCGCCTCAGCCCCTACGATTCCAACAGTCGCCGCCACACCAGCTTCGCCAAGGTGGAAATCATCCCGGTACTCGACGATGAGATCGAGATCGAGATAGATCCCAATGATATCGAGATTGAGGTCTACCTGAGCGGCGGCGCCGGCGGACAGAGCGTGCAGAAGAACGCCACAGCCGTACGCATTCGCCATCTGCCATCCGGCCTCGTCGTCACCTGTCAGAACGAACGCAGTCAGACCCAGAACAAGGCGCTGGCCATGCGTGTGTTGCGTGGCAGGCTCTACGACCTGGAGCAGGAACGGCTTGATGCAGAGAAGGCGCGGCTTAAGGGTGAGAATGTTCACGCCGATTTCGGCTCACAGATCCGAAACTATGTGCTGCATCCCTATCAGATGGTCAAGGATTTGCGTACCGATATCGAAACCGGCAACACTGCGGCCGTACTCGATGGCGATATTGACATGTTCATTGAGGCATGGCTCAAGCAACAAGTTGGTGAGGACGACTGAGGGCCATCACGGTTGCCCGGCCTGCAATGGATGGAATCCGGCTGCTAAACTGAAAGCACAACGGGATCCTCACCTATGTAGGTCACGCTTGCAGTGTGACAAGGTACGCGTGCCAGACGGATCCAGAGGTTACCGAAGGAGTCCGACTGCAAGTCGGACCTACAAAAATCATGTCTTCATAACGTCTTTGGTTCAGCAGAGAATCGTCTCATTTTGGCCCAAAGATCGAATCGCTGAACCGAGGGTTTCGGACCGATCTCAATGCGGCAATACCTGGTCTAAATTGTCGAACTGAGTCGGCTGTGCTACTATCGAAGGACAGTTAAATACTGGTTCCCAAGCGGCGTTTTTCTTGGGTTCTTGGAGGGGTCGCATAGTCTGGCCGAGTGCGTGCGTCTCGAAAACGCATAGGGTTCACGCCCTCGAGGGTTCAAATCCCTCCCCCTCCGCCACTGAAACAGTCCCAGCATAAATGCTGGGACTGTTTTGTTTCGCTCACATTAGGCCGCTTGGCCTACCTTGAGCCTGACGAAGTATGGAAGGCCAAACTTGGCAAGACCCGCTATGGCTTCGACAAGCTCAGCCGGCGCTAGCCTTTGCTTCTGGCACCCGTCTGAACAGTCCCACGCTCACACCGTTGTCTGGCAAATCAGGCTCTGAAATTGACAAGGCAGGCCTTGCCGCCTACCATGCTTCTATTGTGACGACTCAACTGCGACAACAGCCCTTAAATGCCATCCTAACTCTTGCTCTGCTGACGCTACTGGCGTGGGCCATGGCCGTGCTGCCTGTCAATCAGGTTCTGCTGGCGGTTGGCACAGTGGCGGGAGCCGCCTTGCTGATCCGCTGGCCATGGCTGATCTGGCTTGGCCTTGCCGCGGTTCTGCCGATGGCCGGAGCAATCAAGATCGGGCCGTTGAGCGCTACCGATCTTCTGGTCGGCCTTGCGATTGCGCTCTGGTTTGCTGACGGCGTTCGCCGTCGACGCCTCGCGATTCAATGGTCTGCTGCTCTCTCGCTCGCCGCCATCTACATTCTCTCGCTACTTCTCTCCACGCTTAACGCCACCGAGTTGGTGGAAGCCGCCAAGGAAGTGGTAAAATGGGTTGAATTTGCCGCTGTGGTGGTACTGATCCCGAGCATGGTTCCGCGGGTGCGGGCACAATGGCTGGCGGCAGCTCTGCTGATCGGCGGCATGGGTCAGGCTCTGCTGGGACTCTATCAATTCGTCAACCGCATCGGCCCGGAATGGTTCATCATTCTCGGCGGCTACATGCGAGCCAGCGGCAGTTTCTTGCAGCCGAATCCATATGCAGGCTATCTTGGCCTCTGCTTGCCTGTGGCTGTCAGTCTAACGCTCTGGAGTTGGGGGAACATCTTCGACCGGCGCGAGCGCTTCCAAAAAGGCGCCGGCGACAACAGTCGGTGGGATCGGGTCCAGACCCGGGACTGGCGGGCAAACGCCGCGCTGGCGATATTCTACTCAAGCGCTGCCCTTTTAATCGGCGCAGGTCTGCTGGCGAGTTGGAGCCGGGGTGGGTGGATCGGGGCGCTTGCCGGCGTTGGAGCCGTGGTCGTCTTTCGCAGCCGCCGCACGTTCGCGCTTTCAGTTGCATTGGCTGTGGTCATCCTGGCCGCGGTGTTGTTGGGCAGCTTTTCCACAGTCACATTGCCGGCTCCGATCGCGGAGCGTGTTGCAGATCTGCCCGCTTATGTCGGCCTCGGGAATGTGCTGGACCAGCCTGTGACCGATGAGAATTTCTCGGTGGTAGAACGGGTGGCCCACTGGGTAGCGGCGTTGCGCATGTGGGAACAGGCGCCCTTGTTCGGCGTAGGCCCCGGCAATTACGAAGCGGTCTATCCCACCGTTCGTCTGCCGAAGTGGGAAGAGGCGCTCGGTCACGCCCACAACATCTACCTGAATGTCCTGGGCGAGACCGGCATGGTTGGCTTCACGGCCTACTTGTTGCTCTGGACCGGGCTGACGATCTGGGTAATCAATCAGATACGCCGTGCAGCAACAGGTTCGTGGACCGGTGCGCTGGCATTGGGTATCCTGGGCGTGATCATCCACCTGAGCGTGCATAATTTTTTCGACAACTTGTTCGTCCAGGGCATGTACGTTCAGTTGGCTCTTTGGATCGGATGTCTGAGTGCGGTGGAGACAAAGCACCGGGGCAGGTAGGGTGTTTCGGAAACGCCGAACCAGGAAGGGAGACGAAGAGAACCAGATTCTGCGCCCTTCATATGATTTCATTTTTTGTGGACAAGTCACTGCATCGGCAGGCCGAGCATTGACCGGCAAGTAGGAGTCATTCTTTGAGTATTTCAGAAGTTCAGACCATGACCGATACCAACCAGAAAGAGATCAGGCGATTTCTTAAGTTCGCCACGGTCGGTGCAGCGGGGTCGGTCACTGATTTTGCTGTATTAAATATCCTGATTCAAGTCTTCGGTTTTCCACTGGCGATTGCCAATCTATTTAGCTTCACCGCGGCAGTGATTCAGAATTTCATACTGAATCGGATTTGGACCTTTCCAGAGAGCCGTGGGCGCAAGGCGCGCAACCAGCTACTCCAGTTCACCATCGTCAGCATCATCGGCCTTGCCATCAACCAGACAGTCTTTCTGGGTATTAATGGCCTTCTGCTTCCCTACTGGAATGAATGGATCGCCAATCCGGAACTGGCCTACACAATCAGCTACAACTTCGCAAAACTGTTTGCTATCGGCGTTGTGCTCTTCTGGAACTTCTTCGTCAATCGTTTCTGGACCTATCGCGGGCTGTAGCCCAAAACGTCCATGACAACGATCGCGATCGACTACACGCCGGCCATCCGCCAGAGCGCGGGAATTGGTCGCATCATTCGTGGCCAGGTACAGGCGTTGGTGGATCTCAACCCCGGCTACGATCTACGCCTCTTCGTGGTCGGCAAAGTCAGCGCCGCTGATCGAGCTTCGTCGCCGCTTCCGCTCCACACAACGCCAATCGACGAGCGCAATATGGTGCGACTCTGGCACCGGCTCAACATGCCCTTGCTACCGGTTGAATGGTTCACCGGCGGCCCGCTGGACCTCTTCCACGCCACCGACTTTGTGATGGCGCCCAACCGCGCCCGACGTAAGGTACTGACCGTCCACGATCTGGCCTTCCACTTCTACCCCGACGCAGCCATGCCTAGCCTGCATCGTTACCTGAATGTGGTGGTGCCGCGCAGCGTGGCGCGTGCAGACCATATCCTGGCAGATAGTCAGAACACAGCCGTCGATCTGCATGAACAGTGGCAGGTACCCCTGGACCAACTCACGGTTGTCCAGGGCGCAGTTGACCACAAACACTTTCGACCGATCGACGATTCAGCCAAACTCTCCGCTGTGCGTGACCGCTATGGCATTGGCGACCGCCCTTTCATCCTCGGCCTGAGCACGCTGGAACCGCGCAAGAATTTTGAGCGCCTGATCCAGGCATTTAGCCAGGCTCGCACCGATGCGGGACTCAAGCATCGATTGGTGATCGGCGGCAAGAAAGGTTGGCTGTACGATGCAATCTTCGAAGAAGTTCAGCGCCTCCATCTCGAAGAACATGTGCTCTTCCCTGGCTTCATAGCCGATGAAGATCTGCCCTCACTCTATTCAGCAGCCCAATTTTTCGCCTTCCCATCACTATACGAAGGGTTTGGGTTACCGATCATTGAAGCGTTGGCCTGCGGGACACCGGTGTTGACGGCAGACAATTCCTGCCTGACCGAGGCCGGCGGTCCCGGCGCCCTCTATGTCAACGCTGAGGATCTCGACAGCATTGCCGATGGTCTTGTCCGGATGGCGACGGACGGCAAACTTCGGTCACAACTCAGCGCCGACGGCATTGTCCACGCTGCCGATTTCACGTGGCAGCGTAGCGCCGGCCAATTGTTGGATGCCTATGCTGCGGTGCTATCCTAGACGGTGTACTTGCTAGGGCTTTGTGCAATGTCACTGTGAATGGGTGTTCCAGTTGGGTTCGCAGATCGATAATACCAATTGTCCGGTCAACGAACGTGTATCGTAGGGTCCGTCCTTACGAAATCATGATTCATGAATGGGCAAACGGTATTATTACTTGAGGACCTCAAGGGAATCTCGAGATCGAGTTTGATCAGCGAGAACCTCTACAGGTTGTGCATGCAGAGACCGTTCAAAAACGCTATGTTCCCCAACAACAGACAAATAAGCGTAGACCGGAAGAAGAGATGACCCAAGAAACAGCGCCCGCCAAGAGCGCCGCAGAATCCGAGGCGACACTCACCCTCTATATGCAGCCAGAACACTCGAATAGCCTGGGGAACATCCACGGAGGGTGGATACTCAAGTTGTGTGACGAGTGTGGCGGCATCATCGCCAGCCGCCATGCCCGACGCCCGGCCGTCACTGTGACTGTTGATAGCGTTACCTTTCACAAGCCTGTGATGGTCGGTCGCCTGGTCTCAGTCCATGGGCACATCACGTGGGTCGGACGCACAAGTATCGAGGTGCAGCTGCGTGTCGAAGCCGAGAACCTGATGACCGGCGAGGTCACCCACACCAACAGCGCCTACTTCGTCTATGTTGCCCTGGATGATGACCGCCGACCGACGGCCGTCCCGTCGCTGTTGCTGGATACAGACAAGGCGCGGGAAGATTTTGCGGCAGGCGAAAAACGGCAGGCGGCGAGGTTGGCGCGGCGTTAGAGCGTGGTCCTGAAACGTCGGTCGGAACGATAGCGTATGCTCCAGCATTCCGCGATTGGGCCGCAAGCCCCCATCTTCATGCCAATTCTGTTCTGCTCAATCCTGGAATGCGAGCGCCAGAAGTGCACTCCACAGGCAGTTTCATTAGGAAAGGGTGATTACGCGTGCGATCACTGTTTGATCGGATCGACGAAACCTATAAATGGCTGCTACCACTTGGCGCGTTGCTGGCGCTAGTGGGCTACTTCGGTCCGTGGATCGGCAACCCGGTCGCCGGCCTTGTCGTCATCGGGTTGGACATGGGCGAGTACGTCAAGTTTCTGCCGTCGATACTCGATGGCAGCATCCAGGTCTGGCGGGAAGGTTTCTATTTGCCGCTGGTTGCGGTCAGCTTGGCCCTGAGTCTGCAAGCCTTTCGAAAAGAACGTCGCTACGGCTGGGCGACTCGTGCGGTTCTGATCGCCGTCGCCATCATCGCGGCGCTCAATCTGTTACCCCCGGCATGGACGCCACAGCGGATGTTGACCCAGGAGTTTCGCCTACAGTTCTTCGCCATCGTCTTTCTGCTGGCAGCCGTCGCATTGAGTCCGTTTCTCGCCCTGCTTCCGCAAAAGGCGGCCGGGGCCGCCATGGCGATCATGGCGCTGGCAGCCACCGCGGTTCCTATCATCGGATTCCTACGCGTTCTGCCCGATATCAGCCTGGTTTACAATCGTCCGCAGAGTGCGGGCTGGGGTCTCTATGTAATGCTTTTGGGGTTGATGATCCTGGCCGTGCTCGGCATGATGCCCTGGTTGAGGAGTCCAGAATTGGCGACCACTGAAGAAGTCTGACTGTATCTTCTGACTACCTTTGGGCGCAGAAGTCAGGCTTTCTGCAAGAGCCTGACTTCTGAATACAGAACACCAGAGGTTTGTCTCAGGTCTAGTTATTGACCGGCTGCTCACCCTCGGCTTGGCCAGCCTCTGCCTGCTCACCTTCTGCCGGGGCATCATCCGGCTGCGGCCCAACAGAGGTTCGCACTTCATCAGGGACGCTGTCTATGGCAGCACCGATTGGAATTGGCTTGCAGTTCGCCGCATCCTGTCGGTAGGCGTCCGCCATTGCAGGCGCGTCCCAAATGCCGTCGACCACGCGCTGGACGCGCGCTTGATCGGCAATGCGCAATACGGAAGCGCCCTGCGACGTGGTGAAGCTCTGGAGATCAGCCAGCGAGATGCCTGCAGCGCGCACATTGCCCGCATCGACCGATAGCGCCAGTTGGGCATAATCGATCAGTTCGAGCAGCGAGAGATCGGTGGAAAAAGTCTCCTGGAAGGCTGAGTAGAGTTCCGGGGCGCGGAGAATCAGATTCGTGTTTGACGCCTGGTCTCGCAGCGCCCAGAGGAACTGACGTTGTCGCTTGGAACGACCGATGTCACTCTCTCTCAAGCGCAGGCGCACAAAGAAGTAGGCCGTCTCCCCGTCCATCCAGACATCGCCCGCAGGCAAGGTGAAGTACTCCCACGAATTGGTCGTCAGATTGAAGATCGGCTCGTAAAAGGGGCAATCGAGATGGATGGTGACGCCGCCGACGGCGTCCACAACCGACCTAAAGCCGTTCATCTCCATTCGTACCCAGTGTTCGGTGGCAATGCCAAAGGTGTTATTGAGGATCTGCGAGACCAACGCCGGACCGCCGCCCTCAATGGGCAACACCTTTTCGCCAATATAGTCTGCCGTGTTGATGCGAGACCAGCCGTAGCCGGGAATCTCGACATAGAGATCACGCGGAATGCTCAACACCGCCACGCGGCTGTTCGCTCGATCGATCCCGACGACCATGATAGTATCGGTCCGCCAACTGCCGCCGCTGCCCACCCGATCGGTGCCGAGCACTAGAAAGTTTTCAGTTTCGCTCCAGGCAAAAGAGGGACCCGGCGCAGTCCAGACAAATGGAGCAGCCACGCCTTGGACGTTGACCCAACCAGCGCCGACAGGACTCGGCACAAATTCCGGCAATATCGGCGGCTGATAGCTGTTCGTGCCCACGGGCGGCACAGGATGCATGGCAACAGTCGCGTCCGGTCTGGATAGCGGGCTGATGGGCGCGGACAAGCCTTCCGGCGCCTTGTGCAGCACGTAACCTCCGTCAGCCAATCCCGGCGCGGCAAAACCACTCGATTTTGAAGAAGACTGACAGCCTGTCAACAACACGGCAACAGCAACCAACCACAGCAAGATCTTCGGTTGACCCATTATTCTCCACTCCACGACATACAGGCTTCGTGCGTGCCGACGGTCAGATATCCTTCGGCCTGCCGAGCCATCATTCAATACAGGGTAGAGCCTGCTAGCGACAGGCTCCAATGACAATCCCTACCGAGATCCCTTTCGAAGATCCCTATCGACAATCCTCTGGCGTATTGCCGTCGATGAAAGGGGGGTTGTCGAAAACAAGTTGTACGTTCTCGCTGATCAATTCCCAGTCGGGCAGAAAGACGGACATGCCCATTGCCCAGCCTTCTTGCAGCATATGGGGCGGTGCAAGAACCATGCCGTGCAGATCCTCAGGATCGAGCGCGAGAGCAAGACGTGCAAACTGTAGCGTCGTCACCAGGCCGATGTCTGTGTCGACCGACCCGGAGAACGCCGTATAGAGCGCCGGGATGCGAGTCAATAGATTCTCGTCCAAAATCTGGTTGCGCACAGCCCAAACGAAGCGCTGTTGCCGCCGGGCGCGACTGAGATCGCCTCCGGTCAATTGGCGATCGCGCACATAGATCATGGCCTGATTGCCGGTTAAGCGATGGAGACCCGGCTCCAACACCAGCCAACCACCTTCTTCTTCGATGAAGCCCTGGAACGCGCAATCGATATCTACGGGCACACCGTCCAACGCGTCGACGACCTCGCGGAAGGAATCGAAGCTAAAGCGCAAGTAGTGATGGATGGGTATCCCCATGTTTTGCTCGATGATGCCGGAAAGCAGGGCTGGACCGCCGCCATCAGGATCGTCCAGTTCGCCCAAATAGTCGACCACATTCACGCGATTTGGTTGGTGGTTGGGAATCTCCTCAATGAAGACATCGCGGGGTATGGAGATGACGCCGGCACGTCCGTTCTCTCGATCCAGGGCCACGATCATCAGAACGTCGGTGCGCCAATTCGGGGTATCCGGGCGTCGATCGCTGCCGAGAAGAAGAATGTTGGTTGTCTGTTCGAGGGGATTTCCATCAGGGGTCGAGGGCTGTTCGAGTTCAATCTCGAGTTCGGCATTGGAGGCGCTTGTCGACACGTTGGCCTGATCTACAGGAGCGTCGATCTCTGCGCCTTCAGTGTCGTCCAAGTCCGCACCGGTGCCGTCCCCATTGAGACCGTCCGCGTCGGTAACAGCCTCGGCATCTTCTTCTGAAACAACATCTATGTCCGACTGCGTCTCTGCCTCAGACTGGGTGCCGCCATCTGATGTGGTGGCCCCACCGGCAGGACTGTCGTCGACGTTCTGGTTTGTGATCTCGACCGCAGAGGACGAGTCGCCGGCGCAACCGCCCAAGACGGCCAACAATAGCACAGATGAGAGCAGCAGACGAAGCAAGATTGTTCGGTTAGAAGATGATGACTCTAATTTCATAGGTTCAGATAAGTTCGTCACAGCAACGGGTAGTTTACGTTACTTCCGATTAGCCGACAAAGTCTGGAAGAGCATGCGACTAATCGTATAGTGCCAGGAATGTCCTTGCCAAAATTCATCCAGATTGGCCTGACCGCGCTGCTGATAACAGAGCGCCTGATGTACCATCTCCAGCTTGTCGGCATCCTTGACAAGCCGTGCCTCAGGCGTCGATGCGGCATCGTATTCCTGCCAGAGTGCGAGATAAGCGTCTCCGCCCGGTAATGCCATCAGCAACCCGTCCATGGCCTCGTCCTCGGCGGCATGTTTGACCGCTGAACCGATCAGATCGCTGCTGCGCTTGGGCAGGTCCGTCAGCAGGCTCTCGGCCAGGTCGTGCAGTAGTGCCAGACGCAAAATGCGCTCAACAGAAAGCGGCTCGACCAGGCCCTCGTCTGCCCAAGCATCATTGACGGCGTCGGCCAGCAGCAGCGACAGAAATGCGACCCCGTACGAGTGATCGGCGACCGATTCCACCGGGGCAACGCCGGCCAGCAGCCAGCCCATGCGTGGCAGTCGCTTGAGATCGTTGGCCCGATCAAGCAAGGTCGACAGCGGTCCATTCTGGGAGCGAGTGAGATCTTCGTACATCAGCTACTGCTCCTGCCCACCACTGAATGCCCACCCCCAAGCGCACGCCATAGCAGCGTCAAAGCCGAATTGCCCAGACGAATGCTTGTCGCACGTTCAAGACCGCCATAGTTGATGCGCAGGGCCTCTTCATCATCAGGCCCCGCCAACACGATCAATGTCTCACCTTCTCCGCTGCCCCAAACACCTTCGTCATCGCCGCTGGTGCCGATGAGAGCCAGGCCATAGGCAGCGCCGGTCTCGTCTCGCAAGGACTGAGCCAGCTGCATCGCCCGAGTTTCGTCGAATGGCGGCTGAAGCAGGAACGTGCATTGCTCCCGAACAACAGCAGGCGCCTGCGATAGATCGTCAGCAGTCCAGACCTCGATTACCGGCGAAAAATCCGGCAAGGCGCCGACAAGGCGTTGGCTGAGGCTACCCTGAGTATTAGTCTCGAAGAGAGTGACAGTTTCCTCTCGGTCCTGCAACAGGCGGGCGACTACTTGGGGGAAAGGTTCGTTGGCTGTGGCGCTGTAGATGTAGCGTCCAATGCGGGATCGCACCTCCGCCTCAATCTCGTCAAGCAGCGCTTCTACGGCTTCATCACTCTCTGCCTGAGCCGTTACGCGCACATCAGCCTGCCCCAAGTGAGCGGCGAGGCCCACGGTCGGATTGGAGCGCTCCATGAGGTCGTCCAGCTCATGATCGATAGTGCTTTCGCCGATGCCGATGGTGCGCAGAACGCGTCGCCGGATAATGCCTTGATTGCCATTGCGGCGGCGCAGATAGGGCAGCACCGTATCCTGCATCATGCGCTTCATTTCGCTGGGCACGCCGGGCATGGCGATCACTGTGCCGGCTCCACTCTCGACGATGAAACCGGGCGCGGTGCCGACCGGGTTTTCCACCAATGTAGCACCAGCCGGAATATAGGCCTGTTGCCGGTTATTGTCGGTCATCTGAGCGCCGAAGCGGGCGAAGCGTTCCTTGAGTGTATCCAGTGCGCCTTCATCAAGTTCCAGCGGACAGCCGGTCGCGTCGGCGATGGCATCACGCGTGATGTCATCCTTGGTCGGGCCAAGGCCGCCGGTGACCAGCAATATGCTGCCGCGTGAGAGTCCAAGCTCAATGACGCCGCGGACGCGAGCCTGATTATCACCGACAGTGGTCTTGTAATAGAGGTTGATCCCTGATTCACGCAACTGATGGGCGATCCAGGTCGCGTTGGTATCGACTATCTCGCCTAACAGAATCTCAGTTCCCGTGGTTACGATCTCCGCAGAGAGCGCGGGTCTGTCTTCGGCCATTGGTTACAGTCTCTCCGTCGCCCAGTAGTGCGACCAGCAGGTCTGCCAGTGTAGGGGTATGGCTTTTGACCAAGCCATGCCTCTGAGCACTCGGCAATGGATGTTTATCGCACTTCTAGAGCATCAGCGAGATCTGACCGCGCAACGATTTGATGCGATCTGCCAGATCGTCCTGCCCGTTCTGGCGCAGGTCAGCCTCAAGGCTGGAGATCGAGTCTACAAACTCGGGCGTGAGCAGATCACGGTTCTCCTTGAGCAGCGCACGCGCCGCCGCCGGGTCGGACGCGGTCATCAGATCGTTGACCAGTCGCAGCTCAGGCGGCAAGTTGTCCTGCATCACTTTGAGCGCCAGCTCGTATACCCCGCGCAGGCGTTTGGCCGCGCCGGTGGCGCCGCTCTGCTCAGCATTCTGGATGTTGGCGGCCAGCAGCCCCAGGAAGCCCTCGTCGACAAACTGCGAAAGCTCGTTGAGCTTGGCAGCGACGTCGGTCGCCTGGAGAACCTCCTGCAGCACGGCCTGGGCCTGCTGCGTATCCGGTTGCTGGTTTTGCCGCTGCTCTTCCTGAATTGCCTGCATCTCCAGAACGAGATCGCGCAGCATTTCCAACTTCTCGCGCTCCTCGTCACTCTCGCTTGCGTCGATACGCTGAGAGAGGCTCATCAGGAACTCGTAGTCTACCAGTGGGCCAACGGCCATGATCAAGGTCGGCACGACCTGTTCGCCGTCGTCATCGTCCCAGGCTGTCAAGAAGACGTCAAGTAGTTCCTCACGCGTGGTCTCCTGGCTGATGCCGGAGAGAATCCCGCGGATCTTGTCCTCGCGGGCGCGGACTTCGGCCCCGGCCTCGGTATTGTCCAGAAGCGCCTCACGCAGGGCCAACAGGGGATTAGGCTGACCGTCTTCACCGGTTGCACCGGACATGACAATGATGCGATCAAGCATAGCAAACATGTCTGAGTCGATCAATGACTTGTCGCGCTCAATGGCGATCTCTAACGCCTTGGGGTCATTGGCGAGACTAGCCAAACTCTGCAGCAAGGCCGACTGATCACGCTGTCGTCGCAACATCTCGGGCGTCACGCCCTCAAAGCCCCACAACACCTCGGTGAATCGCTGCCAGTCGAAAAACTGCTGAGCCTGCAACATGTAGCCCTTGCGTGACTCTGAGGGGAGCTTGCGCATGAGCGTCTGGGTCAGATCGCCGATGATGCGCTGCGACTGCATATCATCCATGCCGCCGGCCTGGGGCACAAAGACGCCAAGAAATTCGTTCTCAGGATCATGGACCATCAACGGCGCGGAAAGAGGACCGCCTGAATTGCAGTTGGGGCATGCGGCGACGTTGATCTGGCCACTCAGCAGCGGCATACGCAGCTCAGGGTTTTCGCCGAAATCAATGATGGTGAATACCGGAACTTGAAACGGCGTGCCGCAGCTAGGGCACTGTACCTGAGCGCCGGATGGAGGAAAGGCCGAATTCAGGTTGCTGTCCTGCTGAAGGCGCTTGACCTGGGGGAGGTGCCACCGGCGCCTCACCTTGAGGGGCTTCAGGGGTCTGAGATTCGGCCCCGGAAACCGGCTCTTCTTCCTTATAAGGTGTCACGTCGGTGGGTTCCCGCCTGGGGCTTGAGAAGCCCTTGGCGATCTCAATTCGTCCGCCGCCTTCCGGCTGCTCTTTGTCTTGTCCTGGGAGTAGAATACCGCTCATATTAACTCTTCCTTCTGAAGAAACGGCCAACCAATTTCACGTCACAGGCTGGTCCGACTATCGGTTTTCAAGTTTGTCTCAACCGTACCATTGTACCTCAGCCCGCGCATTCTCCCCAAAGAAATGGCTGACCCCTGGGCGGTCCAATTGACCGGAGATTTCGCAGGTCCGTGCAGCGCACTCTCTTTCAGGACGTTCGCAATACGCTCCACGGATGGAGCGATTACAGTGGATGGCCTCGCCAGGCAACATATGAAATTGCGATCAGGCACGAAAATCGGTTGACACAACTTGACCCACAGTTCTATAATTCAGTATCAGCTTATGTTTATGTCTACGACCCAAGGAGGAAGCATGGCGCCCAACACTGAGATCAGGACATGTGTCGACGTCGACAGGACAAGACCACCCCGTGATGGGCGGATTGCACCGGCCATGGCCCCGGCCATGCCAACCCCCATACCCAGTCAGCTTGTCTATATGCCCAGCAAAAAATGGCCAAATGATTCAGTCCTCCGTGTACACTTTATGGATGGCGACCCTGCGGTCCAGGCAAAAGTGAAGGATGTGGCATACACTTGGTCAGAACTGTCGAACATCCGTTTGAAGTTCGTCGATGATCCTTCGGCCGAGATTCGCATCACATTCAAACAACCGGGATCGTGGTCATATATCGGCACGGATGCCCGCTCAATCCCCAAGTCGCAGCCGACGATGAACTTCGGATGGCTCAAGCCCAACTCAGCCGATTCAGAGTATGAACGGGTCGTATTGCATGAATTTGGCCACGCACTCGGCCTGATCCACGAGCACCAGAACCCTGAAGGCGACATTCCGTGGAACAAAGAGGCCGTATACGACTATTATGCCGGACCGCCCAACAACTGGACCAAGGAACAGGTCGACATCAACCTCTTTCAGACCTATTCGAAGGACGAGGTTCGCGGCAGTGAGTTTGACGAAAAGTCGATCATGCTCTACCCGATTCCCAATGAATTTACCAATGGGGATTTTGAAGTCGGTTGGAACCGCCAACTGTCTGAGACCGACATGGCATTTATCAGTGACATCTATCCCAAACCAGCCCACGAGATCCTCATCGGCGCCCCGGCACGGGAAGGGACCATCGGCGAACACGGCGAGATCGACACGTATACCATCAATGTGTTCAGGCCCGGACGATATGTCATCGAAACCAATGGTCGAACGGATCTGGTTATGGCTCTCTATGGCCCTGAGGACGACGCTATCTTTATCGCCGAAGACGATGACAGCGGCCGTCGCCTCAATCCCCGTATTGAGGCTGATCTGGATTGGGGACGCTACACGATCCGGCTACGCCACTTCAATACGAAACGGACCGGCGACTACACGATCCAGGCGAGAGCCGACGCGGCATCAACAGCCCAGGAAACGCCAGGCCAAGGATGAATATGAACCGGGATAGAGGACTGCGACCCAGTCTGTTCGTGATTGCGGTCGTGCTCTTTACGATGGCCCTAATGGGTGCATGTACGGGCGGCTCGTCCAGCCCTGCGGGCGAAGCCATTGACATTGAATCACTGCCTGACGGGCCAGGTCGCGGGTTTGCAGAGGTGGTGGTGCTCGCATCGGACAAGCGTGGACCAAGAGTCGGAGAGGTGGCCCCAGCCTTCCGCATGCAATTGGTGGATGGCCGCTATCTTGACATTGAGGATCTCCAGGGGCGTCCGGTCATGATTAACTTCTGGGCAACCTGGTGTCCGCCCTGTCGCAGGGAAATGCCGGACATCATTGCCGCATCGGAATCCAACCCTGAACTGGTCGTACTTGCCGTCAACGTTCAGGAAGAGTTGAAGACTGTCGGCCCCTTTGTCAGTGATTTTGACATTTCGATGCCGGTGATACGCGATACCGATGGAAAACTGCGCCAGACCTATGGCGTGTCGGGCATGCCGACCTCTGTATTCATTGATCGAGACGGCAACGTATCTGCAATCTGGTCCGGCCTACTCAACGCCGAGACACTTGACGAGTTGCTCAATGAGATCCTCTAGGAGCTTATCGGGGTGACGCCAAATCGACCACGGGCGACGCGAACTCGGTTGTCGATCGTGCGAAGAAGTGGCGGGGACTTAGGCCGCTGCAAGAAATTGAATCCCTGTTTGATGATGCTTGCGCATCGGCTTGCAGGCCGTCAAATAGGGATTTGATTTCTTTGAACGGCCTTAGGCAACAGAGCGAGTGAGTTGACGCTGATTTTGAGATTTCAGCACCGGGAAGTCCCCGGCACTTTCTGTACCGACCTTCAGGCTTCTATCTAGTACGCATGACAGAAAACTTCGATGACAGAGAGTAGCATCAAGAGACGATATCGCTTGCAGCCTGATGATCTTGCAGGGGAACGCGTCGAAGCAACAATCACAAACGTCACCATAGAAGGACTGGAGTCGCTGGCTCCGGTCCTTCATTTTGATCGCATCGCCAAGCCAATGAACCTCACGCCCGGCGACGCCGACGATCTCGCCCACATCACCCAGAGTGCCGTGATGGAAGAATGGATCGGTCAGACCATCTCCATCGCGCCGATTGAAACGGACGACGGCGTCCGGCTTGCCATCTTCCCGACTACGCTGCGCACGCTCACCGAGCCGATTGCGCGACCGCCGCACATCGAATCGAGGCTCCGACAGTGGAGATCGATCCTCTATGCGCTTCTAGTGCTGTTGATCATGCTCTTTGTCTTTCTCTTTGAAAATGCAAGCGATACCATGACGTGGCTCCAATCGCTGCTGCCGGCAAATTGACGCGGCTACCGAACGTTTCTATAATCCGACTTGAGTTCCTTCCGTTCATTCCCAACAGGTGGGTTCGTGTCCAACAGCGATGACTTTGACCTGATAAACGAGAATCCTCCCGAGCCACCCAAAAATCAGAGCCGGCTACTCATCGGCCTGATGGCAACGCTGGGTCTATTGCTCTTCGGCTTCGCCGTTGGGTTGGCGGCTATGCGCGTATTCCCTCGTTTGAGCGCCGATGCAACGGCTACCCCCCTTCAGCGCGACGAAACGCCGTCGGCTGTCGGCGCGCTGTTGGCAACGCGCACGCCAGGTGGTGATGGGGGCGATCAGATCGAGTTGGAGGGCGTCGAAGAGGCGATTCTTGAGGCAATTGCTGAGGAGATTGGCAGGACCAAAGTGCCGCCCACGCCAGTCGTTCCGACGTCAACGCCCCGGCCGTTGCCTACGTTCTCACCGACGCCAACGCCGACAGGCACACCGCGCCTCAGCACTGGCGTTTGCGCACTGCCAGTCGACGCTAACTTTCCGCAGCTGAGCAGCCGCGACCAGTTGGGCTGCGCCATCACGCCGCCGGGTCGCATTGTCTGGGCGGCGTGGGAGCCCTTTGAGCACGGCTCCATGCTCTGGCGCAGCGACACGGACCAGGCTTACTTCTTCACCAACGACGGTCGATGGCAGCCGATCGACGAACGATGGGACGGCAAGCCGCTTCGATCCCGGGGCGATGCGCCTCCAGGACTCGTGACGCCGGATCGAGGGTTTGGGTATGTCTGGGGCGAGAGTGATGAGATCTTTGCGAGCCTGGGCTGGGCAACCGATCAAGAAAAGGGCATCTGCATTCATGTGCAGGATTTCGAATATGGATTCGTCGTCCTCAGCAGCGATGCGCCCGGTTGCACCGATGACAATCTGTACAATCAGGCAACGTCGTCTTCATGGAGAACGCTCTTTCTAGAGGCGGCCAACAGCAATCGCCTTGACGCCTCTGCCGATGACCAGATCGCTCTTCCCACACAACCGACGCCCCTGCCGAGCCCCACCGTACGTCCGACGCCGACGCTCGATCCGGCACAGTTGAACGCACGGCCGGCCCGCAACGGAGCAGCCTTTGCGCCGCTGGCGGGCAGCCTTCCGCTCTTTGACGGCAACTTCAGCGAGTGGCCAGAGGCGGGCTGGCAGCCGCTCAATGCGGTTGTCTTCGACACCGGCGGCTACAGCGGAAACGCAGATCTGAGCGCGGTCTATCAGATGGCTTGGGCGGAGGAGGGATTGATTTTGGCGGTTCGAGTCATTGACGACATATCCAGCGCCGGGCCGGAGGGCACGGATATGTGGCAGGGAGACGGGCTCGAAATACAGTTTGATCAGCAACTGGCCGCCGACTATGGTGAGAGCACGGCCAATGATGACGACTATCAGATTGGTCTCAATTTCAGCCCTGGTTTCTCATCAATACGCGCCTACCGATGGCTCCCCTTTGCGCAAGAGGCATCGTTGGATCCCACTGGCGCTGTCCGCTCACTCGGGCAAGGTTCTTCGGCAAGCGGCTACAATCTGGAAGTGCTGATCCCATGGAGCGTGCTAGGGCTGGATGGACGAAGCCTGGGCATCGGCAGTCGATTCGGCTTCAATCTCAGCGTCAACGACAATGATTCAGCCGTTCCGGCTCAGCAGACGGTCCTCTCGCTGTCGCCTGCACGCACAACCCACGACGACCCCACTGAATGGTCAACGCTGATCCTCACGCCCTAGTTTGGTTCGGTGTGAATAATCTGTCACTGTGGCCGCAGGGCTCGCCTCACCCTGCCATGACGCCAAAGGCGCCATGGCGGTCCCTCTCCAAAAATTGGAGAGGGACGCGTAGCCTCCGTTCAGGAGCCACAGCAGGGTGAGGCCAAGAGCGTCGCGATCCTGCCTCTACCGTTACTTTCGTCAAACATCAACGGGACCTAGAGATCCCCATCCTAGGTGCTGCTTCCCAGCTTCCACCCGACACCGATGCCGGAAAAGGCCACAGCTGAAATCAGCCAGAATACGGTCTGGTAGGCCACGACCATTGGCCCCGTGTCTGTGAGCGACTGTTGCAACAACACGCCACCCAACGCCGCGCCCAGCAACATCCCGCCAAACCGAATCATGCTGTAGATGCCCGCCGCCGCCCCATTCTGATCCACGGGCACATCACGTAGCGAGGCCCGATGTAGGGCCGCCAGAGAGAGTCCAGCCGACAGACCGTGGGCCACAAGGCCCGCACCGACCATCATCAAAGTAGCGTCGGCCGACAAGAGGGCGAAATAGGCCATACACGCGGATTGTCCCGCCATGCCGATCATAACGGGACGCCTGCTTCCCCAGCGGTCGGCCAGCTGTCCCCCCTTGCGCATCGTCATCAACAGGGCGCCTGCGTTGAGCATCAAGAGCGTGCCCGTGGTCGCAGCCGAAAGGTCATGGACGTCGGCCAGGTAGAGCGGCATGAGAAAGGAGATGCCGCTCATGGTGAACATGCGAATGCCGGCCCCGATGGAGGCCCAGCGCAAACTAGAGATGCCAAAGAGTTCAAGTTCGAGAAAGGGATCTGCGCGTCTCTTTTCGCGCCAGATTAGCGCGAAAAAACTGAGGACAGAGACGAGCAGCAGTCGCCAGTCCTGCAACGGGTCAACGCCGGTAATGGGGCGACTTGAGATGTAGAAGACGAAGAATGAGACTGCTGAGACGAGAAACAGAACCCCGAGCCAGTCGAAGGTGCGAAGAAATCCGAAATTGGCGGTGCGAAGCGAAGGGACGAACCGCCAGACGATCACCAGTGCGACAATGCCCATCAGCAACGCAGGCAGAAAGATGGTGCGCCAGCCCATGTAGTCGATCATCACCCCGGCCAAAACAGGGCCAAAGATGCCGGCAACCGGCCCAATTGAATTCCAGGTGCCGAGCGCCCGGCCCCGATCCTCACTGGGGAATCGCTCGTAGATGATCGCCATGCTGAGCGGTGCGATGCCGGCCAGGCCGGCCCCCTGAATCGCACGGCCGAGAACCAGTACGGCTAAGTTGGCGGAGGTCATGGTCAGGAGCGTGCCGACCAGAAAGATGGTCATGCCGGCCAGAATGAGATTGCGTTTGCCCAGACTGTCGCCCAGACGGCCGTAAAGCGGCATGAAGATCATAAACGGCAGCGTGTAGGCTGTCACCAGCCAGGCCGCCATGTCAGCTTGAATGTCAAAATAGGTACGCAGGGTCGGTAGGGCGACGCCAAAGGTCGCCCCGCTGAAAATCATGGCCAGGCTTGGGACCATGAGTACGTAGAGGAGATGTTGATTGCTGAGTGAAACGCCGGAGGGCTTGTCGGAGCCCTCCTCATTGATCAGCTGATTAGCGGCAAGATCGTCTCGCTTCAAAGTCTGTTGGAGCTTCATTAAGGAATGGCCACCATTTTACTCACGGATATCTGTGTTTCGTGCGCACGCCCTTTGTGCCTGCGGGTCTAGCCCAATCGTCTGTTGAGCCCTCTAACCCATTCGCATGTGAGCGTGCGCACCCAACAATGGCCTACGGACAAATCGCTGAGCTATCCAAGCACCAGGCCTATCCGTGTACAGCAAACATTTGATCGCGCTCGGGACCGACGGAAACGTAGGCCACTCGGATACCGGCCAACTCGCTCAGCCGGCTGATGTACGCCTGCGCGGCCTTGGGCAGGTCGTCCCAACTGCGACACTGCTCTGTTGATGTACTCCAACCCGACCACTCTTCATAGACCGGCGTCACGTCGTAGAGCAATGGCGTATCGGGCATCGAATCCGTGATCACGGAGCCGTCGGGCATGCGGTAGCCGGTGCAAATCTTGATCGTTTCGAAGTGGTCAAGAATATCGAGTTTCGTGATGGCCAACCCGGTCATGCCGTTGAGCCAGGCGGCGTAGTTGATGGCGACGCCGTCAAACCAACCGCAGCGACGTGGACGGCCAGTCGTCGCCCCAAACTCGCCGCCGATATCGCGCAGCTTGTCACCGTCAGCATCAAAAAGCTCAGTCGGGAAGGGGCCATCGCCCACCGCCGTGCTATAGGCTTTGACCACGCCCACGACCTTGTCAATTGCGCCGGTTGGCAGGCCGGCGCCGGAGGTGGCAAAGGCGGCCGTCGGATTGCTGCTTGTGACGTAGGGATAGATGCCCCAGTCCAGATCGCGCATGACACCCAACTGACCTTCCAGCAGAATATCACGCTTGTTCTCAATGGCGCTGCGGGTCATCGGTACTGTGTCGACGACACGATGGGCCAACTTCTCCTTGTAGTCCATGAGACGTGCGTACAATTCCTTGCCGTCAACCGGCTCGCCGCCAAGGATCTCGATCTTGCGGTTGACCGTTCGCAGTGCGTTGTCCAGGCGAGACTTCAAGCCAGATCCGGCTGCAACAGATCACCCAGCCGCAGGCCCGAACGGGTAGCCTTATCGGCATAAGCGGGGCCGATGCCGCGCTTGGTCGTGCCAATCGTATTGCTGCCACGGGCGGCCTCTTCGAGTTCGTCCAATGTGCGGTGGTAGGGCATGACCAACTGGGCACGGGTGCTGATCCAGAGATTGTCCAAGGTGACGCCGGCTTCCTCAAGGCTGACCATCTCCTCCATCAGCGCCTGCGGATTGACCACGCAGCCGGAGCCAATGATGTTCTGGGTTTCGGGATTGAAGATACCGCTGGGGATAAGGTGCAAGGCGTGCTTGCCATACTCATTGATCACGGTGTGGCCGGCATTGTCTCCGCCCTGAAAGCGAATGACTACGTCAGCATTCTGCGCCAGATAGTCGATGATGCGACCCTTGCCTTCATCGCCCCACTGGGCGCCAACGATTGCGGTAACGGTCATGTCAACCTTCCATTTCTATTTTGATATCAAAGTGAGATTGTGGTTCTAGTGACCATCATTCTTATCTGGCGGACTCTCCGCCATCAATAGCCAAAACAGCACCTGTGATGAAGCTCGCCTCATCGCTACACAGAAAGGCGGCAGCAGCGGCAATGTCGGCAGGATCGCCCATCTGTTGCAATGGAATCAGCGGAACCTGCGACTCAAAGAAGTCGATGGGCATGTCAGAAAAGGCTTCGGTCATGATCAGGCCGGGGCGGATGACGTTGGAGCGTATGCCCTTCTCAGCCACTTCCAGGGCCAGCTTGCGGCTGAAGCCTTCCAGCCCCGCCTTGCTAGCCACATAGGCCGTGTCATCAAAGATGCCTGAACTCACGCCGATGCTGGTGATATGCAGTATGCAGCCGCGACTAGCGGTCAGGTGGGGAAGCGAGTGGGAGACCATCTCAAACGCAGCAGTTAGGTTGACAGAGATCACCTGTTGCCAAGCTTCCGATGACATCTCATCGATGCCCAGGCCGACGGCGGTTGCTGCGTTGTTGATCAGTATATCAAGCCGGCCATAGCGGTTGATCACTGTGCGCACGGCCTGCTCGGCCTCAATACTGATGTCGCCGGGCACGGCAATTACATCGTGGCCGAGTTCCATCATATCCGACACTTTGCCGCGTCAGAAGCTGTACGCGTCGGGCGTTGATTGCTACTGAGGCGCCCTCAGCAGCAAAACGCTCGGCAATCGCCGCGCCGATACCTGTGCTGGCTCCCGTGATCAGTGCAACCTTCCCGGCGAACCGCTTTTGATCAATTGTACTCACAATCGTTTGCTCCCATGGATGCAAACTGAACTGACATTTCTACGAGATCAATGAGCCCACTGCAAAAGTCTTTTCTTGACACGAATGGTCACGAATTTTCACGAAGTATGTCGTCGCCCTAGAGAGATCATTCGCGTGATTTCGTGTCTGGATCCCTTTTTACAGCGGAGTCATCAATCGTTTCTAGTCAATGAGAATCAGGGATTGTGAGACTGCGGACTCGTCAGTAATCTCACAATCTCAGGCCGAAGGCCAAAATCTCTCAATCCAAAAGACTAATATTGCATCGTGCTTTCAGCTTGGGGACAGCACAAAATCCAAGCAAGGAAAAACCCTGTCCCTACGTGCTACTTTCGGCCGACCTGGATCTGATAATTCGGCGCTTCTTTGGTGATGACAACGCTGTGTGGATGGCTCTCATGATAGCTTGCAGCACTGATACGCACAAAGCGAGACTTCTCCCAGAGATCGGGGATATTTTCGGCCCCGACATAGCCCATCCCGCTGCGCAGGCCGCCCATGAGTTGGAAGACAAAATCACGCAAGAAGCCCTTGTAGGGGACCTGCCCCTCAATTCCCTCGGGCACAGTCTTGCCGCCGATGTCCGGCGTGGCTCCTCTGGCAGTCTGTGCGGTCTGATAGCGATCACCTGCCCGACCCTTCATGGCGCCCAGGCTGCCCATGCCCCTGTACTCCTTGAACGAACGTCCTTCACGAATCACAATATCGCCGGGTGACTCATGAAGGCCGGCCAAGAGGCTGCCCAGCATGACAGCTGACGCGCCTGCAGCCATGGCCTTTGTGATGTCACCGCTATAGCGGATACCGCCGTCACCGATGATAGGTACACCGAGGCGTCGGCCCATCTCTGCGCACTCTGCAATGGCTGTCAGCTGTGGCATGCCCGCGCCGCTGACGATGCGGGTCGTACAGATGGATCCGGCGCCCACACCCACTTTGATCACGCTGGCGCCGGCTTCAACCAGCATGCGCACACCGTCAGGCGTAACGACGTTACCGGCCAAGATAGGCATCTCAGGGTAGATTCCCCTCAGCCGCTTGACTGTCTCCAATACGCCACGGCTGTGGCCGTGTGCAGTGTCGATAGCCAAGGCGTCAATACCGGCTTCGATCAATACGTTGGCTCGCTCCATGGCGTCGTCACCAACGCCGATTGCACCGGCCACTAGCAGACGCCCGCGTTCGTCCTTGGCCGCCTCAGGGAAATCCTGACGTTTGAGAATGTCTTTGTATGTGATCAAGCCCTTGAGCATGCCGGCCTCATCGACCAGTGGGAGCTTCTCGATGCGGTAGCGATGGAGGGTTGCCTTCGCCTCCTCCAGCGTTGTGCCGAGCGTGGCCGTGACCAGGCCTTCGTGGGTCATATAGTCAGAGACGGGTCTACTGTAGTCGATGGCGAAACGGACATCACGGTTGGTCAGAATCCCGACCAATCGTCCATCTACATCGGTGATAGGCACGCCGCTGATATGATAACGGCTCATCAATACCTCTGCGTCGCTGAGCGTCGCGTCGGGGGTCAGCGTGATGGGGTCGACAATCATACCGCTCTCACTGCGTTTGACCTTGTCGACCTCCTCGGCCTGGTCTTCGATAGAGAGGTTGCGGTGCAGCACACCCAGCCCGCCCTGGCGAGCGAGGGCGATGGCCAGCTCAGACTCGCTGACCGTATCCATGGCAGCGCTGAGTACGGGAATTTTCAACTGCAAGCGTTCATGCAGGTTCAGTCGGATTTCAATTTCAGAGGGTAGCTTCTCCGTATAGCCTGGGGCCAGCAATACGTCGTCAAAGGTCAGGGCCTCGCGGCTAAATTTCGAAGTCACATCCGTCTCAATGCTCTGACCGTTGGTCATTTGGTGTAGTTCAGCCGAGGAAGCCATCGTCATGGTTTTTCCCTCCGTGGGAATGGTATTGCTCTTTTCGAACGGACCAGCAGGATTCATTCTGTCAACAGGTGAGTCCACTGCACAAAGGATTCATGACACGAATTTTCACGAATTTCACGAAAATGCTTTTTTGCGGAACGGTCACGGGTGAATTCGGCGGCGATTCAGGCCTGCGTTTCATCATCACCGAATAGATCGCCCAGTTCCTCTTCCCAGAGATCGTCGAGGGGCATGAACGGTCGTTCCTCAAAATCCTGCCGGACCTGGTCCAAGTAGGCGCGTACGTTTGTGTCCGGCATCGACTGAATCAGTTCGTTGATCTTATCGTCAATTGAGCTGTCCAGTTCTTCGGCCAACCGCTCAAGCTCAGATAGGTCAAGCCCCATGGAAAACATGTGATTGACTCGGCGCATCAACTCGAACCATGCCCGGAAGTCATTCTCGAGTCGGATGCCCTGGATTGATCCAGTATCCGGCTCGGAGAAATCCGGCGGAGCAAAATCGTAGGCCGGCACAAACGAGTAGAGCGCAAGAAATTCAACATTCTTGCGCTCGGCTCGATCGAGCAGGTAGGAGGCGATTGTTGCACCACCTTCATAGTCAGAAAAGCGCACCGAGTACCCTTCAAGTTCGGTCTTCATACGCGGTAGACTGTAGACACACGACACGTTACGATCCAAATTGAACGGCATGGCACCGTAGACACCGCCCACGGCAACAACCCGTTTGACGCCGAGTTCAACAATCGCATCAAAAAAGGCCCCGGCGTAGCGCTCAACATTCATGTGGGGTTCGGTACCGAGAAATATCACTAGACCCTTATTCTCATCACCGGTATAGTAGAATTCGTTGACGTTGGCAACCAGGTTCTGCCGATACCCGTCCTTCAGCTGAATCTCCGGGCGCAGGAAGTGGTGCGTACCTGGTAGCTGGAACAGATAGAAATCATCCGGCGCAATCTCGCCGATCTTGCGCGCATCAGTCTGGTCAATCAAGAATTCAGGCAATCCAGATGAAATTGATCCCGCGTCCGCCCACTGATGCCAGCCAGCCACCATATAGATTTCATTGGCCATCGGTTTCTCGGTCAACCGGATAAGTTCATTCATCTATGTACACTCCTGAATCTCAAAGGCTATCTGGTTTCCACCTAACTATAGCGGAATGCGGGCTGCTGTCAAAAAGGTCTATTGACTTGGGCGTGTTCCAAGGGCCCCGGTCTCTTTCACTCCCCAAGTGGTATACTCTGTCAACAATCAGCTCTGTCATTTCGAACGGGGTGAGAAATCCAGCAGTCTGTCGAAGTGACACCAAATGACTCTGCAGCAAAAACGGAAATTTGCCACAGATAGCCACAGATAAGGAGCTGATTTTCACAGATGTTTATCAGGTGTTCAGAGTAACCCCAGTACCATCTGTGTTTTATCCTTTTTTTATCTGTGGAAATCTGTGGCGAAAAAGGCTTTTTGCAGTAGAGTCACCAAATAGAACGCAGGTGACGCGGATTCGGCTGATATCCGCGGATATAACAGGAAAATCCGGCTTTCGTCCGCAAAAATAGCCAGGGAATGAAATGACTGCACTCCCCATCTCAACTCGACCACGGCTGCGCGAGCTCGGACTGAGCCCCGGCATATTGCCGACTGGCCCACGAAACGCGCTTGAAGATGTTCCCGGTGTTGGAACGGGCCATTTTACGTTGATCGAAGGAACGGATATTCGCACGGGTGCAACCGCCATTCTGCCCCACGGCGAGAATATCTATCAAGAGAAGGTACCCGCCGGCATCGTTGTCGGCAACGGCTATGGCAAGCTCATGGGAAGCACGCAGATTGTCGAACTGGGCGAAATCGAGTCGCCGATTGTTCTGACGAACACGTTGTCGGTTCCACGTGCGGCTGACGCGATTCTGGATTGGGTGTTGGCGCAACCGGGCAATAAACGGGTCTACTCGGTCAACATGGTGGTCGGCGAGACCAACGACAGCAAGCTCAACAACATTCGTCGCCGAGCGCTCACGCCGGAGATGATCGGTGAAGCCATTGCATCTGCAAGCGTCGCTTCGGCAAACGACAGAGCCGTCAAGGGTCAGACCATTGCCGAGGGAGCGCTCGGCGCGGGGACCGGCACGGTTGCCTTCGGCTGGAAAGGCGGCATCGGCGCAAAGTTCGCGCCGCCTGCCGGACGAGCTCAGGCGGACACACCATCGGCGTCCTCGTACAGTCGAATTTCGGCGGCGTGCTCCAGATTCTGGGCGCGCCTGTCGGCCTGGAGTTGGGCCAATACTTCGGCAAGGGAGCGCTCGATCAAGGAGACGCTGACGGCTCGATCATGATTGTGGTGGCCACAGATCTGCCCCTCTCGTCACGCAACTTGACGCGGCTGGCACAGCGTGCGCTGGCCGGCCTGGCTCGAACCGGCGCCTCAATGAGCAACGGGTCGGGCGACTACGCCATCGCCATCTCGACGGCTGAATCGGTTCGCCGCACACCCGAGCGACGACGGCAGATTTCGGCAGTTCCCCAACTGCCCAACGAACTCATTTCAGGTGCATTCCAAGCGGTGATCGAAGCAACGGAAGAAGCGATCCTCAATTCGATCTTGCGTGCCGAAACCATGACCGGCAACGGAACGACCGTTGAAGCGCTGCCGCTTCACGCCACTATCGAGGTGCTAAGGCGATACGGACAGATCAGATAGTCTTCCAAGATGTCTATGCGGCCATTCGGCCGATGGCTGCGGGCGAGGAATCCTGACGTCACCGATCTCCAGATTCCTCACTCCGTTAGCGCCTTGCGCCCACTTCGTGAACGGATGACATGCATGGTGGTTCCTTCGAAACCAATTCGCGACCCATAATAAATACTCGCCAGGCGAAAAATCAACTTGTTCGACTGTATCGTTCCCGGATATTGGGAATCAGATAGTCGCTGAAGGCGCGGTCGGCGTCATAAGCAGGCGACCATCCCCAGTCCATGCGCGCGGCGCTGTCATCCAGATCGGCAGGCCAACTGTCCACGATTTCCTGGCGTGCAGGGTCGGGTGCAAATGAGATCGACGCGTCGGGAAAGGCATCCAGCACGCGCTCACGGAACTGTTCAGCCGACAGACTGAAGCTGGTGATGTTGTAGACTCGGCGGGTCAGGTTTTCCTGTGGCGCGCTGGACAGGTTGAGCAGCGCGCTAACCGCATCGGGCATAGCCATAAAGGGGATGCGCGCATCTTCGCGCACAAAGCAGGCATAGGGCTCGCCCTTGGCTGCCGCGTGCAACATCTCGGGACCATAGTCGCTGGTGCCGCCTGATGGCATGGTGAAGGCGCTGACAAGGCCAGGAAAGCGAACACTGCGAAAATCGATAGTCGTCGGCTCTTCGGCGGCCAGTTGTCGATAGTGCTTGCTGAAGTAGCTGCCCAACATTTCGCAATAGACCTTGTTGCAGCCATACATCGTCCGCGGCTGATTCCACTCAAACTCACGCACCCGCTGATAGATGCGTTTGCTCTCCGGATCTGGCATGCCAAAGATGGCGATGGAACTGGGAAAGATGAACTGCACCGGCTGTCGTCGCCACTCTGATTGCTCGGCGGCCAGCTTCAGCAATATTAACGTGCCGTCGACATTGACCCGATGGGCCATCTCAGGCGCAAACTCGCTGCGGGTCGAAAGCAGCGCAGCCAGGTGATAGACAACATCGATCTCAAACTCGCTGACGATACGCGTCAACTCGTTGGCATTCAGTAGATCGGCCTCGATATGGGTCGTCAGATGGCGAATATCTTCAGGCAGCGGATGCAGATCCATGGTCAGCAGATGATTGGCCCCATCGCCGGCAAGTTGCTTCACCAGCGCATGACCAACCTCGCCGCTGGCGCCGGTGATGAAGATGACTTTTTTTCGCATTGTTCCTCCTGTGAAAACAAAGATCTAGAAAAAAAGATCAAAGAACGCGTGGCGACACGTATGCTGCAATCGGATGCATCAGGGTGCGACGCAGGTGTTTGTTCTTCGTTCTTGGTTCTTCGTTCTTGGCTCTTTGTTTCTTGTTCTTCGCTATTTCTCAAATGACGTCCAACTCACGCCCAACTCGCCCAAAAATATCCAGGGCTGAAGAGAGGTCGTCGGAGGTGTGGGCGGCCGAGTTCATGACACGAATGCGGGCTTTGCCCATGGGAACCGTTGGGAAACCGATGGCCATGGCAAACAGGCCCTCTTCAAAGAGGCGGCGGCTGAAGGCCTGGGCCAGCGGCGCCTCGCCCAGCATCACCGGCACGATGGGCGTCTGCGAATGGCCGATATCAAAGCCCAGATCGCTCATACCTCGTTTGAAACGATCCGCATTGGCCCAGAGGCGATCAACCAGTTCAGTAGACGATTCGAGGATATTGACGGATTCGATACAGGCCGCCACGTCTGGGGCAGTCATGGCGCTGGAGAAGAGGAACGGGCGTCCCCGCTGTCGCAACCAGTCAACGACGGTGCGGTTGCCGGCCACGAGCCCACCGACCACGCCAAAAGCCTTGCTCAACGTGCCGACCTCGACTTGGACGCGCCCGTGCAGTCCGAAATGATCGACGATGCCGCGGCCGCCCCGCCCCATCACGCCTTCACCGTGGGCATCATCAACCATGAGCACGATGTTGTGCTCCTCGGCGACATCGCAGATCTTGTCGAGCGGTGCGATGTCGCCGTCCATGCTGAAGACACCGTCGGTGACGATCAGCCGCCGGCCCGCTTCGGTCATTTCGACGATTTTTCGACGCAGGTCATCGACATCATTGTGGGCGTAGCGTACAACTTTCGCCCCGGAAAGCCGACAGCCATCGATGATCGAGGCATGGTTCAATTCATCGGAAAAAATGGTGTCACCCTTGCCGACAAGCGCAGGAATTGTCGCTATATTGGCGGAGAAACCGCTCTGAAAAGTGATGCACGCCTCAGCACCCTTGAAGCTGGCCAGCTTGCGTTCCAGTTCAAGATGGAGTGACATCGTTCCCGCGATCGTGCGTACAGCGCCCGGACCAATGCCGTAGCGGTCGATGGCATCCTTGGCGGCCGTGCGCAGACGCGGATCGTTGGCCAAGCCGAGATAGTTGTTGGCGCAGAAATTCAGCAGACGGCGCCCTTCGATGGTTACCCAACCATCCATCGGCGAATCAATGGTACGAATATTGGCAAGAAGTCCGGCTTCCTCCAGACTGGCCAGTTCTTCGTCAATCCAATGCAGTGTGGGGTTTTTGCTGAGAAGAGAGAGCGGGGAAGAGTCTTGGCTTTTCATTGGGTCTCCTTACTGCTCGAAAGCGATCAATCTCGACCGCCTGTTCCACTTTGAACTGTTGTGAATCGTACATCGCTCACGCCTGAGCGTCAATGTTGCGTAGGTCAGTCTCGTCCAGATTGCTCGCACCCGATGGAATCCGGCTGCTGTCAACGAAAAGCGCCCTCGGGTGCTGAGATTCTGATCCGCCTCAGCCGCTTCTCGTTGATAGCGGCGGGTTTTGGCCTTGCCGCAGTAAGGCCAGGCTCTGAAGATTAGGTGCGATTGGCTCATGCTGTGCGCCACCTCTTCCAAGTTGACCCGCACGATGTTATACTTGAACAAAGTTGGACAAGAGTTCGATAGAGCGTCAGATACGAAGTTAAGAAGTGCAGTCAAGAAGTGCAGTTAAGAAGTGAAGTGATGGAGAAGCTCAATAGATGGCAAATCCGGATTCATTCAATCCCAATGCTGGCGTGAGCCACAAGATCGATGATGACGATCGCAGTCGCAGGACCGTCGAACGCGACAAGAGCGGCCTGGTTTCGACCACCCCGCCGCCTGAGCGCGCCATCGTCGTCGGTGTCGAACTGTCGGGCCAGCCGGGGCTGCTGCCGCTGGAAGATTCGCTGGACGAACTGGCGCTACTTGCAGATACGGCGGGCGTCGAAGTCGTCGGCTCGATCTCCCAGAGGCTCAATAAGGCGAACCCCGCCACTCTGATGGGGTCCGGCAAGTTGGAAGAGCTGAAGATGGCGGCCCTGGATTTGGAAGCCGAGGTCGTCATTTTTGATGACGAACTGTCGCCGCGCCAGCAGCGCGAGTTGGAGAAGTATCTGGGCGACGAGATCAAGGTCATCGATCGGACGGCATTGATTCTCGACATTTTTGCACGCCATGCTCGTACCAGCGAGGGAACCGTTCAGGTTGAACTCGCTCAGTACGAATACCGCCTGCCGCGCCTTACGCGTGCCTGGACCCACTTGGCACGCCAAGCAGGCGGCCGGGCAGGCGGCGCCAGTGGCGGTGTCGGCGTACGCGGCCCCGGAGAGACCCAGCTTGAGGTCGATCGTAGAGAGATCAACCGGCGCATCTCTTTCCTGAAAAGCCAGCTCCAGGATATCCAGAAGCACCGCAATCAGTATCGACGCCAACGTCGCAAGTCTGCCGTCTCTGTCATCGCGCTGGTCGGATACACCAACGCCGGCAAAAGCACGCTACTCAACGCGCTTACAGGCGCAGATGGTGAGGCCGGGGTGCTGGCTGAAGACCAGCTCTTCGCCACCCTGGATCCCACGACAAGACGTGTTGAACTGACCAGCGGCCGCACCGGCCTCTTCACGGATACGGTCGGTTTCATCCAGAAACTGCCGACAGCGCTGGTCGCTTCCTTCCGCGCAACACTGGAGGAAGTGACGGAAGCCGATCTGCTGGTCCATGTCGTCGATGGATCTCATCTCAACATGGATGAACAGGTGGCGGCTGTCGAGGAAGTGCTGGAAGAATTGGGCGCAGGCGATAAACCGGTCATCACGGCATTGAACAAAATCGATCTGATCGACCGTGATGATTCGGATGCCATGCATGCAATCCGCGAGGCGCTCGACGACTACCCCAATGCTGTCGCTATCAGCGCCAAGAACGGCGAAGGCATTGATCAGCTCCTCGACACTGTCGATGAGGTACTGCGGCAACGCATGATCGGCATTGAGGTCCTGATCCCCTACGCTGAAGGCGGATTGGTCGCGATGATTCATAGTCACGGTGTTGTGGACCAAGAGGAACACCTGGCTCAAGGCACGCGCATCTCGGGTCGTGTGCCAACGACCCTTGCCGGACGCTATACTGAATACAGCACGGATTTACTCGATCTGCCATGATGGTTCGCTGCGGCCTTGCTACCGCTGCCATGCCCAGATCGGAGCAGTTCTGGTATGCGCGATCGCTTAACTGAAGCGTGCATTGGCACCGTAGTTACTCACATATTGTCCGGTACGTGTGATAAACTTGCCGGAGCGCCCAATCTCTGGCGTGTCAGTTTGGCTTGAGATAGACGCGATACTGCAGGTCGTTTCACAGGCCAGAGACTTAACAGGTCAGAGGTGTACGTTCTTCAATCATTCAACATTTTCACGCATACGCTATGACTGGGCAACGTCGCCCCTCTTAAGAGCAACCCTAGAGACTCAAGCGTCAACTACCAACCGATTCAACCTGAAGGAGAACCGTCAATGAGCAATAACACCTTCACGATCACCGATAATCGAACCGGAACGTCTTATGATGTTCCGATAGACCACAGCACCATCAACGCGATGGCACTGCGCCAGATCAAGGTCGATCCCGAAGAATTCGGCACCATGACCTACGATCCAGGGTACAGCAATACGGCAGCCTGCAAGAGCGAAATTACCTACATCGACGGCGACAAGGGCATTCTGCGCTATCGAGGCTACCCGATTGAGCAATTGGCCGAGCATTCGAGTTTTCTTGAAGTGGCTTACTTGCTCATCAACGGCGAGTTGCCGGACAAGGAAACCGCAAAGGCCTGGGAATACGACGTTACTCACCACACCTATGTGCATGAGAATCTTGTCGGACTCCTTCGATCGTTCCGCTATGATGCCCACCCCATGGGCATGATGATCAGCGCGCTAGCCTTTATGTCAACAATGCATCCCGAGGCAAACGAGGTCGAGGACGAGGCAATCCGTAACAAGCAGATCCTGCGTATGTTGGGCAAACTGCCGACCATTGCCGCCATCGGCTATCGTCACCGCATCGGTCGCCCCATGAACTACCCCAATAGTGACCTGGGCTATACGGCAAATTTCCTCTACATGCTCGACTACATGGGTCAGAGCGAGTATGAAGTCGATCCGGTTTTGGCCAAGGCGTTGGACATTCTCCTGATCTTGCATGCGGACCACGAGCAGAATTGCTCGACATCAGTCATGCGGGCGATCGGCTCATCCCACGCCGACCCGTATAGCGCCATGGCCGGCGCGGCTGCTGCGCTCTTTGGGCCTCGACATGGCGGCGCAAACGAAGCCGTCATTCGCATGTTGAATGAGATTGGCGATGCAAAGCAGGTCCCGGAATATATGGATCGCGTGAAGAAACGTGAGTTCCGTCTGATGGGCTTCGGCCATCGCGGTCTACAAGAACTACGACCCGCGTGCCAAGATCATCAAGGAGATCGCACATGAGGTCTTCGAAGTGACCGGCAGCAACCCGCTGATCGACATTGCCGTTGCGCTGGAGGAGATCGCGCTCAATGACGACTTCTTCCTGAGCCGCAACCTCTATCCCAACGTCGACTTCTACAGCGGCATTATCTATCAGGCCATGGGCTTCCCGCCGGACATGTTCACTGTCCTCTTCACGCTTGGCCGTGCGCCCGGTTGGCTGGCGCAGTGGAACGAGCTGATCAAGGATCCGGAACAGCGGATCGCCCGCCCGCGTCAGATCTATCTCGGGGCCGACGAGCGAGATTATGTGCCCCTGAGCGAACGCTAGAATCCACGGATAGACCACTGGCTCGGAAACGCTTTTCGGGGCCAAGTTGATAAAAAGTAGAGGGGCTGACTAGATTGTCAGCCCCTCTACTTTTTATGTCGGTTTTTTGCCCTGCCATTTTTGGGCAAGAACCAGGATCACGGTAGGGGCGATCCTTGCGGTCGTCCGAAACTACCGACCACAAGGATCGCCCCTACCGGAAAATTATGGTCTTCAACGAACAGCGCCTTGGCCTAGACCAAATACTGAGCCAGGAATTGCTGAGCCAGGGCCAATCCACGCATGGCCAACTCCGGGGTGTCACTCCAGACCGGATCTTCATGCTCCAGGCTCAACACATCATCATAGCCGACCTGATAGAGTGTATCGATATATCGGGCCCAGTCCACATGCCCGTAGCCGGGCAGACGATAGCGCCACCACTCTGCCGGCATTGTGGCCTCCAACTGGCGACCATAGATGCCGAACGCGTTGCGTCCGGCTGCCAGGATTTCAGTGTCCTTAGCATGCGCATGATAGATCCTGTCAGCAAAATCCCAGATCGGCTGGATGTAGTCGATGCCGAGCCAGTAGAAGTGTGACGGATCGTAGCAGAGACCCAGCGCAGGAGACGGCACCGCGGTGAACATCGCATCCCACAGTTCTGGCGTAATGGCCAGCATACTGCCGTTGCGCGGCCAATTCTCAAAGGCCAATCGTACACCCTTGGCCTCGCCATGGGCGGCAATCGGCGTGTAGACATCGGCAAAAATGGCGATATTCTCGTCGGCGCTGAGACTCATGTCACGGCCAATCAAATGAGTGATCACGCCGATGTCCTGGGCTGAAGCCCAATCGATGGCCGCTTTGACCTCGTCGATGATGGCTTCTTGGCGTGCCGCATCTTTGCTCAGATCGGGTGGGACGACTGCGCTTGTGGCAAAGGCAACTTTGCCTTGCTCGCGAACAAATTCAGTTGCGCTATCGTCATTCGGCGGAACGTCAAATGCCTCGTAGCCAAGCGCTATCGCGCCGGTAACAAAGTCGTTGTAGGCCATCTGACGCAGACCACGATTGCTCTGAAAACAGCCCAGTATCATGGTTTTCTGCTCCTCAAAAAGGTGGGAAGGGATCTGTTTCTACTCACACCGGGCGACCACCAGGGTCATGCCCAGCATTACTCCTACTCCATCGTGCCTAATTGATATCGCCGTGGCCTTGCCAGAAACGCTCAACCTGGCGATGCAATTGGGGGAATTTTTCGAGCGTAGGGTCGGCGGCGAAGAGCTTCTGGCCGGCCTCCCGGGCGCGTAGCAGCGTCTCCATATCGCCCAGCGAGGCAATGCGCATCGCCGGCAGACCGCTCTGTCGCGTGCCCAGGAAATCGCCGGGGCCGCGTATCTCGAGGTCCTTTTCTGCCAGCACGAAGCCGTCATCACTCTCCTGCAACGCCAGGAGACGTTCTTGGGCATCTCCACCGTCAGCACTACTGACGAGCGCGCAGTAGCTCTTGTGCGACCCACGGCCGACACGTCCCCGGAACTGATGCAACTGCGCAAGTCCAAAGCGTTCTGCATCCTCAATGATGATCAGCGACGCATTGGGGATATCGATCCCCACCTCGATCACGCTGGTGCTCACCAGCACATCAAATTCGCCGGCCGCAAACGAACGCATGACCTGATCCTTTTCCGCACCGGTCATGCGACCGTGGAGCAGACCAAGGCGCAGCGTGGGAAGAATCTCTGAGGTCAGGCGTTCAAAGGCTTCGACAGCCGAACCGACGTCCAGTTTCTCACTCTCCTCCACCAGCGGGTAGACAATGAATGCCTGACGTCCCTCATCGGCCTCACGCCGCAAGAAGCGGTAGAGCCGCTCGCGGGCGCTGGGCAGGAAGAGCTTGGTCTGAATCGGGATGCGCCCAGGCGGCATCTCATCAATGATGCTGAGGTCAAGATCGCCATAGACCGTCAGCGCCAGACTGCGTGGAATCGGCGTGGCGCTCATGACCAACAGATGGGGTTGGTTGTCGGCCTTGCTGCGCAGTGCGCCCCGTTGCTCCACACCAAAGCGATGCTGCTCATCGACGATGACGAAGCCAAGATTGGCGAATTCAACCGTCTCCTGGATGATGGCCGTCGTGCCCACCACGATGTCAATGTCACCGCTCCGAAGGCCTTCGAGCACGGCTTCTCGCTCAGCGCCGACGACGCGACCGGTGAGCAGCGTAATGCTGATGGGCGATCCATCCGCCCTGGCCATCTCAGCCAGGGACGTGCTGAGACTGCGATGGTGCTGCTCGGCCAGGATCTGGGTCGGTGCAAGCATGGCCGATTGAACGCCGCCGGCTGCTGCTACAACCATTGCGGCCGTCGCCACCGCCGTCTTGCCGCTGCCGACATCCCCCTGCACCAACCGGGTCATCGGCACGCTGCGACTCATATCGCGCACGATTTCATCGAGGACGCGAGTCTGTGCACCGGTCATCTCAAATGGCAGTGAATTGGTAAACCGTTCCACATGCTGACCATCGTCCACAAGCGGCGTCGCAACGGAATCCTTGAGCTCACTACGGCGCTGAAGAACACCGAGTTGAAGGTAAAAGAGTTCTTCAAAGGCCAGGCGATTCAGAGCCGCCCGCAATGATTCGGCATCATCCGGAAAGTGGGCCTGGTATAGGGCGGTAGCCAGGTCGGGAAGATCATAGTCTGCGCGGATGGATGCGGGCAAGGGATCCGAGAGAAAGCGATCATAGTCGTCCAACACTTGCCTGATACGATCGCGCAGCCAGTTGTTGGAAATGCCCTCGGTCAGCGGGTAGATCGACGTTAACCGGCCTGTGGCCACCATCTCGCTATCGATATCCTCAAAGACCGGGTTATCCAGGGTGAGTTGACCGAGATAGAGACCGACTTTGCCGCTGAAACGCATGGTGTTGCCGATCGCCAACTGCTTGACGACCCACTTATTCCACCAAGTGGCGTGCAGCGTACCGGTGCCGTCAGCCAAGATACCCTGGACCATCTGGCGGCCACGGCTGATTTTGCGTTCACGAATTTCCCACAAATTCGCAACAACAGTGACCTCTTCGCCCTGCTCCAGCTCAGATATCGTGCGTAGCTTGCTGTAGTCTTCATATCGGGCCGGGAGGTGCCAGATGAAATCGGCCACTTCATTGATGCCAAGCCTGGCCAATTGTTCGACGCGAGCGGGGCCAACGCCTGACAGAAGGCTCGGCGAGGCTTGAAGGTCATGCGGACTCACATTTGGCGTACGTGACTGCTGACGCCTTGTCCGTTCCCGCGCCACGTTGGTGGCTTCTGCGGGAGCGACCGGCGCAGGCATGCTATCGTCACGCCGATCGTCGCTAGGCCGCCCCGCGGGTTGGCTGCTGCCGGACGGGCGTTCGGCCGGTGATGACTGTTCTTTGGAAGATTTTTGATCGTCATTCCCAGCAAGGAGTGATGGTTCATCTGACGGTTGGGAGGTCGGTGACGGCTGGGGTACGGGAACCTTGCCATCAAGCAGGTCGAGTATAGATCCAGCGATCTCGGGGCGACTCTCCGGCGTGCCGGCATCGTATTGGCTCATCAGAACGAGCACGGCGTCAACCAGCGCGTCACTGTCGGTCGCATCACCGGAAGGGTCAGCTGCGGTGTGGTCGGCTCGGGCGTCATCGGCCCAGCGATCGCCCATGGCGCGAATTCCGCCAATCACGCCACGATTGCGCCACCCCTGTTTTTCCTCCAGATCGAGCACACGGCGCAAACGATCGAATGCAGGAGTTTGCACGATTAGTAGCTCCCTTCATAGACCATGACGCCTATCATTTTAGGTCCCAGATAGGTCGCGAGGCTCGGCACGTATGCAACCTCATTTATCGTGATGCCGGGCAATACATCGCCCAATCGTTCAAGGAGCATATCGTAGGGCTCCTGGTAGGCATGCTGCATGATGCCGAGCGATTCGATAGTGGCAAACTCGGCAACAAATTCCACCAGTTTTTCGACCACTTCCTCATGCGTTTGAACCTTTTCCAGCGGGATCAATCGACCCTCCTCCATCATCAGCATAGGCTTGATGCCGAGCATCGTGCCAAGCAGACTCTGCGATGGATTCAGTCCGGCACTGCGTTCGAGGTAGCTGAGACTCTCAGAAAAGGCAGTAACATAGAGGTGGGGCACTGCGCCGTTGACGATTCGTGCTATCTCGTTCACCGACTCACCGGCAAGGGCCGCTTTGGCAGCCTCTTCAACCAGAAGGCCCATGCCAAATGAGGTACTCAGGCTGTCGATCACACGGATCGTGTATCGCCCTTTGAGCATCTCGGCTGCACGACGCGCCTGTTGCCACATAGGACTGAGGTGGCTACTCATGTGAATCGATACGATCTGCTCGGCCTCCTTGCCGGGCTGCTGATAGACATCCAGAATCGTGTTGATGTCCGCAGCCTGAATCAACGGCTGACCACGTTCGCCGTTGATCTGCGCATCCTGAAAGCGTGTGAAGAGCTTATCCGCACTGAAGTCGGGGGTCTCTTCAACCATGACGCCGCCGACCTTAATCCGGTGCGGAATGACGTCAATGGGATATTTTTCCAGGACTTCAGGTGAAAGAAAGGCATTGCTATCTGTGACAATTCGTACTGTTTCCATAGTTCAAATATCCTGATGATACGAAAGCGGTCATTGGCTTGCCATTGGGGACTGTAGGGCGAGAATGGCGGATTACTCGTCGCTTCCCGCCGATCTTTTACTCAGCGGATAGGATGTAAAGATAGTGAGGTTGGCCGCCAGAGGCCACCTCTATATCCAATTCAGGATAAACGCCGCGCACTTGTTCTACCAAATTTTCGGCCGCGCCTTCGGCAACGAAGTCGCCGTGGTAGAGCGTTACGATTTCAGTCTCATCGTCGACCATCAACGCCAACAATTCGAGCACAGCGCCGGCGAGTGACTGAGTGCTCAAAACCAGACGGCCATTGTGCAGACCGATGATGTCACCGATCTCAACCGTCAAGCCGTCAAAGTCGCCGCTGCGGACTGCCTGAGTTACTTCGCCGGTCTGGATATGGGCCATCTCAGTCGTCATGGCGTCAGCGAGCAACTCAATGTCTTGGGCCACCGGATTGAATGCGAGCAGCGCCGCAATTCCCTGCGGGAGCGTCTTGCTTGCAACCACATGGACCTCACGCAACGCATCCGCTTCCATGGCGAGCTTCGCCGCCTGCTCCGCCGCCATTACGATGTTGCCGTTGTTGGGCAACAAGAGTACGCGGCGACTGGGCAATGCGGCGATGGCCTCGACAATCTGGGCCGTGCTGGGGTTCATCGTCTGGCCGCCCCCCACAATGGCATGGACGCCCAGGTCGTGAAAGATGGCGGTGAACCCATCTCCGGGCGACACTGCAATCAGCCCGATCTCGTCAGCATCCGGCAACGCGGGTCCAAAAGACAGACCTCTGACGGGAAGATCCCCTGCCGCAGGGTCTTCGCCGATATGGGCGGCAGCAGCCATGTCGTCCATATTCTCGACGACCACATCAGTGACAAAGCCCAGCTTGACACCATAGCTCAACGCTTCACCGGGATCGAAGACGTGCACATGCACCTTGACCAGGGTGTCGTCACCTTCAACTAGCGGACAGTCTCCCATCGCAGCGATATCGGTGAGGATATCGCCGACGCTCTTGGTCGGTTGTTCCACCAGGAACTGAACGTCGAAGCCCCACTCCACCGGCGGCAGCACTCGCTCTCCCTTGTGGATGGCGTGATCGACTGCGGCCTCGACCATTTCGCCCAGATAGCCGTCACCGTTGTCGATGGATAGCATGCCGTTCAACGCCCTATGCATTCCATCGAAGAAGAAGTAGAGCCCTTTACCTCCTGAATCGACCACGCCGGCCTTCTTGAGAATCGGCAACAGATCCGGCGTCCGTTCCACGCTCTCATTCGCGGCTTTGACAACGGCCCCGAGCATCTCTCGAATGTCACTTGTCTCCGGCAGCGCGGCATCGGCAGCCACATGGACATCGCGAGAGACGGTGAGAATGGTCCCCTCCACCGGCGTGGGCACTGCCGCATAGGCCGCTTCACTCCCCTGCCCCAATGCAGTCGCCAGGTCATGAGATGTCATGTTCTCTTTATCGGACAAGCTCTGAGCCATGCCGTAGAGCAGTTGCCCCAGGATCACGCCTGAGTTGCCGCGCGAGCCATGGTGCGCGCCGCTTGCGGCGGCCGCCACGACACCACCGACGGTCTCGCTGCCGTCATCGACGATCGAGGCCCATGCGGCCTTGAGCGTGAGCAACATATTGGTGCCGGTATCCCCATCAGGGACTGGAAAGACGTTCATGCGATTGACTAGATCGTGGTTGTGGGCCAGCCAGTCGTAGGCGCCGCGAAAAAGTCGGCGGACATCGCTCCCGTCGAGTTCAATGACAGGTGTGCCCACCGGATATTTCTCAGCAAGTTGTTGGTGTTGGTCTTGTCCAATCATTGCCATCTAAGTGTTGTGATGTAGGTTGAGGCGTTATGCATCAACGGCTTGACGGAGTTGGCCGCAGCCGGCGCTGATCTCGATACCGCGACGCAGTCGGACCGTGGCCGGAACGCCATTCTCATTGAGAATTTGGACAAACTCGGCTGTGTCCTCGTCGCTGGTCGGCTGATAGGGGCTGTCGGGAATCGGATTGAGCGGAATGACATTGACGTGACAGTGGATGGGCCGCAGCTTATCGGCCAGTTCCATGGCCAAGTCAGGACCATCATTGATGTCACGCATGAGCGCGTACTCGATCGTGACGCGCCGGTTGGTGTGCCAGATGTAGCGTTTTACCGCAGCCAGCACTTCGTCCACCGGATATCGTTCATTGATAGGCACGAGCTTGGCGCGCAGCTCGTCGTTGGGGGCATGCAGACTGACGGCCAGGCCGATCTGCAACCCCTCATCCGTCATGCGGTCTATCATAGGCACAAGCCCGACAGTGCTTAGCGTGATGTGGCGTGCGCCCAGCCCAAAAGCGTCGTTGTCGACCAGCCGCCTCAATGCAGTCCAAACATTGCGATAGTTGTGCATCGGTTCGCCCATGCCCATGAGCACGATATTCGTGACGCTGGTCGGGCGTGCGATGATCGCCTGCGGTTCAGCTTTGGCATCGGCCAGATACCGTGCGAAGAAGAGCACCTGGGCGACGATCTCGCCGGCGGTGAGATTGCGTGCCAGCCCGCCGAGGGCTGTGGCGCAAAAGGTACAGCCCATGGCACAACCCACCTGTGAGCTGATGCAAAGCGTGCGACGCCTGTCGTAGAGCATCAACACCGTCTCGATGGTCTGGCCATCGGCCAAACGGAAGAGAACCTTATGGGTTTCGCCGTCCTCCGACACTATCCTGGTCACCGGCGTCAGCGGGTCGACGAAGGCGCGCTCGGCCAGTTCAGCGCGCAAAGTCTTGGATAGATTGGTCATGCTCTCAAAATCGCCGGCGTAGCGCTTGTAGATCCAGTCCCAGATCTGTCGGGAACGATAGGCGGGCTGGCCAAGCTCGCCCACGAACGCGGCCAACTCATCACTCGACAACTCGAGCAAGCCGCGCTTGTCGTCAGATGTGTTCAATTCGGTTTCAGGTGGAAGCAGAGGCAGGTTTGTCATGCCTCCATGATAGCGCAGTTGATCGCGCGTGGTAAAAAGAAAATTGAGGGGAAGGGATCGGGGGCTGGGGAGTAGGGATTGGGGATTGGGATTGGGGATTCGTGATCAGGTGAGTGGCTACTGTTCCTCCCGATCGCCGGTCCCCATTTCCCCAATCCGCGTTCTCTAGGAATCGGCAGCTTCAAAAAGCCGCTGCAATGCCGGCAAGTCATCGATAACGATGGCCGGCGGCGGATCGGCCTGGGCGTAGCCTTCGATGGTGGTAACGCCGGTCAGCACGCCTGCAGTCGCCAATCCAAGCGGGATGGCCCCGGCGATGTCGGTCTCGTAGCGGTCGCCGACCATGAGCGTCTCACCGGGTGATACGCCCAATCTTTGCATGGCGATCTCGAACATGACAGCGTTGGGCTTGCCGACGATCTCGGGCACAACGTCGCTGGCCGCTTCGAACAGCGCCAAGATGCTGCCGGTGCCCGGCACCTGCCCGCGTTCGCTGGGGAATGACTTGTCCGGATCGGTGCCGACAAAGCGTGCGCCGTTGCGAATGGCCAGTGTCATGTCGGCCAATTCAGGGAACGTCAGGTTGAAGTGCGCCCCGACGACGGCGTACTCCGCATCAAATGGATCATCGGTGAAGACGAAGCCTTCTTCGCGCAACGCAATCTCCAGCCCCTCCATGCCAAACATCAGAACGTTGCCTGGTATGGCGCCATCGCCATTGCGAACGTCCTCCGCCAGGTAGGCGGCCGCAACTTGCGCAGCGCCCAGGATTTGATCCGGTCGTGCCGTCACATTCATGGTCGCCAGCTTCTCGACAAACTGCTGCGAGGTCTTGCTGGCGTTGTTGGTGACGCACAGCCACTGGCGGCCGGTAGCGTCCAGATAGTCGAGGAAGTCCTGCACGCCGGGCAGCGGCGAATCGCCCACATAGAGCACGCCGTCCATATCAAGGAGTACGGCGCGGACGGCTGAGAGATCGGGAGCTAGGGACTGGGGATCGGGGATTAGGCGATCGGGTTGGGTCATAGTAGTTCCGAGTTTTCCAGTGGTTGGTTCGGCCTCTGTTTGGATGGCTGAGTTTTTCGAGAACTGTGTCTCTGGTACGCGACGGGCCGTACCGAAACCTTAGCTTGATGTGCGTGGGGCTTGCCCCTGCCCGCAGCGGGCGACCGCAAGGGTCGCTCCCTACGTGTTGCCGGATAAAATTACGGACCGCACCTGCGAAATGTAGGTCATTCCGAGTGGAGTGAGACAGCTCGTGATCGGCGGCATCAAAACTCCCGTCCTGCGGTCGCAATGCCAGATGCGCTTGCCGAATTGAGCGTCAGGCATCGGCAATCGACCGCTCGTCCGAGTCGACAAAGTCTGACTCCTCAACATCCGACTCTACATCGACGGCCGCAGTGGCCACGGCCCAGGAGACCAAGAACCAGAAGCCACCGCCGATGAGCAAGGCCATGGCGATGCTGGCCGGGTTTGTGGGCACATTGCCACGAAAGATGCCTACGATGACGAGAAGGATGCCGATCAGGCCAAAGCCTAAGCCGATCTTGACGGGCAACGAAATTTTGCTGAGCATAGTCACGATTCCATGAATGGTATCTTCAGTATAGGTTTCATCATTCTATCCCTCTGCGACCTGGACAGTTGCCCCCATTGTACGCTTGAGGGTCCGCAGTGTAAAGGATCGGCAACTTTCGATACAAAGCAATCGCGCATGAGACGCAGACGGGCAACATCGCTGTAGCAGGGCTAAAACCCGCCGCTAACAATGAGAATACTATCCCGATCGATATGATATCTCGACACGTCGTGGGATTTTCTTGATCTCGGGCGTCCAGGCTAGCTGCCTTCAGCGCTGCACAGGTCGTGAATGTTCAGTTGAAGACGTCGACGTCCTTGCCAGATGTTGACCTCCAGTGAAAAGACAGCATCGATTCGGCAGTCGCTAGGCAGATGGCGGGCACGATCGCCGAGATTGAAGGCGATGCCGTCGAGCACGCGACCGTTTTCAGTTTCATCAATGATCAGTTTGAGGTGCTTGCCTTTGCCGACTGTGCGTGCTTCACGTACGCGAAGATTGCGCCCAAGCAACAGCGGCGTCGGGTTGCCCTGGCCCATCGGTTCGAGTCGGGAGAATTGTTCGGCCAGCGCCCAATCCAGTTGATCAAATTCAACCGGGGCGTCAATCGCAAGCGCCGGTCGTAGATCATCATAGGCACGCAGGTTCTGTTCGGCGAGGGAGCGTAGGGCGTCGGCAAGCTCCGGCAAGCGGGACGTCTCCACCGTGAAGCCCGCGGCTCGACTGTGGCCGCCATGGCGCACCAGCAGGCCGCTGACCTCGTCCAGCGCAATGCTTATGTCAAACTCGGGAATACTGCGGGCGCTGCCGCGTGAATGCTCGTCGGACCGCTCCACCACCACCGCAGGCCGATAGAAGCGTTCGCTCAGCTTGCCGGCGACCAGCCCGACAATGCCCGGTTGGAAGTGTTCGCTGGCAATGACGACTAGCGCCGGATCATCGTCGGGTTGCGCAGCCAGCTGCTCTTCCGCCTCGATCAACGCTGCGTCAGTGAGGAGCCGTCGCTTCTTGTTCAATGTCTCCAAGCGGGCGGCATAATCATAGGCCTCGACCGGATCGGTCGTACGCAGCATCTCATAGGCCAGCATGCTCTCGCCAAGGCGACCGGCAGCGTTGATGCGCGGCCCCAATCCAAAGGCGATGGATGTCGAATCGATCGAGCCAGGGCGAAGGTCTGCGACCTCGAAGAGCGACTGTAGCCCCGGCCGTAGGGTCTCGTTGAGTTGGGCCAGGCCCCGCCTGACCAGCGAGCGATTCTGGCCGGACAACGGCATCATGTCGGCCACTGTGCCGATGGCGACGAGGTCAAGAAGTTGCTGTTCGGCGCTGTACGCTTCATCCGCCGAGATGGGGCTCCATTCCTGGCGTGATGTGGCGCGCAGCACAGCCTGGGCCAGCCGGTAGGCCACGCCTACGCCGGCCAAGTAGTCAAAACCGCTGGCACAATCTTTTCGCTGCGGATTGATCACGGCCAGCGCAGGCGGCAAGGTTGGCCCGACTGAGTGATGATCGGTCACGATGACGTCCAGCCCCAGTTCAACGGCTTTCTCGACCTCGTGGACGCTGCGGATGCCACAGTCGACCGTCACAAGCAGTCCAGCCCGATCGGCGATGCGTTCAATCGCCCCGATATTGAGTCCGTAGCCCTCATCGACGCGATCGGGAATGTACGGTCCGACTCTCGCTCCACACAGCTGAAGCGCACCCACCAGCAAAGCCGTTGATGTGACGCCGTCGGCATCAAAATCGCCGTAGACACAGATGGTCTCGCCCGATTCAATCGCTTGCAGTATTCGAGTGACTGCGGGTACCATGTCGATCAGACGGTAGGGGTTTTCGACCACTGCATCATCGGCACGCAGAAAGGCAATGGCCTCAGCCGCTGAGTGCAGGCCTCGATTGTAGAGCACCTGGGCCAGCAACGGGTGCTCCGGCACGCTTTCGAGAAATGTGGTCGGTGCGGCCTCGTAAAGATTCCATCGCTTGGTCGGGGACAAGGACATTAAGCATTTTTCCTGGGTGGTTCGCTGCAAGGCGAAACTTCGAGATAACGTAGAGATAATCGAGACGTAGTGTCGCTCAATCATGAAGAACGAATGTCTCCACGGCAAAGAGCCTTTTCTTGACACGAATGGTCACAAATTTTCACGAATTCTGTTGTCATCCCAGAGAGAAGATTCGTGATAATTCGTGTGAATTCGTGTCCGGATCCCTTTGTGCAGTGGATTCACGAATAGATTATAGACGAGGGCCGCATTCCGATCCAAAAGGGTGCAGGTCCGAGGTCACAGGGTCAGCAGAGAGCGCGTGATGAATCGCCTAGCAACCGACAGCGACTATCTCCAATATCAATATGGATCGACCGAGAAGTTGAAGATCCGGCAAGAGGCCCATCGGCTCTACAGTGAACGCAGCGACAGCTTTATGTCTTGGGTACTCGACATCGTCGAGCCCCGGTCAGGCGACACGCTGGCGGACATCGGATGTGGTCCCGGCGCCTACTACAGTGCGATCGCCCAGCTCGACGCAGGACCAAGCCTGCATGTGCTCGGCGTCGATATGTCGACGGCCATGCTGGCTGAAGCCAAGCAACGCGGCGCGGCGTCTTGCATCACCCTTGACACGATCCAGGCCGACACCCAGTGCCTGCCGCTTGCCGATGACTGCTGTCAACGTGTCATGGCCAACCACATCCTGTATCATGTGCCGGATCAGGTAGCAGCGCTCACCGAAATGGCTCGCATTCTGTCGCCGGGTGGGCGGATCGTGCTCGCCACAAATGATGCGGGCGCAGGCCGTGTACTGGAAGATGCGCATGACACGGCAGCACTGGCGCTGGGGCTGACTTGCCCGCACGGCCTCGACGAACGTTTCAGTCTCGATCACCTCGATCTGGTACAGTCGGTCTTCCCAACCGCCCGTGTCATCGTTCGCGAAGATGCCTTTCTCTTTCCAGACAGCGACTCGGCACTGCGCTACTATGCCACGGGTATGATTGACCGAGTCGAGCCTTTGCCCACAGACGGCAGTCACCGGGCCAAACTGTTGCCGCTGGTCCAAGCCCAACTGGACGCCATCATTGCCGAGCAAGGCGAGTTGCGTGTACCCAAGAACAGCGGCTGCTTCGTCGCCGACTTGGGCTGATCGGTCGGAAATTATGTCATCAACACTTGACCGCCTGCGGCGCCTGCATGGACTACGCACGCAGCGCACAGGCTCAGAACCGAAAACGCCGGATGCCGGTCTGTCAGAAGGTATGGGCGGCCACAATAGTGCACCAGCGGCCCTGTTGCCTGGTGAGATTGTGGAGAACAGCGCGGGCGCCTGCTATCTGGTGACCGAACGCTTTTCATTGCATGAGCAGCGCGGCATGCATCCGCTGGGGGCCTTGCTCCAGCAAGATCCTGCTGCGGTCGGCGCGTTCCATCCCGGTTTCGGCATCTCACGGCAGGCGGATTTCCTCAATGCAGCGTTCATTGATACCGAGACGACGGGGCTGGGCAGCGGCGCGGGCGTCTACGCCTTCATGGTCGGCGTCGGTACATTTGAGGCGGCAGTTGAGCAGAGAGAGGACGGCGCTGAGTTTGACTTTGTCGTACGTCAATTTTTCATGCGCAATCCCGCCGAGGAAGGGGCCATGCTCCTGGCGCTGGCCGACTTGCTCAGCCGCCACGACATGAGTGTCACCTTCAATGGCCGCACCTTTGACCTGCCATTGTTGCGCACGCGCTATCGCCAAAACTACTGGGCGCTTTCCGGGGACTATGAGGCCATCAGCATGCTCGATCCGGAGCGGGCGCATCTTGACCTGTTGCACCCGGCCCGGCGTCTCTGGCGTCGACGTCTCCAGAGTTGCCGGCTGATCAATCTGGAAGAGAAGATTTTGGGCCTTCATCGCAGTGACGACGACGTGCCGGGCCATCTCATTCCCCAGGTCTACATCGATTTCACACGCACCGGCAACGCCCGAGAGATTAACAATGTCTTCTACCACAACCGCGAAGACATTGTCAGCATGGTCCCCCTGGCCGAACAGTTGGCTCGTGTCCTATCCGCCGCACCGGATGAGTTGGACGAGGCTGACCTGGTAGGCGCTGATTGGTCGTCGTTGGGTCAGAGCTACGAGCAACGCGGCGACTTGACCTCTGCAGAGCGCGCCTACATACGGGCGCTTGAGCTGATCGCGGAAGACAGACCGCTCGCCGAAGCCTTTCAACGTTTGGGGCAATTGCAGAAACGCCAAGATCGCTGGGACGAGGCCACCGACACGTGGCAACGCTGGATCACCACAGTCGCTGACAACGATCCGCACCCTTATGTCGAGTTGGCTAAATATTGCGAATGGCGATCCAAGGATCTGGAGCAGGCGGAGATGTGGACCGGCTGGGCGCTGCACAATCTGCGCAGCGCGGCCGCATGGCAACGCTCAGCCGAGTTGATCGATCAGTTGGAACACCGCCTGACACGCATCCAGCGCAAGCGAGCTTCCTCCAAGGCGGCCGGCGCCGAAGACTAGCGGCCCAGAATGGAAGCCACTGGGAAAAGCACTTCTCGTCACAGATTCACACGGATGGAAGAAGGATAAGACACAGATGGTTTTATGATTACTCTGGACGTTTGTAAGACTTTTGTAACGTCGGATCCTTGCCCTATGGCAATCTATGACTGGTATTCGCTTTTGTTGGAGGGTCATATGAGGCCGGTCCTAGATTTCGCGTCGCCGGCATTGGCCAGATCCACTCTGGTCAGCGTACTTTTTGTGGCCAGTGCCGGAGACGTTTGAGGGACTCAATTTCTTGGAACGGCCAAGGAACACAGAGGGCCTTGAAGCAGCCGTTTCACAAGTCAGGAACAGAACCAGCACACGGTTGGGATACAACAACAACCGGATGTTATACTCTTGCATATTCCCGTGTACAACTGCGAAAAACGACCACGCATCGGTGATCTACTGTCTGTCCCCCCTTTGACTGACTGCGAGCCGTCGTTTCAAACCAAGCGATCAGAAACCCGGAGGATTCCATGGCTTACATTTTTCCCAGCGCAGAGTGGACTGAGCAGTTCATGAACGCCATTAATAGCAGTGACGCCTACGCCAGTGCAGCCAAGAACTGGGAGGGTGACATCATTCTTGTGATCGACGGCGAGGGGGGCATCTACCTCGACCTGTGGCATGGCAAGTGCCGCGAGGCGGAATATATGGGCGACCCGGACAACAAGGACGCCGAGTTCAAGATTTCCGCCCCCATGGCAAAGTGGCAGAATGTGCTGGCGAAAAAACTCGATCCCGTGCAGGGATTGGTCACCCGCCAGCTCAAGCTGGACGGCAATCTGGTCAAGATCATGAAGAGCGTCAAGGCCGCGCAGGAACTGGTTCGTTGCGCCACGACGGTCGACACGGAGTACGCATAGCCCATGTGGTATTTCAGATCACCTGAAATCATCTTCGGCGAGGATGCGTTGGACGAATTCGACCATATGTCGCCAAACAAGGTGCTCATCGTCACCGATCCGGTGCTGGTTGAACTCGGCTTGGCCGAACGCGTTGTCTCTAGGCTGCCAGATGCGGAGGTGGCGACCTTCGCCGAAGTGGAGCCGGAGCCCAGTCTGGACACGGTGCGGAAAGGGGCCGCGTTTGCGACCGCCTTCCAGCCCGATCTGATTGTGGCCATCGGCGGCGGCAGCGTCATGGACGCGGGCAAGGCCATCACAATGCTCTACGAGCATCCCGAGGTCGAGTTGGAAGGGATCTCGCCCTGGCTCCCGCTGGAACCGTTCAAGGCGCGTTTTGTGGTCGTGCCCTCCACCAGTGGAACCGGCGCCGAAGCGACCATGGGCGCGGTGATCACCGACACCGAAACCCGTCGCAAGGTGGTGCCCATGCATCCGCTGATGCTGCCCTCGCTGGCGGTAGTCGACCCGTCGATGACCCAGTTTCTGCCCCCTCAGATCACGGCAGATACCGGCATGGACGTACTCACTCATGCCGTCGATGCCTACAGTTCCACGTATGGAAATGCGTTTACCGACGGTCTCTGTTTGAAAGCAACCGAAGTTGTCTTCAAGCACCTGCCGAGTGCTGTGGCCAAAGGAGCGGAAGACTTGGACGCTCGCGAGAAAATGGCCGATGCAGCGACCATTGCCGGCCTTGCCATCAATTCGGCAAACATCAACCTTTCCCACTCTTTGGGGCACGCCGTCGGGGCCTACTTCAAATTGCCTCACGGCCGCATCGTCGGCCTCATGCTGCCGTACGCCATTGAGTACATGCTCAACGGAGAAGCCGAGACGCGCTTCGTTGACCTGGCACGCATGGCGAAGCTGACACACAGCGAAGATGAGCAAGAAGGCGGCCGCTCCCTCGTTGTCGGAATCCGTTCCTTGGCCAAGGAAATCGGGCAACCGCTGAGCATTGCCGAACTCGGTATCGACCGACAAGAATTTGCTGATGCCATCGAGACACTCGAAGAATATGCGCTGTCGGATGCCTCGATCATCTGCTGCCCGCGCTCAGTCGAGATGGAAGACCTGCCAAAGCTGTTTATGTATGCGTATGAAGGCAAGTCAATCGATTTTTAGAAACGAGAGCTAGTGATTGTGGCATTGCAGCCGCTGGCCACAATGCCACAATCACCGCCCCCTATCCCCTCGGATCATCATGTTCGCCCCACACATGCCCCATCATCTTTGACGCCTCGAAGCGCACCCCATATAATCCGTCTGTCTCTATTATCTCGCCAGACGGGAGTGCAAAGCGCATGCCAGTTTTTGAGTCCGATCAGCAGCTCTACAGAATCATGAACGATGTTTTTCTGGAAGTCTCTTCCCGCCCGGAGAACATCGAACCGTTTGTGCGTAGCAATTTAGTGATTCGCATCCGCTTCGACGATCCAGAGGCCGAGATTCTGGTTGATGGCCGACAGCCGCCCATGGAAGTGTTCTATGGAGAACGGCCCGGCAAATCGAACCTGGAGGTGAGCATGTCCAGCGATCTGCTCCACGATATCTGGATGGGCAATGAGAGCACCAGCGGTGCATTCTTTGGCGGACGCATCAAGACCAAAGGCAGCCTACTGAAATTGATGAAACTGGTTGACCTCTTTCGAGAATGCGAAGCAGTCTATCCGTCGATTGCCGCCAAACACGCATTGGTCTAGCAGTTTCCCGACCATCTTTTTCAGAAACTCTCTTGCGGTCTGAAAACTGACAGAACAAATCGCGCCATTTTTTCGTCTTCTTTGACACTCACTAGAACAAACGTTATAATCCACGCTGCTCGGTTGAGTATGCTGATAGCTGCGTCAATGGTAGCATCACAGCTGCCAACAGGCTAGTTGTCGTCAGATCCGCCAAAGCCGGGCAACCGCCGTTCATCGCTAGAGCGAACCCAAATGACTGTTGTTGAGGAAATCAAAGAACGCGTCGACCTGATTGAACTGGTCTCGCGCTATACGCCGCTCAAGAAGGCCGGCTCCACGTACAAGGGCAATTGTCCGTTCCATACGGAGCGGACACCCAGCTTTGTTGTCTATCCGGACTCAGGAAACTGGCACTGCTTTGGCGCCTGTGCCACAGGCGGCGATGCATTCAGCTTCTTGATGAAGAAGGAGAACCTTGATTTCCGTGAGGCCCTGGAGATGTTGGCCCAGGAAGTCGGCGTGGAACTGGATCAGAACAGAGACGATCCCCAGCGGCAGAAACGGACGCTACTCTTTGAGATCAATCAAGCGGCGTCGGACTATTTTCACGGCCTGCTTCTGAACCATCAAGGGGCGGAGGTTGCACGGGCGTACCTGGAACGAAGGCAGATCGACGAGAAAACGACGGAACAATTTCAGCTCGGCTATGCGTTGGACGCATGGAGCGGGCTAATGGACCATCTGAGTAGCCGCGGATACAGTGTCGAAGACCAGTTTGCCGCCGGCATGCTCAAGCACAATGAACAGCGCAACAGCTACTACGACGCCTTCCGCGGGCGGCTGATCATTCCGATTCGAAACCGGCAGGGCCGAGTGATCGGTTTTGGCGGTCGCGTTCTCGGTGACGGCGTGCCCAAGTATCTTAATACGTCCGAAACGCCGCTCTTCCACAAGTCAAGTGTCGTCTACGGACTAGATCTGGCCCATCGCAGCATTGCGGACCAGGATAAGGCGATCATTGTCGAAGGCTACATGGATGTCATCGCCGCCCACCAGTTTGGCTACAACAACGTAGTGGCCTGCATGGGCACGGCGGTCACCGAAGACCAGTTGCATGCACTGGAACGATACACGAACAACTACGTATTGGCATTGGATGCAGACGCAGCCGGCCAACAGGCCACCCTACGAGCCCTGAGTCAAGCGCGACAGGCGCTGGCCCGAGTCCAGAAACCGAGGGTGACGCCGAGCGGCCGAATGCAGATGGAAGAACGTCTGGCAGCCAATCTGTTCATTACATCCATGCCGCCCGGACGTGATCCGGATGACGTGATTCGAAAGGACCCGAACGAATGGGCGCAGTTCGTCGAAAATGCGCTTCCGCTGGTAGACTTCTACTTCCGGGTCGTTTCCAGTCAGGTCGATCTTGACACGGCACAGGGTAAAGCAGCGGCCGTTTCGCAGTTGGTATCGCTGATTGCTGAACTGGGCGATGAGATTGAGCAGCAGCACTACACTCAAGAACTGAGCCGTCTGGTCAAAGTTGACGAACGCACGATCTCGGATCGTGTTCAGGCGGCGGCAAAAGCCATCCGGGTCACCGGGCGGCCACTGTCACCGGCGACCGGCCGCCAGAGAGGCGCCGGACCTACATCAGGAAGTTCTAGGGTTGACATCAATGCAGAGCCGCCGCCTTTTCCAGGCGGGCTTGCAGAAGAGGAGCGAGACCCAGGGCCCTATACGGAATACCCGTCGCAGACCGAGCTCAACCAGGATCAAACGCCAGGACACAGAAAACCGTCCAATCTTGTTGGGGGAAGTCCCCACGAGGAGCATCTACTGTCCATCGTGTTGCAGGACCCGGATCTACTGATCTGGCTCGCCGGCGCAACGGACAAGTTAGAGATTGAACCGTTGTCGACGCCAGATTTGCAGAGTGTGGAAAACCAGGCGATATTGCTGCAACTGAAGCGATTCATTAGTTCCGATGAACCATGGGATCCTGAAATCTTTCAGGATGAATTAAGCGAGCACGTTCACGGACGCTTTGCAGAGTTGGTGGCATACGGCGCCAAGTTGCCGACAAGTGCGACTGATGCGCTACGCGAAGATATGGCGAAAACATTGGTGCGCATTCGGCTCCAACGGCTCCAAGCGCAGACAACCAATATTCGCTATTTGCTGGACGAAGCGCAACAGCGTGGCGATTTCGAATCCGTGCGTAGCTTTGGAGCCAATATCGATCAATATGTGCGAGAACGCTCGCATCTCGAGCAGAAGCAGCCACGGATCGGAGAGATTCTCTTCGACCGTGGCGGAAAGCACCGGAACGGAGTCACGGTACGGTAGATTGATACCGAGCACTAGTTAGTCTGCGAAAATTCCTTAACGGGAAAAGGAGATAAATGGCTAGGCCACGCCGAACCAGTAACAATCAATCAAAGACGGGAACCGTAAAGCAACGACGCGGTGCGACGGTCAGCGAACTGGACGAATATATCCACTTGGGTGAAGACCAGGATCAAGAAGAAGATCTATTCGATGATGTTCCCGACGATGATGAAAACGAAGACGATGCCGCGCCGATCCCAAAGATCGAGCGCGACACGAAACTAGAACAAGAGATCGAAGAAGAAAAATTCGTCCCGATCGAAAAACTGATCGAGGACGTTCCCGAACTGGGCGACAGCGTCGATCCGGTACGGCTGTTCCTGCGCGATATCGGTCGTCACCCACTTCTCACCGGCGAGCAAGAGCTCTACTACGCCGAACTGATCGCCAAAGGTGTGGCTGCCCAGCAGAGACTGGACGAAATTGCCGAGTCCGGGGAAGAAGTTGATCTCGACCAACAGGACGAACTCGAGCTGATCGCGATACGCGGGAAGGAGGCCCACAACATCCTGGCGCAATGCAATTTGCGGCTGGTTGTAAGTGTGGCAAAGCGCTACATCGGACGCGGGCTGAACTTCCTAGATCTGATCCAAGAAGGCAACATCGGCCTCCTGCGTGCCGTCGACAAATTCGACCACACGCTGGGGTACAAGTTCAGCACCTATGCCACCTGGTGGATCCGGCAGGCTATCAGCCGGGCCATCGCCGACCAGGCACGCACCATCCGCATTCCTGTGCACATGGTCGAGACGATCAATCGCCAACGCCGCATTCAGCGACAGCTCCAGCAAGATCTGGGACGAGAGCCGTTGGCGGAGGAACTGGCAATGGCCATGGAGTTCCTGGAACCGGCGGACGTCAGCGTGGTCAAGCAGAGCATGACGACCGGTATGTCACTGGAGAGCGGACGTCGAACAGCGCCTGGAACGGGCTGCGGCCAAGGTGCGCAAGATTCAGCGATTGAGCCGAGAGCCCATCAGCCTGGACACGCCGGTGGGCAACGAGGACAACAGCTACCTGGGCGACTTCATCGAGGATGACAGCCTGCCTGGTCCGGTGGATGCAGCCAGCCGTCGCCTGCTAAAAGAGCAGATGGTGGAGATCCTGGATGCACTGAACGAACGCGAGCGCAAAGTGCTGATCATGCGCTTTGGCCTTGAAGATGGCGTTACGCGTACGTTGGAGGACGTGGGCAAGGAGTTCAACGTCACCCGCGAGCGCGTGCGCCAGATCGAAGCAAAGGCGCTGCGCAAGCTGCGCCATCCGCTGCGTAGCCGAAAATTGAGAGACTATTTGACGTAAAGACGTTGCGTACTGCGTACTGCTTGCTGCGTGCTGCTTGAGGTTTCCGTTGCGATCCTGATTCTCCGCGGTGAAACACTTGGGAATCACGTGAATGGATGCTCATGCAATCCTCACGCAGCAAGCAGTACGCAGCACAAATTACGCGATTCGAATTTTGACAGTCCCGGGCAACAAATCGTATACTGTCGTGGTGTTAAAAAATGGTCCTCGGTAGCTCAATCGGCAGAGCATGCGGCTGTTAACCGCAGGGTTGCTAGTTCGAGTCTAGCCCGGGGAGCCACATCTAACGTTTAACGGAGCCGTTACCTCTGGTAGAGAGGTAGCGGCTCTAACGTTTTTAGGGCCGAAAAACATTATCAACGGAAGGCCTTAACCAAGGATAGAGCGTGCGGTTGGGGAGATGCTGCGGCTGCAGCCGCACGATCGTATTCAACCGCCCAAAACCGTTGACGAAAGCCGTTACCTCAGGAAAGGAGGTAGCGGCTTTCGCCATTTTAGGGGCCGAAAACATTATCGCCGAGATTATCAACCGTACCTACGTACAGAGGGGCGGATAAACCCCCCGTTTCGTACCCAGACTGGAGGTCAAAATGTTACCCTGGGAAGATGCACTTGAGGGCTATTGGCTGGCAAAACGACAGAACTTGAGCAACAACACCGTCATCGAATACGATCGCACATTCCGGCGCTTCGGCGAATGGGTCGGCCAAGTCGACGTTGACGAGATCACCACCACCAACGTGCGCGCATTTCTGCTGCACCTCAAAGAAGATTGCGGGCTGGCGCCCAAGACCGTCGCCAATTCATGGGTGGGTCTCAGTTCTCTCTGGAGCTGGTTGCACAGCGAGTTTGGCGTCACCCATATCCTCAAAAAGGTAGATCGACCAAAGTTTCAGCGCAAGTCGCCGGAACCCTTCACCGAGAACGAAGTCAAGCGCCTCCTCACGGCCTGTCATGCCATGAAGGCATACGACCCGATCAATGAATGCTACGTCGAAGGCCTGCGACCTTCCGCGGCCAGAGACTACGCCATCATGGTCGTGCTGGTGGCCACCGGCATCCGCGCCAGCGAACTCTGCGATCTCAACGTCGCTGACTACGACAAGAAGCGCGGCAAGATCACCATCCACCATGGCAAGGGCGACAAGATGCGCATTCTCTACGTGGGCACCACCGCCATGCAGCGTATGTGGCGCTATCTGCTGGTGCGCGGCAAGAAGCTGGCCCCGAGCGAACCGCTCTTCCTGGGCAAGTTCGGCGACCGCATGACGCCCAGTTCGCTGCGGCAGATGGTCAAACGAGCCGGCCGCCGGGCCGATGTCGAGAAGGCGCACCCACACCGGTTTCGCCACACGTTCGCCATCAACTTCCTGCGCAACGGCGGATCCGTGCTGGAACTCAAGGAGATGCTGGGCCATGAGAAGTTGGAGACAGTGCTGATCTACGCGCGCCTGGCCGAGGTCGACCTGGAGATGGCGCAGCGGCGGTCGAACGTCGCCGACACGTGGAATCTATAGGGCAAGCACGTCAACCCAACGTCGCCCCGGCCAGCAGATACGATGCTGGCCGGGGCGTGACGCCCAGATCAATCGATCAGCTACTGTCCGTCACGGCCTGCCAATAACTCCCAATATCTGCCACAGTCTCTCACCGACTGTCAGAATTGCGCAAAACCTGTCACGGTCTGTCACCGCCTCCCACGAATGCCGGATATCTCCCATGGTATCCCGCCGTCTCCCAGAATTGCGCAGAATCACGTCACGGCCTGTCAGAATTGCCGGAAACCTGTCACCGGCCTGTCACCGGACTGTCAACATTTCCCAATATCTGTCACGGTCTCGTCACGACTGTCAGAATTGCCAAAATCCGTCACGGCCTGCCATGGTCTCCCATAATTCACCAAGGCCTATCACATTGGGTGGGTGTTTGCTTGGCCCGGCAGGCCGGCGCTGTCGCGGCTGCATAGCGAATCTCGAACCAGCGGACGCAGCTGTCAATGCCGGATCCAGTGGCGAGGGGATAGGGACAATTCTCACCAGTCGACAAGCAGTTCTTGTTCATTCCAGCCTGATATTGTCCACTTATGATTGCTTTTGCATTCCGGCTGTTTACAATGGCAACGCTCGAAAGCAGGCTGTCTTCGCCTCCCCCAACGGCTATAATTGTGGGAATTCTGGGCGTTGCGAGCGCCATTTTTGGCATGTCAAGCCCATGCGGCTTTCGAGCGCTATAGTGATCACGACGTGACCACTTCGTGATCATTTCCGGTATTTTTTAGCCTATCACACGTTGCTGTCACCAGCCGTCGCACCATCTCACTCAAGCCAGAACGTGTGAATTTTTTCCCGATATTGACATTGCCAAAAAGCATGGTACTGTTGAGTCCTACAGTGAATTGGGCCAAGTCGATACGGTAAGTTTATCCGCGCTTTATCTGCCTCTCTCCTCATTCATTCCAAACCTTTGTTCAAATGCATTTCGGTCGCGCTCTTCCTCAACAGTCAGTACTACGCGTACGCCACGATATTGACTGTTAAAAGGAAATTGACACTGAAAAGGGATCGGACGATTTTGAGACCGGTTTCCCTCTGAAACGGGCGCAGCTGGCCGAAACGATGACAAAGGAAAATTTCCTTAATTGCAGTGAAAAGGTTTAGTTACCATGGTACTTTATGTTATGCAGTGGAACGTCCATCCAGATAAGACGGATGCCTATATGGAATGGTCCAAAGGGGCAATCGCACGTACCGTGTCAGCGCCGGGGGTAGTCGAATTCCGGGCGTATCGACCAGCCACCGGAACGTCACAAGCCGTGATTACATATGAGTTTGCCAACATGGCAGCTTGGGAAACTTGGCAGGCACATCAAGACGTGCAGGATGTGGTAACGGAACTACGAACGCTTGCTAACAATGTAAGTTCAGAACTATGGGGCCCGTCACCGGTTGTTCCCGACCCGATTCGACCAGGGGCATAGGCTCGAACACGATAACTAAAAACCAGGAGGTATGGTTGTTTCCTCCGCGCATATCTCTATGCCTCTTGGTAACTTTGTTGTCGTTATCCCTACAAGAAGCAGTCTAACGTAAGTTCTGCACAATCAGAGCCGGATTCACGAAAAACTGCGAAATTTGAGCATAACAAACCGTACGCAAAAACAACCCTTGGAGTTCAAAGATGGACAAATCGATCTCACCTGGACTGCGCACAACATTTCTGTTCCACGCCATAGTGGCTCTAATACTCGGGCTAGCCTATCTGCTCATTCCGGATATGATAGGCAGCCTCTTAAACTGGGACATGAGCGATTCGGCTTACCGCACGTTGGGGGCCGCAATGACCGCTATCGGCGTTTCGTCCTGGCTCTCCTTTCGGGCAAGCCTCTGGGGCGAGGTCAGGATCGTGGTGCAGTTCGAAATCGTATGGACGGTGCTCCTCGCGCTTGTTTCTGCCTGGGCACTGTTAACCGGCCTGATTCCACCGGTCGGGTGGCTAAACTTTGGCGTTGCAGTACTTTTCGCGATCGTCTTCAGCTACTTCTACATCCGAGAGAAATAGATTCAATCAAGCGCCAATATTCCAAATGCAAACCTTCTCTTAACGGTAGTTTTGCACAATCAGAGCCGGATTCACGAAAAACTGCGAAAAAATGAATGGTCGGATTGAACCATATCTGAGTGATACCGACTGAACACCACTATAGATGGCTTGAACCAGCTTGAATTCGGATGATTCGCCGCCATGATCGGCTCAATTCAGGCAGATCTTGTCCTGGATCGATGTTTTTTGACGAACGATTCGAGATCCAACCATCATTCATGTCGATTCTTGACCAGATCCGCCGAGTTGGGTCAGAATCGGCCATTCATTTTTGGTGATTTTTGGCAGATCTGGCTCCAGTTGCACAAAAGTTACGTTAGGACGTGCCCTAAGCATGGATCTATCGAGGCGTCCGTGGGTGGTCCCGTGCTGGCGTTAATCTCATTTATACTGCCGTCTGCCTCGGACTGACGTTTACCGCAAAGCGCGCATTTTTGGAACTCGATTTCTACTAACGATAGGCGTAACGCCTATAACGAATACACACGCGGTGATCTCAACCTACACCCCAATCCTACCCCTTAGCCCTGGCAGGATTGTCACACCGCCTGCCAGGGTTTTTCATTACGATCACCATTTCTCCTGACTGTACTCCGCTCAATTAATCACCGCGGCTGCTGCTCCCCCTCACATCATCCCGATTCAACAATCACCACATTATTCACCACATGATGTGATGACGCCTCACCAAATTGCTTGATATCCTCTAGTCGAAGCACAGAAGAAACGCAACAATGGAGAGCAGGAAATTACCGAGGCACAAAATGGGCGAAGCGGGCAGACATGCAACGGAAGATGATGAGTCCGGGCTCACCGAAATTCGCGTCAAGGGACACCTTGATGACCGCTGGGCCAATCGGTTTGATGGCCTAATCATTACGCTGACCGAGAATGGCGATACGCTCTTAACCCGCCCGGTTGTGGATCAGGCCGCGTTGTTTGGATTACTTAGAAAAGTGCGTGATTTAGGGGTGCCATTGCTCTCAGCCAATCGCCTTGGACCTGACTAGACAGATGGCTTACATGTCAAACAGTAACAAGTTTAGTCAAAACCCACAAATCCAATTTAACAAAACGCATCAACAGCATTCAAAAAGGAAAAACGATGACTTTCAAATAAAAACCGAATTCAATCCAAAAAACCGCAAGAACGACAGGTTTCCTATATTCAAGTCCAATTCAACGAAACTCATAAATAGCATTCAAAAAGAGAGAAAACAATGACTACAACTGAAATTAAAGATGGCATCGTCAATAGGCCGCAAGGTAAACCGGCAAGCGTCGCGGGCGGGAAAGACACGCATATGAAAGCGATTGTTTTGCACAAGTACGGTTCGCCAGATGTGCTTAACCTTGAGGAGATTCAAAAGCCGATCCCCAAAGACGATGAAGTATTGGTTAGAGTTCATGCAGCATCCGTCAATGCCGGGGACTGGCACCTGATGCGCGCGGATCCGTTCTTAATCCGCCTGATGTTTGGGCTGCGAAAGCCAAAGCACTCAATACTGGGCTCTGACGTCGCGGGGCGGGTTGAAGCAGTTGGCCAAAATGTTACACACTTTCAGCCAGGTGATGAAGTGTTCGGGGACGTCGCGGGGAATGGCTTTGGTGCTTTTGCCGAGTATGTATCTGCGCCTGAAGATACGTTCGTGCCAAAGCCAGCCGGCTTAACATTTGAAGAAGCCGCCGCCGTTCCACTCGCTGCAGTCACCGCGCTACAGGGGCTGCGCGATCATGGACAAATCCAGGCAGGGCAAAAGGTTTTGATCAATGGTGCATCTGGTGGTGTGGGTACGTATGCCGTGCAGATTGCCAAATCCTACGGGGCGGAAGTAACTGGCGTGTGCAGCACAAGTAAGGTAGAGATGGTGCGCTCGATTGGGGCAGATCACGTGATTGATTATACGCAAGAAGATTTCACCCAAAATGGGCAGCAGTATGATCTGATTCTTGCTGTTGGTGGCAACCGGGGGCTTGCAGACTACAAGCGCGCATTGGCGCCCAAAGGGATTTATGTCATGGTCGGTGGCTCGTCCACGGCGCAAATGTTTCAAGCCATGCTCCTCGGGCCATTGCACTCAAGAAATGGGGGCAAGCAGATGGGCAGCATGATGGCGAAACCAAACCAAAAAGATCTCGCCATAGTAAAAGAGCTTGTTGACGCTGGTAAAGTCGTTCCGGTGATCGATAAACAGTACCCGTTAAGCGAAGTTCCTGACGCGATACGCTATCTTGAAGCAGGACGTGCGCAAGGAAAAATCGTTATCAATGTAGTCAACAAGGAGCGTGCAAATGTTCAGTAATCCTCGTCGACGACAATACTCATATGCCACCCAATCTGGGAGGAATAGCTATGAAAGCAATTGTATGGACAAAATACGGACCGCCGGATGGCCTTCAACGCCAAGATGTAGAAAAACCGACGCCCAAGGACAATGAAGTACTGATCAAAGTCCATGCGACAACGGTAACCGCAGGGGACTGTGAGATGCGCAGTCTCAAATTCCCTCTCCTGCTGCGGCTCCCCTTGCGCCTATACAATGGTCTGCGAAAACCAAAGAGAATAACGATACTAGGGCAGGGACTGGCCGGTAAAATTGAAGATGTAGGCAAAGATAGTAAGCTCTTTGAGAAGGGCGACCCAGTATTTGCCGGACCGATATACGCTTTGGTGCTTATGCCCAGTACATATGTCTGTCTGAAGAGGGCGAAGGGGTGCTGGCACGCATGCCAGCCAATATGAGCTATGAGG
>CAVXYK010000007.1:0-556909 GCA_963765875.1 uncultured Chloroflexia bacterium
AACAACATGCCCAAAAAACAGACGATGATAGTGACAAATGGCCATCTAGGGTTTCTGGAGGATGGTGGTTTCCATTCGTGAACAGGAGTTGTTGCGGCTCGTGGCCCAAGGTCTATCCAAATGCCAAAATCCACGGCCCGATTCTTGAGCACGGAATCGCGTTCTGATACACGTTTGGGATGATCCATCCTGACTGTTCAGTGGAAGCGTCATGCTCACCGGGTACGCACACGTTTTCACCCACGAGCAGACTATCAATGTGAAGATCGTCGAGGTAGAGCGGGCCAGCTGCGAATTGGCCTCCATCGTCAGGACATGCAGGGCCTGGGCCAAGAGGCCGACCCTACAGACAGCCCTTGCCCTCGCCTGTTCTAGCAGACAAGACACTGATCAACACAGGAGCGTAGATTCCAGTTTGAAGGTGCGATCACAGACGAAATGCGGTTCAGCATCAATACTTGTGAAACATATCGGCATTTTGCCAATGTACCTAACCTTTATAGATGGCGCAGATAGCGCCCATGCCTGTGGGAGATCTAGATGACCAACGTCGAAAAAAAGCAACGCAACGTAGTGGAAGTCGCCACCTGGAGTAAATTACCCGACCGTGAACCTACCTACGCGCTCGTAGCCGGCGTCGATCTGGTGGTGGTCCGCTACGATGATGCGGTCTCTGTGCTATATGGCCGCTGCCAGCATCGCGGCGCGCTCATGGCCGACGGCTTCGTCCGCGGCGACAACCTGATCTGTGGTCTCCACAATTGGGACTATCGCGCCGATACCGGCGTCAGCGAGTATGCCAATGATGAGGCTCTGCATAAGTTCAATGCCTGGATCAACGTTGAGGAGGACGCCGTCTTCGTGGACGAGAGCGAGATTGCGGCCTGGGCAGTCGAAAACCCCCAGCCCTACAGTCGTGACGCCTATCTCGGACTCTATCAGGACATTCACGGCACGCCGGATGAGCCGGAAAACAGCTATATTCAGCAGCTGGCCCGGGAAGGACTGAGCAACTGGGGACATCATGGCAAGGTGTCGGCCATGGGCGTCTCCAAGGTCAAGCTGCCGACATGGGATGACCTTCAGATCGTCACTGCACAACTTGGCCCGGCGTCCACTACTCGACGATGAGCCGGTGAGCACGGGCCTGGTCATCGGCCCCAACGCAGCCAAGCCGCTGCACCTGGACATCCCCATCTTTGTCAGCGATATGAGCTTCGGCGCATTGAGCCAAGAGGCCAAGGTGGCATTGGCCGCGGGCGCAGAGTTGGCCGGCACGGGCATCTGCTCGGGCGAAGGCGGCATGTTGCCCGAAGAGCAGGCAGCCAACTCGCGCTACTTCTATGAACTGGCCTCGGGACGCTTTGGCTGGAGCCTGGACAAGGTTAAGCAGGTGCAGGCCTTCCACTTCAAGGCGGGGCAAGGGGCCAAGACCGGCACCGGCGGCCATCTGCCGGGCAACAAGGTCACGGGCAAGATCGCCGAGGTGCGTGGTCTGGAGCCAGGCCAGGCCGCCATCAGTCCCTCAACCTTCGCCGGATCTTGTGACCACCGCAGACTATCGACGTGTCGCCGACGAGGTGCGTGAGGCGTCCGGCGGCATTCCCATCGGCTTCAAGCTGTCGGCTCAACACATCGAGGCCGATATCGACTTTGCGCTTGAGGCCAGTGCCGATTATATTATTCTCGATGGGCGTGGCGGAGCCACCGGCGCAGCGCCCGAAATCTTCAAGCAGAACATATCCGTACCGACCATGGCCGCCTTGGCCCGGGCACGTCGCCACCTTGACAGCCGTGGGCCGAGGCGACATCACGCTCATCATCACCGGCGGGCTGCGCACTGAATCAGACTTTGTCAAGGCGATGGCGTTGGGTGCGGATGGCGTTGCCGTTTCCAATGCGGCCTTACAGGCTATCGGCTGCCTGGGCATGCGAGCGTGCCATACCAACAATTGTCCGGTCGGTATTGCCACACAACAGGAACATCTACGCGCTAGACTGGTGGCACGTGCCTCAGCCGAACGCCTCAGAAACTATTTCGAGGCCACCGTCGAACTGATGCAGGTGCTGGCCCGGGCATGTGGCCATAGCCATTTGAACCAGTTTTGCCGGGACGATCTGACTACCTGGAAACGAGATGTCGCCTATCTTACCGGTGTCGCCTACGGTGGCGTGACGCCACTGTAGGTTGAGCACAAGGAAAACCGAGGGAGAATCATGCAGAACGAACTCGCAATTGCAGCCCGTGACGACGCTTGCGTCAATCCCGCCGCTCCGGTTGCCGCCCTTTTGGGCTTGGCCGAGTTGTCCCCGTGGGCTGCAAGTCTCTTCGCCTCCAGCAGCGGTGGAGAAAAGCGTACGGTGACGGCCAAACGGCGCCGCCGCACGACGACCTAATCGGGCCAGCGTGAGCGCGCTGAAGTGCGCCAAGCGCGATGATCGAGACAGTGGATCGTCCCCGCCGACCGCGCCCGCCATCCGGCGGTTCGGTAGAGCGGCGGCAGTCCAAGACCGCCTGGCTCCGGCGGCAGCATGAGCCCGCGCATGTTGCTCATCATCGGTGTTGCGGTGGTCATTGCTCTTCATTTGTGGCGGCCCAGCCGTGCTTTTCAACCGGGGAGACGATTCGGGTGCAAACGACACTCAGCAGTCTGCAACGGTTGAGGAACAGCCGGCCGGCCAGCAGTGCTGCGCCGGATATCGGCAGCAGTGACTCTGCCGCGACATCAGAATAGCCAGAGCGATTCCGCACCCGTGGCCACAGGCGAGGGCGAGTCGTGGACCGTCATGCTCTATCAGGATGCCGACGATAAGGTGCTGGAGAAGGATATCTACATCGACCTCAATGAGGCTGAACGCATTCGGCTCTACTGACCGAGTCAACATCGTGGCTCAGGTCGATCGCTATCGAGGCGGCTACAACGGTGATGGCGAACTGGACGAGCACCAAACGCTTCTACGTCACCCAGGACGATGATCTGAACCGGATCGGTTCCCAGGAAATCGCCGATATGGGTGAACTGAATATGTCCGATGGCGAGACCTTGGTCGATTTCGTCGCCTGGGCCGTCGAAGCCTACCCGGCTGATCGCTATGCGCTGATTCTTCTCAGACCATGGCATGGGCTGGCCCGGCGGGTGGAGCGATCCGGATCCGAATGTGCGTCCACGGTCCAACATCCCGCTGGCCGGGGCCATGGGTGATCAACTCTATCTTCAGGAGATCGATGAGGCGCTGGGCGAGATTCGCAGATCGGACGGGTATCGAGAAGCTCGATCTGATCGGCATGGACGCCTGTCTGATGAGCCATATCGAAGTCTTCAGCGCTCTCGCTCCCCATGCACGCTTCGCGGTCGCATCGCAGGAGACCGAACCTGCACTTGGCTGGGCTTACACGGGATTCCTGTACGACCTGGTGCGTGACCCTGGCATGGACGGCGGTCAGGTTTCGGAACTGATCGTCTCAACCTACATCGACGAAGATCAGCGAATCGTTGATGACCAGGCACGAGCCGAGTTTGTGGGCGCCGGACGCTCGGGCACGATTTCGGCCCAGCAGTTGACCAAGCGGCTGGAAGACAATATCACGTTGACGGCCGTTGACCTGTCAGCCATGCCGTCATTGACCAATGCGGTCAATGATTTCTCCTTTGCACTTTCCGGAACAGGCCAGAAGGCGATTGCCAAAGCTCGAACCTACGCCCAGTCCTACACCAGCATCTTCGGCAAAAAAGTGCCGCCCTCCTACATCGATCTGGGCCATTTTGCCCAGCAGGCGGTTGAGCAGAGTCAGGATCGGGATCTGGTTCAATCCGCTCAGGCCCTTGTTGACGCCATCGGCCAGGCCGTGATCGCGGAACGGCATGGCAGCAACAAGTCCGGCTCCACAGGCATCTCCATCTACTTCCCCAATTCGCAGCTCTACGGATCGCCGGTGGCCGGCCCCCAGTCCTACAACGCCGTGGCCAGTCGCTTCGCCGACGAATCGCTCTGGGATGACTTCCTGGCCTACCACTACACTGGCCGCGCCTTTGACCCGGCTCCGGTTCCGGCTGAGGTCTCAGACCGAGATGTCGACGTGGTTGCTCCCGGAAAAGGCGAGATCACAGTCTCTGCCGTCGAACAATCCTCGGACACGGTTGCGCCGGGCGAGACTGTCCTGCTCAGCGTTGACGTCAGCGGCGACAATGTCGGCTACATCAAGCTATTTGCCGGATTCTGGGACCAGGCAGCGAACTCGATCTATAAGGCGGACACCGATTTCTTGGAGGCAGGCGACACGCGTGAAATTGGGGGCGTCTACTATCCAGATTGGGGCGAGGGCGACTTCACCATGGAGTTCGAGTGGGAGCCCTTCCTCTTTGCCATTGATGACGGAGAGCAGAAGGCCATCGCCCTCTTTGAGCCACAGGACTATGGCGCTACACCTGAACTGGCGATCTACACGGTAGACGGCATCTACACTTATGTGGATGGTGAAACACGCGTCGCTCAGTTGCAGTTTGCGGATGGTCAGTTGAATCAGGTCTTCGGCTTTGCCAACGACGACGGCAGCGGCGCTCCACGCGAGATCGTACCCCAGGTCGGTGATACTTTCACCATTCTCGAGCAGTGGATGGACCTGGACAGCAACGGACGCGTGGTTGACATCAGCTCTGAGCCGGGCGCTACGCTGACCTTCGGCGAAGAGCCATTCCTGTGGACCGAATTGGACGCTGCTGCAGGCGAATATGTCGTCGGCTTCATTGTGGAGGATCTGGACGGCAATGTTGTGGAGTCGTACACGCAGGTGTCGGTGGAGTAGTGCCGGTGGAGCAATTGACGATCTTTTCCTGGCGAAGAAGTCAGGCTTTCTTGGAGATTACCGAATGAACACTGGCATAGATTTGTCGCTGTAGCCGCTGGGCTCGCCTCACCCTGCCATGACGCCAATGGCGCCATGGCGGTCCCTCTCCACCCGGTGGAGAGGGACGCGTAGCCTCCTTTCGGGAGGCGCAGCAGGGTGAGGCCAAGGGCGTCGCTATCTCGCCTATGCCGTTACCATTTCGGTAATCTCCAACAAATGCCTGACTTCTCCGCGTCAGCACACAGGTCACTCAGTCGCCCGTGGTCGTCTGAACTGGAGAAGACCCTTGCGGGCGATGCCTTCCGCCTACCGCAGTGACCAGGGCACGCGCCGTGATCGAGACCAGCACGATCAGGCCGCCTAGCAGCGCTTGCGGGCTGGGGATTTCGCCGATGGTCATGTAGACCCAGATGGGGTTGAGGACCGGTTCCAGCGACTGCACCAGGATCGTCTCGATGGCACTTAGGTAGCGAATGGCCTGCGTGTAGAGGATGAAGGGCAGCCCGAGTTGGAAGATGCCCAGGAAGAATATGATGCCCCAGTCCAACGGCGTTGGCGATGAGCCGGAGATGAACGGAATCCCGATCAGCGCGGCCAGAGCATTGCCCAGCAGGATCGTCTCCAGGGCGGACTCCCCTGCCTGTTTGCGCAGAAAGAGCACCATCCAGGCCAGGCTGACGCCGCTGAGAATGGCATAGACGTTGCCGAGATAGCCGCTGCGTGAGAGATCTTCACTGAAGAAGAGCGCCATGCCCACGCTGATGGCGGCCATGGTGATCCAGTCGATTCGCTTGGGCTTTTCGCCCAAGAACCAGATGCCGAAGATGGCGACCCAGATGGGCGCGGTGTATTGGAGCAAAATCGCATTGGCCGCTGATGTCATCTGGGTGGCGGCTACGAAGAAGACTTGTGTGCCCACGTAGGCGATGGCGCCGCCGATCTGGGCCGAAGACCAGGTGAAGCGCGGCTTGCGCAGATAAGCCAGGATGACCAACCCCGCAATCAAGCTGCGTCCACCGGTCAACGCCAGTGCATTCCACGATGACAGCTTCACCAATACGCCGCTTGTGGAGAAGAAGAGCACGGCGATGATCAGAAGTAGAATTGCGCGTCCTCGCGTCATTGGGAAGCTGCCCTTACCCTAGACGCGTACCGGCGTCAGACTCTCCAACGCCGTGACAACCGGAATCTCGACGCGTTCTCCATCAAGAAAAATATTCACATTGGTGAATCCGACCTCCTGCAATGTGAGCAGCGCGCGATCGTAGTCCACACCGGCCCGCTTGGGCGCATGCGCGTCCGCCCCGATGACCACTGGGATGTTGCGGGCGTTCATCTCGGCCAGGATTTCGCGGCCAGGATTCATCTCCGGCATGCGTTTGTGCAGGCCCGATGTGTTCAACTCCATCGCGACGCCGGTCGCGGCCACCCGATCGAGCATGGCGAGAATATCGTCCCAGATGATTGAGAGATCCCAGGTTGAGACCACCTCGTTCTTGATCAGATCGGGATGCGCGAGGGTGTCGAAGAGGCCGCTCTCCGCGGCTTGACCAAGGTGATCGAAATAGGTGCGTTGGTAGGCCAGGTCGTCGCCGGTGTAGAAGCGCTCCCGATAGTCCTCCAATTGCGGATGGATGCCGGCCAGGCGATGGTTGAACGTGGCCCACGTCTGTTGGTGCGCAATGCCTTCTTCCATATGTGGCGCATAGTCGAACTCCATGCCCATGCGCACATCCAATCGTCCGTCCCACTCGGTGCGTGTCGCTTCGATGAGCGCCACATACTCATCAAACTGATCTTCGGCCATGCGCACACGCGGACACCAGCCATCGACCGGCGGGTTGTGGCAGGTGACGTTGATGCCTTTGAAGCCGCGCTCGTAGGCTATGGCTGCGTATTCGGTCGGGTTGCCCTTGGCGTGTCCGCAGAGGGGCGTGTGCATGTGGGATTCGTAGAGTATGGGTGTTGGGTTCATGGGTAAGGCTTTCTTGGTCTCTTTGGCATTCAGCAAATCTTCGGATTGGATAACAGGTTCTCAACGCGGATAACCGCAGTCTGTCGCCTCGTTGCGACCGATCTTATCAATTGTAGGGGAGGATAGGCCGGATGGAAGAATTTCGAAATCTCTGAGACGCCGGCAGATGGGCGCGAAAGGTTGCCCCAATCTTGCTGGAAACTGCCAGGCAGGTATTGATGGGTCGATTCTGAGGGGTGCCCCTCGGGCGTGCTGTCCGTGTCGACGCACCGGGTAGAAATGGTATTCGTAAGAATCCCTTCTAGCCGGTGCGTCGCACGCTCCTCTGAACCAGATCATCCTTCCCGATGCGTCCAAAGCTTGCCGAACACAGTTTCGAGTCTCGCTGCCAGTTCGTCCGGGCGATCGGTCGTCACGTCATCTTGATTTTCAAAGATGGCATATGGAACCCGCGTCGAGCGCACGGTAACGAAGTCGGGATCGCCCGCACAGGCTTCATACCAATCGTCGTCTCGGTAGAGGCGCTCCAGCTTCTCATCAGGCAAACCATGCTCCAGGATACTGTCCGGCCGGTCCGGGTTGAAGCGGCGGCGGTTCTTGCGCAGCGATTCCTCGAATGAGACGTTGACGTAGACGATGGCTGCCCGCGCCAACAGTTCGTCCGAGAGGTGTGGGAGTCGCCGCCGCATAGCCGCCGTGCTCAGTGCCGCGGGCAAACTCAACGATGGTTGAGTGGTCGGCGTAGTAGTCGGGCTGATCACGCACGAGCTTGCCGTACTCCATGTCAATGCGCTCGATAAGCAGGTGCCAGAGATATTCGTCTTTGAAGTAGCCCTGCTCGTCAGTGTGCAGTCGCGGCTGACCGAACTTCTCGGCCAGGATATAGTCCTCTTCAAACCAGGTCCACAGCATGGGGAAGTCATCGATGAAGCCGAGCTTGCCCAGGTGGAAACGCTCCCGCCGTTCCGCCTCAGGCAGCTTCAGCAAGTAGTCGATGATCTCGCTCTTGCCCGACGCCGGGCGACCGATGAGGATGATGATGTCGAAGGTTGAGGGTTGCATGGTAGTCCTTTGGTTGGAGAGGCAGTTGGCAGGTTGTGCTGCGTGAAACGTGCTGCGTGAGGCTTCTGCAGAGAAAATGGCTCCGTAAGTTGTACGTGTTGTGGTTGTCGTGAGAGCTAATCGCGACGCTGTTCACTCTACGAGACCTCAAGCAGCAACGCAGACAGAGCAAGCAGCAGCAGCAAGCAGCAACGCAAGCAGCAGCAGCAGCACGCCTTACTTAATCCCCGAATGCATAAAACTCTGGATAAACCGGCGCTGGAAGATCAGAAAGGCGATAAAGAGCGGTGCGATGACCATGAGCGTTGCCGCAGAGAGCAGCGACCACTGGGCGCCGATCTCGCCCAGTTGGGTGAAACGCACAAGCCCTGCGGTCAGCGGGCGGCTCTTGTCGCTGTTGGTGATGATCAGCGGCCAGAGAAACTCGTTCCAGTGCCATGCCACCGAGGAGAGGCCAAAGGCGATGAGCGTGGGCGTGGCCGGCGGCAGGTAGACGTTGCGCAAGCAGATGCCGCCAGTTGCTGCCGTCAACCACGCGCAGCGTCGACCAGGTCCTTGGGCACTTCCAGGAAGATCTGGCGCATGAGAAAGGTGCCGAAGGCCGATCCGAAGTAGGGAATGGCGATGGCCAGCCGCGTGTCAAAGAGTCCCATCCAGCGAATGGTCGAGAAGTTGGGCGACAGCAGGGCGGTGGTCGGGATCATCAACTGGAGCAGGATGAAGAAAAAGAAGGCTCGCTTGCCCAGGAAATCGAAATGGGCGAAGGCGAACCCCGCCAGCGTGATGGTGACCAGTTGTACGCCTAGAATCATGCTGACAATCACAATTGTGTTGACATAATAGAGGTCGAATGGCGCAAGGTTCCAGGCGCGCACGTAGTTATCCAACGTTAACGGAAAGGCAAACCAGACATCGCCGCGGCCCAAGCGGGTCATTGGCCGGACGCAGCGATGCAACCAGCGCCCAGACGACAGGCACAGCCCATGAAACAGCCAACAGGAGTGTCAGCAGACCGAGCAAAACACGGCCAATGCGTGCCGACCAGTGGTTTGAGGAATGGTTACTTAGCATACGCTTCCTCCTTCTGGTCCACGAGCAGGAAGTTGCTGATCGTGAAGGCCAACAGCAGAATCACCAGAATCACCGTCAATGCTGAAGCGCGCCCGACATTCAGATTCTGGAAGCGTTCCTCCCAGAGGTAGAAGAGCAGAACCGTGCTGGCTCGACTGGGACCGCCTTGGGTAAGCACAAATATGTGGTCGACGGTCTGAAAAGCGCCGATGAAGGCGATGACGGAGATGAAGAGGGTCGTGCGGCGCAACAGCGGGAAGGCGATACGCCAGAGCGATTGCCACCAGTTGGCCCCGTCGATGGCCGCAGCCTCAAAGACGTCTGACGGCAAGCTCTGTAGGCCCGCCAGATAGAAGATCATGAAGTAACCCGCGTTCTTCCAGACAGCAACGATCATGACGGATAGCAGTGCTAGATTGGGGTTGGCCGTCCAATTCTCGGGACCGCTGTAGCCCACGAAACGCAGGGCTGTGTTGAAGAGCCCGTAGTCGGGCGTGAAGAAGAACATCCAGATCGTCGCCGCGCTGACCAGCGGCAGAATGGTTGGATAGAAGAAACCCAGTCTTGCCAGGCCAATGCCGCGCACGGTCCGATTGACCAGCAGCGCAAAGAGAAAGGCCAGCAGAATGCTGGCCGGCACTGTCCCCAGTACATAGAGAAAGGTGTTGAGCAAGACGCGCTGAAACCGATCATCGCTAAACAGCTCGACGTAGTTCTCCAGCCCGACAAACGTCGGCTCGCGAAACTTGGCGATGTTCAACCGCTGACGAAAGAAGCTTTGGTAGAGCGCCAAGGCTGTCGGCCATGCCGTGAAGAGCGCGACAAAGAAGGCAGTGGGCAAGATCAGCAGGTATGGCAACGGTGAGCGACGCCGGCGCGAGCGCAGTCTGGTTTTGGCCACGTGGCCCTCCAAGAGAGGGTGACAGTGCAGAGTGAGGAGGTGAATAAACGACATCTGACTTGTTCCCTGTCACCCCCTCACCCCGTCATTTGCTATTGAAACGCCTCCAACGCGGCCTCGGCCTCGGCCTGTGCCGCTACCATGGCCTCTTCCGCGCTCATCTCGCCATTGTATGCGCGCTGCAGGTAGTCGTGGAAGATGCCGCGTACCTCACCGAGATTCTGGACGGTAAACTCGGCCTCGGCGTAGTCTAGGGCATCGCGGGCAGCCCCTGCCTGAGGAACTTCGGCCAGGTAGGCCTGCATTGCCTCAGTCTCATAGGCGCTCTGACGTGCGGCGATGTAGCCGGTCTGGCTGCTGAAGTCGGCCACGCGTTCCGGCTCGGTCAGGAACTCGATGAACTGCCAGGCCGCAGCCTTTTCGGCATCAGAGACGCCGTCCATGATGTAGAGGTTGCCGCCGCCGGGCACGCTGGCATAGCTGCCGGCTTCCTTGCCGGGAATGGGCATGACGCCTACCTCGAAGTCAGCCTGGTCCAGCAGACCCGGTCAGACTGCCGGTCGAGTGGACGATCATGGCCGTCTGGCCGCTGGCCAGATCCGACGGGGCCTGGCCCCAGATAGCCTGTACGCCCTCGGGCATGGCGCCATATTCGGTGGAAAGGTCAATATAGAACTGGACGGCCTCGATCACCTCAGGAGCGTCGAAGTAGACTTCCGTGTCGCTCTCGCCGATGATGTTCTGTCCGGCGCCGATGGCCAGCGGCTGGAAGAGCCAGTAGGGCCAGCCCGACGGAAATTCGATGCCCCAGCGGGACGTCGTGTCGCCGTCACTTTCGGTGAGCGCTGCCGCTGCTTCGGCCCAGGAATCCCAGCTATCCGGCGGCTCGATGCCGGCCTCGGCAAAGAGGTCGGCGTTGTAGTACATGACCACTGCACTGCGCTGGAAAGGGATACTCCAGGTCTGGCCGTCGTAGAGCGAGTTGGCCATAAAGGCAGGGTAGAAGTCATCAATGTAACCGCCATCGGCGCCCGCCATCAGTTCGTCCAAGGGCGCGATGTAGCCGGCATTGACCAGGTCGTAGATGTCGGTCGCCAGCATGACGGCCAGCGCGGGCGGATCGCCGCCTCCCTCGATGGTGGTCTGGATGGCGGTCTTGACATCACCGTAGCCGCCGGAATAGACCGGCTCAACTGTGATGTTGGGATTGGCAGCCTGGAACTCCTCCACATAGCCGTTGAGAATCTCGGCAATAGGCGCGTCCACCGCTACCGGATAGAAGACCTGGATGGTCACTGGTTCGTCGGCCATTGCTTCTGCTGTTGTTGCACCATCATCTGAGCCGGCAGGTGCAGCCGCCGGCGGCGCGGCACATGCTGAAAGCGCCATTAGGCCGATAGACAGGATAGCGAACACAAGCCAAATTCTGGACTGTTTCATTGTGTACTCCTTTGCGTGGTGTGAGAATGGAGCGTGAAAGGTTGTTGATGCGACGACAAAACGCTGCGTGCAGCTTGCTGCGTGATATTTGCCTGGAGGATCTTCTTGGGTAATTTTGAGCAGTTGCCGGGTGCGAGAAATGGCGCCAAATCAGACCTCACGCAGCACGTAGCAAGCAGCACGCAGAATTCTCTGAATCCATTACCAAAATTATACCACTACACCAGCGCCAGCGCCTGCTCAAGATCCGCAATCAGATCCTCCGGATGCTCGACGCCGATGGAGAGGCGTACCAGCGCGTCCGTGATGCCCATCTCGATGCGCTCTTCGGGATCGACGTCCGAGTGGGTCATGCTGGCCGGGTGCTCGGCCAGCGATTCGGTGCCGCCCAAACTCACGGCAAGGTGGAACATCTGCAACGCGTTGAGAAAACGAAACGCCTCGGCTTCGCTGCCGACAATGTCGAAAGAGATCATCCCGCCGGGCCCCAGACACTGTGTGCGATAGACTGGATAGTCCGGGTCTGACTCGGTCAGGTGGCCCAGATAGTATACTTGCTCGACCTTGGGGTGATCGGCCAGGTAATTGGCCACATAGCGGGCGTTCTTCATTTGCGATGTCATGCGCAGCTTCAGCGTCTCAAGGCTGCGCATCAGCAACCAACCGGTCAGCGGCGTCGACATGGTGCCCAGGATCGTGCGCATGTCCTTGACCGGGCGCATGAGGTCCTTGGAACCCAGCGAGACGCCTGCGATCACATCACTGTGGCCGCCGATATATTTGGTGGCCGAGTAGATCACCAGGTCGGCGCCATGTTTGAGCGGATGCTGCCAGAGCGGTCCCAGGAAGGTGTTGTCTACGACCACCAGCGGTGTCCGTCGCGCCTGGTATGCGTAGCGGCGTACCATCTCTCCGGCGGCCTCAATGTCGACAAGGCCGTTGGTCGGATTGGCCGGCGTCTCCAGATAGAGTATCACCGTCTTCTCGGCGACAGTGCGATCCAATAGCTTCTCCTCCAGATCATCGAGGCCGTTTCCCGCCACAAAGCCGACCGGCTGAATATCGAAGGTTGGCAACACATGTTTGAGCAGAAAATCAGTGCCGCCATAGACCGGCTCGCTGTGCAATACCACATCGCCGGGTTGCAGTTGCGAGAGCAGTGTCGTGCTGATGGCGGCCATGCCGCTGCTGAAGACGGCGGCCTCTTCCGCCCCGTCCCATAGGGTGAGCCGCTCTTCCAGCACTTGCAGATCGGGGTTGTTGACGCGACTGTAGATCAGGCCCATCTCTTCATCGGGCGCACGCTGGCGCAGGCCGTATGCGAGTTCAAAGAAGGCCTTGCCCTCTTCTGCTGTCTTGAAGACAAAAGTCGATGTCTGAAAGATCGGGCACTTGATCGATCCTTCAGAAAGTTCCGGCCGGTAGCCGTAGCTCATCATCAGGCTTTCCGGACGCAAGGTCTGTTCACCGATCTTGGTGCGGTAGGCATCCTGTTTCGATTTTGACATGGTTCCTCCTCTACATGTGGAAGACCTGATATCTCTTGTTGGACCTTCAGTCTAGCACTGTGCAGCACCGTGCGGTAGGGTGATCTGTCACTATTTTTGGGTGACATCTGCCCGGATCTCGATTTGTGATTCATTACCTCGATTCTGAAAACTGTATCAAATGTGCTTTCTCTTGCCGAGAGATGATAAAATCTCTAGGGATTTAGTGGCGATGGAGAGGAATCTATGTCGCCTTTCGGACCCTCAAAAGGACCAAAGTTAGGAGCAAGCATGATTCGAGTGGCAGCACTAGACCTTGACGACACACTGTTGCGCTCCGACGGCACGATATCGGACGCGACTCGTGTCAGTCTTCGGCGTTGGATGGAAATTGGAAACCGTGTGGTAATTGCGACTGGGCGACCGCCGCGATCAATCGGCTCCTCGCTTCCCGATGAACTTCAGGAGGCGCCCTGGATTTGCTACAACGGTGCCGAGATACGACTGCGCGGCGAGACCATCTATTCCAACCTGATTCCGACGGCTGATGTTCGAGGAATCGTGGCGATGGGGCAGCAACAGCTGCCGGATTGGCGTATCGGTGTGGAGATCAATGATACGCTCTACATGAACCGACGGCTCGAGATTGAGAAACAGTACGTCTACACGCCCGATCTTCTGGACATTGCCAATGAGCCTGCGGCTAAGGTGCTCTTCACCACCAGCAGTTGGCTCGATGTCCGGAATCACCGTGCCGACGAATTCGAACCGCTTGCTCCACTGTTGGATGCGCTGCCGATGGGTACACGGCCCATCCTTTCCCATCGTTATCGACTGGCGCAGTTGCTCTCTAGCAGTGCCGACAAGGCCGTTGCTCTGGCGCACCTGGTCGAGGGCTGGGGGTTGAGCATGGAGAATGTGATGGCCTTTGGCGACGATGTCAATGACGTTGGCATGTTGCAGGCAAGTGCCGTGGGCGTCGCAGTGAGCAATGCTGTTTCAGAAGCCCATGCCGCTGCGGATCGTATCACTGGAACCAACGACGAGGAGGGCGTCGCAACCGTCTTGAATGAGTATATGGACGGCAATAGTGACAGTTGACCCCTGAAAGTCGGGATGATCGACCCTTGTGCGAAGTGCGAAATATCACTACGATGAAGGCGTGGAGACCAGGATGCCGGAATGACGCCAGTGGAAGGCCGATAAAGATGGCTGGACACCTGGCCAACTGGCCAGGTATTAGACTGGCGCATGAGGTAGTGGCAATACTCGCTGTCTGAACGGTTGCCTGGACAGAGCTTTCCAATAGAATGGGTATTGCAGAGACTGAGTTTTGCAATGGCACGGAGATAGGTAGCGACCTGCTGAGGGTTACTCATCAAGACCCGTGTCACAGGATGTCAAAGGAGACGCCATGTATCGCAAAATTTTGGTACCGCTGGATGGATCGAGGCGCGCTGAGACAATTCTTCCACACGTTCGCAGATTGGCCATGCAGAATGAGTCCACGGTGATCCTTCTGCAGGTGCTTGAACCAAGTGCTGCACTCGTCACGCCGTATGACATGGTTCCATACTATGATGCTGGCACGATGGAGCAGCGCACCCAAGAGGCTACGACCTATTTGAACGGCCTCTGTGGCGAAATCAGCGCCGAAGGGATCAATGTCAAGAAAGTTATCGAACAAGGGCCGATCGTTCGTTGCATCCTGGATGTTGCAGATCGCGAGGATGCAAGGCTCATCGCCATGGCCAGCCATGGGCGAACCGGTTTGGCCAGGGTCTTCTATGGGAGTGTGGCTTCCGGCGTTCTGAATCAGGCGGACCGCCCTCTGCTGATTGTCCGTGCAGAGGATTCTTGAGTCCAGTGCACCGGAACCAACCATTAATCAGAAAATTCGTAGCTGAGGAAATCCAGTGATTGAAGAGATGAAGTATATCTACGGGCCGATTCCGTCACGTCGATTGGGACAATCATTGGGTGTGGATCCGATTCCGCTCAAGACCTGTAACTGGAATTGCGTCTACTGTCAACTAGGGCGCACCGTTCCCTTGACGAACGTGCGCGACGAGTATGCGCCGCGTGAGGCCGTGATCGAGCAGCTCAAGGCAACGTTGGATACCCGTCAGCCCGGCGAGATCGACTACATCTCGTTCGTTGGTTCCGGCGAACCGACGTTGCATAGCGGCCTGGGGTGGATGATTCGCCAGGTCAAAAAGATGACCGATATCCCCGTGGCCGTGATCACCAATGGGTCATTGCTCTATCTGGCGGACGTACGCAACGAACTTGCGGCTGCCGATGTGGTGATGCCGACGGTCGTAGCGGGCAATGCAGATCTGTACAAACGGATCAATCGTCCCCATCCTGATATTACCTTCGGTCGAATCGCAGAGGGGCTCATCTCATTTCGTGAGGAATTCCTGGGGCGGCTTTGGGTGGAGATAATGCTGATTAAGGGGATGAACGACACGGTCGCGGCCCTGCGTGAGCTTGCGACCGTGCTGCGTAGCGTACAGCCTGACGAAGTCCATATTACATTGCCCACGCGAGCGCCGTCTGAGATGTGGGTCGAACCGCCGGACGAGGAGAGCGTTCTACGTGCGACGGCCATTCTGGGCGACATCGCCCATGTCGTTTTGCCGGGCGACGGCGAATTTGATCTGGGCGGCTACAACAATGTCGTTGACGCCGTGATCGGCATCATCACCCGCCATCCCATGAGCCAATCACAGTTGGAAATGGCGCTGCAAAAGTGGGACCCGGCTCAGGTTGATGAAGCGCTGGTCCGACTATCGGCCAATGGCCAGGCGCGGCGCATAATCCGACTTGATCGGGTATTTTGGACGGCGATGACGTCGCGCTTCCCAGATGAAGAAGAGAGCCTGATGACAGCGCCCGGCGCCCGACTTCCGCACATGCAGCCCGCCTGATCTGCAGTTGATTAGGCCCGCTGACCCTATGATCGAATCTCTCCTTTTCTTTTGGAAGCTCCCCGGAAGCATAGCCTACCGGGGAGCTTCTGAATTGGCGTGTGTCTGGGCAGCATCTCGGATATGTCGTACAATAATGGGTGGCGCAAGTACTTGTCTGATGCCACGGGTGCGGCCAGAACTTTCGGCGTGTAGATGAAGGCGAACAAATGCAGCTTCTAGATATCATCCATCGGTTTCCCGACCCTGTTGCATGGCAAGAAGGCGACAATATCCCCTGGTCAGAACCGGGATTCAGCGCGCGCATGTTGCACGAGCATCTTACCCAAGATCATGACATGGCCAGTCGACGGTCCGAGCTGATCGACCGTCACGTTGCCTGGATTCACCAGGAATTGCTGGGTGAGCAACCGTCGAAGGTGCTTGACCTGGGCTGTGGACCTGGGCTCTATTCATCGCGATCGGCACGGCTGGGCCATACCTGCACCGGGGTCGACTATTCGCCGGCCTCAATTGTGTTTGCTCGTGAGCAGGACAAAGGTGAAGGGCTCGCCTGCACGTACGTCGAGCAAGATCTGCGCAAGGCCGAACTGGGCGTCGAGCAATATGATCTGGCCATGCTTCTGTTTGGCGAGTTCAACATTTTCCGCCCAGCCCATATCCGACAGATTCTCACCAAGGCAAACCGTGCATTGGTGCATGGCGGCCTACTTCTTTTGGAGCCTCATACATTTTCCGCTGTTCGTGGGATCGGTCGTCAGGAAGCGACCTGGGAATCCTCGGAGGGCGGACTCTTTTCCGCACGCCCCCATCTGGTCTTGACTGACCATTGCTGGGAGCCGGTCGGCAAGACGGCAACAGTCCGGCACTATGTCGTTGATGCAGAGAGCGGTGATGTGGTTCGTTACGCCCAGTCGTTCCAGGCCTATCTGGCTGAAGAGTACGACGCACTGCTACGCAGGTGCGGATTCCAGGGTGTGCAGATGCGCGCGGCGTTGGGTGATGTGACGAATTTTACCGATGATCTGCTGGCAATCGTTGCCAGCAAGAAATGATACGGAATATGCACAGCGACGTCACTCCCTGATTGTCTTGATGTCGCTGTGGCTCTCTTGATTTGGCAGGAACAGAAAGGAACTGGTTCACTATGGAGTTTGGAGTACCCAAGGAGATCCGCGACCTTGAGACGCGGGTGGCGTTAACGCCATCGGGCGTGTTGAGCCTCACAAGGCGCGGTCATGCAGTCTATGTAGAGCGCAATGCCGGGGCTGGATCCGGGTTCAGCGATCAGGAGTATCGGGAGGCCGGTGCTGAGATTGTCTTCTCCGCCGCTGAGGCCTATGGGCGAGCTGATGTCGTGGCAAAAGTGACGCGGCCCACGTCGGACGAACATAAGCTCTTCCGCCAGGGGCAGGTCATTTTCGGGTTTCACCATTTGCCGGTTTCGTCGCCGGACCTGCTGCAAGCGTTGGCAGAGCATGAGATCACGTCGATTTCCTACGAGTCAATCGAGGAGGACGGCCAGTTTCCTGTGCTGCTGACCACCAGCGAAGTGGCAGGCCGTCTCGCACCCATCTTTGCCGGGCGCTTGCTGATGACTGAGCGCGGCGGGCGTGGCGTGTTGTTGAGCGGTATTCCGGGCGTGCCTCCGGCTGCCGTGGTCATCCTCGGCGGCGGAATTCTGGGGGCCAACGCCGCGCGGGCCTTTATCGGCAGCGGCGCGCAGGTCACGATTCTTGACCGCGACCTGAAAAAGCTTCAAGAGTTGGACGACCAGTTCGAAGGTCGTGTCACCACCATGTTGTCAAACCATCACAACATCAAACGTGCTGCGGCTTTTGCCGACGTACTGATCGGCGCGGTGCAGACGCCCGGTCGCCGCTCGCCGGTGATCGTGACCAAGGAGATGGTGCGCTCCATGCGTCCGGGCTCGGTCATCATCGACTTCGCAATCAGCACAGGCGGCTGTATCGAGACCAGTCGGCCGACGACGCTGCGCGATCCGATCTACGTCGCCGAAGAGATCATCCACTGTTGCATTCCCAACTTCCCCGCCTTGGTGGCGCGCACGGGGAGCTATGCCATCAACAACGCTGCGCTTCCCTATCTGCGTGACCTGGGCCGTGACGGTCTCGTGGGTATGCTGCGCACGACGCCCGCCTTGGTCAAGGGCATCACCTACTATCAGGGCAAGCTGGCCAATGCTGATCTGGCTGCCGCACTCGGTCGAGAGATCGAGATTGAACTGCCGAGTGGAGAGTCCGCATGAACTGGGATACCATCTATCGCAAAAAAGTGACAGACGTCCAGACCGCGCTCTCGGTCATCGAGTCCAATCAGCGAATCTACGTGGGCGGCGGCGCCGGTGTGCCGATCCAGTTGATCAAGGGCCTGACCGAGCGTGCGCCCTATGTCCAAAATGTGGAAGTTACCCACATCCTGACCTTTGCGGACGCACCCTATGTGAACGCCGAGTATGCCGATTCATTCCGCCACAATGCGCTCTTTATCGGCCATTCAGTACGATCCGCAGTACAAGAGGGGCGAGCCGACTTCACGCCGATCTTCCTTTCTGAAATCCCGGAGCTCTTTCGCAGCGGTCCGCTGCCGTTGGATGTGGCGCTGATCTCGCTCTCACCGCCGGATGAGCACGGTTTCTGTAGCTTTGGCATTGAAGTCGGCACCACTAAGCCCGCAGCCGAGGCCGCCCGCATCATCATCGCCGAGATCAATCCACAGATGCCGCGAACGTTGGGCGACTCGTTCATCCATGTCAGCCGCTTGCATCACATCGTTGAAGTGGATTACCCGTTGCCGCGTGCGCCGCAGGGAGGCACCTCTGATCTGCATCTTCAGGTCGGCCAGAACATTGCCGATCTGATTCCGGACGGGGCCACGCTGCAGATGGGCATCGGCAGTATTCCGGACGCCGTGCTGAAACATCTGCACAGCCACAAGGACCTTGGCATCCACACGGAACTATTCTCCGATGGCGTCATCGAGATGGTCGAGAATGGCGTGATCACCTGTTCGCGCAAAAACTTCCATCCAGGCAAGATCGTGGCCGGTTTCCTCTTCGGCACAGAACGCCTCTATGAGTTCGTCAACAACAATCCGATCATTGAGATGCACCCGACTGACTACGTCAATGATCCGTTCAACATCGCGGCCAATGATAAGATGGTCGCCATCAACTCGGCCTTGCAGGTTGACCTGACGGGACAGGTCTGTGCGGACTCCATCGGCACGCGCTTCTACAGCGGCGTCGGCGGACAGGTCGACTTCATCCGCGGCGCGGCACGCTCTAAGGGCGGTCTACCCATTGTGGCCTTTACGTCGACCACCAAGCAAGACACGATTAGCCGTATTGTGCCTGTCCTGGCTCAGGGCGCCGGTGTCGTGACTTCGCGCAATGACGTCCACTATGTGGTCACCGAGTATGGCGTGGCCTCGCTGCACGGCAAGACCGTGCGCCAGCGCGTCAACGAACTGATCGGCATCGCACATCCCAAGTTTCGGGATGAGTTGCGCCAGGCGGCTAGCGAGTATGGCTATTGCTAAACTCAGTGACTTCACGATTGTCACTCTGAGCGGATTCACAGAATCGCTTTACTTTGGCAACTGCCAGCGAAGGATCTTGTTTCGCTTGAATCCGTGAACTACTGAAACTGAAGATACGACGAGCGCGCCGCTGGTCAGGCTCATCGCACCGCAGGCTCAACTTGTGCCACTGGTCACCCGCGGTCTGAGCCTGACGAAGTGTCGAAAGCAGAGACGTCACATCAATGAAAGCGAAACATCCTCGACCCACAGGCTGCAAACCAACGGCCAGGGTCGAGGATGTTTTTGCGTGAGGTCTTCATGTCAAAAGACCACATCGTACGGAAATGGACCGACTTTCGTCTGGCCGATCTGCTATACTATAATTTGAACCATACCATTATTCGGCTGCATTTTTTGCGGCAACAGCGGCGCTAGGAGCTTGGACATGAGCGGAAAAATCGATGTGGGTGTTCGACAGTATGATCCACGAATTCGGCAGACAAGATCTCTCTTGCTCTATCCACTGCTACTGCTTATGCTGCTGCTGATTTCCGGCTGTATGGTCCCTGTCTCGGCCATCGACGCCCGGCCGACGTTGATCATCGACAACGATCCGTTGCCGGTGATTGCCGTCGCCCCTGTTGTAGGCGGACCCGGCACCACCGTCTTCATTTCGGGAGCGGGCTGGGAACCCGATGATGCAGTCTTCATCAACCTGGTCGTTGATGAAGATCCGAACGACGATGAGAATGAACTGCTGGAAGTAACGGTTGCAGCCTCCACCGTGGCTGCCGATACCCGATTTGCCGCATCGTTCCTCTACCCCTACGATCCGCCCTGGAGCGATTTGGATGAGGTGACCATTGTTGCCTATTCGCCTGACACCGGCGACGAGGCCTCAGCCGCATTCACGCTCGTTCCCGACAGCGCATCGACTGCAACCGTCACCTCAACCGTCACTTCTACGGTAACATCAACTGCCGCGCCGACCACCACGCCGACCAATACGCCGACGAAATCAGTCGCCAAGCCGGTGGAAGCCACGCCTACGCCCACGCCGGCGCAGGGTCAGCCAGGCTATGGCGCGGCCACCGTGATCAGCAATGCACTGAACGTGCGCACAGGCCCGTCAACGGCCTATCCAATTATCCGCCAACTTACGCGTGGCGCTACTATGGTCGTTCTGGGTCAGAGCGCTGACAATTACTGGCTCTATGTACGACTCCCCGATGGCTTGATCGGCTGGGTTGCCAAATATTATACGGACTACCAAGGTTCTCCCCCGGTCGTCAAGCCGACGGGTGTTCCTCGGCCGCCTGTTTCGACCGCGACGCCCGCACCCATGCCGCCGTCGGCAGCCTCACGCTGGAAGGCGGAATACTTCAATAATGTCAATTTGAGCGGCGCGCCGGCACTGGTTCGCAACGACTATAACCTCAACTTCAACTGGGGCTACGGTTCGCCCGATCCCCGCATTCAGAACAATTATTTCTCTGCGCGTTGGGTGCAACCTGTCTACTTCCCCGGCGGTACCTTCCGCTTCTTTGCAGACACCGATGATGGTGTACGTATCTACGTCGACGATGTGCTGATCATCGATCAGTGGAAGGTTACATCCGGTACGGTGTTCACTGCAGATCGGACGTTAAGTCGCGGAACGCACATCGTGCGTGTTGAGTACTTCGAGAATACAGAGCTTGCCAAGATTCGCGTCTGGTGGGATCGAAGCGATGGCGTAGCCTTCCCGGAATGGAAGGGCGAATACTACAACAATCGGACTCTTGCCGGCGCACCTAGCCTGGTGCGCAACGATGCAGCCATTGACTTCAACTGGGGAAGTGGATCGCCCGCTCCACAGATTCGATCTGATGACTTCTCAGTTCGGTGGACACGCACGGTCTATCTGGACGCCGACCGCTATCGCTTCCATTCCCGTATGGACGACGGCATGCGCGTCTATCTGGACGGCATTCTGATTATCAATGAATGGTCAGACGGCAGCGCCCGGGATCGGTCCGTGGATCGAGATGTTTCCGCGGGCTATCACAATTTCGTGGTCGAGTATTACGAACATATCCAACTGGCCGAGGCCAAATTCTGGTGGGAGACCATCGGCAGTTCTTCACAGCCGGACAGCTTCCCGGATTGGAAGGGCGAGTATTGGTCGAATCGAAACCTGAGTGGCAGTCCCACGGTTGTGCGCAACGATCGTCGCATTGACTTCAACTGGGGGACCGGCTCGCCCGACTCCGAAATTCCGTCTGACAACTTCTCGGCACGCTGGACGCGCAAGTATGACTTCAGCGCCGGCTGGTACCGTTTCTCAGCCCGTTCTGATGACGGCGTGCGCGTCTGGGTCGACGGCGATCGGATTATCGACGAGTGGCATGATAGCCTCGGCGACGTCACCTATTATGCAGACAAGTACATCGACGGCAAGGTCAAGCTAAAAGTTGAATACTACGAGCGCTACGGCGGAGCGGCGATCAAAGTGAATTGGGAGAAGATCTCTGATCCGACGACGCCGACGCCGACCAAGACTGCTACGCCGACGCCAACACCGGCCGTGACTCGAAGCCCCTATGCCAAGACCCAACCCGACAGCGGCGTGCCGGGTACATCGGTCGTGGTCAGCGGCGGCGGTTTCCCGGCCAACACAACGATCAACATTCAACTGGCGTCACCGGTACGTTCCAGCAGCGTAGCCAATGCCAAAATCTATGCCAGCACGCAGAGCAACAGTCAAGGCAACTACAGCGTTCTGGTCACCTTGCCGGCATCATGGCCTGACGGATCGCCGATTCAACCCGGTGAACTGCTGATTATTGCGGCCACACCGGGCAATAGTGTGACGGCCTCAGCCGTGTTTGAATTGACTGTGCCCAGACCCACGGTCTCGGTCGATCCCTATCTGCAATTACAGCCGCGCTCCGGTGGCCCCGGCACATCGGTTGTTGCCGGCGGCGGCGGCTTCCCGGCAAATACCACTATCAACATCTATCTTGGCGGACTCGTGAGCGCTGCATCCGCCTCATCTCAGCCTTCGGCCTACGCCTCTGGTCCGAGCGACAGCAACGGTAACTATAGTCTCTCCTTCATCATGCCGGATACATGGGCTGATGGCACGGCCATCGAGCCCGGCAAGTTGAACGTTGTGGCCGCAACCAACGGTTTCGCTCAGCAGGCGAGTACACTCTTCGATTACCGGCGCAGTGACTCCAATGCTGCGGTAAGCATCTTGCCTACGTCCGGCGGCGCCGGCTCCGTTGTGACCATCACCGGCGAGGGCTATCCATCGAACAAGACGGTCACCATCTATCTGGGGACGTTCGACGAATCTGCAGGGGCAGGCAATCCACACCTGTACGGCACGGCTAAGACCGATGTTTCGGGTAAGTTCAGCACAGCCATAACCATGCCGGCTGTCTGGCCCAACGGTACGCCTGTCACCAATGGCGAGCTGGTTATCTGGGCGCGGACAGATGACGCCGGTGACCAACAGAGCGCGGTCTTCAACTACACCGGTGCGCCCGCTCCTGTACCCACGGACACGCCGACGCCGGTTGATACGCCTGCTGTGCCGCCGACACCAACGCCCAATCCAAATGCCAAGGTCAGTCCGACGTCTGGCAGTGGAGGTACGCAGGTGATTGTGACCGGCGGTGGCTTCCCGGTCAACACGACCGTCAATGCGCTGATCTCCTTCTTCGACGCCAATGGCGGCGGCGGTGATGCGGAGATTTTTGGGACCGCCACGACCAACGCCAACGGCGACTACAGCATCTCCTTCACCATGCCGAGCACCTTGCAGGGCGGAGAACCGATTGCTTCCGGCATGGTTATGATCGTGGTGGCAACCGGAGACTATCGAGTCTCTGCCGGCACACCGTTTGACTATGTGGGCGTTGTCGCAGCTGACGAGGTCGTCCATGTGACGCCGTCGCCCGAGCCAACGATTGAGCCGTCCCCGGTTCCTTCGCCGGAAGTCTCTCCAGAGGCCTCTCCTCAGCCCTCCCCTCAGCCCTCCCCGGAAGGCACGGCTGAAGTAACGCCCGAGATTGAGGAGACGGCAGAGTCAGAGACGCCTGAGCCCGAAGCGACAGGCACTGTTGAGCCTGATGAAGAGGTTGCTACTGAGGAACCGCCAACTGAGGAGGCCACCGAAGAAGCAACTGAAGAAGCAACTGAGGAGGTCACCGAAGTGGTGACTGATGAGCCGACCGCGGAGGATAATGAACCGGTGTCAACGCCTGAGCCGCCGGCTGAGCCAACCGACGAACCGGCAGAAGAGGCCGCGACTTCTGAGCCACTGGCTGAGCCAACTGACGAACCGGTTGAAGAGGACGCGACTTCAGAGCCGCCGGCTGAGCCAACCGATGAACCGGTTGAAGAGGCCGCGACTTCAGAGCCACCGGCTGAGCCAACCGATGAACCGGTTGATGAGGCCGCCACTTCAGAGCCGCCGGCTGAGCCGACAGACGAACCGGCAGAAGAGGCCGCGACTTCAGAGCCGCCGGCTGAGCCAATCGACGAACCGGCTGAAGAGGCCGCGACTTCAGAGCCGCCGGCTGCGCCAACTGATGAACCGGTTGAAGAGGCAGCGACTTCAGAGCCGCCGGCTGAACCGACCGACGAACCGGCTGAAGATGCCCCGGTTCCTGTGCCGGAGCCGGAGGCGGCTGAGCAACAGGCGCCCGCTGCGCCTGAGCCGGCTCCGCCCGTCGAGCAGCAGACCCCAAAGCCAGTCGAGCCTGAGCCAGTGCCGGTGGAACCACCGGTCGTGGATCCACCGGCCACCGCGCCCGAACCTGAGCCGCCGGTTGAGCAACAGGCCCCTCCGCCACCGGCCGAGCCTGCACCGGTGCCGGCTGTCCAAGAACCGGTACCCGCACCAGCAGCTCCGGCTCCTGTAGCGGCAGCAACCCCGACTCTGCTTCCGACGCCGCTGCCGCTTGAGGAGCCTGGCGAACCTGATGATCCTGGTTCAGCTGTCGCCGGTGACTAGACAGGGCAGTGAAGATATCACATCAATGTGAGTCCAGACTGAACACAGAGTACTTGGCGGCGGCAGAGCTTTCTGCCGTCGCCTTTACTTGTACGACTTGTATAGCGCGCTATTTGTTATGCCGTCCGTCAGTTCTATAACTCGTTGATTCGGCGTTGCCCGGTAGAGGCTTGCGGACGCGCATCTCCGTCTTACCGTAGGACGGAGATATCTTCAGCCCGGTAAGATCGACAGAATTAGTTTTGTTGGTTACACTACGACAATTAGGCTGTCCCAGAAGAAGAGATATCCGGTCGCAAGTCACCGGCACTGGCCTAAGAATCTGGTCTAGCAATCCTGTGTGTCCAGTGTCGGTGACTATTGGATAGCCGTTTCTCTGGCATGGCCTTGGTCAACAAATCAACACGAACGATAGAAGCACTAAGGAAAGAAGAGTATCCAATGTACCCGATCTTGCTGAGCCTCCACAACATCATGCGCTGGCTCGTAGTGATTGCCGCACTCTGGCTATTGATCCGCACCTACATGGGGCTGTTTTCCAAAAGCGATTGGACTGACCAAGAGGGCAAGGCCATGCGCTTCTTTGTCATCTTCATGGACATTCAGTTGCTCGTGGGCTTGATTCTCTATTTCGTCAGCCCGCTGACCCAGATGGTCATGGCCAATATGGGCGTAGCAATGGGCGATGACCAGTTGCGTTTCTTCGGCGTTGAACATGCCTTCATGATGATCGTCGCCGTGATTTTGGCTCATATCGGCTCAGTCATGGTCAAGCGCGCTGCTGAGTCACGTTCCAAATACATTCGGTCGGCCATTTGGTTCACTATCACTTTCTTGATCGTACTCGCCGCCATCCCGTGGTGGCGCCCGCTCTTCCCGATGTTTTCCTGATCGGTCCAGCCATCACATGAATGCATCAGACTGCCCGGAAAGCTTCAATCAGCTTCCGGGCAGTTGTGTGTCTAAACTGAAGACGCTATGAGAACATGACTTCCGTAGGTCCGACTTGCAGTCGGACGAGTTCGGTGACCTCTGGACCCGTCTGGCATGCGTACCTTGTCACGCTGCAAGCGTGACCTACAAAACTTATGATCCCGTTGTGCTTTCAGTTTAGATAGCAAGCTTGTGCCAGAAGCCTGCCTTCTGGGCGCCAAGCTCCAAGCTATCCCCGAATCCGTCTGACAGGTAACATTCGTTACGCAGATAGCATGACCTAGCCTGGCCAGTTGGCCAGGTCAAAGACCAATCTCAAGTACAGCCTTGAGTCTCTCCAGATGCATGGCGTACGCGTGTCAGTTCTCCTCTAAACTGAAATCAGTTTGATCCAACCATCACGTTTTGGCGAAGAATCGATGCTGTTTTGTTGGTCAGTCTCACCCCTGACCAGATTTTTCGCGATAGCGGGCAAACAACCTGTTCTTGTGCAACCAATGATGTTTGTACAACCAACGAGGGGGACAAAATGCTAGTACGTGATCGAATGTCAGCGCCGGCCACTACGATTTTGCAGGACACGCCGTTTCAAGAGGCAATCAAGATCATGCGGGAGAACGGTTTCCGCCGTCTGCCCGTGGTCGATAAGGGCGGACGTCTTGTCGGCATCATCTCCGAACGTGATCTGCTCCACGCCTCGCCATCTCCAGCAAGCTCACTTAGTATCTGGGAAATGAACTACCTACTCTGGAAGATCAAGATCAGCGAGCTAATGAGCAAGAAAGTCATCTCTGTCCCGTCGAATACGCCGATTGAAGAGGCCGCCCAATTGATGGTCGCCGATAAGATCGGCGGTTTGCCGGTGGTCAATCAGGTCGGTACGGTTGTTGGCGTGATCACTGAAACGGATATTTTCAAAACCTTCGTGGAGATGATGGGCAGCGGTGAGCACGGTGTCCGTCTGATGCTGGAGGTGCCCAATGGCGGTGGCGTGTTGGCGGCGCTGGCCGGGGCCATCCATGAACTGGGCGGTGATATTCTCTCTGTCGGTTCCATGGACAGTTCGTCCGATAAACTGCGTCATCTGCTGATCAAGGTCAGTGGCGTGAGTCAAGATCAACTCGTGGAAACGCTTGAGGCAATGGGCGATCACGTGGTTGATGCACGAGAGATCTGAACAATGTGTATTGACAGCGCTTGATCGCATCTCCAAATTGACGATCAGCGCTTTTATGTTTGCTCACCGCCGGCAAGGGTGTTTGCCCCGAAGGCGATGAGCTTGAACGTGAGTAAAATCCTTCAAACATGTGGAGTCTTCGGCTCTGCCAGGAGAAAGCACAATGAAACGAGAGCAAGCGATGATGGATGGCAACGAGGCTGCGGCCTATGTTGCCTTTAAGACCAACGAGGTAGCGGCGATTTACCCGATCACGCCCTCCTCGCCGATGGGCGAGTTGGCGGACTATTGGGCGGCACGCGGCGAGACAAACATCTGGGGCTCGCGTCCCGATGTCGTCGAGATGCAGTCTGAGGGTGGCGCGGCCGGCGCAGTGCATGGAGCGTTGCAGGCAGGTTCGCTGACGACGACCTTCACGGCCAGCCAGGGTCTGCTGTTGATGCTGCCCAATATGTTCAAGATCGCCGGCGAGTTGACCAGCACGGTCTTCCACATTGCGGCCCGCTCAATTGCGGCCCAGGCCCTCTCGATTTTCGGCGATCACTCAGACGTCATGGCCGTACGAGGTACCGGTTGGGGCATGCTCTTCGGCAACTCCGTCCAGGAAGTCATGGACTTTGCCCTGATCTCCCAGGCCTGCTACCCTCAAGGCCCGTGTCCCTTTCCTCAACGTCTTTGACGGCTTCCGCACTTCCCACGAGATCAACAAAGTCGAAAAGCTAACCGACGACGATATCAGGGCTCTGATCGACGACGACCTGGTTCGAGCCCATCGTGCCCGCGGTCTGACGCCGGATCTGCCGGTCATTCGTGGCACGGCCCAGAATCCGGACGTCTTCTTCCAGGCTCGCGAGACGGTCAATCCGTTCTACGATGCCCTGCCCGAAATCGTCCAGACTTACATGGATCAGTTTGCCGAACTGACCGGTCGCCAGTATCACCTCTTCGACTACGAGGGCGCGCCGGATGCCGAGCGCGTGATCGTGATGATGGGCTCGGGCGCAGAAGCAGCCGATGAAGCCGTCAAGTATTTGGTTGCCAAGGGCGAAAAGATCGGCATGATCAAGGTTCGCCTCTATCGCCCCTTCGCCTCTGAGGCGTTTGTAGCCGCATTGCCTGCCACTGTCAAGGCCATCTCGGTGCTGGATCGCACCAAAGAGCCGGGCAGCGCAGGCGAGCCGCTCTATCAAGATGTCATCACCGCCATCAGCGAAGCGCTTGCCGACGGCAACGCTCCCTTCGCACAGATGCCGAAGATTGTCGGCGGCCGCTACGGCCTCTCCTCCAAGGAGTTTACGCCGGCCATGGTCAAGGGTATCTTCGATGAACTTGGCAAGGGAAAATCCAAGAATCATTTCACGGTCGGCATCATTGATGATGTGACCCATACGAGCATCGACTACGATCTCTCGTTCCGCACCGAAAGCGCCGATGTCGTGCGTGCCGTCTTCTGGGGCCTCGGTTCCGATGGTACGGTCGGGGCCAACAAGAACTCGATCAAGATCATCGGCGAAGGCACGGACAACTACGCCCAGGGCTACTTCGTCTACGATTCGAAGAAGTCCGGCGCACGCACCGTCTCCCATCTGCGCTTCGGCCCTCGCCCGATTCAGAGCACCTACCTCATCGACAGTGCCAGCTTTGTGGCCGTCCATCAGTCCGGGTTCCTGCACCAGTTTAACGTGCTCGAATCCGCTCAGGATGGCGCTACGTTCCTTCTGAACTCTATCTATGGCCCTGATGAGGTCTGGGAAAATATGCCCAGGCAGATCCAGCAGGAGATCATCGCCAAGAAGCTCAAGTTCTACGTGATCGATGCCTACAAGGTGGCCCGAGAGCTGGAAATGGGCGTTCGAATCAACACAATCATGCAGACCTGCTTCTTTGCCATCAGCGGCGTGCTGCCTGCCGACGAAGCCATTGAGCGCATCAAGGAAGCTATCCAGAAGACATACGGCAAACGTGGTGAACTTGTTGTACGCCGCAACTTTGCTGCTGTGGACGCGGCCGTGGCCCATATGTATCAGGTCGATGTGCCTGATACCGTCACCAGCACACTTGAAATGCCGCCGGTCGTCTCCGACCTGGCGCCGGACTTCGTCAAAGATGTCACCGCTATGATGATGGCCGGCAACGGCGATGACCTACCGGTCAGCGCCATGCCCATTGACGGTACCTATCCCACCGCCACAACCAAGTGGGAAAAGCGCAATATCGCCATGGAAGTGCCGATCTGGGATCCTGATGTCTGCATCCAGTGTGGCAAATGCGTCATGGTCTGCCCCCATGCAGTCATTCGCGGCAAGCTGATGGACGATGAGGCCGTCGCGGCTGCGCCCGAGGGCTTCCAGGTTGCCGATTCCAAATTCCGTGAGTACAAGGACGCCAAGTACACGCTCCAGGTCTCCATGGCCGACTGCACAGGCTGTCAGCTCTGTGTTGAGGTCTGCCCAGCCAAGAACAAGGCTGCTGCGGGTCTCAAGGCCATCAATATGGCCCCCAACATCGACTTGCTTGAAGAGGGCGAGAAGAACTGGGACTACTTCACCAGCCTGCCCGAAACACCGACGAACAATGATCTCAAGTTCACCAATGTTAAAAACGTCCAGCTTCTTGAACCGCTCTTTGAGTTCTCCGGCGCCTGCGCCGGCTGTGGCGAGACGCCCTATCTCAAGCTAATCAGCCAGCTCTTCGGCGACCGTACCATCATCGCCAACGCTACCGGATGCTCTAGCATCTACGGCGGTAACCTGCCGACGACGCCGTGGTCGACCAACGACGCCGGACGAGGCCCTGCCTGGTCCAACTCGCTCTTCGAGGACAATGCCGAGTTTGGTCTGGGCATGCGTGTCACGCTCGATAAGCAGGTCGAATATGTCCGAGAACTGGTCGTGCGCATGCGCGACGAGATCGGCGAGGAACTGGCCGACAGTCTGCTCGAGGCCGACCAGTCAGATACCGCAGGCGTGGACGCACAGCGGGAGCGGATCGAAGAACTGAAGGCAAAGCTTGCCGGCGCCGAAAGCAGCCAGGCCAAGGACCTTCTGAGTCTGGCCGACAAACTCGCCAAGAAGACGGTCTGGATCGTCGGCGGCGACGGCTGGGCCTACGACATCGGATACGGAGGTCTGGACCATGCGTTGGCCAGCGGCCGAAACATCAATGTCATCGTGCTCGATACCGAGGTCTACTCCAACACTGGTGGTCAGGCTTCCAAGTCGACGCCAATGGCTGCTGTGGCCAAGTTTGCTGCCGGCGGCAAGCCGACGGCCAAGAAGGACTTGGGCATGATGGCCATGAGCTACGGCAATGTCTACGTGGCCAAGATCGCCATGGGGGCCAATGATCGTCAGACGCTCAACGCCATCATGGAGGCCGAGGCCTATGATGGCCCGTCGATCATCATTGCCTACAGCCAATGTATTGCCCACGGCATCAACATGGCCAAGGGCATGGACCAACAGAAGTTGGCTGTCGATTCTGGGCACTGGCCGCTCTATCGCTACGATCCGCGGCTGGTCGAACAGGAAAAGAATCCCTTCCAGTTGGATTCCAGAGCGCCGAAGATTCCGCTGAAGGAATATGCCTACAATGAGAATCGCTACCGCATGCTTGTGCAGACCGACCCGGTAGCCGCCGAGGCACTCATGACGGAGGCCCAAGCGGTCGTGCTGGCCAAATGGCAGGAATACGAAGGCATGGCGAAGAAAGAGGCGTAGAACTGCTACGTGCTGCGTGAGGGGTAGGATAGTGGCTTGACTGACGAGCTAGGGCCGTTTTCTGAAGAGTGACGCGTGATGTTTGCACATCAGCGAGGCATTCTGCGGAGCATGAATCAAGTATCGTTGGCAGAGGCTCTGCCAGATCTCTCACGCAGTAAGCAGCATGCAGTACGCAGTTTTTACCTGAAGCACGTAGCAGTAACCAGGAGACTAAATCATGGATCTCAGTACCAAATACATGGGCATGACCCTGAAACATCCGGTCGTCCCGTCCGCCTCTCCGCTCTCAAAGAGTCTGGACGGTATCCGTTCTCTGGAAGATGCAGGCGCTGCCGCTATTACGATGTACTCGCTCTTTGAAGAGCAGATCATGGGTGAGAGTCATCTCGTCGATCATTATCTGACCTACGGTACGCATAGTTTTGCTGAAGCCCTCGACTACTTCCCCGAGATGGACAGCTATAATGTAGGCCCTGAGGCCTACCTGAACTTGATTAGTCAGGCGAAGTCAGCCGTCGATATCCCGGTAATCGGCAGCCTCAATGGTGTTTCAGCAGGCGGCTGGATCGAGTATGCCAAACGGATCGAGGAAGCTGGGGCCGACGCCCTGGAACTGAACGTCTACTACATTCCGACTGATGTCTCCATGCCGGGGGCCGAAGTTGAGAAGATGTATCTCGATGACGTGCGGCTTGTTAGGCAGCAGGTTGACATTCCTGTGGCCGTCAAGATCGGCCCCTATTTCAGTTCCTTTGCCAATATGGCCGCACAGCTTGCTGATGCAGGAGCTGAGGCGTTGGTCGTCTTCAACCGCTTCTACCAGCCGGACTTTGATCTTGAACAACTTGAGGTGACGCCCAATTTGGTCCTCAGCACGTCAGAGGCCATGCGTCTCGCGTTGCGCTGGGTGGCCATTCTGCACGGGAAGGTTCCAATCGACTTTGCCATCACCAACGGCGTGCACACCTATGAGGACGTGCTCAAGGGATTGATGGCCGGCGCCAGTATCATGACGATGGCCGCCGAACTGCTGGTCAACGGCCCAGGTCGCATGGGCGAGATTGTTGGTGAACTGACTGAGTGGATGGAAGAGCGTGAGTACGAATCTGTCGCCCAATTGCAGGGCAGCATGAGTCAAGCGAAGGTGGCGGAACCGGCTGCCTTTGAGCGAGCCAACTACATGAAAGTCCTCCAGTCCTGGCGACAGGATCCGACGGGCATGTTGCCACGCTAGCCGGCTTCCTTGGATATCGAGACGATTTTGTACGTGTTCATGTGAAGAATTATTATGGGCTGTAGGGGCTACTCCCTGTCCCTACAGCTGGACCGGTGCGGGGGACCGCACGGGTCGCCCTGACGAGTTTGCATCGCTTCCTCGAATATGTCTTGGTTTTCACTGTTTTCGATTCCGACCTCGTCCTCCCTCTCATTCATGGACTGGCAGAGCATAGGAGAATACAAAATGGCAGAACGCAAGGTGCTCATTCCGTTGGATGGTTCCGAGTTCAGTCGTCAAATCGTCACGGTTGTGCGGAATTTCTTTGATCCCAAAGATGTCGTGCTTGTTCTTTTTCGAGCGGCCTTTGCACCATCTGTGTCCGCGGACGCGGTTTCTGAAGAATCCTTTGTCGGCGGCATGCCTGTAACCGGCGGCTATGACGCTTACAACCGTGCTCTTGAGACAAACTATGCGTCAGTTGAACAAGGGCGGGAGTCGTTTCGGGCCGAGTTGGTGACGGAATTGCGGGTTGAGGCCGAGCGTCTGCGCTCTGCCGGCTATACGGTCACAACTGAGGTCAACTTTGGTGACCCCGCACAACGAATCATCGATTTCGTCAATGATTCGAATATTGATCTCGTGGCCATGGCGACCCATGGTCGAACCGGTATCGGCCGCCTAGTTCTCGGCAGTGTGGCAGAGCGCGTGCTGCGCGGCGTTTCCGTGCCCGTGTTGCTCATGCGGACGGTACAGTCTGAAGAAACGACTGAGACGCCGGGTGATCAATTGGCACGTAGCCTCGGTAGCGGAGAAAAACTGACCATTGCGGTGACAACAGATGGGTCAACTCATAGCCAACATGCATTGGATATGGCGGCAACGCTGGCTACTTCTCTTGGTGCAAACCTGAAGATGTTGGTCTCGGTCACTGAACGCGAAGGGGCCGCGCACGCACAGAAAATAATGGCGACTGCCGTCAAACAGATGGCTGACGTCGATCCCCGCCCCGAAGCCATTCCGCTGGTCGGCTATCCTGATGAAGAAGTGCTGCAATACGTTGCGGGTACGCCGACTGATCTACTGGTGATGGGTGCGTTTCATGACCGGGGCGCAGGTACATCTGTTGCCATCGGCCCGACGGCGCAGCGTGTTGTTCAGCATGCACCGACATCGGTGTTGATGGTCAAGGGTCGGCGACGCCCGATAAGACGGGTCTTGGCATGTGTCGCTGTAGACGATGACGTCGCTGTAGACGTAGCCGCTCAACTGGCTCGTGCCCTCAAGGCTGACTTCAAGCTGCTTCATGTCGTTCCGCCCTCTGCTGCCACCTATCTTTCCTCAGGCGATGGTCAGGAGATCGGTCTCGATGATGTGATGGACCAGGGCACTCGCTTGTCCGAGGTGGTCAAAACCTGGATCAGCAAGGTCGAGAAACAGGGTTTTGACCGGGATGCGATCATCGTTCGCAAAGGCAATGTGCCCGAGGGGATTCTTGAGGTCATCCACGATCATCACTATGATCTGATGGTCGTCGGCAGTCAGTCAGGTCCTGGCCATTTCTTGGGTAGCGTATCCAATGCCGTTGTGCGCTTCGCCGAACAGTCTGTCTTGATCGTTCGTACCAGCGGTTAGGTTTCGACGCTTCGATTCCAAGTGGGAAAGATGATACAATGAGGTCACTGAAATGATTGTATCATCACCCAGCCTATGGCGCGGCTCTGTATCTTCCTTGGTACGAACGTTTTAACTGGAGGGCGTTGTAGCGGGTCCAGTGGATTTAGCAAGCGAAAGAGGTGCATATATGGGAAAACACAGCACCCAGGTTGCGGATTGGATGACCCGTGATCCTGTGACGGCAACCATGGAAATGTCGTTGGCGGAAGCGTATGAATTGATGTCTGAGAATGAAATACGACGTCTGTTGGTTGCAAGAGATGGTGAACTGGTCGGCATTATCACCATGAGCGACATCCTGCGTACGATTCCTGCACTCCTGATCGAGACGGATCTCGAAACACGTCTGTTGCGTGGAACCCAGAAGGTCCGTGAAATCGTGACGCGTGATCCCGTGACTGTCGATCCGGAAGACACGATTCAGGACGCGGCCGAACGCATGCTGGAGTATCAGGTTAGCGGCCTACCTGTGGTTGATGGACGTACGCCGGTCGGCATCATCACCGAGTCAGACATCTTTCGCCTTGTGGTGGAATCTTGGGCAGACGGGGAGAACTAAGCCCCGGCACGGTCGGACTCGATGCACCAACAAACGTGTTGCCCCATGCAACTGCATCACCGAAATGGACGCGGACCCGCGGCGAACTGACGCCGCGGGTTTTTGCATTTTCATTTGCTCTACTGCAATAGGTTGCTTCTTGCAACGCAGATGCAGACGGGGCGCAGGGGCATATGGTGCGGCAGCCAGATGTCACTAATCGAAACACAATGACCTTCGCCGCGTCATGTGCCCGCTCCACAACAGCAGGTTTTCGTGTAGACCGGGCACGTGATCGGACGGTCGGATTTTTTTGGCGACGATGGCGTTGTTTCCCGTCTGACCCCGTGCCCCTATGACGACCGACGCGTAGGGGCATATGGTGCGGCGGCCAGATGTCACTAATCGAAACACAATGACCTTCGCCGCGTCATGTGCCCGCTCCACAACAGCAGGTTTTCGTGTAGACCGGGCACAAGATCGGACGGTTTGGACTTTTTGGGCGACGATGGCGTTGTTTCCCGTCCGACCCTGTGCCCCTACAATGATCCACGCATATCGTGCCCAACAACTCGCCATTCCGCAGTACGCAGCAGAAACGGAGCCACTCCATGAACGGCAAAGAACGCGTCAATACCACCTTGAGCCTGCAGGAACCCGACCGCGTTCCCACCGGTGAGAACGATGTCGACTACGTGTTGGTAGAGCAGTTACTCGGCCGTGAGACTCTATACAACTCGCGCTGGAAGGAGAAAGAGGCGCTCTGGGATGGCCGCCGCAACGAGATTGTCGCCGACTACGGCACGACACTGGTGGATCTGGCGCGCACGCTGGAGTGGGACTATGTGCGTGTGCCGACCATGCCGCCGGACCGTGAATACACCCGTCCGACCATGACCGGTGACTACTCGTGGATCGATGAACAGGGCCGTGAGATTCACTACAGCCCGGAGGTCGGTAACATCGCTACCAGCGTCGACAACACCGATCTAACTATTGATGAGTTGCCCGATCCCGATGCCCCGTTTGACGTTGACCCGTCCGAGCTAGAGGCTGTTCACCATGTGATCGGTGAGCTAGGCGAGAGCCACTTCATCATCGGGCGTCTGCCGATCGACGGCACTTTCCCCTACCAGGAGACCGTGGGCATGCAGGAGTTTCTGGTGCGCATGATCACCGAGCCGGCCTTCGTGCATCGAGCCATCGACGTCTACGTGAGCCGATCCATTGCCTACATCAACGCCATGTTCGACGCCGGTGTCGATGCGGTCATGACCACCGACGACTATTCGGGCAACCAGGGCCCCTTCATGGGACCTGCACGTTTCCGGGAATACATCCAGCCCGGCATTGCCCGCCAGGTTGCTGCCGCGCATGAGCGGGGCGGTCTCTTTATCAAGCACACCGACGGCAATGTCTGGGATATCCTCGACGCGCTGATCGAGACCGGCATCGATGGTTGGCACGGCATCCAGCCCAACATCGGCATGGACCTGCGCCTGCTCAAGCAGCGCTACGGCGACCGGCTCTGCTTCTTTGGCGGCGTCAACTGCGAGACGCTGATTGAGGGCACGCCGGAGCAGGCGGCGGAAGAAGTGCGCTACGCCATTGAGCACGCCGGGCCAGGCGGCGGCCTGGTCATTGCGACCGGCAATGTGGTCCAGCCGGGCAGTCGGTTGGAGAATTATTTGGCGGCGCGGCAGGCGACGCGGGAGTTTGGGGGGCGAGGGGCGTGAGGCGAGGGGCGAGGAGAAGGCGGAGTCTTGAGCGCAGGCGAAAGTGCCGGGGACGGGCCGCCAGCAGCTTTCGCGTGCGAGAGGTCTGCCAGGCCCGTCCCCGGCACTTGGTTTTGGTCAGACCGGATATCGTGAATGGGATTGCTGAAATCCATGTCATCTATTAGAGTAGTGGGTGTTTAGCGTGCGAGTGCGGGCAAGTGGCTTTGTCAACTGCAGGGAATGAGGAGCCAATATGGCAGATGAAGATATTCGATGGCGTCAGCGGTGGCAGAACTACACAAAGGCGCTGCTCTATTTGGAACAGGCATTGGATATCGACCAACTGGATTTTGCTCAACGAGCCGGTATCATCCAATTCTTTGAGATGACCTTCGAACTGGCGTGGAAGGTGCTCAAAGACTATCTGGAGACCCAAGGCTTCGCCGATCTCAATTCGCCCCGTGCTGTACTGAAAAAGGCGTACGAGGTCGAGTTGATCGCCGACGGGCATGATTGGCTGCAAATCTTGCGGGACAGGAACCTGATGACCCACACGTATGATGAAGCTACGGCCGTTGCCGTCGAACAGTTGATTCGCGACACCTATCACCCGTTGCTGGCCGCGTTGCAGAAGACCCTGCTGGAGATAGACGATGGCACAGAATGACGAAGCAGTGGAAGGACCAAGTGTAGGAGAGCCCGTGAGCAATTCGTTTGGACTGCGGTCAGAGGATATCGCTGAGATTGTGGCTGTTTTCGCTCGATTTCACGGCGGTGAAAACCGCCCTGATCTTCGGCAGCCGTGCCAAAGGTAACTACCGGCCGGGCAGTGATGTGGACATCGCACTCAAAGGCCAGGGCTTGACCAGGCGGATGGTGGCCGATATGGCCGATATACTCAATGAAGAGACGAACATGCCCTACCATTTTGACCTCTTCGACTACGATGCTGTCTCGAACCATGATCTGGTCGCTCACATTGACCGAGTCGGGCGTTTGCTTTACTACGTGCCAGCTAACCTCGCCGGCACGCCCATAGATGCTTCGACAAAAAGATAGAACTGGCTTCGCCTACTGTTGGTTTCAGTCCAACCTTGCCCGCACTGGTAGACCCGTAGGCTATGATGCTTAGGACAGGTTTCACAGTATTCGCTCACTTTTTTGTCAAGCGGGAACAAGATGCCATCTTGTCCTACTGGGAGTACATGCCCACCTTTTTTTAAAGTCACCTCACGTCGAACGCATGATCAATAGAGAGAAAGGCATCAATCATGACTACATCTTTCACCCGAAAACTCGGACGATCCAACATCGAAGTCAGCGCCATGGGGCTGGGCTGCTGGGCCATCGGCGGACCCATGTGGCGCGGCGACGTGCCGGTCGGCTGGGGCGAGGTCGACGACGACGAGTCCATCGCCGCCATCCAACGCGCCCTGGAACTGGGCATCACCTTTTTCGACACTGCCAACGTCTACGGTGCAGGCCACAGCGAGCGCGTGCTGGGCAAGGCCTTGGCCGGCCGCCGTGATCAGGTCGTCATCGCCACCAAGTTCTTCAGCTTCTTCAACGAAGAGACCCGCCAGGCCACCGGCTCCGGCGCCTCGCCCGACGAGATTCGCACAGCGTGTGAGGACTCTTTGGCGCGGCTGGATACCGACTACATCGATCTGTATCAGTTCCACGCCGGAGATTATGATCTTGAGGCCGCCGTTGAAGTGCGTGAGACGCTGGAGGAGTTGGTGGCTGCCGGCAAGATCCGCACCTATGGCTGGAGCACCGATTCACCTGAACGCGCGCTGCTCTTTGCCGAAGGACCCAATTGTACGGCGATCCAGCATCAGGAAAATGTGCTCAACGACAATGCCGCCATGCTCCTCGCTTGCGAAGATCTGAACCTTGCCAGCATCAATCGGGGGCCGCTGGCCATGGGCCTGCTCACCGGCAAGTATGATGCTGACACAATCCTGGGCGGCGACGATGTGCGTGGCATCAATGCACCGGCCTGGATGAAATATTTCAAGGACGGCAAACCCGGGCCCGAGTGGATGGAGCAGTTGGCCCTGGTGCGCGGTCTTCTGACTGCTGACGGACGCACATTGACTCAAGGCGCTCTGGGGTGGCTCTGGGCCCGCAGCGAAAAGACCATTCCGATCCCTGGATTCCGTACCGTGGCTCAGGTCGAGGAAAACTGTGCGGCGTTGTCACTGGGGCCCCTCGGCGCACATCAGATGGCCGAAATCGAACGGGCGCTGGGACGCGCATAGGACATCGTCGACAGGTCTAAGACCTGCCCAAGCTCGTCTGCGACGAATCGAGCCGGCGGTAAGTCGCTAGCGGTCGTTCTGCTCATTCATGACATAGAGCATCCGGCGCACAATGGAGATGAGCATGGCGGTCTCATCGCTGGCAGGCTGGGCACGGAATGTCAGATCGCGCAGGGTGCGCATCACGAACTCGGGATTGTAGCGGAAGAAACTGGCTTCGTGCAGCATCTCTTCGGTCATGGAGAAGAGCCGCTCCAGATCGACCTGGGGCGTGGGTTCCTGGGGAGTCAGATCGCGTGGGGCCGAGCCTTGAGGCGAAGCGAGCTGGGGCGTCAGCGTCAAACGCTCCGCATGGGCCGGCGAGGCTGGATCGGCATGGACAGCGCGGCGCAGTTCGTAGAGGAAGATCAGCACGGCCTGGGCCAGATTGAGCGACGGATAGACGGGTTGACCGGCAGAGGCTGCCACCATATGACAGCGATCCAGCGCATGATTGTCCAGTCCATCCGGTTCGGTGCCGAAGAGCAACGCAACCGGTGCTGTGCGGGCCCGCACAGCCATATCGGCGGTCACCGCTTCGACATCGTTTGAGAAGGGTTTACCCGCGCTGGCGCGTCTGGATGTGCCGATCACATACGAGACATCGGCGAGTGCGTCGTCCAGATCTGCATAGATTTGGGCCGAATCGAGCATCTCTTCACCCCGATGAGCGACGCGCAGAATCTGCTCCCGGTTGAGCGGCTGCTTGGGATCGACCAGCCGCAGCGACGAGAAGCCCATGTTCATCATAGCGCGTATCACCGCACCGATGTTCAATGGATTGCGCGGTCGATCGAGTACGATGATGATGTTGGACTCACTGCGTTTTTCTGTTTCTGCTAGCATAGGATTACCCGGTTCTTTACGTTCTTCCTTTGTGTTCCTCCGTGCCAACTCCGCACCAACTCCGTGATGACTCTTTGTTAGCGTGGTGAACGTATCTTCGCCGCAAGAGTCACCCATGGCATGGTACACCATCATGCGCCGCAGGTCCTACACACGGTAACCAATGTTCAATGTGTAGAGTGCCAGGATCACCATTTCCTGCCGCTGAAAACCATCGCGTCTCCATCACATTTGCGCAGGCAGATAGGACCTGTTGGACTTCGGCAGGGATCTGCTCGTCGGGAAGGGCACGAATGAGCGTGCTCAAGCGATGTGCGCCTAGATCGAGTTCGTCCTGGGCCAATGCGTCGGTGCAGGCCCCGTATGCAGCTTGAACCGCTTCACTGGCACTTCCTCCTCTACGTTTCAGGCCCATTTGAGCGCGCATTGACGTCAACGCTTGGGCTGAAACCGTGCCCGGATCGGCCTGTACGCGGCGCGCCAGACGAATGAAGGGTGACTCGTCGCCAATGGTTCTTGCCAGCGCCAGCGCTAGTTCGAGTCGCGCACCGGGATTTTTGATTCTGGTCATCAGAGAGAGGATGGGGTCGATGGCTTCAGAAACGCCAAGTCTACCCAACGATGAAGCACATGCCATCTGAACACCAACTTCGGGCTCCGATTTGATACGCGCCAACAGCAGTGGTTTTGACTCAGTGTCGCTGAGTACGCCCAGTGCGCGAATTGCATGTACTTGAATCGATTTGTATTGCGAGTGGGTTGCATCTCGCAACGCAGGCAGTGCACTCCTGTCACGCGTTCGGCCCAGGGCCCAGGCTGCATTAACGCTTAGCGCGACCTCTGTACCGGTCAACACGTTGATTAGCGCCTCCGTCAGCCTCGGATCGGACCGTGTGCGTGAAATGGCGATGATGGCCTCGTAGCGCACGCTGAATCGTGGATCATTCAGAGCGCTAAGCAGTTCTTCCACGGTGAGCCTGCTGCGGGCCTGTCCCATCTGTTCTGTACGCAGTACGGTTGCCTGCTCATCCTTGGCCAGGTTGAACTTGACTAGTGAACTCATGGCCACAAACGGATTTCCATGTAGGAAGATACCGGCGAACTCAAGCGTGCCTACGCCCAGGCCAGGCTGAATGCGTCTCAAGATGACAAAGCTTATCACGGGCATCGTGATGGCCAGCAGGATCAGCGGCGTATACGGATTGAGCAAACCTGTGCCGGACAGTGCTGGTATGCGCTGAAAGAGGTCGATCAGATAGCCGCTACTCACTTGGCTCACGCCGGCGATGAGGCCGACGCATGCGCTGTAGATGGCCATGTAGCCGACTTTGTGGCGTGGCGGCACAATATTGACGAAGAGCAGACGGCCGGCCCCGATGGCCCACCCAAGGTTTGCTACGCCCTGGGCAAATGCCGCCCCAAGCGCCAGCATCAGACCAATTCCCCCGGCGCCGGGCAAGAACCACCAGATAAAGGGAGTGGCAGCCAGCAATAGCGTGCCGGATAACATCACCGGCTTGCTGCCGTAGCGGTCTGCTGTCCACCCCCAAAGGTAGCCGGAAGCCAGGGCGCCGGCCAGTGTGCCGATCTGTATCCAAATCACCTGTCCAGCGGCAATGCCTGCCTGTTCCTGAAGATAGAGTGGTAGAAAGGAAGCTAGCGGAATCGTGCCGATCGTGATCAGGCCGACGCCTGCCAGATACCAGCGATAGTCCGGGTCCTTGAGCGCGACTTGAAAGCTCTCGTTGCGCTGTGTCTTTGACATGCGCACGGGCGACCGCGCTCCGCCCGGCACAAAGGTGTAGGCCCACAGAGAGGCGAAGCCTAGCATGACGCCGCTGCCCATGAGCAGCATATAGCCTGACAGGCCGCTCGTGTTGTTGATGACCACGCCTGCGATCAGCACAGCGGTCATGCCTGAGATTGTCACGAAGAAACTGTCCGTGGCCGAGAATTTGCCGCGCACCGAGCTGGGTACATATTCCTGGACCCAGGGTAAATGGGCGGTCTCGACCAAGGCGCGTAGCAGTGCGAAAATCCCCACAACCACGGCCACAAAAAGCACTGTGCCCTGCTCGCCGTAGGTAGCGGCTACCAAAGGTGTTAGAAGCAGGAAGAGGATGACGACCTTACGCACGCCGAACGCGGTCAGGAATGCTCGCTTGTAGCCGAAGCGGGCAATGGTGGGTGCGGCTAGGGGGGCGATTATGCTGGCAAAGGGGAGAAGTGATAGCAACAGGCCGATCTGGCTCTTGTCCATGCCCAATGTGTCGAGGAAGAGCACGAAGACTGAGCCGAACAGTGTGAATTGCGCGAAGAAGGTATTGAGACTGTTGCCGGCAATTGCCCAGCGCAGCCCTTGTAGTTTGGCCAGTTTGGTCGGTTCGGTGGAGGCTTGTGGTTCGGCAGAGGCCAAGAGCACCGAGCCGGTAGTGTTGGATTCGTCCAATGCAGGCGGAAGGGGGGCTGTACTGTCCAGTGCGGAATCCTCATTCTGTTCGAAATCTGTCACAACATAGTCCTGTCTTTTTCTTCGAGTCCAAAGAGGCATGCTGTGCCGGGAAGCTGTTGGAAAAGCCTCGTGTATGCGCCAGCATTCCGGGATTGAGCCGCTCGAAGCGCCATTTTGAGGCTACGGTTTGGCTCAATCCCGGAATGCTGAAGAGCGTTCTCATCTCTTCAAACAACTTCTAGAATTCACAGTCCCGCGAGTCAGTCTGCTGCAAGCTGTTAGCGAGTACGATTGGACACGGTTCCAATCCACAAGTTTAACCGAACGTATCTCCTTGTCAAAGGTTGAAGTCGACAAGCGGCATCTCAATTTGCGGCTAAAGAACTGGGGACGGTTATAGATTTCAGACCTCGTGCTGCTGGGAGTCAGTTGGCGGACTCTGTGGATGGGGGTATCATTGTCCGCATGTTCGCACCCAATGTTCGTCCCGTTATCAAGAAGATCTTGCCATCTATGCTCGACTTTATCGCATCGCTTGGTGGCAAGAACGAGCAATCATGGCGGGGCTGGCGGATTGATCGTGTTGAGGGCGGTTGGAACAATCTGCTCTATCGAGCTACCGGCGAACAAGTCGATCTGGCAGTCAAGTTCTCTGTCGCAGATGAGCGTGACCGCGCCGGACGAGAGTTCCACGCGTTGGAAGCATTGGCGCAAAACGGACTCGATATCGCACCGGAGCCGATCTGCCTCGATCGAGAGCGCTATCCACAACCGGTGATGGTTCAGAGTTGGCTACAGGGAGGGGTGAGTGGTAATCCGCCAACCACAGATGAAGGGTGGGAGGCGTGGCTTCGAAATCTAGTCCTAACCCACACTGTCACGCCCGAAACCACGACCGTTCCAATTCACCCTGCCGTGCTGACGGCGTACAATGCGGACGAGGCCACGAACATGATCTGGTCGCATCTGGCCCGGCTTCCCTTGGCGGAACGCCCTGGGAAACTGCAATCTCTGGTGCGTATTTGCACAGAGACCGACTATCCGGTTTGGCCCGCTCCGTCGCCGTCACTCTGTCATGTGGACAGCAATATCCGCAATTTTCGTTCGCCGGCCTCTGAACTGGGCTGGCGTCGACTGGGAGAACTCGGGATGGGGCGATCCGGCCTACGAGATCGCAGACTTGACCATGCACGCTGCCCACATCGGCATACCTGAATGGCGTCAAGAGTGGGTCATCGATCGCTACTGTGGACTGGCCGCCCAGCCGGATGCAGGAGTGCGAATCCGGACCTATCGCAAGACGTTGGCTGTCTGGTGGGCCGTGCGCATTTCTCGCTACCTCTACGAGCTTCCCCGCGCACTCGATCCGAGGCTGGCGTCGATCCCCGAGGGCAGGATGGCGGATTTGAGCGGAAATATCACCACTATATGGCGCTGGCAGAGTCCCTACATTTATGATGACGGCGTCACAATTCAATGTGAGGATGAAAGGAGAGACGTATGAGTTTCATCGGCAAGATCATCGGGCTCTATATGAAACGAGAGGGCCGCAAGCATCCATTGGCCGAATGGCCAGGTCTGCTCGCAGCATCCCAACAGACGACTAGCTGATCCACTTCGTGCGGCGTCCGATACGGAGAAGAATCAATCTGTGGCCCGCCACATCATCGGCATCGAGCGTTGGAGCCAGAGTCGTCTGCGTCTCTTTTTGGGCGGCGAATTAGTCATGGACGAGTACGATACTTATCAGCCGGCGGCCGATCTGGACATGGCTGCACTGACTGAGCAATTTGTGGAGACACGACGGGTAACGGTTGAACTGGCGCAAAAGATCAGCGATGCCGGCGTCACCGACGACCAGACTGTGCTCCACAATGATATGGGCGACGTGTCAGCGCGCACGTGGCTCGCCTATATAAGGGGACATGCGCAGCAAGAAAGCAAGCGTCTCAAGTAGATCTGGAAGTACCATGGGAATGCCTACATGCTAACCTACTGTAATTCGACAGCAGAACTAGCCAATTCCGGGATCGACACCGCCGTGATCAGCGTCGGCTCGACAGAGCAGTGTGGGCCCTGTCTTCCCTTTCATCTCGACACGCTGCTGGCTGCCTACTTCGCCCATGCATGGGGTGAAGCGGTCAACGGCTACGTCCTGCCGACGATGCCCTTCAACACGTCCGAGGAGCATTTCTCGTTCGTTGGCACAGTATCGTTGCGTCCGCGCACCATCATGTTGGTGCTCGAAGAGATTGTAGCCGGACTGCGTAGGCAAGGCTTCCGCAAGCAGGTGCTGACCGTGGGGCACGGTGGTTCCTGGTGGATGGGCGCTTTCATCAAGGACATGAACTGGCGCTATGATGACATGGTGCTAATCAATGCGCACGAAGGAGCTGATCCGGTCTGGGCTGAGGCTGTGCGGCGTGTCGGATTGCCCGATGGCGAGATCCATGGTGGCGCCCTGTCTCGTGCATTGGCCGAATTTCTAGCCCCAGACACAGTCCGGGACGGCGAATTTGGGCAGGATGTGGAGCCGGCGCTGATTTCGCTGAACGGTTGCGTCACGTGGGACAAGATTAGTGCCGATGGCAGTTGGGGCCGTTATTCGCAGTAGGACGAGGACCTGGTCTCTGGTGAGACCGGTGAGGCTCTGCTGGCATATTTTGTGTCGCACCATGCACCCCAGGCGGCGTCTCGCCTGGCGCAGGCTTGTGAACTGAAGGGTATCGGCTCATGAACGGCTGGCTGATCAGAAACGCTGTGCCCGATGACGCGGCCGCCATCGTGGCCATCTTCAATCCCATCATCGAATCGGGCCTCTACACGGCCTTCACCGCGCCCTTTGCTATCGAGACTGAACGCTCATACATCGCTGATCAACATCAACGCGGCATTTTTCATGTCGCGGTCCACCCGGACCATGGACGCATTGTCGGCTTTCAGGTGGTCGATCCGTTCGCCTTCTACACGTCGGCATTTGATCACGTCGGTTCCATCGGCACGTACGTGGATCTGGGTATGCGACGTCAGGGCATCGCGGCTGCGCTCTATCCGGCCACCTTCGACGCTGCCCGGCGCAAGGGCTATGAGAAGCTCTTTAGCTTTGTGCGCGCCGACAATCCCGCTGCACTTGCCGCTTATCTCGGTCAGGGCTTCACTGTCGTGGGGACGGCACGCGATCAGGCCAAAATCGGCGGGCGTTTCATCGACGAGATCATCATTGAGCGGCGGCTGGTTGATTCTTAGCCGCGGCCGGAAATAGACCTCCGGGAGGTGGCCGGAATCACTTTGCTGATAGCAGGTTCTGGTGGTCACCTCCCGGAGATCTATTTCTGCACAACGGCGCAGTGAAGGGGGCTGTAACAACTCATCGTGTCCGCAGAGCAGGTATCAGTCGAATAGCTGATATCAAGCCAAATTCTGGCTGCGTGCATCCTCAATCAACTCCTGCTTCAGATCCCACAACTGTTGGGAGAGCGAAACATGATAGATGTGCGGATTGACCAGGCGACGGATGCCGGGATCGAGTCGCTCCAGATCGGCATCACGTTGGCGACGGATCTCTTCCAGCGGCGGCGGGTCGTAGGCAAGCTTGCCGTCAGTGTAGACGGTGGTTTGCAGCGGTTCGATGTCGGAAAGATCTGCCTGACGCACAATGCGATATTTGGTGTGGTCCATCGGGTGGCGCAACAGGATGCGCTCTTGCTGGCGCGGGTCTTCGTTGTGTAGGGCCAGCAGGTCGGCTGTTGCCTTGTTGCGGTTGTCGTAGAGTCGCCAGAGCTTCTTGTTGCCCGGATCGGGCGTCTTGGCCAGTGTTTCTGAGATCTTGATGGCCGAGTCCCAATCGCCGTCTTGCAGTACGGCGACCAGCTTGAAGACCCCGCCCAAGGCCGGGTCGCCCCACGACGTCACCAGCCGTGTGCCCACACCGTAGACCAATCGCCCGATCACCTCGTCAGCGTCCAGGCCGTAGCGGGGCGCTTCTTGGCTGATCTGGGTGATGATCTGCCAGATCACGATTTCGTCCAGGTCGCTGGAGAGTACGATCGACGTCTCTGGGAAGCCGGCCTCGTTGAGCTGTTTTGCCGCCTGAATGCTCAGGTAGGCCTGGTCGCCGGAGTCCAGACGGATGCCGACGGGCGTGTGTCCCTTGCGTTTCAGCTCCTCGAAGACACGAATGGCGTTGGGCACGCCGCTCTCCAACGTATCGATGGTGTCGACCAACAACAGACAGTCATCTGGATAGAGTTCGGCGTAGGCGCGGAAGGCCCCGATCTCGCCCAGGCCCAAGGCCATGAAGAGCTGCACCATGCTGTGGGCATGAGTACCCTTGGGTGGCAGGCCGATAACGTGAGACATACCGACATTGGAACTAAAGTCGGCTCCGCCGATCAACGCTGCCCGCGTACCTTCATTTGCGCCCTTGCCCTGGGCGCGACGTAGCCCAAACTCGAGTATCGGCCGCCCGCGCCCGCTCTCGACAATGCGCGCCGCTTTGGTAGCGACCAACGTCTCATAGTTGAGCATGTTGAGTAGGGCAGTCTCTACGATTTGGGCCATGGCCAGCGGCCCCTGCACCACGGTCAATGCCGTGTTGGGGTGAACCACCCGTCCTTCGGGGATTGCGCGGATGGTCAACCCTGAAAAGTCGCCATTTTGACGAAACCAATCCAGGAAATCGTCGGCAAAGATCTGCTCACCGACGCTGTTGCGTTGGCTGCGCAGGTATTCAACATCCTTGTCGCGTACGGCAGTCTTCTGCATCCAGGCCAGAAAGGTCTCCATCCCGGCGTTGATGCAGTACCCGGCCTGATGACTTCCATAGTCGGGATAGCTGCGGAAGAAATGGTCAAACTGCACATTCATCTCGTGCAGGCCGGCTCGGAAGTAGAGCTGGGCCATGGTTAGCTGGTACTGATCTGTAAAGAGGATGCCTTCGGCTACGGCACGGCTTCGATCATGCATGGTTCACCTCAAACTAGACTGGCGACACATTAGACTGGCGACAAATTAGACTGGCGATGAGATCGGACTGGATGCATCTGCAATGGAATTTGTCACAGATTCACACAGATGGAAAATGGATGGGACACGGATAGGTTGACTTCATTTTAGATGCCAATCTTGTGCCTTACAAATCGATCTGACGGTGCCGACAGGCATTGAGACATAACGCTATAAGTTGGATTCAGCCATCCTCTGAAGCGTAGGGCCGGTTTCCTTCTATACCAGTGGTATTTCGCTTAGCCTTTACCGCAGCAAAAACCTAGCGCCCGAGCTCACTTTTCACTGTTGGGAGCCGAATTCCATTCGATGCGGTCACGGTCGAGCGACATTCTGTCGTGGAAATGAATTGGGTGTGTTCAAAACGAGTTGATAACGTAATTCTATGTAGGGACATGGCATTCCGCACAGACCCGTTGTTGGCGGAGACCGTTTCGACCTTCAAGGCCACGGTCGCCAACCATACGGTGGCTAGGAATGCCTTGTCCGTGCCTGACATTGCGGTAGGTCTGAAACGGACAAAGCATTCCGAGTAACATTTTCAGAATGCGGATGATGCTTCTCGATTTGGAATCGCCCAATCAGAGTTCGACCTGGCGAGGAATGCAATGTCCCTACGGGTCTCAACTCGTTTTGAACACACCCAAATGAATTCGGCGGCGGACAATGAGAAGCGCCCTCAGGCGCAGGCCGTCGGTGTCGATAGGCTGTACGCGACTCTGGCATCCTATGCGGATTCACATTGTGGCAAGCGATGCCCACCTAATCTGAGATCCATTCGGTCGTATGGGTGCGAGTTGGTATGAGACCATGCCGGGGGGTATAATGTTGCGAATCACACCGCATGCCTGTCACGTTACGTCTGTCACATTTTCTAGTGAAATGATTGGACCTATGTCGCAAAAACACCAACCCTCAACTGATTCCCAGACTCAGACTGATACAGAGCAATTCGTCAACGGAGAGGGCGCTCGCGTCGTCTTTCAACCCAATGGCCGCCAGGGCGATGTCGTTACCGGCACGTCATTGCTGGAAGCTGCTCGACGCATGGGCGTCGAGATCGAATCTATCTGCGGCGGACATCAGACCTGCGGAAAATGCAAGGTCAAGGTCGAGGAGGGCGAGTTTGCCAAGTTGGGCATCCGCTCAACGGCGTCCCATTTGACGCCGCCCGGCGAACGTGAACTCTCCTACGCCGAGAAGCACAGCTTCGGCGACGGCATGCGCATGAGCTGCGCCTGCGAGGTCACGGGCGACCTGGTCATCACAGTGCCCGAGGAGAGCCAGACCCGCAAGCAGATCGTGCGCAAGGAGGCCGGCATCACGCGTGAGATCAGCGTTGACGCACTCATGCGTCTCTACTATGTCGAACTGCCGGAGGGCGACCTCAAGGATCATCGTGGCGACTGGGAACGGCTGCGCGACGAATTGCAAGAGGTCCATGGCCTAGAAAATCTGCGCGTCGATTGGTCGGTGCTGGTCGAGTTACAAGATGCCCTGGCTCAAGCCAGACGGGCACTCACTGTTACAGTGCATGCCGAACAAGAGGTCGTGCGCGTCCAGCCCGGCTTCCACGAGGACATCTACGGCATTGCCTTTGACGTGGGCACGACCACAGTGGCAGGCCATCTCTGCCATCTGCGCACGGGCGAGATACTCTCCAGCGCCAGCCGCATGAATCCCCAGGTGCCCTATGGCGAGGACCTGATGAGCCGGGTTTCCTACGCCATGATGCATGATGACGGCACCGAACGCATGCACCAGGTGATGATCGAAGGGATCAACGGCTTGATTGCGGACATGTGCCAACAGGCCGACATCTCAACCGATGATGTCGTTGAGGTCGTGGCTGTCGGCAATACAACCATGCATCATATTTTGCTCAACATCAATCCACGAGAACTGGGGGGCTCGCCCTTCAGTCTGGTCACCCATTCTGCGCTTGACATAAAGGCTCGCGATCTGAATATTAATATCTGTCGCGGCGGGAATTTCCATGTTCCGCCCTGTGAGGCAGGTCATGTGGGGGCTGATAATGTGGGCGTGCTGGTGGCCGAAGCGCCCTATCATCAGGACAAGCAACAGCTGATCATCGACATCGGCACCAATGGCGAAATCCTGTTGGGCAATCGTGACGAAGTCATGAGCGCAAGCAGCCCGACCGGTCCTGCCTTTGAGGGTGCACAGATTCTCCATGGCATGCGTGCCGCGGACGGTGCGATCGAGCGGCTGCGCATCGACCCCGTGACACTGGAGGTCAAATATCGCATTATCGGCAAGGAAGAGTGGATCGAGAGTGAGGTGAAGGGAGCGGAGAACGGGGAACAGAAATCGAGCAGCGGCGATGACATGGCTGTAGAGGCTGATGATGAATCTCCGATCTTGGATCCCCGCGAAGCACGGCGTGCCGCTCGCGAAGCGCTCCTGAATCCGGAACTAAAAGCATCCGGCATCTGCGGCTCAGGCATTATCGAGGGCGTGGCTGAGCTTTTCCTGGCCGGCGTCATCTCGCCCAATGGTCGCTTTGTGGCGCTGGATCATCCACGCCTGCGAACTGGGCTGGGCAACGGCCGTGGCAAGGCCGAATTCGTGCTGGCGTGGCCCCACGAGACCAGCACCGGACGCGAGATCGTTATTCACTCCGATGACATTCGTGCCATCCAGTTGGCCAAAGCGGCGCTCTATGCCGGGGCCAAGTTGCTCATGCGTCGAATGGGGCTGGAAAGCGTCGACCACGTCGTGTTGGCCGGCGGCTTTGGCAGCTACATCGATCCTATGCACGCCATGATACTCGGCCTAATCCCCGACTGTGATCTGGAACTCGTCAGCGCGGTCGGCAATGCAGCCGGCGACGGCGCACGCATGATCCTGCTCGATCGGGAGAAGCGTGCCGAGGCTGAATGGTCGGCACGTTGGGTGACCTACGTCGAGACTGCTGTTGAACCTTCCTTCCAGGAGGACTTTGTGGTTGCGCTCGACTTCCCCCATGCAGTCGATCCGTTCCCCAAGCTGTCGGTGGTGATCGAAGAAGCCCGTGCCAAGTGGCCGCCGGAACGCCATGAAGCCTACGCTGCCTTCCTGCCCAACCGTGGGGCCAACCGCACCAGCCCTTCAGAACGAGAATCCCGGCGCTCGGCAAGGGCCGCGCGCCGCGGGCAATAGACAAAATCATCATTGCAGGATAGACACGCCGTAGGGACAGGTCTCAGACCTGCCCACCACTAGGACCATCCGAAAATCCGCATGAAGGAGAAACATCCATGGCACCGACCGTTGCACCCTACGGTTCGTGGCGCTCGCCAATCACAACCGACCTAATCATCTCAGAGACTATTGGCCTTGGCGGGATCTTCCTGGACGGGGAAGAGATCTACTGGTTGGAAATGCGTCCGGCCGAAAAGGGACGCTATGTACTCGTACGATCACGACCAGGCAGTGAGCCGGAAGAGATTCTGCCGTCGGATACCAACGTCCGCACTCGTGTCCACGAATACGGCGGTGCGGCCTATGCCGTGCATCAGCGTACGGTTGTCTACTGCAATTTCGCAGATCAGAAAATGTACATTCAACGTCCCGGCGAGTCGCCCGCCGCGCTGACACCCGACGGCCAGCGCTATGCGGATATTGTTTTTGATGAAGGCCGCGGGCGAGTCATCTGTGTGCGCGAGGATCACACGAATCCAGATGTTGAAGCCGTCAACACATTGGTGGCCGTGGATCTGACCTCGGGCGGTGATGGGACGGTGCTTGCGTCAGGCTACGACTTCTATTCGTCGCCGGCGATCAGCCCCGACGGCAAGCAGTTGGCATGGCTGTCCTGGAACCACCCTGACATGCCCTGGACCAACACCGAGCTCTGGGTCGCCGAAATCGCTGCCGACGGCTCGCTGACCAATGCCCGGCATGTGGCTGGAGGCGTCGACGAATCTATTTTCCAGCCCTGCTGGTCGCCGGACGGCGTGTTCACCTTCGTCTCCGATCGCTCAAACTGGTGGAACCTCTATCGATGGGACGGCGAAACGAGTGAAGCCCTTTGCCCGTTGGAGGCCGAGTTTGGACGGCCTCAATGGGCCTTTGGCAATCCGAGCTACGGATACATCTCGGAAAACGAGATTGTCTGCACATACACGCAGAACGGCGCCTGGCAATTGGGCCTTATCGATGTTGGCGCCGGCACGTTGGCAACCTACGATCTACCCTATTCGGGCTTCAACTATGTCGAGGTTACGCCCTCGACCGTCGTGTTCCTGGCTGGATCGCCGGCTGAGGCCGGATCGATCGTGGCCATGGACCTTGATAGCATGAACCTGGAGACATTGCGCTGGTCCAGCACGGTCACGGTTGATCCCGGCTACCTCTCTATGCCGGAATCCATCGAGTTCCCGTCTAGGCATGGCGAGTCTGCCTACGCCATCTACTATGCGCCCCATAACCAGGACTACGAAGCGCCGGAAGGCGATCTGCCGCCTCTTCTGGTTATGAGCCATGGCGGGCCAACGGGCGCCACGTCCAGCAGCTTCAGCCTCAACATCCAGTTCTGGACTAGCCGTGGTATCGCCGTCGTCGATGTCAACTACGGTGGCAGCACCGGCTACGGTCGCGAGTATCGCATGCGTCTTGACGGTACGTGGGGCATCGTTGACATTGACGACTGTGTAGACGCAGCCCGGTCGCTGGTAGCGCGTGGCCTAGCCGATGGCGAGGCTCTTCTGATACGCGGCGGCAGCGCCGGCGGCTACACGACGTTGGCCGCGCTCACTTTCGAGGATGTCTTCAAGGCAGGGGCCAGCTACTTTGGCGTCAGCGACCTGGGCGCGTTGGCCACCGAGACCCACAAGTTTGAGTCACGCTATCTCGACAATCTCATCGGACCCTATCCCGAACGGCAGGATCTGTACGAACAGCGCTCGCCGCTCTTTCACACTGAGGGTCTTTCCTGTCCCGTCATCTTCTTCCAGGGGCTTGAGGACAAGATCGTATTGCCAAATCAGGCCGAACTGATGGTCGATGCACTGCGTGAAAAAGGGGTTCCCGTGGCCTATGTTCCCTTTGAAGGCGAGCAGCACGGTTTCCGGCAGGCGAAGAATATCAAACGCTCGTTGGACGGTGAGCTCTACTTTTATAGCAAGGTCCTGGGTTTTGAGTTGGCGGACCCGGTGGAGCCTGTGGAAATTGAGAATATGGCGGGATTGAACGACTAATCCCATTTGTCAAACCAATGATTTTGTGTGCACAAGTGGACCTGAAACTCTATGGCAAAATATCAAATCACATTCTGGCGCAGCATTCCATCCATGGTGACGGCGCAGGAGGGACGACGCAACCGCGTCCGTGTCGAACTGCCGCTGCGCTTTCAAGAGGCCATTGACGAAGCGGCAATGCGCGCCGGCCTCGCCGGCACCGATGCCTATCTTGACCAGTGGCATAAGGGCGATTGGCAGGAGCGCGACGGCGAGCCAAAGGTTGTTGCTGACAGTGTGGCTGCCGAACTCGAAACAGAATACTCAGAGGCGAAGGTGAGCGAGCTGATCAGCGCCAAACGATGAGGGAATCCCTGTGCCGACTAGGCATTAGACGAAAGCGAGTATTATGAAGCAAACAAACACGAACCCGCTGCTCTCCCGCTTTGAATCAGGCGAGATTGTGGTCGGCGACGGCGCCATGGGCACCATGTTGCAGGGCGCCGGATTGACCGACGGCGGTGCGCCGGAAATCTGGAATGTCGAGAAGCCGGAGGCGCTGCGGAAAATCTACCAGGCCTATGCCGATGCCGGGGCCGATATCATCACGACCAACACATTCGGCGGCAGCCTAGGGCGCTTGCAGTTTCACAATGTCGGCGACCGGGTCTATGAGCTGAACCGTGCCGCCGCCGAGTTGGCCAAGGAGGTTGCTACGTCAACCGGTGCGTTGGTGGCGGGCGACATTGGTCCTTCAGGCGAGTTGATCGAGCCGGTCGGGGTCCTCACCATGGACGAGGCCATCGACATGTTTGCCGAGCAGGCCCGGGGTCTCATCGATGGCGGCTCTGACTTCATCCTCATCGAGACCATGAGCCATCTCAACGAGATGGAAGCGGCAGTCAAAGGCATACGCAAAGTGGATTCCGACATCGTCATCGCCGCCACCATGAGCTTCGATACCAACTATCACACCATGATGGGCGTCAGCCCGCGCGATGCCTTGCCGGCCATGGCTGATTGGGGCGTCACTGCTATCGGAGCCAACTGCGGCAATGGCCCTGAGGAGATCGAGGTGGTCATGACGCAGATGGCCCAGTGCCGACCGGATGGCATCTACCTCATTGCCCAGAGCAACGCCGGCCTGCCTCAATATGTGGACGGCAAGATTGAGTACGACGGCACGCCTGAGGTGATGGCCGACTACGCACTCAGAATGCGCAACCTCGGCATCGACTACATCGGCGCCTGTTGCGGCAGCACGCCGGCCCACATCGCCGCCATGAAGGTGGCGCTTGAGGAGGCCAAAGACCAACCCATCGCCGGCCCGCCTCCCGTCGACCCTGATGCCGCCATTGAAAGCCCGGAAAGCCGCGCAGCGCGCAGTGCGGAGCGGAGACGGGCGAGACGAGGATAAGGCAATTCGTACTGCGTACTGCGCAAGGAATGGGTGGACGACCGGGGCCGTAAATGGTATCGCTGTGGTGGTCGGAGTGCGGTTTATGCGCTTGTTGTATGATCACAGATCTTGCCCGCTCCAATTTCACGCGGCACGAAGCAAGCAGTACGCCTTACATCAACCCATATTACGCACTACGTATGACGCAGTACACTCTATGAAAATCGGCATCATCGCATGTGGCGCCATCGTGCGCGAACTGATCGCAATTGCCAATCGCCAGGGATGGGACTATGAGTTGACGGCTGTGCCTGCTCAGTTGCACAACCTGCCGCACAAGATCGCGCCTGCAGTACAAGAGAAACTTGACGGCTGGGCCCTGCGCTTTGACCTGATCCTGGTTGGCTATGCCGATTGCGGCAGTGGCGGAGCCGTCGATGAACTGGTCAACCGCTACGATCACGTGGCTCGTATTCCCGGCCCTCACTGTTATGAATTCTATGGCGGCGAGCGTTTCACCGAGCATTCCGAAGCGCATCCAGGTACGTTCTACGTCACAGATTTTTTGGCCCGCCACTTCGATGGCCTGGTTTGGAAGGGGCTCGGGCTGGATCGTGCGCCGGAGCTGCATGAGCTCTACTTCGCCAACTACACTCACCTCTACTACCTCCAGCAACAGCCCGACCACAATGAGAGTGAGCGTGCCAAGAACGCTGCTGACAAAATAGGCGTTGAATATCTCCAACTCGACACTGGTCTGGACGTGCTAGAGCGGCGGTTGGTCGCCATCGTTGAGCAGTTCCAAGCGAGAAGTGACGCAGTATGAAGCGCGTCATCTTCATCTTTCTAGACGGTGTCGGCTTGGGTGCGGATGATGAATCTGTCAATCCGCTGGCCCATGACAGCTACGCCACCCTTGCCGATCTGCTAGATGGGCAACGGCCGGTTGCCGACAGCGGACGCCTCTCAACCAAACAAGCAGAACTCATCCCAACCGACGCCTGTCTGGGCATCGCCGGCCGCCCACAGAGCGCGACCGGACAGGCGACGATCCTCACCGGAATCAACGCATCGCAACGCCTGGGTGAGCACTACGGCCCACGCCCCGATGCACGCGTCCGTGATGTCATCGACGAGGGGAGTCTCTTCCGCCGTTTGCATGAACGTGGCCGCAGCGGCTTTTTTGTCAATGCCTATCCCCAGGGCTATTTTGATGCGGTCAACCGCGGCAAACGTCGCCTCAGCGCCGTTCCGTATGCGGCCACTGTTGGTGGGCAGGCACTCCTGACCCATGACGATCTGATCGATGGACGCGGTCTTGCCGCCGATTTCACCAACCTCGGCTGGCGCGACCAACTGGGCTATGAAGATGTGCCGATTTTTTCGCCCGAAGAGGGGGGACGTCAGTTGTGGACCATTGCCAAGGACCACGACTTCGTCTTCTTTGAGCACTGGATGACCGACCTGCTAGGCCATCGACGCCAGCTGCAAGGCGCGATTGAGACGCTCCAGACCTTCGATGGCTTTCTTGGCGGGTTGATGGACGCTGCCGATCTGGCTCAGACGATGATCATCGTAGGCAGCGATCACGGCAATGTCGAAGATTGCGGCCATCGCAAACACACCAAGAATCCGGCGTTGACCCTGTTGTTGGGCGCCGGGAGGCAGGCATACGCGTCCAGGGTCTCGTCACTCGTTGATTTCACGCCGATTATTGAGGATTTCCTGGGTGGAGAGGGTGCGATGTGATAGTATCGTACGTTTAGGAAAGGCCCTGATGCGGCAATGTGAACTGAAATCGCGTCCCTTTGCCCAATTCACTGGCGACATTGATCTGCCCGCCGTGGGCCTCAACCAGACCTTTGGCAATGGCCAGGCCCAAACCCGATCCCCCGGTAGCCCGGCTGCGCGACTTCTCCGCGCGGTAAAATTGCTCGAACACATGGGGCAAATCCTCGGCGCTGATGCCCTCGCCGGAATCCCGTACCTCGACCGCCACCCGATGATCAACCGACCACGCCCGCACCTGCACCATGCCGCTGGACGGTGTGTGACGTATTGCATTGCCGATCAGATTGGAGAGGACACGCCCGATCTGGCGTGCGTCGAGAACGACCGGATCAACCCCCGGCCTGACTTCACCCGCCAACTGGACACCCTTCTCCATGGCCAGGGCCGAAAAGCTCTCCAGGGTATCCGAGATCAGATCCGACAGCTGATTGGGTTGCCGATCCAGCTTGATGCCGCCGGCATCGATCTGGGCCATGTCGAAGAGGTCATCAATCAAGACGGCAAGCGAACCGATGTCCCGTTTTGCTGTGATGAGCAGACGGTCCACTGTTTCCGGATCGTCGACCATGTGGTCGGCTAAGGCCTCGATGATGGCACGTACGGAAGCCAACGGCGTGCGCAGATCATGGCCGGCCCAGGCGATCAAGTTGCGTCGCAACAGATCGACCTCGCGCTTTTTCTCTTCCGCTTCCTGAAGTTGAGCGGCCATGGCATTGAAGGCATGGGCCAATTCGGCCATCTCATCGTTGCCGTTGACCTCGACCCGTGTGTCAAAGCGACCTTCGGCAATCATCGCCGCGCCCAGATTGAGCGCGCTGATGTTGTCAGTCAGATTGGCGGAGAGGAAGATGCCGAGGGAGACGGCGATTCCTGCTGCGAAGACGAGTAGAATGGTCGCCAGCGTCAGATCGTGCTGGTTGATGAACATCAGGCGCGCCGTAACCCAGACATTCACAAAGGTCAGGACGGTGCTCAACGCGTAGCCTGCAATCAACGTCCACTTGATCTGAGGGGAGCGATTGATCCACCCCCATCGATAGGCACTGTAGCCTGCGATCAACGACACAAGCGCCGTGATGGAAAGAAAGATCGTCATGTCGCGGAACTCTACACCGGGCGGACGCATGATCAGGAAGAATATCAGCAACGTGAACGCCAAGGCCATCGCGATGCCGGCCACAAAGCGCAGCAGCAATATCAGCGGTTGGCGAGTTGGTTGAATGACCATCGTATTGCTCCAGTTGCAGCACTACTCTACGGCTCGAATTTGTAGCCAACGCCCCAGACCGTGAGTATGTGTCGAGGGGTGGCCGGATCCGGCTCGATCTTCTCACGAAGACGGCGCACGTGCACTGTGACAGTGCTTGGATCGAGGTATTCTGACTCGCCCCATACATTTTCCAGCAATTGGGTACGGTTGAAGACCTGACGGGGTCTACTGGCCAGCATCCATAGCAGATCAAACTCTTTGGCGGTGAGGGCAATCTCCTGCTGTGCCAGAGTGACCAGGCGTGTATTTGGATTGATGGTCAGCCCGGAGAAGGTTAGCGCCTGCTTTTCCTCTTCAACCGGCGTGACCTGAGCGCGCCTCAGCACGGCGCGCACGCGACTAACCAACTCCTGGGGACTGAAGGGCTTGACCACGTAATCATCAGCGCCCATCTCCAGGCCGACAATGCGGTCCGCTTCCTCGCGGCGCGCCGTCAGCATGATGATCGGTGTGTCGCCCTCCGCTCGGACACGACGTGTGATCTCAAGGCCGTCTACCTCGGGCAGCATCAGATCGAGCACGACCAGGTCGGGCATCTTTTGCACCATCATTTCCAGCGCCTTCTTGCCGTCGTGAGCGACCTGAACTTCGTAGCCGGCGCGCTGAAGGTAGAGGCTGACAATTTCGACGATGCTGGGCTCGTCGTCAACGACAAGAATTGTTTGTGTTTGCATGTGGATTCCTCCCTCAATGACTGCCCTCGCGGACGAGCGAAAACAGGATAACGAGCGCAATGGCCGACGAAATCGCCGAAACCACAGTCATCCCGGCCAGCCCATATTGGGTGTAGAGCATGGGCGCCACGAAGCTGGCCAGTGTGACGCCTAATAGCCCAACGGACGCGCTCAACGTCATTACTTTTCCCCGTTGTTCAGGAACCTGCTCGCTCAATAGCGGAAAATTGGCGACAATGGCGAACTCGAAGAATCCACGGGTCAGCCCCGTGATCAGGACCGCCGCAATCAATCCGGTGCTCAGGATTGGCATGAGCAGGTAGCCGATGAATGAGGCGACTGTGCCGATGATCACGCTCAGTCGTTTGCCGATGCGGTCTGTGAAAAGACTGACGGAAACACTGGCCGTCAGATCAAAGAGGCCGAACACCAGGGCAATTGTACCCAATTGGGCTGCGTTCAGGCCATATTCGTTGCCCAACCAGGCGCCATACATGATCATGATCTGCATGGCCGAAAAATAGATGAAGGCTCCAGCGACGATGTTGGCATAGGCTGAGCGTCGGTTTGGCCCCAGGTTCAAAAATTGGTGAATCTGTCGCCATGTGATCGCAATCGGGGGCCTAGCTGCATCCTCTTCTCTATCCTGTCCAGAGCGCGCCGGTGGTAACCGTCCAAAGACGATCGTCGCAATCACCAGGCCGCCTGCCAGAATGAAGAAGGGCCAGCGCCAGCCGGCCACTTCAATGACCTGACCCATGAGAAAGAGCCCGAAGATGCCGGTCAATGCCCAGGAATACTCGACCATGCCTAAACCGCGCGCACGGATAGAGTAGGGCAACCGATGGCTCAGATAGGCATGCAGGGTCGGTATGAATATCGACATACCCAGCCCTGCGAAGATCATGCCCAACAGTGCTGGCGCTGTGCCGGAGCTGGCGCCGATTAAAAAAAGCCCGATGGCGTTCAAGAGTAGGCCCAGTTGCAATACACGCCGGTAACTGTGCCTATCGGCAAGGGCGCCGAAGATGGGGGCAAAGAGCCCCATGGCACTGCGTAACCCCAGCATCCGTCCCATGACGACCACGTTGGTCCCAAGACCCTGAGCGATGATCTGGAGGAACGGGTTGAAGATCTGCGTGCCCGTATCGACTAGAATCTTGCCGCCAATGCCTGTACCAATTAAGCGCGCAAAGCTGACATCGTTTTCACTTTCAGGGACTTCCTTAACGCTCAATTTTTTCTCGATTCAGTTGGTGGTTCTGGCGCTGAGGAGTGAATTTGCCGCAGACGGATGCGCGTGCAGTGCGGCAGCTGCTTAAGATGATTACATCCAAACCTGGGGCGAGTCATCGGAGTCTGTTTCACCGATGATGCGGGGAGGTGGAGCATCATTTTCTCCGTAGTTTTCGCCCTGACCGTAGGGCGTCGCGTCGATTTCGCTGTCGGACGATGTATGCAACTCATTGGCTGTCGACCGGCTCTCTTCTCCGAGATATTTCCGCCCCTTGTTGCCACCGAGATCGGGGCTGAGAATGCCGTCACGCTCCAACTGCTCGACCAATCGGCTGGCGCGGCCATAGCCGATGCGCAGCTTGCGTTGCAGCAGAGTGATGGAGCCGCGCCCTGCATCTGCAACAACGCCCACGGCGTCGTCATAGAGCTCGTCGCGGGCATCAACACTTTTCATGGCGTCGATCTGATCGAAGAGAGGGGCCTGAGATAGGTCGTCAGGTATGACAGGCGAGGCACCGGTTGGCTCAGGGTCGAATGCTCGATCGATCGGGGATTCATCGATGATGATCTGATCGTAGCCATCGCTGTCATCAAAGTCACCGTCATAGCCATCTCTGTATCCATCGTCAGAATCATTGGCGTAGTTGAACCTGCCGGAATGGCCCGGGCCCTGATCCTCGAAGCTGCGAACGCCTTTCCAATAGCGGATCACGCGGCTGATCTCGTCCTCTGTGAGCCACGTGCCCTGCAAACGTTCCAACTTGCTGGCGTCCGGCCCCATGTAGAGCATATCTCCGCGTCCCAGGAGTCGTTCCGCCCCAGGCACATCGAGGATGACCCGGCTGTCCGTCTGGCTGGTGACGGCAAAGGCGATGCGCGAGGGGAAGTTGGCCTTGATCAAGCCGGTGATGACATCGACAGACGGCCGCTGGGTGGCGATGATCAGATGGATGCCCACCGCTCGAGCCATCTGCGCCAGACGGCAAATATGCTTTTCAACCTCTTCGGGAGCCGCCATCATCAGATCGGCCATTTCGTCTACGACTACCATGATGAAGGGCAGCGGCTTCTCGTTGCGTTCAGTCAGATAGGCGTTGTATCGGGCAAGATCGCGTGCGCCGACTTTGCTCAGAAGAGCGTAGCGTCGTTCCATCTCTTTGACTGCCCAATAGAGAATGCCCGACGCTTTGTCAACCTCGGTCACAACCGGGGCCAGCAAGTGCGGAATGCCGTTGTAGACGCTCAACTCGACCATCTTGGGGTCGATCATCAGCAGACGCAGGCTGTCCGGCGTGTGGGTCAGCAGCAGCCCGATGATGACTGAGTTGATACAGACGGACTTGCCGGAGCCGGTGGCGCCGGCAATCAACAGATGGGGCATGCGCGTCATGTCGGTGACCACAGCTTGGCCCTTGACATCCTCGCCCAGGGCAATGATCAGGCTGCCCTTGCGTTCAGTGTATTCATCGCTCTCCATCAGATCCTTGAGGCCGACCTTGTTGCTCTCTGCGTTGGGCACTTCGACACCGACATAGTTGGTGCCGGGAATCGGCGCCTCGATGCGCACGCTGGGGGCAGCCAGCGCCAGGGCAAGGTCATTGGCAAGCACCGTAATCTTGTTCACCTTGATCTTGATGCGCTTGGTCTCGCCACGAACTTTGCGCTCGACATAGCCCGGCCGAATCAGGTACTGGGTGACAGACGGTCCCTTGTACGCCCCTTCAAAATCGACCGGTACGCCATGGGACTCCAGCGTCTCCTGAATGCGCCGCCCTTGCTCGCGAATGGTGTTATCATTGTCGACCGTTCTATCCCAGTCCTCAAGCATGTCATCCATATCGGGGAGATGCCACTCAGGCGGCGCCTCCAACGCTCCGCCGATGATGCGGGGGGATAGCAGCGAAGCCGCCTGGCCAGTTGTGCCCTGTGCACTCGGGACAGAGGAGGACGAGGGCGCATCACCACCGATCGTGACCGTCTTCTTCGCCGGCTCGCCTTTCTTCCCCTCCTGGGGTTGTCGCCTAGCTGAATAGACCGGTTTCACGTCGGGCCGCCGCTGGAATCGCGCCATAAACTCACCGATGTTTTCGCCGATGCGTTTGTGAAAAGGAATGGTCCCGGATGGAAGCGGCGCCCCCGGCCGAATCGGCGGCATCTTTGCTTCCTTTTGTCGGTAGCGCCGATCTTGGATCGTGTCCCAGATCAGAAGGCCGCTCTCGACGATGAAACGGTCTGCCAGTAGTGCGATGCCGGCGATGGAAAGCAAGGTGACGAGCGCCCAGGTGCCGCCGGCTGTGATTGCGGGTTCGAGCTGACCGGCAATCTGTGACCCAAGCCAGCCGCCGCCGTAGGGTTGTGCCGGCGAAAAGGTTAGCGCTGCGCCCGTGATGAAGGCAAGAAAGAGCAGGGCGACACCCACCGGCCGCTGCCACGACATATCGGGCATGCGCTCGACCGCGTGGATGACCAGCCAGAGCCCGATGGCGCTCAACAGAAGCGGAAAGACCCAGGCTCCGACGCCAAAGGCGCCTTCCAGCGCGTCGATCCAGGCGCCGGTAATCGAGCCGCGGCTGCCGGTCATCAAGCTGAGCAATGTGAAGACGGCGATCAGAATCAGCACGACGCCGGTCACGTCTGCTCGCGTGATGTTGCTCAGAACTTGTTCGAAAAGACTCTGTTTTGGTTGTTTCTTTCGTGGTGCGCTTTTTCGTGGCCATGTTCTGTATGATGGGTACGCGAATTGCCGATCGAACCGAACATGCGTTCAGGCGCAAGTATAGCACACCGGTTCGCGGGCCGCAAGGAAATCGAGCCGGTCTTCCCAGCGGAAAGACCGGCTCGAAATCGTCAAAGTCGTGGCGGTAATCACTGGCCTAGGGATGATGTTTGCCAATCAGCGTGGGGTCCTAGGCCGATCAAAGAAATCGAATCCCATTTGACGGCCTGCAAGCCGCTGCGCAAGCATCATCAAACAGGGATTCAATTTCTTGCAGTGGCCCTAGACTTCCATCACCATGGGCAGAATCATCGGGCGCCGTCCCATCTCCTGTGAGGCGAACCGGCTCAGCGCGTCGCGGATTTTGTTCTCGCGTACCTGAATCGGGGCCTTCTTCTTCAGAACCTTGACGACAACTTGTTCGGCACGCCTGATCAAGTCTTCGTTTTCTCGCATGTAGACGAAGCCACGGCTCAGGATCTCCGGCCCGTAGATGATGGCGCCGTCAAACTCGTCGATGGCGACGATGCAGACGATAAAGCCGTCGTTGCTGAGGTGGCGCCGGTCGCGCAGAACGACGTTGCCGACATCGCCGATGCCCAGGCCGTCGACAAATACGTGGTTGGCGTCCACATGCTCGCCGGGTCGAGCGACGATCTTGTCGCCGCCGTCAAACTTGCCGAACTCCACAACGTCGCCGTCATCAAGCACAAAGATGTTGTCAGCTTTCACGCCCTGCTTTGACTGGCCAGTTCCTTGTGCAGCACCAAGATGGCGATATTCGCCGTGGACCGGGATGAAGTACTCTGGGCGGACCAGGTCCAGCATGTGCTCGTACTCGTCGCGCCCGCCATGTCCACTGACGTGGACATTGCCGACCTTGTAGTAGAGGACATGTACGCCCTGGCGGAAGAGGTTGTCGACCGTGCGGTTGAACAACTCCTCGTTGCCGGGAATCGGCGTGGCGCTGAGCACGACCGTGTCGCCCTCGCGCAGCGTGATCTGGCGGTGGTCGTTGACACTCATGCGCACCATGGCACTGGTCGGCTCGCCCTGGCTGCCGGTGGCCACGATCACGACTTTGTGGGCAGGCAGGCTTTCCATCTCGCTTGTCGTCAGAAGCTCGTCATTGGCTGATGTCCAGATAGCCGAGCTTGATGGCGATACGCACATTGTTGACCATGGAACGGCCAATCACGCCCACGCGGCGACCATGGTTGCGGGCCGACGTGATGATCTGCTGCACGCGGCCGACATTGCTGGCAAAGGTGGCCAGCAGGACGCGGCCTTCTGCGTTCTCGAAAACCTCGTCGAGCATGGTGCCGACGGTGCTCTCGCTGGGTGTGCGTCCTTCCTGGTCGGCATTGGTGCTGTCGGCCAGGAGCAGGGTGACGCCCTCGTCGCCCCAGCGCTTCAGCTTGTCCTCTTCGGTCGGCTTGCCGTCGACCGGCGTCGGGATCAAAGCGGTAGTCGCTGGTATGGATCACGCGACCGATGGGCGTCGAGATGGCGAGGCCCACGCTGTCGGGGAAGCTGTGGCAAGTGTGGAAGAACTCAAACTTGAATACGCCCGCTTCAACGACATCATCTTCGGTGATGGTGTTAGGGTGGCGCCGGCCAGCAGATTTGGCCTCGCGCAGCTTCACCTCGACGAGGCCGCGGGTCAGAGAAGTGGCGTAGATGGGTGCGTCAACACCCTCTTCCAGCAGATAGGAAAGGGCGCCGATGTGATCTTCATGGCCGTGGGTCAGGAAGATGCCTCGCACATTGTCAAGTCTTGCCAGCACATAGTCAGCATCGGGAATAATGATGTCGATGCCGTGCATGTCGCTGCTGGGGAACATGAGGCCGACGTCGATGATGATAAGATCGTCGCCCGATTCCATCACCATCATGTTCTTGCCGATTTCGCCTAGATCCGCCCAAGGGGACGATGCGCAGTAGCGGCTGGGCCGTACTGTCGTTCTTGTTGTTATTTTCTGTCATAAAATGTTCTCCTTAATCAAAGTAATAGATCTTTTTCATATTGATATTGAACAGAACGAAACCCGAGTTCGCTCTATACATTTCATGAAATTACGCGCCAAAACTCGACTCACTGGAGCCGTTGGTGCGAATCTTGGGAGAAATCCCTGTTCATCTCCAAATGGTACTGGAGATAATGGATATCTGCCGTGGTATTCATACCCAATTGGACTAGTGCACTGTCAACCGCAATACTGTCATTCCGATCAACGCAGCAAAGAGGAATCTCTGCATCGCAGACACGAGATTTCTCATGCCGTTCGAAATGACCGAATACTCCTTGAAGAAGCACTCGCCTTCACGCCCAAATAGACGGTCGATCTGCACCTGCCATCGTCTCCGTCAACAGGAAGTGTATCAGTCTCAATTTTCAATTGCCCGGTTCCACAAAGTCAGGATCGCCGGGATGTGGAACGCCGGCAGGCAACGCTTGGCCCAGTACTGCGGCGGCATTGGCCTTTTCCGCTCGTTCGATCAGGCCGGGCAAGCGTGCCATGTCCTGTTCGAATGCGGTTCGCCAAGCCGGGTTGCGCAATGCTGCTGCAGGATGAAACATGGCCATGGCCACGCGTCCGCGCCCGATATTCGTGATCTTGCCATGGATCTTCGTGATGGCGCCCTCAGCAAACCAGCGTCGCATGCTGAACCGGCCCAGTGTCACGATGATGCGCGGATTGATTATTTCGACCTGGCGAGTCAAGTAGTCATCGCAGGCCGCTAACTCGGCCGGCTCGGGGTCACGGTTATTAGGTGGGCGGCACTTCACCACGTTGGTGATATAGACATCGTTGCGGTCGATGCCGATCTGATCCAGCATCAGGCTCAAGAACTGCCCGCTCCGCCCCACGAAAGGCCGCCCCTGGCGATCCTCGTCTCGCCCGGGCCCTTCACCGACGAACATGACAACCGCGTCTCTGTTGCCTTCGCCGGGAACTGCGTGCGTCCGCTCGTTGGCCAACGCACATCTCTGGCATCCATTGACCTCAGCTTCAAGCGCCTGCATGGCCTTGGCCTGATCATCTGCTGTCGATCCCGGAACCAGGTTTTCGTCCGGGTTCATTGCGTCGTTCCTTTCCTTTCACAGGCGCTCGGCAAACCATCATTGCGCCCAATAGCGTCGACGGCAGGAGCGCCAGCCCCCACCGCCACTCAGGTCGAACCCCCTTCCGGAGCCGACCGGATCTTGTTCAGTATATCACTGGTTCGGTCAACCGTCTAAAACTTCCGGACTGGATTCCAATGGCTCCGTCCCTGTGGTAAACTGGGCCATCATACGTTATCTTGACCCGATTATTGCTTGAAACACGTGGCTACTTTTTCAGAACTATTGACCATCTACATCAACCGGGCCGGCATCACCGACAGCGAATTGGCGCGCAGCATTGGCGTCCGTCGTCAGACGATTTTTCGTTGGAGGGAGGGTGTGGTGGCGCGTCCGCGTCATCGAGACGACGTGATGCGTTGTGCGGACCGTCTGCGCCTTTCTCCCGAAGAGCGTGATACGTTGCTTTTGGCCGCCGGATTTGCGCCGGAGACGGAGCAGTCGTTGCCGGCCTCCGGCCAAGCGCTGGAGGGTGAGCCGTCCAATGCTCGGGACCTCAGTTCAGATCCGGTTGATCGCTCAGCCGACTCGGCACGGGACGCCTCAAATTCAGCTGTTCCGGCTGTAGACGCTTCGACTTCAGATACAGTTGTTTTGCATGTCGATGTTTCAGGGGTTGACGACGGACCATCCAGTACAGAGTCGGCATCGAACGGCCCTCCCGTGTCTGAAGCTACCAAGCAGAAGAATGGCCTTCTGGTTGCTATCTTGGCCGGATTGCTGGTGATCCTGGTCGTCATCGCTGTTGTGGCGCTGCCGGATCTGCTGGCCGGTCCCGGACCCGCTATGACGGCCACGCCTCTTTCTTCGACGCCCATTCCTTCGACGGCCATTCCGCCGGCGACACCCATTGTCTCCGCCGACGGCGAGACACTGGTGCTGGTTAGTGAGTTTGCCAACTATTCCCCTGACCAAGGCTTCAACGTAGCCGGTCGTCTCCAGGAGGCGCTTGCCGATGAGATTGCTGCGGCCGAGTTGATCTCCACCACGGCCCACGTCTGGCCCCACGTTCTCTCTGACCCGGTCGATGCGCAGCGTGTCCTGGGCGGAAGCCAAGCTGCCATGTTTGATCTGGGGAGAGTACGACAGTGGGCGTGTGCGAGTTCATCTGAGCACGGCCGATTCATCGACGGGGTGGGAGAAGCTGTTGCCTTCGCCGGCCGAACTCTCGACGACCATCAATCTAGAGGCCCCGCATGAGGTGCGGTCGCTGGCAGTGCTCACGCTTGGCACGCTCTATCGTGAGAATGGCGACACCGTCAATGCCCGTGGCGCATTCCGGCGTGTTCTGGAGTTGCAACCGGGCGAAGAAGATACGGTAGCAACGGCCAAATTCTACCTGGCAACCGTGCTGGCCGCAGAGCCCAATCCAGACTATCTTCATGCCGTTCGACTCTATGACGAAGTCATCGAACTGCATCCGGACTGGGTCAACGTCCGCTATAATCGGGGCACTGCCTATCTGAAGCATTACTACAGGGTTGACGGGACAGTCGAAGATCTGGACGCGGCCATTGTCGATCTGACCTGGGTCGTGGAAAAGCGACCGTCCTATGCTGACGCCCATCTCAATCGCGGGATCGCCCACTATGAGCGCGTTCGCGCTGGTGACATCGAACAGGCCATCATCGATTTGGATCGTGCCGTGGAACTCTCACCTGAAGGGCAGCGCGCAACCTTCAACCGGGGGCTGGCGCGTCTGCGACGAGGCGACGCCAATTGGGCCGACGATTTCGAGCGGATTCTTGCCGACGATCCTGAATCGGCAAGTGCCTACAACGCGCTCTGCTGGGGCCACGCACTTGGGCAAGAACCGGAGCAGGCACTGGTCCACTGTGACAGGGCTATCGAACTGGGCTTGACGGACACCGTCTACGACGGGCGCGGCATCGCCTTGGCCCAGCTCGGACGAAACGAAGAGGCGATTGCCGATCTGACTGCTTATCTCAAGACGTTGAAAGTCCAGACTGCCGGCGTCTTCGTTCGCATGCGAGGTCCGTTGGTTGACGAGTGGGTTGCTGAACTGGAGGCCGGGCGCAATCCATTTGATGAGAAGACGCTTGAGGCGTTGCGGTAGTGTCGGTTATGGGCGGCCACAAGGGCACACCCCTCTCCGAATCCCCCACGGCTCCTGAGTAGGAAGCTGTAAGTCGTTACAAGAAAGTGCCGGGGACTTCCCGATGCTGAAACCTCAAAATCAGCGTCAACTCACTCGCTCTGTTGCCTAAGGCCGCTGCAAGAAATTGAATCCCTTTTTGATGATGCTTGCGCAGCGGCTTGCATGCCGCCAAATAGGGATTTGATTTCTTTGAACGGCCTAAGTCCCCGGCACTTCTTCGCACGACCGGGAGCTTCCTTCTCAAACCACCAATCGCCATAACCACAAACTCCCCATACCCACCACAATCGTCAACAACAGATTGTTCGTGCGCCAGGCGACCAACGCTGCGATGATGGCGGCCACCAGGTAGCTGTTAGTGTACGAGAATGCCACGCTCCCGTCCGGCATGAGCACAGCGGGTACGATGATGGCCGTCAGAACCGCAGGCGGGATGAACTTCATGGCGGTGATCATCCAGGCTGGGAACTCGAAGCGGCCGGCCAATGCCAGCACCGGATAACGTACGCCGAAGGTCACGATGGTCATGCCCAGAATCATCAGCGCTTCTTTAGGTGTCATTGGCCCGATCCCGGAATTTTTGGGCCGCAAAACCTGCGGACACCCCCAAGAGCGTGGCGACGATCAGGCCAAGCTGATGTGGTAGGCCGTAGAAGAGAACTGCGCCCGACCCGGCGACGACGACGCAGAGGACGACGGGTCGACTGTGCAACGCGGGGACCAGCATGCCGATGAAGGTCACCGGCAGCGCAAAATCTAGTCCCCAACTCTGGGGATCGGGGATCGACTGACCGGCTCGGATGCCGATGAAGGTACAGAGCTGCCAGTTCAGATACATGAATATGGCTGAACCCAGGAAGAACCAATGTTTGTTGGGTGAATGATCAGGTCGGTTGTAGCGGTCCACGACAACCAGAAAGGTCTCGTCGGTCAGCCAGAAGCCCAATGGCAACAGCCAGCGCTGGGGCAAGCTTTCTGACGTAGGGCGCCAGCGACATGGAGTAGAGACCGTGGCGCACATTGACCACGAAGGTCGTCAATATGATGATAATCAACCCCGCTCCACCAGCTACTAGACCGGCGGCGACAAATTGGGCTGAGCCGGCAAAGACGAAGAGCGACATGGCCTGGGCCGCCATGGGTGATATGCCCGCATTAACCGCCACTGCGCCAAAGATGATGCCGAACGGAATGGCCCCGACGATCAACGGGATCGTCGCCTTCATCCCGGCCAGGAATTCAGAGCGTCGACCGGTGACCATGTCGCTGGTTCGCGCCATTGGAGTTGACTCTGCGATTTCCCCGCCGGTGCTTTCTGTCTGAGTGACACTCATGGCGTTCTCTGTCCCAAGCTGCTAGTGGTCAGTTAACGAGAATTCTGTCATTCCGATGAGCGAAGCGAAGAGGAATCTCAGCGCCGCATATACGAGATTTCGAGCGGAGCGAGAAATGACCGAATTCACCTTAACGATGCACTGGTACACGACGGCGCAGATAGCCCCATCGTTGGTAGTAACGACTTCAGTCGTTGGGTGCTGAAGAAGCGACCGAGGGCTGGCGACCAAACAACTCAGCAATCTGCCCGTGGGCTATTGTTTAGTTCGAACGCCCACGTGCGAGCGGGTCAGAGGGACCGACATTCGATGGGGCTAGACCCGTACGCACGAAGGGCGTGCGAACTAAACACCGATATCCGTAAGCTAACGGTGGCCAATCCTAGAGTCGTCGCTACGGAGAGTGGGCCCATTTGCGCTACGCTGTACTAGCGACAGCACAGCCCGCGCACCACCGCACCGCCGAATGTAAATGTGTGATCGGGTTCGATCTGTAGGGCGTCGCGCACTTCCTGGGGAGCGCCATCCATCAGCGAGCGAATGGCAATCACCGAGGATTCGGGTGTGCGCATGCGCTCGACCCATGAATCAAACTCCAGGCGGACATCCCATTCATAGACCAGTTCCGCACCATAGCTCGCTCCGCTCAGCATGGCCATCCATTGCGCCGTCGTGTGATCGCGCACGTGCGAACGATCGCGCAGCAGTTCGATGGCCTGGATGTAGGTGTCGACGGTGAAGATGTCGGACGAGACGATATCGGCCAGGATGAACTGGCTGCGGCGCGGGCCATTCTTGTCCATGACGCGCAAGATCTCACGTAGCGCACGCTGCGGGTCAGGCCAGTGGTGCGCGCTGTAGCGGGAGACCACCAGGTCGAACTCGTTGACGGCGAAGGGGATGTTCTCCACGTCCCCGCGCTTCAGCGTGATGTTGTCGATTCGGCGTTCGGCGGCCAGCAGTGCGACCTGCTCCAGCATGGCGTCTGAGAGATCCATGGCGACCACCTCGGCCACATGAGGCGCAAAGGCCAGCGCCGTGTGGCCGGCCCCGCATCCGGCGTCCAGCACGCGTTCGTCGCCTTTGAGATCGGCGACCTCGATCATATGCAGCAGCTCAGCGCCGGATGCATGCACGGCGCTGGTGCTGTAGTTAGCCGCCACCTGACTGAACTGCTGCTCGACGGCGGACTTGACGGAAGCGCCTTGTGGCGACGTCTCAGAACTCATTAGGATATCTCTCCAAGTCACTCTATTTTGTCACTCTTTTTTAGATTGTGTCGTGCGCATAGCAGTTGGACATTGTCGGCCTTTGGAGAAGTGCCGCCCTTCGAGAAGGGGATGATGTGGTCAAAGTGAAGCTCATCGGTTGCCCCACACGTAACACATTTACCACCATCTCGTTTCCATACTTCCAGTTTTACAGCGGTAGGAATCAAACGTTGTGATTTTCCAAGCGTTGGTCCGGTTTCTGATGATGGAGCGAATTCATCGATAGGGACTAACTTGAACTTGGAAACAGACCTTTGGCTGTCCGATTCTTGCCAGGAGTCAACGAGTTCGAAGAGTCCGCTGTATGCCCAGATGCCGACTTTGATCTTTTCGTAGACTCGGACACGTTCGGGTTCACGTAAATCTTTGCGGAAATCTTGTGCGGCTTTGTGGAACTTGCCTTTCTCGGTCAGCGAGCCTGATGCAGTGAATGCAGGCTGATCGACTGTCTTTGGATCGCCCAATCCACTGTTCTTGGGCGTGTCGTGGCCTTCGTAAACAAGGGTTGCGCCATCATCTTCGATTCTGTCACGGTAGGGGGCATTTCGTCTCAGGGACATAAGCAGAACTGAGTGCCCATCTCCTGCTCCATAGTTCATGCCCTTCTGAAGGTTGATCCCTTCCCGCAAACACATGTCAACGTATGAAATGATCTCGTCAGTCACTTGTGTTGTGCTTTCTAGATGTTAGGGTTGCGGTGATATGCCATCTACTAAATATCATGAGATCACGCCCATGTGCGGCCCTACCAGATAGTGATCAGCAACTGGGCGTGAATGTTAGACTTTACGAAATTGCCTACGCCGGCTCAGCCAACGGAATCGGCGTCAGCCAGTCCTGATATTTTGGTACGCGGCCATAAACGACGTCAAAGTAGAGATCCTGAAGTTGTCCGGTGATGGGGCCCATCGTGCCGTCACCCAATTGGCGGTTGTCGATGCTGGCGACCGGGGCGATCTGCGCGCCGGTGCCGCAGAAGAAGGCTTCGTCACAGATGTAGAGCTCGGTGCGATCGATGCTGCGCTCCACAACCTCAACGCCCAGTTCGTCGGACAGCAGCTGCATGACCGTCCGGCGAGTGATGCCTTCGAGGATGTTATCGGTGATGGGCGGGGTGATGACCACGCCGTCGCGCACGATCATGAAGTTGGCTGCGCTGCCCTCAGAGACATGGCCGTCCTGGTTGAGAACCACGGCCTCGTCGTAGCCGCTCATCATGGCGTCGCTCTTGATCAATGCGCTGTTGACATAAGCGCCATTGACCTTGCCACGCGCGGGATCGAGGTGTCGTCGACGCGTCGCCAACTGCTAACGCAGACTCGGGAACCGGTCTCCGATTTGAGATAGGCGCTGACCGGGATGCTGGAAATGGCAAGCTGGTCATCGCCGTCATGCAGCCAGACCTTGAAGATGCCATCGTCCTTATAGGCAATGGGGCGGATGTAGCAGTTTTGGCGCCACCCCTCCATGCTCAGCAACTCGACCGTCTTGGCGGCCAGTTGTTCGGGCGTGTAGTCAAAATCGAACAGAAGCATCTTGGCGCTGTTGAGGAAACGCTTGTAGTGATCCAGAATGCGGAAGACGTAGAGCTGTTCCTGCTCGTCGTTCCAATAGCCGCGAATGCCGCCGAAACAACCCGTTCCATAGTGGAACGTGTTGTTGAGCAGGCTGATCTTGGCCTCTTCGATGGGCACAATTTCACCATGAAAATACGCGTATTTGGTCATGATCTCCTCATTACCAGGGTTCGTGCCACTGCAGTACCTTTTTTGCCACAGATGGACACAGATTGGTTTGGATATTCACAGATATTAACTGGCAGGGTTCCGTAGGCACTCGACTATGGCCTGCCACGCGATCTCTACATCCTCCGGCTCTGTCCGCCAGTTGCTGATGGCGGCACGGATGGCCGGTACGCCTTTGAAAACGGTTGGGGTCAGAAAGACGCGGCCGTCGTCGCGCAGTCGGGCCAGATATGCTCCAATGGTACCGCTGTCGTTCGATTCCGACAATGTTGAAGTCAATGTGAAGCAGACGACGTTCATGTGCACCGGCGCCAGCAGCGTGAAGTGCTCGGATGCATCCACCCGCTTGCCCAGTTCGCCGGCCAGCGCGCAGTTGCGCTCGACAATTTCGCCGACGCCTTGGCGGCCGTAGGCCATCAGCGTGAACCAGATCGGCAGCGCCCGCATACGGCGAGAGTTTTCCGGCGAGAGGTGGACGAAATCGACGGGTTCACTCAGTTCGCCCAAATAGGCAGCACTATTCTGAAAAACATCGATCTGAAGATCGCGATGTCGGGTGAAGACCATCGCTCCGTCGTAGGGCGTGTTGAGCCACTTGTGCGCGTCGATGGTGATACTATCGGCCAGTTCCATGCCCGACACCCGATTCTGGTATCGTTTGGAGCATGCGGCAAAGCCGCCGAAGGCTGCATCGACATGCAGCCAGAAATCATACTCGTCACGTAACCCAGCGATGGCTAGCAGATCGTCGTGGTCGACGGTATTCACAGTGCCGGCGTTGGCGACGACCAGGCAGGGCCTGCCTTGCTGTTGCTTAAGCGTTTGGCGCAGTGCCTCAATGTCAACGGCTTCGCGTGCATTCGGTTGTGTCGCCACCGGCAGATAGTTCCGGCGGCCGAGACCCAGCATGCTCATCGCCTTCAGTACGCTGCTATGGACTTCGCCGCTCACTACATGGATCGGGCCGATGGCATGAAGCCCATCTTCGGCCGCGCTCTGGCCTAGCTGGCGGCTTGCCCATTCACGACCAATGGCCAGGCCTACGAAATTGGACATGGTCGCACCGGTCACAAATGTGCCGCTGAACTCGTCGGGTAGGCGAAAGAGTTCGCGTAGCATACGAATTGTCTCGAACTCAATGTCCGGCGCGTTCGAATTTGCTGCCGCGCTCAGGTTCAGGTCGTAGACGCTGGTGAGCCAATCGCCCATCAGGCTTGCCGGCGTGGTTCCGCCGGTCACAAAGCCCCAGAAACGCGGGCCGTTGCTGGCCGGCAGCTCATTGCCGTAGCGTTGCAGGAAGAGATCCAACGCGGCCTCGGCGCCAGCGCCTTGGGTCGGCAATGGTAGCAATGGCTTTGATGTGTAGTCGGTCGCCGGCGGACGGTTATCGAGTTCGTCGAGATAGGTCGAAGCGATTTCGACCGTTTTGGTGAGCAGGCGCTCTCTCCCCAGGTCATCTTGATTGATCCGCGACTTTTGGTTCGAACTGGTAACGCTCATTGGATTTAGATGCCGTGCTAGGCCAGATGGATTGGTTGTCGTTTAACAATTTAATACTGGTACGGAAGTAGTGCGATCTGTGGCGGTCTCGCCTCACCCTGCCATGGCGCCCATAGGTCGTTCCAGAGAAAAAGATGCAGCGCAAGTCCCCGGCTGTAGAAGCCCACGCTATTGCCTGTTGACGTAGGCGTCCACATAATCCGGAACCGGGATGCCGTCGCTCAGAAGCGGATCATCCTCTGGCGCAAGGGCCTGTTGACGGATCGGCACGACGCCGGCCCAGACTGGCAAAGCATAGTCCTCGTCGTCATCGCCGGGCGGGCCGACGCGCACCTTGGCCGAGGCCAGCTCGATGTCGACGGCGACCACTGTGGTGGCATTCATCTCCTTGGGATTGGGCTGACGGGCATCCGTCCAGCGACCGGGCATCACATGCTCGGTCACAACGGCCAGTGCGTTCATCTTCTCGTCCTCGTCGTCAACGATGCGACCTTTGCCGAAGAGCACGGCTGAGCGATAGTTCATCGAATGATGAAAGACCGAGCGGGCCAGCACCAGGCCGTCCAGATGCGTGACGGTGATGCAGACCTCGCCGCCGGCTTCGATCAGCTTGAGCATGCGGCTGGCCTTTGCGCCGTGCAGGTAGATCGTGTCGCCCTCGCGGCCATGGATGGTCGGGATCACAAAGGGGCGGCCCGTCATCGACAAAGCCGACATGGCAGATCGGCGCTTCGTCGACGATGGGGTAGATGGTCTCTCGATCATAGTGGCCGCGTTGTGGGATGCGTCGGACCTGGTTTCGGTCGGTCTGGTTGAAGTCTTGGGCCATGCTTTCCTCTCCTTGCTGTAAAAAAATCTTGATCCACGAAGAACCACAAAGGTACACGAAGGTTCACGAACAGACTGGAAAGAACTTTCCTTCGTGTCCATTTGTGAACCTTCGTGGATCGTCTTTTTAGCGACTATTCTCCAACTCATCGATCGCCGCGGCCAATCGTTTGATGCCGATCTCGATGGTCGCTTCATCCACGCAGGAATAGTTGAGCCTCAGCGTGTTGGCGTCGTGGGGGCGAACGTAGAACGGGTTGCCGGGCACGAAGGCCACCTTATCGCCAATTGCAATGTCGAAAAGGGCCATGGAGGAGAGGCCCTCGGGCAACGTCACCCAGAGGAACATGCCGCCGTCAGGCTTCGTGTAGCGAACGTCAGGCGGGAAATGAGCTTCGATGGCATCGACCATTGCCTGGCGCTGCCGTCCGTAGACCCGGGTGATCTCGGCAATATGGTCGTCCACGTCATTGTCGAGCAGGTATTGGTGGATGATTCGCTGCGACAAGTAGTCCGTGTGCAGATCGGATGCCTGCTTGGCGATGATCAGCTTCTGCATGATCGCGTCCGGCGCCACCAGCCAGCCGATGCGCAAGGCCGGCGCGACGATCTTTGAAAAGGTGCCCAGCAGAATGGTGTTGTTGGGCAAATGCTGGTAGAAGTTGCTCTTTGGTTTGCCTGCGAAGCGCAGGTCGCCGTAGGGATCGTCCTGGATCAGCAATGTGGTGCTGCCCTCAATGGCTGCGGCCATGTCTAGCCGACAGCTTTCCGAGTAGGTGATGCCGCCGGGATTCTGAAAATTTGGCACGGTGTAGACTAGCTTGGGCTTCTGCGATGTCATCACCGCGCGAAACTTGTCCACATCCATGCCTTCGTCGGCAACTGTGACCGGTTGCCATGTTGGTCGATAGAGCGAGAAGGCTTGAATGGCCCCGAGGTAGCCCGGTTCCTCAATGACAACATGGTCGCCCTGGTTGATGAGCGTCTTGCCCAGCAGATCCAGACCTTGTTGCGAGCCTGTGGTGATCAGGATGTTGTCAACCGGTATATCCAACCCATGCTGGGTTCGATAGCGCTCTGCGATCCACGCTCGCAGGTCGATATAGCCTTCTGAATTGGTATATTGAAGGGCGTCCCTGCCGGCCGAATCGAATACCTTGATCGTCGCCTCTTTCAGCGCCTCGACCGGGAAGAGATCCCGGTTGGGTAACCCGCCGGCAAACGAGATCACAGATGGATCGATGGCTACCTTCAAAATCTCGCGGATGAACGATCTCGGTACGCCTGAAATCCGATCTGAGAATATCCCCGTTGATTCTGTTCCCATCATCTGGCCATTTTCATTAACGTTCACCATCTCATATCCCTCAAACTCTCAACCTCCAAATTTCTCAACCTTCCACTATTCTCCTGCAAGTTCCGGTCGATACCATGGCATTTCTCGGCGCATGACCATCATTCGCCCCGTGTCGGACAGTGACTCAAAGCCGAATTTCTCATACAACGAGTGGGCATCGCGTGTGGCGAGAAGAAAGGTACGAATTCCGTTGAGTGCTGGACAGTGGAGCATGCAATCCACGAGCCAGACGCCAAGCCCCGAACCACGGAACTGTTCCAACACAAAGACGTCGGAAAAATAGGCGAACGTTGCCTGATCTGTAGCCAGCCGACCAAATCCAATCTGAATGTGGCCATGATCCTGATTGGCATACAGACCAAAACAGAGCGAGTGCTGAATCGCTTTGGCCACCACTTCACGCGGAACGCCGGGCGACCAGTACGAATGGCGTAGATAGCCATGGATGACATCGAGATCGAGCAGATCACGGTCGGTGCTGATCGTGTAGTTTTCTCGTTGCCAGGTGCAGATTGTTGTTGAACACATGGTTGATTCGTTTCGGAAGTTGAGCCAGAGCGATGAGTCTGGTGCGTCTGCAGAAGCCAAGCGTCTTGCAGACGCCTGATCTCTACGCACTCTCTGCAGGCGCAAAGAAGACCAACACGTGCAGATCTTCCTCGATGCTGTGAAAACGATGCTCATCGTGGGCGGCAACATAGACGATGGAGCCTGTCTGCACGGGGCGATCTTCGCCGGCGACATTGATGGTCGCCTGTCCGCTGACCACGAAATAGACCTCATCCTCGTTGTGTGGATGTTGTGGATCGGCGCTACCGGACGGCAACACATAGAGACCCATGCTCAGATCCGGCACGCGTAGAAACTCGTGATAGAGCTTGCCCGCGGCTCTGTGCGCTTCCTGCAAACCAGCCAATTCAAATGCTTTCATTCTTCTCCATCCTATCGGCGTCCATCTGCGGCACAATCTAGGATCCGTTGGCGCTTGAGCGCTTCGGCCTAGCCACTAAAGCGGCCTCACGTTGCTGCGCCTCCTGGATGGAGGCTACGCGTCCCTCTCCACCGGTGGTGAGGGACCGCCATGCACCTTTTGCGTCATGGCAGGGTGAGGCGAGCCTGGCGGCCACAGCGACAGATCTATGCCAGTGTTTATATGTGACTCTACTGCAAAAACGGAAATTTGCCATAGACAAGGAGCTGATCTTCACAGATGTCTACCAGGTGGCCAAAGTAACCCCGGTACCATCTGTGTTTTATCCTTTTTTTATCTGTGTAAATCTGTGGCGAAAAAGGCTTTTTGCAGTGGAGTCATATGTGGATCCCCAATATCCCGGAATCTGAAACGCCAACAAAATCTAAACCAACGGTGTCCAATCTTGAATCTGATACGATTCCGGGGCATCCTCGACCAGGCGCTCCTGGATCAATTCCGCTAGCAGGCCACACCATCACGAATGACGTCCGGATGTTGATGGCCAAAGCAGAGCCTCATGTGCTGATGGCCGTCCGGCTGGGCCAGGAAGGCCTCGCCAGGTGCAAAGGCCCAGCCACGGTGCAGGGCGGCCTGTTGCAGATCGTTGAACGTGTTGAGCCGCGGTAGTGTGAGCCAACTACAAAAACCGCCGCCCGGTTTAGTCCAACTGACTGCCGCGGGCATATAACGCCGCAGGGCCGAGACCAGCGCGTCGCGGCGCTTGCGATAGATGGGCAGGGAGCGCCGCAAATGACGGCGCATACCGCCATCTTCCAAAAAGCCGGCCAATGCGCGTTGCAGAAAGGGAGGGCTACATAGATCTGCGCCCGCGGCGCAGTGAGAGCAATTGAGCGCTCAGTGGTGACGGAGCCACCAGATAGCCCAGCCGAAGCCCTGGCGCAAAGAGCTTGGAGAAACTGCTCACATGGACCACAAGGCCGGAGCGATCCAGCGACTTCAGCGTGGCCGGCGGCGCTGCGTCATAGGCCAACCGAGCGTAGATATCGTCCTCGACCAGCATGAGTCCGTAGCGTTGGCTGAGATCGATCAGTTGACGCCGATGTTCTTCCGGTGCACAGTAGCCGGTTGGATTCTGGAAGCTTGGAATTGTGTAGAAGAAACGCGGTCGCTGCTGCACAACGATACGTTCGAGCACGTCCAGGCGCGGTCCGTTTGCGTCAACGGGCACGCCGATGGGCTGCAGGCCCTGCGCCTTCAACGTGTGTAGCAGGCCCAAGTAGGTCGGCTGCTCCACAAGGACCGTATCGCCGGGGCGTGTCAGCGCCTGCGCCACCAATGCCAGCGCTTGGGTGGCTCCTGCCGTGACCAGAATCTCGTCCGGTCCAGCCTGGATGCCCCGTTCGCCAACCCACTTGGCCAACTGAACGCGCAACTCCGGGTCCCCCTGAGATGAGCCATAGCCTGCCATGGCGGTTGCATCTGCAGAGATGCCACTCATATTGGCCCAGAACTCTTGCGTAGGAAAGAGCGCCGGGTCGGGCGAGGCGCTGGCCATCGAACGCACGCCGCTAATCTGGTCCAACTGAACGATATCGTTGATGACGGCATCGGGCGTGAGATTCTTGCCGATGCTGCTGGTCAGCCTGCCGTTCTGGGCCAGTGCTGCTGACAAACGTGCCCCGTCCGACCGTGGCTTCGATCCAGCCGCCGCTCTGCAACTCGCCATAGGCATTCTGTACCGTCAGCCGGGTGACGCCGGCGTCGGTCGCCATCTGGCGCACAGTCGGCAGGCGTGTGCCCGCAGGCAGGCGCCCATCGCAAATGCGAGTCTTGATCTGTTCAGCAATCTGGTGATAGAGGGCGACCTTGCCCTGCCGATCCAGCGATAGGTCGAGAGGCATGGCAGGTATTGTACTGGTGACAATGGGGGTGCGCAAGAGACAATGTGCGTGGGAATGGGGGACAATAGTGCGAGGGAGCTGAATGGTGAATTGATAATTGGCGATGGTCAATGAGGTGGTCTATCGTGGAGATCCGCCATTGACCATTCGAAATTATCAATTCACCATTAACCGCTGTTCATACGTTAGAGCGGTCGATAGGCCTCAATGTTGCAGCTCGTGAAGCGGTTGACCAACTGACCGGCGACTTCCGGGGTCAGTGCCAGGTTGACGCTACTGATGTCTTCGCCCAGATCTTCCAGACGATAGCGGTGCTTGATCTGGATGTCGACCTTTTCGAAGCCGGCATCACTCAGCAGTGCCTTGAACTGGTCGATGGTCAGGGCGCCGGCGATGCAACCGGCCCAACTCAAGGCCGTGCGAATGTCGGCTTCGGAGACCGGCAGGTCGTCCAGCGTGCCGTCGACCACGATGTCGCTGATGGCCAGGCGTCCGCCCGGCTTGAGCGTGCGGAATGCCTCAGTGAGCGTTTGGCCCTTGTCCGGCGACAGGTTGATCACGCAGTTGGAGATGATCACATCGGCGGTCTGATCGTTCAGCGGCATGTTCTCGATGTGCCCTTTGCGGAACTCGACATTGGTGACGCCCATCTGCTCTGCGTTGCGTCGGGCCAGGGCCAACATATCGTCAGTCATGTCGATGCCATAGACGAAACCCTCTTCGCCCACCTGCCTGGCGGCCATGAAGACGTCGATGCCGCCGCCCGAGCCCAGGTCCACGACCACTTCGCCCGGCTTCAGCGACGCCAATGCGGTCGGGTTGCCGCAGCCGAACGAGCCCTGGACTGCATCTTCGGGAAGACCTGCGACTTCATCTTCATCGTAAAAAGCGTAGCCGCCAACTTCACTGCTGCTACAACATTTGTCTCCAGACCCACTCGGACTGCAGCAACTGTCCTCAGCAGAGGATGTGCGCGCAACATTCGGGGAAGAAGGACTTGAGTTGCAGGGCCGCAACAACTGCTGCTCACATTGCGGGCACGTGCGGCGTAATGTTCGCTGACCTGGCGTGGATATCTTCGGCGGATTCAATGTCGGTTCAACAGTAATATCAGACATGGTTTTTCCTTTCACAAAAATACGAAATTATACTGCGAAAGGCGCTCTCCCGATTCGGTGTCCCGAATTTTCGATAGAGATTGCCCGGAAATTATACGTCATATTGATATTCATCAATATGTCGACCAAAAAAACTCAATCAATCGGGTTACGTTACTGCTTCTTGTTCATTCATCAGATCGGAGAGGAACTGCTCCAGCGTTGTCAGGGCTTCTTGTCGAGCAAAGTAGAAGAGCCATTGGCCTCGACGTTCCAGTCTGATGATGCCCGCCTTGCGCAAGATCTTGAGATGATGGGAGATGGTCGGCTGCGATAGCTCAAACTGGTTTTCGATATCACAGACGCAGATCTGACCGCCCAGACGGATGATGAGATCAACCATCTGTAGGCGCACCGGATTGGCAATGGCCTTGAACATAGATGACAACCGAGAAGCCTCATCCGTGGACAAGCGTAGGCTGGGCGGCAATCCGCAACAGCCGCTAGGCGAATCGGGCGGGTTGACAGTGAATCGGATGGATTCTAATTTCAGCAATTGTCTGTTCCATGAGGGAAACTATACATTGCATATTGAAGTTTGTCAATATTGAATTTTGTCGATATGCTCACAGATCCGCACACGACGCACTATCCAGAGGGATCGAGCGCATTCGATGTAAACTGGACAGTGCGTCGCACGCTCATAGTCTTGATCGATTTAGCGGTTTGAACCTCCGGGAGGTGGTCAGAATCCTCCTTTATGCAAATTGGAAGGCCGAATGGAGGTCTGCGACACTCACTTACGCCAAACCGCGCCAATGTGATAGAATCTCCGCCAGATGATACGTCGATATTCTTGCTGAGGCAATTTATGAATCCGATCACAGATTTCAGCTCTCACAACCCACATCGTTGCTCTGTTCGAGACCGATGATCTGCTGCGCGACGTCACGGTAACGGCCGAGGTCAGCACCTGGAAGCGGGCGGCCAGCGGCCATATCTACTTCAGCCTCAAGGACGAAGGGGCCACCATCAATGCCGTGATGTGGAAGGGCAGCGCCATGTCGCAAACGTGGCTGCCGCAGGCCGGCGATCAGATTGTGGCCCACGGTTATGTCGGCGTCTATCCGGACCGCGGGGCCTACCAACTCTACGTCAACCGCATTCAACCGGCCGGTCGTGGTCAACTGTACGCTCAGTTTGAGGCGCTGAAGGCGCGGCTGGCCGAGGCCGGACTTTTTGACGACGAACGCAAGCGGTCCGATTCCGGTTCAGCCTGGCGCGTATCGGCGTGGTCACCAGCGCCGATGCGGCCGCCTTTCGAGATATCCTGCATGTGCTTTCGGCACGGTGGCCGTTGGTCGATGTGCTGCTCTTCTCGACGCTGGTACAGGGCAACGACGCTCCCGCCAAGATTGCGGCGGCGATTGGCGAGGCAAATCGCTACAGTCAAGAGATCGAAGCGCTGGACACGCTGATCGTGGCGCGTGGCGGCGGCAGCATTGAAGATCTCTGGGCCTTCAACGACGAGCGTGTTGCCTATGCCATTGCCGGAAGCGATCTCCGGTGATCTGTGGCGTCGGCCATGAGACGGACTTCACCATCGCCGATTTTGTGGCCGATCTGCGTGCGCCGACACCTTCGGTCGCCGCGGCGTCTGCCGTGCCTGATCGAGCGAATCATGGAACAGCTCGCGGGCATACGTCGTTGGGCAGTTGAGCAGGGCTTAAACCTTCTGGCTTACGAAGGACGTGCGCCTTGAACAGAGCATCGATCGCCTTCAGCGAGCTCATCCGCAAAGGCTGTTGGACCAGCGTCGCCAGCAGTTGGTCGACCGGTCAGCGATCGCCTACATCGAATGGTGGGTCGTCTTTGCGACAGAGAGCGAGAGCGGCAGCATTCGGCGCACCTGCGATTGGATGCACTCAACCCATCGAATGTGTTGTCTGCGCGGCTACAGTATCGTCCAGAAACCGGACCGGCGAAATCGTCACCATGCCTCAGGCCACGGTGCCCGGCGAAGACTGCAGGTGCGATCAGCCGGGGCGACTATACTACGTGGACCGGTCGGCATAGCTGGTATGGAGAGATTTTGAAGGTAGAGGAATAGACGCCGGTATTGCGGGCGACTCGATTTGTAGCTCGGCATTCATGTCGAAATTTGTGTCGTAGCAGACTCATGTGGCCGAAAGGTCAGGCTACGACAGTAATGTCGAGCTACAAGGGCTTTGCCTCCGATCCTGGCACCGAAAAGATGTCAAACCAGCCAATAATTGGTACAATCATCACGTTGTTGAATTATGGGTTAATCATGGCTTGATATTTGGAAGAGGAGCCCGTATGACCTATCAGCGTCCCGCTCTTTTCGGGCAGATTGCAATTATTGTCACCGCTGTCTTTTTCATCAGCGGCTGTAGTGTATTCTCTAGCTTCGGTCCGGAACCGACGGCAACACCCGAACCGCGGCTTTTGGTGCCGACCTTCACACCGACGCCTCAGGGCCAGGAACCGGCGGCTCCTCAGGTCGACGCGGTTGCGGTCATCGAGCCCGTTGTCGTGGCTCCGGAAGGCGACGCCCCGGTAGAGGCGGAAGAGCCTGCTGCCGAACCTGTGGCTGATGCCCCCGCCGAGACCGTCGCCGAGACACCAACTCCCGGAGCCCGAGCCGACGGCTACACCCGCTCCCCAACCCCAGCTTATCATTGCCGGTGAGATCGTCAATGCGCGTCAGGGCCCCGGCACAAACTACGGCCTGGCCGGTACGGCTGAGCAGGGCATGCAACTGTCGATCATCGGCAAGAATGAGCAGGGCACCTGGTGGCAGGTCTGTTGTGTCAACGGCGAACCGGTTTGGATTTTCGGTGAATTGGCGACCGTGGAGAATGTAGAAAACGTCCCAGGTGGCCGCCGAATATTCCGGCGCGCGCCTGCTCCAGTGGCTGTGGCCCCTGCCCCGGCGGCCGCCTGCACCAGAACCAGAACCGGCGCCGGTGGAAGAAGCACCGCCACCGCAGCCTCAGGGCGATCCGGATGCCGGCCCTTGCGGCGGTGATGACGGCTGCAAATTCAAGATCCGCGGCGGCCCGACCACGGGCGGCAACGGCGGCATGGAATTGAAGCTGCAGTTTATCTTCATTCACAGCGGTGTCGAGGGTGGTCAGCCACAGGGAAGCTATTTCGTCGTGTCTGAAGAAGGACGGCGCCCGACTGCCTGTACCCGACAGCGTACGTAGCATTGCCAAGGACAAAAGTCGGGGGCAGCCTCGGGGAATACAACTACGAATTTAGCATGGGCACCGGCGATCTGCCCGGCAATACTGTGGCCGGCAACTACACCGTCTGGGTGCTCGACGGCAACGGTGAACGAGACAGCGAGATCTTCAACTTCAGTGTGCCCGAAGGCGAAGGGCTGGTCTGGATCAAGTTCGACCAAGGCTGATCAGATCTGTCGTGATTCGTGGACTGCTGAGAGCTGATTGTCGATGACTGTGCCATTGTGCGCAAAGGAATCCGTGCTCGGCTCTCTGAATCCGGTGGGTTTGAGATTGTTGGGGAAGTGGCCGATGGGCAAGAGCCAGTCCTTGTCGCGGTGGATCAGTGAGCCGACTCTACGGGCGCATATGACCATATTCTCGGCAGACTACATGCGGCTAGCCGCACCCAAGCCGCACCGTGGGCCGTGCGCAGAGGGTTGGCATCCGAGGACGAGATGAGCGCCGAAGAGGGACAGCAGACCACGTTATTCAACCAGCATACCCCGTTCAATTGATCCAGTACCGTACAACAAACAGACTACAACAAAAGGATGATGAGCCGCCCCCACGAGGCGGCGTTTTGTTCTATGGAAAATCGATCGATTGTGCTGATGACAAGATGCTTTGCCCCGGCTATGCTTGCTATATGGATCTACCGCTCCTTTTGCTTGCCTCCAATTGATTCATAATTCACGATAGAGATACTGCAGCCACTCCAACTGACACAATTTTCCGATCTTCGCAAGCGTAATGTGTATCGTAATCTTTCTATGCTACCTTATGATCAATATGTGCTGTCCCTCTAAAATTGATGAGGGGGCAGCGTATCTTTCTGATCGTTGTGACGTCACAATAAATGATAGACCGCGAAAAAGGCAGGGCCACGCACTCTGACGGCCATATCTCCCAGGTAGACAAGTATCAGTATGCCTTTCGCAAACGACATCGATTTTACAACTACTCTGAAGGAAAGTGGATAGTGCCTGTTAAGAGAAACTGGTCACCAATTCCTCTTAATGGACTACGTCGCGACGGACTGCAAGCAAGCATCTTGGGTCCGTCCTATGAGTTCAAGCGACCCCGATCGTTCATTATGGAGGACAAACAAAATGTTAAGTACTATTATGGTGACGAACAGGCAGTGTAGGCGCCTTTTTTTGCCGGTAGTCGAAGGATTTGCCGCGACACGACCGGTTCTGACGCGATTGGTTTTCGCCGCGCTAATGGTCGTGTTACTCGTTTCGGCGCATGGGCGGCCAGCACAAGCACAGATTACGGCTTCGCTGGACCTCGTGACGAGCACCGGGCAAACAACGTATGAGTCCGGGGAGGCATTCGAGTATGTCTTCTCTTTCGCCTGCTTTGGCGCTACTTGTCAAAATGCCGTACTCACGACTACCCTGCCGACTAACATCGAGTTCGTTGGGCTGCCGCCCAATTCGCTGATCGATGTCGCCAACTCAACCCTGCCGACAATTGGCTCGACGGGCGGCGGCATTACACTCGTTTTCGACAACATTGATGGTGTTGAAAAGGGTCTGACAGCCGGCACCACAGGCGTCGTCAAAGTGATTGCACGCTATGCGCCTGGTACCACGCCGGGGACGCCGACCTCGCTTCCGTCTACGATCGATGCAGACAATGCTGATCCGGTGACGCCGCCGACGGTTGACCTCATCAACAGCGGTGCTTACAGTGCCAGCGCAAGCAAGAGTCCGCCGCCCAATACGGTTGTCGGTTTTCCCATGGAGTTCACGATCGAGCTCTGTGTCCCGGCAAAGGGCGGCATCAACTTGGGCGGGGTGAGCTTCCTCGATACCCTGCCGGCCGATGCCAGGTTTGTGTCGGCCGAAGGAACCTATAACTATACACCTGCTGTCTCGCCTGATATCGGCGGTACCGTGCAGTTTACCGGCCTGCCGGACGTGCCGGCCGGCACCTGTCTGACCCGAACCGTAACTTTGACCTATGACACGTTGCCGGCCGATCCAGCCAAAGCAAATACGGTCGATGTGACAGCCACGCCCGCAGGATGTGCAGGCAATCCAGATCCGCTGCCCGAATATTGCGGCACCGATCCCGACGATGTTGAACGAACAGAGAATGCTGTCGGCAATTTTACCGTCACCGTGCCCACCCCGACGACCGGCGGCGGCAAGACGTCAACCAGCCCTTCTTCCTTCAGCGGTACCGAGGCACTGGCCGGCGAGCAGGTTACCTATACGGTAGCAGCGTCAAACGACGGATTTGTGGACCTGAACAGCGTGGTCATCACGGACGCCATCCCAGCCAATGTCACTGTGACCGGATTTCAGGCGGTTCCCGGCCCAAGTTCCGCTGTCACTGTGTCCTACCAACTTGACAATAATCCGACTTGGAATATCTTCGGCACATACAGCACCCTTACGGAAATAACTTCGGTCGTCGCCAGACAGCATTGGCGACGTTACCGCTCTTCGCTGGGAGATCGGTACATTGGCTGTCGACGCGCAGGGTATCGGCGAGTCGTGGAGCGCGGACGTCAAAACTGAGGTCGTGGGTGGTGAAAGCCCCGGAAACAGTTTTGGTAACTGTGTGGGTGTCACAACCGATCCGGCTGATGGAAGCGGCGCACAGAGCGAGCAGGTCTGCAATACGGTCAATGTTATCGACGAACGCGCCATTCCGCGCCTATCCAAGTCTCAGGATCCATCAGGACAGCTGCTGCCGGGCGTTGTCATAGACTACGAACTGACGCTGACCAATGACGCGGTGGCGCATTTGGACTTGCCTAACCCCATGATCGCCGATCTTCTGCCGCCCCAGCTTGAATATGTTGCGGGTTCCGCTGCATTCGACGCAGGCGCCAGTTCCACCGCCATCGCGCCTGCCATTACCGTAACCGAGAATTTTAGCGGTTCCCAAACGCTGATCCGATGGGACTGGGACGGCGCCAGTGCCTACAGTCTTCCGCCGGGCGAAAAACTAGTCGTCACACTTCAGGCCAAAGTGCCTGACGGTACACCGCCAGGCGTTTATACCAACGCCGCGGTCTTGGCTGACTACGATCAACCGTTGGATCCGGACGGAAGCAGCGGCCCGGCGAACATCCTCCTCTGTAAGGACGGAGACCAGGCCTATGTGGATGAATATGACCTAGACGGCGACGGCAACAAAACGGAAACAAGCTGTCAAGGCCCGCGTAACTTCGAGGTCGGCATTAGCCTCGAAATGGTCTCTGAGAAGCTCGTGCGTGGTGAGCTCGACTGCGAAAATCTCAATGGTCCAAGTTGTGAAGCCGCAGACTTCAATAAGCTCGGCCTGACCGTGCCCGGCGGCGATGTTGACTGGAAACTGCGACTTTCAAATGACAGCAATGTGTCGCTTGACCGCATCACGGTGGTCGATATTCTGCCCATCCCCGGTGACACTGGCGTGGTTGCACCGGGTGCTCGCGGCAGTAAGTGGCGTCCGTACCTGGCGGGTCCGGTCGTCGGCCCGACGGCAACCTTAAGCGGGACAACGCCAGTGCCGTTCACCGTCTTCTACAGCACGTCCAGCATCCCCTGTCGTACCGATCTGGTAGCGGCGGGACCGGCCGGTTGTGAAGATCCGGAATGGACCACGATTCTGCCGGCAGATCCGACGACCGTACGGTCGTTCAAGGTCGACTTCTGTACCTATGACGCCGGCGGGAACATTGTCAGCTGTCTTGAACTGCCGCGCAGCGATGGGCTCGAGATCGTCTTCCCCATGGTGGCGCCCAACGAAGATCCCAATGATCCCTATACCGACATCTCGTGCAATACGCCTGCGAATGACAGCTTCGATCCAGATGCGGTCGGCAAAGAAAACTGCCAAATCGCTTGGAATTCCTTTGGTTATACGGCATACGAGGCGGGAGGCGCTGCAGATGCACTCAAGCTGCTGCCCTCTGAACCGCTGCGCGTCGGCGTGCGCGCCGGCACGGATGAAGTTAATTCGGCTCTTGGTGATTTTGTCTGGCTCGACATTGCCGGTCAGCAGGCCGATGGCATCCAACAGCCGGAAGAGCCCGGCATCAATGGCGTGCGTGTCGAACTCTGGGATCCGGGCCCGGACGGCGATCCCAATACGGGCGACGATATTCCGGTCGACCTAAACAATGACGATCAAGTCGATTTCCGTTTGACATCCGACAACGAATCCGGCAATCCCGGCTACTATCTTTTCGGCGAGTTGCCGGCCGATGACTACTACCTGCGCTTCTACCCGCCCGGCGGGTTTACACCGCCGCCCGGCACGCCGAACGTAGGCGACTATGGTTCCAGTCCTACTGACGCTACCGGAGCGCCGTCCGACGCTGTTGACAGTGATGGCCAGCCGGACAGTAGCAATCTCTATCTATATACCGAGACGATTACCCTTCCGGCCAATACCGACGATCTGAGTTGGGATCAGGGTCTCTGGCTGCCCACCGACTATGGCGACGCGCCCAATGGTGACACGCTGGTCGGCTATCCCGTCCAAGCCTCGCATATGATCACGCCGGCACTCGCCGCCCGCCACATTATCTCGAGCGGCATTCAGATTGGCGCCACGGTGGATGGCGAGCTGGATGGACAACCCGACCCATTGGCCCACGGCGATGACAACGCCACCTCCGATGACGAGGACGGCGTCACGTTCCAAAAATATGTCGGCACGGCCGAGAAACCCAGTGCGGTTTTGGTCATCGGCGAGGCGACCACCATCGACGTGCTCGTCTCCATTCCCGATGATCCGACCACGACCGAGACCGAAGAGGGTAACCTGAGCGCCTGGCTCGACTTCAACGGTGACGGTATCTGGCAACCCGGAGAGCAGATCGCAGACGATCTGAAAGCGTCCGGCGCAAACCAGACTATCTCTGTGCCGGTTGCTGCCGATGCCTTCACCGGCGCAACCTCTGGCGTGACCTATGTCCGCTTCCGCTGGAGCAGCCAGGAAAACTTGGAACCCGGCGGCATTGCACTCGACGGTGAGGTGGAGGATTACGCGGTTCAGCTGATTCCTGCGCCCGACAAGTCGATCACGGCCACCTCCGAGGGCCACACCGACAACGGCACGGACAGCAACCCGGATCTGACCATCGGCGAGATCGTCCGCTACCGAATGGTGGTGGCGCTGCCCGAAGGCGCCATGAACAATATCACCATCACCGACACGCTGCCTGTGGGGCTGGCCTATCTGCCCACGCCGCCTGAGACCGTCAATCTGGCGTTGGTCTCCAATGTATCGATGACGACAACCGGGTTGGCCGGCGCTGAGGTCATCGCCGGCACAGTGAATACCGTGCCGACCTACGACTTCTCGGCCGGCGTGACCCCGAACCAGGGTGACGGCAACGATCCCGTCTTCAACCTGGGCAATATCACCAATAACGACAGCGACGATGATCTGGAGTATGCGATCATCGAGTTCAACGCACTGGTCGAGAACGTGTTGGCCGATCAGGATCCCGGCACGCGTGATAATACCTTCACTGTGAGCTGGGACGATACGGCCAACAACCCGGCCTTTAGCGCCACCTCCGACACGGTCACTATCGACATCGTCGAACCGGTCATGGAAGTGGAAAAGAGCCTGGATACACCGCTGCCCTCGCCCTTGGGTCCGGGCGCGACCGTGCGCTACTTCATCACCTTCACCCACGCAAGCGGCAGCAACGCCGACGCATTTGATGTGGTGTTAAGCGACGAGATTCCCGCTGGTCTGGGGAATATTTCTGTCGCGAATGTGACTTCAACCAACCTGGTGACGGCGCCGACAACCGCTGATGTGATCATCTTGAGCAACACGGTGACGGTTTCGACCGCCGCCGGAGTAGCGAAGCCCGTTGAACGTCCCGATCAGCGGTACTGTGACGGTTGAGTTGACGGCGCGATCTGACCACGGCTCTGACCCCTGGACAGGTTGTGACCAATACCGCGGTCTTGGACTGGAGCAGTCTGCCCGATACGGGCACGCCTGCCGGCGAGGCCGGCAACGAAACCGGTTCGACCACGCCCGGCGATTCGGGCGCGGCCAATGGCGAGCGCAACGGCGAGCGGTCCGGGCGCCGAACGCCACCGATCTCAACAACTACGAAGCCAGCGATCCGGCTGACTTCACGGTCGACGGTGAGTACGGCGATCTGCCCTCTCCTTACAATACGACCCGCGCCGATGGCGGCGCAGCCCACCTGGTAAGCCATACCAACAACGCTTTCCTCGGTGCGGCGTACGACATAGATGACGATGGTGTCCCGGACGTGAATGCCGGGCAAAGTGCAGCTACAGCCGGCGGCGACGACGGCGACGTTGACGGCGATGACGAGGACGGCGTGGTCTTCATGACGCCGCTGGAGCCGAATTCGACGGCGAAGATCAGCGTGACGCTGGGATCGCCAGGTGCCCTGAGCGCTTTCATCGACTTTGACAATGATGGAACGCTTGATGAAGTAGAGGTTACGGGAATCACGGGACCCGGCACGTTGCCGACCGGTTTGACGGCAAACGACTTGGTTTTCGACACACTTGGCGTCTACGAACTAACAATCAAGGTGCCAACGACGACAACGACATCGGCTCCGATCTACAGCCGCTTCCGCTTCACCGAGAACGCAGGTGAGGGTGGGGCCAGTCCAGACGGCAACGCGCTTTCGGGCGAGGTCGAGGACTACGTGCTGATGAGCCTGGGCGACCGTGTCTGGCTGGACAGCAACGCCAACGGTGTGCAGGACTCAGGCGAGACAACCGGCATCCAGACCGTGGTGGTCAACCTGCTGGACGGTAACGGCGATCCGGTGCTGGACGGGGCAGGCGTTGCCATCACGACGACGACGAGCATCACCGGCGCCTACTACTTCGGCGGCCTGCCGGAAGGCGACTACATCGTGGAGATCGACCCGGACAATTGGGCGGACGGCAACGTCTTTGGTCTTGGCGGAACGTACGAAGGCGCCCTGGGCAGTCCAGGCGCCGGCGGTGATAACGCCGACAATACGGATGACAACGGGTCGCCGGACGGCCTCGCCGTGCTGACGTCTCCGACAGGCATCCGCAGTGGCGTGATCGATCTGGCCATCGGAGCCGAATCGGATACCGACGGCGATACGAGCAAGAACACCAATCTGACGGTCGACTTCGGCGTCTACGAGCCTGTTGAGTTGGGCGACCTGATCTGGTTTGATGCCAACAGCAACGGCGTCTACGATACCGGTCAAAGCGGCGGAATCGCCGATGAATTCGGTGTTGATGGAGTGACGGTGGAAGTCTACAAGCCGGCGAGGACCCGGCGACTGCTACGGCCTTCCGCAGTACAGTGACGACTAACGGCGGGCGCTATGTCTTTAGTGATCTGCCGCCCGGTGATTACTTCGTTCACATCCCTGCGAGCGAATTCGGCGTTGGGGGCAAACTGGAAGACATGCTGTCGACAGTCGACCCAAACAACGTTGCCATCGATCCGGACAACAACGTGAATGAAGAAGGCAGTGGCACAGGTGGTGGCACTGGCGACGAGAACGGCGTGGACGATCCAGCCCCGGCCACCAATGGCATTTCATCAGGAGTAGTGAGTCTGGCGTTGACCGAAGAGCCAACTGGCGAAAATGTGTCGACTCCTACGACGGGCTCTGCGTCCGACAATGACTCGAACTTGACGGTGGACATGGGCTTCTTCGAGCCCCTATCGTTGGGCGACTATGTGTGGCTGGATGCCAACTTCAACGGCGTGCAGGATGATGGTGCGAGCGGTGTCGACGGTCTGATCGTAAATCTGCTCGACGGCAACAACAATCCGGCCACCTATCCGGATGGTACGCTTGTGCCCTCGACAACGACGGCCACGGGCGGCATCAACAATGCGCCTGGCTACTATGAATTCAGTGGTCTGGCCCCGGGTGAGTACATCGTGGAGGTCCTGGTGGCCGGGACCGGCTACGGCGCGACGAAGGGTGGCGCCGATCCGGATGATCCGGGTGGAAACGGCGACAATACCGATTCCAACGGCATTGAACCGACGGGCGGTGCAGGCACGCCGACGACGGATGCGATACGTACGTTGCCGGTGACGCTGGTCTCGCGCGACGAGCCGACGAACGACGGGGATACGGATCCCAACTCGTACAACACAAATCTGACCGTAGACATCGGCCTTGTTCAGTTCGACTACGGCGATCTGCCTGACGGCTACAAGACAACCTTGGGCGCCGGCGGCGCATCGCACGTGATCAGCGGCACCAATGTCTATCTGGGCGAGCGTGTGGATGCCGAAACGAATGGTCAGCCGGGCGTGAATGCCACGGGCGACGACGTCGACGCAACACTGAATGATGAGGATGGCGTAATCTTTGTGACACCGCTGGAGCCGGGTTCGACGGCCGTGATCAGCGTGACGCTGGGCTCGCCTGGCTACCTGAGCGCCTTCATCGACTTCAACGACGACGGTGTCTTGGATGATGTCACTGCCGTGGGAATCGTCACTCCCGGCGGAGGAACGCTCCCGGGTGCTGCGTTGAGCGACCTGGCGTTGCTCGCCCCTGGTGAATACGCTATCACGATCAATGTACCGACGACGACAACGATGACGGCGCCGATCTACAGCCGTTTCCGTTTCACCGAAAATGCCGGCGAAGGCGGGGCAAATTCTGCCGGTCCGGCGCTATCGGGTGAGGTGGAAGACTACGTGCTGATGAGCCTGGGCGACCGTGTCTGGCTGGATGCCAACGCTGACGGCGTCCAGAATGACGGTGGCACGACCGCCGGCATTCAGAATGTGGTGGTGAACCTTTTGGACGGCAACGGCGATAAGGTGCTGGACGCTGCAGGGGATCCGATCACGACGACGACGAGCATCACTGGTACCTACTACTTCGGCGGGTTGCCGGAAGGCGATTACATTGTTGAGATCGATCCGGACAACTGGGCCGTCGGCAATGTATTCGGCATCGGCGGCGCCTATGAAGATGCCCTAGGTAGCCCGGGCGCTGGTACGGACGACAGCAATACCGATGACAACGGTATCCAGGACGGGATCGCTGCGTTGACCGGAATTCGCAGCAGCTCGGTCACACTCGCCGTCGGCGACGAGTCAGATACGGACGGCGACAGCGACAAAAATACCAACTTGACGGTGGACTTCGGCGTCTACACGCCAGTCAGCGTCGGCAATCGCGTCTGGTTTGACGCTGACGGGGATGGTAGCCAGACTGCCGGTGAAATCAGTATAGACGGCGCAGAGGTCGAGATTCTGACGCCCGCTTTGGGTCCTGTGACAGACATCAACAACCAGACAGTTGTTTCCCAGACCACGGGAACTGATGGGCTCTACTTCTTCGACGACCTGCCGCCGGGCGACTACGTGATCCGCGTGACACCGCCAGGTGGTCAGGGCTACGTGGTCAGCAAGGGCGGTGACGATCCTGACACCGACGGCGATAGCGATACCAACAACAACGGCCGCAACCAGGGTGATGCCGTAGCGGTCACCCATGCCGTGACGCTCCAGTCAGGCGGAGAGCCGGAGGGCGAGGGAAGTGACCTGCCCAGCGGCGCCGACACACCGATCGACAAGGACAGCAACCTGACAGTGGACGTGGGCTTCACCAAGCCGGTCTCGGTCGGCAACTACATCTGGCTGGACGAGAACGCCAACGGCCTGCAGGATGCAGGCGAAGTGCCCATTCCTGACGCCAAAGTGGAACTCTTCTTCACGCCGGACAACGGCACGACGCTGACTCCGGCTACGCAGATCGACGGCACAACCGCAGTCGCGGCGCAGACGACCGGCGCGGATGGCCTGTATACCTTCGATAACCTGCTGCCGGGCAACTACGTGGTGCGTGTGACGCCGCCGGCGGGTCTGACACCCACGACGGGCGGCGCCGATCCAGACATCACGGGTGGCAATGAGAACATCGATTCCAACGGTGGGACGCTAACTGCCGGCGTGGTGGACAGCCTGCCGGTGGAACTCATCGCTGACGCTGAGCCGACCTTGGAGGATCCAACCGAGACAGTCGCTGACCCCAACAGCAACCTATCCGTCGACTTTGGCTTCGTAGGCAGTTACGATCTGGGGTGACCTACCAGATACGACAACGTCCAATTCCTATCCTACCCGATTGATTGACAACGGCCCGCGGCATGCCATTCTGACTGGCGTCTTCCTGGGCGCCGGCGTGGATGGTGAGACGAACGGACAGCCGGCGGCTCGAGTGCGACGACAGGCGATGGTCGCAGACGAAGACGGCGTGGTCTTTGGACCGCTGCTACCAGGGACGACGGCCAAGATCACGGTGACCGCCTCTGTGGCCGGCTTCCTAAATGCATGGATCGACTGGAACGGCGATGGTACGCTCGACGACGCCACTGAGCAGATCTTCGGCGATGATGCGCCGCTGGTGCTAGGCGTGAACGTGCTGACGGTCAACGTCCCTGCGGTCACCGATCCAACCACTCCCTACACCGACCCGACCCCGTACAGCCGCTTCCGGTTCACGACCGGCGCCGGCAAGGCAACAACACCCACGGGTGTGGCCGCCAGTGGCGAGGTCGAGGACTACGTGCTCATGAGCCTGGGCGATACGATCTGGAATGACAATGGAGGTTCAGTGGGCGCCGGCGCGGTCAACAATGGTGTGCAGGATGCCGGTGAAGACGGGATTGACGGAGTAAGAGTCGATCTCTACATCGATGCTAACGACAACAACGTGCTGGATGCCGGCGACACCTTCGTCGGCACGACGGACACGGATCCCAGCGGCAACTACCTATTCCGGGGTTTGCCTGCGGATGACTACATCGTGCACGTACATCCGGACAACTTCAACGCCGGCCAGCCCCTGGCAGGCCTGGGCAGCAGCACGGGCAACGGCGTGCCCGCCCCCGACCCGGACGGTACGCCGGATGATATCAACGCTGACGACAACGGTGATGTAACAGCAGCCTTCGGCGGCGGCGTGGCCAGTCAAGCGGTGACGCTCTCTCCCGGTGGCGAATCGATCACGGACGGCGATACCGATCCAAACAGCAACCTGACGGTCGACTTCGGCTTCACCGAACCGGTCTCTCTGGGCAACTTCATCTGGCATGACGCCAATGCCGACGGCTTCCAGGACGGCGAGATTGGTGTGGCGGGCGCCATCGTCGAGCTCTTTGCCTCCGACGGTACAGGGCTTACGCCGGCCAAGGCGCTGGACGGAACAGATGTGATTTCGCAGACGACCTTAGCGAGCGGCTTCTACACGTTCACAAACCTGCCCCCGGGTGACTACGTGGTACGGGTCACGCCGCCGGCGGGGTACGAACTCGATCCCATTGGACCGACGGGGACGATCCGGACGACCAACCCCAGCAACAACGATTCCAACGGCGTGCTCGTCAGGCGGCTTGATTCAGACGCCGCCCGGTGACGCTGCTGCCAGGTGACCGAGCCGATCGACGATGGCGATGGAGATGACAACAGCAATCTGTCAGTCGACATCGGGCTGGTAAACCGTGACTACGGTGACCTGCCAGACACGAGCACGACAACTGGCGACGGCACGGGTCCGAACAACTACCAGACGCTCAAGATCGACAACGGCGCAAGCCATGTCATCAACGGCGTCACCCTCGGGGCGACTGTGGACACAGAGCTCGACGGCCAGCCGAATGCGGATGCATCCGGCGACGGCCCCGACGAGGACGGCGTGGTCTTCTTGACACCGCTCATACCTAACAAGGAGGCCATCATCCAGGTGACGGTGACGGACGCAGATACAGAGGCGTCCCTAAGTGCGTTCATCGACTTCAACGGCGACGGCAATCTAACTCAAGTGATGTACACGGCCATCGACGGCGGGCCGCCAACTGCCCCTTCCCTTCTAGGTGATATCCTACTGGCGTCGGGCGTCCATACCATCACTATCCAAGTGCCAGCCGACGCGATCGGCACGATGCCCGCCCGCTTCCGGCTGACCGATGAACGTTTTCAGGGCGGCGACAGTGCAACTGGACCCGCCTCCAGCGGCGAGGTGGAGGACTATGTCCTGGCTTCGCTGGGCGACTACGTCTGGATCGACGCCAATGAAAACGGTATCCAGGACGGCACCGAGGGTGGCCTCAACGACGTGGTCGTCAAGCTACTCGACGGCAACGGCGAACCGGTCAAGGACGCCATGGGCGATGAAATCACTACCATCACCGCCAACGGTCCCACCGGTAATCCTGGCTACTATGAATTCCCGGGTCTGCCGCCTGGCGACTACAAGGTTGAGTTTGTGCCGCCGACCGGCTACAGCCTCACAACGCAAAATCAGACGGAGAACAACGGCAATGATACCAACGACAGCGACGCCAATCCCGCGGACGGTGTCACCGATGCGGTGACCCTGACGGCAGGTGAGACTGACCTGACCGTGGACGCCGGGCTGATCGGTCCAAGAGACTTTGGTGATGCGCCCGACACCTATGGTACAACCGGCAGTGGCGGCGCCCGACACCTGGTGGTACCTGGCCTCTTCATTGGCGGTTCAGTCGATGCGGAAGCTGACGGTGTGCCGCAAGATGACGCTGACGGCGATGACGACGCAGCGAACGATGACGAGGACGGTGTCGACGCCTTGCCGACCTATACCGGTGGCGCCTATTCGATTGACGTGTCGGTGACCAACACAACCACAGAACCGGCATATCTGTATGCCTATCTTGACTTCAACGGTAACGACATGTTCGATGATGATGAACGCTCAGTGCAGGTAGTGGTGCAGCGCCGCTGATACACCACAAACGGTGACGGTCACGTGGCCAACCCCGCCTCCCGGTCCGGATGACCAGACCTATCTCAGGTTACGGCTGGGCACGGACCCGTTAGAGGTCGCGAGCCCCACTGGCCCAGCCTCCGACGGTGAGATCGAGGACCATGTCGTACCGGTCGGCACTGTGCCGGTAACCCTCAGCTACATCTACGCCGAGGCTGCCGGCGACGGTGTCGTCAGATTCATCTGGCAAACGGCGACGGAGACAGGCAATGCCGGCTTCAACATTCTGGTGGAGACGCCGGATGGGCTGGTCCAGACTCAACAGCGAACTGATCCTTTCCAAGGTCATCGATTCGGTGGAAGTCACCGATTATGAAGTGACCTTGGCGACAACGGCGACGATCTTCTATGTCCAGGAGGTAGGCGTTGACGGTAAGACGGATAAGATCGGACCGTTCCAGGTTGGGCAAGCATACGGCAGTCGAACGGATACGGGCGAGACCGATCCAGGCGAGACCGACCCTGGTGAGACCGACCCAGGCGAGACCGACCCTGGTGAGACCGACCCAGGCGAGACCGACTCAGATAACACGATCTACCTGCCAATAATATCGATGAATGTGGTTGGCGTCTCGACTTCAAGTACGCTCGCTGAACCTGAAGAAGTGGCTGAAGAAGAGGCTCTACCCGAGGCAGTGGTTGAAGAAGAGGCTCTGCCCGAGGTAGTGGTTGAAGCAGAGACTTCACCTGAAGAAGTGGCTGAAGAAGAGGCTCTACCCGAGGCAGTGGTTGAAGAAGAGGCTTCACCTGAAGCAGTGGTGGAAGAAGAAGCTTCACCTGAGGTCGTGATTGAAGAAGACGCTTCACCCGAGGTCGTGGTGGAAGAAGAAGCTTCACCCGAGGTCGTGATTGAAGAAGACGCTTCGCCTGATGTTGTGGTCGAAGAAGAAGCTTCACCCGAGGTCGTGGTGGAAGAAGAAGCTTCACCCGAGGTCGTGGTGGAAGAAGAAGCTTCACCCGAGGTCGTGGTTGAAGAAGAAGCTTCACCCGAGGTCGTGATTGAAGAAGAAGCTTCACCCGAGGTCGTGATTGAAGAAGAAGCTTCGCCTGACGTTGTGGTCGAAGAAGAAGTTTCGCCCGAGGTCGTGATTGAAGAAGAAGCTTCGCCCGAGGTCGTGATTGAAGAAGAAGTAACGCCCGAGGTCGTGATTGAAGAAGACGCTTCGCCTGATGTTGTGGCCGAAGAAGAAGCTTCGCCTGATGTCGTGATTGAAGAACACGCTTCGCCCGATGTTGTGGTCGAAGAAGAAGCTTCGCCTGATGTTGTGGTCGAAGAAGAAGCTTCGCCCGAGGTCGTGATTGAAGAAGACGCTTCACCTGATGTCGTGATTGAAGAAGAAGCTCCACCTGAGGTCGTGATTGAAGAAGAAGCTTCGCCTGATGTTGTGGACGAAGAAGAAGCTTCACCCGAGGTCGTGATTGAAGAAGAAGCTTCGCCCGAAGTTGTGGTCGAAGAAGGCGCTTCGCCCGATTCAGCAAATGAAGAGGAGACTTCACCTGAAGCAGTGGCTGAAGAGGCCGCTTCATCCTAGATGTCGGACGTGCGAGGGATGCACTCGAACATCTTGCCCGCAATTGTCAATCAACAGGGGATGCGATCTGTGTGTGACAGTAGGCCTAGACGCGTAGTTCTGTAGATTGAGAAAATAGTAAAAGCAACCAGCCAATGAGCCATCCCGAAGTTTGGGATGGCTCATTGGATCCCCTAAGAAGCAAGCCCAATGGCGGCAAGAGACGCTCTGTCACCCTGAGTGAGTACGCGTCTGCATATTGCTGATTTTGAGAGTCCAACGAAGGGTCTTGACATTGCCGTCCAGATTCTTCGCTGATCTATCAGGACATAGAGCCTACTGACGCGGACTCGTTTAGAATGACGAAAGATGTGGTGAGCAAGGTCTTTTTTGTTGCCTTTGTCAGCTCTGTTCCTGGGATGGTAGAATGGGTAAGTAACCTACGCCTGCACCATCTTCTTCGAAAATTTGAACAAACCTATTTAACGGCGGAGCAGCGAGCATGATCAAGGTTCGCAAGCATTGCCCGGTTATCCCCAAAACCAGCGGGGAATCGGCTTTGCCATCCCAGTTGGCTACCTTCTGGGCGCGAGCCTACCAACATCGCAGCAACGTTTTTTTATGCTTTAGATGCGCACTCTGTGCGGCTTAGCGGGGAAGACGCTCTATCCCGCCGAGCTGATTCCTTTCAACACCCAAAATCTTCCATCAGCAAGGAGAATCACATGCGTAACAGACTACTTATGATACTGTCGCTACTCGTAGTGGTGACCATGGTATTGGCGGCCTGCGGAGGCGGCGCGCCTGCGTCGGAACCGGCCGAGCCGGCCGCAGAAGAGGCCGCTGTCGAGCCGACCGCCGCGCCGGAGGAAGAGGCAACAGCGGAAGAGGCTGCTGCTGAACCGACTGCGGTCCCGGAAGAAGAAGCGGCTGAAGAAGCTCCAGTTGAAGAAGCATCTGCCAGTGATGGCCCCGTGCTCACGATCTGGGCGGACGAAGTAAGCGCGCCGGTGCTGGAAACGCTCGGCGCTACTTTTGCCGACGAGTACGGTGTCTCGCTGAACGTGGTGCAAAAGGGTTTTGGCGATCTACGCAATGACTACATCGTCGCCGCCCCCACCGGCGAAGGCCCGGACATTCTGCTCGGTGCGCACGACTGGCTCGGCGAATTGAATGCAAGCGGTTTGCTCGCTGAGGTCAGCCTGGGCGACAAGACCGATCAGTTTGCGCCCAGCGCGGTCGAAGCGTTCACCTTCACCGACGGCAAGCTCTACGGCATGCCTTATGCCACCGAAAACGTGGTGCTCTACTACAACCCGGACCTGGTTCCTGAAGCGCCGGCCACTTTCGATGAGGTCAAGACCCTCTCCCAGGAGTTGATGGACGGCGGCAACCAGTTCGGCTATCTGATCCAGACCACGGATCCCTTCCACTTCTACCCGATCCAGACGGCCTTCGGCGGCTATGTCTTTGGAAAGACCGATGAGGGCGCCTGGAATCCTGAAGATGTCGGAATGAACAGTGAAGGCACTGTCGCCGCCTTCGAGTGGCTCGACGGCATGTATCAGGATGGCTTGCTCGATCCCAGCGGCAACATCGACGGCGGCCTGTTGCTCTCCGCCTTCCAGAACGGCGATGCCGCCATGGTCATCTCCGGCCCTTGGGCGTTGGGCGGCTTCCGCGAAGCCGGCGTTCCCTACGCCATTGCACCGATTCCTGCAGGTACAGAGCCGGGCCGTCCCTTCCTGGGCGCCCGCGGCTACATGATCAATGCCTTCAGCGAGAACCAGTTGATGGCCCAGACCTTCCTCCAGGATTTCATCGCTTCTGATGAGACCATGCAGGAATTCTATAACCTGGACCCGCGGCCTTCGGCCTGGCTGGCGCTGGCCGAAACGATTGAGGATCCGGATATTGTGGCCATCATGGCCACCGGTCAGGGCGCAGATCCGATGCCCAACATCCCGGAAATGAACGCGGTCTGGGGTGCATGGGGCGATGCCATGGAGTTGATCAGCACCCAGAAGCAGGAACCTCAGGAAGCGCTTGACAATGCACAGGCCCAGGTCGAAACGGCCATTGCAGGGGAATAGCCGAGTCCCTATGTCAGTAGCCACCGACAAGGTTTCAGGGGGTGCTCCGGCGCCCCCTGGTTCCAACAACGTCATGGCGATCCTTCTCCGTCTTGCGGGGTTGGCCATCATCGACGCCTTCACCATCTGGATGGTCTACGAACTACTCGGTGATGGCTCGATCCCGTTGGCGGTTGTGATCGCGGCAGTCACGATCTGGTTGAATGTCGTCTTTCTGAACGAAAAGTACTACCCGCTCCGTTGGATCTCCCCCGGTTTGGCGCTCATGATTGTGATGGTGTTATACCCTATCCTCTTCACCGTCTTTGTCTCTTTCACCAACTACGGCCAGGGACATCTGGTCACCAAAGCGCTGGCAACGGAACAGATTGAATCGCGCGGCTTTCTGCCCGCAGATGCAACGATCTACAGTTGGACCGCCTACCAGAATCCACAGGGCGATTTCCTTCTCTGGATGACCGATCCGGCGACAGGAGAAACGTTCACGGTGGCGCCGGGCACGGAGCCTGCGCCGCGAGAGGGCGAACCGCCTGCTGAAGTCGACGGATACACGCAGGTGCCGACCAATCAACTCTTTGCCAAGTTGACCGATCTCTCCAACTTGACCTTTGGCGTTCCGCCTGATACGGCTTACAAGGTCAGCCAGCAGAAACTGGGGGAAGCTGCCCAGTTCGAGCAGCAGTACGTCTATGACGCCGATCAAGACGCCATGGTCGACCAGGAGACGGGTGACGTCTACGTCAACGTGGCGGGAACATTCACTTCGGCGAGCGGCGACAAGCTTACACCCGGCTTTGCTGTCACCAAGGGCATTCAGAACTACAGGGCGCTTTTCACCGATCCGGCATTGCGTGCTACTTTTGTACAGGTCTTCCTGTGGACGGTGGCGTTTGCTGCGCTGTCTGTCCTCTTCACGTTCGTGCTCGGCATGTTCTTGGCCATCGTCTTTGACGTGCCTGAAATGCCCATGCGCAAGCTGCTACGCACACTCTTATTGATTCCCTATACGATTCCAGCCTTTGTGGCCGTGCCGGTCTGGGTAGGCCTGCTCAATCCCCAGTTCGGCGTCATCTCGCTGGCAATCGCCGCTCTCTTTGGCTCGGCGCCACCCTGGTTCTCAGATCCCTTCTGGTCCAAGGCCGGGATTCTGCTGATTCAAACATGGCTGGGCTTCCCATACATGTTTGTCGTGGTGACAGGCGCTTTGCAGACGTTGCCCAAGGATGTCTATGAGGCTGCCGACCTTGACGGAGCGGGCGCCTGGGCTGCATTCAAGAACATCACGCTGCCGCTGCTACTGGTTACGGTCGGCCCGTTGTTGGTGGCGTCGTTTGCTTTCAACTTCAACAACTTCACCGTCATCGATCTCTACAATCAGGGCGGACCACCGATACCCAACACACCGACGCCTGTCGGATATACGGACATCCTGGCAACCTACACCTATCGCATCGCCTTCGGCTCAACCGGCAGTTCTGATTACGGCTACGCCTCTGCGATCACGGTGATGATCTTCATGATTCTGCTTGTGATCACGGCATTCCAGTTCCGTTTTACCAACATGCTGGAAGAGAGGGGTGAAAATGTCTAACAGTAGCGGACGATTCACCACTTCAGTCGGTTCAATCCGGCGTAGAAAACGGCTCGCGCTGGTTTTCCGCATCGGCTTGGCAATTGTCATGCTGATCTTCGCGCTCTTCCCGGTCGTCTGGATCTTTTCGGCGTCCATCAATCCGACCAACTCGCTGGTCGGTCAGCCGCTGATTCCTAAGAATCCGACCCTGGATAACTACCGCACGCTGTTCACCAGCACGATCCACCCATACCCGCGCTGGTACGTCAATTCGCTCTTCATCAGCATCATCGTGACGATTTTGGGGACGTCCATCACGACGTTGGCCGCCTATGCGTTTTCTCGTTTCCGCTTCAAGACTCGAAAACCGCTTCTGCAGTCCGTGTTGTTGATCCAGGTCTTTCCCAATTTCCTCAACATGGTCGCCCTCTTTCTGATCTTGCAGCAAGTGGGACGGGTGTTGGAGCACTTCGGTCTCAATACGTACGGCGGTCTGCTCTTGGTCTATCTGGGCGGTGTCCTCGGGGCCAACACCTGGCTGACCAAGGGCTACTTCGACTCGATCCCGCGTGATCTGGACGAAGCGGCAGAGATGGACGGGGCCAATCCATGGCAGACATTCTCTCGCGTGCTCTTGCCGTTGGTTCGACCGATTCTGGTCGTCGTAGGATTGTTGACCTTCATCGGCACCTATTCGGAATATGTGCTAGCCAAGGTCTTGCTGACCGATAAGTCCATGTACACGCTGGCCGTCGGACTGAATGCCATGGTCTCCAACCAGTTCGCACAGAACTGGGGCGTCTTCTCGGCCGGCGCGCTGTTGGCGACCTTACCCACACTCATCCTCTTCCTGATCTTCCAGCGTTTCCTGGTTGGCGGACTCACAGCTGGTTCTGTTAAAGGGTAGCGTACTGCGCAAATCAGCAAGTGACAGCAAAGGCGGGGCACAATGCGTGCCCCGCTTTTGCTGTCGCTGACATCTCTGGGATGCAACTCCGCGCTGCAAATGTGACGTCAGGCAGCAGTGAACTGCTGATGCCCTCAGGCACAAGCAATGTTTGTGAACAATCCCGAAAATGGCAAACGAGATCTTCATATTATCTGAACATTTTTAGTCTAAACTGCCTGTAAGGCCCGCACATACGCCTGACATGAAATGGCAGATGCTCGCCAATTCAGCTAGCTCATCTTTTGTCGTTGGGTGTCGCCAGATTTATAGTTCAATTGGCAAGCAGTAATTACGACGTATGCAATCTGCAACAGGAATCCGCTTATGGCTCCATCCGCATCCGCGCCTTCACCGGTCATCGATATCATTGACATGACCAAAATCTACATCATGGGCGAGACCCAGGTGCATGCGCTGCGCGGCGTCTCGCTGACCATCAACGACGGTGAGTATGTGGCCATCATTGGGGCCAGCGGCTCGGGCAAGAGCACGCTGATGAACATGATCGGCTTGCTTGATCAGCCGACTGACGGCAGCTACCGCATCCGTGGCACAGAGACCAGCAAGTTGAGCAAGAGCCGCATGGCCGATCTGCGCAATGCCGAAATCGGCTTCGTCTTCCAAAATTTCAACCTGCTGGCCCGCACATCGGCGCGGCGTCAGGTCGAGCTGCCGCTTTTCTATGCAGGTGTCGCCTCGCGCCGGGCGTCAAAGATGGCAACGGAAGCCCTGGAGACAGTCGGCCTGGGCGATCGAACCGACCACAAGCCGGACGAACTCTCGGGCGGCCAGCAACAACGGGTGGCCATTGCACGAGCGCTGGTCAACAGCCCGAGCCTCCTATTGGCCGACGAGCCGACCGGCGCGCTCGACTCCAAGACCGGCGAGGATGTGATGGCGCTCTTCAAGGAGTTGCACGAGCAGGGACTCACCTTGGTTGTCGTCACCCACGACATGGGGGTGGCCCGCCAGGCAGAGCGCATCATCACGCTCAAAGATGGTGAGGTCATTGACGACATCTCCAACGGCGGCAAGATGGCGTTCACGCCGTTGGAACAGTTGACAGAGTCGGTCGAGATGAGAGTCGAGCGCGATGGGTTGGAGACAGAAAACTCACCACAGATGGACACAGATGAGCGCAGATGAGACACGGATGTTTTACGGAATCATTCTTGTTACCAGATCAATCGCTTGTTCTATCTGTGACCCATCTGCGTCTATCCGTGTTCATCTGTGGCTATTTGGGAACAATAACCAATGAAGGTCCTTAGATATTTTGGCGTCGCTTTCGACAGCATCAACGCGCACAAGATGCGCGCTATCCTGACCATGCTGGGCATCATCATCGGCATCGCCGCGGTCTTGACCACGGTGGGTATGGGCAGCGGCGCGGCCGCCGACATCACCGAGCGTATCGAGAGCGGCGGCACCAATCTGTTGACGGTCAGTGCCGGCGGTGGCGGGGACGGCTCCACGCTGACCATGACTGATGCTGAGGCTCTGGCCGATCGTAGCACACATCCCGACTTGGGGCTGGTGGCGCCTGAGTTTTCATCCAATGCCACTCTGGTCAACGGCAGCACGGAGACCAGCAGCCAGGTTTATGGCGTCACCCCCGTCTATGCCGACGTGCGTAGCATGACGGTGACGGATGGCGCTTTTTTGAGCGATGAACAAGTCGAAGCACAGGAGCGGGTCGTTGTGCTTGGCTCCACTGCCGCCTCTGACCTATTTGGCAGCAGCGCCGCAGCCATCGCACAGGAGGTGCGAATCAACAACGAGGCCTTTCTGGTGGTGGGTGTGCTCGAAGAAGAGGGCGGGCGCAATAGCGTGGATGATCAAGCGTTTGTGCCCATTTCCGTGGCTCAGGGCCGGCTCTTCAATGCCGATCGCTATCGCGGCACCTACACCATAACCGGGATCAGCATCCAGGCTGCGTCAAGTGAAGTGGTCGACGCTGCCGAGCTACAGATCGAGCGTACGCTGCGCATGCGTCATGGTCTGGACGCCGAGACTGAAAACGACTTCTCCATCTTCAATCAAGCCAGCCTGCTGGAAATCGCCGGCGATGTTTCCGGCACACTCTCCGCATTGTTGGGCAGCATCGGCGCGGTGAGCTTGCTGGTCGGCGGCATCGGCATCATGAACATCATGCTGGTCTCCGTCACCGAGCGTACGCGTGAGATCGGCTTGCGCAAGGCATTGGGCGCGCACGACAGTGACATCATGCTTCAGTTTTTGGTTGAAGCGCTGGTGCTCACATTCATCGGCGGTCTTATCGGCATCGGCATCAGCTACGGCCTGTCGAGGGCGTTGGCCAGCGTTCCGTTCATCCCGTTCAGCATTATCATCGAACCCTGGTCGGTCTTTCTGGCACTGGCCGTGGCCACCGCCAGCGGATTTATTTTTGGACTCTATCCGGCCATGCGCGCTACGAAATTGGATCCGATTGAAGCGTTGCGCTACGAGTGAGGGCTACTGCGCAATTTCTTACTTCACGATTTGTCATTCTGAGTGCCCGACGAAGCGGGGCATCGCAAAGACAAAAAGAAACAAGGTGCATTTAGGCGTCTGCCTGTCATTCTGAGCATGTTCGCGTCGACAGTTCGAGCATGATGACAGACCAGCGAAGAATCTGGACAACAATGTCAAGACCCTTCTTTGGTCTCTTGAGCGCCCCGATCTGTCAACGGTTACCCAATCAGGGTGACAGAGTATCTTCTGCCGCGACAGCGCGTATTTCATCAGAAGCGGGTTTACCGATCCCCTTCACTCCGGAAAATGACCAGCGAAGAATCCTGTTTTGCTTGAATTTGTGAACTGCTGAATCTGTATACAGACCCAAACGAACTTGAGGAATTATGATGAGAGGCAAGACACGCTGGATTCTCTGGCTGGTGATCCTGCTGGCCGTGGTGGCCGGTGGAGCCTATCTTCTGCGCAACACCGAACAGGGTCAACAGATCTTGGCCCAGTTGCCATTTGGTCAGGATGACGCCGACCAGCAGGCAGGGGCCGGGCAAGCGTTGCCCGACGGGGCCGAACGACCCACCCTGACGCCTGAGGAATTGGCGGCGGCCACAGTCGCCATCCAGCCGGCCAGTAGCATCATCGGCGAGGTGAGCGCGTCCGGCAACATCGCATTGGCTGACCAACGATCGGTGATTGCAGAGGTAGAGGGGGCCGTTACCCAGATTGACGTCGATGCCGGCGACCTGGTCAAGCGTGGAGATCTGCTTGTCCTACTCGACCCTGTCGATCTAGAACGGGCCGTGCAGCGGGCTGAGTTGGATCTGAAGACCAGCCAGAATGATCTTGCCCAGTTGTTGGAAGAGACTGACGACGCTGACATTGCAGTGGCCGAGGCCAACCTGGCTGAAGCGCAAGAAAATCTGAGCGATGTGCAGGCGGGCCCGAGTGCCGAGGCAATCGCTGCGGCCAGGGCCACCGTGACCTCTACTTGGGCCAAGTACAACGAACTGCTGGCAGGCTCGTCCGATGCCCAGCTTACCCAGTTGAGCGCCGACATGCGCAAGAAGGAGGTGGCTCTGGCCGAGGCGCAGCGTGCCTACGACGCGATTGCCTGGCGCAACGATTCTGCGGCCACCGCCCAGGCAGCCGAACTCCAGCAGGCAACCATCGACTACGAATCAGCGGTCGCTGCCTTTGAAGAATCGACAGCGCCTGCCGAGACCTCCGACATCCAATCGGCCTATAGCTCGGCTCAGGATGCCCAGGATCAGCTGGACAATCTACTCAATTCGCCCACGCCCGCCGAGATCGCTTCTGCCGAGGCCACGGTCGTCGACGCCCAAGCCACGTTTGACCGACTCCTGGATGGCCCCACTGAGACTGAACTGGCGGAAGTCAATATCGCCCTGGAGCGGTCGCTGGTCGACCTGGAAGAAGCCCACAATGCCCTGGCCAAAGCCTACATCATGGCGCCGATCAACGGCGCGGTCGTTGGCGTCGACACAGAGCTTGGGCAACGGGTCGGCAAGGGCGAGACCATCGTGCTGCTCACCGATCCGACCGCACTGGAATTGACCATCCAGGTCGCCGAGATCGACATTCCCCAGGTGCAGATCGGCCAGCCGGCCTCGATTGCCATCGACGCTTTCACAGGCAAGACCTACGACGGCACTGTGGAGAGCATCTCTTTCACCAGCGACAGCTCATCCGGCCTGGTCAACTATCCGGTTACGATTCAACTGGATAAGGGCGCGCAAGGCGAGAACCTGGATGGCGTGTTGCCCGGCATGACGGCTGTCGCCACCCTCACAAACGTGGATGAGGCCGCAGCCGACGGCTGGCTGGTCCCGTCCAACGCCATTCGTGATCGGGGCGACGGGTCGACGGTGATGGTGATTGCCGACGGGCAGCCGTCACCTGTGCCGGTGACGACAGGCGCGATCCAGGGTGAATGGACCGTGGTCTATTCGCCGGATCTGGCCCAAGGCGACATGGTGATGGGCAGCGTCACCTCATTCATCGGTGATGACGAAGGCGGTTTCCGTGGCTTCGGCGGCGGACGTCCGCCGGGTGGTGGTGCGCCAAGCGGTGGCGGCAACCGTTGATGGGTAAGCAGGCTGAATGTTGGAGAATCGTATGCGTCGCGGGTTGATTCGTCGAAGAAAGCACAGCCAGAGCCGGACAATGCAGTTTAGATTAAAAACGAAAACTATGAATCGATCCTCCTTTGCTCTTGCCACAGTTTTTGTCTCGCTGCTGGCAACCGGTATCTGGCAAACGCTGCCTGTGCTGCCGGATGGCCAGGTGCAAGCTCAAGAGAGTGAGGCCACGCCTCTGCCGGAGCAACGTCCTGCCAGAGGCAGCGGTGACGCCCCTGGTCGCCAATCGGGCAGCCGGCGCGGCAGCCAAGAGGAGGGACGGACTCAGGCGACGCAGTCAAGCGGCGAGCAGCCCGCAGCGTTGTCGGCGGCATCGGAAAAATCACAGGTCGCCGGCGCGCCGTCACAGAGTATCGTCGCCATCGCCGGTGTGCACGGAGCCGGGCTGACTGACCGTCCGCAGAATGCGACGATCTACGTAGCGCCCATCGGGACTGTCATGCAAGCTGTTGGCCGCACTGAAGAGAGCAAGTGGCTCTTCGTGGCACGCGATGCCGTGGTCAATGGGGGTGTCGAGATCGAACCGGCCCTGGCCGGGTGGACGCCCAAGGTAGATGTGATCGCGTTCAGTATCGAGAACCTGCCGGTCGTTGGCGCTGACGAAGTAGAGATCGTCTTGCCCGATTCACCAACATCAGGTGAGGGTTCAATCGACCTTTCTGCTGAGGCCTATGAAGCAAGTGGCGCGGAAACCGACGGCGCAGAAACTGATAGTGCGGAAACCGATAGTGCAGGAGACGCAATCGTCGATTCAATTGCTGATGTCAGCGCGGTGACTGGATATGTCAATCTCGATGATGGCCGACTGAATGTGCGCGCCGGTCCCGGTACAGCAACGGCCATTGCCGGCAAGCTATTGCCCGGCGAAACGGTATCGGTGTTGGGCCGCAGCGAGGATGCGACCTGGCTGCTGATCACCCAAGATGCCTTGCCCGGCCTGGTGGGCTGGGTGGCTGTCGAGTTTGTCGATACCGGCGTTGCTTTGGCTGAGCTGCCTCTTGTTCCGGTGCCGTCCATTCCTCCGTCAACGACAGCGCCCGTCGATGTGACCGGGACCACAGCAGCGACTGAAGCATCCTCAATAGACGCTTCGACGGCCTCCGTTGCAGCGTCAGGAACTTCCGACCCGCTCGTCTTCCAAACCTCTCTGGGCGCCACATTCTACGCCTACGATCTAGCCGGCAGCGCGCACTGGCCGCTGACCTATGGCTTTGATCCGGCCATCAGCCCGGACGGCCGGACCGTTGCCTTCACCCGCGACGGCGGCGAGAACGGCATCTACCTCATCGACATTGACGGTAGCAACGAGCGGCGTATCTTTGCCGAACGAGGCCGGCTGGCCTCGCCCAAGTGGAGCCCGGACGGCGAGTGGATCGCCTTTAGCCGCGGCAACACATTTGCCGAGTGCTACCAGTTGGGGCGCGCATGTCTGACTGAAAGCCAGATCCGAGCGCAGAATCCCAATATCGATCTTGGCAGACTTGCACTTGTCAGAGAGCCACGCTATCACCTGGCGATGGTGGATATGAACGGCGAAAACTATACCGACATCGCCGCCCTTGATACGGCTCGAGCGCCAGACTGGGCCGAATCGGGCATCGTCTATCAGTCAGCGGCCGGCCTCCAGATCACCGACGCAGCACCCGACGCCGAGAATCGCCTCGTAATTGACGACTACCTCAAGCCCTACTTCCACGATCCGGACTGGCAGCCTGTGCAAAACGGAGAGAGTGGCCGCATCGCCTACATGGGCAAGGAAGGCAGCCACTGGGAGATCTTCACGGTCAACCCGGACGGCTCGGGCGTCATCGCACTCACCCGGCCATCGACCACGCTCAAGGGCGACCTACCCAGCAATGTTGCCCCCACGTGGAGCCCGGACGGCAGCCAGATCGCCTTCCTGAGCAACCGCGCCGACGGCGGCGGCTCCGACGTTTGGCGCCTCTGGATCATGGACGCTGACGGAGGCAATCAGCGAGCGCTGGACATCGATTTGGCGTTGGACTATACGTTTGGGGATGAGCAGGCGGTGGGGTGGTGAGGGGTAATGAGTAAAACGTACTGCGTAATGTTGTGCTGCTTGCTGCTTGCTGCGTGAGATTGGGTATTTGGAGCTAGCCTGCGCCAATAGATTGCGTGTCAGATCAGACTGATCCGACTTTCGAACCCAGATACAATCCGGAGACCTTACGCAGCACGCAGCACAAGATGATCCGACTTTCGAACCCAGATACAATCCGGAAGCCTGCACGCAGCACGCAGCACAACATGATCCGACTTCCGAACAGAGAAACAATCCGGAAACGCCACGCAGCAAGCAGCACGCAGGGGTGGAGACAGGCGAGAGTGGAGCGTGCAATCGGGCGTTGACCTAGATTGGCGATGGGCTTCAAGCATGGCAAAGGCACGGCTATCCACGATGGCGAGTGCCTACAATACAGGCCTAGACCTCCGGGAGGTGTCCACAAATGCCATCCAGGGCAGAGGTTCCTGGGACACCTCCCGGAGGTCGGGTTGTGTCTCCCCACAATCACTCAGAGAGCTCCAAAAGCAAAGGGCCCTGGCAGGGTTTCCTGCCAGGGCCTTTTGGCCGTCCAGTCTGATCGCTACTGTATGATCATCGGGAGCCAGATAGCAGGCGTAGATTGTGTACTGACCCCGGTATGGACACCGCTCGGGATTCCCAATACGAACGGGCCGATGCGATCTGTCTTGCCGCTGACTTCGAGCTCTTCAATATAGAAGACCGTCGCTGCGGATGTTGCTTCGTAGCTGTAGTCGGTCACTTCCACCGAGTCGATGACCTTGGACGGGATCAGTTCATCATTGAGCTGGACCAGTTCGCCATCCGACTCGGCCAGTAGATTGAAGCCCGCCGTGCCGCTCTCCGTGGCCGTCTGCCAGGTGAAGCGGACCCTGTCGCCGTCCTGTTCGGCCAGGAAGTAACCGAGGGTGACCGCCACGGTCGATGTTTCATTTGCGAAGGTGCAAGTAGTGTCTTGCCCGGATTCAACTACGATAGCAGTCAGACCAGCATCCACTGGACCAACGGCCGGGAATGTCGTATCTGGCGTTCCCGTTCCCCATTATTGTTCGTGCAAGCAGCAGACGTGAGCTGCCAAACGGCTCGGCACTGCCTCGGACAATGAGTAGGAGCCTGAAAGAACTGGGATCCGATCGACCGAGCCACTGCCATCAACCGAGAACTGAGTTCCGCTGGACGTTGTGGGATTCACAGAAAAGTTGAACTGAGTCCCGTCATTAGGATCTGCGATTTTTTCGATGGTCAAGAAACCAGAACCGTCTGTCTACAATACAGTCTTTTGCCGCAACTGAGTCGGGCTGTCTGACGTAGAGGTACACATATTCACTAGACTCAACGGCGCAGAGATCTCATTTGAAAGAAGATCGGCTACAAACACCGTGCAATTCACGCCAAGGTCGAAAATGGGATTGGGTGCCACCGAGCGACCAGCATCATTGTGTAGAGTGAAAGGATGATTGTAATTCGCGACACCGTCAAACGGATCCGCCACAAGTGCCGTTGGTACGACGCACGCCGTACCGTTCGGCGTAGGAAGGATGCCGTGGGTTTGGTCACCGGAGCTACCATTGCTATTGCCGCAGGTGCTAACCGTGGTGTCGGAGCAATTGTACAATATACTGGCGCCATCCGCTCCACTGCCAAGGACATTTTGGCATATTGCGAAGTTGATTTTCCCATCGCCGTCACTGTCAATCAGCCCGCAGGCCTGCGTCGTGGAGGACAAAGGTCGTGTCGTCGAAGCTCCATACGATGGTAACGGTCCGGCCGTACCGTTAATTGCGAAACCCATCTGAGAAACGTCGCTTCGATTCGGATTTGCATGTCGTCCGGGCCGTCAACATCGGGCGTAAGCTGAATTTGTGCTTGCGCTGTCCCGATGGTCCCCACCAGGGCAAACACGACTGCCAGGAGAATCGTCATTGAGCCCAAAGTCCATCGTCTGTGATTCATATTGATTACTCCTTGTAGTTCCAAATTGTTTCCCTCAAATGTCCAAATCGTTCATGAACTGCAAGGCCGCCAATGCTTTGCCATTTCGAGACGGCTGTATTGTAGGATTCGGCGATCACTTGTCACGCTATGTACGCCGGAAACGACAGGCTCACAGATCTCCAGGTGCATATTTAGTATACGCCCCGGACCTTACAGACAACATTACGATACGCATGAAGGGTTCGCCCGAAAAAATCTCATAAAATTTCTGCAGCGTACACTCTGGGAAACGATTCGGAATTGTCCGTCTGGGAATTCTGGAATCTTGCTCCGTTCATTTTCGAACTTGTTGCCCTGAGTCGGTCGTACGATGTCTTTTCTGGCCGATGAGAGACTTTTTGCAGTGGAGTCATGAGATACCAGCGAAGGGTCTCTACGCTCACAACCTGTAGAGATTCTTCACTGGCGGTACTCTCGCTACAATTTGCAGAATCGCCAGCTGCCGTTTCCCAGCTGCAAAACCCTCTGGTTCACCCGTTCAGAATGACATGTCGCAAAGTGTCCGGTAGCCAATTGTGGGACTAGACCTCCGGGCGATGTCCACAATTGGCATTGAGCGCAGAGGTTTCCTCGAACATCGCCCGGAGGTCGCGTTGTGCACTCCACAATTCCCCAGAGGGCCCCCAAAAAACAGAAGGGCCTGGCGAGAATTTCCTGCCAGGCCCTTCTGTTGTCCAGATGGATCGCTACTGTATGATCATCGGTAGCCAGATAGCAGGCGTAGATTGTGTACTGACCCCGGTATGGACACCGCTCGGGATTCCCAATACGAACGGGCCGATGCGATCTGTCTTGCCGCTGACTTCGAGCTCTTCGATATAGAAGACCGTCGCTGCGGTGGTTGCTTCGTAGCTGTAGTCGGTCACTTCCACCGAGTCTATGACCTTGGAAGGGATCAGTTCATCATTGAGCTGGACCAGGCCGCCAGCCGACTCGGCCAACAGGTTGAAGCCGGCGGTGCCGGTCTCGGTGGCCGTCTGCCAGATGAACTTGACCTTGTCTCCGTCTTGTTCTGCCAGGAAGTAGCCTAACGTTACTGCCAGCGCGCCCTCCTCCACCTCAGCTGTATCCGAGGCGCTGACGTCATCCTCGCAGGGTAAGTCCGTGCCATCGGCATAGGTGGGGTTGCCTGTGGCTGTGGCCGTGTTGGTCAGGTTGCCGGCAATGGTGCTCTGCAGAAAGCGTGTTTCGCTGGCGCCTGGTGCCAGCGGACCAAAACTCGATCCCACATTGCCACCTAGATCGGGATCGCTGATCTGGATACTGCTCAAGTAGGTATCGCCCGCGTTGGTCACCTCGAAGCAGTAAGTCACGTCAGTGCCAATCGGCCCCGTGACCTTTTCTATGCCGGGACAGCTTGCTCCGCCGTCATGTCCGATATAGACGGTCTTCTGGATGTCGATGGCCGGATCGAAGTCCAGCGGTACAGTTACCTCAAATTCGTCAATCGACTCCCCATTGACCCGCAGTACACCCTTGTTCGTGATTGCGCATGAGCCTGGAGTGAGGTTCTCAAACGGATCGATTTCGGCTCGGAACGCGAAGCTCTGTACTTCCTTAGCCGCGATTGGATTCGAGTTGTTGAAACCGTTCGTTGCGTCTACGTCCAGTGGGAACAGAGTCCCCACGGTATCGTCAGTGATCGCTATGGTTGTTGCTCCATCATCGTACGTGTATTCTGTGGAGCCTGCTACATAGTTGGTGTCATCGAATACTGGGCTAAAGAAGTCCAGGATGTTGTAGATATTCGCAGGGAGATTCACGCGCCCAAAGTTGACGACGACAATCGTGTACTCGATGGTGTCGCCAGGATCAAAATTGCCGTCATTGTTCACATCGTTGAAGAGGGACGCGCTCTTGCCCGCTTCAAGAATCGGTAATGGCGGCACAAGTGTACCAAGGTCAAGACCTTCGCTGTCGCCGCTAAACGATCGCGGCGGGTCCTGGCCCCACGCTACAGCGATATCGATGGGATCACCACTTCCATTAGAGCCCGTTGTCGCAAATATGGTGGCGCCCGACATATCCTGGTCGTTTTCCGAACTATTGCTTGGGCTAAAATTGTTGCTGTCTCGGATTCGAAGGTTGTCGAGCCTGTCGACCAAGATTGAATCGTCGATTGTCCCATCGCCGTCGTAGTCGATGTTGATCCAAGCATTGGCTACTGGTGTTACCCAGACAACGCTTCTGCTGTCGACGCTGGCGCTGTTGCTGGTGTTGCCATAGCCGAGGCCAACAAGAGCCTGGGAGGTGAGCTGGTTTGCCGGAACGAGGGGATGACCCCAGTCCTTGATCTGACCGCTACCGTCGGTATCGGTCTGGGTAACGGCAAAGAATTCATCGTCGTTGGCGGTGAAGAAGCGTGCACCGGAATCATTGCTTGTGTCAGGTGAGAGCTCGATATTTTGTACACCGGTGGATTTGGCAGGGATCGTGATCGTGCTCGACGTGATCGCATTACCCGGTCCATTGCCGCGTTCATACGTTACCGAAATGGCGCTATTGTTGGGATTGTAAAGCCAGACTTGGGTGTCATCTGAATCACTTCCGACCGGCGTGTAGTAGTCGCTGCCCCACTGGTCGCGCGGTGTAAGCGAATACCAACGCATCTCATAGGTGGAGCCGACATCACCAGTAATGAGACTGACCTGAACGCCTTTGACTCCCGTTGTGATCGTATCGTTTTGGTTTACGTTGCGTACGATGGTCTCGCCGGCATCGATGGTCCCTTGCGAAACGCCGTTCAAGAAGACCTCGGTAACGTCCTGCGCCGCCATGACATGGGCTGTGACCCGTTCAAAGGGATCGGTGTTGCTGTCGTCCGGCGTGTTCTGACCCACCGGTATCTCGAACGAGGTGCCGTAGCTGTCGCTGTCGAGGACCTCGGTGCCGCCGCCCAGCAGCGAACCAGGAGAGCCCGTTGGGCTTCCGTTGTTCGTCGGATAAGCAGCACGGCTCACGGCCACGGGAAAGGACACAAGGATACGGTCGGAACCATCGAAGCGAAATACATTGCTGTCGCGAGGCACGTCAACGGGATTCTCGAGAATGATCGACTCGCCGCCGCTGAAGCTGTCACTTGCAGGGATTCCCGTGATGAAGCCTGCAAGGGAGGGAACTGGAACGTTGTTGGCGGTGTTGGAGTCGCCCCAAACCGATGTTGTGCTGCCGGGGGGCAGGTTGGTTACATCGACCTCGTAGCCATCCTCCCAGTGATCGTAATAGATCACCGTGCCTGGGGCAGCTACGGCGATCGAGATCAGCGAGCGGACATAACCGTTTTGGGTTACATCACCGGAATTTATGGCTTCGAATTCAGCGATCAGGTCGTCTTCCGGCATAGGGACGAAGTAAGTCTGGATCGGAGGTGCAGCCGCATACGCGACTTGACTTGAAATCAAACCCAGTACCACTGTCACGATAAGCGCTATCGTGGAGAGCGATCGGTGGCCTGTGAGCATGACATTTCTCTTGGACGTTTTCATTATACTGTTCTCCTAACCTGGACAAGCCAGAACCAAAAGGGATGCATCCAAACACAAGGACGATGTCTAGACCGCAGCCTGCTTTCAGATCCGGATTGTCAACTGTCTGCGCTGATCATTCACCGGCAGTAGCAATATGAATATGATCTCGACAGGCCGCTAAGGAGAGGCAATCTCTTTAGGTCTGAGGCGATTCTTAAGTAAGCATTGGTATTGATAAGGGTTTTCATATCTAGCTCCTTTCATCGCCAATGGGTGAGCATTTCCCGCCTCGCTCAGCAAAGGTGGCGATCTTAGGGCCTCGGCATCAAACGCCGATTGCGTCTGTGCAGCAAGGTGTGGGGTAATCTGCAGTTATGTCGATGGAGTGGACGATGTGTGTATTCAGCGTAACTTAACCGCACTAAGAGAATTGGAATCCCCGTTCCCATTTTTTCTCTCTTTTTCGAACTAAATCTATCCGAAAGGGTGTTTTCTTACGGAGGCCTTACAGGATAGCGGCGAATATGTCGGTGTCCGCCAGAAAAACTATGGTCAAAACTTGATGCTGCAAGGTCACCAGCGCTTTGCCATTCGGAGACGGCTGTATTGTAGGATTGGCGATTACTTGTCACGCTATGTGCGCCGGAAACGACAAGCTCACAGATCTACAGGTACATATTTAGTATACGCACCGGACCTTACGGAACCTATTATGATACGAATTATCCGTTCACCCGTTCAGAATTCCGTATAGCGAGCAAGACGTCTGTCACCGCTAAATGGTAGCATGTCAGAAGAGTCTGCACATTAGGCTTGTTGATGATGTTTGGGCTGGTCAAGCAGAGGATTTTGGATGTACTGCGCGAGAGGGAACGATGAGAATACTGGAGAAGGAGGCGATGATTGCACGAAGGATGTAGAAAAAATAGGCCGAATGGGGGATGCGACTATCCCCCATTCGGCCTACTGGCTTCCCGGCGTCCCAGGAATCGATATGCGCTGTCTGCGTTTACAGGCAACCGGTCTATTAAGTAGAAGTCTGTAAGGCCGTTCAAAGAAATCGAATCCCTATTTGACGGCCTGCAAGCCGCTGCGCAAGCATTATCAAACAGGGATTCAATTTCTTGCAGCGGCCTAAGTCGTTATAGAAAGTGCCGGGGACTTCCCGATGCTGAAACCTCGAAATCAGGGTCAACTCACTCGCTCTGTTGCCTAAGTCCCCGGCACTTTTTCGCACAACTGACAGATTCTTACTTAAGTGAGTGTCCGCAAATAACCTCCGGGAGCTGGTCACGAAAGTTTGGCTGAACGAATTGGTTCTGGCCACCTCCCGGACGTTCAAACCGCTAAGTTGTCTGCGGGTCACTCATCCTCAGGGCCGGCAGTGGAACTAATCATCTCCGAAACCCAGCGATTTTCGTCGTCGTTTTCTAGTATCAATACCTTGATGGCGATGGTGAGCGGAATGCCGATGATCAGTCCGGGCGCGCCGAGGATGGAACTCCAAACGACCAGCGACAAGATCGACCAGAGGGGCGACAGATCGACACCGTCTTTGAGCATCGCTGGTCTCAGACCCCTGGTTGATGATGAAACTCATCGATTGCGTAGACCAGGAAGACAAGAAGCGCCGGGCCAAAGCCAAGGTTGGCTAGGGCAAGCAGCAACGGCGGAATCATGGCGATCCAAAAACCGATCATCGGCACAAAATTCATCACAAAGTAGAGCACGCCCCAGAGTACGGCAAATTCGACGCCGATGAACAAAAGCGCAATCGTTGCGACGATGCCGCCTCCTAGTCCGAGCAACGAGGTGATCCCTACGTACTGGCGCATGTTGTCTGTGAAGCCGAACAGGCGATTGAACCGTGGGTTGCCCGACTTCATCTGGTAACTCACCTTGTCCGGGAAGATCACTGCTTCGATGACCATAAAGAACAGGATCAGCATCATGAGCCCAAAGACAGAGACACTCTGCAAAATCCTCTGCAAAAAATTGCCCGCTATCTGAGCCAAGTGGGCAGGATCGATCTGCTCAATCAACTCACCGAATTGCCCACTATACTGCTGACCGATTCTATCGGCAGATCCGAGGAACTGCTCCAATCCGCTGACAAAGACCGGCAACAACTGGATCATTCTGATCACAGAGAGGAAGATGAAAAAAGCGATGAACATTGTTACAGAGAGCGTTAGGACCAGGCCTGCCAGAATACTCAGCGAGGGCGGCATGTTGCGCTGACGCAGCCAGTACATCACCGGGCTGGCGGTAAGTACAATTAGCTGGGCCAGGAAGAAGGCGTTGACGAGATCGCTAAATTCGCGCAAGAAAAACACAGAGATCCCGATGGCCGCCATGGTAATGAAAAAGCGGGAGGTCTGTGAAAAATGGTTCGACTGTGCGGTTGACATAAGGGTTCCTGGTGGATTGGCCACGAAATGGTTGAAGTCATTGATTATCTTACACGATATGGACGAAAAAAACATCATGTGCAAAAAATATCGTCTTTGCTGGTTGGGGCGGCAATTCACGCTGGAGGCCGGTTCACAGCATTCCGGGAATGAGCCGGCATACGGCCTGCCATGCGGCGACATCGCCTGGCTCAATCCCGGAATGCTGGCTGACTTACACTCTGGTCGCCGGCAATTTCGGAGTAAGCAACGAAAGTCAGCCCGATATGCTCAGCTCTCTGATTGCTGTCATTTGCCTAGAGTGATGGTCGTGACTGATCATAGTAATCATTGATTGACCGATCATTTTCCAATAATCGCGTACCATCAGCGAATTCTAACAGCGAATACGACGGCATACTGTGAACAGTCAAACCCAACTTACGCCTGATGGCGTCCCTGCCTCCGCTCCTCCATCGCCCGGCATCGCCTCCAACTACAAATGGTACGTTCTGGTCCTGGCCACCCTCACCCATACGCTGGTCATGGGCATGCCAAACATGTCGTTGCCCGTACTCTTCAACGAGATATCGACCGATCTGAACCTGAACCTCGTGCAAATCGGCACGGTCTGGGGTTTGAGTTCGATGATCGGCATCGTCATGGCCTTGGTCGGCGGCATCATCGGCGATCGCATCGGCGCCAAACGCGCCCTGATGATCGCCTGCTTTTTGGCCGGCGTGACCGGTGCGCTGCGAGGTTTCGCAATTGATTTCGTGACGCTTTCCATAACAGTCTTCATCGCCGGCCTGGCCCTCTCGTCGATTCCGACCAATGTGCACAAGACCTGCGGCATCTGGTTTTCAGGGCGTCATTTGGGCCTGGCCAACGGCTCTGTTTCTATGGGCATGGCCGCCGGATTCATGCTGGGTTCGATGTTGGCGGCAACGGTGCTTTCGCCGCTGTTGGGCGGCTGGCGCAACGTTATCTTTTTCTATGCGTTGATTGCCATCGTGATGGGGTTTTTCTGGACCTTCACTCGACCCGGGCCGCTACACGAAGGTGTGCAGAGCAGACCGGCTACCTCACGTTCATTACGCGAGAGTCTCTTTCATGTTGCACGCGTGCGCAATATCTGGTTTCTGGGATTGGCCATGATCGGCATCGGCGGCTGCATTCAGGGCGCTTTGGGCTACTTGCCGCTCTACTTGCGCGGTATCGGATGGCCGGACGCCGCAGCCGACGGTGCACTGGCCACCTTCCACGCCGCGAGCATGCTCTGCACCATCCCGATTGCCATTCTCTCCGACCGGCTGGGCCAGCGACGCAAGGTGTTGATCGTGGCCGGGTGCATGATCATGACCGGCATCGGGCTGCTGTCAGTTGTCCAGGGTGCAGCTGTGTGGATCGCCGTCATCCTGGCCGGCATGGTGCGCGACGGCTTCATGGCCGTGCTCATGACCTTGATCATCGAGTTGAAGGGCGTCGGTTCGCTCTTCGCGGGCACGGCCACCGGTATGATCCTGGGCTTCTCCATGTTCGGCGGCGTGATCGCGCCCCCGCTGGGCAACAGCCTGGCCCGCTTTGACCCGAGCCTGCCCTTCCTCTTCTGGTCCGCCATGGCCGCCATGGGCGTGGTTGGACTCTATCTGGTTCGGGAGAAGCGTCCGTCCTCCGACTAGCAGTCTGTCGGAGAGACCAAGAAATAGACCGCGGATGCGGCGGATTAGGCGGAAAAAGCCTGATTTTATCTGATATTATCGGCCTAATCCGCCTAATCCGCGGTCTATCAGCGTTCTCTCCGACAGGCTCCTAGACCGCTGCATCAAGACTGACACGATTGCGAGATCATGAGTTTCGACACTCATGATCCCTTCGCGTCCTCAAATTTGGTCTTCCTCGACGCCTTTTCCCTCAAATCCGCTGGACGATTCGGAAAAATCGGAGTACCCCTTTCCCCATCTTCCATTTTTATCATAACGTGTTCTTAACACGCTTCTAGGACGCGCCTAACCACAGCTGTCCGCGAATGGACTATAGTCAAAGTCAGTAGTGACTCTTCCGGGCTAGCAGGCTGTCGGAGTGACGAAAAAATGGGACACAGATGACACGGATATGACGGATTCTCGCTGATTTTCCGATTTGATCCGTGGACATCCGCTAAATCAGCGTCATCCGTGACCTACTAGCTTTCTCTCCGACAAGCTGCTAGATGGTTCTGTTGCGTCGTCCGGAAGATGATAAGAGGAACGGGCCTGGTCAAATAATCCCTCAGAGAACAGGCTACGACAATGCAAAGGAGTACTGAAATGAGCCCAAGGAAAGCTGGAATTCTGGCGAGCATCGTTTTTGCCGTCTTGACCATGGCCGTTTTCGTGACGATGAAGGCCGATACGAAGCCGGTCAGCGCCCAACCGCTCGACGCCATTCCGCAGATTGACCTGGCGCAGATGGAGAAGGACTTTTCTGAACGAGAGGCCGTCTACCGTCAGCAAATGCTTGACCTGAGTGCCACGTTGGAGGAAAGACGAATGACCTATGATTTGCAGATCGAGGCACTGACGCAGGCATTGGCCGCTGGCCGCTCACATCTTGAGGGTCTCAACGCCCAGGAAGTGGCCGCCGAGGGACAGTTGACGCAGTTCAACCAGGCACTCAGTGAACGGCAGGGGGTCTTTTTGACCCGACGCCAAGAAACAGAGCGCAGTTACAACCTGAGATACAACCAGATGGTGGCGCAACTGACAGAGGTGCAGGCCAAGCTCGTTGAGGCGCAACAAGCACTTGGCCAATAGCACAGTGCCAACATCCGGCACAACTGAGCATTCTGAAGGTGTCGATCCAATCCAAAGGAGAACGCGATGGTACGCAAAAGCGCGATGATATTGGCGGGTTTTCTTACCGCGGTAGTACTCGTGTTGGCTGCAATGGCCTTCAACGTCACCACCAACTGGCCGGTTGCCCTTGGTGCGCAATCGCCTGAGTCAATAGATGAACCTGAATCTGCAGCATCTGTTTACGTAACCGGGATCGCTTCCCAGGCAGACGAAATCTACCGCCAACGCGAAGCGATGTTGTTGACCCAGCGTACGCTCTCTGCAGAGCAGCGTAACCGAACAGGACAGCATCTATCAAGCTGAATTGGCGCGCCTACAGGAGGCGCTGGCGGAAGTGGAACAGGCTGTCAAGGAGACGACGAATGACATCGGCGCCCTGGACGGACTCTCCTCCATCACCCAATCGAGGATGCAGCAGAACGAGGCCGAGTACCAACAACACCTGGCCCAGTTGCAGACCCGTGACAGTCAAATGCAACAGCAACTTGACGCTGCCCTCGTCCAGCTGCAGGCAGCCTACGATCAGCTAGCCGTGCAGCAGACCGTCCAGCAAGACACATACAGCAGCGGCTCCGGCGGCGGTCAACCGAATGGTTCCGACGAGAATGATCACCGCGAACATGACGATGATGATGATCATGACGATGATGATGAACATGAAGGCGACGAACACGGTGAAGACGATGACGACGATGACGACTAGTGATCACCTGGTCGAGACGGCCGACCTGCCTCGACGAGCGACAATTCAGCCTCAGTGGCATACCCGCGCCTTCTCAGCCATGAACACGTCCGTTTATCTCTGGCAGTTCAGCAACAACGCCGGCCTGGTGCGCTACGTTGAGCGGCTCTTTGCCAGAAACGAACAGATTCTCTCTCGTTTCCTACCGGAGAGCGACCTGTCTCGGCTCAATCGGAACAGGGCAAAAACCTGCCGAGTCAGCTCCGACCTCTTCAATGCCCTGGAACAGGCACTCTGGTTCGCCCGTCGGACCGGGGGACTCTATGACCCGGCCATACTGCCCATTCTGGAGCGATTGGGCTACGACCGTAGTTTCGAGAAGATCGAAGCGTCGATTGCAAATCTTGGACCATTGGATGGTCTGTCTAGTGAAACCGGACCCGGCGAACATAGCTTCCGGGCGGTTCTCCTGGATCGACTGGCCATGACCGTTTCTCGACCGGTTGGCATGCGCCTCGATCTGGGCGGCATGGGCAAGGGGTGGACCGTCGATCGAGCAGCGGACCTGCTTCACGGGGAAGGCCCCTTCTTTCTCAATGCCGGTGGTGATATCTACGCCGGGGGAGCGCCGGATCATCCCGACGGCTGGGTTGTGGAGATCGAGGATCCGCTGGCGTCGGATGCACAGATCGCACGGGTTCGAATTCGAGATCGGGCCCTTGCTACCTCCACAATCGTCAAACGATCTTGGCGTCATGGCAATCGGCGAGTCCACCACCTGATTGATCCTAGAAGAGGCGATGCTGCTGAGACGGATGTGCTCTCAGCGACTGTCATCGCCGATCGCACTGTGGTCGCTGAGGTGCTGGCCAAGACAGCACTGATCCTCGGCCCCCAAGGCGGTTTGGCCTTCGTCGAAGATTGGCCGGACGCCGAGGCGTTGCTCTACACAAGGAACCGCCAAATGCTCTGCACGCCTGGATTTGAAGCCTATCTGGAAGCACAAAAAATCGAACAACCAAGGTGAATCCTATGACCAACCAACCGAAACAAAATGCCGCAACCTTCACACGCTCAGCCAAAGTCGGCGTGACCATGCTCTCTTTCACGGCGCTCTTGGGCGTTTGGAATGGTATCGGCCACAGGGAGGCATCCTCGGCCAATGCACAAGAACCTGAACCGAACCTGGCTGTGCTGGCGCCGACTGCATCAATGTGGCCCACGATAGTGCCCTTACCCACGTTCCAACCCATTCCCACATTGATGCCTCTCAATCCAATCTTTGAGGACAATTCGGCGGGCGAGGCGCCGGGTCAACAGACAGAAGCGGCCATGCCTTTGAACAACAATGTCATAGTCCCCGCGCTACCCGCGCTGAATCCATTGCCGACCTTGGCCCCGCTACCGGCAATGCCTGCCATGCCGGAACCACCGCCACCCCCACCTCCATCGAGCAGCAACAATAACAACAACAACAACAATGGCGGCGGTGGTAGCAGCCAAAACGACGGAAAGACGAGTGGCGGATCGTAGCTTCTATCACATGGTGCTCTGAGCAGCCACGTTGTTTATGGACAATGAATGACTTGGGTGTGTTGGCGCATGGCGCCTGCTGCGCAAACAAAATGAGTTGAGCGTCCAAAGGCCCTCCGGGAGGAGCACTGCGCAATACCAGTTTGCTGTTATTCCCCTCCCGGAGGATCACTTCAATTGATTTGGGTGTGTTCAAAACGGGTTGAGCACTCGGGTAGCCGCAGCCTGAGCCTATCGAAGGCGTAGGCGGGTCGACCCGGCTTCGACAAGCTCAGCCTACGCCTCCTTCCAACTGATTTTGAACACACCCAATTGATTTTGAATACACCCGAATGACTTTACTGCCAAAGCGGATCCGGACATGAATTCACACAAATTTTCACGAATCTTCCCTCTGGGGCGACGAGGCAATTCGTGACCATTCGTGTCAAGAAAGGACTTTTTGCAGCGGAGTCATGAGTAAAATTCCGGAAATGGGAGAAGACAGTGACAACAGGGACAAGAATCTTCAAAGGCAGTGATCTAACTGCCCTGGCCTTAGGTGCAGTTGCGGGAATTGCCGGTGCATTGGCATTGTTTCAGGCGATACAGTTTGGGCAGTTTGGATTGGCCGGCCTGGCAGTTCAGACCGGTCAGGCGATGGCGGAAGAGGCCCAGGCCATGGGAATCCCCTTGGCCGAGGCAACTCCGGCCTATTGGTATGTGGCGCGTGCCGGCGGAATCCTGGCCTATCTTCTGCTTTGGATGGCCGTCTTTTGGGGCGTCACCATGAGCAGCAAGATGGCCAAAGGGGTGATACGGGCCAAGCTGATCTACGATCTCCACGAGTTCTTGCCCTTGTTGGCTCTGGTTTTCACCGCCTTGCATGCGGCGGTCCTGCTTGGCGACTCATACATCCAGTTCAGCGTTTGGCATCTTCTGCTTCCCTTCACCAGTCCATACGAACCGTTTTGGACGGGATTGGGCGTATTGGCCTTCTATCTGATGATCGCGCTGGTCGCCAGCTTCTATATCCGCCACCGCATTGGGCCAAAGCGATGGCGTTCGTTTCACTATGTGTCATATGTCGCCTATCTGCTGGCGTTGGTCCATGGCGTGCAAAGTGGAACGGACAGCGGCACTGCCACGATGCAGTGGATCTACGTTGGGACGGCGGCAACCATTCTCTTTGCCACATGGTATCGGATATTGACCGTCAAGGGTCGCAGAAAGCAACTTGGTCGAGCGACACAGTAGGGCAGCCGGGTGGATGTCAGAAAAGCAGATGATTTGCCACGGGATTGTCCCGCATTCATTTGCTGCTACCGCCAAGATGACTTACTCTGCCTGACACATCTCTTGTTCTTTTGTGAGCGATGAATCAAAGTCTCGAACATCCAGAAGATTGTAGGCTCTATGGGCTCTGAAAAAATACTGTTGGCTGATGACGATCCCATGATTGTCGATGCGCTGGAGCACCAATTGAGGCGCGAGGGCTATGATGTGGTAACAGCGTTTGACGGTGAAGAGGCGCTCAGCCGCTTTGAAGAATGCTCGCCGGACCTGGTGCTACTCGATGTCATGATGCCCAAGCTGAACGGATGGGATGTCTGCCGTGAAATCCGTGGTCAGAGCCATGTCCCGATCTTGATGCTCACCGCACGCGACGATGAGTTTGACCGTGTGTTGGGGCTTGAGTTGGGGGCCGATGACTATGTTACCAAACCGTTTAGCACGCGTGAGTTGATTGCGCGTATCCGTGCCAACCTGCGACGGGCGGCCATCGACTCAACGCCGGTCTCCGAGAAATCAGAAGGCGATGGCGAACAATCCATCGTCCGCCTTGGCCACATTTCTATCGACCGACGTCGCTATCTGGTGGTGAACAATGATGAACCGGTGCATCTGTCACAACGCGAATATGCCTTGCTGATTGCATTGCTAAACGCCGACGGCGCTGTGGTCAATCGCCAGATGTTGATCGATCAGGTCTGGGGTGAAGAATGGATCGGTGATCCACGAACGCTCGATGTACACATCCGCTGGCTGCGTGAAAAGCTGGAAAAGAACGCCGGCACACCGCAGATGATCCTGACCACACGCGGTGTCGGCTACCGACTTGTGACCCCGGACGAGATTGCCTCCAATGACTGAAACGTCCACATCCCCCCAAGAACCGCAACGGGCACGCTGGTTTTGGCAACGCCGCCTCCAATATCGGTTGATGCTGGCCTTCGGCCTGCTCTTTCTGGCCGTCCTGACATTGCTCATGCTCTACGTGTTGGATGTCGTTTATGAGACGCAACTGAACCAGGCCGAACACGATCTTGAGATTGAGTCTTTTTTGATCGCCAATGCACTGGAAGATCCACTCAGCGGGTACGCCGCCGAGTTTGAGAGATATGAAGAAGATGACGAAGACGTAGACGAAGAAGACGACGAGGACCACGGAGAAGATGACCACAAAGATGAAGACCATGAGCAGGGCGGTGGAGGGGAATCGGAAAACGAAGGTTCTGCCGAGGCGGCCACTATCAGCCAAGTGGTTCAAACTTCGACGCGGGTTCAACAATTGGTGGAATGGTATGCCGATGACGCCGAAAGCCGGGTGACCATCCTCGATGCCAGTGGGGCCGTCGTCGCCGACAGCCATCATCCATCGGATCAAGTTTCCAACCAGGCGACTATGCCCGAGGTGGAGGCAGCGCTGCAGTTTTCGGAGCAACACGATATCCGTTCGGACGAGTTCACCGATGAAAGAACGCTTTATGCAGCGGCGCCGATCCAACTCGGCAACAATTTGCTCGGCGTGGTGCGTCTGGCCAGGCCGATGTCGGAAGTGCTCGAACCCATTCGCAACATGCTTGCCAGCTTGATTGTCGCCACCTTGGGCGCGACGCTGCTTGTCATGGTCCTGGCTGTCTGGCTCAGCCGCTACCTTGTGCGTCCGTTGCGTAGCTTGGAAGAGACTGCTCACGCGGTCGGTGAGGGAAACTTTGACCAACGAACGAGAGTAATGACCCCGGATGAGATCGGCACAGTCGCCATTGCCTTCAATGATATGGTGGAGCGATTGCAGCGGCTGGTCCAGGGACAGCGCCTCTTCATTGCCAACGCCAGTCATGAATTGCGCACGCCCTTGACCAATATCAAGCTGCGTAGCGAGGCGCTGATCGACCTGGCGGACGGAGAGCAATCCGAAGAAGATCTAGCCTTGACCCGGCGCTATATTGAAGAGATCGATAGCGAGGCTGACCGATTGAGCCGGCTCGCCAATACATTGCTGGATCTGTCGCGTCTTGACTCCTTGGACCGCAAGCCGGCTACGGAAGGTGTCGATCTTGCACCCCTTTTACACTCTATCGCCAACTCAATCCAACTGCGCGTGGAGCAGAGCCGGCAGACGTTCGACGTCAGCATCCCGGAGACATTGCCTCTGCTGCATGTATGGCCGGATCAGATCGAAACCATTGTCTTGAATCTACTAGATAATGCTATCAAGTATACGCCGCCCGGCGGTACGATCGGTCTGAAAGCAGATATCTCTTCCCAGCATTGCCGTCTGCGTGTTGAGGATACGGGCCCTGGGATACCCACTGATGAATTGCCGCAAATTTTTGGACAATTCTACCGGGTCGACAAGGCGCGTAGTCGCCAGGAGACCGGCTTTGGCGTCGGCAGCGGCGCCGGTTTGGGCCTCTCGCTCATCAAGACGCTGGTCGAACGCAACGGAGGCGCCATCAGCGTCGAGAGCGAATTAGGCCGGGGATCGGTCTTTACAGTTCTATTTTCGATCGAAGAGGTTGACTGAACCGCCGGAAACGAGATTCCCACAGAATCAACGATCCTTACATCTCCGTACGAAATCCTTCTATTTGACATTAGAACATTTGTTCTGTATTCTTCTGTTCATCTTCGCTGACTACATCGATTCCTTTGCCGATAACTGTACACAAAATCGAACATTGATGTGGTTCAACCGGATCAGGGGGTTGACACGTCGGAACATCGACTCACCCTGCGGTGCATCCTGGGCCTCATAGATTACGCGTCCCTCTCCAAAAATTGGAGAGGGACCGCCGGGCGCTTGAGGCGCCCCGGCAGGGTGAGGCGACGTCAACGGTGAAAACAGACAGACATGCCCAAGCCAAGAACAAAGCGTCGTGACCTTGAAAACACCGTCGCAGCCATCCAAAAACAATACGGTCCCCGGGCTCTGCATCGTGGCACAGAGACTGCCGTCATGCGCCAATGGCCCCATATTCCGACCGGCTTCAGTGCGCTGGACGCCATTACCGGTTGCGGCGGCGTTCCATTGGGGGCGACCACCATCTTCAGCGGACAAACCACTTCCGGCAAGTTGACGCTGGCTTTTAAGGCGCTGGCCGGGGCTCAGCAGCGAAGCCGAGACGAGCAGGTCGCCATTCTGGATCTGACCCGCCAGAGCGACCCTGACTATCTAGTGCGCTGCGGTGTTGATCTGGACCATCTGTTAATCGCACGGCCGTCGCCAGGTCCCGGCGTGGTCGATCTGCTGGTCGATCTGCTGCGCAGTCGCCAGTTGCGGTTTGTGCTGGTCGACAGCCTGGTCGAGCTGATGGCCGATCGTCCGACCGCTCGCCGGCTCAATGCGACTTTGGGTCTGGTGGACCATGCCCTGCGCGAGGCCGGCGCTGCCTTGCTCTTCATCGACGATCCGGCCCCGCCCTGGAACCGGTGGGCGCTCACCGGCTGGCTGATGAGTCGAAATTGGCCGGTCATCCAGCGCTCGTCGTTGCATGTAGAGTGCCGGCGGGAGCGCTGGCTGCGGCAGGACGGTGATCTGGTCGGCTATCAAGCCCAGGCACGCGTCTTACGCAGCCGATGGGCTCAAGGACAGCCTGTCGCACCGATCAAGATTCGCTTCAACGGTACAGTGCAGGCCCATTCGACCTGGTAATAGATTTCACCACAGAGGCACAAAGGGAACACAGAGGCCACAGAGAAAAAATAACTCTCTGTGCCTCTGTGGTGAAATCTCTGTGGTGAAATCTCTGTGGTGACTAAACCTTCCCATGAGCGTACTCTGTTGTCGGGTTCCCGACTTTCTCATCAATCTAACAGTACGTCATCATCCTGAGTGGGGTGACCGGCCGTTAGCGTTGTTGGGCCACGACGAACGGGTCTGTGCCGTGTCGGGCGCGGCTCGTGTTGATGGTGTGCGTTTGCAGATGCGGCCACGACAGGCCGAGATCCGCTGCCCGGATCTGCTGCTGCACCCGCTGGATATGGCCGATGGCCAGGACGAGCAGGCCCGCTTTGAGGACGCGCTTGTTGACTGGCAACTGCCGGTGGAGCCGCAGGGATGGGGCATGGCCTATCTGGATCTGCAACCTATTGCCACCCTTTCTAGCGATGTCCAACCGTTGGCCGCCGATCTGGGCAAGCGGTTGCGTCAGAACATCGGCGCCGATCTTCAGCCGTCCCTGGGCTGGGATTCGGGAAAGTTCACCGCTCGTGTAGCCGCCCTCTCCGTGCAGCCGGGCCATATGCGTTTGGTCGACAAGCCGCAGGAGGTGGCCTTCTTGTCCGATCTCTCCATCACGCTATTACCGTTGCCGCCCCAATCGTTGCAGCAACTGCATTGGCTGGGCATTCGTACGCTGGGCCAGTTTGCCAAACTGCCGACTGCCGCGCTCTGGCAGCGGTTTGGACAGGCCGGCAAGCTGGCCAAACGCTGGGCGCAGGGCCAGGATGACCGGCCGGTGATCAACGGTCTCTCTTCCGCCTTCGAGATGATCGAAATCGATATCGATCCGCCCAATCGCGCGGCTGGATCTGATCATGCAGGCGTTGCTGGATACTCTGCGTCCGCTGCAACAGACTTTGGCCGAACGGCTTCAGGGCATTCGACGTCTGCACTTGCATCTCTATTTCGTCGACGGTGAACGCCGCGATCTTGAACTGCTCTTTGTCGATGCGGCCGGCGACGAGGCGCGTCTATCGGCCAGTCTGCGCAATCGGTTGGCCGCGCTCTCCTGGCCGGCCGAACTGAGCTTTGCACGCATCTCCATGCTGGAAGCGGGCGAACTGCCCGTTCAGCAGCTGACCCTCTTCGCCGAGGAGACGCCACAGGCCGCGGCCATGGAGGCGCTGGCGGCCGGCCTGGACAAACGCTATGGCGCGGTCTTCTTTCGTGGTCGACTGATTGACGCTCAGCACGTCGTTTCCGAACGGCGTGCACAACTGCATCCGTTAGCGTGACGCGCCTCTGGCCGGACGGCGAACCCATCCAGGTTAATACCGATGAGGAGGGGCGCCCGGTCGGGTTTGTCTGGCAAGGGCAGCCCTATCGCCTGCACCAGATCCAGCAGCGCTGGCAGGTTGACAACGATTGGTGGAGCGAGGAGGGTCGTGTCTGGCGAGACTACTTGGCTATTACCACGACAACGGGGCTGTTGTGCGTGATCTACCGGGATCTGTTGGCTGAGGATTGGTTTTTGGCGAAGTTGTATGACTGATTATGCCGAACTCCATACCCACAGCTACTTCTCCTTGCTCGACGGTGCGTCTTCGCCGGAGGTATTGGTGCAACAGGCCCAGGCTTTGGGGCTAGCTGGGCTGGCATTGACCGACCATGATAGCCTGGCAGGCGCGGTGCGTTTTTGGATCGCTGCTCGGGCCGCCGGCCTCCACGCCGTGATCGGGGCCGAGGTGACGCTGGAGGATGGTCATCACCTCACGCTGCTGGCCGAGACCCAGGCCGGCTATGCTAACCTTTGTAGACTTGTGACTAGGGCGCGGTTGGATGTTGTTGAAGGGCATTCACCACGGAGGCACGGAGGAGGCACAGAGGGGCACGGAGGAAAAATAGGAGAGGCTGCTTTCGATCTGGATAACTGGCCTGGCAAGGTTGAGCCGTCGCTTGCCTATGTGCGGTTGGCTGAACTTTCTGACGGGTTGATTGCGCTCAGTGGCTGTCGACAGGGGGCCGTGGCGGCGTCATTGCTGAAGGGTGATGATCGGGGGGCCCATGCGGCTGTCGAGCGCTTGGCAGGCATCTTTGAGCGCGATCATCTCTACATTGAGATCCAGCATCACTATCTGCCCGACGACCAACGACTCAACCGACAGCTTGTTGCCATTGCCCAGGCGTTCGAGCTACCTCTGGTGGCCACCAACAACGTCCACTACGCTGCCAATGCCGACAAGCCGTTGCACGATGCCCTGGTTGCCACTCGCCACAATGAGACGCTGGCAGAGGCTCAACGTGCCGGTCATCTGCCGGCCAACAGTGCTTTTGCCCTGGCCTCGCCGGATGAGATGACGCGACGTTTTCGTGGCTATCCCAAGGCTATCGCCAATCAGGCATTGGCCAATAGCGTCGCCATTTCCGAGCGTTGCCGGGCTTCACTCGACTTTTCCGACCGGAGGCTGCCTGAGTTTGCGCTCCCGGATGATTGGCATTCCCCTCATGCCGGCTATGATGATTCGGTCTTCGCCTATCTCTATCAGCTCTGTCATGAAAGCCTCCCCAGGCGCTATCCCCACCTGAAACCGGCTGTGCTCACACAACTTGCCCATGAGTTGGACATCATCGAGCAAGCCGGGTTGGCAGGCTATTTTCTCATCGTTTGGGACATTGTGCGCTATGCCAAAGAGATCGGCGTGCGTTGCCAGGGGCGGGGTTCGGCGGCCAACTCCATTGTCGCCTATCTGCTGGGCATCACCAGCATTGATCCATTGCAGCATAACCTGCTCTTCGAGCGCTTTCTCAGTCGCGACAAGTTTACTACGCCGGACATCGACATCGACTTTGCCACCGGTCTTGAGTTGGATGCTGGGGGATTCGAGACGTCAGAATCTAGAATCTCACGCTCTGGAGTCACGCGAGATTCTTCGTTGGTGTTTTGCCAGGACGAGAGTGACTGTGTTGACCCACTCAGAATGACAGGTTGCGGGTCTGCAGATTTTGGTGTCCCGAACGGTGATGCCCCAAGAATCGATGCCCTGAGAATCGATGGACGGGAGGCGGTGATCCAGTATGTCTATCGGCGTTATGGACGTGCGCATACGGCCATGGTCTGTAACGTCGTGACCTATCGAGCACGCAGCGCCGTCCGCGATCTGAGCAAGGCATTGGGGTTTCCCAATGCGGTCATTGACCGGCTGGCCGGCAGCATCGACACCCGCTCACCGGCTGTGGCTGCCGAGCAGATTCTGGCTCAGATGGGACAAGACGAGCCGAGCGAAGCCGCATCCGAAAAAACTGCAGTTGCCATACATCCGTTGGCGCTGCTAGCCGATCTTCTGCGCCGGATTGAGGGTTGTCCGCGTCATCTCTCCATCCACAGCGGCGGCATGTTGATCACCGGCCTGCCGCTGGATGAGATCGTGCCGCTGGAGCCGGCGACCATGCCCGGTCGCGTGGTCTGCCAGTGGGACAAAGAGAGCGTTGAGGATGCGGGATTGATCAAGATCGATCTGCTCGGCTTGCGTACGTTAGGGCTGATCACTAGGGCGCTGGACTATGTGGAAGAGGTTGAAGGGCAGCGTCTCGATCTGGACGCCGTTCCGCTCAATGATCCGGCCATCTACGAGATGCTGCAGCGCGGCGATACGGTGGGCGCGTTTCAAGTGGAAAGCCGGGCGCAGCAACAGATGCTGCCACGTCTCAAGCCAACCTGCTTTGAGGACATCATCGTGGAGGTCGCCATCGTACGTCCCGGTCCCATCCAGGGCGGCGCGGTCCATCCCTACCTGCGGCGGCGCGAGGGCCTTGAGCCGGTCAGCTTTCTCCATCCCAGCCTTGAGCCGGCGCTGGCCGAGACGCTGGGCGTGCTGCTCTTCCAGGAGCAGGCCATCCGCGTGGCGGTGGAGGCGGCCGGTTTCTCTCCGGGCGAGGCCGACATGCTGCGCCGGGCGCTGTCGCGCAGCCGCTCGGACGAGGCCATGGCAGCGCTGCGTTTGCGCTTCATTCAGGGCGCGCAGGCCCGCGGCATCGATTTCGCCGTGGCCGAGCCGATCTTCACTCAGCTGTCAGGCTTTGCCGGCTACGGCTTCTGCAAGTCGCATGCGGCTAGCTTTGCCCTGATCGCCTACCAGACGCTCTACCTCAAGCAGCACCACACCGCGGCCTTCTACTGCGCCATCTTCAACTCGCAGCCTATGGGCTTCTACTCGCCGGAAGTGATCGCGGGCGACGCAAGGCGCCACGGCGTCGACCTACTGCCGCCGGAGATCAACCGTAGCCTGTGGGACTACGCCATCGAACGTGATGAGCGCGGGCGTTTGGCGCTGCGTGTGGGGTTGGCAACCGTCCAGAGTCTGGGGCGGCAGGCGTGGACAGCCATTGAGGCTGCCCGAAATGAGCAGCCCTTCAAAGATCTGGCCGATCTCTGCCGGCGCACGCGACTGCATCCCGACATCATCGCCAATCTCATTCGTGGCGGCGCGTTGGACGCTTTTGGCAAGCGTCGTGATCTACTCTGGCAACTGGGCGATATGGACTACCGCCCCGATGAGTTTGAACTGAATCTCCCTACTCAACCGGTTGCCCTCCCAGCACTGGATGCGCCGGAACAGACCGCTTGGGAATATGAGTTGCTGGGATTGTCACCGGAGCGACAACTGTTTGTCCACTATCGGGAGGTCTTGCGCAAACAGAACGTGCGCAGTACTTGGCAGGTGAAGCAGGCGCGGCCCGGCGAACGCTTGCAGGTGGCTGGACTGGTGGCCGTGCGCCAGCGCCCCAGTACGGCCAAGGGCATTCTCTTCATATCGTTGGAGGATGAGAGCGGTCTGCTCGATCTGGTGGTCAAGCCCAATGTCTACGACCGACTGCGCGACGTGCTGCGCAACCATCCGCTGATCGTGGTTACCGGCATCGTGCAGCGTGGCGGTAGCGCGGTCAGTTTGTTGGTGTTTGATGCGCGGCCGCTTGAAGGGAAGGAGTGAGGGGGTGAAGGGGTGAGAGACTAAATTTCTGGTATCAAAACCGCCTGGGGCGCACCACGATTCTGGATGATGACCTCCTCTCTGTTCTTGACGACTTGTTGTAGGAAGCTGCTGAGTTTCGCCTTTGCTTCGCTTGTTGAGACACTGAACGTCATATTCATCTCTCCGTTACCTAAACTGAAGGCACTATGAAGACATGAGTTCTGAAGGTCCGACTTGGAGTCGGACGAGTCTGGTGACCTCTGAACCCGTCTGGTACGTGTACCTTGTCACGCTGCAAGCGTGACCTACAAAACTCATGATCCCGTTGTGCTTTCAGTTTAGTTCTTCTGGCAGCGTCACTTCAAACTCGGAAGCCACAGCTTCCAGCAGTTCCCGGTGCCGCGGGCCGACCGGGATTCCATCGCGGCGGAAGGCTGCTTCATTGGCGGCTTCGACGCCGCCGGCGACGAAGCTCTGCTCAAAGCCTTCCAAAGGGGCCAACTGGCGGACGGCACGCACGTATTCGTCGACTTCCTGCTTGAATTGGGCCGGATCGGCGAAGAGATCGATGCGGAAGGCCATCACCAGCGAGCCTTGATCGGCCCCGCTAAAGGTGCGCCCGGCACGCGCCGTGTCCAACGGCACGCCGGCCAGGAAGCCGCCCCAGCTCTGGCAGATCGAGCCCATGCCGATGGAGCGGAAGACCAGGCCGGGCGCCAGACGGGCGATCTCCTCACGGTGGGGATCGTTCAGGTAGAGATCGTGCATGGCGCCGAAGTCGACCAGGATCGATGTCTCTTCATGGGCCGGTGCGCTGAAGGACATGGGCGAGCCACCGGCCGCTGTGTTGATGGGCTGGCCCGGCTTGAGCGAAAGCTGATGCCCGGACGTGACGAAGCAGAGCAGATCGTGGGGCAGCGTCAGGCGGGCGTAGATGCCGGCGGCGCCGAAGTGGCCATGGTTGCGCGTCATGCCCACCGCCATGCCCTGGCTACTGGCCTTGTCGATGATATGTTCCGTCATCTCGTAGGCCGGAAAATAGCCCAACCCGCCGTCGCCGTCGACCATCACGCTGACCGGCGACTCGCGCACAACATTCAACTGGGGCTGGTTATTGAGCGTGCCATCGCGCATCAGTCGGGCGTAGGTGGCGATCTGTTCTGTGCCATGGCTGAAGACGCCGCGCAGATCGTTGGTAGTGAGCAACTCGGCCAGCAGGGTGGCCTTATCCGCCGGCAGACCTGCAGCCAGCCCAAGTTCGGACACAAAGGCCGACATCTGATCGCCTGATACTCTGATTGATTCTTTGGGTGCAAGGTTCATGTGGTTGCCTTTTCGATGTCTGTTCGTGGATTGAGTGCAAAGGGCTTTTTTGCCACAGATTTACACAGATAAAAAAAGATGGGACACAGATGGCTCTGAGGATTCTCTGGATGTCTATAAGCATCTGTGAAAATCAATTGTTTATCCGTGTAAATCTGTGGCGGAAGAAGATAGATTGTTGACATAATGGAGATGCTTGTCATTGAAACCTGTGATATAATAGGCCAACAACACCTGCAAAATCAGCATAGAATGCGAGGGGCGTGGTATCCAGCACCCCCCAGTGCCAAGACGATGGTGCGCTCTTTCTATATGGTTGCAGGTGTTGTTCTTCGTGCAAGGGTAAGGCTTTGCTATTGTTTGAACGCTACGGCTGAAGCCGGCTGCCAACAGTGAGAAGCGCCCTCAGGCGCTTAGCTCTCGCTGCAGGACCCAGGGGGTTCCCCGGCTTCTCGTTGTTAGCAGCGGGATTTATCCCTGCGGAGATCCAGCCGCCATCCGTCCCGGACCATCGACAATCCGACCCGGTTTAGCCCCAGTATGTTCCCCGTCCGCTACGACCTGGATTCCGTTGACCCAGACGTGTTCCACGCCGGTTGAAAGCTGGTGGGGCTGTTCAAATGTGGCTTGATCAATGATCGTTTTCGGGTCGAAGACGACCACATCGGCATAGGCGCCCTCACGCAGGATGCCTCGATCCTTGAGCCCAAGACGAGATGCCACAGCCCAGGTCATCTTGCGCACGGCGTCTTCCAGCGGCAGGATGCCTTCCTCGCGCACATACTTGCCCAGCACACGTGGGAAGGTGCCGTAGGAGCGGGGATGATACGGCCCCAACGGTTCAGCCCATTGTGGATCAAAGCCGCCGGCGTCGGTGGAAATCTTGATCCAGGGCTGCTTGAGTTGAAGCCGCACATTTTCCTCATCCATACTGAAGTAGATGGTGCTGATGCGTTGACCCTCCGAGCGCAGCAGACCAAAGACTGTCTCGACCCAATCCTCGTCGCGCAAAGCTGCGATCTCGGTCAGCCGCTTGCCCACATAGATCTGATTTTCCGGCTGCTCAAAGCCGATGGGCATGACCGTCGACGGATCGCGGCTGGCCATAGCCTCCCAATCGCCTGAGGGATTGAGCATCTCGGCCCGGATCTTGGCGCACATCTCTGCATCGTTCAAGTTGTCATAAAGTTTGCCGTCGGCCATGGACCAGGGCGGGAGCACCGCGGTCAGGCCGGTGCCCGATGCGGCGTAGGGATACATGTCGGCGGTGATGTCGATGCCCTCGGCGCGGGCCTGGTTGATCTGTTCGATGACATCAGGGATCTTGTGCCAGTTCTCTGACCCTGCGGCCTTGAGGTGGTAGATCTCCACCGGCGCGCCCGAACGACGTCCGATCTCGATGGCCTCGGCCATGGCTTCCTGTAGATGTTGGCCCTCGTTGCGGATGTGGGTGATGTAGACGCCGTTGTACTCGGCCACGACCTTGCAGACTTCGACCAACTCATCGGTGGTGGTGTAGACATCGGGCGGATAGATGAGCGCGTAGGAGACGCCGAATGCGCCGTCCTCCATGGCCTCGGCCATGACCCTGCGCATGGTCTCCAGTTCGTCGTCGCCGGGCGGCCCCATCTCCATGCCTTTGGCCACTGTACGCAGCGTGCCGCCGCCGAGGAAGGAGCCGATATTGGGCGAGACGCCGGATGCTTCCACTGCTTCCAGCCAATCACGGAAGCGACGCCAGGAGTGGATGCGCTCGGTCCACTCGTCGCCGATGTCAAGCACGAAGAGCGTCTCGGCCAGCGGATCGGTGTTGCGCCCGACGACGGGCGCCGGCGTCCATGCCTCGCCCATGATCTCGGTGGTGATGCCCTGGGTGATCTTGGAGACGCAGCGTCCGTCGACCATCAAGGGCAGGATGGCGTGGCTCTGGATGTCGATGAAGCCAGGGCAGACGACCTTGCCGGCGGCGTCGATAACGACGTCTGCTCTGTCGTGGTTTTTCTCGCCTGTTGGCCTTATTGAGGTGATGCGGTCATTTTCAAGTAACAGATCGCCGTAGAACCACGGATTGCCCGTGCCGTCGACTACTTTTGCGTTGATGATAAGGGTTCTGTCGTTCATTCGGGTTTCCTGGGTGTGATTTCAATATTCTGTTGACAAAAGGCAGACAATATTGTATCTTCACAATATGCGTCAATTTGACTGGAGTCGAGACAAGAATCACAAACTCAAGCAAGAGCGTGACATTTCCTTCGAGGAAATCGTCTACGCAATTTTCAGCGGCCATTTGGTCGATGTGGTGCCGCATCCGAATCAGGAGAAGTATGCGGGCCAGTCAATCTATGTTGTGGAAATCGGAGACTATGCCTATCTTGTTCCATTTATCGTCGATGGCGATGTCCATTTCCTGAAGACGATTATTCCGAGCAGAAAAGCTACCAAGCGTTACCTGAGGTGATATTTATGGACGAAAAAGAGTACATCCTGGATGCGGAGGAGCAGGAAATCCTCTCTGCATTCGAGCAAGGCCAACTTGAATCTGTCACGGACGTTGTTGCTCAACTGCAGGACACGGAGGAGATTGCCCGCAACACGCTCAATAAGTCGCATCGCATCAACCTTCGTTTGACTGAGCGAGACTTTCGCTTGGCCCATGTTCGGGCCATTGAAGAGGGAATGCCCTATCAGACGTTGCTGGCTAGTGTCATTCACAGATATTTGACAGGGCGCCTCGTAGATGTTGACTCGGCCCGAAACAGCTAGTAGTGGCTAAAGTAGCTCAATTCTGACTGCGCGTTCAGTTTACTGATTCCTGCGCACAATCTGTCCCGGCGTGGCGCCGGTGTGCTCACCATCCGCCAATACTCTGCCGCCATTGATCCAGACATCACGCACGCCCACTGAAAGCTGATGCGGATCGGTGAATGTGGCGCGGTCACCGATGGTCTCCGGATCAAAGATCACCACGTCGGCGAAGAAATCTTCCCGCAACAGCCCGCGCCGGTGGATACCCAGCCGGTTGGCCACAGCTGAACTCATCTTGCGCACGGCCTCCTCCAGCGGAATCACGCCCTCGTCACGCACATACTTGCCCAAAATGCGCGTATAGCTGCCGTAGGCGCGCGGGTGATAGGGCCCCATGGGCTTGGCCCAGGCCGGATCCAGCCCGCCTGCATCGGTGCCCACCATGATCCAGGGCTGTTGTAACTGCAAGCGAATGTTCTCCTCATCCATCATGAAATAGATGGCGCTGATTCGCTGCTCCTCGGAGAGGAAGAGGTCGAAGGCCGCATCCACCCACTCCTGGCCGCGCATCTCGCCGATTTGGGCCAACGTCTTGCCGACGTACTGTTGGTTTTCGGGCAACTCCAGGCCGATGGGCATGACGCCTTCCGGTCCGCACAGATCGGCCATGGCTTCCCAGTCGCCGGAAGGCGAGAGCGCTTCGGCGCGGATCTTGGCGCGCATCTCCGGGTCGCGCAGATTCTCGAAGAAGCGATTGTTGGCCGAGGCCCACGGCGGTAGTACGGAAGTCAGTCCAGTGCCGGCGCCGGTGTACGGATAGAGGTCGGCAGTGACATCCTGGCCCGCTGCGCGGGCATCGTTGATGCGCTCGATGATCTGGGCGGCCTTGTGCCAGTTGCGCTGTCCCGCCGCCTTGAGGTGATAGACCTCGATCGGCACGCCGGCCCGCCGTCCGATCTCCAGCGCCTCGTCAAACGCTTCGATCAGCGTGTCTGCCTCGGAACGCAGATGGGTGATGTAGACACCGTCATAATCGCCCACAACCTTGCAGATTTCGACCACTTCGTCCGTGCTCTTGTAGGCGCTGGGCGGGTAGATGAGCGCTTCGGAGACGCCGAATGCGCCATCCTCCATGCTCTCTGCGGTGACGCGACGCATGGTCCCCATTTCGTCATCGGTCGGCGGGCGCATCTCCATGCCCATGCCGACGATGCGCAGACCGCCGCCGCCGAGGAAAGCGCCGATGTTGGGCGAGACGCCGTGGTCGATCATGGCGTCGAGCCAATCGCCGAAGCGGCTCCATGTCGGAATGCGCTCCTTCCACTCGGGGAGGTGCTGCACCATGGGCGAGCGCTCGATGAAGCGCATGTCCATCAATCCCTGGAAAGGGGCCGGCGTCCAGCCCTCGCCCATGATTTCCGTGGTCACGCCTTGGGTGATCTTGGAGAGCGAGCGGCCATCGCGCATGAGCGAGAGGATGGAGTGACTGAGAATGTCGATGAAGCCGGGGCAGACGACCATGCCGGTGGCATCGATGACGGTTTCGGCCGATGACGGCTCGATGCTGCCGGGCGGTGCGATGGCTGCGATCTGGTCGCCCTGGAGCGCCACATCGGCATAGAACCAGGGGTTGCCGGTGCCGTCAATGACACGGGCGCCGTGGATTAGGGTTGAGTAGTGAGACATGAGACCTTTTTAATGGTGAATTGTGAATGCTTAATTGTGAATTGTGAATGGGGATTGGTGACTGGAGATTCGTGAATGGAAATGGGCTTGCTTGTGCCCGAATCCCCAGTCCCTAATCCCCGATCCCTAATCTCTATTCCCCATTGATCGGCCAGATATTTGTGTTGGCTTTTTCGTAGGGCAACAGTGTGAAGTCGGGCACAAGTACGCCGGGCGCGGCTACGTGGATGATGCGTGCGGCGATGGGCGCGAAACCGGCATGGAAGTGCTGCATGGATTTGACGACCAGGATCTTCTTGGCCGTCGGGTCGATGCCCACGTTGGTGAAGACATCGGGGCTGAAGGTTTGGCCGCGCTGACTGATGGCGACAATGTCGAGGCCGTTGTCCGCATGGAGCGCCACCGTATCGCCTAAGCGGCTGGTGCCTTCGCCAAAGCGCTGGGTGGCGTTGAGCGCAATCTTGCCGATGCGTACGCGCAGATCAACCGGATCGCCGGACATGGGGCCCATCTTGCCGCCGATGCGCATGGGCAGTTCGACGCCCTCGCCCAGTTCGACGGCGGTGGCAACGGCAATCGGGTCCCAGATACAGCCGATTGCCGCGTTACCGATGTCTCGTTCAATCATGCGGCTCAGTAGAAATGTCGAGTCATTGGGCGCGCCGCCGCCGGCGTTGTCTGAGACGTCGGCGAAGACGACAGGCCCACCCGGCTCTGCTTGGGCTGCGTCTAGCGCCTCGTCCATGGAAAGATAGGTCGGCTGGACGATGTCGCGCATGGCGTAGAATTGGTCGGACAGGGACTGGCCCAGGGTTCGCCCTGTTTCCGGGTCGTTGTCCGTCACGACCAACACCCGTGTGCCCATGTCGGCCACATCGCCCCAGGGGAAACCGTGGCCCAGCGAAATCGAAAGCACAGTGTCATCCTGCTGCTCCAACGCGGTCATCTTGTCGACGAAGGCGCGGACGGGCGGGTGTGACGTGTGGTAGACGCCGATCATGGCGCAGTCGACCATGCTTGTTATCGGCTTCGTCTTGCCGTTCATGGCGTCGGCGATGACGGTAAAGAGCTCCTCTGCCCGTTCCGGCGGATCTGTGTGTGGATACTCTTTGAACGTGATAACGGCGTCAGCGCTGTCGACGAGCGTGTCAGTCAGGTGGCAATGCAGATCCAGTTCCACGCCAATCGGCACGTCGGGTCCGACGATTTCACGTACCCTCGCTGTGACATCACCCTCACAGTCGTCATAGCCTTGGGCGACCATGGCGCCGTGCATCATCAGCAACACACCGTCAACCGGCATGGCTGCGCGCAGCTCATCCAGCATCTCGTCGCGGAATGACTCATAGACGGAACGCAGAGTCGTGCCGGCGGGCATAGCAAAGGTGGCCAACCCTTCGGCAACAGTCCAACCGCGGGCGTGGGCCATCTCTCGCCAGCGCACGAGCGGCACAGCGAATGTCCACGGTTCGTCGCCATGCGCGCCGTTGCGGACAAGATAGGTCTGCTCGAAATTCTGATAGCCGGTGAGGAATGGAGAAAACGTGTTGGTTTCAGTGCCGAAAAGCGATGTGAAGATCTTCATGGTACCCTTCCGGATATAAAAGAGAAGTGCCACAGATGAACACAGATGGACACGGATAAACCTCTGATTATCTGTGTCCATCTGTGTTCATCTGTGGCAAATATTATTCTCGCTCGCGCGGATCCAGCGCATCGCGCAGGCCATCGCCGAAGAAATTAAAGGCCAGCACCGTGATCATGATCATGAGTCCGGGAAAAATGGCGATGTGCGGGTAGCGCAGAATGTATGCGCGGCCGTCGGAGAGGATCCCGCCCCAAGACGGCGTGGGTGGTCGCACACCTAACCCGAGGAATGAGAGTGCTGCTTCCAGGATAATGATGCTACCCACGCCCAGCGAAGCCAACACGATGACTGGACCCATGATATTGGGCAACATGTGGCGCCAGATAATGCGCCAATCTTTGACGCCGCTGGCGTGTGCGGAAGTCACAAAATCGCGGTGGCGCAGACTCATCATATCAGCGCGCACCACGCGTGCGTAACGTGACCATACGGTAATGCCGATGACGACGATGGTCGTCGTCAAACTGGGTCCAAGCACGGCAGCCAACACGATGAGCAGGGCGATGATGGGAAAGGCCATCAGCGTATCTGTAAGACGCGACAAAATGTTGTCGACCCATCCGCCGAAGTAGCCTGCCAGTGAGCCGATAATCACGCCGATGGTTACGGAGATGGCCGTGGCAACGATGCCGACGGTCAAGGCCACGCGCGATCCAAAGATGACGCGGCTGAATAGATCTCTGCTCAGATGATCGTAGCCGAAGGGATGTCCGGGTTCCGGCCCCACACCGCGCTTGCCTCGAAAGATATCAGTGATGGGGTCATAGGGCGCGATCAGTGGCGCAAAAATGGCCATGAGGATCAGCAGGATGATCACGATCAGCCCGCCGACAGCCATGCGATTGGCGGCAAAGCGTCGCCATGCCTGGGCAAATTCTGACCGGTGCTGTGAATCGGCGATTAGCTCAGTTTTTGGTCTATCAGCAGATGAAACTGCCATGGATGTTTTCCCATTCCTCTGAAGAGATTTGTCACAGATGGACACAGATTAAGAACTGATTTCCACAGATATTACTCATGACTCGAAAGCAATCTAATTGAAATCTGTGTCTCATCCTCTTTTATCTGTGAAAATCTGTGGCAAAAAGCTTTTGCAGCACACTACCCATCAATGCGAACGCGCGGATCGACCAGCGCATAGACCAGATCGGTCAATATATTGATGACGACGACCAGCACGGCAAAGAGCACCACCAGCGATCGGACAACCTGATAGTCGAGCCGGAAGACCGCGTCGGTGAAGAGGCGGCCGATGCCGGGCAGTGCAAAGATCGTCTCAACCACGATGGTGCCGCTGAGCAGAAAGGCGATGCGGATGCCGATGACGGTAATCAGCGGCAGCATCGCGTTGCGCACGGCATGGCGCATGACCACGGTGTGGCGGCCCAGCCCTTTGGCTGTAGCTGTACGTACGTAGTCCTCAGTCAGTACCTCGACGGTCGAACTGCGCATCACGCGAGCGAGGACAGCCATCTGCTCGGTCGCCAGCACGACGACCGGCATGATGTAGCCCTGCCACGACCTCAGCCCAAAGGGCGGCAGCCAGCCAAGCATCAACGAGAAGATGACGATCAGCATTAGGCTGAGCCAGAAGTTGGGTATGGCAATGCCCAAGGCCGAGCCGATTGAGGTTGAGTAATCCAAGAATGAATTCTTGCGCAGTGCCGACAGGATGCCGACGGGAATGGCGATGATGAGTGATACGATAAGCGCGTACGAATTCAACTCGACCGTAACCGGCAGGGCTTCCATGATCATTGTGCGTACCGGTACGCCGGTGCGGATCAGCGACACGCCGAAGCTGCCGGTCGCCATGTTGCGCACCCAGAGCAGGTATTGCTGGTAGTAGGGGAGATCCAGCCCCCAGCGACGGCGAATGGCCTCAATCTGCTCCTCGCTGATGCGGACCTCGCCCTCGCCCATCAGCAAATAGACGGGATCGCCGGGCATCAAGCGCATGATGACGAAGGTGGCGACACTGATCAGAAAGATGACAATCGCGCCTTGGAAGATACGTACGACTAGGTATCGTGCCATGATGCCTTCCGGAATGCTGTCGGTTAGGCCAATCCAGGAAATTATTGATCCACCAAGGGTCACGAATTTACACGAAGGTCGGCTTACTTTGTGCTTCGTGGATCACTATTTCTTTGGATTCGGCTTAGATGTCAAAGCCATTGACTTGTTTGACAAAGAAAGTAGGGGCGACTTGCGCCGCCCCTACCCTGTCTACTCTACAAATGGGCTCTATTGTTCGAGCCACCATTCATTGGCGCGGTAGAAGGTCTGTTCGGAGCCAAGCGGGGCTTCCGGCAATCCCTTGACATCGTTGCTGAAGATTTCCATCCACTCATCAAATTGCAGATAGAGTGCAGGCACTTCGTCGACAAAGAGCTCCTGGATCTCATTATAGATCGGCTTGCGCAGTTCAGGATCGACAACCTTGGTTCCCTCTTCAATCAGCTCGTCCATGCGCTCATTGAAGAACTGGTTGAAGTTGTTGCCGCCGTCCGAGTGCAGATTGCTGTACGGATCGGGTTCCGGTGTTGTTCCATAGGTCCAGTTGAAGAGTGACGCATCCATGGATCCGTTGCGCATGGATTCTAGGATCGAGGCCACCGGTGCTTCGGCCAACTGCATATCGATGCCCACGTCAGCCAGCATCAACTGGCTCAGCTCGGCAATAGGACGCCGGGCCTGGTCGCCAGTGATTGTGGTGGTCGTGAAACTAAGCTTCTCGCCATCCTTCTCACGTACGCCATCGTCACCCATCACCCAGCCTGCTTCGTCCAGCAGGGCGGCCGCCTTTTCGGGATCAAACTCATACTGAGGTAGATCATTGTTATAGTAGGTTACGTTCTTGGGAGACAGGTTGGAGTGGGCAATCTGGGCAGCACCATTCCAGAGGTCGTCGATGATGCGCTGGCGATCCAGGGCATGCATCATGGCCTGACGCACACGTTTGTCTGACAACTGCGGCAGCTGATTGTTGAGCGGAATGTGCTTGATGGAGTTGGCCAGTGTGCGATAGACAGTGAAGTTTTCGGCGTCGCTTTCGAGTTCGATGCTATCTTCCACCAACAACGGCCAGACAGTCGCATGCGCGTCGCCCGTCTGCAGCGCAATCATGCGCACCGAGGGTTCCGGCACCACGTCCAGGCGAATTCCGTCGAGATAAGGCGCACCGCGGAAGTGATCGTCGAACCGCTCTAGCTCGGTGAACTCGGCGGCCCGCCACTCCTTGAGCTTGAAGGCGCCAGTTCCGATGGGCGCAGTCCGGTAAATATCTTCGCCGACCTCGGCATGGTATGCGGCAGGAACGATAAAGGTCTGTCCCCAGTTGGCAAGCGACGCCGCATCGACGTTGGCCATGTTGACGACGACCGTGTAATCATCCGGCGTCTCAACACTGTCGACAGAGCTGAACCATCCGATAATCGACGTGCCGTTTTCTGGATTTCCGTAGTAATCGTAGGTATATTTAACGTCGGCCGATGTCATCTCAGTGCCGTCATGAAAGGGAACGCCTTCACGGAGTTTGAACGTGTAGGTCAGACCGTCGTCGGAAACTTCATAGGAGTCGGCCAGTACTAGTTCAAGTTCTGCATATTCGTTATAGTAGACCAGCGGATTGTGGATATTGGCAATCAAAACATTCTGAACAGTAGCGCCTTCATCATCCGGTCCCAGACCAGCGATTTCCTGATGGCCCATCCAGACCATCACGCCGCCTTGCTTGGGATCGCCGCTCGCCATTTCCGCGCCGGCGTCGGCAGCCGGTGCACTTGTGTCGGCACTGCCGCCCTGATCCGGGACGGCACAGGCGGCCAGGAAGGCTGCCGTTGCACCGCCGACAGCGGTGACTTGCAAGAACCTGCGTCGGCTCATGCCGCTCTTGCGAAGATCTCTGTTTGACTTCTTTTGCATGGTTTTCTCCTTGTGAATCAAATCTAGGTAGACTGAGACGGATATATGACTTTGGTGAACTTGAACGGGTAGGTAGATTCTGTGATCTGACAAGTAAACTTGCCGATGACGAGAACGATATCCGCTTGTGCCAGTGCGTCAACGGACTGGTGAGGTGGGTGGCAAAACGATCTCAACAAACATAACAGCTGAAATTGGTGGTTGGGCAGAGTCTAGCACAGGAGAAAAACGGCTGTCAACTGACGCCGGAGTGAAAAGAGGCACAATTGCCCCGATCGACGAGTGCATAGGACTCATCGATCAAGGCTTTTAGCGTTTCATCGTCCAGTCGACCGTCGAGGGTGATTGTGTTCCAATGACGCCGGTTCATGAAGGTGCTAGGTCGGATGGCGTCGTACATGCTGCGCAGGATCGATGCACGGGCCGGATCGCATATCAAGGTCAGATGTGGCGGCTGATCCATATGGCTAAGAAGGGCAAAGACGTCATCCTCTATCTTATAAACCCGCGTCCGTCGACCGTAGGGGGCACATTCTTGTGCTCGTCGGCCGGAGCACAGATAGGATCGTAAGGCTTCAATCTGCATGATGTCTCTAGTCAATGCTATCTCAGCGCGTGGACCTACCGCCAAGACAGCTCTAACCTCGATGATTTTGCATAGGTCACTCTGGCGTGAGAATAGCAAGTTCGAGTTTTGGAGGTGTTGCCGGTGGGAACCGAACTGATTCCGTAGCGATTGCCCGAGGGACGATGAGTTGGTCAGGGCTTGCCGATTGTGAACGCAAACCGCTAGAATGGGGCGTGTAACGATTCCAACCACATGCCCGAGGAGAAAACGATGAGTGAGAAATTACGATGGGGACTGTTATCGACCGCCAACATCAACCAAGCTTTGATCGGACCGCTCCGTGAGGCCTCGCGTAGCGAGCTGGTCGCCGTCGGCTCCCGCGATCGGCGCAAAGCCGAGCAATATGCTGAGGAGAACGGCATCCCACGCTCGCATGGCAGCTACGAAGCATTGCTGGCCGATCCAGAGGTCGACGTGGTCTACATTTCCTTGCCCAATGCCATGCATTGTGAATGGACGGTGAAGGCTGCCGAGGCGGGCAAGCATGTGCTCTGTGAGAAGCCGATTGTGATTGGGCTTGACGAACTTGATCAGGTAGAGGCGGCTGCGACAGCCAACGGCGTGACAGTCTTTGAGGCTTTCATGTACTTGCACCATCCGCAGACGCGCCGAGCGCTCGAACTGGTCCGGAACGGCGATATTGGTCAGGTACAGATGGTCAACAGCTGGTTCCACTTCTACCTGCCGCCCGAGAATTCATCCAACATTCGCCTGAGCGCCGACCTGGTAGGCGGCTCCATCTGGGATGTAGGCGTCTACCCCAATAGTATGGCGATTACCATGGCGAACAGCGGCGCGCCGGATCAGGTCTATGCCAATCAGACCATCGGCGAGACCGGCGTGGATGTGCTCACAAACGCCCAGTTGCACTTTGCCAACGGTGTAGTGGGCCAGATCTCGTCGGGGCTGCGACAGCCGGGACGCGCAGGCACCTTCATCGTGGGCGATGCCGGCATTATCCAGCTTGACGCTCCGTGGAAGCCGGATCTGTCCGGTCCCAACGGCGTGGCATTGACTCGCCGGGACGGTACCAGCGAATTGTTCGAGTTTCCGCCCGTTGACCCATACCTCTGTGAGGTTGAAGTGATGGAGGCTTGCATTTTGGATGGAGCCGCCCCCATCGTGTCGCTGGAGGACAGTCGTTCGTTCCTGACCAGCATTCTGGCCATCAACGAATCTGCGAGCGGCGGAGGAGTTGTGAAGGCGTAGTCCTGCGCTTCGTCAAGAGCTCGATTAACGAATCGCTAGATCGAAGAACAAAAATCAAAAAACCATAGTCTTGGCGTTTCCCGATCTTTGTTCTTCGATCCTCGCTTTACTTCTTGATGATTTCCATCCCCTCAAAGCGAACGTCAAATCCGCTATCGCCGGGTGACGCGGCCATGGGGCCGACTTGGACATTTGTTTCCATGGGCAGGTAGCAGTGGCGTAGCAGGACGTATTCAGTTCCGTCCAGAGAATACTCAACCAGGAGCGCCGTTCCCACGCGGACGACACGCAGCCAGATCTTTGCCAGCTCTGTGCCCAAGGATGCAACCGACCAATCGGAAAAGTCGCGGGTGACCACGGCGCTGGCGAAGTGAACGCCCTCAACAAACTCGATGCCGCACTTCATCCAGTTCTCCGCGTCCACCCGCACCATCAGACCAGCCTGATCATAGAGCGTCGTGTAGTCGCCAATCACCTGCACCGTGGCGCTGAAATCGCCGGCTAGTTCCTGAAAGTAGAAGTGGCCATTGTCACGGATGAAACCGTAGTGCGTCTTGCGCCAAAAATCTGATTTGGGCGCGGTTGTCACTGTCAGCACGCCATCGTCGTCACGCCATACCGGTGGTTCTTCGAACCATTTCATCGCTGTTTTTCCCCTCTGATTTTTGATATCAAATGCTCATTGACATCGTAGTCTGCCAAGGCGAAACCTGACATTGGTCAGAGCGGGTGTCCTTGTCCGGCTGTCGGCTCAACATCAGATGTTTAGGCATTCACTGCTTGATCATCGGCAGAAAGATTCCGGCTGTCCGCGCCGGCACGCCAGTTGGCCGGATCGTTTCCAAAGCGCTCCAGATCGATGCGTTGTAGTGATGGTCCCTGGCCGTCGGCGTCGACGGGCCAGGGCAGGGCGTCATTGTAGCGTATCTCATCAACAACGAAATAGGGGACCGTCCCATCGATATCCTGGCGATCCGGTTGCAGTAACTGGATCAACTCGCCGTCGTTGCTCAGCTCGCCGGAATAGGGACCCGTGATCTGAATCTCACTTGGAATCGCATGTTTCTGGCGAAATTCCTCGGGATCCGTCGGCACGATCAATAATTCACTCCCCGGCTCAAGAACGATGCCTTTGGGCAGGACATAGTCCCCGATGCCGACGAAGCGCCATCTATTTTTGGGATGTTCCACATCAAAGAGCCAAACTGTCTTGTCACTGATGTTGGTCACCCTAATGTATTCGTCGCCATCCGAGGCGGGGTGGTACATGATTTCCCTGATGACGATCGGACCAACTCGAGGCCCGCTATTGGGCGTGCCCAGTGACGTCGTCGATTGGCTTGGAAACACCTCTTTGCCTTCACTTGTGAGGTGGCGTCCAAAGGAGACGCCGTTGGGCGATGTGCCAAAGGCAAAGCCGTGGCTGTAACCCGTCAAGTTGCCCAGCGCATCGGCGGCAAAGATGTAGGCTTCTTCGCCGAAGGCGCTGAAGCGGAAGTCGAGAATGCGATGATCGAAGACCCAGAATTGGCCGGGCGGCAGCACCACACCGTCTGGAATGCGAAACCGGCGTGGTTCATCGCGATCGTCGGTTAAGTACCAGCCTCCCACATCAGCAGGCGTATCCGTCGGGTTGTAGATTTCGATGGAGTCGTAGTCGGGTTCATCCGTATGCGGAAGCACTTCGTTGACGAGAATCGTCGGCGTCGTCACATCGGGCAGACTATCATCTGTGCCCGTTGTATCACCTTCTGCCGAACTGGCTCGCCAATTGACGCTACCTAATTCCAACTCCGTGCTAGGCAGAAATGCTGCGTTCGTGTTGGGGACTGTTGCCGCCTGCACGGGGACTGCGAGCATAGGCAACAAGAATGTCAATGTCAGAACGGCGACGGTCCATCGCCGTTTGGATCTTTGCCGCATAACCGACCTTCCTTCAAGCGTGAAGCGATTTGTGCCTTCGGTTCTGCTCTCTTTTCCGAGTGGTCGACAGATGTACGAGATGTGCTAAGTAAGCATCTGTCGGTTGCGCGAAAAAGCGCCGGATACTTGGGCAACAGAGCGGGTGATTTGACCATGGTTTTGAGGTTTCAGCATCGGGAAGCCTCCGGCACTTTCTGAAAGGACTTACAGGCTTCTAGTGAGTGCTGTATCTATGGCTCTGAAACATCAACCTTGTCGTAATAGATCGTGACGCGGGCTGTGTCGCGCAAGAAGTCGATGGCGCCGACTTCAAAGCGTATCACCGACAACCCTGTCCGTTGGCGCAGATCTTCCAGCATGAGATCGTAGTTTTTTGGTTGCACCAGTTCGATTCGCTCGTAGATGATCTCTTTGTCTTCTTCGTAGTTGACGCCCCATCCCTTCTCCAAGACCAGAATGAAGAGTACGATGAGCGTATTGATGACACCCAGCTCTGCAAACGTGATGCGTGTCGCCATGAATAGCGAATTCATAAAAGGCAGCGTAATGCAGATGAAGAGATAGGTCATCTCTCGAACTGCGATCTGTTCAGTTCGGTAGCGCAGCGTAGAGAAGACGGCCAGCAAACCGAAGCCAAATCCGATGGTCAGCTGTACATCGCGTAGCAATGTCGATACGAAATAGATCAGAATGTTGAAGCTGAAGAAGGTGAAGACGTAATCCCGCTTGCTGCGGTGATCGGGATAGTAGATGAATCCAATGATAATGGTGGCTACAACCAGGTTCATGGCGAACCCGGGCATTAGTTCGGCAAGGGTGCTCACGTGCGGTCCTTTAGTTGACTAAGGCGTTCGAGCATCAAGAAACGTCGTTTGAATCGATTATACTTCACTTGCGGGTAGAGGTCGGCAATGCCTGTGCAGTATTTGCTGAAGCCGGTGCGGCGAATATTCATGGGTCGTAATTTCTGCAGAAAATCTGACTCGAAGGTAAATCTACGCTGTTTCACCTCGGCAATGGCAATGCCTGGCAGGCTGCCCTCCTCTTCCTGCCAGCCGTGGCGATAGCCGATGTCCAGAGTAAGGCGCTCTTGTCTGTACTTACTGACCAGGGTAATTCGACTGAATGAATTCCAGATGACGGCCGTCAGGCGATCAACGAAATCCGGGCAATGTTCCGCCACAAATGCAAGCGATTGTTCGTCGAGGTCGGTGACCATCTCGGGCATTTGCAGTCGGCTCTTGATGGTGCGTTGCCTGTCCATCTTGTGTTTCACCTCTAAGAAGTGAATCCCCGAATCAATGTACTGGCGACACCGCACCTTCTGCCGAATGCGTACGTCATTGTGATGTTGGGTGTAGAGCGCAAGGTCTGGTGTGTCGAAATAGAGCGTCCGATAGCGGTTGATGCGATCGTGGGTCGTATCTAGAACGAAGTAGTCATCCATCACCTGTTGCAGGATGTCAAGAAGCTGCCAATCGCGCAATACAAACTTTGTATCGACACGATTCAGCAGTTTTACCCGGTCCAGGCCCTGGAGGGAGATCGGATCGATGTCGGCGAGGAGGTCGGTAAAACGCTCTGGAGGGACCGGCTGTACATAGGCAAGGTGAGTAGTAAACATCGTTGAGTCAGTTCGGCCGATTACCTGAACAGCGTGCCCAGCAGATCGGCCCCGGTGAAGTCGGCCCCGTCAGTAAGGGCCAAGCGCAGGTTGGCCCTCTGCAAGTTGGTGCGCCGCAGTGCAGCCCCGCGAAGATCTGTGCGATGAAGGTCGGCTTCAGTCAAGTTGGCCTCTGTCAGTGTCGTGTTTCTGAGCACTGCACGACCCAACCGTGCCTGGTAGAGTGTCGCGCCGCGTAGGTCGGCTCCGCTGAGATTGGCATTGCGCAAATCCGCCTGTCGCAAGTCGGCTCCACGGAGGTTTGCGTTACGCAGATCGGCTCCGTTTAGATCCGCCATTATAAGGACGCTATGTGCCAGATCCGCGTTGAACAGATCAGCACCGCGTAGCGTTGCTTCGGTGAACGTGGTCAGGTAAAGGTCGGCATCGCTGAGGTCTGTCTGGCGTAGATTTGCTTGAAAAAAGATACCGCCGCGAGCGCTGATACCGTTGAGATCTTGGCTGCTGAGATCCGCAAAGGCACAATCGGGCAAACAAGCCGGTCCGGGTTTGTCCGAATAGGTGTCTGCTACCATGACAATTACCACAAGCAGAACGACCAACAGAGCGAGCCGTTTCCCTATGGCGATCATCCGGCGCCGGTTTCGAACAAGGGCGCTCGGTCGCTCCGGCTTTGCAGTTGGAACATCATTGGAGGCTGCACTCGCCTCAGTTTTTAGCGGAAATGCGCTACTGCTCATTGGTCTATTTTGGGCCCGGCGAATGGTCGGCCTATATTGGCCAGTCGCTGATCAACCTGCTATCGGATATTTGCAGTGCCGATTTTATGCAGTCTCGATTATAGCATAGTGAGGTTTGCAAAAGGCCATCGTGGCGCAATGGGATTATGATTGACAGCGGATTACGCGAGATCGATCAAAGTCGAGCTTGTCCGATCAGAAGATTTTTTCAGCGGTAATCGTGGGCAAACCATATGGCTATTCTGCCATTAAGAGGGGCAATCGCCAATCTGTAGCGACCTGCATTTTGACTTTGTGCTTTTGTGAGCCTATCTCCACTATGCTAGAATACTTCGCTGTGGACATTGTAGCCGATCTATTAATTTCGCCGCTGGGGCCTGCCTTAGTCCTCTTCCTCGGCGCCATCATAGAGTTAATTCTCGGACGCTGGCTTCGTCGACCTGATTGGTTGACCGGGTTGGCGCTGTTTTTTGTGGCATTGGCCGGAGGGTTGATGTTCGGCCTTCGATTGCAGCCGGTTGTCCCGGTCTACAGTCAGCCGTGGCAACCGCTCTTGCAGGATGGGGCGAATCTGCTTTGGGTAGGCGACGGCTGGAACTGGTATATCTCCGGATTAGTCCTCCTGCTAGGCGGTCTGGGTATTCTGCTTGAACTCAATTCTGATCATGTCGATGGTGACCGCCGACCCAATTCGCGTATCTATTATACGCTGGCTGTTCATCTCGGTATTCTGGGCGCGACGCTGCTCTTTGTGGGCAGCGGCAATCTGTTGACAGCCATACTCACATGGGTCGTTATCGATATCTTGGTGCTGCTGCGACCAGTCATCAGGTCACAGCCGGCAGGCGGGTCGCAAGCCGGGGCCGGCGTCTATGAAGACCGCACCCGCGGCCTGAGCTTGATTGGCGCAATGTTATTGATGGTCGGTCTGTTGTTGGCCGGGCCAAGTGGTCCCGGTCAGCCGTTGCAGGGCGGGCAATTGCCGATTGAAACCGTGCTGTTGATGTTGATCGCCGCGGCTATCCGAGCCGGCATCTATCCCTTTCATCTCTGGTTAATGCCGACCGATCCCAGTCGCGTGGATCTTGCTGAGCGACTTCTTCACCAGATGGTCCCTGTGCTCGGCGGACTCTGGTTACTCGGCTGGACTACTGACCTGGGAGCGGACTATATCTTGATGCGTCCCGGCATTGTAGCCGTTCTGGTGCTTTCGCTGATCGGCGCCGCAGCGGCTGCCTGGACTGCCGACAAGCAAGCCTATCACCTTACATTTGTGCTGGTGGCATCGGCTGGTCTGGCTGCCCTGTCGGGCGTGCTTGCACACATCGGAGGGCCTGGCTCTCTGATTTGGCCTACGACCGCATTCGCATTGGGGGGCGGCCTCTGGTTGATCGGCGAGCGCGTTTGGGAGGGGTGGGGATGGCAGCTTCCTGTAAGTGTCGGCGCTCTGGCGCTTGCGGGGATGCCCTTTACTCCCGGCTTCTTGGCTCAACCTTCCCTCTCCCGATTGCTGACCGAGGGCGGGATCTACTTCTTGTTCTTCTGTGTCTTCGTCGTAGGCCAGGGCTTGCAGGTCGCCGCAATGCTACGCAGTTGGGGCCGGAACGAGCGGAATGGGGGATCGGCGATGCCCTCGGGAGATATGGCCAGGCTTCTGTTCGCTAGTGTAGCCATTGGCCTGCCGCTTGCCGTAGCGGGTTTTTTACCGCGTGTTGTGGCCGCACTCGCCAATCTGCTTGACGCGATCCCGCCGTTGCTTGGGAGTCCACCGGTTGTGGTGGCGGAAATGCCCATCTGGATTACGCTGGTGCTACCCTTTTCGGTTGGTATGGGCCTCGTCTGGATTCGGCCGCGTATCTGGCCGCGTATGGGTGCATGGCCCGCCCAGATCGGGCGAGCGCTGCGTCTGGAATGGCTCTTCGATGTTTCCTGGTGGGGGATCAATCATGCCAGCAATGTCTGGGGGAATGGGCTGCGCGTGGTTGAAGGGGCGGGCTATATCGGCTGGGCGATGATCCTGGGACTTATTGCTTATCTGTTGATCGGGTAGACATGGACTGGCTCTTTAACGCTTTTAGCTTTTTTGCTACCGGGATGGGCGTTCTGACGACCATCGCGATCGCAGTCTTGATCGTATTGATCTGGGAGTGGCGGGTGGCGCTCATCGGTCTTTTTGTTGTGCAATTCAGTGTCGCAACCTTTGGTGTTCTGGTTCATGACGTGCCGGCTCAGTGGGGCACGACGCATATTCTGATCATGTTGCTCAGCACGATGATTCTCGCCCTTTCCGTGGCGCAGGCCCGGTCAAGTCGTTCATTGCACCAGGCCGCAAATTGGCTCTTTCGACTATTTGGCATTGCCGTCGTCTTTTTTGCTTGGCGTCTCGCCAGCATCCAGGTGGCATTGCCTGAATTTCCCCCCAGCCAGATCACCTATATGATCGCCCTTGCGCTCTGCTCATTGATCATATTCAGTTTTGGGGACAATCCCTTTTTTACTGCTGTTGCCTTACTATTATGGATTATTCCGATTCAATTGTTGATTGAAGTGCTTTTGCCCGCTCCAACCGTGATTGCCTTAATCGGCGGGATACAATTGCTTTTGGCGCTTACGTGCGGTTATCTGATTTTGGCAGACAGAGTCCCGCGGGTGTAACGCAGTTGGTGATGACTGACATCACTTTCCCCGATTCACCATCGCCCGTCACCCTAGCTGATGATGACAATACGATTGTTCCTGAACCGTTCCCGGGCCTGCCCAAAGGGTTTCTGACTGACCATGGGGCTGATGGATCAACAACTTCATCGATGCCGGCGCTGCCTTTGCCGCCACAAGCACCTCCTGGAGAGCATTGATGAGCACGATCGTGGTTGGTCTACCGCCGCTACTTATCGGCAGCCTGTTATTGATGGCTGCGATTACCTATGTAGCTCGTGGCTGGGACCGGGCAATGGCGCTGATCGCGATGGTCTACACCGGCGTCATCGCTGTGCTGCTCTGGATGACTGATCTCAGCCAGCCCTTGGTCAAGCTTCCGCTGCTCGATGTTTTTATTGACTTTGGCGCATCACTCGAACGGCTGGGATTTGTGTTGCAATTGCAGACATCATCGATCCCTGTAGCCGCCATGGCTTTTGCACTGACCTCCGTCGCATTCTTGCTGGCGGCCCGCGTCAGCCAGGGCCATAGCTTTGTGCCGCTCTCCCTGGGCCTGTTGGCCGGCTATATGGCCATGATTCTGACCGTTGCCGGCCCCATTGCGCCGGCGTTGTTGGCGCCGCTCTTTCTGGTTGCGCTTAGTTGTGTGAGCGCCTTCATTTTGCAGGCCGGCCGGCTGATCCATCCTGCCGGATCGCTGCGCATGCTAATTCCGCCGACGCTTGCGTTTCCGGCATTTTTGCTGGCTGCATGGTACATCGCACAAGTTCCGTTTAATCCGCAGGACAATTCGGCGTTACTCGCTGCTGCTCAGATGCTCTCCCTGGGGTTATTGGTGCTTGCTGCACCCGTACCGCTTCACTCGGCTCAGCCGGCATCCATGCAGTCGGCGCCGCCGGTTGTCTCCGCCCTGGTGACGCTGCTCTATCAATTGGCTGTGCTGCACCTCTTTTTCTGGATCACAACCGGCGTCTACGATTTTGTGTTGGAAAGCTCTTCGTTGGCGCTCTGGTTTGGTATCGCCGGGCTTATGACGGCCGTTTGGGGCGGTGTCGCTGCAGTCGGCATTAACAATGCCGGTCGTCTCTTGGGATATACCTCTTTGCACGATTGGGGCCTGATACTGCTGGTGCTTGCGATTCCGGAAGTGCGTACGCTGCCCCTGGTGCTCTTCATGTTTTCTGTGCGTTGTATCAGCATGATGACGGCGGCGGCGGGTCTGTCAATGCTCGAACAGCACGCAGGCGGGCTCGATCCGAAACGATTGCAAGGGGCAGGGAGTCGGTTGCCATGGAATAGCGCTGCACTGCTCTTAGGCGGACTTGGCCTGGCAGGCTTCCCGCTCACCGCCGGTTTCACGAGCCATTGGTCGGCGATTCAGACCGTGGCGGGAATCGATTGGCAACCTGCGGTGATTGTTCTGATTGCTTCCGGCGGCGCGGTTTTTGGTTTCATTCGTTTGGCCCGCGTGCTCTTTGGTCCGCTTCAGAATCGTGCCATGTTGAGAGAGCGTCCCGTCGGCACCGCGATTGCCGTGGCCGCGATCCTCATTTCGGTGAGCTTGGCCGTTGCGCCTCAGTTGCTCAATGAACCCGTTAGCCGTGCACTGTTGGCATTTGTCGAATAGGGGTCTTGACTCATTGAGGCATCCGGAGTTTGATAGCTTCTGGCAGTCGGTATGTGGTAGGCTAGACCTCGTCTTTCGGTCTATCTGTTTCCTTTTTGTGACGCAATAACGGAGCGAACGTGGACGATCTGAGGGTGGGTGAAAAGGGTGAGTGAAATAGAAAACGGAGTGTCGAATTCATCGCGTCATCGTTCATCTCGGTTGAGCGGGCTCTATCAGAAAAGCGTCGCCGAGCGCGTGGCAATCGTGGCTGATTGGGCTGACCTGTCGTCTGATGAGATTGCTGTACTGCAAAATGGGCTTTCAGTGGCTCAGGCTGACAAGATGGTCGAGAACGTCATCGGTCGCTACAGCTTGCCATTGGGTATCGCTGCCAATTTTCGGATCAACGAGCGGGACTATCTTGTCCCCATGGTTGTCGAAGAGCCCTCTGTCATTGCCGCGGTGAGCTATGCGGCCAAGCTGGCGCGTACAGGAGGCGGGTTTCGCACCGGCAGCACGGAGCCGATCATGATTGCTCAGGTTCAGCTGCTCGGTATATCCGATCCGCAAGCTGCCGAGTCAGCAATCTTGAGGGAGAAGGCGGCGTTGTTGGCCCTGGCAGATACAAGCCCCACCATTGCCAGTTTGGGGGGCGGCCCTGTGGATATCGAAGTCTATCACTTCTCAGAAACGCCGACAGTCCCGATGATGGTTGTCCATCTGCTCTTTGATGCCCGTGACGCCATGGGGGCCAATGCGGTCAACACGGCAGCCGAAACCATCGCACCTGCGCTAGAACGGATTACCGGCGGTACAGCACTGTTACGTATTCTCAGCAACCTGACTGACCGTCGGTGCGCATGGGCCGAGGTTACGATTCCTGCGGGCAGTTTTAGCAACATTCATCACCCCGGCGAAGAAGTGATGGAAAGCATTGCTCACGCCAACGCTTTCGCCGTCGTTGACCCCTATCGAGCGGCGACACACAACAAGGGCATTCTCAACGGCATTGATGCCGTAGCCTTGGCCACCGGCAATGATTGGCGGGCGATTGAGGCGGGCGCGCATGCGTACGCCTCCCGAGACGGACAGTATCGCGCCTTGACGCAGTGGCAGGTGAGAGAGTCGGCAGAAGATCATCAATTGAATTTCCGAGGCGACGGTGACGACTTGGACTCTGATCTTCGCTCCTCCAGCCTCTATGGTCGCCTGGAGTTGCCGCTTTCGGTCGGCATTGTCGGCGGGTCGACGCGTTCACATCCGGTCGCTCAGGTGGTCATGAAGGTGCTGAATGTAGACACTGCGCGGGAACTGAGTGAAGTTATGGCTGCTGTGGGACTGGCGCAGAACTTGGCAGCCCTGCGCGCACTGGCGACGGAAGGCATCCAACGCGGGCACATGGGTCTGCATGCACGACAGGTGGCCGTGGCTGCGGGCGCCACAGGACCAGATGTGGATCGCATCTCTGCGCAACTTGTGAGCGAAGGTAAAATCCGCGTTGAGCGTGCCAGGGAGTTGCTCTCATCGATGGGGGAAGACGAATAGCGCACGCTATCACCGCTGCCGCTTAGGCCAATCCGGCCACCAAAATCCAGTAGCCACGATTCTGAGTGGCGCGAGATTCTTCGCTGACGGCTCACCAGAGATAGTGTTCCGCTTCAGCAGCTTCTAAGAAACACGCTCCGTCGCGGCAGAAGATGCTCTGTCACCCCTTCGACAGGCTCAGGGCAGGCATGATTGGGTAACCGTTGACGATCGGGTCGCTCAAGAGGCCAAAGAAGGGTCTTGACATTGTTGTCCAGATTCTTCGCCTGTCTGTCATCATGCTCGAACTGGCTCCATATACCCACTCAGACCTGTCCTGAGCGCAGCCGAAGGGATGACAGGCAGACGCCTAAATGCACCTTGTTGCTTTTTGTCTTTGCGAAGCCCCACTTCGTCGGATACTCAGAATGACAAATCGTGAAGTACTCAAATAGATGTTTCTTGGAAACAGTTGGAGTATAGACTATGTTTAACAGACCGCTCCGTTCTGTCGGCATCGTTGGATACGGCGCCTACGTGCCGCGCTACCGATTGCCCGGCAGTGAGATCAGTCGTATTTGGACGGATGGAACCATGCCCAGCCCTGTCAAAGAGAAATCGGTGCCGGGGACGGACGAAGACACGGCTACCATGAGCATCGAGGCCGCACGCAATGCGCTTGCACGTGCGCAGATCGATCCGGCCGATATTCGCGCTGTCTGGGTTGGCAGTGAGAGCCATCCATATGCCGTCAAGCCGACGGGTACCATCGTGGCGGAGGCCATCGGTGCCACGCCGGCCACTTTGGCCGCGGACTGGCAATTTGCCTGCAAGGCGGGTACTGAGGCCATCCAAGCTGCCATCGGCTTGGTCGGTAGTCAAATGGTTGACTACGCGCTCGGAATCGGCATGGACACTGCTCAGGGGAGGCCTGGTGACGCGCTGGAGTACACTGCGGGCGCAGGCGGCGCCGCCTACATCATTGGCCCGGAGGAAGAAGCGCTGGCTGTCATTCAGCGGACGTCAAGCTATGTCTCTGACACAACCGACTTCTGGCGCCGGCCCATCACCCACTATCCGAGCCACGCCGAACGCTTCAGCGGGGATCCCGGCTATTTTGGACACGTGATTCCAGCTGCTCAAGAAATGATGGCGACCATGGAGACCAGTCCGCAGGATTATGATCACGTGGTCTTTCACCAACCCAATCCGAAGTTTCCCACTCGTGCGTTGCGAGAACTGGGGTTCACGCCCCAGCAATGGCAGACAGGGCTGTTGGTGCCGGAGATCGGCAACACCTATGCCGGTTCAGCGCTGATTGGTCTGACCGCGGTGTTGGATGTGGCTGAACCCGGCCAGCGTGTATTGATGGTCTCCTACGGAAGCGGCGCCGGTTCGGACTCGTTTGATCTGCGAATTACCGACCGCATTCTCGAAGCGCGCAAACAGGCCCCGCTCACCCTCGACTACATTGACAGGCGCATCGTCATTGACTATGCACAATATGTGCGTCTGCGTAAGAAGCTGGCCACGCACTGAGTATTTGCCACACGATTACCCACATCTATCCCACAAATAACCCACAGTATCCCACACGCCGTGTGGGATACTGTGGGTTATTTACACAGTTCGCTTCTGGTTGACACAATCTAAACTCAACCGTGCGTCTCAGACTCTAGGCGTCGACAGTCGCTTCTTTTTCAGCTTCGATGCTATCCTCCAGGGCACGGTCAACGACCTTATTGATATCCGGAATGTCTTTGCCGGTGGCCAATGCCATTTCTTGGACAAGCCTGTGCCGGGCTTCGCTAAGCATCTCTGCATCGGATCGGTTCAGTGGTTTGTTGTGGCTGCGCCAGTTCAAATCCCTGATCGCTGCGGCCACTTTGGTGGGGTAGCCACTGCTGACAATCGCCTGTAACATCTCTCGGCGTTCCTTGAAGTCTTGGGGAAGGAGCTCGGGGGCTTCGGCCAACATCTCGAGAATCTGGCGATAGGTCGACGATGACATGATACCGCGTAAGCCAACGTCTTCGATTCTGCTAAGCGGAATCCGTATCTTCAATTTACGATCGGGGAAGAAGATTACGCAGTATTCCTGGCTATCGTCTGTCGATTCCTGTTCGCCCGCACCAATGATTTCACCTGCACCATGCGCAGGGTGAACAACGTTTTCGCCAACTAAGTACTGCATACTCAATCCTTTCCATTAGGGCAACTGGATGCGTTCAGTTGCCATGCCATGCTGTCTTCTCTGCAATTTGGCACAACTGTTTACGGTGAAGCGGTCGAGAATCCATCGCCTTGGCCACTAATCCGGCGCATCGTCTGAATCGTGCAAAATCCAATTCGGCGGCAGGCCTAGGCGTCAATACCGGTCTTCATTACCGCCAATCGGTTTCCGATGCAGGCCCAATCTACACTGATCGCTTGGATTCTCATGGCTCCTGTGCCAGAACTAATTGAGGGAGCCGTCTTTGTGGAACAGCCCAATCGCTATGTCTGAAACCATTGGCGTGATGGACCGAAGGGCCCGAAAGACTGCCGTGCAAACGACCGCTGTTGATGCAGGTTTGGACACCAAATCGACGCTAATACACAGTTGTAGACCAACACAAATCAGCAGAAATTTCTCTGTATATACAGGTATTATACCACAGATGAGAATTGGCCACTCTGGGCTTTGGAAAGGATGCCAGGGCAATCGCGGCCTTTTGATCGAAGAGACGCATTGTCATCCCGCACAGAGTGATAAATGAAATGCATTGTTGTTTCTGCGAAAATCGCTCTCAAACCGCAGTTTCCAAGCTACGCGGAGTTCAGGAGCTGAATTTGATCCGTTGCGGATAATTTGCTTCTTCACTTGTTACCGTACACTTTCGAACCTGTCACCCTGAGTGGGTCATCTAAGGTCTTTCCTGGCCAATGAGATACCAGCGAAGGGTCTCTATGCTCACAACCTGTAGAGATTCTTCACTGGCGGCACTCGCGCTGACAGAATCTTGCATAATCGCCGGTGCGGTTCCCGACTGCAAAACCTTCTTGTCCACCCGTTCAGAATGACATATCGCAAAGTGTCCGTTAGCCAGGGTTGTTAGTGTCTCAGGGGGTAGGGCTTCAGTCCGTGGTTAAGTGAAAGGACGGGACGCCCTCCGGACACTGGCACTGGACGGTTAGAGATCAACCTGTTCGTGCTCAGGGCTAAGTTGGTTTTCCAAGAAATCAACCACGATTTCAGGATCCAGAGCCAGGGCCGGGGAGGCGGATGGTGTCCGGCGAAAAAACAGAACTGACCGGGCGGTCGGTGGGCGTTGGGCGCCGGCCAGAAAGTAGTCTCGAATCTCTGCTGGAAGCCTGGTGTTTGAGTCCGAAAGCTTGTCGGCAAAGTGTTGAATATGATAGGGCTCTGCCGGGAAATGGGTCTCCCAGAAGAAGCGTCCCAGATCTCGAGAGACGCGCCACTGACTAGAGGTCTGAGACGAAGCCTGAGACGAGGCCTGAGACGAGGCCTGCTTCAAGCGATGAGTCCACGCTGTGACTGGTCCCTTCCCCGCAGGGGGTGAATCGGCGGGCCTGGCCACTTTGCGCTGTCTGCCGGACAGACTCCGTGCCGCCATCACGATCGCGCCCAGCGTGAGCAGTGTCCAGAAGACCCACTGGGGTAGATTCGTGAGAATCAGCCAGATGAACCAACCGACATAGAGCACAGGCACAACGATCACCTGTCGAACAAAGTCCTGTACCAGGAAGGCCAGCACGATTGTTGCGATAGCGAGAACGGCGAGCGGAAGAAATCGTTTGATCACGGCTATTGCACGACTGCCTCTCTGTCAATCTCTCCACGACGGATGGCTATATGGTTGGGAGCCGTTCGTTCTTCGCGACTGTAGTCATGCACAATCGCTGTCAGGCAGGCAACCGCCTCTGCTTCCTCACCAGGACCGGGGGTATCAGTACTGTAACGCGCTGCCTCGAACAATCTTGTGAGTCGATGAATGTGATCATCGTCGAAACCCAGCCGCACGAGATGTGTCTCGAAATCACGTGCAGTCATGCCGGTATGGCGGGTAACGTTGCTGTTTCTGCGTAGTACATCACTCATTTGCGCATAGCAACGCAGTATTACGGCTCTCAGATCGCCGCCTTCTTCCAACTCAGTCAGTGCGGCTTCCGCCTGCTGTGCCACCTGAACTTGGACGTCCTCCTCACGCGGCCGTGAACGTAGTTTCCTCCATATGAACCAGATCAACAGGATGGCTGCCAGTGCGACCAGAATGTTGATGGTCCAGACGATCCATTCGGGCGTGGACGTTACAATAGCCGGTGGCTCAGGGAGTGTGGCGCCGCTGCCGCCCAGCGCATCCGGTGGCGGTGGCGCTCCGGAGAGCGTCTCCTCTTCGACGGATGGGGTCATCATCTCACGCAGCCGATTGATGGCGAAGAGCATTGCGATCACGAGTATGGCTGTGCGGATCAATTGTTTGCGAAACTGCGGCGAGATAAATGCATAAAGCACCGCCAGGGGGAGCAGTATCCAGAAGACCGCGCGCATTAGGTCTAAAATGGGCTTTCCACTTATGACGGAGGTCAGTGCTGAGGTCGACGGGGCTGCGATCTCCGGCGGATCTGCCTGGGCCAATAGCGCAGCGAAGACGTTGAGTGAACCTCCGGGACGCAGGTTGAGTGCTGAGAGCCCGGACGCAAAGAGCAGGATAATCATCACAGCCGCGATCAGAGAGAAGAGGGCGACTAAGTTATGGCGCTTTCGGCTTTGACCGTTGGAGTAGTTGGAGTGCATAGGCGTCTATTGCGGCTCAACATCCTGTAATCGTGCAAGCTTGTCCAGTTTCTCGCGCATCTCCACAACTGAGTCGTAGTGGGTAGCGGTGTATTGATCTTCGGGAGGCAGGCTCGACGCTCCGTAGCGGATCTGCGGCCGGGCGACAGTTGAGGGGTCATTCTGTAGGCCACTGAGCGATGCGTGGATCTGCCGGCAGCCGCTACGAGTGAGAATATCACGGACTGTGAAACGATTCACGCCGCCTGCAGGAAGAATCTCAATACGCCCGCGTGCATCTTCGTGTAGCAAATGTATTGTCTTTAGTCCGTTGTAAGCGTTGCTCTCCTGGCCCGACGTCATGATCCGATCAAAGCCTAACTCGACCAATTGCTCCATTGCGCGTAGTGAATCGGGCACGACATCGAAGGCGCGGTGGAAAACGAGGTCACATTTTCGGTCTGATGCTGAGGCGGCATTCCTTACTTGGTCGACTAACATCCGGTTGCGTTTGAGGTCAATCGTTCCATCGGAATGCAGGACGCCGAAAGCGATTCCATCAGCGCCATGAACCAATAGCAGGTCAATGTCACGTTGCATGGTCGCAAACTCGACGTCGCTGTAGCAGAAACCGCCTGGCCGTGGTCTTGCCATGGCAATGACAGGAATGTTGGTGCGTTCTTTGACCTCTATCAGTGCGCCCAGAGAGGGCGTCAGGCCGCCTACGGCCAATGCGCTATTCAGCTCGACCCGGTCGGCGCCGCCATTTTCGACGGTGATGCAGTCCTCGACAGAGCCGGCACTGATTTCTAGAAGGTAGTGCTGGTTTGTCATGCGCTGTTTTAGTCTCAAGTGGCAGGTCTTCGAGTAAGGCGAATCCAAAGAAATAAGATCCACGAAGGACACAAAGAAACACGAAGAAGGCTGATATTTTTGGAAATCTGGTGACCCTTCGTGGATCAATATTTTCCTGCATTGGCCTTACCGGAAGTCAGGCAATTGGAAAATGCCTGACTTCATTGATGCTTGACCGCCTGCGATGGCTCATATGAGATGTTGGTCCAAGAACTTCGGCCCTGGTCCCGGGCGACTGACGATGGCACGCTCAACTTCGGGCATTGCTGCCAGCCGTTCATTTACTTGTTCAGCAGTATCTTGCTCGCAGATCAGGTGAATGTTGGGGCCTGCATCGATGGTGAAGTAGACCTGGAGATCGTCGGTCTCCCGCCATTGACGCACCGCTTTCATGAGCTTGATGGTGGCAGGTTCCCAATAGAGGAGGCTGGGCGTGCCTGTCATCATCACGCCATGCATGGCCAGCGTATCCTGTTCAATGATCGGCCCCAGTTGCTCAATGTCGCGCTTTTCGATGGCTTGACGCACGTCAGTCAATGCAACTTCGAGACCTTCAACTCGCCCATTATTGAGCGGACTGGTTTCGGCCAGCTTGTGGCCATTTTCGCTGCTGACGCGCTTTTCCGCCGAACTGACGACGGCTACGATATCGTAGAGATCCCAGTGGTCAGGTTGGTAGCAGTTGCCGTGCAACACTGGTGGCGTCGTCTTTTCCCTGCTCCCACTCGACGAAGCCGCCGAATAGGCTTCGGCTGGCCGAGCCGCTGCCTTGCCGTGCGATTGCCGAAAGCCGCGTGTTGTCGAAATCGAGTCCCAACGCATGTACAGCCGGCCACGGTCAGGGCGGCGAATCCACTGGCCGAGCTTGCGATGCCGGAGGCCATGGGGAAGTTGTTCCGGCTGGCCACGCGCGCCCGATAGTCGACGCCGGCCAATCCGCGCAGTCTATCCAAGTGACGGACGAGACGAAGCGCGGCTCGCTCATCGAGCGTCTTGCCATCCAGGCTGATGATATCCTGTTCAAGGGCGCCGACACGATCCCATGCAACCGTGGTCGTCGTGTGTGCATCGGCCAACGTCATGCTGATCGAATTGCTGAGCGGGATGTTGATGGTTTCGTCTAGTACGCCCCAGTATTTGATGAAAGCAATGTTGCTGCCAACGCGCACCGTCGTTTTTGACCCTGCTGAATTGTGATTCATCATGCGCCTCGCTCAACCCATTCCTCAAAGCGCCGGATGAGATCGTCGAGCAGTTCATCATGGGCTTTGAAAGTAACCGAGACACCGCTATCAAGGGTTTTGATGTCGGCATACCAGCCGATGCCTTCGACGCGATCCGGAATTTCGTCAACGCCGCCGCCAAGGCGTTTCAGATAGATTTGAGCTTCGTCCGGCGAGAGGCCTGGAAAGTCCAATGTCTCCTGATCGTACTGCTCATCGCTATCGTACTCGTCGTAGCGGCTGTCACGTTCATCGCCGAATGAGGATGTGCTGATTGGCATGGTTGCTCCTTTGCCTCTATTGAAAGCGAGCTGCCGGCGGCAGGCCATCTTTTTGTCGATAAGGAGTATAGCATAGGTATCGTTTGCAGGCCTTGCCGGGACCGCAAGCTGAAGGCTGGGTCAGCATGATATGCAACTGCAAAATCGAGGTGTTTAGACTGATCTTTGCCTATGCAATACTGGAATGAATACGCGAAACGATGTAACTCTTCACACTGGGAGTGCCTCACTTAGAAAAATGCCGACATTTATGCTATATTTGTGCTATGCTATGTGTACAGCATAAGCCTTGACATCTTGGTTGGGGCAGGTCACGTTCGTTTATTGTGCAATCAATTAAGAAACAGAAATAAGAGGAGTTTGAAATGACAACAGCTGTAGTCGCAGAAGAACAACAACAATCACCTTGGTGGCTCGTGCTGCTTGGCGGTATTGCCGCCATATTCATTGGTATCATGCTTGGATCGAACCCGCTGCGGGTTGCCAACGTACTGGTCTGGGCCATTGGTCTCTACTGGCTAATCACGGGTGTCATCTACCTGGTGAGCCTGATCTGGGATCGTCGTCAGTGGGGTTGGAAATTGTTCGGCGGTATCGTTGGTATTTTGGCAGGTTGGTTCTTGGTCGATGCCGGCGCCATTGAACGTGTTGCCTCTATGGGTTTTGCCGTTATCTTGGTGTTGGCCATCCAGGGCATCATCATGGGTATCATGGGTCTGATCGCTGCCTTCCAAGGCGGTGGATGGGGCGCAGGTATTTTGGGCGTGGTCTCCATCGTCATCGGCTTCTTGTTGCTTGGTAACATGATGGGCTGCTGCATTGGTCTTCCATGGGTGATTTCGATCTTCGCCATCATCGGTGGTATCTTCGCTATTGTGGCTGCATTCAGAATGCGCTAGCGTTTTGACGGCTATCCACCGGTGATAGCCCGGGTGAAAAAAAAAAGGGGCGGGAATCGATTCACCGCCCCTTTTTTGATCTTAGATAATCTTATCGCTACCCCTCATCTTGCAAGAATGTGCGTCATCGTGGGCCCATCCACATTGCCGCCGCTGATGATGACGCCCACACGCCCGGTTGGCTTAACGGCACCGCTGAGCAAAGCTGCCATGCCCAAGCCCCCGATGGCTCAACCACCAGTTTCATGCGATAGAAGAGAAAGCGTACGGCATCGATGATGGCTTTTTCGCTGACCGTCTGCATGTCGTCGACATGTTCATCACCAGCGGGAACGTGTACTTGCCCAGATAGGGCGTGCGCACGCCATCTGCAATGGTCGGCGGATTGGTGACGGTCTGCAAGGTGCCGGTGCGGAAGCTACGCGTGGCATCGTCGGCCACTTCGGGCTCGATGCCGACGACTTTGCAGTCAGGATCCATGCCCTTGGCCGCCACTGCGATGCCGCTCAGCAGGCCACCGCCGCCGCATGGCGACAGCAGCATCTGCAACGCACCAACCTCCTTGAATAATTCGAATGCCGCCGTGCCTTGACCCGCAATAACGTGGGGATGGTCGTAGGGCGGGATCACGGTATAGCCGTGTTCGGCCGCGATTGACAATGGCCAGCTCTTCACGTACGACTTCTGTTGGATCATATTCGATGACACGTCGCGCCATAACCTTCGGTTGCGGCACGTTTGGTGGCGGCGCATTGTTGGGCATGACGATAAGCGCGTTGATCACCGAGCAGCTTGCAGGCCAGTGCAACGCCTTGGGCATGGTTTCCCGATGAATAGGTCAGCACACCACGTGCACGCTCTTCTCGTCATCAGAAAGCTGAGAGATGGCATTGAAGGCGCCGCGAAACTTGAAGGCGCCGATGCGCTGGAAGTTTTCGCATTTGAGGAAGACCTCGGCTCCCACGCGTTGATTCAGTGTGGTTGAGGTCAAAACCGGCGTCTCGTGCACATGGTCGCGCAGGCGTAGCTGAGCACGGACAACATCTTCGAAGGTGACGGAATTGTTCATAGCGTGGGGTCCTGGGTTCTATTTCGGAAGGATGATGGATGAGTCCACGAAAGCATTTGCCGATTACAATACTATCTCTGAGCAAGAACATCGGCAAGAATCCCGGGAAACGGGCCAGCCTCTAAGACAGATGGATCGTACCTTCTCGATTTTGTATGATGGGGGAACTCCTTGCGGTCGCCTGCCCCGTGGCAGGCGCAAGATCTGCACCCGAAAAAATTGAGAAGACACAATCTCAGTAGTTGCCGATTTGGTCGCAACTGTCATTCCGACAGAGCGAAGCGACTGCCTGTCCTGAGCCTGCCGAAGGAAGGAATCTCTCCTTGGCGAACCCGAGATTCCTCTTCCCTCCGGTCATGGCGCTTAGCGCCCACTACGTGTTTGGCCACAGGCGCACAGCGCCAACGGAATGACAATTCGTGAACTACTGAATCTGTGCGATAGAAGCCCGGCATCTCACAGATGCCGGGCTTCTACCCTCCCATCTTCCTACGGTGTCAACCGCGTCATGTCACGCGGGAAGAGGGTCGCCAGCTTCAGATTTTGCAGGCCCAGCAACTGCATCAGCAGCCGTTCCAGGCCGATGGCGAAGCCGCCGTGGGGCGGCATGCCGTAGCGAAACGCCTCCAGATAGCTTGCTGAACGGTTCGACCGGCAGGTTTGCTGCGGCCATCGCCGCCAGATAGTCGCTCGTACAGATGCAGACGTTGGCCGCCGGTGACCAACTCCGTGCCGCGGAAGAGCAGATCGAACGAGTTTGAGTAGCCGGGCCTTGTCGGATCGGCATGGGTATAGAAAGGGCGCTTGGCCATGGGATAGCCGGTGACAAACAGAAAGTCGCTGCCGAATTCTTCCTGCGCCCACTCGCCCAGCCAGCGCTCGTCCTGGGCTGAGAGGTCGGGCTCGCCACGCACATCCACGCCATGTTTTTCAAGAATCAACTCCTGTGCGTCGGCAAACTGAATGTGTGGAATCGTCTCCAAGACCACCGGCAATTTGGCCTTATGCAGGTCGAGCTCAGCCGCATAACGCTCGCCCAGTGGTCGCAAATACGTGGGCCAACAGGTCGCGCAGCAGCGCCATCACCGTGAAATGATCCTCGATGAAGCCGAACTCGACATCCAGACTGACATACTCGTTGACATGGCGGGCGGTGTCATGCGGTTCCGCCCGGAAGACCGGGCCCACTTCGTAGACACCTTCGAAGACGCCGACCATGATCTGCTTGTAGAACTGGGGACTCTGGGCCAGATAGGCCGGCTGTCCGAAATAGTCGATGGTGAAGACGTTGGCCCCGCTCTCGGTGGCCGAGGCCACGATCTTGGGCGTCTGCACTTCGGTGAATCCCTGCCCTGATAGATGCTCGCGAAAAGCGGCCATGGCCCCGGCGGCCAATCGAAAGACAGCCCGTCGCTGTGGATGCCGGTTGACGACGACGGCATGCTCGAGTTGGCTGGGAATTCCGGCTTTGACCTGGCGTTTGCTGATGATGACCGGCAGCGGCTCGCTCACCGGCGTGATCACCTCAATCTTCGGCTGGTGCAATTCGTAGCCGCCCGGCGCCTGGGACGAAGCCACAACCGTGCCTTCAAGGACGATGACCGTCTCCGGCTGCAAGTCTTCCTCGGTGAGGGGCGCCAGATCGGCCTCATTCTCGGTGACGGCCTGTGCCGTGCCCCAGCCATCGCGCAGAACGATGAAGCTGATGCCGCCCAGTTGGCGGACTGTCTGAACCCAGCCTTGCAGACGAATGGACTCGCCTTCGTGCTGGGCAATCTCGGTGGTGCGAATACGTCTCGTAGCGGATTGCATGTTGATGTCTCCTCTTGGGTACAACGTACATCTGGGTCAGGCTTTCCTGCGGGCAAGCCGCACATGGTGACCGAAACAGCCCAGACATGCGGTGCCCTGTTCTGGAATGTACCGACCGACCCGGAAACATCGACACATCCCTATCCATCATCATCTTTCAGATCATTGTCGCTATCGTTGGCATCATCATCGTCCACAGACCATCACCTCCTCGCGTTCGCCGAATTTCCCAATACAAAAACCCCTCGTCCTTCAGGAGGACGAGGGGTTCAACCGCTCGTGGTGCCACAACCTTTCGCCTTGCCGTCGCCGGCAAAGCCTCAGTCGGTTCGTCTTGAAAACTTCTCGGCTACAGTGCCGTCAAGATTAAACCGCCACGCTGTAACGGGCGTACCCGGAAACCAACTACTTGCCGCCGGAACAGGAGTACAGTCCGGGGCTTTCCCTGGTCGGCTCAAGGGTGTCATTGTCGAGTTGGGTAGTCCGTTCTTTCAGCAGTTGAACGGCTCTCTGTACACTCGCCATCGTGTCAATCGGGCTTGCCGGTCGACTTCGACAATCTGTCCCTCTCATCGCCTTTGGTTGATGAATTTGAGATCGAGAATATCATGGGGCCGGCGTGATGTCAAGCGTTTTTCCTGATTTTCTGATTTGGGCGCTTCTCACGATGGGTGCTGGTTTGCCTCACCCTGCCGGGACACCTCAAGCGCCCGGCGGTCCCTCTCCGATTTTTGGAAAGGGACGCGTAGTCTCCGTCCAGGAGGCGAAGCCGGGTGAGGCGACCGTGCCACGTGCCCCGAATCTGAAATGCACCCTTCTGATCTGACAATTTCCATCTTCTCAGATATCGGGCAGGGTCGTCTTCAACGTCGGCGAAGACGACGGACCTAAACTGCACTACTCTACGCACTACCCATTTTCTCGCGCAAAAACGCCACACAATCCGGCACCTGCGCCTCGCTCAGACTATGCAGCACAAGCGGCCCATCATACGGACTCTGCTTTAGCAACTTGAGGTAGTAATCATAGTCCAGAAGCCCTGTGCCTGCTGCCTCATGACCCGCCTCGCCGTCGCGGCTGATGTCCTTGGCGTGGGCCAACACAATGTCATCGCCCAACAGCTCGAATGCCCTGTCCAATATTTCGTGCTGTCGATCCAACGTGCCGCTTGGGAAGACGTTGGCCCCGTCCATGATGATTTTGAGATGGGATGACGCTAGTGTGTCCAGTAACGTCCGTGCCTTTGGGGGCGAACTGACCACGTTTGATACCTCGGGTTCGACGCCCAGGACGACGTCGTGTTCAGTGGCGATCTCAACAGCCTGTTGCATGGTCGCCAGGAGATCGGCCCACGCCTCAGGCGTTGCATTGTCCGGATGATTGCGCCATTTGTTTTCCGGGTCACGCGTGCCCGTGCAAAGCGTAAGCACGCTGGTCCCCATGGGCCTGGCAATGCCGGCCAGCACGCGCAGGCTGCGCAAGCCTGCCTCACGCACGGCCGGGTCGGGGTGGATCATGTTGAATGTGCCGGAAAGCGACGCGATGGTCAGATCGCGCTCGATCGTCGCCTCACGGATACGTGCCACGGTGGCAGCATCCACCGCCTCGGGCATGGAGGGGAGCCCTGCACTGATCATATTGAACTGGATGTCGCTGATTCCCTGTGCGACAATAGCGTCGAGCACTTCTTCTATGCTCGGGCGCTGGAAAGTGCGTGCGAAAATGCCGATCCGCATCAGACTCCTCCTGTCACTTCAGAAAGCGCTATCTGTTGGCCGCTTGCGGCCGAACGTGATAGAGCGACCATGGCGCGCATGGCCGCAACACCATCGTCTACCGATGCCCCGGCTTGAGGCTTGCCGTGCAAAATGGTGTCGGCGAAGGCCTCCAACTGCAACTTATAGGTGAAAGCATCCTGTCCCAGCGGCCGACGATAGAGGTCATCTTTCATAGAAAAACACTCGACCTCGCTGGACTTGTGGAACCAGGGCAGGTGAATGCGCCCGTTGACGCTGCCGTATTCGCCGTACGCCCGGAATCCTTCCTCGAAGTCACCGCGGACTGTCACGGTCAGGTCCAGGTGGCCGACCGCGCCGTTGGCGAAGTCGACCGATGCGAACCAGCAGTAGGCGCCGAATTTTTCGACCAGCCTCGCCTGTACTGCTATCATTTCGCCGCCCAATAGCCTTGCCATGTCGACCATATGGCTGCCGTGGGTCAGCATGAAGTAGCGCCGCTTGTCCGCCTTGGGGTCGCCGCCTGGGCGGCGCATGGAGCCGCTTGTGATGGGGATGGGCTGCAAGTTATCGGTCATCGTGTAGCGATGAACCGAGTCGTTGTACCAGGCCTTGAGAGCCATCAACTCGCCCATTTCCTCGCGCATAAAATCGCGTGCAAAGGCGACGCCGGGATCGAAGCGGCGGTTGTTGCCGACCTGAAAGACAAGGTCGCTCGCATGGACCATCGCCGCCAGTTCCTCACATTCTTCGATGGTCACGCCCAGCGGTTTCTCAACCAACACATGCTTTCCGGCCGCGATGGCTCGGTGGCAAAGGGGTACATGATATTGGTCGGCCACGGCAATGAGGATCGCCTCAACTTCCGGATCAGCGAGCACGGCGTCGTAGTCGTCGTAGACCGTGCGAGGTTCGTGAATGGCGGCCATGCGCGCGGTCAGATCCTCAGCCACGTCACAGATGGCGTACAGCTCAGCGTTGCGCGCCTTGCGGCAAGCATCGAAGTGAGCAAACTGAGCGATAGGCCCACAGCCCAACACGCCTACCCGCAGCAATCGTTCTTCCTTTTGAATCACATCGTATCTCCCATTTTTCCTCTGTGAGTTCTGTCAGTGCTCTGTGCCTCCGGGGCGATCTCCGTGGTGATCGTTCAGTCAAGCTCGATCCCCAGAATGTCGCCGGGACTGACCTGGTACAAATGGGCCAGTGAACGCAGTTCGTCCAGCGTAAGGCGTCGGTCCTTGTACTCCATGTCAAAGAGGAGTTGCTGCGACAGGCCGGTCTCTTCTTGAATCTGCGCGTAGCTGAAGCCGTGCACCGCTCTTAGCTGCTGCAACAGCGCGGCGACGCGCTTTCGCGACAGCTGCCGCACCGATTCCCGCGGCATCGACTTCGACCTCCTCTATCGGTTCGGTGACCCGCTTCTGACCTAAGCGCAATCTCGCAATCGATGTCTTCAGGCTTTGAATATGATAACTGTAGCTCATTGTAGGGTCTCGGCATCTTGTTTCAGTGGCTCGGCTGACAGATTTATTGTGACAGATGGCCTAGGTTTGTGCAAAAGAAAACCTTGTTTCCTCTGAATATGACCATCCCTATTCGGATCTTCTGCAAATAGCAGGGTACAATTGGCCGGCATATCTAGACCACGGGTGATTGATCATACAGCCATCTTTCGTACAGCTACCAAGTAAGGGATATTCGCATGCGCTATCTGTTTCTCATGGATCCCCTGGAGACAGTCAGTATCAAGAAAGATACCAGCTTCGCTTTCATGGAATCTGCCTACGAACGGGGAGATCAAGTCTATTACGTGCCCAAAGGCGGCATTTCGTTGATCGAGGGTGATGTGGCCTTCACGGCCACATTGGTTCAACCTCAACGAGTCGCCGAAGAGCCTTTTATTGTCGGCGATAGTGTGCGCCTGACCGCAGCCGAGGTTGATGCCGTCTTCATCCGACCTGATCCGCCCTTTGACGACGAGTATCTTATGAACACATGGTTGCTCGATCATGCCGTCAAGGAGACCGTGGTCATTAACAATCCGTCGGGTGTGCGTACGGTCAACGAGAAGGTTTGGGCCACCCAGTTTGTTGATCTCCTGCCCAAGACTGTGATTACTCGTCAGATGCAGGATTATCATGACTTCCTCGCCGCCCAGGGCGATGTCATTGTCAAACCGACCAATGGCCATGGCGGGAAGTCCGTCTTTCGTGTTCAGCAGGGCGATCTAAATGCCAATGTGGTCTTCGAGACGCTGACCAACATGGGGAAGCAGGAGGTCGTCGTGCAGGAGTATTTGCCTGCCGCAGCCGAGGGCGACAAACGCATTTTGCTGCTGGACGGCGATTACCTGGGTGCGGTTCTGCGCGTGCATGGCGATGATGACCATCGCAACAATTTCTTCTCTGGCGGCCATGCTGAGGAAACTGTGATCACGCCCAGGGAGAAGGAGATCATGGCGGCTTTGAAGCCTGAATTGCAGCGGCTGGGGCTCTACTTTGTCGGCATTGACATCATCGGCGATACGCTGGTCGAGGTCAACGTCACATCGCCCACCGGCATCCAGGAGGCCAGCGAATATGCCGGCGAGCGTCTGGCCGATCGGGTCGTTGATTTCGTCGGCAACTTGGCGGCGGTGTAGCCGCGCAGACCAACTACTGACGGTGCGGTTGACTCTGCTGCAAGAAAAGATCCAGACACGAATTCACACGAATTTCCTCTCTGGATCGACGACACAATATGTGCAAAATCGTGACCATTCGTGTCAAGAATAAACATGAATTCAGCCACTGATGGTCGCAGATAGGCGCAGATGGAAAGAGCTTCTCCTCTGTGAACCTCTGTGTCCCCTCCGTGCCTCTGTGGTGAATGAGACCTTTTTGTATCGAAGCCACAGATGACTCTACTGCAAAAAGGGTCGCGAAAAAAGTAAAGACTTGGTAAACTGTCATGGACCCAATGGGTGACAGCGAATCAAGGAAATTGAAGCATGTTTCAAAAGAATCAGAAGCACCTGCAACCGAGCCTGATAAGTGACATATCAACGATGTTGGATGCGCAGCGAAAGCGGCTGCAAGAATCATGGGCGCCCGTGTTCTTTGAATATTGTTTTCGTCAGATCGGCGAAGAGATTTTTGCCGTGCTGTATGCGGATGAGCCGTCGAGACCGAATGTGCCGGTGAATGTCCTGGTCGGGCTGGAGATTCTGAAGAGCCCTTTGTGCCACAATAGGGTTGGAGCGATGCCGAGTTGTACGACGCCTTTCTCTTTGATATGCAAGTGCGCTATGCCCTGGGCTATGAGAGCCTGAATGACGGCTATTTTTCCATCCGTTCGCTCTACCACTTTCGAGAACGCTTGACCAACTACAATCAGAAACAGGGCATCAACCTGCTGGATGTGGCCTTTGAAGCCATCACGGATGAGCAGGTCAAAAGGCTGGAGATACGCACCAAGACCTTACGCATGGACAGTACGCAGATTGCCAGCGACATCAGGGACAGCAATCGACTCTACCTGTTGGTAGAAGGAGTGAACCGACTCTACCGCATGCTTGACGCCGCAGACCAGGCAAGCTATGCATCCTTGTGTGAAGCGTACATTGAGACGGGTTCCAAACACAATGTGTACGGTGTTCGAGGTGGAGCGGCAACCGATGCTGCCCTGCGGGCTGTTGGTCTGGTGCCGGCCCAGATGCTCACTGGCCTCAAAGCACAGTACGCCACAGATAGCGCTTACCAGACGGTTCAACGACTCTTTGACGAGAACTACTGTCTGGAGTCGGATGGGGTTGAATCCAAGGCCAACAGCGAGATCGGTTCAGGCGTCTTGCAGTCGTTGGATGATCTGGAAGCCAGCTTTCGGCGCAAGAACGGAGAGGAATACAAAGGCTATGTCGCCAACATCAGCGAGCGTTGTGATGAAGAGAACGACGTGCAATTGATTCTCAAGGTCCAGGCGGCGCCCAACAACACCGACGATGCGGCTTTGCTGGTCGAGGCTATGCCCAACCTGGTGGAACGCACCGAGGTCGACAAGCTCTATACGGACGGCGGCTTTGGCAGTGATGATGCGGACCGAGTGCTGAACCAGCATCGGGTGGTCCAGATTCAGAGCGCTCTCCGGGGCAATGCCCCCGACCCCGACAAGTTATCTCTGGCCGATTATGAAATCGAACAGGATGACGAGGGCAAACCGACCCACTTCACCTGTCCACAAGGCCAGCGGATCGAGGTGGAACCGGGACGAACCACCGGCTTTCTCGTTCGTTTCGACCTCGACATCTGTGCCGGATGCCCTATGCAGGCCATTTGTCGGGCACAACCGCAGAAGCGCGATCTCCGCTACACCATCAGCTTTACTCAAGAGGAAGTCTTTCGGGCACAACGCAGACGGCGACATCGGGCCTTTCTCGATTCACCCGGCAACCCCAGAGCCGCCGTCGAATCGAGCGTTCGTTCCGTCAAACACCCTTTCCGCAACGGCAAAGTGCCCGTGCGTGGCATCTTCCGCGTCACCTGTATGCTCGTGGCTTCTGCTGCCATGTGCAATGTGCGCCGGATTCAGCGATATCTGGCCCAAAATGGCCCTTTTCGCCACTTTCGTTTCAGGATTTCATCTTGTCGACCCCTGTCAAGACTTCTGTCGCCCACTATTTGGCGAACAATTGCCTCTGGCCGGTTTCATCGACAATTTCATCAGCGACACCTTTGTCGCACTCGAACTTCATGCTTCGGTTCTTAATGTACAGTTCTTGCAGCAGACTCATCTGTGACAAAAAAGCTTTTTGCAGTAAGTCATTCGTGTCATGGAAAGGCTTTTTGCAACGGTCTTTGCGTTACGGGCACTGGATCACGCCTTGAGCCCAGAGGCAGCCGCCGCAGGTCGGATACTCGTTGCCGAAGCAATCTTCCTCGTTGGCCACAGACATGTCACAGCCGCCACAGAAGGTGCAGGGCGGGAAGGCAAAACTCTGCACACGTTTGCGATAGGCCAGGTACTCGGGATCGAGCCAGATGTCACCCAAGAGACGCCGACGTACATTGCCGACGATGTGTTGCTTGGAGAGTCGTTCCTTGCCGTGGAGATAGCCCGTGTGGGTGTGCATGAGCGGCCAGCAGGGGCTGACGTTGCCGTTCCATCCCACCGTCATAGAGCCGCTCTCGATATAGTTGCAGACATCGTTGCCGCCGCCCCAGTTGCTGCCGGCGTAACTCACGTTGTAGCCGCTATTGAAGGCCTTGAAGAGCGCGTCCTTGGTCCGTTCGTCGAAGTCCATCTTGGGCAAACTCAGGTGGGGCGCCTGGCCGTCGGCCATGTAGGTCACGGAACGCAGCGTCTTGCGGTAGAGCATCTCATCTTGCATGGCCTCGTTGATGGGCAGGACATTGGTCACCGAGAAGTGTTGTGCGCCAAAGCGGCGCGCCATTTTGAGTGCCTCGGGCAGGTCGTCGATGTTGCGTTCCATGGCCACAAAGGCAACGCCGATCTCGGGCTTGGAGAGGTAGATGTCCTTGCGCATAGAGCGCAGCCGCTTGAGGTTTTCGATGACGGTCGGCAACTCAGCGCCCAGCCGCACGTCGGCGTAGCTTTCGGGCGTTGAGCCGTCGATAGAGACCCAAATCACGTCAAGGTGGGCATCGATGAGCTGACGACAACGTTTCTCGGTGAGCAATGTGCCGTTGGTGATCATCTCGACGCGTGCGCCCAGCGCCTTCACCTGCGCGATCCATTCGGTCGTGCGCCGGTGGAAGAGCGGTTCGCCGATGCCGCCGAAGTAGACCGTGGGCAGCGTCTCCAACGACTTCAGTCCATCGAGGATGGCAGCAAAGGTGGCGTCAGACATGCGGCCAATCGGTGTGTCCCAGGCGTTGCGGAAGCAGGTCACGCAATCGATATTGCAGGCGTCGGTTGGTTCAATGTACAGTTTGGCCAGATGCCCGACCGGGCGGTGTAGTTTGACGCCGTTGTTGCCCTCCTCCAGCCGGACTTCGGCGCCGGGGACCAGGCCGAGCTTTCGCGCCACGTCCGGCGGCAGCACAAGCCGTCCCTGCTCGTCAACGGTGGCCCATGCGGTCGGTTTGCTGCTGATGGACGGCTCAGGCGTTGAACCGTTGGCGGATGAAGTGAGTAAGTCGATGGTTGAACGGATCGACATGAATTGGTCCCTCCGAAAAGATCCGGGTCGTAAGGCGGTTCCTGGCCGGACAACGCTGGGTGGATTATACCAATTGTCCGGTCAACGGTCGTGTATCGAACGATCGTCTATCGTAAGGGCGACCCTTGTGGTCACCCGGTGTGGCGAGCGGACGACCACAAGGGTCGCCCCTATGAAGATCTGTCGCTCCATCAACCAGGATTTGCTCTCAATGATGAGTTGTCTCCGGTCATCCACGAGGCTCTACTTCGCTTTGGCGCGATAGTATTGGGCCGGTTCGATCTCGTCGTAGACCAGATCATAGCCCTGCTCAAGGATGCTTCGAAAACTGTTGTCGTATCGATTGGGGAATCGCTCCAACAGCACATAGCGTGGGGAATACTCCTCGAGTACATCGACCAACGCCTCGTCTGTGATGACGCCGGTCTCCATGGTCTTGCGGCTGAGCACGGCGATGGGCGGCGGCACTGGCAGGCCGGCTTCAAAGGCGTAGAAGGGATGGTCGGTGAAGACGAAGTCGGTCTGACCGTCGTCTTTGGCGCGACTTGCTGCGTCGTCGCGCAGATGTTGGAAGGCAGGCTCAATGTAGTTGGGGCGGTTGATTGACATCTGAACAGCCAGCCGCTGCTCAAACGGCTGCGGCAGGAAGAGCACGCCGGCGACCAAAACAACCGCGGTTGCCACCAGCACCGCTCCGCTTCGCCAGGCCGCACTTGTCGGCATCTCCTCATTCCCCAACCGACGAAAGCCGCGTACCCAGACCTCAATGCCGAACGCACAGAGCCAGGATAGGGGTAGGGTAAGCAACAGCACGTGGTGATACCAGAGCGGGCGTTGGATCATCAGTGCCAACCACGTGAAGCCGAACCAGGTTAGCGGGAAAAGGATGTCGAGATCACGGAGTCGAATGGCCCAACTGACGCCGACGAGAGCCACAATGAGGTAGAGTGCATGCTGCCTAACGAAGTTGGGCAGGAAGGCTGAACTCTCGCGCACGAAGAACGACTGGTTCTGAGTCTGCGCGCCGAAGTGGGTACCCAGTAGCATGTCGGGACGCAGGGCTTGGAAATGGAGACTCAGCACCAGGAAGACCGTGGCGAGCACGCCGCCCCAGACCAGGACTTGGAGGAGTCGCTTGCCCCAGCCAAGCCGAGCCTCACCGGCCCTGCTGTCGAGCAGTAGGAAGATGCCCACCGCCGGCCCGATTGCTGCGACGAAGAGCTTGGTCTGCAAGGCCAGCGCCATGATTGCCGCCGAAAGCACAATCCGCCACCACTGGCGTTGTCCCGTCACCAGGAGGACCGCGGCAACCGAGGCCAAAGCCAAGGCCGGCAGTCCCACCATCACAGCGCCGCTCAGGCGAATGTAGTACTCGCTGAGCACCAGCAGCAGCATGGCAGCAGCAGCCGCAAACTCAGAAACTGATTTTCGCGTAGCCATATAGAGGCTCCAGAGAATCAGGGCGGAGCAAAGCAGGATCAGGATACGGGCTGAGGCGGCGCTGGATCCGAAGGGCTTGAACCACCACGAGAGCATGGCGGTCAGCAGCGGTGGCTGGTCGCTCCAGACGTCGGTGTAGAGCGCATAGCCCCGGTCGACGAGCAGCACCTTCATCAGGTTGATGCCCTCGTCATAGTCCCAATCGCGCGGATCAGCGTGGGGAGCGCGCCAGGCCATGACGGCAAGAAATGAAAGTGGAACATAGAGGCCGGTCCGGCGGAGGAAACCCCACACGGCAGTGAAGGCTTTGCGGAGTGCAGTCGTCAAAGTGGATCTCGCGTCTCGTGGTTGGATGGGCTTGTGTGGGTCAGAATTCTTCGTTTTCCTCTACCGGAGCCCTGGCCTTCCGCTACTCCGTTTTCCGTGCTCATCCAACATCTCTTTGATCTTGGCAACGGCATCGTCGGTGGCGTCCTCGATCTCCGCATGGAAGGTCTCCATGTCGAGCGCGTAGGCAAGGCGTGTCCAGTAGGTATTGTAGACGATTCCCAGCCAGGTGATGAATTGGAGATTCTCTTCAAGCGCCTGCAACGGTCGATTGAGGAAGTAGGAGAGAAAGACGGCCACGCTTAGCCCGCCAAAGACAAGTGCGCCACCCACCGCCGTGGCGGCATTGTCCGAGACTAATGCAATCACCACCGCGGCAACGAATGCGGCGATTCCCACACCAAACATGATGCGATACATCCAGATGGTGGTGTGGTAGGGGTTCATGAACCCTTCGAGAATGCGGTTGAACATGATCTCGTTGTTGCGATAGCCCTGTTCAATATGTTCACGCCAGGCGCCATAAAGCTCGGGGTCAACCTCACGCAGAGATCGGCTTTCGCGTTCAGGCGGCAAATCCGACTCTGAATCGAAGGGCAGATCCGGCGAACCAATGGGGAGCGGCAACGCGGCTGGAGCCACGGACGCACGTTGTGTGGTCGCCTTGACTTGATTGTAGACATCGATCCAGCCCTGAATGCGATCGGCGTAGGCCTGGGCGTGGGCCGGTCCATTGTAGACCGAAGCCATATGCACAAAGTCGCCGTTGCGGATGGTATTCGCAAGGTCGTTCATGTCAATAAAGCGAAAGAGACTGTCAAGCTGGCGGCGCTCGCTGCTGGCGAAGGCATGGAACATTTCTTGCACAGACTCGTAACCGATAAGTTGGTGATTGAATCCCATGATCTGCGGCGCGCCCATGCTGATCGACGCTAGCGCTAACTCTTCGTCCAGGCGACGCGCGATCTCGAAGACGCGCCACTCCTCATCCTGATTCTGGTGTATAGGCCGCCACGGCTGTCCGGGATCCGGCCGCCGATCGTGTTGGCCCGGCGCATCCCAACTGCGGACCGGATCATAGCGAAAGGCACGACGGAAAAGCGCTTCCTGGCTGCGTCCCCAACGGTCGTAAAATATGTGCGGCTCAAAGCGGATGATCATGCGACCGTCATCGCTGAAGGCGCCTCCGCCGGCCTCAGTCATCAGTATCGCCAGCGCCGCAGCCGGGTCGATGCCGAGGTCTTGCCCCTTCTGCATCAGAAAGCCACCCAACCGGTTCCAGGTCTTGACCACCGTCTGCGCCTGCCAAGTCCCATTGGGTGGTGCGACCAGTCGACTGTCCGGCGGCGCCTCCATGCCGTCTTCTCTGTTGTTGGGATTGACGGGTTCGGGGCGGGGCGGCGAGGGCATGGTCTTGAGGACGCGATCGAGCTGGCGCATGAGCAGGTTGCGCTCGTCGATACTCAGCCCCGCTAGCTCGTGCAGTGGCGTGCCTTGATAGGGGGCAAGTCGGTCAGCGGCCACGTCAGCGAGCGGGATGCCTGCCTTGGTCATCAATGCCCAGTCGTCGTCAAGATCCAGGGCTGCCGCGGCAAAGACAAAGGCGTTGATCAGATCCTGGTGACTGAATGGACCGAATTCAATGATCTGCAATGTCTGTTCTTCACTCGTGATGTCTGGACACATGGGCACGTCCATTTCTGAATGATACAAGTCGTCATTCACCATTGACCCCGCTGCAAAAGCCTTTTTCGCCACAGATTTACACAGATAAAAAAGGGATAAAACACAGATGGTACCAGGATTACTCTGGACACTTGGTAAATATCTGTGAAAATCAGTTTTTTTCTGTGGCTATCTGTGGCAAATTCCCGTTTTTGCAGTGAAGTCACCATTTACTCGTTGCGGGCGAGGATCAACGCGAACGCTGTCTCCAAGTCGACCTCTATTCTGTTGGTGAATTTACAGGCACTGCATTCATTGGACGAATCAATTCAAGACCTTGTTCCGCGCAGGTTTTCCTATCCCTCAACAACTCTCTGGACGACTGGGTACCCTACATTGGCTGTGCGATCGCCGTAGAGCTGACTCAATCTCCGGGTCATCGGGCCGGTCTCGCCGTCGGCGATGGCACGGCCATCAACTTCGCAGACCGTCGCCAACTCGCCCATGGTACCGGTGCAGAAGATCTCGTCGGCGCGATAGACTTCGGTCATTGAGATGTTGGAAACGGAGTGTGGAATCTCGTTGGCGCGGCAGATTTCGAGCACAGTGGCCCTGGTGATGCCCTCAGGGCAGGCGTGCGTGTGGGAGGTCATCACGACGCCGTCGTGGACAATGAAGAGGTGGGTGGCGTTGGTCTCTGCCACAAAGCCGTCGACATCAAGCATTACGGCGTCATCAACGCCTGCCTGGTTGGCCTGGAGCTTGGCCAGGATCGAGTTGAGCATATTGCATGAGTGGATGTTCTGATCAAGGCAGTCTGGCGGGATTCTGCGTACGGACGAGGTGATCAGGCGCAGCCCTGTCTTGTCGTAGACTGGGGGTTTGTGTTCCGCCAGGATGATCAGCGTGGGTCCGGCGGTGTTGATGCGGGGATCCATGCCGCTGGTGTACTTCAGGCCGCGGGTCAACGTAAGTCGAATGTGGACGTTGTCGGTCATCTCATTGGCTGACAACGTTTTTTGAAGCTCCTCGATTATTGTCTCGTGGGACGGAATCTCAGCGTAGGCCAGCGCTTTGGCCGAATCATTAAGCCGGTCCAGGTGCTCGATCAGCTTGAAGATGCGCCCATTGTAGAGACGAAGTCCTTCCCAAACTGCATCGCCGTTCTGGACAGACGAGTCGAACGGGCTGATTCCGGCCTGGTCGCGATGGATCAGCTCGCCGTTGATGTTGACGAGCAGGTCACGGTTCTTTTCGTAGAATGGTTGCAGCATTGATCGTAGTTCCTATCTAGTTTGGTTCAAGTTTTTAGGTCGCCTTCGACAAGCTCAGGCAACGGCTAGTCTCGGCTGTTGAATAGCTACGTCGTTAGTTCAATCGGCCCTGGCGTCCCAGCCGATGGGCATACAACTCATCGTAGAGCCCCTGGCATTGTTCCAGAAGCGGGCGCAGGTGGTCGGGCAGCGGATCATTCTTGGCGACGTACGGTTGGAATCCTGTCGAGCGTTCGACTGCTGCGTACCAGTAGGGGGCCCAGACGCCGTCAGTATTTCGGGGGCCTGCAGGCCAGCGCAGCATCTTCTCGTTGAAGGGAATGCTGATGGATTCGCATAGCAACGTCAGCAGCTTACGCGGATTGTCCAGAACGTCGCGCGAGTCGAGGACGGGCGGGATCGTGCCGGTACGCCTGCGAACCTGTTCGAAGATGTCGAGCTGTTGCACGAAGCCCAGATCAGCCTGCGTCGGGTCGGCGCGCACTTTGATGTAAGACGTGATGACCTCGCGCGGCGAGCGGATCAGAAAACAGTTGTTCAGGCCGTCAACCCAGTCGATGCCCATTTCGGGAAGTAGATGGTGAGCCATCTGCTTTTGATACCAGATCTGCATGCCGTCGGGCACTGGCCCGAGCAGCGTATCGGCCACGGATCGCCAATTTGTGTCGTTCGCGTCGATGATCCTGGCTCGGCCGGGATGGTCAAGTCCGGTTCGCTCAAGATAGGCGGCATAGAGTGGCTCGTCGATGACGGCGGTGTCAGGTCGATTCGACCACGCACGCATCATGGCGGTCGAGATGTTGCGGGGTCCGGACCACATGGCGATCCGGATCGGCGCTTGGGGCATGGAGGTAGATCCTTTCATTGCATTTGGCGGCGTTCTGTTTCGGGATTGACCCGCAGTGGGCGACCACAAGGGTCGCCCCTATGTCGTGTTCAACGGATTAGGGGGGCACGCTGATTTACTCCTTGACGATGGCGTAGCATAGAACATCGCGTGGGATGGGGCTGATATTAGGGTGCACACAGAACTTTTTCAGTACCCCTTCGTACTCCATGCCTGCCTTGGCCATCACGCGGGCGGATGCCGGGTTGTCTACGTCACAGATGGCCCAGACGCGATAGATCGGCGGCTGGGACAGGCACCAGTCGATCACGGCACGAGCCGCCTCTGTTGTATATCCGTGGCCCCAGTGGGGGCGGGCGATGCCGTAGCCCATCGCCGCGCTCTGGCCATTGATGCCGACCTCGATCATGCCGATTAGATCCCCGCTGGACTTCAGGCAAATTGCCCAGGGGAATGTCATGCCTGACGCCCATACCTGCTCACAGCGGCGCAGAAACTCGCGCGTATCCTCGACCGAGTCATGGGGCTTCCAGGTCATGTATCGTGCTACTTCGATATCTTGAGCATAGGACTCGAAAATCGTCTCAGCGTCAGCCTGGACGGCTTGTCGTAGCGAGAGGCGTCCGGTTTCGATGAACTCTGGTGGTTGCATGGTTCTACTCCGCAAGCATGCGTGTTGCGACGTTATCGGCGGCGCGCTCGGGCCTGGGCTTGCGCGCGTGGGGAGATGGCCGGGGCTGCCGCAGGGCGAACGTCAAAATAGATGCGTGTGGATTCACGGCCCGCCTCGATGAGGGCGTTGCGCCGTTCATCGCTCATGTCAAACTCAACGGTGCCGTAGCCTTTGGCGGGTAGGCGAATGACGAGATTCTCGAAGGACTCCAGAACCATTTTGTCGTGGGCGGTCATGATGGTATTGAGTAGCCCATTGAAGCGATCCAGTGTACGCGTGCTGCCGATATCGGTGAGTCCTTTCTCTTGCCCTGCCACCGGCGGCGGCGCATTTTTGACTTCACGCGCTTCGTCTATCATCAGGCCGATGATGTTTTCACTCCGTTTGGGTCCCATGACATCCGTGACATGGGCCAGATCGGAGATGAAGAGTTCGATGGGGAAGTTGGAGATCACGCCGCCATCGACAATCTTGCTGCCGGCAATCGGCTGACCCCGATAGGCCCCCCATTCCTCCTGCCAGGTCACCTCTTCCCAGAGCAACGGAATGCTCATGGACATGCGCGTTCCCCAGAGCACTGGACAGTCGGGTGCAGTCATGTGATTGAGAACGAGCACCCGTTGACCGGTGGTGTCGGCGGCGATCAGCGTTAGCTCGGTTCCTGTGGCAGCAAAGAACTGGGAGAAGCTCATGTCGCCGAAGTTGCGTTGCTGCCCCTTGAATTCTCCACTGTTCAATTTCTCGCGCATCCATGCTAGATACTTGTCTGCTGAATACCAACCGCCGCGTTCGACGAACGAGAAAATGTGTCGGAAGTTCTCCATGTTCAGCATCTTGTCGACAAGCCATCTGTCGAACCGATCCTCCCATTCATCGCGCATGAATGGTATATCGACTTGGCGAAGATAGTCGGCCGCAGCGCTTTCTTCCTTTTCTTCGTCGCTGAAATCGCCAGGCGTGCCCATGAAGGTGCGAAAGACCGGTTGCCCGTCGACTTCTTCCTTCAACGCCTCAACCATTTCACTCGACGAATAGCCGGCGGCCAACAGTGTGGCTGAAATCGCGCCGGCTGACGTGCCAAGCATCCGATCAAAGGTATGGCCACGCTTTTCAAACTCTTGCAGCGCGCCAACGAAGACGATCCCTTTGGCGCCGCCTCCCTCCATGACGATATCGTATTGCATTTTCTTGAGCTCCTTTTTGAACGGAAAAACCCACCACGGAGGCACGAAGACGGCACGGAGTTCACAGAGAAGAAGTGATATTTCCCGGTTTTCGCTCGCCCCATCCAACTAGGAAAAACTGATCGGTCCACTGCACTTGCGCGGTCCACCCTCGACGCTCAAGGCGTTGAGCCAGATCGTTCGGCTCGTAGAAGATCTTGACGATCTCGAAGGATCGTCCATCGTTGAGGCGTCGCGTGACTGACGTATCCTGAGGCGTGCCCAGCCTGTTGTCGATGGCCGTCGCGCCCGGGTTGTAGCGAGAGTCGACGAAGAAGACGCGCCCATGCGGATCGACGGCCTGCTCAACCAGAGCCCAGAAGTCATCGAATCGCTCCGGCGGCACATGCGAGAGCCAGAAACTGAAGAAGGCGACATCGTACATCTGCGTCGGTTTCCAGGTGAAGATGTCATCTTGTACGTAGGTGACCTTGTCTGAATCGACGCGCGCTCGATTGAGCGCAATGGTCTTCGCCGCTGCATCGACGGCTGTAATTTGATCGGCGTGCCTGACCAGTTGTTCCGTCCACCAGCCCGTGCCCGACGCCAACTCCAGCACTTTTCCGTGTGGGGCGAACGCGTCTGAATTCTGCCTGGACCTGAGCCACTTCGTTCCACCATTGGCGGCGATGCTCCTCGCCATGGTCGTATCGGCCCTGACGCAGAAACCACTCATCGTATTCTGAGGCCCGTGCCTGGTAGTAGGCGATCTGTTCTTGGAGAAGGCTTTCGTGCATGTGGATTGGCTCTCCAGCGTAATGTGTACTGCGTAATGCGTAAGGTCGATGACCAGAATGGATCTTGTTCACTGGGAATTCAGTATCGTCAAGCACAGCGGTCTACTGCAAATCACTGCAGATCGTCGAACACAGTTACGTGGTACGAATTACGCAGTACATCTACTCCGTTCGCCTGGCCATCCTAACAATCTGCCCTAAGCTTAGTACCAAGAACGTGATGATGGCAAGCGCCCATAAAAAGGTCAACTGGATCTGGATCTGGGTGGCGATCATGGCCAACAACCATGATGCCGCCAAGGTTAGCCCGAGGGTCCAGAAATGAGCCCGCAGAAACTGGGAGCGGCTCCGTACTTTGCCGTCAAAGGTAAGTTTCTGATTCAGATGACTTAGATCCCAGGCTGCGAGCACTGCAATGATGCCGGGCAACATCCAGAGGATTGCAGCGTAGCGTACCGTCGCCACCGCGGCCAGCAGCGTGAACCCGATCAGCCCAACGGGTGCCGTCCAGTCATAGCCGTGGGGCGGGACGCCAATCCACAATGCCGCCAGTCCTATGGCGACGGCTATCGACAGCCAATCGGAATTTTGTGCATAGGGCGGCGCGATGCAAAGTGTCGCCAATAGAACGGCAGTCGTTACCAGCCAACGCATTAGATGCCTCCTACCCCTCGGCTCCAGCGGGGCGCCCGATCAAGTCGCCCCAGAGCGGCGCCGGCAAAAGGCGTCTCAACCTTCCACTCGAAGGTCTGAATGCCGGCTTGGTGAAGCCGCTGAAGCAATTGGTTGCGCTGTAGCTGGACAACGCGCACGGCAAGGTCTGCCTGCAGGCTCGCCCCAAGCCCCAACCGTTCGAAGTCGACCGGATCGGGAATGACTGTTAGCAGTTGGTAGCCGCGCGCACGCAGGGCAACGAGATCGTCGCCGTCTTCGGTTCGGAGCGGGCTGACAAGCACCAATTGGGATCGGATTGGAAAGAGCCGGGTGGGGAGGTGGCCTATGTCTTTGAAGACCTGGTGCTCTTCGAGTCGCACACGTGCCAGCGCGTGCAGGATGCGCTCTCGCTGGCGCTTTCCATAGCCGGGCAGCGTCCAGTCGACACCGCCGCCGTAGGCGAAAAGGCCGACCCGGTTGCCCGAGTCCAGGAAGGCGTCAGCCAGTGTGGCCGCGGCCATGACGCTATGCTCCAGCAGTGAGCGGTTTCCGGGGAAGAGATTGGTCTCGCGCCGAACGTCTAGGATCAGGCCAATATCGACTGCACGCTCCTGCTCGAATTCGTTGACGAAGAACTCATCGTCGAAGCGGGCGCTGGCCCGATGGTTGATCCAGTGCAACGAGTCGCCCGGCTGGTAAGGACGCACGCCAAAGAACTCGGTGCCGGGACCTCCCTTGCGTGCTGGAACCGTGCCGGCGAAGACGCGTGTTCGTGGCGGCCGGATTCCGATTCGCGGCAACTTCTGCACGTCCGGCAATACAAAGAGCCGACTCGTCTCCTCGTCGCTCTTCAAGAAGACCGAACGCTTGGCCAGACCAAAGCGGTCGGTGGCCGTAGCCTGCACGCCGGGCAGCAGATAGACGCCGCGCCTGCCCGCAATCTGAAAGGAGAGATGGATGGTCTGGCCGGGCGCCATGGCTGTCAGGGTGGTCGCGGACTCGTCAACGATCTCAAGTCCATCCGGTATCTGATCCTGCAAATGCAAGGAGTCGATGGCTTCGCCATGGTTGGTGATCGTAAGGTCGACGGTCACCGGTTCACCCTGGTTGGTGCGGACGGCGCTCAGTTTGCGCACAATCGCCAGGTCTGGCTTATCGGGCCGTGTGACCAGACTGACGCCCAGGTAGAGCATGAGCGGAAGCGCCAACAGCAGCAAATCACCCTGCAGCATCACGATCGCTGGAAAGACGAGCACATAGATCAACACGCCCAGCAGAACGGTCCGGTTCACAGGCCGTACCCTTCAGAGGCCCAATGGCCCGAGGTCAAGTTCTTACCATGCACCTTCATCGAAGAGAACGGCGTAGAGACCTCAAAGATCCTAAGCTTAGTTCTTTCTCCGTAAACTCCGTGCCTACTCTGTGCCACCGTGGTGAATCCTGCACCTCCCCAACCGTTCATCACACGCCCTCGATCATCGGCACGGGCACATTGTTGATGATGCCGCTGAGAACCTGGTCAGGCGCGTTGCGGCGTAACCATAGCTCAGGATTCAGGATCAGACGATGGAGCAGGGCGGGCTTGGCAAAATGTTTGACATCATCGGGCAGCACATAGTCGCGGCCATCAATCGCCGCGTAGGCACGCGACAGCTTGAGCAGCGCCAGGGAGCCACGAGGGCTGGCGCCGACAGCCACACGGCTGTCAACGCGCGTCTGGTGGACCAGCTCAACGATATAGCGTTCCAGATCTGGATCGATATGGACGTCTTCAATTGATTCTCGCATCCCCAGCAGTTTTTCGGCGCTGATCATGGGCCGTACAGACATTTCATCGCTGCGTCGTTGTTGTCTGCGTTTCAGTATCTCTTGCTCCTCATCCACACTGGGGTAGCCGACGGCCAGCTTGACCAGAAAACGGTCGAGCTGCGCTTCGGGCAAGGGGAAGGTGCCTTCATACTCGATGGGGTTCTGGGTGGCAATGACGATGAACGGCGATGGCAGGGGCATCGTCTCGCCTTCCAGGGTCACCTGCCCTTGTGACATTGCCTCCAGCAACGCCGACTGAGTCTTGGGTGACGCACGATTGATCTCGTCGGCCAAAACGATGTTGGCAAAGATGGGCCCGCGACGCAGTTCGAAGCTGCCGCTGTTACGGTCATACACGTAGCTGCCGGTAATATCGCCGGGCAGTAGATCGGGCGTGAACTGGATGCGCTTGAAATCCAACCCCAATGCAACCGCGAAGCTCTGGGCGATCAAGGTCTTTGCCAGGCCGGGAAAATCTTCAAGCAGAATATGGCCGTCGGCAAGGATGGTTGTCATGATCTCGCGTAACAGCGCCTGCTTGCCGACAATAACCTGTTCGACTTCGGTGACCACCTCACCGGTTAGTTCGGATACATCTCTGACTGATTCAGACATTCCAGGTCTCTCTCAATTTGGTCGTTCTCAATTTGGTCTCGCCCAATTCGGTTTGGTCGGTGGGCCGTCGGAAACACTGTTCGGGACAGTTCGACGCAGCAAATAGAACAGAGCCAATTATACCTGTCATTTGGTGAATACAGAAGCTGCCCGTCCTTTGGGACTAGGGCAATCGCGTCTAATCCCTGCAGGGCGATCTTGTTTCGGCAGAGCAGATATCCGCCTCTTTCAACGATAAATCGCCTCAAGCAATGCGGTCCACCTCAAGTTGTTCACGTGGTCGATTTCCGCATCGGTGCGCGTCAGCAGTTCGTTCACGATCTCGACGTGGCCCCGTTTCGCGGCCGGAATCAGCGCCGTCCCGCCGAATCACAGAGGCCGCCGTCGATGCCAATCGGTGGCGGCCTCGTAGGCGTGGCCGGCCCGGCAGAGCAGTGATTCATCGAGGGGCCGGCCCACGAACTGAATCGAGAGGGGTAGGTTTTCATCGGTGAATCCGCACGGGAGCGAGAGTGTGGGCGCACCGTTGAAGTCGAAGGGTACGGTGAAACGCTGCGGACTCGGATCAAACGTCGGCCTGGGACCGTAAAGAATCTCCGGGTTCACCGGTCCCGGCGCTTCGATGGTGGAGGGGCAGACCAGGAGATCGATATCCTCCATCACCCCACGTAGAAGTCCATTGCAGGCTGCCCGCCGATTGTTGGCCCGGGCGTAGTCAGCGCCGGTGACCGTCGCGCCTTTGTCGAGCCAATCTCTGAAGCCGGGGCCGTAGTCGTCACGTCGAGATGGGTAGGTCGCTTCATGGGCGAGGATAGCCTCTGCCGAGCAGAGCGTGATCCAGGCCGGCGTGAACTCGTCAAAATCGGGAAGTCGCACCTCAACGATCTCTGCGCCCAGGCTTTCCAGTACCCGGACACCGTCCGTCACAGCGGCTACAAGGGCCGGCTCTGCGTTGCGCTCGACGTAAGTCTGGTCGTATCCGAAACGAATGCCTTTCACGCCGCCATCGATTTCGCCTAGCATATCCGGCACGGCTGCGCGCAATGATGTGGGATCGCGGGGATCGTGGCCGGCAATTGCCTGTAACATCACAGCCGCATCGGCTGAGCAACGTGTCATCGGCCCGACATGATCCAGCGATTCGGCCAGCGGCAGCACGCCGTAGCGGCTCACCCGCCCCCACGTCGGCTTGAGCCCAACGACGCCGCAGGCCGCGGCCGGAAAACGAATCGAGCCGCCGGTGTCGCTGCCCAGTGTCGCATAAGCCAGTCCAGCCGCCGTCGCCACGCCCGATCCGCTGGACGACGATCCTGCGGAGACACTGCTGTTCCATGGGTTCAACGGGATGTCGAGATCCGGGTGATAGCGACCCATCGCGCCTTCCGTCAAATTGAGCTTGCCCAGAAGCACGGCACCCGCCGCCGTCAGCCGCGTGACGACGGTGGCGTCGAAATCAGGGATGTGTTCGGCCAGGACGGCGGTACCGCCCATGGTGCGCACGTCGCGTGTGAAGCAGAGATCCTTGACTGCGATCGGGACGCCATGCAATGGGCCGCGATAGCGCCCTGCCCCGATCTCGGTATCGGCCAAAGCAGCTGCAGCCAGTGCCTGCTCTGCCATCACGGTGGCATAGCTCTTGAACCTGCCATCCAGCGCGTCGATTCGATCCAGGATCGTCTGGGTCAGCTCGACGGATGAGATCTGCCGCCTGCGTAGAAGCTCTGCGACTTCCGTCACCGTGCGATAGTGTAGGTCGGTGGAATCGTTCAAGTTACCTTGACGGCTCATGGTGTGACATTTCCTGATCGTATAGTTGTATCGTTGGGCGCAAGATAGGCAGATCGGGCATGGGCTGAAATCAACGAAGAGAGGTTGGGGCGGCATCAATGCCGCCCCAACCTCTCTTCGTTGATCACGGGACAGATCATGAAGTCTACATCGGGTAGCCCTTGAGCCCTTGCAGACCCTTGATGCAGGAGATTTCGCCGGTGTGGCTGTAGGTGTTGAGGATCATGATGTTGAAGATCCATTCGAGCGTCTGAGTACCGAACGGCCCCATATCGACTTCTTTGCTGAGATCGTCGTCACTCAATGTCGACAGGTATTCATCAACGGCCGCGAAGACGGCTTTGGCGTACTCATGGAAAACTGGCAGGTCGACCTGAACGCGGTTCCCCCATTCTTCCCAGGCGCCCTGCGGCGGTGGTTCGCTAACGCCTGAGCTGTCGGCGTGGCTGCTGAGCAGCAGCGGTGCTTCGCCCCTGGCAAAGTGCAGAACAAAGAAATCGACGCCGGTAACGATGTGGGCAACTAGGCCTGCAATCGGCATAGGTGCGCCGGGCGGGTTGAATTTTGCGACTTCGTCTGTAACACCATCCATGGTGCCTTCAAGCCAGCCGAAGCTTTGGCCGTATTGCGCGCGCAGTAGAGAAATGGCATTCGTCATATTCGTTTCCTTTCGTCATGCAGAGTCTGGAGATGGACCGATCGGAGCAGATGGGAGAAAGCGCCACAGGAGCGTGGCTGCACTTCACGACATGGACGTAGTACGGGGAGCACCCACTCCTCTACCCATTCTACCTTTTGTGTAAGCTTGGTTCCGTAGTCTGGCAACCATTGGGGGTGGGTGAGGGGGTGATAAGGCTAAGCGTCCAGACGAAGAGGTCCTCAATCACTGCTGTATCCGTTCACCCGATACCTTGTTACCCACTCATTCCGCCAGCCGATGATCGCACGGCATATTCTCGCCTGACCAGATGCGTTGGGCTGTCCAGGGCTGTGGCGGATCGGACCAGAACGGAGAGGCAGGCGGTAGGCCCAGCGGAAGCAGACCGGAAGCGCAGTGGTAGAGACTGCCGATGGAAATGTAGCGCTCGCCGATATCAGGTTGATTGCCGCAGAAGCCGATGTGCAGAAAGCCGTTCTCGTCGAATGTGCCCGCTGCGTTGGCCATACGTGTGATGACACTCGTCAATGCACAGCGTACCTGCGCAGACGACACACCGTCCGGAAGCTGGTCCAGCAGGGCCATCTGGCCCAGTGTCTGAAAGACGCCGAAACGATAGGCCAGAGAGCGGCCAACTGGCGGGAATGTGCCTTCGGGGGAGATGAGTCGCTCCTGAATGGCCGCGTAGCGACGAGACCTGGCCATCACCGGATCGACCATCGCTGTCCATTCCGGATACTCGTCGCTCACTTCGGCGAGCACGTCAATCAACATGGGCTGGATCACGAAGCTGTTGTAGTAGTCCATGTGAAATTCAGGACCGTCGGCGTACATGCCGTCGCCCAGATACCACTGCATATGCTGGCGCAGCGCATAGTCAACGCGCATGGGATCCCAGTAAACGTCGGCTTTGTGCAGCAGCGCTTCGATGGTTGCGCCAAAGAGCAACCAATTGTTGAAGCCGGGCTTGCGCGTGCGCGTCGAAGCCATGGCCACACACAGATTCTCCCTCACGTCGTCGCCAAGCGCATCCCAGAGCACGGTGGGCGCACGCAATATGCCCTGAGCCAAGAGAGCGGCATCCACGATGGGTTGGAAATCGTCGCAGAAGTTGAAGAAATCATCAGAAGCAGGGTCGACGCCATTGGCGATGGCCTGCCTTGCCATCTCTGCAAGCTCAGCGCGCAACGCCTCTTCCTCGCCAGTCAGCGTACTCAGCTCCAGCCATGGGGCGATGCCACAGAGCAATCGCCCGACGGCTTCGAGACAGGCAAACTGGGATCGGTCGTCCGCGCCGGCCGGTACAGCCTTTACCGGCAGACGACGCTTCAACTCGCCTGCGGCCCCTGCTTCCAACACCGGGCGGGCGATGCGTTCCATGGCGCTCAACCACGCCTGTCGATCATTCTCTGCTTTCATGGATATTCCTCTCTGTTGGTCCACTCACATCGATGCACTCTCGATGTTTCGCAGCGTAGGATGACGCCCCTTGGCGGCAATCTTCCTCCGCACAAAAAGGCCGTTCAAGTTAGATGCAAAAGCTAGCGCGTACATCGGAAGAGTCAGCGACAAGCAATAGGCGGCAGTGTAGCACACGGAGCGATTGGGCATCCCGGTTGTCATGGGCGGTTTGGGCCACGGTGGACGGCCCCACAGTCCAGACGAGTATGCCACCTTGGAGGGCATGTTGTTCTGTGAAAAATCGGTGGCCAGTCTGCTCATGAATCTAGCGGAAGCGTAGTCCAATGGCGAAGTACATTGTTCAACGATTGTTGATATCAGTTCCGGTGCTCTTCGGCGTGACGCTGATCGCATTTTTCATGATGTCGCTGGCGCCTGGCGACGCCGTGGACATGTTGATCAGCCCCGGATTGAGTGAACAGGATATCGCGTTGAAGCGGCAGGCTCTGGGCTTGGACGAGCCGATCATGATCCAGTACGTCAAGTGGTTGGGTGAACTGGCTCAGGGCAATCTCGGCTATTCGTTTACGAATCGCCAGCCGGTCACCGAGCGTATCGGCGACCGCATTGGGCCGACGATGACGCTGGCATTCTCAGCGCTCTTTCTCTCCTATCTGATAGGCGTACCCATCGGTGTTCTTTCGGCGGTGCGCCAGTAATCGAAACTGGATTACGGCGCCACAATCTTTGCCTTTCTAGGCGTCTCTATCCCGTCGTTCTTCTTCGGGCTCTTGGTGATCTACATCTTCTCCCTCAAACTGGATCTCTTTCCGACAGGCGGCATGCAGACCATCGGCGCTGAGTTCTCGTTGTGGGATCGGCTACATCATCTGATGTTGCCCATGATTGTGCTGAGTCTTCAAAACACCGGCGTCGTCATGCGTTACACCCGCTCAAGCATGTTGAAGGTGATTCATCAAGATTATGTGCGTACGGCTCGTTCAAAGGGCATGAAGTCCAGGGCAGTGATGGTCGGGCATGCGCTGCGCAACTCGCTTATTCCGCTGATCACCTTGGCTGGACTTCAGTTTCCGTTTCTGTTGGGCGGCGCCATCATCACCGAGCAGATCTTCAACTGGCCGGGCATGGGGAGGCTGACCGTCGAGGCAATCAACCAGCGTGATTATCCAACCATGATGGGGCTTAACCTGCTGATTGCCGTCCTGGTCATCTTCGGTAACCTGGCCGCTGACGTCATGTACGGTGTGGTCGACCCGCGGATCCGCACCTCGGGGAGTTCTTCATGAGCATGAAGCCAAGTTCGACATCAGTACAAGATACATCAGTGCAAGATACATCAGTGCAAGATTCGGGAATGCAAGATGTAGAGGCTGCGGTCAAGGCTGTGCCTGGGGTGAGTCTTGGCCACGAAGCCACCTCCCTGCGTCGCATGATCTGGCGACAATTTTTGCACCATCGGCTGGCCGTGATCTCGCTGGTCGTACTCTTCATTATTGTGTTGATTGCAATCTTCGCGCCGCTGATCGCACCTTATGACCCCTATTATATTGACGCCACCGTCTTCGATGAAGGGCTGTCGGCGGCCCATCCGCTGGGCACGGATCGGATCGGACGCGATGTGTTGAGCCGTCTGATCTACGGCGGCCGGGTGTCGCTGTCTGTCGGCGTGGTGGCGGTGTGCATTTACATGCTCATCGGTACAGTTCTGGGCGCGTTGGCCGGCTACTACGGCGGCTGGGTAGACGCAGTCATCTCACGACTGATCGACATTCTCCTCTCATTTCCCTATCTGATGATAATCCTTGTGTTGGTCAGCCTGTTGGGCCCCGGATTGGAGAATATCATGCTGGTGTTGGGCTTTCTGGGCTGGCCGCAGGTGGCACACATTGTGCGTGGTGAGTTCATGCGCCTGCGTGCCAACGATTTTGTGCTGGCGGCCACCACTGTGGGAGTCGGCAATCGGCGCATCATCACCCGGCACATTCTGCCCAATGCCATGGGTCCAATGTTGGTGGCTGCAACCTTTGGCGTAGCCACGGCCATTCTTGCTGAATCGGCGCTCAGCTTTCTGGGCTTGGGTGTTCAACCGCCCACGGCCAGTTGGGGGCAGATGCTCAACGAGGCGCAATCGTTGACTATCCTGGAGACCAAGCCATGGATGTGGGTGCCGGCCGGCATGATGATCTTGATCTCCGTCCTGGCGATCAACTTCTTCAACGTCAATATCATCTTCCCGACCCTGGTGCGCTTCACAGAGAACGTCGAGTTCGCGCCGCGTCTGGCCGACAGTTGGGAAATCAGTGAGCACAACACCGAGTTCACCTTCCACCTGAACCCGGAAGCGGTCTGGCATGATGGTACGCCGGTTACGGCTGAAGATATCGAATTCACCATTTGGGCCATCAGCCATCCGCAGATCGAAGTCAACCGCGGCGCCAACATCTCCATGTTGGCCGGTCTGGACGGATCCAAGCGCCCCGAAGGAGTCGAGACCGTCGAGGGCGTCGAAGTGATCGACGAGCATACCATCAAGTTCACCACAGCCAATGCTGTGGATCCGCTCTCCTTCCTGGAACAGATGGGTACCGCCATCTACATCGTGCCCAAGCACGTGCTGCAGGATATTGCACCCGCGGACTTCGCCCAAGCTGATTTCTGGATGAACCCCACGGTCGGCGCTGGCCCGTTCAAGTTCGTGCGCTACGAGACCGATCAGTTCATCGAGTATGAAGCCAACGAAGAGTACTATCTGGGCGCGCCGCATCTCGACAAACTGATCGTCAAGATCATCAATCCGTCTACCATGGTTGCTCAGTTGGAAAAGGGCGAGTTGGACATGGTTGCAGCGGGCGGTATCGGTGATGTGCCCCTGGATGATTGGGAACGCGTGCAAGAACTGGAAAACGTAGATGCCTTCAGCTATCAGGATAATGGCTATCAGTACATGATCATCAATGGTGATACTGAACTGGGCCTGCCTTGGGCCGACAAGAACGTGCGCCAGGCATTGGCCTACGGCATCAATCGCCAGTTGATCGTCGACAAACTGCTGAAGGGCCAAGGCATTGTTGCCCAGAGCCCAATTATTCCGGTCACCTACTACTACAATCCGGAAATCGAGGGCAAATTCGCCTACGATCCCAACAAGGCCCGTGAGTTGTTGGCCGAAGCCGGCTGGGATCCCGACACTGAAGTTACCTTGCTTGTGTCCATCGGCAACATCGTGCGCGAATTGTCTGCCGACATCATTCAGGCCAACCTGGCTGAAATCGGCATGAATGTCAGCATCGAGAAGATGGACTTCCCTACCATGATCTCTCGGTTCCAGGCTGGTGAGTTTGACTTGGGTCTGGTTGGTTGGGCTGATATTCTGGACCCGGACGTGCGTTCACAGTTCCAGACTGACGGCCAATACAACTTTGGCAAGTTCAGCAGTGAGATCCTTGACGGGCTGTTGGAAGAGGGAGCGAACACGGCTGATCCCGAAGCTCGTAAGGCCATCTATGACGAGTTCCAAGCCCAGTTCATGCAAGAGATGCCCATGGTTCCGCTCTATTGGCCGCTGCGTCTGACCGCGATCAATGATCGGGTGCAAAATGCCCGCCATATGATCGGCACCAACAATCTGCAACGCAATCTCAACGAATGGTGGGTCACCGACGGTCAGTAGATACGTCGATCAGTCATACAACAAGAAAAAAGCCGCACCTTCAAGGTGCGGCTTTTTTTTCTTGAGCACTGGTTTAGTACCAACAACCCGGAATCATGTCGCGCTCGGCATCCAGCAACTCAGCGATCAGCTTGTCGGCCACGGCAATCGAGTTGACCAGCGGATCGGTGAGCATGGCGCGACGCAGTAGGGCCATGTCGCATTTGGCTACGGCTTCGGCGGTCAGCTCGTGGGTGTCGAGGACGACCTCTTGCATGCCACGCAGGCCGCGGGGCATTTCGCCCACGGGGCGGGGCACCGGGCCGTTCATGTCGATGTCGCAGAGCAACTCCAGGAAGGCATCGTCGGCCATGTTGGTGACCGCACCGCGGTTGGTCGTGTTGACGTAGAAGGGCTTGCCCAGGTTTCCAACCATGTTCTCGATGATGTCGGTGGCGTGGTCTGGCCCTAGCATGGTTGTGTAGTCGGCGATGGGAATGGCGCCGGTGTTGAAGGCCTCGACTTGATTCCACATGGCCTCGTGGCGTTCGTAGCGGTCCTCTGTCTCCCAGATTGATAACGCGGGCACCGGCTCTTCGATGCCGGCAATCCCCTTGGCAATGCCTTGGAAGTAGGGAAGGTATTCCTTGGTGTGGGCCACACAGACCGGCACCGCGCCAAATGCTTCGTAAAGCAGATGGCCGATGGTGTTGTTGAGCAGCGCTTTGGCCCCAGTGTCGCCGCCGTCGGCCTCAGTGGCAGCAACCTTGCTGATCGATTCAGCGATGGCCGGCATGACATCTTGGCCCTGATATTCGGCCTTGAGCATGAAGGTAAAGTGATTGACGCCGGCGATGCGCATGTCGAAGTCGGCGTCGATCTCAGGCGTGTACTCCTCCTTGCTCTTGATGATGCCGGCTCGTTCTGCGTTGCGCATCTTGACCCACGGCATGTGTAGGCTGTCGCAGAGGGCAAAGCTCTTGAGCTGAGGCGCATAGCGCATCAGGCCGATGCCGTGGACAGTCGATGGATTGATGTAGTTGATGGTCCAGGCATCGGGGCAGAGACGCTCGATATCCTTGACCGCTTCGAGAATGACCGGGAACTCGCGCATGGCGCGGAAGATGCCGCCGGGCCCGATGGTGTCGCCGGAGCACATGCGGATGCCGTACTTTTCGGAGAGGATGCAGTCGATGCCGCGATAGCGGACCGTATCCTCGGCGAAGCTGAGTACCACGAAGTCCGCTCCGGGAAGCACATCCTTCCAGTCGCTGGCCGTTTCCAGCTTCAACGGGATGTCGTTGTAGGCGATGACCTTCTCGGCCAGTGTTGACATGGCGTCGAGCCGTTCGGCATCGGTATCGACCAGGGCCAATGTGCCCTGGTTGAGAATGGACGAATGGACCATCTGCCAGACTGCCTGTCGGCCGAAAAAGAGACTGCCTGCACCGATGACCACGACCTTGGGGTGTTGTACATTGTCGTTCACTTGATTCCTCGTTTCATGGATGAAAAAACGATTTGCCACAGATGAACGCGGATAAAAAAATGATATTCACAGATGATATTTGTGTTGCTCCCTATGCTCTCAGACTCTATCTGTGGTTATCCAGTCCTATCTGTTTTCATCTGTGGCTGATGTCTAATTATTACCTGTTACACGGAACTGCCACTCGCCCTGGGCTGGTGGTGTGCTTGCCGTCAGCACGATACGCGTCAACGATTCGCCCCAGATGCCGCCCATGCGCTCATCTGTGATTTGAATGATCTCGGACGAAGCTGAGAAGATGTCTGCATCATAGGTCACGCTGCCGCCGCCGGTACGATAGCCGCCGTTGAACTCGGCCTCGCTCAGCGCGATTTCTCCTGGATTGCTCAGGTCAACGGCGCAGGGCGTGATCAGGCTCAGCACGACTTCGCTGGGCGACTGCGAAAGCTCGTAGGCGTCTTCGATGACAACATCTTGGCCCCGGTTCAGCGTGATCGTACGTTGCCAGCGCTGGATAGTCGATATCGCCGGATAGGCATCGGCAATGTCGAGCGTCAGGCTGGCCGATCCGTCGTCCATGACGTAGCTCACGTCCTTGGCCGCGAACTGGCGTCCTGCCTCCTGCATGAGACCATCGATGGTTGGCAGCAGGCTATGGTAGCCGGATTGCATGGTCCAGATCTCGTAGCGGCGGTCGCTGAACGTCTTGGACGTGTAGGATTCAACCCCGGCGTCGACCAGCAGCGGCAGGCCCTCTTTGTAGACGATGAAGTTGCCGATGTCATTGTGGTTGTGGCTCTCTTCATTGTGGCCACCCTTGGCCGCCACATAGAGTCCCTCTGATGAGCCGTCGACATCACGTGCGGCAAAGACCTGAACTTCATCCAGCCATAGATCGCGCGGCAGCGGCTTGCGAGCCTCTGTGCTGAGCGCTTCAGGCATGCTGAAGATGGCGGGCAGCACACGGCCCAGGCTGGGCGCTACGACCCTGCCGGTGCCGTATATGATGCCGGTCTGATCCAGTTTCTGATCGTCGATCAGCCAGCGTCCCAACGCCATCATCTCTTTGTCGTCGATGCGTTGACCGTAGCGATAGACCAGCAGCGCATCCGGCTCAACCATGGCAGAGGCATCGGCGAAGTTGACGTAGTAGCTCCCACCGATCTGGACTCGGTAGATGAACTGGCCAATCTTGCGGATCAGCGGTTCGTCATAGAGATCGATGGCGCCTCCGGTGGCGCTGCGCAAAATTTCGAGGCAGTCGAAGAGGGACGCTCCGGCGCGTCCCCAGTAGCTTGGTCCCTCATCGCAGCCGCCGTCACGCGGGTAGGGCCGGATGAAGTGATCCAGCGTATACAGGATTTTCGAGACCGAGGCCAGGCGACGCTCCGGATCTGACTCCTGGAGCAGCACTGCGGTCAACCAGTTGGAGCTGACCCAGGGATTCCAGTTGTTGACCGGTTTGCCGCGGTCGATGAAGCCCATCCACACGAAGTCTTCGCGCGTTAGACAGACCTCGATGACACGACGCTCGACCTCGCGATGGATGCGCGGCCGCACCAGCGTCGAGACTGTGTCGAGCCGTTCGCCGAGCAGATAGCTGACCCAAGAAAGCAGGCTGCCGGTCTCGGCCGCGAAGAGGTCGACGGTCGGTTCGCCTGTGTCTGGCAGCGTGTTGTCTGCCGACTGAAACCAGATGTGCGAAGGCACGCCCCAGTATGATTCTTCGCAGATGGCCCAAATACCGTTGACGATATCATCCAGGAAGCGTCCCTTGCCTTCGGTGCACTCCGCCAAGGTTAGCGCTGCCAGCGCGGCGCGGCGTTTGAAGGATAATTTCTCGTAGTTGGTGCGGTTACCCATGCGCGTGTATTGCAAGAAGAGCGTAGCCGGCAGCGACGGCCAGTCGTGGCCGAGCAGCGACTCGCCACGTTCGAGGTGGCCTGCACGCAGGGCCGGCAACAGGCCATCCCAGGCCGCTCGTTCCTCGATGGTGGGGTGGGGATGCCAGGAGCCGTACGGTACAAGCGTGTCGGCAAGGTGATCGGTGTATCGTTCAGCGAGTATGATTGTTCTCCAGGTTATCATCTTTCGTGATCTTGCTTTGGCGATCTTGGATCATTTTGAGCAGACTTTCATGTGGAATGATGTTGTTCGGAATGGCCAGGGATCGTCCCTGTTTCAGCCGTCCGTTGGCCGGAGACCAATACTGAGTCGGGAGTTTTTCGGAGCCAAGAGCGGAACCGGATTCAATCAACAGAAATCGATATGGGATGACTGTTTGAATGTCGTCAACGGCAAGCGAATGCCAGCCGCGAAAGTGCCTGAAGAAGAGATGATGATCGTCAAACCCGATCTCACTGATCATGAGCAAGTCCTGGCGCAAGGAATATAGAACATAGGCCAAGAAAAAAGCGCCGACAAGCAGCCATAGCAACGACATAATGAAGCCGCTGGAATTGGAAGCCATTGAGAGCGTTGCGATGAGTACGAACAGAGCGACGACCAGAAGTACGAATAGACCGATTAGCTGCCAAAACCGCTGAAACAGCCGAAAATTCGCGCTGGGTGTGAGGACCTGCTTGGGCACCCCTTTACCATTCAACTCGTTCATGTTCGTTTCCTACCCTGTCAGGCGATGTCCGACTTCTGATTGATGTTCCCTACGACCGCTCGACCGGCACGATCTCCAGCCGGATCTGGCCTGCCATGGCCGGTTCGATCCACGAGAATACGATCCGGTTGACCGTCGCCGGGTAGAGCGCCAGGTCGACATCCTCGAAGACGTCGAGCCGTGCTTCCACAGTCGTCTCATCATAGGTGATGCGCACTTCGCTACGGTCGCCTCGGATGATCACGCCACCCTCGCCAAGATCTACATGGCTGAACGTGGTGATGGCGCTTTCGAAAGAGCCGGGAGCGTCGGCGAAGGCAGCGCTATCCACGAGTTCAACCCAGCCGCGGGGCGTTTCCCTGTGCAGCGTAATCTGCCGCCGCAGCGAGGCGAGGCCACTCTCTGCGGGATAGGCGTCTTTCATCTCCAGTTCAAGCGTGTCTTCTTCCTCAGTGGCTCGATGCTCCATCAGCTGTGAAGCGAAATCCGGCCCATCTCCTTGCAGGCAGCCATTTGGTACCGGGACCGAGTGGCCCAAGGATGAGTTGGCCAGATGCTCATAGCGCTCCGGCCCGAAATATTGCTTCGTATAGCGACCCAGGCCAATGTCGGGAATGATTGACTCGCCATTGATATGGACAATGAAATTGCCTACATCGTTATGATTGTGCATCTCTTGGTTGTTGCCGCCTTTGGCCGCCAGCACCAGCGCATCCGGATCGTCGGGATCGTAACGGGCAATCATCCACATCATGTCGGAAAACCAGTCGTGGCGCGCCAGTTTGACACCGGGTTCGCTGCCGGCTGGAACTGTCCAGAACAACTCACGCAGGGCGTGGGCCAGGTTGGAGCGCCGCTCGAATGCCGGCTGCTGCAGGGCAAGGCCGGCCAGAGCAGGAATCTCAAGTCGCTTGGACAGATAGGCCAACTGTGAACGCGAGTAGCGCACGTTGGCGCTGCAATCGGAGAAGTTGACGCAGATGTCGCCGCTGAGCAGGGTGCGCAACGGGTAGGAGGCGATCTGGCGCATGTGATCGCCGGCTAGGAAATCGACTGCGCCATCGGTGCGCCAGGCAATGAGATCGGCTAGCGTGGTGTAGTAGCCGAAACCGTATTCCCAGTAGCCGGGGCCTTCGCTGCAACCGCCATCGGCATCGAAACTGTCGAGATAGCTGTCCAACGAGTGTGCCGCTCTTGCCAGGATATCGGCCAAGCGTGCCGGGTCTTCCTCGATCAGAATCGCGGCTCCGGCCACACCGCCGTTGCAGACTGCGCACCAGTTGGCTGCCCGGCCTGCATCCTGGTAGAGCCACCAGTGATCGTGGCGTTCCAGATAGGGCGTGAAGACGCGACGGTCTAGCTCGTCATAGATGCGTTTGTGCAGCGCCGGGTCCAGCGCTTCACCGACCAGGGCATCCAGTTCCGCCAGGTCCAGGGCCGTCATGGCGGCGCCCAGATCGATGTATGGCCTGTGAATATCGGTCAGCTCGGACTGATGGGCGGGATAGGCCCAGCTGCTCTCCTCGCAGATGGCCCAGGCGACGTCGAGAATCGGGTCAAGGAAGCGTCCCTGATTTTCCAGGCATTCGCCGATACAGAGATCGGTCAGCATGGCGCGTCGAAGGGCCATAGGATTCTGGTATCCTTCTCGCTGACCCGTGCGCTTGACCTCCAGATAGAGGGTCGCCGGCAAGTGGGGGATCGGTTCGCCGGCTGCCTCTTCGGACTTGGCGACCAGGGCTGCCACCATGTCCTCGCCGAGACCGGCTCGCAAGGCTTGCCAGGCATCCCGGTTTTCGATGGTCGGGAAGTGAGGGGGCGGCTCTGCTACCCGCAACGTGCGTTCGACTATGATGGCGTTGTATTGATTGAGCATGGGTATACTCCTCCATTTTTCCGATGCAGCATTGATTTCGTAGGTCAGGTCCGTACTGTAGGTCGGATTGGCAATCCGACTAGCCAGGCTTAGCTTGGCTGAGCCAGGCGGAATGGCATTCCGCCCTACACGGGCATCATCCGTAGGTCAGGTCCGTACTGTAGGTCGGATTGGCAATCCGACCTATATGGGCATCATCCGTAGGTCGGATTGGTCATCCGACCAGCCAGGTTTAGCTTGGCCAAGCCGGCTCGACCAGATGGCAACGCTGCCAATGAGGTCTCTCAGACAGGCTTCTAGCCCCAATACTCATCCAGATCGACCAGATCGCTCACATCCAGCACTTTGATCTGCGAGAACCCATCGACCACTTCGGTGAAGTAGAGCCACTTCCGATCTGGACCCAGCAGCGGATGGGCGTGATAACGTTGGCCTCGAATGATCGGCTCTAGTGAACGCAACAGCCGTATCTTGAATCGATTCGGGTCATATGGGAAATGGACCGACAGGATCTCATGTTTCCCGTGGGGGCTGCCGGTCTCTTGGTTCTCAATGAAGAGAAACTTCCCTGCCGGGTCGTTGCCCGTGTGAACATAGCCCACACCGGGGATCTCCACGTCATTGTAGCTGCCTGTCTCTATGTCATAGCGGCCAAAGAAGACCCTGTGGGCGCCCTTTTCTCGGATGTTGGATTCGTAAAAGATGCCGCGTTCGGTCGCAATCTGATGGCAGATGTTGCCGTGTTCCGGATCGCCGCGCAGTTCGCGCACGTCACTGCCGTCGATCTTTACCATCCACATGCCGTTGTGATGTTGGGTATGGTTGATCAGCAAGCGCTCATTGTCCAGGAAGAAGACGTGGTGTACGTGATAGTCGAGCTGGATGACATCTTGATAGGCGCCCGTCTCTGTGTCAATGAGGCCTACCGTAACCGGCAGCTTGTCACGCCATTCTTCGTGACTGAAGCGCTGACCCATGTTAAGGGTCGATTCGCGGTCGGCGATGGCCGTCTCGAACTGGGCGCTGTCGGCATGGATGAAGGCAAATAACTTGCCGTCGGGCGAGAAGCCGGTCTGGCCGATGGAAACACGGTCTGGAATCGTCGCGACCAACCGATTTTCGAAGGTATCGATCTGGGTCGAGCGGATTTCTTCATCTTGAAAGTAGAAGACCTCGCGCCGCACTCCGTTGAGCGAGCTGAGATGATTGTAGATGCCGCGTAGCCGCGGTTCACACCAGATGGCCCAGCCCGCATCGCGGGTGCGACCATCGGTCAGCTGGCCGATCTCGCCGCTCGCGAGATCGAGCCGGTAGAGCTGGACCCAGCCTGACCGTTCGCTGTGAAAGATCAGATACTGATTGTCCGGCGTGATGGTCGGGATGAAGTAGTAGAGCGGATAGCTGTTGGCCGCCGCCGATGTAAGTTGCTTGATCGTTCGACCGGTCAAGCTGTCGACGCTGGTTGACCACTCCGCCGGACTGATGTCTCCAATTGCCATTTGAGTTGCTCCGATAATTTGTCACAGATGATTCTACTGCAAAAACGGAAACTTGCCACAGATAGCCACAGACAAGGAGCTGATTTTCACAGATGTCTACCAAGTGTCTAGAGTAATTCCGGTACCATCTGTGTCGTATCCTTTTTTATCTGTGTCAATCTGTGACTCTACTGCAAAAAGGGTCGCGAAAAAAGTAAAGACTTGGTAAACTGTCATGGACCCAATGGGTGACAGCGAATCAAGGAAATTGAAGCATGTTTCAAAAGAATCAGAAACACCTGCAACCGAGCCTGATAAGTGACATATCAACGATGTTGGATGCGCAGCGAAAGCGGCTGCAAGAATCATGGGCGCCCGTGTTCTTTGAATATTGTTTTCGTCAGATCGGCGAAGAGATTTTTGCCGTGCTGTATGCGGATGAGCCGTCGAGACCGAATGTGCCGGTGAATGTCCTGGTCGGGCTGGAGATTCTGAAGAGCCCTTTGTGCCACAATAGGGTTGGAGCGATGCCGAGTTGTACGACGCCTTTCTCTTTGATATGCAAGTGCGCTATGCCCTGGGCTATGAGAGCCTGAATGACGGCTATTTTTCCATCCGTTCGCTCTACCACTTTCGAGAACGCTTGACCAACTACAATCAGAAACAGGGCATCAACCTGCTGGATGTGGCCTTTGAAGCCATCACGGATGAGCAGGTCAAAAGGCTGGAGATACGCACCAAGACCTTACGCATGGACAGTACGCAGATTGCCAGCGACATCAGGGACAGCAATCGACTCTACCTGTTGGTAGAAGGAGTGAACCGACTCTACCGCATGCTTGACGCCGCAGACCAGGCAAGCTATGCATCCTTGTGTGAAGCGTACATTGAGACGGGTTCCAAACACAATGTGTACGGTGTTCGAGGTGGAGCGGCAACCGATGCTGCCCTGCGGGCTGTTGGTCTGGTGCCGGCCCAGATGCTCACTGGCCTCAAAGCACAGTACGCCACAGATAGCGCTTACCAGACGGTTCAACGACTCTTTGACGAGAACTACTGTCTGGAGTCGGATGGGGTTGAATCCAAGGCCAACAGCGAGATCGGTTCAGGCGTCTTGTAGTCGTTGGATGATCTGGAAGCCAGCTTTCGGCGCAAGAACGGAGAGGAATACAAAGGCTATGTCGCCAACATCAGCGAGCGTTGTGATGAAGAGAACGACGTGCAATTGATTCTCAAGGTCCAGGCGGCGCCCAACAACACCGACGATGCGGCTTTGCTGGTCGAGGCTATGCCCAACCTGGTGGAACGCACCGAGGTCGACAAGCTCTATACGGACGGCGGCTTTGGCAGTGATGATGCGGACCGAGTGCTGAACCAGCATCGGGTGGTCCAGATTCAGAGCGCTCTCCGGGGCAATGCCCCCGACCCCGACAAGTTATCTCTGGCTGATTATGAAATCGAACAGGATGACGAGGGCAAACCGACCCACTTCACCTGTCCACAAGGCCAGCGGATCGAGGTGGAACCGGCACGAACCACCGGCTTTCTCGTACGTTTCGACCTCGACATCTGTGCCGGATGCCCTATGCAGGCCATTTGTCGGGCACAACCGCAGAAGCGCGATCTCCGCTACACCATCAGCTTTACTCAAGAGGAAGTCTTTCGGGCACAACGCAGACGGCGACATCGGGACTTTCTCGATTCACCAGGCAACCCCAGAGCCGCCGTCGAATCGAGCGTTCGTTCCGTCAAACACCCTTTCCGCAACGGCAAAGTGCCCGTGCGTGGCATCTTCCGCGTCACCTGTATGCTCGTGGCTTCCGCTGCTATGTGCAATGTGCGCCGGATTCAGCGATATCTGGCCCAAAATGGCCCTTTTCGCCACTTTCGTTTCAGGATTTCATCTTGTCGACCCCTGTCAAGACTTCTGTCGCCCACTATTTGGCGAACAATTGCCTCTGGCCGGTTTCATCGACAATTTCATCAGCGACACCTTTGTCGCACTCGAACTTCATGCTTCGGTTCTTAATGTACAGTTCTTGCAGCAGACTCACAGATGGACACAGATAAAGACCCGATTTTCACAGATGACCTACGGGTATCCAGAGTAGGTTCGGCGCTATCTGTGTCTTACCCTTTTTTATCTGTGTAAATCTGTGATAAAAACGCTTTTCACACTGGAGTCAAGGATGGATTGCGTAGAAATGTGGGGCGAAGCTATTCTGGCGCCGATGGCAGGCGTACAATCGCCGTGGTGACAGCCAAGCCTTGTACGGTCTCGACGGTGAACTGCACGTTGTTAGACTCGGTCGTTGCGCCCGGTTTGGCCACGTCGCCCAGGGCTTCCATGATCAGCCCGCCGACGGTCTGGGCATCGATATCGGGAAACTCAATGCCATAGTGCTGCGTCAATTCATCGAGCAGCAGATCGCCGCGGACACGCAAGGTGTCGGCGCTAATTCTTTCTACAGGCTCCTGCTCGCGATCGAACTCGTCTTGGATCTCGCCGATCAACTCCTCTGCCAAGTCTTCAAGGGTGACCAGACCGGCTGTGCCGCCATACTCATCGACAACGATGGCAATCTGAATGTGCTCCCGCCGAAAGCGGGGCAGAAGTTCGTCTAGTGGCAATCTCTTTGGAACAAAGACAGGCTGGCGCATCAGCGAATGCAGATCAAGAGACGAATCGCCGCTAACCATATGTCGGGCTAGATCTTTGCTGTGCAAAATGCCAACCACATGATCGCGATCCTGGTCGAAAAGCGGATAGCGTGAGTGAGGTTCGGCCATGATGTGGGCCATGATCTGATCGAGATCGGCATCAAGGGCCAGGCCCACTACCTGGATGCGAGGCGTCATCACTTGCCCCACGAAGCGTTCCTGAAAATCGAGTACATTCTCTAGATAGAGCTGTTCCTCCGCACCGAGTAGACCGCCCTCGCCACTCTCGTCCACGATATAGGCAAGCTCTTCGGTAGAGATTAGCTTGCTCTGGGGATCGACCAGCGGGACGCCGACAAGGCGCAGAAGCGTGTCGCCCAGCCAGTTGAGCACGGTTGTCAGTGGGCGAAAGATGCGCTCTGCGATGGTCATGGGCCTGGAAAGGCGCACAGCCGTACTCGCTGCCGATTGCAGTGCCAAAGACTTTGGCACCATCTCGCCCACCACAACGTGTAGATAGGTCAATATGGAGACGGCGATCAGCGTGGCGACGGTGTGGGCCATTGCCGTGCCGAACCACCCCAGGCTCTCCAGCGGATGCAACAGCCAGTGGGCGATGACACGCTCGCCATACATGCCCAGCCCCAGGCTGGCAATCGTGATACCAACTTGGGCGGTTGAGATATAGCGATTCATCAACGTCTGATCGCGTAAGGTTTTGAGAACATGTTTGCCCGCCACTGAACCGGATTCCGCTATCTGTGCCGCCTGGGTGCGAGGTGTTGCAGCAATGGCAAACTCGGCAGCCACGAAGAAACCGTTGATGGCGATCAGGAGAATGATTATCAGAATTGGGATTAGCACGGTGCGACTCTCTCTAGCATATTGGCTTTTTTCTTCAAAATCTCTTGGGGCAGCAGGCAAATGTAGGGCCGGTATCGCTATCTGCCTGGAGTTTCCACCCGACTATCTGCTTTTGCGCTCAGGCGTCGGCCTGTAGTAACCGGTTGACATGTTCAGTTTGCTCCGGCGTCGCTTCAAAGCTGACCGATGCAATGCCATGCTGGTAGACAGCCTCAATCTTGAAGGTCATTTCGGATTCTCCGGCGTCCAGCACGACGACATCGTCCGGTATCGGTGTTGCGCCGACTTCCTTGAGCACCAGGCCGCCTATCGTGTTGACCTCATCGGTCGGCAGCAGCAGCTCAAACGTCTCGTTGATATCGCTGACAAGCACATCGCCGCGCACGAAGATTCGCTGGCCTTTCACGTTGATCGGCGGATTCTCTGCATCAAATTCATCCTCAAATTCGCCGATGATCTCCTCGATCAGGTCTTCGAACGTGATCATGCCGGCCGTGCCGCCAAATTCATCCACGACGATTACCAAGTTGTGATGAGCCTCTTGCATGAGCGACATCACGTCTCCGATTCCCATCGAGTCGGGAACATGCAATGCCGGATGCATCAGAGTACGGATATCGGGTTCTTCGATTTCACTTGCAACAGTCTCGAGTTGAGTTGTCAGCCGGTAGCGGGCGTTCATCAGATCCTTGAGATGTACAATGCCGACAATATTGTCAACCGTCTCCTCAAAGAGGGGTAGTCGTGAGTAGGGCGACTCGGCCAGCATCGTGAACAGATCGTTGCACGACTGATTGGTCTCTCCGATCAGCATGTGATTGCGCGGAATCATCACCATGCGTGCGGTCAATTCGCGCAGTTGCAGCGTGTTGACCAGCAGACGCCGTTCTTCTGCGTCAAGCCGTCCGCCGGCCGAGCTTTCCTCGACCAGCATCACGATCTCTTCAGGTGAATGGATGTGGGCATGCTCAGCTACTGCGTTGCTGCCCATCATGCGTAGAATCACGCGGCCACTGCCGTTGAATATCCAGATCAACGGGCGAAAGATCGTGACTGACCACTGCATGGGTCTTGCCGTCAGTATCGCAAGTTTCTCTGGATACTGGAGGCCGACATTTTTTGGGACGAGTTCACCGAGCACGACCTGAAGGATCGTGAGGAATAGGAGGATGGCGACGGCGGATACTGACTGAACCAGGATGCCTGTGCTCGGCGCAAGCTGATCGATCCATGGTTGTGCGAAAGCCAGCAGTTGGGCCTGTCCGTAGTAGCCGACCGCCAAACTAGAGACGGTGATGCCGATCTGGCAGGCCGCAACATAGGTGTCGAGACTGTGTGGATCCTCGACAACCGAGAGCATGTATTTGGCTAGCTTGTTCTCTTCATCGGCCATCTGGGAGAGCCGGGAACGCCTGGCGCTTACCGTTGAAAACTCCGCGGCGACATAGAGCGCATTGAACGCAATGAGCAGAGTGAGAATTGAGAATGTGATGAGAATCGACATGGATGATTACTGTGTCTCGATTTCAACCAGAATGAGATCGGAGCGTACCGCTTGGCCGGTTTTGCCGCTGGACGCACGCACGCTATACGTTGCGGACTGGGCGCCGGCATCGGCCGGTATCGAGAGCGTGAGGTTGACGGTTCCGCTGTTGCCGGGGCCGACATTATAGAGCGTGATTGTGTTGGCCGCGCAGACGCCGTCCGTCCGACAGATCTGCGATGACCAGGGGCCTGTTTCCACAATTTCGACGGCGAGATCGTCCGGCTCATTGCCCAGATTGGACGGTTGATAGCCCGATGGTGCACGTCGCTCCGATGGCACACTGTTGTTTGCTCCCGCCGATCACGCCCAGGTCAACGCCAAATGTGACCACCGGGGATCGGCGTCGTGGGTGGCGGCTGCGGCGTCCACGTTGCGGTAAATTCAGGGACCGGCGTAAAGGTCACCGTCGGCGTGTGGGTCGGCGTCGGCAGCAAGGGCGTGATCGTTGTCGTATACTCCTCGGTGATTCCATTGGGCAGCACGACGAGCAGGTACAGGATGTCACCGTCGTCATCAATGCATTCCTCTTTGCTTCCTTCGCCCGGCACGCCAAGACCTTCGTAGTAGACTTCCTTCACATTGCGCACATTCCAGAACACCTCGGTGCATTCACCCGGTTTGATAATCGGCTCTTTGGCCTTGAAGATAACAATCGGCGGGCCATACGGTCGCCGTCGGGCTGGGCGTCGTCGTCGGGGTATTCTCCTCAACAACCTCGACGAGTTCAAAGGTCGGCGTCGGTCGGCGAGTGGGCGCGTCCGGCACGGGTACGTTGACATCGATCAGTGGTGCAGGCGTCGGCGGCACAACAATGACGGGCGTCGGCGCGGCGCCACGCTGCCGGGGCCTGTGCCGCCGGTTGACGAGCCGACTGCAGGTCCGGTCTGTGCGACCAGAGCCGGCGTTGCTGTAACTGCCACCGGAAAATCAAACGTTGGTGTGGGTGGCGCAATCAGCACGGCTCCCACCGGGGCAGTGCCGTTGACTGCGGTCTCCGGCGTCGCGGTGATGACGATCAGGAGCGGGGCTTCGGGCCCTTGATTGGGGCGACTGAGAGGCTGTCTGCTGACCCTGTGTGGCACGGATGGTGCTGCTGACGGTCTGCCAACCCAGATAGACGGCAAACGTACTGCCACACAGAAAGACCATCAAGAAGAGTAAGCCGGCCCCGAGCCAGCCCCACATGCGTCTTTCGGCTGCAGAGTCATCGGCAAGATCAGCGAGCCCCTGGTCCAGCTCACCCAGGTTGGCGCTTAACCAGTCGGATGCCAGCGGTTCGGCGAGTGAATCAGTTCCTGCGCTGCCGGCTCCCATCTGTTCATCGCCGGCGCCCAGCGCGGCACGATAGCGCGGGCAGTACGTGTGCCCGCTGGCCAGACAGAAGGTTGCCTGATCGGTGAGTATCACCGTGCCGGCATCGCCCATGCCGCGTTCATTGATTGCCAAGCATCGATTTTCGAAGCTGGGATACTCGACATTGGGGCCACGGACATTTCGTTCGTCCCAATGTGCCTAGATGTGGACAGATAGCGTTACCCATTCGGGCCTATATTTCCATTTCTTCCCACAGGTCGGAGGCGAGTGATAATGCTTCGTCAATGGAGCGACATCGCCTGCGGCCTGTGCTTCCATCAGCTTTCCCATGAGCAATCCCACAGAACGGCCTGGCTTCATATCAAGATGCGCCATGAGCGTATGCCCGTCAAGCAGCGGTCTGCGGCGCACATCCATTTGCCCCTGGTCATCGAAGACATAGCCGACGATCTGGGCGATATGATCGAGGTACTGAGACCAAGACGGTGGCATGCCCTCGTAGATTGCTTGAACGTCAGCCAGCGCCAACATTGCCGTGTCTATGGCAGTTGCCTCGCCCTTCTGCCCGCCGACATCACGCACGAAACGGTAAAGTGCTCGATTGCTAATCGGTGCGTCAGCGAAGCTGGCATTGAGGTGATGAGGACGCATATGCGCCTCGATCACGTCCCGAGATAGCACAATCTCCTGCCGGCTGAAGCGCAGATGCGCCAACCGGGATGCTGCCATTGTAGCCCCTACCGACTCGTGCTCAAAAAAGCGTAGCCTGACGCCCCTATCTGTGCCGAACCCTGACTCGTTCCTAATTCCGGTTGCCGTTTCGGTCTCCATCCCTGCCTTAGGCTGGGAGATCACCTCTTCGGTCTGAGTTTCCGGCTTGCCGATGTCGTGTAACAGTGCATGCCACAGGAGCCAATCGGCGTGCAGCCGGCCTCCGGCGGTGCTCTGCATGAAATGGCGATGGAGCGGCGCTCGCCACGGCCGAAGCGCCGCTTGCCACTCGTTCTGCGGCACGGCGTCGATCTGGTCCGAACAGAGCCAGCCGCGGATCTCAACGGCGTGGCGCATGGTCGCCAGCGTGTGTTCATACACGTCCAGATGGTGGGGCGGCGACTGTGCAACACCCATCATCGCCGTCACCTCAGGCAGGATCGTTCTGAGCAGTCCCAACTGCTCGGCATCGTTGATGGCCTTGTCCGGCTGGGATGTGGCGAGCACCTTCCAAAGCTCATCGCGCAATCTTTCAGGACTGGCAAGCTGAATCGTATCGGCGATGCGTTCGATCTGATTGTGCGTTTCCCGTTCGATGGTCATGTCGAGTGCATTGGCGAAGCGTACCGCACGCAACATGCGAATGGGGTCCTCGGCCAGCCCGGTCTGGCTGACACGTCTCACCAGGCCGGCCCGCAGATCGGCCTGGCCTCCGACAATGTCAATCAGCTCAACGTGATTTCCTGCGCGTATGGCGTAGGCCATGGCATTGATGGTGAAATCACGACTGCGCAGGTCGCTCTCGAGCCCGAGCCCGCGCATGCTGGCCACGTCACAGATCAACGGTTCGCCGCCGGTTGCCATGAAGATTAGCCGTCCGACATCGTGCACATCGTCCATCGGGTAGAATGCCCAGCCGAGTCGATCCGCCACCCGCCGGGAGATTCGAATCGCATTTTCATAGACTGCCAGATCCAGATCGGTTGTCTTTTGCGTGAGGCCCATCAGTGAATCGCGCACCACGCCGCCCACGATGAAGATCGGTGTCGTCTCTGCAAGCATGGCTTCGACCAGCGCTTGAAATGCAGGATGTTGCGGTTTCCAGGTCATGGGCGTCACCCTTTCTGCCCAATAAACTTCCATGGAGCAACGATCTGTTCCAGCCAGTCAATGAAATAGTAGAGAGTCAGGCCCAGAATGCTCATGGCCACCACGCCTGCATACATCTCAGGATAGGCAGCCCGTCCCCAACTCTGGATCAGAATGTAGTAGCCCAGGCCGGAGGTCGTTGCAAAGCTTTCGGTGAAGAAGAGAACAGCGATCGCGGTACCCACGGACAGCCGCAGTGCTGTCAGCACGGCCGGAATCGAGGCCGGCGCATAGACGAATCGGAAGAGCGCGATGCGGCCCGACCCAAGGGAACGGACGCTGCTGATCAATTCCGGGCGAATACTCATGGCTTCATCACGTACGACGACCAGGATCTGGAAAAACAGGATTACTGAAATCAAGGCAATCTTGCTCAGATTGCCGATGCCGAGCACGAGCAGAAAGATCGGCAGCAGCACGACCTTGGGAATCGGATAGGCAATGTAGATCAACGGTGAAAACAGGCGGTTTAAGCTGGGGCTCTGTCCTAGAATCAGGCCCGCAGGCACAGCCAGCACCAACGCCAAAGCCATGCTTGCCAGCACCCGCCAGGCGCTCACAACAAAGTGCCAGGCCAGGTCACCTTGGAGCAGTTCCTCAAAGAAGGTTGATATCACAAGGATGGGCGGTGGGAATATTGGATTGTCGATCAGCCAAGCCGCTATCTGCCAGATTACAAACGTCGACAGTATGCCCAGCGTCAGTTGTCGCCACTGCATGCTCGATCTCGTCCTGCCTGCTAGGTTCGTTCTTCGTCGAGGTGCCGGCGCAATTTCGTGAGGGTCTGCTGATAGGCTTCGCTCTTGCGATAGCCTGACTTGCCGGCATGTGGATTGTCAATAACGGTTGTCTTGCGGTTGGGTGGCCTTGAAAGCACCATGATCTTGCGTCCCAAGTAGGCGGCTTCGTCTACACTGTGGGTGACGAGTATGGTCGTGACGCCCAGTTCAGACTGAATCTCCGCGACAAGATCCTGTAGGTTCTCCCGAATGACTACGTCCAGCGCCGAGAATGGCTCGTCCATTAGAAGCAGGTTGGGGCGCAATGACAGGGTCCGTGCGATGGCGACACGTTGCCGTTGTCCACCGCTTAACTGGGCCGGATATTTGTCGGCCAGATGATCGATGCCGAGCCGTTTCAGCCAGGCGTCGGACTCGCTAGGCGGTAGATTTGGCGGATACGGACGTGCCTGCCCCTCGGCGCCCTCTTTGTTTCGATAAAGTTTGCCGATTCGCAGTCCCAAGACTGCATTGGCCCGAACAGTGGACCAGGGCAACAGACCATGATCCTGCAAGATTAGGCCGGTGCTGGCACGTGGTCGAAGCGTCGGCAGGCCATCGACCAGGATTGTCCCTGCATTGGCCTGCTGTAGGCCGCTCAGCAAGTAGAGCAATGTGGTCTTGCCGCACCCGGACGGCCCGAGAATGGCCCACATTTCGCCCCGCTCAACGGACCAGGCGAAATCATCAAAAATCGGCGCTTCGCCGCTGTAGCCAAAACGCAATCCGCCAACGGTGACAATCGGCTGGAGAGAAGCTTCCGAATTGACGTTGTCCCTACTGATCGCTGGATCAGGTGCTTGCACTGACTTCTTCCTTTGCTACCAATGAGTCCGCAATAAAAAAAGGCCTTTTTCACCATAGATTTGCACAGATGAAAGCAGGATAGCCACAGATAATGGCGGGACTACTCTGGATGTTTGAAGAGCATCTGTGGAAATCACTTGTCTATCAGTGTCAATCTGTGACTGCACTGCAAGAACAACAATTCATCCACGGGTGCACGCAGATAAGCGCAGATGGAAAGAGCTTTTCCTCTGTGTATCTCTGTGCTCCCTCCGTGCCTCAGTCGTGAATGAGACCTTTTTGCAGCAGAGTCATCTGTGTGATGGATCGACCACTTCCTGGTAGGTCAACGGCTGCTCAATCAGGCCCTCGCCGACGGCCCAATCGACAACGTCCTGAACCTGAGCTTCAGATGGAATGGCATCGACCGCGAATTGGGGCAGCCTGTATTGGTCTTGCAGCGGCTCCGGTACGCGTGTGTTTTCGATGAGCACATTGCCGAAGGCTTCCGGATCAGCGTTAATCGCTTCGACGGCCTGGTCCCATCCGGCAATGAGCGCGTCCACTGAGCCCGGATGGGCGTCAATGGCGTCTTGGCGACAGACAAGTACGCTGACCGCGATCTCCGGATTGGCGGCGTCATCGAGAACGAGTGCGGCTCCCTGGAGCTTTGCCAGCGAAGCCAACGGATCGGGCAAAATCGCGGCGTCGACCTGGTCACTGAGCATCAACTCAAGGCGTACGGGGATAGCAGGCACGTTCGTCTGCTCGATCTCTGTCGGGTCTAGACCTGCGAAAGTCAACATCCGGTCGTTCCAGTAGTCGATGATGGTATTTTCGGAGATTGCAATCGTGGCTCCTGCCAGCTGATCCGGTGTGGTGATTCCGCTCTGCGGTGAAGCGAGCAGAAAGAAGACCGGCTGCTCGGATGATGCCTGGCGGGCCGTGCTGATGATCTTGAGCGGATTCGCATTGCCCGCATTGGTCAGCACGACACCATTGATATCAGTCAACGCACACTCCGCTGCACCGGTCTGAACAACGGTGTCTCGTTCCGCACCGCTGCTGACCGGGATCAGCTCGATCTCGACGCCGGCCTCGCTGAAGTAGCCTTCCTGGGCCGCCACATAGAATGGGACTACGTCTGTGATTGGCAGAATGGCCACGCTCAAAGGAGCAAGCTCATTATCTGTCGGTTCGGTGGCGCCAGCATCTCCAGTAGCCGGCGTGACAGGTGAAACGCAACCCGCCAGCAGCCCAAAAACGAGTATTGTGGTCAACATAGAAATTGACCGCCAAAGGTCCTGCAATGCCATATTGTTCTTCATCTCCATACTGCACTTTCTATAGATATCTGCATGTTAACTTGACGTCATCCATCGCTGTATTCCAGATGGAGACGAGCTGCGATCGCTTGATTATATCAGCAGTGCGACTAGTTTCCATAACGAAATGTGGCCAACAGCACACCCAGCAGTACAAGTAGACCGCCCAAAAGCTGCTGGGGCGATGGGAAGGTGTCGAAGAGGAGAAGCGCCCAGCCGATGGCGATCACTGGACTGAGCGTGAGGATCACGGCAAAGAGGCTAATCGGGAGGCGGCGTAAGGCCAGGTAGTAGAGGCTGCGGCTGATCACGACATCAACCGTTCCGCCCAAGATCAGCAGCGCCCAGGTGGGGCCGGTCGGCCAGGCCAAAGCGTTCTGGCCGACCGCAATGGCGAAGAGAAAGCCGGTCGTGAAGAGTAGGCGAAAGAAGAAAAAATTGAGGAAATCCATGTCACCGCCGTAGCGCTTGACGATTGCGGCGTGGAGCGCGTAGAGAAAGGTAGAGAAGACAATCATCAACGAACCGACGCGTAGATATTCAACGGGCTGAAAGGTAATCACGAAGACGCCGATGACGGCGACGATTGCACCGGCGATCTGACGCCGTGTCAGCCGGTCATGAAGCCAGAAGAGGCCGAACCCGATGGAATAGACCGTGGTCATCTTGCCCAACATGGAGGCTGTGCCGGCGTCAATGAAGCCCACCGCAGCGTAGTTGATTGCTGTGCTTGTGGCGACGAGTAGGCCAACGACCGTGAAGAAGATCAGATGCTCCCTAGCGACTCGAAAGCGCAGTCGTCCGGTGACCAACCCAAATAGGCCGACCTCCAAAGTTCCGATGGCAAGTACGTACATGGCTGAGACCCAGGGTGAGATGTGCGGTAGGAGGGCACGTGCGAAGATGAAATGGAGGCTGTCCACGAGCAACAGTAGCGCAAACAGCGTGCCGCTACTGACCTTGCGATCTTGGGATTGCGCTGACTTCATAGTCGATTTCCGGTCGCGGAAGGGGTATCAATTGTAATAGATTTTAATTGTGTAAAATTTCACTTTTGCCGATTCCTGCGGTATGATCCCTGATTGTGATCGGCGCATGTACCGAGTGTACCAGCCACGGACATGCGCCACAAACTAGCGCTTCAGAGCGGCAGTGTAAAGCGCCATTTGGAGCGTGTGGTAAAATCTGGCAACGTCAATGTCGCTGTTGTCCCAAATTCGATTCTGTCCCTGGGCTGGCGGCAGCCAAAGCGCACTTTGAGAAGGGCGTTTTGGCCGAGGTCGGTCGTGGACAGGTATAGTTACCGATCGGTCTATTTTCTTATGTATGAAATGATTCTCGTTTTTGCCATCTTGGCGGTCACCATTCTCCTTTTCGTCAGCGATAAGCTGCGATTGGATCTTGTGGCCGTGCTCTCCTTGCTCACGCTGCTGTTGACCGGCATCCTCACCGTTCCTGAAGCATTGGCTGGTTTTTCCGCATCCATCGTCATGATCATTGCCTGTCTCTTCATTGTTGGCACGGCACTCTTCAACACCGGGGTCGCTTCATCGGTGGGACGCTGGCTGGGCGCAACCGCCGGCACCAGCGAAGTACGAGTGATTGTGCTGCTCATGCTCATTGTGGCGGTGCTCTCAGCTTTTATGAGTTCGACCGGTGCTGTCGCGGTGCTGCTTCCGGTGGCGGTCAGTCTGGCGCATGATGCCAAGACTTCACCAACCAAACTGCTCATTCCCTTGGCTGTTGGCTCCCTGATCGGCGGGATGTTGACGCTGATCGGTACGCCGCCCAATATGGTTGTCAGCGAGGAACTAGTTCAGCAGGGCTATGCGCCATTCGCCTTCTTTGCCTTTACGCCCATCGGCCTGGTGATCCTTGTTGTCGGTGTCATCTATATGGTCGTAATGGGTCGGCATCTGCTGCCTAGCGTGCCACGATTTCGAACTGTGGACGGCGAAGGAACATCCTCCTCTGGCGGTTCGACGGTCGATCAGCTGAGTGAGCAATATCACATCAGCGACAACATGTATCGATTGCGTGTACGTCGCGCCTCGCCACTTGTCGGTCATACCCTGGCCGAGAGTGACATCGCACACGAGTATCATGTGAATGTCGTTGAGTATCAGCCTTGGCCCGATGAAGAGGCCCCACCTTTGCCGCCACGACTAGTGACGCCCGAGACCGTTTTCGATCCCCACGATATTCTACTGGCCCAAGGCGCGCCCGAGGATATTTCGCGCCTCTGCCGCCAGATCGATCTGGGTGTGCGGCCGCGTGAAGGCGCCAGACAGCGAGCAGCGGGCACCGAGCTTGGCATGGCCGAAGTGCTGATTCGTGGCCGTTCTCAGATGCGTGGCAAAACGCTGGCCGACCTGCGTTTTCGTAGCGCTTACGGTGTCACCGTGCTGGCCCTCAATCGTCGTGGCGAACTCTTCACGACCGATGTCGCCAGCATTCCGCTTCAGTTTGGTGACACACTACTCGTTCAAGGCACCTGGACCGCAATCCAAGGCCTAACGGCAGAGCGCAGTGACTTCATCGTCTCTGACGTCCCGCGCGAGATGGCTGAGCAGGATCATACCCGTCCCAAGGCCATGACGTCCGTCATCATTGTGCTGATCATGCTGGTGGTGATGACGTTGCAGCTGTTGCCCACGGTGACCACAGTCATGCTGGCCGCAGTCGCGATGGTAGTGACCGGGTGTCTGCCCATTCGCGATGTCTATCGCAGCATCAACTGGGAGAGCCTGGTCTTGATTGCCGCGATGCTGCCCATGGCCACTGCCTTGGAAAAGACCGGCGGCGTGACATTCGTGGCCGATCTTCTCACCAACGGTTTGGGCGGCTATGGCACGATTGCTGTGATGGCGGGACTCTTTGTGATTACAACTGTTTTCAGCCAGTTCATCTCCAACACGGCCACGACGGTGCTGATTGCGCCCATTGCTGCTGCAGCGGCCGTGACCATGGGCGTGACGCCTCATGCCTTCCTGATGGTGACGGCCATTGCGGCATCGACCGCCTTCTCGACGCCGATTGCTTCTCCAGTTAATACCCTTGTTCTGGGCCCTGCAGGCTACAAGTTTAGTGACTTCGCCAAAGTAGGCGTGCCCCTGCAAGTGGTCGTAATGATTCTCTGTTTGATTCTGGTCCCGTTGCTCTTCCCGTTCTAAATTGCATACAGTTTTGAGACCTGCACTTTTCGTAGGTCCGGCAGTTTGAAGATTGACGAGTTGTCATTGGGATAGCGGTGACTCCATTGACTTCGACTCGCCTCACCCCTGACATGGCGTTGAAGGCATCATGGCCGTCCCTCTCCAATTTTCGGAGAGGGACGCGTAGCCTCCGTCGAGGAGGCGAAGCAGGGTGAGGCGAAGGGCGTTGCAACCACCCTTGAGTTCGTGAACTACTGCGTATCGCAAGTCCGACATTCATGCGGTGCCGGATGCTCAGAAATCTTCTCTCAAACGAAAGCCTTAAATCTGGCATACGTCCTAGACTGAGATATAGATACCGCAGGTCTTGGTGCGTGGCTACACGGGAGAGTGCTCATGGACGAGTCCATGTTTCCACAACGAACTATCGGCCTTCTGACCATTGGCCAAGCCCCGAGAACCGATCTTTCAGCGCCTCTACGAGCGATGCGCCCCGATCTGGCGATTGTCGAGGCCGGTGCTTTGGACCACTTGACGCTGGAAGAGGCTTCGGCACTGCCGGACGGCAACTATCCGCTCAACACGCGCATGCGTGATGGGTCGCCGGTCACAGTCGACCAAGTTGCCCTCGAGCCCTTGCTTCAGCGGGCGATTGAGAGAGTGGAGGCCGAAGGCGCGATGGCGACTATGCTTATGTGCGCCGGCACCTTCGCGAACCTGCGGAGTGATCGTCCCTTGTTCAACCCGTTTTCACTTGCCGTGGAAACGTTGCGCGCCACCGGTCTCAATCGCGTCGGCATCATCTGCCCTTTTGTAGAGCAAGAACGTGCCATCGGCCAGCGCTGGCGGAATGCAGGATTCGATATCCTGATTGAGACGGCCGCATTTTCTGACTTTGCCAACATGGCCGGCCTGAAAGAAAAATGGACAAAACCAAGGCGTTGCGGGATCGAACCGGCTGTTGAAGCAATTGTCTTGGACTATGTTGGTCACGAACCGGCTCAGGTGATACAGCTTCAGCAGAATTGCACAGTCCCCGTATTTGATTTAGGCTATTTAACCATGCACGTCCTGGCAAGTAGTTTGCCGGGCAACGGTTAGTTCCACCCTGAAATCACTGGAGGTTGCTCATGTCCCTGCATTCTCTGGCCGGCAAACCGGCTCCTATTGAGATTCTCGAAAATATACCGCGCCTGGTTGCCGACTACTACTCGCTGTCACCGGATGCGACCGACGTCGATCAGCAAGTCTCCTTTGGCACTTCCGGGCACCGTGGATCGTCACTTGATCGCAGCTTCAATGAGGATCACATCCTGGCCATCTCTCAGGCGATATCTGAATATCGCCTTTCGATGGGGATATCCGGCCCACTCTACCTCGGCATGGACACCCATGCCCTGTCGTTGCCGGCACTGTACACCGCCATCGAAGTCTTTGCCGCAAATGGCGTAAAGACCGTCATCCAGTCCGACAACGGCTACACGCCGACGCCTGTGATCTCTCATGCCATTCTGGGCTTCAATCGCGCCGGTCATTCGGTACGCGCCGATGGCGTCGTGATTACGCCGTCGCATAATCCGCCCCGTGACGGCGGCTTCAAGTACAACCCGCCCTCCGGCGGTCCCGCTGACACGGATACGACAAAGCTGATTCAGACCCACGCCAATGAAGTTTTAACCCGCGGGCTAAAGGCCGTGAAGCGGATGTCGTTGAGCAAAGCACTAGATAGCGATACCGTACGCCAGGTAGATTTTGTAAAGCGCTATGTAGATGATCTTAAGAGCGTGGTCGACATGGATGCCATTTCCAAGGCTGGTCTGCGCATCGGGGTTGATCCCCTGGGGGGAGCCGGGATTCACTACTGGGAGCCGATTGCCGAGACCTACAAGCTTGACATAACTGTCGTTAATCGACGAATTGACCCAGCTTTTTCGTTCATGACGGTAGACAAAGACGGCAAGATTCGCATGGATTGCTCGTCTCCCTACGCGATGGCAAGCCTGATCGGGCTGAAAGACTCGTACGACATTGCTTTCGGCAACGATCCGGACTATGACCGCCATGGCATCGTTACACCAAGCGTCGGCCTGTTGAACCCGAATCACTATCTGGCCGTCGCGATCAACTACCTCTTCCAGCATCGTAGCAATTGGCCGCTGTCAGCGGCAGTGGGTAAGACGCTCGTTTCCAGCTCAATGATTGACCGTGTGGCAGCCAACCTTGGACGCACGCTGGCTGAGGTGCCGGTCGGCTTCAAGTGGTTTGTTGACGGCCTCGTGTCGGGGCAATATGGCTTTGGCGGCGAGGAGAGCGCGGGCGCTTCCTTCTTGCGTCGAGATGGCGCCGTCTGGACGACCGACAAGGATGGCATCATCATGGATCTGCTCGGGGCGGAGATTACCGCCGTGACCGGGCGGGATCCAGGAGAACATTATGCTGCACTTACGGCTCAATTTGGCGAGCCGATCTACCGGCGTATTGATGCCCCGGCCAGTCGCGAGCAGAAGGCCGTGCTTACCGGCCTGTCGCCGGATCAGGTCAGCGCAACGGAATTGGGTGGCGAGGTCATTGTGGCCAAGCTGACCAATGCACCCGGCAACGATGCGCCTATCGGTGGCCTCAAAGTCGTGACCGAGAACGGCTGGTTCGCGGCTCGTCCATCCGGAACGGAAGAGATCTACAAGATATATGCAGAGAGCTTCCGCGGCGAATCACACCTCAATAGAATCATAGATGAAGCTCAGGAAATTGTTGGGGATGCGTTCAAGGTAGCCGGTGTCTAGAGATTTCTGGTGCGTAGAGATCTGTTGATCGGGGTCAGTCGAGGCGAATCTGTTGGCCCAGGCTAAGCACTGTCTGCTCGCCGAGACCATTCTTACGCAACAACTCTTTCCAATCCATATCATAGTGGAGGGCGATGCTGATCACGGTATCGCCCTTCTTCACGGTATAGAAGCGGGGCTGTGAAGACGAATCGGCGGCTGCGGCTGCATTGGTATTCGTTGCGCTGGGACCAGAGGATGCGACAACTGGGATGCGCAAGGTCTGCCCGATGCGCAGTAGATCGTTTTCTCCAAGTCCATTTGCCGCGGCCAGATCCTGCCAAGGGATGCCGAACCGTCCGGCGATGCCGCCCAATGTATCACCGGACCGAACCGCGTAGCCCTGAACCGTGTCAGATGGTCCGCCGATAGCATTGCCATTTGTTGTGATCGGGGCAGTATCGATCGGGAGGCTGATGGTCTGCCCGATCTGAATCAGTGAGTGTTCAGAGAGCCCGTTGTTTGTTGCCACGCTCTCCCAGGTGAGTCCATAGCGCAGGGCTATGCTGAGCAAGGTGTCGCCCGGCTGAACTACATATGGCTTGCCCACCGGCTCCGGGGCGACAACCGGCGCTGCGGCAACTGGTGCGCTGGGGGCCGGCACGCTGGCTGCGGATACACCAGCAGCCTGAACAGCCCCTCCGCCGTTGCCGCCGCCAAAGACGAGGACGAAGATGAACATCCCGTTGGCCGGGTCTCGCTGGACGCCTATGCCGGCTTCAGTCCACTTGGGGTTGAGAATGTTGCCCCGGTGGACGTAGCTATTCATCCACCACGCCAACGCGCTGGCGGTGGACCCCGTAGTCACCCAATTTTCACTGACGCCTTTGCGGCTAGAATATCCGATGCGCGATGTGCGCATGTATACACTGCTGCCGTCGCTGCCGGTGTGGCTAAAGAGGCGGTGCGTCGCCATATCAACTGCGTGTGACTGAGCGGCTTGCATCAATAGAGGATGAGCCTGCATCGGCGCGAGACCGGATTGCTGACGAGCTTGGTTGACGATGCTCAGGAGGCTATCGGCAGTCTGCGCTGCCTCGCTGACTGACGCGTTCTGGTGCGCTGCTACGCTTTCCCGTGCTGAAAGGGGCATGGGAGCGAGCAGGAGAATTGTCAATAGCACCTGCAGCGCGAGCGCTTTCGCAACCGGGCGAAACTGTAGATTCAACATCTGATACTGAACATCCATAGAGCGAAATGCTATCAGAATTGGCTCCATATGCCAAACTGTCGGGTACGAATTCACGCTTGTGAGGGGGAGAGAGGACAAGATTCCGTCGCTGATTGGGCTGATAAGCACCCGGCATTTTGAGAGTATTCAACGGCCAAAGTGAGTCTATATTCGCCCGCGAGTCATGGGCCTGCCTGAGGTCTGACCGGCTGTGGCGAAGGGCGGGCGAAGGGCCTTATGTTTGACCATAGCAGACCTGGATGCTATACTTTCAGCCATATTCGAGTCCCGAAAAACTCTCACCAGAAACGACATCGCACGTGAATGGTATCTGTTTTTCAGGTGAGTTCCTCCTCTCGCCGTTCACTCTATTTACAAGCCTAGTGCGGAGGCTCTACGTGATTCTGCACGCAAGTTTCTGGCCCGTTTTGGCCATTGTAACGATGCTTGCTCTGGGAGGCTGTACGCAGAACGTCGAATCGGCGTCGCCGATTGCTCCTACGCTTACCGAGAGCGTGCCAGTGGTATCCCTTCCACCCACACCGATTCCCCTCCCATCTCCAGTCTTTATTGAAGTGCCATACTACATCACGGTGACGGTTCCGTCTGAAGTCCAGGTCTCTGGACCATGTGATGAACCCCGAGACACGATTGTCATCGGCGCGATTCTGCCGCTTTCAAGTCCGGGGGCCATACGCAATGGCTTTGCCATGCAGACGGCCCTCAACCTTGCGCTCAACGATATCACCAGCATTGGCGGAATTCGCGGCCAGCGCGTGCAATTGATCACCTACGATTCTGCCGGAATCCCGACCCGGGGGGCCAAGTTTGCCGAACGCCTGATTACTGAGGACTGCGCCTCGGCCATTGTCGGCCTTTATCACAGTAATGTGGCGACTGCTGTTCGGGATGTAGCGCAGACATATGGCGTCCCCTTGATCCTTGCCGAGCCGGCGGCCGATCATCTCACGACGGGGCAGATTCCTGAAATCTTTCGCATTGCGCCTACGGCGAGCATGGTCAGTGGCATGGATGCCGAGTGGCTTTCTGAGGTAGGGGATCACAATGGAGATGGAGAGCTATTGGCGGTTGTTGTGGCGCCGGACACGAACTACGGACAGCTGCAAGCGGAGCAAGCGGAGATATCATTTCCCGAGCGCGATATTGAAGTCAAGACACTGATTGCCGATCTGCCGGCCGTCGACTTTACGTCTGTGATTGCTCGCATTGTCGATATAGAGCGAACGCCCGATGCACTCTTCATTAAGATCTATGACGACTCAGCTTTGGCGCTTCAGCGGCAACTGCTTGATGCCGGCATCGGACCTGAGAAGGGCACGATCATTGTGACGACTCCTCCCGCCCTCGACGATGAGAAATTCTGGGCGTTGATGCCGGATGGTGAAAACACCGTGGTGCAGCAGGTCGGACCGTGGTACTCAACGTTAACGCCGATGGGGGCGCTATTCGCAAACAACTACATGGGCTACTTTGATCGTTGGCCCGAACGCTACGCATTTTCCTCCTACGACGCCTTTATGATCGCAGCTGATGCCATTGAACGAGCGGATTCGACGGCGCATGAAGATGTCTTGGCCGCCCTTGAGGGCACAGAGATCGAGTTGACATCCGGCCTCTACTACTTCCCCTTCGTTGATCGCTCTCCCCCCGATGCTGATGTTCCTGACTACATGTGGCACCAATGGCCTGATGTCCAAACCCTCTTTTTGCAATATGCTGAACCGCAACAATCAGCTGAGCAGATGACTGTGATCTGGCCTGATGCCTACCGAACCGGTGACGAGCCGTACGTCCCCTAGGATTCGCTTGGCGGGTTCTATGGCCGTTGAGCGATGATACAGACCCAGTCCTCCATCTGCTCCTGGGCCAGCTTCTCAAAACCCTCCCTGTGCAGCATGCTGTTGATTTGCGGCGTCTGGCTGCGCAGAATGCCGGAGAGAACCAGCAGTCCTCCTGGGGCGATGACTTCTTTTAATCCCGAATCAAAGAAATCGACGAGGATGTTGGACAGTATGTTGGCGACCACAAACGAGAGCGGTCTGCCTGCGATGCCCGCTTCGATCAGGTCGATCAGCGAGCCTTCTTCCACGCGCACGATCTCCGCAAGACCATTGTGTGCAACATTTTCGGTGGCAACACGCACCGATTTAGTGTCGGTGTCGACGGCCAGCACCGAACTCGCGCCGAGTCTGGCCGCTGCAATAGCCAGGATTCCGCTGCCGGTTCCCAGATCCAACACAGTGTCGCCCGGCTTCAAATGGCGCTCAATCGCCGTTAGGCAGAGTTTCGTGGTGGCGTGTGCGCCGGTCCCAAATGTTGAGCCAGGGTCCAGACGGATTGGAATCAGGTCCGGGTCCAGCTCAGGATCCAACCAGGCAGGCACGACCATCATGCGACGGCCCACGCTGAATGGGTGATAGTCGGCTCGATGGACGCGGTTGGCGGAGCTGGTCATTCAGTTTCCCCTCTGATTGCGGTGAAGATGATGATGTCTTGCAGCACTGACCTTGCTGGTGGTTCTAGCCGATTCCTGTGGCCCAGGCAATGCGTCTGTCAATACGTCGAGCCAGGCGGTAGGCCGCCGGACGAAAGCCGCGACGGGGCCAGAATCTCGAGGAAAACAAGTTGGTACTGCGCCAATCGGTTTCGCAGGTTGTGAAGCCCGCGTCTGCGGCATGGCGTAGCCCTCGAGATGTTAATGCCGTGGCGATGCCTTGCCCGCGGAAGGGCGCTCGTGTTCCGGCTACGCCCAGGTGGATAGACCGCTCGGCGATCAACATGTTTTCGTCTGTCGCTTCTGCCGGCCAATAGACCTGGACGCCAAGCGGCTCTTCACCTCGCATGGCGAGCCAGGCGATCGATTCTTCGTCCTTGGCAAGCCCGGCCCATCCCTCGGAAAGCTCGCCAACTGTCTCTGGCATCATTGCGGCCCAGACCGGCGCCTGGACCTGTGTTCGCCAGATAATGTCGGACATTGCAGCCAGGTGCGCCTGATCATCACTTCTTACCTGGCGAATTCTAATGTTTTCCGGGACTTCAGTCCGGACCTGATCGACAGTGGTGAGGTCGAGGAGGGCGTGAATCTGTTCGATGCCGAAGGCGAGAGAATACCATGCCTGGAGTAGATTCGGATCAGAGAGTGGCATGAGGGCAACGTGGGAAAAGATGCCGTCGTTGACCCATTGCTCGCCTAGCATAGCATACAGATCACGTACTGTTTCCACGCCTGCTCGGGGGTCATAGGCGCAACCAGGGAGTCGCACCCATCCAGATCGCCCCCGCACGCTATCAATCACCCTGTCGCCGACCAGGTAGGCGATCAGGCAGTCGTCATCCATGGCGACGTAGCCCTCTGCGTGATAGCGTTGCAACGCGGCGTTGATCGCATCTTCTGCCGCGGCCGGTTCCTCGAAACGTTGCGGCAATTCGGGTAGCAAGCGGCGTTCCCGTTGGTGGCGTTTCGCCAATAGTTTCGCCGCGTCACGCAGATGATCTTTCGTGAATGGGATGATCTGAATTGTCATTGAGGGCCTCTGCGTCGACGGATTCTGCTTTTCAGGCTGAGTATAGCACCGGCCGATTTTGACTACAAAAGGGCTGCGCAGATCGTGATCATTGACGGACCGGGGTATCTCGCGCCACACACAACCCCGACGGGTAAGGAAGCTCGCCCTGCGTGATGCTCTGAACATTGCCGCTTCTGGACGGGGGCAATACAGATGCGGGGCACGCGGCACAGTCGCCTCACCCTGCTTTGTCTCCTGGGCCTCATAGATTCGTGAGTGGCTGCGCGTCCCTCTCCAATTTTTGGAGAGGGACCGGCAGGCGCTTGAGGCGTCCCGGCCGGGTGAGGCAAGCCCGCCCCCGACTGTGAATTACACTCTTTTCGGGCCATCTGATTGCGAGGAGTCGTCAACGGTGCTAGAATCAGTCTCCGCCACGCAGTGAACCTATCAGGCGGATGCGTTTGTACTTAAAGGAGCTTGCAATGAAACTTGCCAATCAACTGGACAAACTAGGCACGGAGACCGCCTTTGCGGTTTCGGCCGCGGCAGCCGCCTGGGCGGCTAAGGGTCACAAAGTCTATCCCTTCCACCTGGGCGACATCAACATCGCCACGCCGACTAACATCGTTGAGGCTACCTACGAGGCCATTGCGGATGGCTACACGGGCTACTGTCCCGGCGCCGGCATTCCCGAACTGCGCGCCGTGTTGGCCGACGATGTGGGTCGCAAACGGCAGGTCCAGTTTGCTGCGGAACAGGTCTCTGTGCAGCCGGGGGGCAAACCGGTAATCGGCAAGTTTCTTGCTGCGGTCATGGATCCGGGCGATGAGGTGCTCTATCCCAATCCTGGCTATCCCATCTATGAATCCCAGATCGACTTCCAGGGCGGCGTCTCGGTCCCCTACGGCTTTGTCGAGACGCCCTCTGGTCTTGCGCTTGATCTGGATGCCATGCGTGACTCTATCACTGACCGAACCCGCGTATTGATCTACAACAACTACCAGAATCCGACAGGTGCGCAGTCCACCCGTGAAGAGATGGAGGCTGTTGCTGAACTGGCCATCCGCCACGACCTCTGGGTACTGAGCGATGATGCATATCATGAAATCCAGTACGGCGGACCGGGCATCTCGATCGTCAATCTGCCCGGCATGCAGGAGCGCACGGTCATCCTCTACACTTGCTCCAAGCGGTTTGCAATGACCGGTTGGCGGCTTGGCGCGGCCATTGGCCCGCAACCGGTCATTGAAGTCTTCAACAAGCTCAACACCAACGCCGAATCGTGTACAACTCATTTCATCCAGCGTGCCATGGTAGGGGCCATTGAGGGCGACACAAGCGGTCCTGACGCCATTGTTGAGACGTTGCATGCCCGGCGTGATGCGGCAGTGGCCGGACTCAACGCAATTGACGGCATTTCGATAGCCGCACCCGAGAGCACATTCTATCTCTTCCCCAACGTTTCAGCGATCATGGAACGCAAAGGCTTGACGGACGTCAATCAGTTGATGGCCGAGGCGTTGCATCAGACCAATGTATCCTTCTGCACGCGCAAACACTTTGGCCGCCCCATTCCGGGTCACGAGAACAACTATATCCGCTTCGCCTACTCGGGCATTGACGTGCCCGAGATTGAAGAGGGGCTGGCCCGACTCAAGGTCTATTTCGAAGCGTAGGAGGATCGACGCAAGCGTGACCTACGAAACTCATGATCGCGTTGTGCTTTCAGTTTATCGACGCAAAGTGCCCTCAGGCGCTGCGCAGGCAATAGGGATTCCGACAATGTTGGTCTCTATCGCCAAGACGCAGCGAGCCGCGGTAAGCGTTTCTCACCGCAGAGCGCCTGAGGGCGCTTCTCGTTGTTAGGAGCCGAATTCCATTCGATGCGGACAAGCAATGTGTGGGCGACGCCCCTAGCAACAGCCTGATTTTCGACCAGCCATTGCGCCCGGCGTGTGGCCCCATTCAATGAGCGATTCCTGTGCTTCGCTCAGCTCAATCCAGGGTGCGGTGGGACCGTCGGGCGTATAGTCCATCGGCTTTCCATCGACGATGGTCCGGGTGTTGCGCAGCAGCTGCTTGCCCATTCGCTTGTTCATGTGGACATCGTAGAACGAAAAATCGCCCTCATCAATGCGGAAGAGGGCTACATCAGCCAGCGCGCCGACGCGTAGTGTGCCGACCTGATCGGCCATCTGCATCACCTGGGCAGGGCGAACGGTTGCGGCACGGATGACCTCTTTGAGGCTCATGCCCAATGCCAAGAATTTGCTCAGGCAGGTCGGCAGGTCATAGAGCGGACCATGGATGCTCAACTGGTGAATGTCCGACGAGATCACATCCGGCGGCAATCCCTCGGCCAGCATGGCATCGGCGGTCTCGAACGAGAACGAACCGGCTCCATGGCCGATATCCATAACGATGCCCGAATCCCAGGCGCGCCGGGCCGTGTCAAGGAGCGCGCCGGCGTCGTCGATGATTCGCATGTTATGGCCTGTGAAGCAGTGGGTAAGGATATCGCCGGGGCGCATCAGATCCAATATTTCATTGAGTGAAGGCGGACCGCCGCCGATATGGACCATGAGCGGCAGGCCTACTCGGTCTGCCGCTTCTCGTGCACGGCGCAGCGGCTCGATGCCCGTGCCACGCGTGGTGAGGCGATCGATACGGGCTTTGAGGCCCAGCACCAGTTCGGGATTTTGCTCGATCATCTTGGTGCAGAGGTCTACATCACAGTAGTCGAGGTTGGTCAATTCCCACGTCGGCGCAGTCAAGCCGATAGACGAAATGTTGAGCAGTGCGAAGAGTCGGGCCGCAGACGGTTCGGCAATCCACTCTCTGAAGCCGGCCAGGTTGTAGCCGCCGGCTGAACCGACGTCCAGCCATGTTGTCACGCCGCTGCGCGCCGCCACGGGATCGGCGTGGATGCCCCAATAGGTGACGTTATGGTAGACGTGGGTGTGCAGATCGACCAGCCCGGGCGTGACAATCTGCCCGCCGGCGTCGATCACATCTGTCGCTGACTCAGCCGGTATGTTGCGGTCGATCGCCGCGATGCGATTGCCTTGAATCGCCACATCCAGTCGTCCTATCTGTTCCCCGCCGGGGTCGATGACCTCCCCGCCTCGAATTAGTAGATCAAATTGCATGAAATGGCTCCTTGTGTTGGCTTGTGGGTCGATGTCTGACGTCACTGAATTGGTGGCTCTACGTTGAGCGTCGTCATCGGATCGCCGATCTCTTTTCTGTTCACGCAGTCTAGCATCTACGCACCAGCATGCAAATGGTCATATTTTCCTGCCTTTGCAGACCTAAACTGAAAGTGCAACGGGATCATGGGTTTTGTAGGTCACGCTTGCAGCGTGACAAGGTACACATACCAGACGGATCCAGAGGTCACCAAACTCGTCCGACTGCAAGTCGGACCTACAAAACTCATGTTTTCATAGTGCCTTCAGTTTAGATTTGGTAGTGGCTGCTACAATAACGATAGTCTGATGGCGATATACTACGATCTGTATGCTCCGAATCACGCAAGGCAATCTGTTCAGATGCCTTGGTTTGGATATCGAAGTCCTGAAAATCTACTGAGGTCGCGATGAATCATACTCTGACAGACATCCCTGGTATCAAGGTTGGGCATTGGACCAATCTGGAGGCAGGCACTGGGTGTACCGTGGTTCTCTGCCCGCCCGGCACGGTCGCCGGGGTTGATGTGCGCGGAACCGCACCGGCCACCCGAGAGACGGATCTGCTGGAGCCGGTCTGCATGATCGAAGAAGTGCATGCTCTGCTGATCGGCGGAGGCAGCGCCTATGGACTGGCTGCTGCCGACGGCGTCATGCGTTGGCTGGAGGAGCAGGGTCGCGGCTTCGACGTGGGTGTGGCCAAGGTACCGATTGTGCCCACGGCCTGCCTCTTCGACCTTGCCCTTGGCGATGCCGGCGTGCGTCCGGATGCTGACGCGGGGTACGCAGCCTGCGTTGCGGCATCGGACGGGGCTGTGCCTCAAGGCAATGTCGGGGCCGGTACTGGGGCTACGGTCGGCAAAGTGTTGGGCTTTGGGCGTGCCACCAAGGGCGGCCTGGGCACGGCATCGCGGAAAATCGCCAATGGCGTGATCGTTTCAGCGCTGGTTGCAGTCAATGCATTCGGCGAAGTCTATGATCCGTCGGCAGAAGCAGGTGATGGCGGTCGTACCATTGCCGGAGCACGCAAGCCGGGCGGTTCCTTTGCCGGCACCGTTGACTTCGCCGCCAGTCTCATGGGGCAGACAGCCTTCCGGCTGCGCCGCGCCAACACGACATTGGCCGTCATCGCAACCAACGCCAAGCTGACGAAAGCGGGCGCCACCAAGGTCGCCCAGATGGCCCAGGATGGCATGGCACGCACCATTCGACCGGCACATACGCATTATGACGGCGACACAATCTTTGCCTTGTCCGCGGGCGATAAACAGGTTGATCTCACATTGGTCGGGGCCGTCGCTGCTGAAGTATTGGCCGAGGCGATTTTGTCAGGCGTTCGCGCGGCCCAGTCACTGCACGGTATTCCGGCCATCCGGGATATGGGATAGAATGGTACGTTGCAAACAATAATATCTCGCCGTGGTGACTGCTTGGAAGCAGATCGATGGAGGGTGAGGCGAACCACCGGTGTGGTTAGATATCATGACCGGGATAAAAATAGGAGTCATGTTGTGGATAAAAACGAATCGTCCAACGAATTGTCCGTAGAAGAGGGTGCAGACCAGGGACTGTCGGGTTCGTGGAAACAGGTGCAGACGGCTATCTGGCTGATAGGTCTAGCAATCCTGGCATGGCAGGGCTGGTGGTGGCCCGGTATTCTGGTGCTGGTTGCGATAAGCGGACTGACGGAAGCCGCGCTCAAGTGGTATGCCGGCAAACAGGAGGCTGACGCCCTGGAACTGACGCGTCAACAAGATGCCATTCGAAATCGAGCCGCCAATTTGCCGGATGCTTGCCCCAGTTGCGGAAGCCCTATCTCTGAAAGCTCAGTTGTCTGGCAGGGCGAGTCCAGTGGGACGTGTCCCTACTGCGGCAGTTCCGTCATGCGCGGGAGTGCATCCGCTTCAACCTCATTCGTCTCACCGACATCCAGCTCAATGTCGTCTGAGCGTGGCGAATCAACCGTCTGAAGTCCTAGAGAGCCGGTATCGTCCCGACGATTTGTGGAGAAGCGCTAGCTCATAGCAATGAAGACTCTATGACCCGGTCGAGCGTAAAATCATGAACCTGCACATAGTGCCGCATGATTTCCTCCATCGCATCCATGGGAATGGCTCCGATGATCTCCGTTCCCGTGATCGAAACGCCAGAACGAGCCGCCTCCATGCGCACGGTCTCCAGCACCAACGGCAGCGGGGTCTTGGTGTAGTTGGTTAGGTTCATGGAGACTTGGGCGATGTTCTTGCTCTCTAGGTAGAGGCCCATTGCTTTGACATAACGGAAGCCGCCGCTGACATGGCGCACCGACTTGGCAATGCGCTGGGCAATGGTCACGTCGCTGGTGTTCAGGTTGACGTTGAATGCAATCAACGGGAAACGTGCACCGGTCGCCGTGGCCCCGGATTTGGCGTTAAATTGCGCTGGTCCCTCATCCGGAAGCCATCCAGGCTGCTGGAGTTTCTCGGGCAAGGATTCATACTGGCCCCGGCGGACCGTTGCCAGATTCTTTCGCTGCGGCTGCGTGGCTGCATCCTCATAGAAGTAGACCGGCACGCTCTGTTCGCCCAAAAAGCGACCGTACCGACGAGCGATTTCCACCGCTTCAGCTTGTTCCATATTGCGGATGGGAATGAAGGGCACTACGTCGACGGCGCCGAAGCGCGGGTGTGAGCCATGCTGATGTCTCATGTCGATCAGTTCGAGCGCCTTGAGCGTCATGGCCTTAGTCGCGGCCAAGACCTGTTCCGGTGGGCCCAAATAGGTCAGCACAGATCGGTTATGATCTGAATCGGACGAGTAATTGAGGATCTTAACGTCTTGGCACTGCTGCACCTCGTCGACGATCTGCTCGATGACCGCCAGATCCCTGCCTTCGCTAATATTGGGCACACATTCGAGCACCTTCATTGCAGAATACTCCTGCGTCTCTGATGGTTCAGTTGACATTCTGTTTTCGCGGGGATCAATCACACTACCGACGGCGAGAAGCCGCCGGCTTCAGCCGTTGCCGTTGACCAAATCTCAACGAAAACTGGTCCTTTCACGATGCCGACTGGGCCACTCGGTCGACTACCGCTTGATGGAGTTCATCGGCCGACGCCTGCGCCGGCAAGATCTCGTCTAGCTTGACCTGACACTCAGCGACGAAGGCTGCGTCTTCCAACGCTTTCAGGTTCAACAGCACATCGAGCGCTGCAATCTTGAGACCAGCCTGTGCGCAGGCCGCGCCTGCCGCGGCGTCACCGACTGCGTTGGGGTTGCCGAGTTTAACAACGCGTTGGCAGAGCTTGACGACTTTGGCGCAGGCGCGGGCCGTTGCCAGCGGCGTGAGCGTCGCCTGCTTGGTGGCCGCCTGGATGGCTGCGTGCCGCACTGCCCGCTCCTCTGTCGTCCCTTTTGGCAACCGATAACCATCCATGACGCCGGTGTAGGCTGCAGGATCCTCGCTGACAAGCTGTGTCAACTCTGCGCGCAGCGCTTCCAACTTCTCCAGGATCGAGCGCATCTCACTATCGACTTCTGCATATTTCTTCCGCCCAATCGTCAGTTTGCAGACCATGCAGGCTAGCGCCGCGCCCATGGCGCCCGAAGCGGCGGCAGCGCTGCCGCCGCCGGGCGCCGGTGTGCCGGCAGCCAGGTCATCGAGATAGGGTTGCAGCGTATCAGATATGGACATGGTCGGCATCCTCATTCTTGTGGGCGGTAGGCGACCGCATCGATCTCTACCGACGCGCCCAGTGCCAGTTCGGCACGGCCCACGGTGATGCGTGCGGGCGGGTTGCTGCCCATGATCGATGCGTAGGCTTTGTTCATTTCTGCAAAGGTCCCGATGTCGGCCACAAAGACGTTGACTTTGACCAGATCATCCAGCGAGGCGCCGCACTCTTTGAGAATGGTCTCGATGTGACGCATCGTCTGAGCGGTCTCGGGCCCCGTGCCGCCGTCGACCAATTCCATGCTGCCGGGGACTGTGCCCAGCGTGCCGGAGACAAAGATGAAATCGCCTGCAATGGTGGCATGGGAGAAGACCGGCAGTCGAGCGAGTCCTTCAACGACAACATTTTTTCTGGCCATTTTGCATGGTTCCTTTCGCTACTGTTTGTGCTCAATGTTCTTCGTAGGTTTGCCAACGAATGGGTTCATTCATCGTAAATATCGATGCTCTGAGCCGCAGAAGCCGTCCACGCCAGACCCTTGGCCTGCTCGATGAGGTCTTGGCCCTCGAAGCCTCTGGGCAGCGGACCCCATCCATAGGAAAAGTCATCGAAGTCGGCAGCGGTCACGAAATTGTCGCTTGTGGGTGTCTTAAACGGCAGCCGGCCTTCATTGCCCGGAGCGAGCCCACACTCATCCATCAAGACTTGCAGATCTCGTCTGCTCTCCGATCGTTCGGCAAACATAGTGGAATAGTCGATGAAGCGTAAGCCGGGAATCGCTTGCAAGAAGTCAAGCAACAAGCGGGCGCGTCGTTTATTCTCTGCCACGTCATCGACGGCGTAGAGCGGGGCCGGCGTCCAGTTTTCAGGCGGAGGTGAGGCTGCGTCGAAAAAGAGGACGTCCCAGAAATCGGTGGTCACTAATCGCGTGGGATGCGAGTAGAGGATGTAGACATCGTCTGCATCCAAGCTCAGGAGGTCTGATGTTACCCTTTCTATTAACTCGTCAACGGTTGTTCCGTTGCCCACGAAGCAGCATTCGATGTCGAGGTTGTAGCCGGCATTCAGCAGGCCGCCGTACCAGAACGGGCGATTGCTGCGCTCGGCCAGCCGGCTATCGCAGTAGACCTTGACGCCTCTGGCCGCCATCGTAAGCAGCGTGGCCGGCGTCCACGAATCGCCCGGCGAGCAGTAGGAGATCGGCACGCGGCCAAAGATCGATTCCAGCGTGGCGAAGCTGGCCGCCTCGTTGCGAATCACCCAGTCGATGCCATCGGCCAGCGACATGCCTGAGACACCCTGCGGATGGGTAGGGGGCACAGAGTGGTAGTTTGTGTGGTTGCCGATCTCATGGCGGCTCACGGCGTCGATGATGTCCTGGCGGCCGCGCTTCTGCCATGTGCGCGCCAGTTCGGCGACCACCTGAAATGAAGCGCGGATTCCGCGTTCCGACAATTCATCAGCCCACCACTTCTGGGCATCCATGGCCTCAGGGGTTATAAAGTCCTCAGTGTCGAACGACAGTATGATATCCATGGAATCCTTTCTCGCTGGAGGAGGCTGGCAATCGAATCTATAGACGCATTCCCATGTCGATTCCGCTTTCGTATTCTCCGATGACATGGAAGCCCTCGCGCTCGTAGAAACGAATGGCTCGCGGATTTCGCTTGCTGACGCCCAGATGAACGGCCGGAGACTCGATTTGGCGCAAGCGGTCGAGGAACGTAGCCATCAGCTTTGATCCGAGGCCCTGCCCCTGGCCGACCGGTAGAATATCAATGTGGAGGTGGGCCGGATAGGCTGCAACATTTTTGTCCGTGCGAAATCCTCTGTGGATTGCCCGGATCATCTCTGCATCGGCGGAACGCTCCTCTTCAGGCGGCATGGGAAAACGCGTTCTAAGTGTGGGAAACCACTGTTGCTCGCATTGTGCGTGAAACCCGTCTGTATTTCGGGTACCCAGGATGTACCCGCTGGGGCTGCCGTTGTGGGTCAACACGAAGCAGAGATCAGGTTCGTAGACAGCATACGGCGCGGCATAGAAGAGGCCAAGCAATTCGGGATCGGTAAAGTGGGCGCTGGCATCATTCCCGCTGTCGCCGGTCAATAAGCAGATTCGGACTAGAGAACAGAGATCGCTGGGATGATAGGGGCGAATGTCGAAGTGGTCTGTACACACGTTGAAAACCGCTGACCTTTCTGGCTGTGGATAGGAGAGTGTGCGCGCCTATAGTGTGCGCGTCCATATGATGTGTACTTTATTCCCTCACCGTTCTCGCTGTGTTGACGATCTTGGCTATGTCTCCGGGGCGCAAATGGTGATGGGTCGGCAGCGTCAACAACCCGTTGGCGACAGCCTCGGCCCCTGGGAACCGGCCGCCGGCTAGAGCGGGAAACAGATGGGGCAAGGTCTGTTTATACATGCGCCCGGCGCCGATCCCCTGAGCGTGGAGGGCATCATGCACCGCCATGCAGTGCGCCGGATCATCGAACAGGAGTGGCAATCTGAGAAAAAACGCCCCGTCTATGTCAACGTCGCCCATATTCGGAGTCGGCAGCGCGACACCTGACAGGCCGTTCAGTCCGTCGATCAACTGCATAGCGTTGGCTCGGCGAGACTTGTTGTATTCAGCAAGCCGCTGGAGCTGTGTTTCTGCGATGACCGCTTGGGCCGCGCTCAGACCCGTGAGCGAGAATCCCCAATTGGCTTCATCATCGCCGGCCTTTTGTGCACCCAGGCGCATGGCCAACCACCACCCAGACGGCTGGAATGCGCTCTGAAACGCAGCCAGTCGGGCGAGCGCAACATAGTCATCCATGCGGCTGCTGGAAGGCAGTTGCCGCCACGCTGACTCGATCAATGTCACTTCGCCGAGATCACCGATCGCCAGGATGCCGCCGCCGCCTGCAGAGATCGGCTTACCTGGTCCAAAGCTGTAGAGACCGTAGTGCCCGCGCCCGCCGACCAGGCGCCCGCCAAAGCGCGCCCCCATCGATTGGGCGACATCCTCGATGAGGACCGCTCCGTTCTGCAGACTCAACGTCAAAGTCGGCTCGATATCGTGGGCGATGCCGAAGGGATGGACCAGGATCACCGCCAACGTCTGTGCGCCAATGGCCATCTCCAGATCCTCTGCCGGCATGGCCATTGAGTGTGGATCAATGTCTACGAGACGTGGCTGAAGACTCGCCTCAAGAATGACCTTGGCAACAGACGGGCAGGTGTAGGCGGGCAGCACTACCTGTTTGCGCAGGCTGCCGGGATGGGTCGCCTGTTCCCGGTCGCTCAGTGCGTTCAAGAGCAGGTAAAGTGCAGTTCGTCCGGATGAGGCCAAAAAGCTCTGCTTGACGCCAAACATGCTGTTCACAGTGCTGCAAAGACGTTCGTTGGCGCCACGCGACGCCACAAGCGCAGGGGCAACCGCACTTGGCGGCAGCGGCGTTGCAGTCGGTGGCAGAAAACGTGGCAACATAGACTCAGTCCAACCTGTCCACACTGGGCATGGCAATTCGTAGACCCGTTGCGTAGGCAAGGGCAACGAGCCCCGCACCGGCTAACGATAGCGGCAGGCCGATGTAGACCGCCAGCCAACCAACAGCCACATTGCCCATCGTGTCTGACCCGGCATGCAGAATGCTGTAAATACTCATCACGCGGCCGCGCACCCGGTCGGGGATGTTGACCTGGACCAACGTGATGGCAATGCTCTGTAGAATGAGCAACAGCGCGCCGATGGCGATCAGCAGCAGTGATGCTACGATCATTCCGGGCGCGTATGCAAAGGCAACGATCACAGCCGGCAAAGCCAAGCTGACCACAGTCATGGTGCGGCCGCGATGGCTCGCCCCCAGCCGGGCTACGACGATGGTGCCCAGAATTGACCCAAACGCGCCCGCCGACATCAGGATGCCCAATCCGACCGCTCCCGTATTCATAACCTCTTCTGCGTAGGCCGGCATCATGCCAAAGACGGGCCAGGCGAGTCCGCCGACCACGGCCATGAGGCTGATGGTCCCGAGGATGGCCGGATCTCTCCAGAGCGTCATCGCGCCTTCACTGATGACCTGCACAAATGATTGCTGGTTGCCATCGGACGTGGGTCTGTCGGCCACGGTGTCGGGTACATGGATGAGCAGCAGCGCCCCGATGGTGGCCAAGTAGGTCAACGAGTTGATCAGCATGGTGACGCCGGCGCCTAGCGTGGCGATCAACACGCCTGCGGCTGCGTACCCGATCAGGCTGGAGAGGTTGTAGAGCGTAGCGTTTAAGGCGACCGCATTGGCCAGATCCTCTTCGGCCACAAGATCGACCAGAAAGGCGCGCCGGGCAGGGTGGTCGATGGCCAGAAGTGAACCAAAGATGAAATAGAGGACGATGACGTTCCAGAGCTGCAACTGACCGCTGACCGCCAGCACGCCGAATATCAGTGCTTGCAGCATCAGGCCGAACTGGGTGGCTAAGATCAGCCGCCGTCGGGGCATACGGTCAATCAGAACGCCGCCTAGCAGCGAAATGGGCAGCACTGGGATCAGTGCCAGCAACCCTACCATGCCTAACCAGAAGGTCGATTCGGTGATGCTGTAGATCAGCCAGCCTTCGGCTACCACCTGCAGTGATGTGCCGATGGTGGAGACTAGCTGCCCGCCCCAGAAGAGTCGAAAGTTGCGTGAACGGAGGGCCGGTGCTGCGCTCAGAACTGTTGCGCGCAATGATCGTTCATCCTCGCTCGACGATTCATGGGGCGCGGGTGGTGGTGTCGATTCCGGCATCAGCGGAAGTCCACCCTGAAGTTGAGTGGCATGCCGGCGGCGCGATGCGCGAGATGACCGGAGCTGTGGCTGATATTCTCGTACGCCATGGATTTAGCCCGACTTTGAGTTTTGAATGGCGAAGACAATGGAAGCGATGATCAGACCGCCGCCGATTACGCCGACGGTGAATATGCCGGCCACGAAGAGCCAGTCTGCCTCCTCTCCACTTCTGACCTCGTCAGCCTGTTGCGGCAGATCGATCTGGCGTGGCTTCAATCTCTGCGTTGCTCGACGAGTCTTGTGAGCGACGACGGTGTCGTCAGCTCAGTGGTCGGTGGCTCTGTGGCCTGAACCGTGGGCGGCAGCTTTGCCGAAGGCGATACGCTGGTTGCTGTAGCCTTGACCGCAGGTTCCGCACCGTTTGGCCTGAACTCTTCCAGCAGGTCCATTCCTACGGCCACCGTTTCGTCACTCGTAAGGATAGAGACGCCGTCGAGCGTGTCGGTCATTGAGGCGATCAGGTCGTAGAGCTGCTCTACGTTGCCTTCAGTGCGGATCTGGATACTGACTTCGATGTCGGGATTGGCCTGACGATACTGCGCGGCCAGCGGCTCAACGAAGTCGCGCACGGTTGTGGGTTGCGTCTGTACGCGCTGTACCTGCAATATCATCATGTCGACATAGGGCGCCATGGCAACGCTGTCGTTCACAGCAAAGCTGCGATCCGGTCCCATGGCGACCTTCTTGCCGTACTGATCGGCCAGTTCGCGGATGCGGATGACGCTTCCGACCGGGTCGGCCTGTTCGTCAGGCCGATTCGACGGACCATGTTCGAGGTTATAGCCGATGATATCGAAGCGATCGGCAATGTGGGGAAGCAATTGCTCGGCATCAACGACGGACTTGAAGACAACCAGCCTGCGACCCACCTCGACGTCGTCCAAGACTTCGATCATGGATGGGTGATCTGCGCGTGCGATATCTTGAGGACGCGCCATATTGTTGAAGTCTTCGACAAGCTGTGGCCGCAGGCCAACATCAATCCACAGCTGATCAACTTCCTCTTCCGGCGTGGGCTGTTGTGCCAGAAGTGAATCTGGAGTCACAATCGCTGCGACGACGAGGCAAGCCCATAAAATAAGTCTGACTATCCGCATATCAATCCTGGCTGTTTCAATAAACTAGTGCTTCTTCTTCGCTCTTTCGTTTCTTCAGAGCCATCTCTGTCGCTCTGTGTCGAAGAACCGCTTTCCGTAGCAGAGTTCATAGAGATGAACCGAAAAACAGGCCTGACAGACATCCTACCCTGTCAGGCCTGTACGGTTCGAGGTATTTCTACTGGAACCGGGCACTGCGCTATCCGCTGTTGATTGGTGTTGTGTAACCGAGGCCCGGGAATCGATTCTTCAGCGACTCAATGACCTGTTCAGCGCGTTGGGTGTCATCTTTCTTCTGATAAGCGTTGCTTAGGGCCAGGTAGGCATCAATGGCCCCAGGCTCTTTCTTGATGGCAAGCGACAAATCGGCCAGTGCATCATCATAGCGTTTCTGTGCGATGTAGAAGTTCGCTCGGGCAATCAGCATATCCGCCGTTGGTGCAATCTGGTCCGCCACCGCCAACATCGATAACGCTCGATCCCCTTCGTCGTGTTCCATCAAATACTGACTGTAGGCAATGTAGAATTCGCCGTCGGTCGGCGCAATCAACATGCCGCGATCGAGAAGCGCACGGGCATCGTCAGCACGCCCGGCCTCTTCATAGAGCGCCGCCAGATCCGTATATGTGCCGATCAAAGTCGGCTCCAGTAGCAGCGCCTGCTCGTATGCATCGATGGCGGCGTCACTTCTGCCGACCCGATCCAGGGCGGCGGCAAGCACGGCATGATGTGCTGCTTCCTGCGGCGAAAGCGCGACAGCCGTCTCGTATGAAGCAATCGCATTGTCAAGTTCGTTGGCGTCCAGTGCCAGGTTGCCAACGGCAACGTGAAGGGCAGGATCATCCGGGTGGCTCGCAAGGGCCACATCATACCATTCTTTGGCGGACTCACCACCTTCGACAGCGGCTCGATGGTCGCCGATGCCCAGCAGGATTTCGATCTGATCGCCCACGGCGTCCATACCCTGGTCGAGGGTGGCTGCCGCCAGTTCGATCTCGTTGTAGTCTCGGTAGAGTCCGGCCATGGCCGCATAGAGGGCTGCCGGCTCTGCCGCACTGTTCAGGCCCCGGCGCAGCAGGCCAATTGCGTGTATAAACTCGCCTTGGCCTCGCAAAATCTCTGCGCCGCGCAGATAGAAGGAGCGCTCATCGGGTTGCAGATTGATGGCCTGCTGATAGGCGGCTACCGCTGCGCGAGGGCGGCCTTGGGCGAGATAGAGTTCGCCCAGGTCGGCGGCCAGACGTGCATCGGTGATATTATCCTGTTCGGCCTGAAGCAAAACGGCCAGTGCTTCGCTATAGCGCCCGACAACGCGCAAGGTGCTTGAGAGGCGAACCATCAGGTCTATGTCGTCAGGCTGGTCTTCCAACTGCTCCTTGATGTAGGTGATGGCAGGGCCGTAGTGTCCGGAACGTTGCAACAGATCGATGAGCGTGATGTTGATCGATGGGCTGTCGGTGTCGAGCTTGGTGGCGTCTGTAAACCAGGCGAGAGCGGCTTCGAAGTTGCCTGAGCGTTGTTCGAGTAGGCCTGATTGCAGGTAGGCGTTGACGTTCTGCTGGTCGATCTCCAGGGCCGCCTGCAGGTGGGGGCGGGCCTCTTCGTACCGCGACTGGTCGATTAGAAGGCTCGCCAGTTCAACATAGGCGTCGGAACTGCCGGGATTCATCTCCACAGTTGAGCGGAAGATCTTCTCAGCGGGTTCCAATTCTCCGCGATCGATCAAAGCCCGTCCGTAGGCCAGCGTGGCGTTGGCGTTGCCGGCATGGGTTGTGGCGATCTCTTCGTAGATCTCCAAAGCCTCGCCTACCTGACCGTCCGTCTCCAGCGCTCCTGCCAGGGCAACCTGCGCTTCAACATACCCAGGTGCGATCTCGACCGTCTCGCGTAGTTGCTGGAGCGCAACATCGATGGCCCCCTGGTCTGCCGTTGCACGGGCCAGACCAAGCCTGGGCTGTGGCCACCAGTTGTCGAGCGCAATCGCACGTTCGTAGGCTTCGCCTGCCGAAACGGCATCATCCACAAGTAGATAGAGGTCTCCCAGGCCCTTATAGTAGGAGGCCAAGGTGGTTCCGGCCCAGCCAGCGTCCTTGCCGGCGGCAATGATCTGTTCGTAAAAATCGATGGCCTGTTGTGGATGGTTGTCACTGCGATAGATCTGTGCGAGCAGGCGCAGTGTCGAATCATTGCCATCATCAAGGTTGAGGCTGGATGGCGGCACGAATTCCACAGTCTGTGCGGCGCCGGACTGCCCATCGATCTGAGCCGCGTCAGCCAGCTTTTCACCGGACTGAGCGGCCAGATTTGCCTGACTGGCAACCAGCGGCGAAGGCGAGCTAAGACCATAGCGTTTGGCTGATGACAGTTGCTGCGCAGGTTCTGCAAAAGCAAGTTTCAGCGCCTCGCGCCTGTAGGCGTCAGCTGACTCGACCGAACCCAACGCAGTGTGCAGATCTGCAAGTCGCATGTAGCTGTCCAGGTGCTGCGAGTCAATGGCGATGGCCCCTTCGTAGGCTTCGATTGCGCCTTCAATATCGCCGCGTCGACGCAGCGCATCACCCAAAATGACACGTGGCCATGGCTGGTCGGCCACGGCTGCAACCGACGCACGATAGTAGTTCATTGCCGGCTCGAGCAGGCCTTTGTCTTCGCTGACGCCGGCAAGCCGAGCATAGGCATAGGCCCGGCTCAGATCGTTGGCCCCTTGATTGCCGGTTCCCGGCGAAACGAAGCGCTCGAACATGTCCAGCGCGGACTGATAGGCGTCGACGGCTGCGTCGGTCTCTCCACGCCGTTCTGCCTGATCACCAAATGCCAATGCGAGCATTGCCTCATCCGGGTTGGCCTTGATGGCTCGTTCCAGTAGTTCGAGGATGTGATCTTGGCGGCCACCCTGGCGACGCATCTCGTTGGTCATTGCGATATAGACGCTGACCTGTGTCGGGTCGATTTCAAACGCCTGCTGATAGGACGCCATTGCGGCTTCCATCTGATGCGTGCGCAGATGGAGATCGCCTTGTAGGCTGTGGCCAGTGGCGCTGTTCGGCTCTCGATGCAACACGAGGTCCAACTTGGCCTGAGCCTCTTGCAGACGATCGGCATCGAGCAGGGTTTGCACCAACGATAGGCTGGTCTCCGTCGAGATCGTCCCCTGGATTTCCTGCAACAGGATGGCCCTGTCAAAGAGCGTAACAGCTTCGTCAAACTTCTCTTGGGCAGCCTGTACGCTGCCGGCGAGGGCAATGGCCTCGGTTGAGAGCGGGTGCGCGCTGCGCAGCGCCGTCAAAAGCGCCTCCGCTTGTTCGAACCGATCTGTTTCCAGGTAGGCGCTGGCAAGCATCAGCTGGTTGTCGATACTGGGCCAGCGTGCGACCACATCTTCGTATAGCGGAAGTGCTTGGCCGTACATATTGCGCTGTCGCCAGAGATCCGCCAGGCCCGTCAGACGAGTCACTTCGTCGGGATAGTTGCCGTTTTCGACGGCGGCAGTGAACTGTGCGCGTGCACAATCAACGTCGCCGAAAGTTAGACACGCATCACCGAGCGCCAGGTTATAGGCAGCGATATTGGGCGCAGCCTGCTGGGCCGACTCAAACTCGAACAAGCTCTTTTCGTTTTCTCCCATCTCGCTATAGAGCTGGCCCAGTTGGTAGTGCAATGCCGGTTCGCCGGTATAGAAGATGGCTGTGTTGAGCCAGCGAACTGCATCTTTGAAGCGACCTTGAGCATGCGCAATGTCTGAAAGTCCAGATCATGGCCAGAGCATTGGCCGGATCCTCGGTTAGTGCAGAGCGGTAGTGGCGTTCGGCAAGCATCCACAGACGATCATCGAGCATGCTGTTGCCGTCGATCACGTTCTCGGACACGTTCTCGGATACGCTGTCGACAAGCGTGTCCGAAGCGGCATCGCCGTTCGGCAGGCTGCTGACTGCATAGAGACTGTACGATTGATCATCGACTTCATGCTGGAACCAACTTGGCGCGAGTCGAAGCTGGATATCCAGATTGCTGCCGCTTGGTGCGACAACATAGTCGACGCCATAGCGTTCGAGAATATCCAGGGAGTCCTGAGTCAGATAGCGTGACCGGAAGAATGTCTCCTGATCAATGAGCCGCTGCAGCGCGGCAACCTGCATATCCTGCGGGAAAATCTCGCTGGTGGTGGGCACGCGGTGGGCGATGACGTTTGCATTGGCCACGTAGGCGGGTAGCGTCACGCTCAGATCTTGGTCGGCTAGTACAGTTGCAGCTTCCGCGCCGGTGGTCAGCTCATCAAGTCTCTCATAGATGGTTGTTGGCGTCGGATAGAAATATGGGAATGCAGCTCGCAGGCGCATGGTTTCCAACGTATTGACTATCGAAGGTGAAAGCGCCAGCGCCAGGACGACTGCGGCCGCCAGCGGCGCAAACCGATTGCGGCTCTCCCGGCTGATCAACTGATCGTTAAACAATATGTGCAACAAACGATAGCCTGCCAGAGCCAGAATGAGTGCGTATGGCAACATCCACACAAAGCGCCACAGAATCCACGGCATGACAAGCGACCCGATGAGGGGCGTCACTAACGGGTTGAACATGACGAAAAGGATGGCCGCTGTCGTACTTACGGCAAACTGGGCGGCCAGATTCTTGCGTATCTTCCAGAAGAGCAAGGGAAGCAACAGCAGCGCCATCAGATAAGGCGGCTCCAACATGATGTTGGGGTCGGAAATGTAGCTGTCGAGATCGAAGAGGATCAGCCTGCGCCGGTTCATGTTGACAGCGAAGCGCCAGATCAGGAACGGATCGGTATCCGATGCAGCTTCAAGGGCGTCGAGACGGGCGAGATCGGGCAACGGTCCGTAGACTTCCAATGAGGGCAGATAGACAAAAGGTAGCGCCGGTACCAAACGTTCGCCGACATGCCAGCCCTCCATGGTCGTCGGGTAGGAGGAAGCCAAGGGGGCCTCAGTCCGCGAGAGGTAGAGCTGGACGATGGGGATGGCCATCACCAGCGTGACCAGCACGCCGACTGCAAGTGTGCGCAGGAACGCTTGTTTGCTGCGGAAATTGAGTAGCCAGTGAAATCCTGCGAAGGCGCCCAATGCTAGTGCCAACATGGCCGCGATCAGCGGGTGGATGGTCGAGACGGCAAAGGTGACCAATGCAGCAGCGAGCCATGCAGCGCCCTTGCCGTTGCGCAGATAGCGCATCGTGAAGGCGAAGACGACGGGCAGCATCGTCATCGGAACCATGAATTTGTCAGCGGTGGTGCGTTCGAAGAAGAAGATGCTGACATTGTCGCCGCGCAGGAAGGGCGCTGCCAAAAAGATGAGCAGCTGGATCGATGTGACCAACAGCGCAAAGCGCCGGCTGTTCAGGCTGCTGACGCCGCTGCGGTTGGGCAATGTCAGGCCGGCTGCACGACCCAGCGTGAAGGCAGCCAGCAGCGACCATAGCGCAATCATGGCCCGCGAGGCTGTCGCAGTCAACGTGAGTGAATCGATGCCGGAGAACCAGGACCAAAGATAGGCCATGGGCAGCGACTGGTTGAAGGCCATGCGAACGCCCGGGCCCAGATCGGTGCCGAAGAGCGGCTCGGTAGCGTTGAGCGGTAGACGGGCCATGGCATCGGCTGTGAACGAACCGACTGCATAGGCGTCCCCGTCAATCTTGTAGAGCGAGAGTGTGGGCAAGATCAGGATGAAGGCTGCGCCAATTAGCGCCAGCCAAATGAGCTGATCATTTGTCCATTTTTCGGCTCGAGCGGAGGGCTTGCGCAGTGCGATGGCTGTCACGATCCACAGACCGACGACCACGGCCGACGCAATCATCCATCCATTGGCAAGCTCAACAACGGTCTGATGGCTGAGCAGAGCAATCATGCCCGGAATGGAGAGAACGACGATGCTCACTGGAAAGGCAAGGGCCAAGCGTTCGATGGTGTCCAGGCGCAGACGCCAAGTTGCGAGTTCGCCCAGCAGGTAGCCGGGTGTAACCAATAGTGCCAAGAAGGTTAGCCAACTTGTAATCTGCAGCGGGAACGCCCGGTGTTCGCCAATCAGTACCAGTGCCCAAACACCGATAAGCAGTGTCGGCAGCAGGAAGCGGATAGACGAACGCCAGCCCGAGACGCGGTCGGCATCGGCCGTGGGCTCGGCTCCAGTTATCCCTGATTCCTGACCACTCCGGGTAGATGAATTTTCGAGAACATTCTGCGACATGGCGGCTAAACCTCTATATGACAATCGCTACTACGGTCTCGACTACTGCGAGCGGCGATCGAACTGACCTGCGATCGGGCACACTAAGCAAATGGAACGTGGCGACGCAATTTCGGCCCTAAGAATTGTGCAACCGGATAAGGAATCTTGGGCCAGATCTGCATGAACGATTGCATGCGACCATCGGTTTGGGTGCGTTCCGTCATCCCTGATGTCGCCTGCCCGTCAAGACCCAACGACTGCTGATAGATCGAAACGCACTCACCGCCCCACTGCTTCTTGAAGTTGGACGCATTTGACTGAGCTGGGCTGCGTCCCATATCTACATACGAAAAGCCCTGCCTGCAGGCATCGGCCAGAATCGTCCAGTAGGCTAAATAGACAGGACGCAAATTGAGGAATTCGTGTAGCGATGCGCCCCAGGCGCCGTAGACGGTCCCGGCCAACTCAAGCTGGAAGTATCCGCCAATCGGCATCTCGCCGCTGCCATCATCTTTCTCATGGTAGATCATGATGATGTTAAAGTTGTCCGGTAAAAAACGGACGACATTCTCCAGGAAAGTCTGTCCGAAGATCGGTGTGCCGGCCTGGTGCGTGAAGCGGCTGAGCATGGTGTAGAAATCGCCAACCAGACGCCCGCTGCGATCCGTCTCTACCCGCAGCTCGTTTTCTTGAGCCTTGCGTACTTGGCGGCGGATATTGCGATGAAGCCGCTTTGATAACTCCTCTTCACTTCCGCGAACATCGACGATCCAGCCCACGTGGCCGTTGACCGTCGTGTAGTCATCGAGCCAGCGCTGGCGCGTATCCTGTATCTGGACGCGTTTTGAGCCGTGGTTTCGCGCGACTTCTTCAGCCTTATCAGCCAGAGCCTTGGCTGACTGAGCGTTTTCGGCACAGATGCCGCCCGGCATGGTCATCGCTCGTCGTCCTGTCAATACGCTGTCCACCAGCATGAGGGGCATGACGCCTGAAATGGAACCCGACGCGGGACCCGTGTCCGCTCTGGTCATAAGAAAATGGGTTTCGTAGCCGTAGCTCTCGCGCAAAATATCGCGCCATGCCGATAAATGCTGCGGCAGCCCATATTCGGATCGCTTCACGTATGCGTCCCATTCGGGACGGGTGGCGTCAGTCAGTTCAGTCACAATCATTGGAGTACAATTTCCTTCGCTCGCCACTTGACTAGACAGCGACAGAGGCCCTGCCCTTGTCCATGTCCTGATGGGAACGATTCAACTCTAGGCGGCTATCGACGACCGTATGTTCATCCTGCCGTTGCAGCCAGAGTAGACGCACGTTGTGCAACGTCGTGAATTCATAGTCGTCCAGGAGCTGCTCCAGCTTGGTCGCCAGTGCGCGGCGCCCGTGGTAGTGGGTGATCCGCTCGCGGACTGTGACCTCACTGTATGTTTGACCGGTATCCAATTCCCAGGGATGCACGTACATGACGGCTGGAATGTCCTGAGAATGCAGGCGGTCCATGGCCCAGCGGGTGATTGCATACGGCAGCGTTCGCGTATAGAAACCACCCGCAATGGGCCATGTGACACCGACTGCCCTAACCGTAGAGGCGGGAAACTCAATGAGTTCCGTACCATCAATACGGTAGGGGTACCGAGGGGCGCCTGGATAGCCGTACAACATATTGCGTGTGGGGAAGACGCTGCTGTCGTACTCAATCCCGTGGGATTGCATAATCGAAAATGCCCACGGGGTCGTGCCGTTTATCGAAAAGTATGGCGCCCGATGGCCGAGCGGCTGCCGGCCGGTAATTCGTTCGACGGCAGCGATGCTCAGCTCAAGCTCATTGGCGAACTGATCGGGCGATAACTGGTAGACAAAACGATGGTAATAACCGTGTACACCGATTTCGTGACCCTCATCTGCAACTCGCTCGATCAGCTCAGGATGTCGATCGGCCACGTAGCCGAGCACAAAAAAGGTTGCTTTGACCTGTTGGTTGCGCAACAGTGCGAGCAGGTAATCTGTTGCCGATTCGACACGGCTTTCGAACTCGGGCCAGCGTTCGATCTGAGGATTGGTGCTGGTCAGTCCCTGAAACCGATCCTCGAGGTCGACGGTGAAAGCATTGGGCATCGAGTTCTGTGATTGTTTTAGTGTGTGCATAGCGTATGCCCTTGAACGGTCAAAAAGTCTATCCTACGTAGCCGAGGCTGCGCAGGCGATCTGCTAGAACCTTCTGATCCTCTTCTGATAGGACGTCTTCATGATCTGTGCCTGTTCCGCCAATATCGCGGCCGTTGCCGGCTCCGTTTGCGTGCATCGTGCCGGCTTCGGGTCGAATTGGCTGCTCCAGACCAACCTCAGGCCGGGCGATTTCGTGTAGAACTCTGCCGTCCATGGCCTCCACATCCGGCTCATTCATCAGGCGCAGAATGGTCGGAGCCAGGTCAACCAGACTGGCGCCTTTAACCTCGACGCCGGGTTCGATCTTGGCCCCGTAGGCCATGAAAATGCCGTTGAGCCGGTGTGTACCTGAGATGCCACGGCGCATTGGCTCGATGATTTTGTGGCTGCCGAACTCATATTCTCCAAAGCCGAAGTACTCAAGGCGCAAGGGGATAAAGATGATATCCGGGGCCAACTCCAGGTAGTCTCCTTCGTAGATCTCTTCACGTCGGTAGACCTGTTCGACAACCTTCTCGCCGGTCTCTGGATCTTCCAATTCGTATAGTCGTGCGATGATTTCATCTCGCAACTGCTCGTATTCTTCGCCCGGTTGGACACAACCCTGTGGCTCACGGCCGGCCACGTTGAGGCAGACCTGGCCGACATTGCCCAACGAGTAGGCCCGGGTACGCGACCAGTCAATGTCTTCAAACGAGAGAAAGAGCGTCTTCATAAGATCTTGGCCCTGGCCACGTACGACTTCCTTCTTCATGCCGCCTAGGCCAAACTTCATCATCTTGTCGTAGACGTTCATGGGCGAGAAACCGGCCCGGAAGGCTGTACGTTTGATGCCTGCCACCGGCCCTTGCTTGACCTTCATGAAGCCCTGGTCCATGAGCCAGTTGTTGACATGGATGAACTTATGGAAAGGGCCAAAGCCGTGATCTGACATGAGGATCAATGTCGTGTCGTCGTCCAGGCTGTCAACGATACCGGCCAGTTTCTCGTCGACGAACATGTAGTAGTCTCGGATGGCATTGCCATATTTCTCAGCCTTGGCCGGGTCGTGAAGTGGATGCGACTTGTCCATGAATTTCCACATGGCATGGCTAACCGTGTCGGTTCCGTTGAAGACGAGCATGGCGAAGTCGTAGTCTGTACGGGACTGCAGATACTCCAATGTCTGGACACGCAGTTCCGTTGCTCGATAGAGGCGCTTCAAAAAGTCATCGATGCCCGAATCTGAGTAGGCCTGGCCCGGATCTGGATAAAGAATGTAGTCACCGACATTTTCGATGATTTCGTCGTAGAGGGTCTCGGGATAGGTGATCGAACTATTGGCCGTGGGTGCGGGCATACCCGAGATCATGACGCCGTTGACGCTCAGCGGCGGATAGGTCATGGGCACATTCATGACGCAGACCTCGCGCCCTGTTTCGCCAAGAAGACTGTAAATTGTGGGCGCTTTGCAGTCCAACGAGGTCACCGGTTGGAAGCGATAAGAGTCCGGCTCGCGTGCAATCCAGTCATAGAGACGGTGCTTGGCCGGATTGACGCCGGTGGCGAAACTGGTCCAGGCCGGGGCAGTCATGGGCGGCAATGTACTTTGCAAGCTGCCGTGCGCGCCCTCTTCGAGAAGCCGGGCCAGCGTGGGCAGATGTCCTTCTGCTGCCCACGGCTTGATCAGGTCAAATGTGGCTCCATCCAGGCCAATGACCAGGACTCGCCCCTTGTCTTCATTCATTGCTTTATTGCCGTTCGTTTCATCGTTCATATATCGTTCGTCCGTCGGTTCTTTTGGCTAAGTACTTTCAAGTTCATTCTGGCCGGCCTTATTCTGCTCGGCGCTCTCTTTCTCCATTGCCTCCGGGTGGATCTGCACTTCATGCAGGAATCCATTTGTCTGCGGCATTCGGCCCCGTTCTGCCTGGTCGACCCGTGAATCGAGCACGGCGACGAACTGGGCAAGATCGCGAATTCGATCGGCCTGTGTCGACAGCATCACTGTCTGGGCCAACAGCATGACAACGCAGAAAAGCAGCCCGATGACCAGAATCAATGTTGGTGCATAGGTGACGCCGAATTGGGCCGCAATGTTGCGAATCAGTCCATCAAATACCGAGAAGATAAAGATGGCCAGGCTGGCGGCAAACCAGACCAGGGCATACTCTTCACGTAGCTTATGCTTACGGATCAGTTGGAGCGTCACCAAGAGCAGTGTAAGGCTGAAGAGTACTGCTATGAGTTTTTGCTCGAATGGTATCGCCATCTGTGTAATCCTTGGGATGAAAGACGATGCTTTCAAAGTGTGCAATGTCTTTGATTGCCGATGTGAGTACTGCGACCGTGACCTTGAACGCGTAGTAGATCGATTTCCACAAGTTGATGGAACTCACGCCTGCGGTGCGAGCATGCATCTGTACAGGCAATTCAAGTTGACTGAGTCCGGCCTTGTGCACAATTACCCGACTCTCGACATCGGGATAGTCTTGCGGCAAATACTTGGCCAGCACGCAGATGGCCTGTCGATTCATGCCACAGAACCCGGATGTCGTGTCCGTCGAGTGGGTGCCTGTTACCGCTGAGACCGCGGCAGAATAGAGTCGGATGCCGATCCAGCGCGAGCGAGGGATATCCCAATCGTAGGAAGACTCCAGAAAACGGGAGCCGATGACCATGTCGGCGTCGCCGGCACGTAACACATCAAGGAAGTGTACAATCTCATCGGTGCTATGTTGGCCGTCACCATCGAGCCGTATCGCATAGTCGTAGCCATATTGCTCGGCATATTTTAACCCGGTCTGCATGGCTCCGCCGATGCCAAGATTGAAGGGGTGGCGAACAATAATGGCGCCGGCAGCTCGCGCCTCCGATGCCGTATGGTCGCTCGAACCATCATCTACAACCAACACGTCTGCATTAGGCACGACCGACTGCACGCCGGTGACGACGTTTCGGATCGCGCCTTCTTCATTGTAAGCAGGGATGAAGACCAAAACCCGATCTGAGGGGACCGGTTGAGGAAGGGTATCGGTTTGACTGGCTGGCGTAGTCATGCTGTGCGCCTTTCTGAGTTCGAGCGAACATTGCTCCCAGTCAGCCAATGACCGCTTCTGCGTGCGGTGAAGAGTGACTGAGAGAGCTTTCGCAGAAGGTGTCCAATCATGATGACGTCAGATTCACGCCGAATGTTACGCAGAATATCGGATTTCATCAGCTTGCGGAACCAGTTGTCCAACATTCAGGCGGTTGGATCCATTGTCGGCGGCCAATGACCAATACCGGCAAAGCATGGGGCAGCCAAGTCGATAGACGTGGGGTGACCCCGGAAAGCATGGATCCAACACAGGCGGGTCGAATGCACATGCCTATTTTTAGGTATGCAAAGACTGGGACTGGTTACACGAGAGGGGGGTGCTGGCGAAGAAAGGGCTGCGGAAATATCCACTCCTATAGCCCACGACCCACTGGGTATTGTGAAAAACGGGTCGCAACGTGTCACACCTTGTGTAACTTCATTGTAGCGGAAACTGAGTTCTTGTCAAGCAATGTACAACCCAAAGTGACGCAATATCACCGGCGGCCTTGTTCTATGTTTGGTCAAGGATTGCGTAGGGTATGGTGGGCAGGGGCCTGGTCTACTGCCCGCCGAGGCCAGGCCAATGACCGTTGATCAGGTGAAAATCGTCGCCTATGAAGTTTACCGCAATAGTGGTAAGAGTGAGGATCAAGCAGCCCTTGCGGAATCGGCACTTGACGCACTCTGGAGTTTCGCGTACTGTAGCAGCTAGAGGCCTGTCTCTTGATGTTGAGAGGTCTCGCAGTGGGCGAAACTAGCTGATCGTTTCGCGAAATCGATGGAATCTAAGCAGCGAGGCGCTCCATGAACCAAAATACTGTTGGTCCGGAAACCCTGTTCGAAAATCTGTGTGCACACACCAACGCTTTGATGACAGAGCACCGGGTGCCCGGCGTCTCGATTGGTATTCTACATCAAGATCGTTTCTACGCACGCGGTTTCGGGATCACTAACATCGATCACCCGTTGATGGTCAACCAGGATACCCTTTTTCAGATCGGCTCCATCACCAAGACATTTACCGCGACGTTGGTCATACAACTGGTTGAGCAGGGGGTGCTGGCGCTGGATGCGCCGGTATGCACGTATCTGCCTGACTTCCGGGTCCAGAGCGATACGGTTTCCGCCAACGTCACCATCCGCCACCTTCTTACTCATTCGAGCAATTGGGTAGGGGATTTCTTCATCGACACCGGCGAAGGATCGGATGCGTCGGCTATCTATGTTGAACGAATGGCTGAACTTCCCCAGTTAGCGCCCATGCGCACGACCTATTCCTATAACAATGCGGGCTTCTACCTGCTTGGCCATATTCTCGAAACGATGACAGAGCTACCGTACGGTCAGTTGCTGCGTGATCGCATTCTCGATCCGCTCGGCATGGACCATGCCTTTCTGCGGGCCGGCGACGTGATGACACATCGATTTGCCGTTGGACACCATTTTAATCGCGAGACCGATACGGTTGAAGTTGCCCGCCCCTGGCCGCTGCCGCGTGCTGTTGATGCCGTGGGCGGACTGATCACGACGCCCGTTGAATTGCTCAAATATGCTCGCTTCCAAATGGGCAACGGTCAAACGACGAATGGTCGTTCTGTGTTGTCGCCGGCGTCGATCACGACGATGCAGGCGCCCCAATGGCCTGTGTGGGGAGAGGGTGAGGCAGTTGGTTTGAGTTGGTTCATCGACGGGCGGGATGGTGTCACCTCGATTTCGCATGGCGGCGGTACGGTCGGGCAGATTTCGCTTTTCTCCATGGTTCCTGAACGCAAATTTGCCCTGGTTGTCGTCACCAATGCCGATGCGGGACGGCTGATCTGTCCCGATCTCTATCGCTGGGCCTTGACCCATTTTCTGGGCTGCAAACCGTATCGACCGAAGGTGCAATCCTCGGGCCGTGATCTGCTCGAACGTTTCATAGGGCGTTATGTGCGTCCGATGTCAGAACTGAACTTGTCGCTCGAAGACGATACCCTATGTTTGAGGATGCTGCCCAAGGCCGGCTTCCCAACGGCAGAAACGCCGCCTGCGCCTGCACCGCCGCCGGCAACCTGCGCGCTCTGTGAACCGGATCGCCTGCTTGTGCTGGATGGGCCAATGAAAGAGAGCACGATTGAGTTCATTCGTGATGAGGCCGGCGAGATCGGCTGGGCGCGAATGGGCCGCATTCATCGTCGCCAGTAGGGATCACAACGGCAATCGGCCGCAAATTTGGACCACAGACTACCCAAACCAATCATCGATCGTTCATTGCAACAGGACACTGACCCCATGATCAAAGCCCGAACCGCCCGAGTGGCCGGCGCAAATGTCAAACTGGACGCATTGCCGGACGTAGCCGATTTTCGTGATCGACTTTTCGAATCAACGTTGATTGAGGTGCCGATACAGATCGATCTGTCATTCTTCAAGTCCGTTGGCGTCCCGGTCAGCCATCAGGGCAGCGAAGGATCTTGTACCGGGTTCGCATTGGCAACCGTCGCCCACTATCTGTTGCGCGTGCGCCGTGTTGTGCCGGATGACGTTGATGTCAGTCCACGCATGTTTTATGAGATGGCCAAGCGCTATGACGAGTGGCCGGGCGAAGAGTACGAAGGATCCAGCGCCCGGGGCGCAGTCAAGGGCTGGAACAAACATGGCGTCTGCGCTGAGGAACTGTGGCCCTATCAGCCGGGCGTGACCGATCGGGATATGACCAGCCGTCGTTCCGCCGACGCCTTGAAGCGACCTCTGGGCGCTTACTATCGCATCAACCAGAAGGATCTGACGGCCATGCACTCGGCGATTGCCGATGTCGGCGTGCTCTTCGCCACAGCAGTGGTGCATGAGGGCTGGATCTCACCCAGCATTGACGGTTCGATCACCCCGGCAGGCGACATGATGGGTGGTCATGCGTTTGCCATCGTCGGCTACAATGCCCAGGGCTTCTGGATCCAGAATTCATGGGGGGCTGAATGGGGGATAGAAGGGTGCGCGTTGTTGACCTATGACGACTGGCTCGACAACGCAATGGACGCCTGGGTCGCCCAACTGGGTGTGCCCATCAACGTGACAACCGCAGCCGGGACAGCGGTCGCGCTCTCCGGCGATGTTAAGAATGCTCAGTCCCAGCCACTGGAGTTTGTTCGCCCCTTCGTCATCAGTGTAGGCGGCAACGGGCAGTTGAAAACGACCGGTACCTATGCCACCTCTGAAGCCGACCTGGTACGTATGTTCGAAGAAGACATACCGACTCGAACAGCTGATTGGCAGCGCAAGCGGCTAATGCTCTTTGCGCACAGCGGTCTTGAATCAGAGGAACAGCAGTTGGAGAACATACTCGAGATGGGCACAATGCTGGTCGGTGAAGAGATCTATCCGTTGGCTTTTCATTGGCATAGTGGTTTTTTCGAAACATTGGAGCGCATTCTTCAGGATGCTTTGCGTCGTCGGGGCCCCGAAGGCAGGAAGATCGACTTCGCCAAGGAGTTCATGCTGGATCGCCTCGATTCCGCTCTGGAACCATCGGTTCGTTCGCTCTCAGGGAAGCTGCTTTGGGATGACGTCAAGTCAAAGGGTGCGTTGGCGACCAAGAACAGTGATGGGGCTGCGCGGATCTTTCTTCGGCACCTTGTTCGCTTCTTGGAGCAGAATCCTGATTTCGAGCTACATGTGGTGGCCCACAGTGTAGGCAGCATCTTTTTGGCGCCCTTGATCCAGCTGATGACGGGGCCAATCGATCAGTCATTGCAGGTCGGTCCGATGAAGGGCCGTCCCGGCAAGGGCTTGACGGTACGCTCGTGTACGCTCTGGGCCCCGGCGATAACGGTCGATGAGTTCGCCGAAACCTATCTGCCGCTTACGTTGGCCGGTGGCATCGAACGTCTGTCGATCTACACATTGACGGACCAGACAGAGAGAGATGATAACGTCGCCCATCTCTATCACAAATCATTCCTCTATCTGGCTTCAAACGCGCTTGGCGAGCGTCCTTGCATCCCAATGCTCTGTCCGAATGGCGATCCTCTCTTAGGCATGGAAAGAGATCTTCTGAACAGCCCGACGATGCTCGAGCTTTTTGGACAGGGCAGGGCTGACTGGGTGATTGCACCAAATGGGTTGTTGCCCCATTCGCCCGATGCCTGCGGCGCCCGATCGCACCTCGACTTTGAAAAAGATCGAGCGACCGTCATGTCGACACTGTCGAGAATAAATTCCCAGGGATGAACTCTTGGGGATGAGCCGTCGACTTCGCCGTTGGTCGCCGTCCAGAGTGAAGCAGGCCATGTTGGGGCAGGGATGGAATTGCTGGGCACGCTACAGAACAGAGGCAAGGTATTGGGCGGGTTCTTGGCGGCCTGCTGGTTGCACCACAGGGCTACGAACCAATGTTTGCGGGGATGGGCTTGGCGGTGATTTTCGGACCCCCCTCATCGCCAGTTGATCGTATGAAAAGCGACTAGCGGAAAATCGAATTTGCCGGTATGATAGGTGGAATGGCGGAGGAAACTTCGTCGGTTTTTTGTTGGATCCCGCTTTGATCACTACTTCGATTGTCTCGGTTTTGAATCTCGATAGAATCACGTGAATGGCGCTGCCCATGGAGCGATCTTCTTCCTTTAACCAATCCACGGTTATGTTGGTGTTTCGCCGCGCCGATTTCTGGCTTACCGTGACTGCGATTTCTGTGGTTGGTCTGCTCCTCTGGCGCTACAATTTGCCAATTCTCCAGATCATTGAGCGTGCCCCTCAATCCCGTGTCTGGATTGAGAGCTATGGGCCGCTGGCCCCCTTGGCCTACATCGGTCTCTATTCCATGCAGATTGTTGTAGCCCCGCTGCCGGGAAACCTGATGGGGATTCTGGCCGGCTATCTGTTTGGTATCGTGTGGGGTGCGCTCTATAGCGTAGTGGCATTGACCATCGGCATTTCCATTGCCGTAGGCCTATCACGGCTCTTCGGGCGGCCGTTGCTCGAGCGCTTTGTTTCTGATGATCTGTTGGAAAAGTGGGAATCCAAGCTGCGTATCCGTTCTCCGTTGCTTTGGACAATCCTTTTTATGTTTCCCGTGCCGGATGCATTCATTTATGTTGCCGGCCTAAGCAGTCTGCCGTTGCGTACGTTGATTCCTGCCATCGTCGTTGGCCGTAGCACCGGGATCATCTTTGCAAATGTTATGGGGGGCTGGAGCGCTAGACTGCCGACGCACTGGCTCATCGTCAATTGGACCCTTTTCTTGGCAGGGGCGACAGTGCTCTATCTGTATCAGCGTCGACTAAAACTATATACCCTGCTGGGCTACCGGCAATGGCGGCAGACAGTACGCCGTTGGCGGGCCAAGCGTGGCTGGCAGGCCGGTAATCGCTCGCTGGACAGGGGAAAATCAGCCACTGCCCTTATTCCTGTCAAGAGTCAATCTGTGCGCTGCCTTGCCAGGGCTGAAACTGACGAAACCGCCTGATCTGCACCTCAGTTACTTTTCGTTTCGTATCCACAATTGAGTCAGTGAAAAAGGAATCCAGACACGAATTTGCACGAATTATCACGAATCTTTCTTTGGAATGACGGCACGATTCTCGAAAACCTGTACCCATTCATGACTCTGCTGTGAAAACGAAAATTAGCCACAGATGACTCTACTGCAAAAAGGGATTGGACACGAATTAACACAAATTTACACGAACTTTTCCTCTGTTATCACGCCACATTTCGTGCAAATTCGTGACAATTCGTGTCCAGAAAATGCTTATTGCGGTGGAATCACAGACAGACATAGATAAGGACTTGATCTTAACAGATAATTTGCAGATCAACAGAGTAATTCCAGTCCCATCTGTGTAAATCTGTGGCGAAATCGGCCACTTTTTAAGTGGACTCACAACTGGAAGAGGAAATGGGTCCGCCAACTCGCTCAAGTTGGCGGACCCGGAGAAAAGAAGGAGGAGGTCCATAGAAGACCCGAAGGAGGTTTCATACGTCTGTGTTGTTAGGCTCCCCAACCAACTTCACAGATACCAGTAGTATATTCAATGGACGGTGTGAGTGCACTAGGCAAGATGCACAAGGCTTTGTTGCGGTTTTTGTCACAATCGGCCAAAGCGCGTTGCGTTATCAAATTTCTGACTCACAATTCACTCACAAATACGCCTCCACCGCTCTGAGTTTGACGAGCGGCTTGCCCAACCGTATACTCGGAGGCGCTTGCAACTCCTACCCATCAGTTCATTATCTTGGGCTATGGTGACGTGCATCAACTTCCATCCGGTTCGCCGATGGAAGCCAGGTGCTGATCGACATAGCTTCTATACTTTTTCTGGGATCTCTTTATGTCCGCTGAACAACCTTACCCACAATCGGAAACACCTGCCATGGAGCTTGGCCCAGCTGAAACTGCGGCTCTACTGGCTGAGAACCAACTGTTGCGCGAGCGATATGCCAAGCTCGAACGCAAAGCCGGCAAAGCCCTACGTCGGCGCCGTCAGGAAAAGGCGTTGAAGCCATATCAGGCTGAGTTGCTGGCCCTCCAGCACTATCTGGAGGACACTCAAGCGCGCGTTATCATTGGCTTTGATGGACGGGATGCGGCGGGCAAGGGCGGGACCATCCGCCGCGTCACGTGCTACATGAATGAGAAGCACTATCGGGTGGTGGCATTGGGCAAGCCGACGCAGCGCCAGCGGACACAATGGTACTTCCAGAAGTATGTTGAGCAGTTTCCCCGCGGCGGTGAAATCGTTCTCTTTGATCGCAGTTGGTACAATCGTGCCATGGTCGAGCGAGTCTTTGGATTCTGTACCGACGCGGAATACGATAACTTCATGAGTGGTGTCGTGGGGTTTGAGCGGGATCTGGTGCGCCAGGGGACTATTCTCATCAAACTCTATTTCAGCGTAACCAGAGATGAGCAGTCCAGACGCTTTGAACGCAGGCATACGGATCCGTTGCGCCAATGGAAACTGAGTGAAGTTGACCTGCAGGCACAGGAACGCTGGGAGGAGTTTACCAATGTCAAATATGAGATGCTTCGCCAGACAAGTACTGCTGACGCGCCGTGGACGATTATTCGTTCTGACAACAAGCATCTGGCGCGACTCAATGCCATCAAGGTGATCCTGAATGCTGTGCCCTTTGAGCGCTTGAATCCGCAACTGGATCTGACCCCGGCCCCGGAAATCGTCGTTACGGGTTCTCGTGAACTTGAACTGATGCGGAAGCAGTGGGTGCAATTGGGGCGCTTCATCGATTGACTTCGTCATGAATTGGATGCTTCACCATTGGCGAAACTCTGGGACAAAACGGTCTTTGCAGAATGGTTGCCGCCCCGAGTAATGTACTGTACAATTTCATCACTTGCCAGACACACCACTGACAGATACAACAGCGACAGACAACCCAAGGGGGTACGAAATGGCTAAGAAGGACAAAAAGGGTCAAGATGGAAACGTCACCGTCTTCATGTTTGAGGACAAAAGCGGCGCCGAAAACTTTCTCGACAATGTCATGTCATGGCAAGAACAAGGTCTATTTACCGTGCAGGATGCTGTTACTGCCGTGCGAAGCGTCGGCAGTGACGTTGAGGTGAAGCAGAGCCATAAGTTTGGCGGCAAGTATGCTGGAGCCGGAGCCGGCATCGGTTTCATTGCCGGTATGCTCCTGGGCGGCCCCATCGGTGGTCTTGCCGTTGGCGCCGCAATTGGCGGCATCTCTGGCGCCATGAAGGACTACGGTATCGATGACAAGTTTATTGCCCAGGTCAACGAAGGCCTAGCGCCCAACACGTCGGCTCTCTTTCTTATGACGTCCGGTGGTGAAGCGAATGAAGAGAAGATCCTGGCAGAGTTGCGCCCATTCAAGATCACGATGGTATCAACAACGCTTTCACCGGAAATGGCTGCCAAGATTTCGGATGCATTGGCCCGCGAAGAATAGGCATTGATCTGAACGATGAGAAGCCACCAACGTCCTTGTGGATGTTTGGTGGCTTTGTTATGTATTCACTTGGGATCCGACCGGGGCCTGACTGAGGGTTCTCTGTCCAATATGGTCCTTGACCGGTGGGAGTGAAAGATGAGACTGATTCTGCGCTGGGCAATCAATGCCGCCGCCGTTTGGTTGGCGGCATTCTTCCTGGAGGGGATAGCACTTGAAGGAAGCTGGTTTGATCTGTTCCTTGTAGGTGCTGTAATGGGACTGGTTAACTCGCTTATCAAACCGGTACTTCAGCTACTTGCGTTGCCTCTCACAATTGTGACGCTAGGACTGTTCACCTTTGTCATCAATGCCGGGATGCTTGCAATTGTTGCTTGGATCATGCCCACACTTGCGGTGGATGGATTCTTTTCCGCTTTGATTGGCGGCATCCTAATCAGTGTGGTGAGTACGCTGTTGAATTGGTTCACGGGAAACTGACTTGGTTCTACCAGATCTCAGGGGGGCATCCTGGGTTCAACAGGATGTCATGTGGTAGGGCGGGCTTCATTGCCCGCCGAACGTGGCCGCTATGGCTCGGCGGACAATGATACTGACCCTACGGAGCGATGTTCACCATACGCAATCCGCAAGGGCCTACTTCTGTGGGTATTTGAAGGTTGCAGAATGCATGAACCTATTTAAGGCGATCTGGCAACTCTTCCGTGAGAGCGTCATCGGATGGAGTCGCAATGATGCGATGCTCCACGCTGCGGCACTTGGCTACTGGGTGGTGCTTTCAGTTGCACCATTGTTGATGTTGACGATCGCGATCGCTTCTCAGGTATTTAGCCAGTCATTCGTAGAGTCGGCTATTATCGATCAGATTTCGAGCGGTCTGGGACCTGAGGTGGCTTTTGTGCTCTCCGGTCTGGTGCAGAGTACGCGAAACTTCTCCAATGGCCTGCTGGCCACGGGTATTGGCATTGTCTTTGTGGTCTACAGTGCGTCCAACGTTTTCATGCAACTACAGATTTCGCTTAATGCCATGTGGGGCATCCAACAGCGTGCGGATACGATTGGTGAGAGTTTGCTTGCAACGACCAAGTCCCGTCTGGTGGCGGCAGCCAGCGTCCTAACTGTCGGCTTCCTGCTATTGGGGTCTCTTCTGCTCAATGCACTTTGGACTGCCATCCCGGAACAATACGTTGAGCCGGTTCTGGCGAATTTGGGGCGCTACCGCACAATTATCGATCTCTGGACATCACCACTGGTCTACTGGGTTCTCTTCGGCCTGATCTTCAAGATTCTGCCGAGGGCGCGGATTCGTTGGCGCGATGTTTGGCCCGGGGCATTGCTAACTGCATTGTTGTTCTGGATGGGTGGCTATGTTATAGGTCTCTACTTGGGCTACACCTTCATCACCTCAATCTACGGCGCAACCGGCTCACTGATTGCGCTTTTGCTATGGGCATACTACTCCGCATGGATCATATTATTTGGTGCAAAGTTTACACAGGTTTACACTGACAGGTATGGTGAACCCATCGTTCCCTACCGCTCGATGGTATTTCGGGATGATACGCTGCAGGGCAAAGACGACGCGGGCTCGCAGATATCAGAGTAGCTTGTCCGGATGTCACCAGTAACATGCCGTGGACCATTGATGACCAAACCTCTGAGTATTTCAGTTTCGGAAAACATTTGCCGATAATCTGAACGTAGGCAAATCGAAAATCACAAAAAGAATCATCAGGACAAACATAAGGACGCTTAGCATGAGCAAACACCGAACGCCCGACCAACGGACAGAGTTATTCAGCCGCATTCTACTCACCGTGTTTATTCTGGCCGGTATGTCGCCCGCGCTCTATTTCATGTCCCGAGGGCTGGTCATCTGGGGCATCGGACTGATCGTTGTAGGAATCGTCATTCTTTTTCTAGTCTGGCGCCCGCACAAGGGTTCATCGTAGGCGCAACCGATGAACCATGACGAAATCGTCATTAAAAAGAGCCCGTTTCAGTTCCTGAAATGGCTGGTTATCGTTGAGCTCTTTTTCGCGTTAACGCCGATCGTACTGCTGCTGTTGTTACCCGTTCGCGATTCCTATGAGTCGACGGCCATAGCAGGCTCCGTCTCTTACAATCTGCTCTTGGTTAGTTCATGGACCGTGTTGCAGATTGTCACACTGGTGGCTGTCTTTGGCGTCTGGTACATTCCAACATATGTGGTCAATTGGGAGCAAGTCAGCTATCGGCGTGGCAGCACCGGTGCAGATCGCAGATTGGTGAAGACTCAGGCTATTTCAGATGTGGAAGTTGAGCAGGGTTGGCTGGCCGAACGTTTCGGCTATGGCAGCCTCGCCATCTTGACTGATAAACGCTCGAAACCGGCCAAAATCGCCAATGTTTCCGACCCCGAACTGTATGCTGAACAGATTCGCGACCTGGTCGAACCGGTTGCGATTCCCGTCGAGCCGCCTGCCACGAAGCCGGTGGACCAGCTAATTGCAGAAGGCGAGGGACAGTTCTTGGAGTTCAAAGCCAGCCTGATGTGGGACTATCGTCAGAAGCGTGCCAACAAGGCTCTCTATGATCCGGTCATGAAGAATGTTGTCGGTTTCATGAATGCAACCGGTGGCGTCTTGCTGATCGGGGTCAGCGACGACGGTGAGATTCTTGGCCTGGAGCAAGACTACAGCGTGATGAAAAAGCAGGACAAGGACGGCTTCGAGAATGTCTTCAATATGGCCTTTGGCAGCATGGTCGGCATTGAGCTTCGTCAGTTCCTCGATGTCCAGTTTCCAGAGATGGACGGCCAAGAAATCTGCCTCGTATCGGTCAGCCCCTCCGATCGCCCAGCCTATCTCACAAGCAAAGGCTCCGAGAAATTCTACATTCGTGCAGGCAATATGAGTCAGGCGCTCTCTGTCAGTAAAGCGACGGATTATATTCGGTCTCGATTCGAGCGGGCATGATGGGCGGCAGCGGTGTCGCTTGGGTAGATTTTCACCATGTATAAGATCAGCGCCGGTCTCAGCTATCCGCTGGGTGCATCGGTCACCCCGGAGGGCGTGAACTTTTCGATATTTGCGCAGCACGCAACCGATGTGGAATTGCTTTTGTTCGATGACGTGAACGACACTCGACCCTCTCACGTCATCACCCTCAATGCCGCTGAAAACTCGACGTTCTACTACTGGCATGTCTTCGTGCATGGCCTGAAACCCGGTCAGATCTATGCCTACCGCGCCTTTGGACCGAACGCGCCGGAACTCGGACTCCGTTTCGACTCGGACAAGGTGCTGATCGATCCGTATGCTCTGGCCGTCGCTGTGCCTGATCGCTACGATCGCCGGGCTGCGGCCCAGCCTGGGGATACGGCGGCAACGGCCATGAAGAGTGTGATCGCCGATTGCAGCGCCTACGACTGGGAAGGCGATCGCCCACTCCATCGTTCATTCGGCCAGACAGTCTTCTACGAACTGCATGTCCGTGGTTTTACGCAACACCCAAACTCCGGCATCTCATCGGAGAAACGAGGAACCTATGCCGGGCTGATCGAGAAGATTCCCTATCTGAAGGAATTGGGGATAACGGCGGTCGAGTTGCTGCCGGTCTTCCAGTTTGATGAGCAGGACTCACCCGAGGGACTCTCCAACTATTGGGGCTATAGCCCGGTCTCCTTCTTTGCTCCCCATCGTGCCTACAGTTCCAGAACCGATCTACTTGGACCGCTTGATGAATTTCGGGACATGGTCAAGGCGTTGCATCGGGCCGGCATCGAAGTGATATTGGATGTCGTCTTTAACCATACGGCGGAGGGTGATGAGACCGGGCCGACTTTCTCATTTCGCGGACTTGGCAACGCCGTCTACTATATTCTTGAAGAAGATCGACGGGGCTATGCCAACTTCAGCGGAACCGGCAATACGCTTAACGCCACCAATTCGATTGTGCGGCGCATGATCCTGGATAGCCTACGCTTCTGGGTGCGTGAGATGCATGTGGATGGCTTCCGCTTTGATTTGGCCTCAATTCTGGCCAGGGACGAAGCGGGCAAGCTACTGGAAAATCCGCCGACATTGTGGGCCATCGAATCCGATCCGACGCTGGCAGGAGCCAAGTTGATCGCCGAGCCGTGGGATGCCGCGGGGCTCTATCAGGTGGGGTCGTTTGTCGGTGAGCGGTGGAAAGAGTGGAACGGCCGCTTTCGCGATGATGTACGCTCCTTCTTCAAGGGTGACAACAACACCGTCGCAACCCTTCCTGCTCGATTATTGGGCAGTCCCGATCTCTACTCACGTGTGGCGCGGGAGCCGGAACAGAGCATCAACTTCGTCACCTGTCACGATGGGTTCACGCTCAACGATCTTGTTTCCTACAATGAAAAAGAGAACGCAGCCAATGGTGAAGGTGGCCGCGATGGGCAAGACTTCAACCTGAGTTGGAACTGTGGCGTTGAAGGTCCAACCGATGATCCGCAAATATCGGCCATGCGCAATCGTCAGGTCAAGAATTTCCTGACGGTGACGCTGCTTTCTGTAGGCGCGCCCATGTTGCTCATGGGCGATGAAGTGCGTCGCACGCAGCGTGGCAACAACAACGCCTACTGCCAAGACAACGAGATCAGTTGGTTTGATTGGTCATTGCTCGACGACCATGCCGACATTCTGCGCTTCACACGCATGCTGATTCAGATGCGGCTGCACCTGGATGCCTTCAACGGCGAGCATGGCATGTGCTTAGAAGAATTACTGCGTCGCGCACGCATTCAGTGGCATGGCGTCGAGCTCAACAAGCCGGACTGGAGTGAAAACTCGCATAGCCTGGCCGTCACGATTCAGGGCCTCTCGGATCACCGCCTCTTTCACATCATTCTGAATGCCTACTGGGAGCCGCTCGAATTTCAACTGCCGCCTGCACCTGAAAACCTGGGCGGAGAGTGGCGTCTCTTCGTCGACACCTACCGAAACGTGCCCGAGTCCTACGCAATTCGGTCTGATCTGTTGACCATTCAGGATCCCACATACCTCGTTCACGATCGGTCCGTCGTGGTGCTGGCCGCTTCTAAAAATGGCCGCGCATAATCTGTGAATATGATGATTGAATCGAGGTGCAGACCTAGTGTGAGCGAGTGAACGGTTAGCGCTTCACTTTGACGGCTGGCAACGCCTTCACGGCAGCCTTGTCGATCTTCAGATAGACTGTCTTGGCGTCGACAAAATCAATGTCAGAGATGGCTATCGCCACATCCTTTTTGCCCCATAGATGCCCTTCACGCATTTGAATATGGGTGATTGCCCCGCTTTTCCCGTCCAGCACCAACTCATCGAGCTTGCCAACCTCGCCGTCGGTCGCCTTGATCTCCATGCCGGCGTGGATCGACCTTTCGCCTTCTGGGATCCTGGCGTCACGGATGCTGTCATAGCCGGTGTTGTTGACGACATATTGTGAAGAATAGGCATCATGTGACCGGAATGAGAACATGGACGAGGTGCCGCCCTTCCAGTCATATGCTTTCCCGGACGGTGATTGCTGGACGAAATGGTCCACAAGGAAGGGCTTCATCACAGAAACATCCTCGATCGAACAATTCAAAGTCACGACTTCATGACTGATTTCCGCTACGTTGTCAATCGACACCAGGCGGGTCGGATTGTGAGGCAGTTCTTCGTGATTGATGACAATGTGGGTAACGGTAAGGCTGATCGGATTGACAATGACATTGGTCATTTTGCCGCAGGCGCCGTCCGTGCATTGAACCTTGGCATTCAGTGAGATGTCTGACATGGGAATTCTATTCCTTTCGTGATGATGCCGGTATATCCATTCTTGCGCAGAAGTTGAGGCTGGCGGGCAGCTCTTCAAGCTGTGTCCTAGTTTCGCATGAAGAGGGCCATGGCGCAAGCCCCCCGATCCGTCGGGTGTATTTCACGCTGAGGGCAGGATCTCGCGTGCCGGGGACGGTCCAATCCAGTTGTGTCATGCAAGCATCTCCTGGACCGTCCCCGGCACGTTGTCGCCCCGAATCTGAAATGCACCCGATCCGTACAGGGAATCATTTCTGACTCCGCTGCAAAAGTGCCGGAGGGCTTGTGTTGCGCAGAAGACGCTTGCCCCGGTGGCGGCATAGCGTCGATCGATGGAGTTTTTGGCCGCATCGTCGCCAATCCGCCTCACTACTCACTCAAAAACTGGTCACTCAACGACTGGACGAATTCCTCACTCACGATCTCCAGAAAATCGCCGGGGTCATCCAAATTGGTCAGCAATGCCATGCCGGCGTTTGCTGCGGGCACAATGACCAACGTTGCGCTGAAATTGTCGTAACTGCCATCATGCCAGATGAGATCGACACCGTCTATCGTTTGCATCCCCAGCCCATTCCTTAGGCGCCGCCGCTTTCATCATCTTCTATCTGCGGTCGCCAAGTTTCGGTAAGATTCTCTGCTGAGACAACCCGCGTGCCATTGAGGGCGAGGCCGCGCCTAACCTGGGTACTCATGTATTCGGCCATATCCAGCACGCTGGCTTTGATGGAGCCTGAAGGGGCTAGCGGGTCGCCGCTGAAGTCGTAAGACTCAACCGAGATTACATCTCCATCATCGTCGAATATGTGCGAAGCTGAATGATTGGGGTTGGCTTGTGCCGCCTCTACCGAAAGTGTTGCCGTAGGCATGCCAATTGGATCGAATATTCGCTCTTGAAGCGATTGAACGTATCCTTCGTAGAGTCGGTCCGGGTCGCCGCCGGCAGCCAGTACGCCGATGTAGGTGGAGCCAATGTGAAACAGCGTCTCCGGCGTGATCGGCTCGTCGCCGTTCACATCACGTACGCCAAACCCCTTGGCGAGAATGATCTCTTCGCCCTGAACAATCGTCGCGGCCACGCCGGGGATCTCAGAATCCAGTCTTTCTTGTTCGATGAAGTCAGCAAATTCATCCAGCTGTTCGCCGTCCAACGTGACCTGCGCAGCGATGTGCGACGGTTCTTGATCAAGTTGTTCGGCCGGTGCAACTGCGGACTCGTTGCCGTTGCATGCAGAGATCATTATGGCCAATAGCAGCGAGACGATGATGGCTCTCAAGACTGTTGCCATGGATTTCCTCTGATTGTGTTTAATTCATTTTGAGCGGATGCAACCCATTTCATAGGGATTGTTGCTTTTCCGGATAGAGCTCAAGTACGCCCTGCTCTGATGCCTCACAAATCCCTCGCTCCGTGATCAACCCTGAAACCAGCCTCGCGGGCGTAACATCAAAGGCGTAGTTGGCCGCAGGGCTATCGGCCGGCGTCAACCGAACAGTCTTGATCGTGCCGTCATGTGCGCCATTGATATAATGCATTTCGGTGGCATCCCGCTGCTCAATGGGGATCTCGGCCACGCCGTCACGGATTTGCCAGTCGAAGGTCGAGGAAGGCAGAGCCACGTAGAAGGGTACGTCGTTGTCATTGGCCGCCAGCGCCTTGAGGTAGGTGCCGATCTTGTTGGCGACATCGCCTGTATATGTCGTGCGGTCGGTGCCGGTGATGACCAGGTCGACCAGGCCATGTTGCATCAGATGGCCGCCCACGTTATCGGCGATGACGGTGTGGGGTACGCCATGCTGGCCCAACTCCCAGGCCGTGAGCCGTGCGCCCTGGTTCCGTGGTCGGGTCTCATCCACCCAGACATGGACATTGATCCCGCGGTCATGGGCCGCATAGATGGGAGCCGTTGCTGAGCCATAGTCGACGAAGGCCAGCCAACCGGCGTTGCAGTGGGTCAAGACATTCACTGGTTCGCCGCCCTTCCGCTTGCTGATTGCCTCGAGAAGCGCCACGCCATGTTCCCCGATACGCCGGCAAAAATCTGCATCTTCGTCAGCGATGGCATGCGCTGTTTGCATGGCCGCCTGCACCTTGGCTTCAACTGAATCGCCTGCATCGGCCATTGCCTTCAGCTGGCGGTTGACAGCCCACTCCAGATTCACCGCGGTTGGGCGTGTCGCTTTGAACTGCTCGCCTGCTGCATGCATCGCATAGCCGAAAACGTCTGCCGAACGCGACTGGGCTTGAAGTGCGGCAATGTACATACCGTAGCCGGCCGTCGCGCCGATGAGTCCAGCCCCGCGCACATGCATCTCGCGGATGGCCTCGGCTACATCGTCAACCGTGACCAGATCCTCAATAACGAATTCGAAGGGCAACGGCCTCTGGTCGATGATCTGGACGACCGACGCATCATCCTTGTGCAGCCATATCGTGCGAAAGTGCTCGCCTTCAACGTTCATGGGAAGCCTCCAGGTTTCATGTATGAGCCTTGATACATTGCGCGCAAATATTCGTTGAATTGTTCGGCGCGCAAGGGTATCCGATCAGGCAACTGGGCGGTGCAAATGGGTTTTCGCTGGTTCGCCGCCGACTAGAATCCCAATGTATCACGAGCACGTAGGATTGTCCCGTTGGGACTTCCTCGATTCCTCGACCGCGCATCAGGAGGATCGCGAACCCATCGAGGATAGATAGCTCAAGTCTTGGTTAGCCTGCGCAGAGGGCCGCAAGATCGACCGAAAAGGAAGATTGTGAAATTTTTTACACACGCTCTGATTTCTCAGAACCTAGACATTGATGTAATATGTTGCCGAGGTGGTGGCGGACTGTGCCATCGCAGTTTTACGAAAAATCTGCAACAGGAAATTCTGAAATTGATCGACGGTTTTCTCCTTAGATCGAGATCGGAAAACTGCAGACTGGTGTGCGATATTTTTGTGTTGCACATTCGAAGTATGTCGTAATTTGAAGGAACACGAGCAAAGGAGCCGAACATGCACCAAGAGCACCCTTCTGAGTCCAGCCATAGCGCGGTCGGGCTGGAAACCCACGGAATCAGTAACCTGCGCGCGGTCTACTGGAATCTCTCCACGCCCGAACTCTATGAAGAAATTGTCAAGCGTCGCGAAGGCATCATCGCCCATCTCGGGCCGATGGTTGTGAGAACCGGCGAGTTCACAGGTCGCTCCCCAAAAGATAAATTCGTCGTCAAGGAACCGACCACCGAGGACAATATCTGGTGGGGCGATGTCAATGTGCCCTATGATGAAGATCTTTTTGACGAGTTGCATCGGCGTATGCTCTCCTACCTGCAACTCAAGGATGTCTTCGTGCAGGATTGTTGGTCCGGCACCGATCCGGAGTATCGCATGCCGGTGCGTATGATCACGCAGTATGCCTGGCATAGCCTGTTTGTCCGCAACATGTTTGTTTTGGCAACGCCTGAAGAGCAGGCAACTCACAAACCTGAATTTGTGGTCATTGACTGCCCCGGCTTCCATGCTTTCCCGGAGCATGACAAGACCCGTTCCGACGTCTTCATTATTGTGAATTTCAAGAAGCGAATGGTGCTCATTGGCGGTAGTGAGTACGGCGGCGAGATGAAGAAATCTGTCTTCAGCGCCATGAACTACTACCTGCCGCTGCAGGATGTCATGGCCATGCACTGCTCCGCCAACGTCAGCCCGGACGGCGTCTCGGCCCTCTTCTTCGGCTTGAGCGGCACCGGCAAGACCACGCTCTCCGCAGATGCCAGCCGCACACTGATCGGTGATGACGAACACGGTTGGAGCGACAGTGGCATCTTCAACTTTGAAGGTGGCTGTTACGCCAAGACAATCAATCTGTCCGAAGAGGCCGAACCTGAGATCTATGGTACGACGCGCCGCTTCGGCACAATTCTGGAAAATGTCGGCATTGACGCCAACACGCGCCGTGTCGATCTGGATGACGTCTCGCTGACTCAGAATACGCGTGCTGCTTATCCGATCTCTCACATTCCTAACGCTTCCAAGACCGGTCGTGCAGGTCATCCCAAGAACATCATGTTCTTGACCGCCGACGCATTCGGCGTTCTGCCTCCAATCTCTAAACTGACGCCCGAACAGGCCATGTACCACTTCATCTCCGGCTACACCGCCAAGGTCGCCGGCACCGAACGTGGCGTTACCGAACCCGAGGCCACCTTCAGCGCCTGTTTCGGCGCTCCGTTTATGCCGCTGCATCCCAGCGTCTATGCCGAGCTCCTGGGCAAGAAGATTGCCGAGCATGATGTGAACGTCTGGCTTATCAACACCGGTTGGACCGCCGGCCCCTACGGCGTCGGCCACCGCATGCCGATCAAGGACACCCGTGCCCTGGTCAACGCTGCCCTGGATGGCGAACTGGATGATGTCGAGACCGTTGAAGACAAGATCTTCGGACTGCACATTCCGGTCAGTTGCCCGGGCGTCGACAGCAACGTGATGATTCCCAAGAACACCTGGTCTGATGGCGCTGCCTACGATGAGACCGCACGCAAGCTGGCTGCCATGTTCAATGAGAACTTCAAGACCTTCGCCGACGGCACGCCTGATGAGATCATCGAAAAGGGCGGACCGAAATAAGTCTAGGTCTGACCATGCAGAAGACGGACGACTCGTCAACCGGCGTACCCACTTCGTTGTCGTGGTTACTGCAGCAACGTAAATATGTGTGCGAAGACGGTCGATCGTCCCAATAACTGAAAGATCGGAGAAGGGGATGAGTTGCAACTCATCCCCTTCTTTATTAGAATCAACATATCTAGAATCAAGAAACGAATCGGTCAAAGTATGCTACAGACCACTTTGTCCCCTTTCGCCTGCTCTTCAATGAGCTGACAGGCAGATCAATCGTGGCGTTTCCCAACGTTTTTCAGCTAAAAGACAATATCAAACGCTTCGACGAGATCGTGCGCGTCCTGGCCAAATACGGTCTGGCTGAGTGGATATCCGAGGACACGCCGGGCATCATTCGCCGCCGCTTCGAGACGTCTGAAGGCGTCAACGTCGCCGATCTTCCATTTGAAGTTCGCCTGCGTCTGGCGCTCACCGAATTGGGCACGACGTTTATCAAGCTGGGTCAGATGTTGAGCACGCGATCCGACATCGTTGGGCCGGAGTTGGCGAATGAGCTCGCCTCGCTCCAGTCTGATACGCCGGCAGATCCGCCTGATATCGTGCGCGCAACCGTTGAGTCAGAGCTGGGCATGGCGGTTGAGGAAGTTTTTGCTGAGTTCGACTTCAAGGCATTGGCATCGGCATCGGTGGGACAGGTGCATCTGGCCACCTTGATGGACGGCACCAAGGTGGTTGTCAAGGTGCAACATGCGGGCATCGAAGAGAAGGTGCGGGGCGATCTCGCTATCCTCGGTACGCTCTCCGGTTGGGCTGAGAACAACAGCCAAGAACTTGCTCGATACAAGCCTTCGGCGACGGTGACGGAATTCCGCCGCAGTCTGTTGCGTGAACTCGATTTTGGTATTGAGCTCAGCAATATGGCGCAGTTCACTCGGACCTTTGAAGAGTATCCGGCAGTGCATATCCCGTCGAGCTATCCTGAATATTCCTCACGTCGAGTGCTCACCATGGAACGGCTCTATGGTCGTAGCGTCGCTGACGCTGAGGCCTTGCGCGCCGAGGGCATAGACCTGGTTTCTATCGCCAGTCAGTTTGCCGACGCCATGCTCAAGATGATCTTCCAGGATGGCTTCTACCACGCCGATCCGCATCCCGGCAATATCTTTCTGCTCGATGATGGACAACTCGGTCTCTTGGATTGCGGCAAAGTGGGGCGTGTGGATGAACGCAGCCAGGATGAGTTCATCAACATCGTCCAGGCTTTCATGACCGGCGACGCCGACCGTCTGACCGACGAGATTCTTCAGATGTGCGATGTGCCGCCGGATATCGATCGCAGCGCCTATAGCGCCGACGTTGCCGAGTTTGTGGCCGAGTATCGTAACAAGCAGGGCGCTGAGCTGGAGATCAGCCGTGCCTTCACGGACATGTTTAGCATCATTCGTCGCTACTATTTGGCCGTTCCCGGAAGAGTCAGCATGCTGTTGATCGTGATTGGTCAGCTGGAGGGAACTGCCCGCCTGCTGGACCCGGATTTTAACTTGACCGAGGCGATGGGCAACTATCGCAATGAGTTGATCTGGAAGCGCTTTTCTCCGGAGCGATTGCTGCGCCAGAGCATGCGTGTCTATCGTGACTATGATCGCCTATTTCGATCGATGCCTCGCGATCTCTTCAACATCATGGGCAGAATTGAGCGCGGCGAACTCAGGATTCAGGTACAGCAGAGTGGTCTGGATGGCCCGACCAACCGGCTGATCTACGCCCTTGTCATCTGTTCGTTGATCCTCGCTTCATCTCTGCTGCTCAGCATGCAGGCGCCACCGACCCTCTGGGGCATCTCTGTCTTTGGCTTCCTGGCCTTGATGCTCGCCTTTTTCATGGGCGTCTATCTCTTCGTCGGCATCCGTCGTTCGGGCAACCTTTAGCGCTCGTCCGGTATTGCTAGGCTTCGCTCCAAATGACAATACGACACCGCACACTCCACTCGAAAACCCCACGCACACACGATGGCGTAATTGGATCTACGGTTCGGTCGGTCACGCGAGCAGCGTGACAAGCCTCAATAACCAAACTGAAGCCACGACGGGCATCAATACTCTTGCTACCCTCACCGTTCAGCGTGCACGCCCACGTGGACCGGGTCAGTACCATCGGCGCATCAATCTGACCCTTCACGTGGGCCTGCAACTAATCCTAGCCGTCCGATGCTGCACCAGACGCAGCAATCGATGCTGTTGCATCGAACTGTACGGTTTGGCTGCGCGGTTCATTGACGATAAATACCATCATGCCGAGCGCAAACAGCGCGAAGAAGGCTGAAACGGCAAAAAGCGAATTGTAGCCGATCAGCGCGATGGCTCCTCCGATGAGCGGGGCTAGGATTCCGCCGATCCCCATGGTTGTATTGGCAATGCCCACATAGGTCGGACGATGTTCCGCTCGTGAGAATTCCAGGTTGATGAGAATACCGGACACAATCATGATGCCTCCCGAAATGCCGATCAGGAGGAAGACTAGATTGAAGAGCAGCGGATCCGGCGCCCACCAGGCCAGTGCGTAGGCTGCGGCCAACGATAGCAGTCCGGTCTGGAGCGCCAGTTTGTGACCAAAGCGGTCCGCAATAAAGCCTGCGATCAGATTGCCAATGGTCTGCCCGATCAAGAGCGCGGCAGTGAAATAGCCGACGGTACTGTCCGCCAGATTCCAGCGATAGATGGCGGCAACTGTTACAAAGCCGGCGGCCATGTTGCCCAGACTGGAGAGCAGCCGGGCGATCAGATAGTTGCGGAAATTGCGGTCGCCGCGAATGATAACGATGATCTTCTGCAATGATTGGCCGCTCTTTTGCTGCTTGACGGCCTCAGGCACGACGTGGGCCGGCTCACGCGTCATCGCAATGAAGATCCAACTGATCGTAATGAAGAACGCAGCGATGGTGAAGGCCCAGAAGAAGTTCATGGGAAAGACGAATGCACCTAGCAACCATCCGCTGAAGATGGCGCCGACTGCGCCCAGCCCTGTGCCCACGAAGGATGTGATGCCGAAGAAGCGGGCACGTCTGTCGAGCGGGAAGATGCGAGCGAGCATGTCTGCCCAGGCAGGACCGATAGCGCCGGCCCCCAGCCCGTGGGCGGTATAGGCCAGCAGAAAGATCACCAGAGCAAGGGTTGGTGACCATAGGCTGATCAATGCCGCAAGCGGCAGAAACCAGAGTGGCAGGCGCTCAGTGAAAAGCCCGAGATTGACCACGACCGGTTTATTGCGCGCAAGTCGTTCGGTCGGCCCGGCGGCCAGCAACTGGGGAAGATACCAACTCGATTGGCCGATTACTGCGAGCAGAGCAATGGGCAAGGGATTGCTGCTGAGTTTACTGACAAACAAGGGTAAGATCGTGGCATAGGAGATGAAGCTAAGGCCAAACCAGAAGGTCGCGCCATCCATGAAATTGACTGCGAAATTCCAACGATAGTTCTTTTTTGCCTCGGCCTCGATTTCCTCGTCATTAAGCGGCGTCACTGCCCGATCAACTTCCAGCAGGCGACGCATTGCCCGGCGCCACCGTGCACCCTGTACAGCCATTAGGTCTCCAGTCCAGATTGTCCAACGATCCCATTGAGCAGACTTGTTCTGCCAAGTAGCCCGATCAAGCGTCTCTCATCATCAACTACCGGCAACCGTTTGATCTGATGACGTAGCATCAACCGCAGCACCTCATCTAGCGGCGCTTGGGCAGTAACGGTGAAAACGGGCGAGGTCATGAGATCGGCCGCGGTTTCATCCCGATTGAGTATGGCTTGATCGGTTGTCGTCTCTCCTGTTACCAGCCCGCGAAGTCGGTGCAGCAGGGTTGGGTCCTCACGATCCTGGCTTCGGCGCACTATGTCGCCGTCGGTGATGATACCGATTATTCTGTTGCTGCTATCGACGACCATGACGCGTTGCTGGTGGGAGCGTTCGAGCGCTTCCACGACGTCTTCCAGTGAAGCCTCCGGCCCGACGGTGGACGGAGAGGCGTTCATCAACTCGGTGATGGAATTGCCATGTCGAGGGCGCTCCTGTTGCGCTGAGTCCTCAAGCGAACCATGGTATTCGAGTGTACGTAGAACGTCCAGTCGTGTGACAAGACCGACCAGATGGCCGCTTGACATCCACGACAGGCAGGCGCTTCAGGTCATGAAGATTCATCTTGACGATAAGTTTTCGAAGTGTCTCATCTGCGCTAACTTCGATGACGGGCTCAGTCATGATATCTGCAGCCGTAACTGGCGACGAGGCTAACTCAATAAATTGGGCACGCAGCTTGTCGGCAGGAATCGTACCGTACAGCCCCAGGCGCGCAAGCAGGTTGGCGTGTTTGAGCAGATCGCCGTCAGTGATGATGCCGACGACACAGTGATCGGCGTTCACAACCGGTAGACATCGGTAGCCCCGCTCAATCAGCAGCGTGATGATGCCGGCTACGGGCGTCTCCGGTGCGACCGTTGTCACCGACGTGCGCATGATGTTGCCGACGCTCTGCTCCAACGGATCGGGACGACGACCGGCTGCATATTGTATGACCTCGACTTCATTGATCGTGATGAGCCCGTCGCCGACCATGGCTCGCACCAATGGCATCAACCTATCGATCTGTTCAGAATGGTCTACCCATTCCAATTTGATCGGCAGGTCGGATGAAAGTTCGATGATATTGGCGGTATGAATACGGCTGCGTGCGCCATAGCCGGCCAGGCCGCGGCTAACGGTCGCCCCCATGGCTCCTTCTCTTCGCAGAAACTCAAGCAGGGCTACATAGAGCGGTTTTCCTTGATGTCGATTATCTTCGCCGATGTAGATTGCCACGCAAAGTGCTTTACCCTGCATCTGCATAGAAAAACCTCCTGCTAGAATCCGATAAGCCGTGCTAAATAGATGCCGAGCAACGCAAACAGAAGCCCGATGGCGATGTTGCCGAAAATATCGACAAGTCCAAGCCAAACATTGCCGGAACGGATGAGAAGCAAGCTTTCGACGGCATAGGTCGAAAACGTGGTGTACGAGCCCAGAAAACCCGTCGCGATGAAGAGGCGCATCTCTGGAGACGATATGAAGCGGGCGGTGGTTAGCTCAAGCACAAAACCGAGCAGTAGGCTACCGGTTACATTGACAATAAACGTCCCAAAGGGAAAGGCAATACCAAAGCGTTCGGCTGCCCAGATGCTTACCAAGAAGCGGGCGTTTGCACCCAGGGCTGCGCCGGCAGCTATCCAGAGAAAACGATACACGAGAAGCCTATTCTGTACATAATTTGATGATTGCCTGCAATCGACATTCAGGGTGGCCGAGCGCCGTCAAACCCCCTGTGTTGAATTCTATCAGATGACTGTTGGAATGCTCAACTAGGGCTTGGCTGACTCACGAAGGGAGACTGAGAGGAACGTGTCGGCATGGGCCGGTAGCGTGGCGGGCACAATCTCTCTGTCTTTACGAAAACAGCTTTGTTGGAAGGTCAATCGCTGTGGTATGATTCCCGTGGTTTCTGGAAGTTTTTCGTGCAATCTTCATCCCATGCGTAGTTTTCCACATCCATCGGTACAAGAGTGAAAGGTTGAACAATGAGCGTTAATAGAGCAGTTGTTGACGCGTCAAATCGGGTTCGAGTGATTGGGTTTGGCCGTCGCCTCGGTGCAATGCTGATCGACGCCATCATCATCGCGTTTTTGACCTTTACCGTTTCGTTCTTGATTGGCTTTGTCTTCTTATTCTTTGATATGTTTGTTCAGAGTCAGGACACCTTGCTTCAGCCAATCATCGCCATTACCGGTATTGCCTTCTCATTTTTCTATTGGATCGGGAGTTGGTCGGCCAATGGACAGAGCATTGGGCAGTCGACACTAGGTATGACCGTTGTTGGTCGTGACGGCCGAAAATTGTCAAAGGGAAAGGCTTTATTGCGTTATTTCGGTTTCATAATCAGTTCACTTTTTTTTGGGCTGGGCTTTGTCTGGGTTGCCTTTGATAAAAAGCGTCAGGGCTGGCACGACAAGATCGCAGGCAGCTATGTGGTCGATATGGATGACGATTTCCCCTCAGACGCCGATGTGGAGTTTGTACCCAGCGATCATGGACATCCCTGGATCCTGGCGATCGTCTGGGCCATCGTTGCCATCGCCACCCCGGTCGGCGGTGTTGCGATGTATTTGACACTGGGGCCTGCAGTTGGTCGATTCATGGTGAATCTAATCGGACAATAGGTTCGCCGTTTAGCAAATAGAAACAGAACTGTGAAGTTGAATTTGCAGATACACATAAGGAGTTATGCAATGATCAAACAGCGTAGGGTAGTAATGCTTGTTGCGCTTGTTTCAGTACTTATGCTCGTGTTGACGGCCTGCGGTCGCAACGATCCAGAGCCGACCGCTACACCGGAACCGGCGCCGGTTGAAGAAGCTGCTGCTGAAGAAGCCACAGAGGAAGAGGCTGCTGCTGAGGAGGCCACAGAGGAAGAGGCTGCAGCCGAGGAAGCCACTGAGGAAGAGGCTGCTGCCGAGGAAGCCACTGAGGAAGAGGTTGCTGAGGAAGAGGCTGCTGCCGAGGAGGCCACTGAGGAAGAGGTTGCTGAGGAAGAGGCTGCTGCCGAGGAGGCCACTGAGGAAGAGGTTGCTGAGGAAGAGGCTGCTGCCGAGGAAGCCACTGAGGAAGAGGTTGCTGCTGAAGAGGCCACTGAGGAAGAGGCTGCTGAGGAAGAGGCTGCTGCTGAAGACGCCACTGAGGAAGAGGCTGCTGCTGAAGAGGCCACTGAAGAAGAGGCCGTTGCCGAAGAAGCGCTTTCCGGCCCATCAGGCGAGCTCACTTTGGTCAGTGCGCGTCAGCTCACAGAGATTATCAATGAGAACAGCCCTGCATTTGCGGCAGTCTCACCTGACGGCAACTATATTGTGTGGGCTCAGTCGGGTTCCAAGCGACGAGCCCCCGGTCAGTTCTGTCTCTTTACGTTCTCCAATGCTGACAAGACCTGTACGGATGTGCCTGAAGAGTACCAGGGCTACCCGTATCAACTCTACTGGTCGCCTGACAGCACGCAGGTTGCCTTCACCGAGAGTCCTGTCACGCTGGGAAACGAGAGCGATATCTGGGTCTTCAACGTTGCCGACGGTTCGTTTGTCAATCGCACGGATGACGGCGTAACCGGCAGCTACGTCCAGGCAGAGCCTGGCAGCTACGCATTGGACATCATGCCCATGTGGAGCCAGGTTGATGGACAGATCTATTTCTGGCGCGTTGTTCCCCAGGGTGATTCCGAATTCCTGACGGCGATCTACAGCGTTGATCCAAACGAAGGAGAAGCTGTTGAGGTGCGTGACCTCTCCGAGGTGATGGCGGGTCAGCTTCCGCTTTATGATATTAACTATATCAGCATGGATGGTATGTCCGCACTCTCCCCGGATGGCACCAAGGTTGCTGCAGCTCTTACTGAGGTGGTCAACTTCGGCGTCACAAACAACGGCCTGTGGGTGATCGATATTGCTGATGTCGAAGCCGAACCGCAGATGCTGATGACCAACGACGATTTCCAGGCAGCCTACCCGGTCTGGCAGAATCTGCCAGGCGTGCCCCAGGGTCTCTCCTGGACTGGTGATAGTGGCGCTGTCGTGGTGAACACATTCAGCAACGACACGCACGCACCGCTCCAGGTCTACTACAACGTAGACGTTGCCAGCGGCGAGATCACGCCGGTCGTTGACTTCAGCAGCGTTGAATCTCTGGATGCGCTGTTTGATCCGACCGCAGACGGAATCCCCTTCCGCTATTACTCGCCTTGGACGGCGTCTCTATCTCCTGCTAACGATAGCGTCATCATGTTCAATAATTTGGGTGGAACCGCCGGCGTCATGCAGGGCATGTTACCTCCCTCCGGTGAACTGCCGCCGGTGCTGGCCGCGGCCGACTCACCATTGAGCGGAGGCACGGCCCGTTCCAGCCGTTCTGTCGACGGCAAGGTCCTGATCTACGGCGTCTTGCTAACGTTTGAATAGGGAGTACGATTGAGGCGAAATTGGGCGATTCATTGTCAGTTCGCCATTGCATCATTGATCTGGATGAAAATGGCCGCCGGACGCGTCCGGCGGCCATTTTCTTGTTGGACAAAATGGCGTTTTGGTTAGAGATCATTCCGATGAGAATTGGTTCTGTTACGTCGGTTCTGACTGCTTCATCCGAGGAAAGTGTGTGAGATGCGAACAATAGCGTGGATTCGTTCATTCCAACGCCTATTTCTGGCCCTTCTAACGATTGTCGGCGCGAGCGTGACTATGGCCACGGCTATGGCGCAGGCGCCGGTCACACCCCACATTAGCCCGTATCTGGTGGAAACAGAGAACCAGCTTCCTGTTGTGGCCGACTGGATTAGTATGCTGGCGCCGGAAAATCGATCGACATTCGGGCCCCTGTCACCTTCGATGACTGGTAGCATGGCGTTGACCGAGACTGTGATGTTAACTGAGACTGTGATGTTGACTGGGACGGCGATGTTAACCGAGACTGTGATGTTGACCGGCACGGCGATGTTAACCGATACAGCGATGTTGACCGATACGCAAATAGCGACCGCTACCGCATCGATGACCATGACCTCAACCCTTAGCGACACGGTTGGCGAGATGTCTGCCGCACTTTCTCCGGCTGACGCCGCACTCGTGGCGACGGACACCACAACGATTTCGACAACCGCATCAAGCTCTCCGATTGCGTTTGGGGGCGAAATTCTTGTTCCCTTCGTGCGCTTCCGCACCACTGCCCAGAATCCACTGCCGCCCGTCTTCATGTTGATCGGAGAGGATCAGTTGGCTCTCGCCCCATTGGCCAGGATTGAAGAGGCGTTGCCGTTGGTCGCTTTGATGGTCAACGCGTCAGACGTCATTCTGGTTGGGCAGAGAGGGATGGCGTCCGGGCAACCCCACCTTGAATGCGCCGGCAGCATTGATCTGACTTTGGAGAAACCTGCCGATCTTGAGCAGATCTCTGAGGAGATTGGCCGATATTATTCGCGTTGCGCCGGTTTTTGGGCGGGTAACGGCAGTGACTTGTCAGGCTACAACGTGCGCGAGATCGCCGGCGATGTCAACCAACTACGTGAGGAATTAGGATACGGGCAAATCCGATTGGCCGGTGTCGATCTGGGTGTGCAGATTGGCCTGGAATATATTCGTGATTACGGCGACTCGGTTGACCGTGCGCTCTTTGCCCAGATCCTAGGGCCGGATCAGACCATGAAGTTGCCCAGCGATCTGCAGTCAGGACTGGAAAGACTGGATCAGCTCGTGCGTGCTGATGCTCAACTGAATGCACAGATTCCCGATTTTCTGGCATTGGTCGGGAATGTACTGAACCGTCTTGAAAGCCAGACGGTCACATCGCAGGTGATCGATCCGGTAACGGGAGAGTCAGTTACGGTCACTGTTGGAGAATTGGATCTACAGTATGCCACTGCCATGGCCCTTGGTGGCTCGGAGCAGTTTGCTCTGCCCGCCCACTATTTCAACATGGACAATGGTGATTTTACGTGGTTGGCTGAGCAGGCCCTGGCCTGGCGCGGTGGGATAGGTGAGACGCTAACGCCCGTGCTATCCAAGTGTGCATCAGGCACAAGCGAGGAGCGTCGGTCACGCGTGGAGGCCGAGTCTACGCAGACGCTGCTGGGCGACGCTGCCAATGGCGTAGCCTTTGAGATCTGCGATCCAGTTGCTGCGGCTGGCGATAGTCCCCTGGATATCGGCGATGAATATCGCCTGCGGGTGGTTTCAGACGTTCCGACGTTGCTGATCAGCGGCGAAATGGATAGTCACACGCCGGTCGCCAACGGCGACGCTGTGCTGGCCGGTCTCGTCAATGGTCAGCATGTTGTCGTCGGCTGTGGTGCCCATGATTTTCTGAGCGAGGCCATACCCGATCTCGCGCCGATCATGCGTGAGTTTATCGCGCGGAGATCCGTTGATTCCGCTCTCCTCGACGACGGTGAATTTGGCCTGTGAGTTGGAGCCGATAACGGCTCTCCCAGTGACCGATATTGGGTGGACGGGCGAGTACTTCAACAACCGCGCGGTACAGAACGATCCGACACTGGTACGCAGCGATCCTGTCATCGACTTTGACTGGGGGGACGGATCTCCAGATCCCGCTGTCAATCCCAATAACTTCTCTGTACGGTGGACCGCAACGCCGGATCTGCCGGCTGGAACCTACCGGTTTTCGATCTGGGTGGATGACGGCGCTCGACTCTGGGTCGATGATGTCCTTGTGCTGGATGCCTGGTCCGTCGGGCCGGCTCGCAACTATATTGTAGACGTCAACGTGGTCCGCGGACTGCACAACATCCGCATGGAATATTTCGAGGCCGAAGCCGACGCCCTTGCCAAGCTGACAATCGGCAGGCTCAATGTTTACCCTGACTGGCGAGCTGAGTATTTTGATAGCATTGATCTGAGCGGTACGCCCGTTGTCTCTCGCAACGAAAAGTCGATCAGGTACGTGTGGGGTGACGAGCCGCCGGTACCGGGTCTTTCCGGCAACGGTTATTCGGTACGCTGGGAAAGGCGCCAGTTCCTATTCGCCGGCGAGTATCGGTATGATCTTGAGGTGAGCGGCGGAGCCCGGCTCTGGGTCGACGGCGAACTGCTGATTGATGATTGGGGTGAGGTAAGTGCCCGTTCGCTATCCGCGGTTGGCCAGTTCAAGGCTGATGGGTACCGTGATATTCGAGTTGAATACGTCTATCTGCGCGGCAATGCAGCGATTTCGTTTGAACTGGTGCCTATCGATGGATCAGCGCCACCAACGGCTGTAATCGTGGGGGATTCCCGGGCACAGGTCAACGTCCCTATCACTTTTGATGGCATCGGATCGACGAGTGCTGATGGGACGCCGCTGGTGGCATATGCCTGGGATCTGGGCGACGGCACTACAGCTGCCGGCCCCACGGTAGCCCATGCCTACCTGACTGCGGGCACCTACAATGTGACATTGACTGTCACGGATGAACAAGGTGAAACAGCGCGCACAACGCTGCAAGTTCGGGTTATTGACGAAGCCGTCGGAACGTCAACCGGACCGGCTTCTCCCTCTGCACCGGTTGCAGTCATTCGTTCTCCCGATCAGGGCACTGTTGGGCAACTGATCAACTTTGATGCCCGTGCGTCCATTTCGGATAATCCGATCACGCGCTTTGACTGGCAGTTTGGCGACGGCACCGGCGCCAATGCGATCATTGTGGACAAGATCTTCGGCGCACCGGGGGTCTACTCGGTGATGCTGACACTGACCGATGATCAAGGTGTGCAGGGATCCACAAGCAAGTACGTGCAGATCTTCGCGCCAACGGCTGGTGCTGTGGGGCCGGCCACGCCGACACCGGTTTCACCACCCTCAAATCTGGTTCAACCTACATCGCCGTTGCCTACGCCACAGGCAGTTGTGCCCACGCCTGAGATTGCCGTGCCAACGGTAACACCAATGCCGGAGCCGCCTCAGGCGAGCCAGGCTGAGTCCCCCTTGCCCACGCCGACCCCGGACTTCTACGTGCCGCCAACTGCTGTCATCGTCGCCATCGTTGACAACAACCCGCTTCAGCCCGTGATCAACGAAAATGGCCAGCCTTCGGTAACAGCGCCGTTTGGAGAGACGATTACGTTTGACGCGACCCGTTCTACGGCAGGTAGTGAACCGATTCAGAGTTATTTCTGGAATTTCGGCGACGGTCAGCCACCATCGACAGATGCTCAGGTCGGTCTGCAATACCTCGAGCCTGGCACCTACGAGGTTGTCCTGGCCGTGCAGGATGCCGGCAACCAGACGGTTGACACCATTCTCATCGTAACCGTTGACGGTTCGTGATCGGACCGAGCTCGCATTGCGAGCGTCCGGCGGTTCGTGCGCTACACTGTCCTTGGATTGCTTGCGTAGAACACTTTGCTTGTTCTGGCGTTTTCTGTGGTGGCGATATCCGCTCCGCCATAAATGGAAGGAGCTATGGAGCGACGCCCCCTGAAGGGGGCTTGGTCAATGCCGATTCAGCCCCTTTCAAGGGGCGTCGCTCCATAGCCCGGTGGCTTCAGCACCGGGCGGTCAGTCCAAACCATAGGAAACGCCAGAACTAGATACTTTGCTTCTGAACAGGGCGCCGCACGAGAGGTTCTAACCATGGGCAGGCCCAGCACTCCTTGACTGCTGTTTCGCCCACCTCTGTTCGTGTATACTATTGGTGATTCTGTTCTTGCTTGGTTAATATCCTCGATTCTGGGAACGGCCAAGCACTTTGCGAATGATATTCCAAGATTGCCGAGATCTTGTCACGTCTCGGCTCCAGACCAACGGATAGATTATGTCTCGACCGCTAACTGCACCACCTGCCTTTCACCTGCTGGCCAAACCGACCGGGGCCATCTGCAACCTCGACTGCAAGTACTGTTTCTTCCTTTCCAAGGAGATGCTCTATCCTGGAAGCCGTTTCAGGATGGCTGATGACCTACTCGAAACCTACATCCGGCAATATATTGAAGGGCAGCAAGTTCCTGAAGTCAACATTGCCTGGCAGGGCGGTGAACCGACGCTTATGGGTGTCGAGTTCTTCCGGCGCTCCGTTGAATATGCCGAAAAATATCGAAAGCCCGGGATGCAGATCCTCTATTCCATGCAGACCAACGGCACGCTGCTGGATGATGAATGGTGCGAGTTCTTTAAAGAACACAACTTCCTGATTGGGCTGAGCTTGGATGGAACGCCCGAAATGCACGACGCCTATCGTGTTGACAAGGGCGGCGCGCCGACTTCGGGCAAGGTGCTTGCGGCGGCCAAGCTGCTGCAAGATCATGAAGTCGAGTTCAACATTCTCACGACCGTTCATGCGGCGAATGCCGAACGTGGTCTCGAACTCTATCGCTACATCCGCGATGTGGTCGGCACCCAGTTTATTCAGTTCATTCCCATCGTAGAGCGTGACAATGAGACCGGTTTCCAGCAGGGAAGCGATCTCACCGATCGTTCCGTCAGCAGCGACCAATATGGCCGTTTTCTGATTGAGATCTTTGACGAATGGGTTCGGCATGATGTCGGACGCATTTTTGTCCAGCTATTCGACGTTTCGCTGGCGGCCTGGGTCGGACAGCCGTCGGGTCTATGTGTCTTTTCGCCCACCTGCGGCACTGCACTGGCCATCGAACACAATGGCGACGTCTACTCCTGCGATCACTTTGTTGAGCCGGACTATCTGCTCGGCAATATCGCAGATACACCGATGATTGAGCTCATCTCATCGCCAAAGCAGCGCAAATTTGGCCAGGATAAACTGGATACGCTTCCCCAGTATTGTATTGATTGCGAGGTTCGATTCGTCTGTCATGGCGGCTGCCCAAAGAATAGATTTGTCGAGACGCCCGATGGAGAACCGGGACTTAATTACCTTTGTCCCAGCTATCGTGCCTTCTTCAATCACATTGACGGCCCAATGCGCGCGATGGCCGACCTACTGCGCCAGAATCGAGCGCCGTCTGAGATCATCGGCATGATTGCCGAACGCGATCGGCAGATGGCTGCGGCATTTGAGGGTGCCAATCGCAATGATCCTTGCCCGTGCGGCAGCGGTCGGAAGTATAAGCAGTGTCATGGACGGGGCTAACTCAACAGTCCCAACTTATACTCGAATGGCGCCTACATTGGAACTGCATTCATAAGCACAGGAAATCACTAGAAGGAACTAAAATGGAATGGTATCGGCTTGACGGTCAAGAGGCCGCGGCTGAACTTGGTGTTGACGCCCAAACTGGGCTGCCCGTGGCCGAAGTGCAGAAGCGGCAGGAAAAGTATGGGCCGAACGAATTGGTCGAAACGGGCGTAAAGAGCCCCTGGTCGATCTTCTTTGCCCAGTTCAAAGAGATCATGGTGATCATTCTGATCGTTGCCGCTATGATCTCTGCCTTGCTTGGTCATTTGCTTGACGCGACAGTGATAATGATCATCGTGATCCTCAACGCTATCCTCGGTTTCAGCCAGGAGTATAAGGCTGAGCAGGCTATGGCTGCGCTCAAGCGTATGTCCGTACCGACGGTGCGTGTACGTCGTGGCGGCAAGGTGGCCGAAATCCCTTCCTTGGAGATTGTTCCCGGGGACATCGTGTTGCTCGAAGCCGGCAATCTGATTCCGGCCGATGGACGCGTTGTGGAAAGTATCAATCTGAAAATTGACGAAGCGGCACTGACCGGCGAATCTGAACCGGTCGAAAAGCACGCCGATCCCATCGCGGATGAAGACGCGCAGCTCGGTGATCGAGTCAATATGCTCTACATGGGCACGGTCGCGACCTACGGACGTGGCTCCTATGTGGTGACCGAGACCGGCATGGAAACCGAATTGGGCAAGATCGCCACCATGATCCAGAGCGTGGACGGCGAGAAGACGCCGTTGCAACGCCGGCTGGATCAACTGGGCAAGACGCTTGCCTGGGCGGCATTGGGCATCATCATCGTCGTTGTGATGATCGGGCGTATTCAACTTGGCACCGATTGGGAAACGCTCTTCCTCACCGGCGTCAGTATGGCAGTCGCTGCCATCCCCGAGAGTTTGGCTGCGGTTGTGACCATCACGCTGGCATTGGGTTCGCAGCGATTACTGAAGCGCAATGCATTGATGCGCCGACTGCCTGCTGTGGAAACTCTCGGATCCGTGACCGTTATCTGTTCGGACAAGACCGGCACCTTGACCGAGAACCGCATGACGGTGACATTGCTCGATGTCGCCGGCAATACCCAGGACTTCGACACCCTCAACAATCGTACCGGCGAATTGCTTGGCGCTCGGCTTGCCAATGACTCGCCTGCCGATCTGGCCGCGCTCAGCGTGGTTGTGCGCGCCGGTGTTCTGTGCAACGATGCCGTGCTGGATCGAGATGAAGAGGGCAATGAGCATGCCATCGGTGACCCGACCGAAGGGGCGCTGGTGCTGGCTGCCGACCAATTGGGGTGGGACACTGAAGAACTGCGCGCCGAATGGCCCCGCGTCGGTGAAATCCCCTTTACGTCGGAACGCAAGCGCATGACGACCGTCCATCAGATGAGTGCAGAGGCGAAGCAGTTTGATTCGCCCTGGACCAATGCACCCTATGTCTTTTTCACAAAGGGCGCTGTCGACAATTTGCTTGACATAACATCTGGGGTGCTGATCGATAAAGAGGTCGTGCCCATGGATGACGAGCTGCGCCGGAGGATTCTCGAGACCAACGAGCGATTTGCTTCCGAGGGTCAGCGCGTGCTGGGTGTCGCCGCGCGGATGTGGGATGATTCCGAATTGCCGGCGATAACCGAGGCGCTGGAGGAGGACGCCATCTTCATCGGCATGGTCGCCATGATGGATCCGCCGCGTCCTGAGGTGGAGGCTGCCGTGCTAACTGCGCGTGAGGCGGGCATCCGTCCGATCATGATCACCGGGGACCATCCGTTGACGGCGCTGCGCATCGCCCAGGATCTTCACATTGTCGACAACGACGCCTTCACCAGTGGCCGTCAGCTGGCCAATATGTCACGTGGCGAGCTCGATCAGGTCGTCCATGACGTCTCGGTCTACGCCCGCGTGGCGCCGGAGCACAAGCTTGACATCGTCAGCTCGCTACAAGACCAGGGCGAGATCGTTGCCATGACCGGCGACGGCGTCAACGATGCACCTGCGCTGAAGCAGGCTGATATCGGCGTGGCCATGGGCATTACCGGCACCGATGTTTCCAAAGAGGCAGCGGACATGATTCTGCTTGATGACAATTTCGCCACCATCGTGGCGGCTGTCGAAGAAGGCCGTGTCATCTTTGATAACATCCGCAAGTTCATCAAATACACGTTGTCCAGCAACATTGGCGAAATTTTCCTGATGTTGATTGCCCCGTTCTTCGGCATGCCGCTGCCGCTGTTGCCGCTGCAGATCCTCTGGGTCAACCTGGTGACTGACGGTCTGCCTGGATCTGGCGCTGGCCGTCGAACCGGAAGAGAAGGGCATCATGACACGCAAGCCCTTCAAGCCGACTGAGAGTGTTTTCAGCCGCGGCATCGGCTATGAGATTATCTGGATCGGCATTCTGATGGGCATCGTTTCTCTGGCAGTCGGCTATGTCTACTGGTCCATCGATCCGAACGGCGTGTGGCAGACGATGGTCTTCACAACGTTGACGCTCTCACAAATGGGCAACGCGATGGCCATTCGTTCGAATCGAGAATCATTGTTCAGTATCGGTATCTTCTCGAACATGATGATGATCTGGGCGGTGCTGCTGACCTTCGTCTTGCAGTTGGCCGTGATTTACGTACCCTTTCTGCAGCAAGTGTTCGGCACCGAGGCACTGGGCGCACGGGATTTGGCCATCAGTCTGGCCGCAAGCGCGGTGGTCTTCGTCATCATAGAGATTTACAAGTGGGCGCGGCGACGCTGGTCCACGAAACCGGAATAGAAGGAATCGAGATGAGGTTGACGACCTGATTCTTGCGATTTGACCGCGATCTGAATTACACTCAGAACTTGCCCGGATTTCGCCATCCGGGCGTTTTCTTGCTTGGTTGTGTGCGATTGCGCGCTGCGAGGACCGAGTAGCGGAACTGTCGTGCACTAAATCGGGGCGAACCTCTCGCTCGAATCCGTCGTTCAACGGGTGTAGAGGTCACAAATCGATCTTGACGAACGCATGCGCGTGGCCATGGCAGTAGATGCGTTCGGCGCCCGGCATAGGTAGATCCGTCCATCCAGAGATGGGCGGCTTGGTCGATGGGTTTGTATATTATTTTGGGTAGAATATGTTTCAGCTAGAAGATCCAACGTACAGTCTGCATCGTGAGCAAGACGCGGCGACGACAGACAGCAAGTACCAAATACAGCTCTACAGACAGCAGAAGACCGAAAGGAAACAGTATCATGGATGAACAACCAGAAAGTGGCCAACCACAGGATGGGCCGGGCGAGCCGACTCCATCAAGTGAGCCGACTTCAGCGTCCGCAAGTTCAGAAGGTATGTCAACCGGCCTGAAGGTCGGTATTGGCATTGGGGTAGTCATTGCCGTGCTTTTGCTCGTTCTTATCTTTATGCAACTGTCCGGCGGATCGGGCGGTTCGGCAACTGACGAAACGCCAACCCCTGATGCCCCTGTTATTGAGCAGCCGATTGCTCCAACACCGACGCCAGGTGCTGAGGTGGGGCCAGGTGATGGCGGAATTATCATCGTCGTGCCGACCCCAGTGGCCGGCGAGCCGTCGGTCACGGCCAATGTGCCCGTCAATATTCGTAGCGGTCCCAGCACTGCTTTCCCCATCATTGGTCTCCTGAATGAAGGTGACACGGCTCTGGTTGTAGGTCAGAACGCTGCCAGTGACTGGTGGGCTATCTCGCTACCTGGCACCGGAAACGGCGTCGGCTGGGTGACGGCTGACCTGGTGACGGCATCAAATACGGATGGCATTCCTGTTGTGCAGCCGCCGATTGCGCCCACACCGACCACCGCACCGCCAATCGCAATCACTGGTTGGAAGGGTGAATACTTCGACAACCCGAGCCTCAGCGGCAATCCGGTCCTGGTGCGTGATGACCCCGAGATTAACTTCAACTGGGGTTCTGGTTCGCCTGCTCCAGAGATCCCCAACGATGATTTCTCCGTGCGATGGACGATCAACCGCAATGCTCAGGCCGGCGTCTATGTCTTCACGGTCTGGGTGGACGACGGTGTGCGCGTCTGGGTGGATGAGCAACTGATCATTAATGGTTGGGCCGAGGGCCAGGCGCGAAACTACACGGCTGAAGTTGAAGTCGGCGCAGGTGCGCATGCCATCCGTGTCGAGTACTTCGAAAAGGTCGGCGGTGCGCTGATTTCTGTCAATATCGGCTACCGGGGCGAGGCGCTGCCTGAGGCGCCCAGCGCAGTGATCAGCGGCCCGACAGAAGCCCAGGTTGGACAAGAGCTGACTTACAGCGCCACCGGCTCAACCGTGGCGTCGGGTGGTCACATCAACAAGACCGAGTGGGATTTTGGCGATGGCGGTACGTCCACCGGCAGCCCAACAACCCATGTCTACTCCCAGGCGGGCACCTACACTGTGCTCTTGACACTGACAGATGACCGCGGACTGACCGGGAGTGCAACACAGCAGGTTCGGGTCTCGTCAGTGGACGTACCAACTGAGGTTCCGACTGAGATTCCGACCGAGATTCCGACTGAGGCCCCGACTGAAATTCCGACTGAGGCCCCAACCGAAGTGCCGACCGAGGAGCCGACTGCTGAACCGACCGCAGCGGTGCCTGTGGCGGGGATTGTTGCCCCATCGTCTGCCGCTGTCAGTGAAGTCATCACGTTTGACGGCAGTAGTTCGACGGGGATTACGCCGATCGTCTCCTATCAGTGGGACTTCGGCGACGGAACAGTTGCGGACGGTGCGGTTGCCGAGCACACCTATGTTGCACCGGGACCCTATCAGGTCACTCTGACCGTCGTTGACGGTGCAGGTCTTTCCGGTGTCGCCACCATGCCAATTACGATTGTGGCTGAGGGTGAAGCTGTTCCATTGCCTGGCACGACCGACCCCTAAGAAGCCGTTTGTAAAGATGAGTGCACCATTCAGCATTCCGGGATTGAGCCAAACCATAGTCTGAAAATGGAGCTTCGGGTGGCTCAATCCCGGAATGCCGGCGTACACATGTGGGCTTAACAAACAGCTTCTAGATTGAAGCGCTTGCAAAAACCGTGATCTCGTGAAGACGTCTATCCGGTTTAGCGCTGGTTGACGAGTTTCAGTAGGATGGCTCGAATCGTTTGACATAATCGATTCAGGTAGAACGCGCTGACCAACAAAAAAAAGCGGGGAAGAACTTGCAAGTTCTTCCCCGCTTTTTTTGTTGGTCTCCCCTGAGTACGGTAGGGACAGGCGATCAAAGATCATAGTGCTGTACAACTCCAGGCAAATCACGTAGAATCTATCTGAAAATGTCAGCCATTTTCAAACCTCACCTGCCACATTCAAGCTGGTCCGGGCTGAGTACTGCGGACTGCTTGTCATTAACCGCTCGTATCAAGCATATACCCTTACAGGTTTTCTATGGCCCCTTCCTCGAATGAAATGCGTTCCAGCAATTCGGCACCGCGCGATGAGCCGCGTCCTACATCTCCCCTGGGTGGTGGCGCTGGGCCTCGCTGCAACGGTTGGACTGGGCGTCTTCACGCTATTGGGCGAATTCGTGAGCCTCACTGCTCGTCGGATTGGGCCCGCCTACCTTGTACTCGCTCTTGTTTCAGCTCCCTTTATCCTCACATTTCTTGAACGGGCGATCTCTGTGCCGGGCGCGGGTGGAGCCTATCAGCTGGCGCGGACAAATCGCTTCCTTTGGCACCGCTTTTTCAGCGGATGGTTGCTGCTTGGCGGCTATGCAGTGTTAGTGGCGTTGCTTTCCTGGGGAATCTCCTTCTATCTGGAAACGCTCTATCTGGCCACGGGCTTCGAGCTTTCCTTCGACCGCGTATGGCTAGCCGCTCTTGGCCTCGCTGGTATCATGATCTATACGCTGCTGAAAAAGCGCATCAACTGGTCTCGGCGCTTTGTGATCACGGCAGCAGGCGTCGGCATTTTGCTCCTTGTTGTACTCTTGGGCATTGTGTTTCCGGCATCAAGCGTGCAATCAGCCCGGCCACTTCCTTCCTCTCTACTCATTCTTGAAACGGTTACACTGATGACCTCATGCCTTTGGGGTCTCTATTTGGTTCTCAGCACACGCGCTCAGCTTCAACGGCCGATGGCTAATATGCGTTGGGCACTCACCTTGCCGGTCATAGGTCTGGGTCTGTTGGGCTCGTTTGCCGGTTTGGCAGTCAATCTGTACAACGGGGCATTGCTGCATCCAACGCTGCCGCTTGTCGATGTGCTCGGCTCTATCGATATTCTGTCAGGAGACCTCACGCTGCTCTTCTATCTCCTGTCCGGTTTGGCCATTACGTGCATCGCCGGTGAAAGGGCGATGGCTGCCGGTGCTCAGCTACTGGACAGCATGTCACGTGACGGGTTTGTCCCGAATGTGATGCAATACCTGCCGGAGTTGGACAACCCTGCATTGCCGGCGATTCTTTTGGGAGCAGCGCTCTCGCTGGGTTTGATTATCTTTGCGCCATTCCGAACATTGATCGGACTGGCAGCAATCTCGTTCTTGTGGTCGGCGGCGTTCATCCACCTGCCGGATCTCTTTTCTGCAAGCCCAAACCTACCGCCCAAGCGACCTGTCGTACTGCCATTTCATCCTCTCTTTCCTGGGCTGACTGTTGCTGTCGGGCTGTTGATGCCCTTTAACCTGTCGACCACGGTATGGCTGATTGCGACCGGCTGGCTGGCAATTGGCGGCATTTACTACATCGTCCATGCACGCGCAACCGGGCAGAGCTTGCGACGTCAACAAGTCGTCGTAGATGAAGAAGATTTCGTCCCGCTGCCGGCGTCCGTCTTGCCCGAGCCGAACGCCGCGCAAGCCAACGTTATCGTCGGCATCGGCAACTCACAGTCGAATGGAAGCCTTCTGCGGTTGGCATCCAAGTTGGCGATCTCCACAGGAGGCGACGTTGTCGCGCTGAAGATCGTCGATCTGCCGGAGTACGGCAATCAGGCCGGATGGCAGAAAGTCGCTTATGTTGAGTGGAAAGCGCTGGCCGATGAATTAGCGGAGCATGACTATGGCGCTTCGATCCGCCCGACTGTCCGCCTGGCGCCATCGTTTACGGACGGTCTCATCGAGGCGATTCACGACGAGAGAGCCGGGTGGCTGGTTCTCGGCTGGCCGGGAACTGGACAGCAAGAGGATGGTGATCAGGCCATCAACCTCGGTCAGGAACAGGCAGATTCTGAGCCGGCGATCGATGAATTGGTCGCCTATGCCGAATGTAATGTGGCCGTTCTGCGCGGTGTTCTGCCCGATGAAATCCAGCAGATCGTTGTGGCCACAGGCGGGGGAACCAGCGCGGTCTCGGGTCTTGAACTTGCCGGTAATGTTCTCGATGAGGAGGATGGGAAGATCCATCTTATCACTGTGGCCCGCGGTACAGCCTCTTCTGAGCAGACAGCCAAAGCTGAGGATCTGCTTGAGAGAACAGTGGCGGCAGCCGAGATCAGTGACGCGTCCGCCGTGGTGACGCAGGTTGTGAATGCGCCGGCTGTGGCCGGCGGCGTGGCCAATCGATTTCGAGATGCGGACCTGTTGATTGTTGGAGCATCCAAGAATCAGATGCCCGAACGCGCCCATTTCGGTGGCCTTGCAAGGGAGCTATTGGAACACGAGGATCGCACCGGCTTGCTTGTGCGAAATGTTGAGCCGGTCCGTTTCCCCGCATTGCGTCGAGCCATCGATCGCTTTGCTGACCGGCTACCCACGCTGACGCCGGAACGTCGCGAGACCGTTCTGAGACAGATGCGAACCGGCGCTGTGCCCTCTATTGACTTCTTCGTCCTTATCTTTCTATCATCGACCATCGCCAGCCTCGGTCTGCTGCAAAACAGCGGTGCTGTAATCATTGGCGCCATGTTGGTTGCGCCCTTGATGAGTCCCATCCTATCAATGGGCATGGGGATGGCCGTTGGCGAGTCGGCAACGGTCCGTCTTGGACTTGAGGCCACACTCAAGGGCATGACGACGGCAATTGTCGTCGGGGCCGTGGTTGTGATCATATCGCCGATCGATGCACCAACCAACGAGATATTGGCGCGTACTTCACCCAATGTGCTCGACCTAATGGTTGCATTGGCTTCAGGCGCTGCCGCCGGCTATGCAGTCAGCCGCAAAGAGGTCGCTGCTGCACTCCCCGGTGTTGCCATTGCCGCGGCGCTGGTACCGCCCCTCTGTGTGGTCGGATATGGGATCGGGGTATCCCAGTTGGACATTGCGGTCGGCGCATTGTTGCTCTTCTTGACCAATCTGACGGCAATCGTGTTCGCTGCGGCTTTGACATTCTTGATCCTTGGTTTCCATCCTCCACATTTCGAAAGCGGGCAGATGCTCCGCAGCATGCGCAGCACCATCATCTCGCTGCTCATCATTGTTGTTGTCCTGACGGTGGCGACTTGGATCACGGTCAGTCAAGACAAAGCACGTGTACGGATCGAAGAGACGTTTGCTGAACTGCTTGTCGGACAATCTGCTCAAATCATCGAGATCGACGTCGCTAGAGAGCGGGGCTACCATCGTATTGTTGCAATGGCGCTGGCCTATCCTGGCTCCGATCTTTCTTCAGAGGGTCTGGCTAGTCTGGAAGCGGATCTTGAAGAGGCCGTTGGGGGGGCTGTCGAGATTGACATAACCGTGCTTCCAGCGTGGCGAGACGATCTGGCGAATGTTGAGCAACGCGCCACTTTGATGGATATGTTTGATGCCGCTATTTTGGATCGGGGCGGGGAAGCGCAGACGACGACGGCTGCATACTCAGCCGGCAGGTATCGGCTCTCTTCCACCGTGTATGTCTACGATGGACATAGCTTGTCTGAGGGTTTCTTGGACGATCTGAGAGCGGAGATGAGAGAAGCAGTCGGCGCGCCTGTGACGATCGACGCCACGTTTCTGGAGGCGTTCAACATCGAATCGGTGGAGCCGACAGCTACGCCCTTGCCGACGGCCAGCCCGACAGCTACTCCGTAGCGTAACACTGTGTCAGTATCAACTGTAGACGCGAACCGCTTTTTGATAGCGTTCGGGATCGCGGCGGCCTGTCTGTTGTGCTACAATGAGGGTCATTGAGATGCCGCAAGGAGCAAATGCTATGAGTCAATCAGAAGCACAAGAATCGGCTTTGGACCCAACATCGGTTTCCAATCGATCCGTCGCTCCATCCAACGGAGCCGATTCGCCTGTTGACGGGTCGGAGGGCGAAGCTCAGCCTGATGGGGCTGGTGCGTCGGCGGCGCAAGCCACTGAATCCACCCCGCAACCCGTCGTCGAAATATTGCCGCCCGAAGAGCCAAATCTTGAGCAAGATCGCTATGCCAATATGCTTGTAGATCGTACCCAGATCTCGCTTGGCTTAACGGGTGTTTCGCTGAAACGAACACGGATGTCGGGTGGCGGGCAGACGACGGGTGGACAGATTCCAGTCGACGACCAAGGCCGGGGGCGCCATCTGCAACCTCAAGTGCTCCGCCGATAGCGCCGCAATCAGGATCCCCGTCGCCGGCATCTGTTGAACCGTCTTCCGCCAGTGATGCTCAGTCGGCCGGGACCGCCACCGAATCTGCGTCAAGTGGAGGCGTCCAGGCGGACTCGAACATTGAGTCGAGCCCTGGCGATGTCCCGGATTTCGAAAATGTGCAGCTCCTATCTCAGTTTCTGGTCGGCCTTGCTAGCTATGGGCTTCAGGAAGTGATGGAGCGAGTTCACTACTACGACGATGAGATCAGCCGGAATCCGCAAGAGTTTGACCTCGACAAGCAGATCGATCAGGCTGAAGAGACCATCGAGACGGTCTTTCGCTACTGGCTTATTGGATCCCTTATGTGGAGTGAGCGCACGGCGCTCACGCTCTCATACCGTACGTTCCAGAGATCGGTGAGCATTGGCAGTTTTGCTCTGCGCACAGCTGATCGAACGACCGACAACTTCCTTTTGCGGCCCTTTCGTAAGCCATTTGAGCGTCTAATCCCTTCCATCCATCAAGACTCGCAGGCCCGCATTGCCGAAGGGAGAACTGTGGAAAGGCGCGGACATGTGTTGGCCGAAGAGACGCTGGACGACATCGTCGGCGACTTCATAGATTATCTTGCGGAGAACCCTCAATTGGTCGACCTGATCAGCACCAGCGGATTGGGCCTGGCGGGAACGGTCATGGATAATGGACGCCAGATCGGCGCAGTCACTGACAATGCAGTTGAGAATCTGATTCACAAGATTTTCCGCCGACCGAAACGTGAAGACCTCCCCCCATCGCCGTTTGAGGGGAAGCCACAGACGATGTACGATCCCACTTCTCAACATTACGTACAGGATGAGAAAGCAAAGGACTAGGCGATGAGCACTCAGGGCGTCACCACTGCGATCTCCGAAAGTAAGGATTCCAACGCTCCCGTCGAAAACGTTGGTACGCTAGTCAACGCAGAAGATCAGATTGAAGTCTTCGGTCAGTATGCCGGCTTCACGACTCGTTTGGTCGCGTTTGTCGTGGACGTGTTGATCGTTATCGCAAGCATTGCAGTGATGACCTCCGTGGCTAATCTGTTGAACGATGTGCTGGGCTTCAGTCAAATCACGACCACGTTGCTGAGCGTAGCGGTTGCGGTGACGAGCTTGGTCTTCCTACAGACCTACTGGATTTTCTTCTGGATGCTGGCCGGCCAAACTCCTGGAAAGCGGCTCATGGGTCTGCGTATTGTCAAAGTGGACGGCAGTCGCGTAACAATTAGCGCGTGCATTCGTCGCCTAGTCGGCTACTACATCTCAGCTATTCTGTTTTTGGGGTTTCTCTGGGTACTTATCGATGGTCGTCGACAAGGATTCCATGACAAACTGGCGGGGACGTTTGTGCTTTATGCCTGGTCCTTTGATAAGAATCTGGAGCGAGGGCAATCGGCGATGACTGAAGTCCAGCGCCGAGCCCGGCGTCAAGCCAGCCAGCGATCGCTGTCTTGATAGAATCTCCATTGTTCATCAGCACCAAGTGTTCCGCGTTGCAAGGCACTTCCCCACCAGAAATTCATACAACGATTTCTACCTGTCTCTGACTTGTGGTGGAGAGCACTATGTCAACGCCTTCTTCTACTTCAAACACCGATTCAAACAAAGCGTCCAAGATTGAAATGAGTGCCCAACAACCTTCTACGGTCTCGGCAGATTTCGATCTGCACCACATTCCCTTCAGCCGATACGGCTCCTATCTCGCCGTTTCCTGGCTGCCCGCGGAAGGAGAGCGAGCGGCAGGTCTCTACCTGCGCAGCGTTCGTGGACCGGCGATAGGCGGTCAGGAACTCTACCAGATTGAGCTAGTCGATGACGGCGAGAGCGTACCGTTTGACTATTATGCACAACCGACGCTCTTGACGCTGAAATCGGCAGTCGGTCAAGTTGACATCTGCATGCCCACGGCCGGCACGGTACGGTTTCGCGCTCAAGGTATCGCCTTGCGTCTGACCATGCAGGTCTTCGGCTATAACAATGTGATTCCCATTGCTGATGGTCGTTGGCTGACAACGGTCAGCGGTCACTTTGAGACCAAGCTGCTGTTAGGTACGCTGCGAGGAACTATCTATGCCGATGCGCCTTGGCGTACCATTAAGTCTGAGCATATTCGCATGGAGTTGCGACCTGAAGATGGCGGCGATTGGTTGCTTGAGGAATATCGAATTGATCCTGCTGGAAACACCGTTGACGGGATCTCCGGTCATTCTTTTGATGGTGCGCTACAAACTGTGGCTACTGAATTTGAGGAGTGGTGCGCCCGGCAGCCCAAGGTCTTGCCACAACATGCTGACGCTGCACGACTGGCCGCATACATCAACTGGTCGTGTGTGGTCGCACCCTCGGGCCTGCTGTCTAGGCCGGCCATGTATATGTCAAAGAACCAGATGGCCAACATCTGGAGCTGGGACAACTGCTTCAATGCCCTGGCATTGGCGGCTGGTCATCCCGGCCTCGCTTGGGATCAGCTGAAGGTGATGTTCGACCTCCAGGATGCTGAGGGCGCATTGCCTGACCTGGCCAATGATCTGTTCGCATCGTGGGGCTTCTGCAAACCGCCGGTCCACGGTTGGGCATTGGAACATATTTTCGCTTCCGCTGCTCCCTTTCTGGACGACTTCTGCGATGAGATCTATGAGCCGTTGGCGCGCTGGACAAAGTGGTGGTTTCGCCACCGTTCAGCCGAAAATGGCTTGCCCCACTATTATCACGGCAATGAATCGGGCTGGGACAACAGCACCGTTTTTGACGTCCAGCCGCCGATCCAATCGCCCGATCTCTGTGCGTATCTTGTCTTGCAGATGGAATCGCTGGCCGATCTGGCGCGACGGCTCGGACGTGATGAAGAGGCTGAAAGTTGGCAGCGACGATCTTCGGCGATGTTGACCTCACTGATTGAGACGTTTTGGGATGGCGATCAGTTTGTGGCGCGTCGATCTCTCGGCGGCCAAGTGATTCGTACTGATAGCCTCTTGCTCCATATGCCTCTTCTCCTTGGCACTCGACTCCCCAAGTATGTTCGCGACGGCATCGTTGCCAAGTTGAAGGAACCTGGGCAATTTCTGACGCCCCACGGGTTGGCCAGCGAGGCTCAGTCGAGTGAGCACTATTCGCCCGACGGCTACTGGCGCGGTCCCATCTGGGGAGCGCCCATGCTGATGCTGACGGAGGGCCTTGATGCCGTCGGCGAACAGGCCTTTGCCAACGACCTGCGACGAGCTTTCTGTGACATGGTGGCTACCAATGGCCTGGCCGAAAACTACAATGCTTTGGGCGGCCAAGGGCTGCGAGATCGCGCCTTCACATGGACATCGAGCATTTTCCTTTTGCTGGCCCACCAGCTGTATTTGGCAGAGACAGGTAACCCGTAGAAGTCTGGCTCTCTGGGATCTCGGGGGTAGGGCAGTTCTCCTTGCCTGCTCGCTCTACTTTTTTCCTCAACCCTATGAAATTCTAGGAGTCTTGACACGAATTCCCACGAATTCCCACGAATTTTCTCTCTGGGGCGACGACACAATTCGTGCAAATTCGTGACCATTCGTGTCAAGAAAAGACTTTTTACAGTCGAGTCACCGACGATACCGGATGTTTGTCCAAGTTTCCTTGAGAGATGGAGAAGAGAATGCAAGAGAACCTGGTGCAGCTGGCGCCACGGCTGACGGATGACGACGCATTGCGAATCGTGGCAGAGAAATACGGCATCTTTGGTGAAATTGAAGCGTTGCCCAGTGAGCGGGATCAGAATTTTCGCATAGTTGCCGATGACGCCGAGTACGTTCTCAAGATCGCCAACGCCAGCGAAGATCGGTCGGCTCTCGATCTTCAGAACCATGCCATGCACCATGTCGCGCTCAAGGCCGCGGACGCTCGTCTTGATGCGCTTTGTCCGCAACTGATCTGGAGTGCCGACGGCGAGGAGATCGCTACAATTAGTGTGGACGGCTGGGGTGTTGCGGGCGATGCGGATGCTGTGGAGAGCCCTGAGCATTTCGTTCGTCTCTTGACCTATCTGCCTGGAAAACCGCTGGCATTGGCCCGGCCACAGGTCCCCCAACTTCACGCCAGTCTGGGTGCGTTCCTGGGTCGCATCGACCGCTACCTTTCCGACTTCTCCCATTCCTACGCCAAAACGAGACTTTCATTGGGATCTGCAGAATGCCGAGCGGGTCGTCGGCGAGTACAGCGTGTTGCTTGAACCGGCTCAGCAGGATCTGGCCGACTACTTTATGTCGCGCTATGTCAGCCACGCCAAGCCCCGCTTGACCGGTCTGCGCAAGAGCATCATCCACAGCGATGGTAATGACTACAACGTGCTGACCCGGCTCGACGAGAACGGGTTGCCCGTCGTCTCCGGCGTCATCGATTTCGGGGACATGGTCTATTCCCACACCGTCAATGAAGTCGCGATTGCCGCCGCTTATGCAATGCTCGGCAAGGCCGATCCACTGAGTGTAGCTGCAGAGGTAGTGGCTGGCTATCATGCCGAGAACCCGCTCGTAGAGGACGAAATCGAAGTGCTATTCGACTTCATCTGTATGCGCCTCTGCATGAGCGTCTCTATCGCTGCGAACCAGCGACGCCAGGCGCCAGACAATGAATACCTTGGCATCACCCAGGCGCCGGCTTGGGCGCTACTCGCCAAGCTGCGCGACGTTCATCCGCGCTATGCGTGCTGCGTGCTGCGTGCTGCGTGTGGATATGCGCCCGCCGAGTCATCACCGACATTGGTTCAATGGCTGAATGCCAATCGGGACCGTTTTGCTTGCGTGATAGACGTAGATATTCGGACCACGGAGACCCTCGTCCTGGACCTGAGCGTGGGCAGCCAACTGCTTGCGTTGGCCGAGCTAGATTCCAGAGCCGATGCATTCGAGCGAGCGGTACACAATGCCATGGATGGCGCCGGCGTCCCGGTCGCGGTTGGCCGCTACGATGAGGCGCGCACGATCTATGGGGCCGACCAGTTCATCTGTGAAACCGATGAACAGCCAGAGAGCCGCACGATTCACCTCGGCATGGACCTCTTTGCCCAGCCCGGCACAGCCGTGTACGCGCCACTGGATGGTATCGTTGTTTGTGTGGCCAACAACAATGATCCGTTGGACTATGGCCCGACGCTGATTCTTCAGCATGAGTTTGACATGGGCGCGGGTCACCGTGGACAGTTTTTCACGCTCTACGGCCATTTGGGAACCGAGGTGCTCACCGACCTTCAGCCTGGAATGGCCGTGACCTCGGGCGCCCAGATTGCAACCATTGGCGATTCCAAGGTCAACGGCGGATGGCCGCCCCATTTGCACTTTCAGATCATCGCCGATCTCTTTGATGAGCGGAACAACTTCCCCGGCGTGGCAGCGCCAAGCGTCCACGCTGTCTGGACCGCTATCTGTCCTGATCCAAACTTGATACTCGGCATACCCGCTGTGGCCTTTCCCAAAGAGGGACGTTCAGCTGAAGATATTCTGGCCGTTCGTCGGCGCAATCTAGGCAAGTCCCTGAGCATCTCCTATCGAGAACCGCTGCATATCGTCGCGGGAAGAAGCAGTTTCTCTATGATAGCGAAGGCCGCGTCTATCTTGATGTGGTCAACAACGTCTGCCATGTGGGCCATTGCCATCCCCATGTGGTGCGGGCTGGACAGGGGCAGATGGCCGTGCTCAATACCAACACGCGCTACCTGCACGACAACATCGTCGACTATGCGGAGCGTCTGCTGGCCAAATTTGAGGACCCGCTGAACGTAGTCTTCTTCGTCTGTAGCGGCAGCGAAGCAAACGAGTTGGCCCTGCGGATGGCACGCACCGCCACTGGCCGAAACGACATCCTCATGCTCGACGCCGCCTATCATGGCAACACGCAGGCGCTCATCGACATCAGCCCCTACAAGCACAACGGTCATGGGGGGCGCGGCGCGGCGGACTGGGCCCACATGGTCACCATGCCCGATCCCTATCGGGGCGTCTATCGTGGCGCTGGGGCCGATGCCGGCGCGGCATATGCAGGCCACATCAAGGAGACCCTTGACGCCGTTCAAGCCGGCGGTGATGGGGCGGCGGCATTTATTGCTGAATCTGTGCTGGGTTGTGGCGGGCAGATCGTCTTGCCTGACAACTATTTTGCAGAAGCCTATGCCCATGTGCGTGCGGCGGGCGGTCTCTGCATTGCCGATGAAGTGCAGGTCGGCTTTGGCCGGGTCGGCAGTCACTTCTGGGGCTACCAGACACAGGGTGTCGTGCCGGACATCGTCACCATGGGCAAACCCATCGGCAACGGCCATCCGTTGGCCGCCGTGGTGACGACTCAGGCAATCGCCGATGCCTTCGCCAACGGCATGGAGTACTTCAACACCTTTGGCGGCAATCCGGTTTCATGCGCCATCGGATCGGCCGTACTGGATGTGATCGAAGACGAGGACTTGCAGGGCAATGCACTGCGAACCGGTCATCGGTTGATGGCTGGTCTGTCTGGCTTAATGGAGCGTTTTCCACTGATTGGCGATGTCCGCGGACTCGGACTCTTCGTCGGCGCTGAACTGGTGCTGGATCCGGAGACCCGTCAGCCTGCACCTCACCATGCCTCCTACATCGCCGACCGCATGCGTGATCACGGCATCCTCATCAGCACCGACGGCCCGGATCACAACGTGCTCAAGATGAAGCCACCCATCGTCTGTAAAGAGAACGATGCCGACCGACTGGTGGCAACCCTGGAGAAGATTCTCCAAGAGGATTGTTTGCAGGTGTAGAGATCGGCTGACGACAACTATGTAGGGACAGGGCATTCCCCGCTAGCAATGGGTTGACGCGTAGAATTTCCAACCTTCAAGGCCAATGCCGCTGACCTCAACGCAGCTAGGAATGCCCTGTCCGGCAGGCCAAGCCAAGCACGGACAAGGCATTCCTGCCGTCTCCCGGATAGCGCGTCCAATGTAGGCGATTTGGAATCGTTCGGCTAGAGATGTGCTCGACAGGGAATGCCATGTCCCTACGCGTCTGGGATCAACGACGTAGGTCAAGACGCTATCTTGTCACGTCTTGGCAGATGAAGAGAGAAATCGGCTAATGACCAACGACCAATCAACCCGACTCGAAACCCTAAACGCCGACGTCATTTCGTGCCGCATCTGCCCGCGCCTGGTCGATTGGCGTGAAGAGGTGGCGCGCACCAAACGCCGCGCCTATCTGGACTGGGACTACTGGGGCAAGCCGGTGCCGGGCTTTGGCGACGCCAACGCCCGTTTTCTGATCGTCGGGCTGGCGCCCGGCGCGCACGGGGCCAATCGCACCGGGCGAATGTTCACCGGCGACAAGTCGGGCGACTTCCTCTTTGCCGGGCTCCATCGTGCCGGATTCGCTAACCAGCCGACTTCCGACCACCGGGATGACGGTCTGGAACTGATCGACTGTTACATGACGGCGGCGGCACGCTGTGTACCGCCGCAGAACAAGCTTGTGGCCCAGGAGCTTCACAACTGCCGACCGTTTCTGGTGCGCGAATTGGAGGCGTTGCCCACCGTGCGCGCCATCATGCCCCTTGGCGGTGTTGCCTTCGATGCCACGTTGCGCACCTTCCGTGACATGGGCCATGAGATTCCTCGCCACAAGTTCGCCCATGGCGTCCTCGTCGATCTGCCGGATGGACTGCCGCCGTTGCTGCCCTCGTACCACGTGAGTCTTCAGAATACCAATACCGGTCGTCTCACGCCCGGTATGTTTGACGAAGTGCTCAATCGGGTGAAGAGGCTGATTGAACGACGGTGAGCCACTTTGTACGACGATATTTATGTCGTTCCGATAAATTGAATCCCGCGAACGTCCCCGGCACAGCCCACACAGATTAGCGCTAACCAAAATAGGTCCGGGCTGTGCCGGGGACGTGAATTCTAGGATCGGCCTTATGTCGTTTTTGACCGACCCTACGACATAAGTGTCGTGGTACAGATTCCGCTACACCGGCATACTCGCCAGCACCTCCTCGGCATAGCCAAAGAGCGCGGGCGCGCCGCCTGTGTGCAGGAATAGCACCGGCATGTCCGGGTCCAGCTTGCTGGCGCGGATGTCGGCGATCAGCGCCGACATGGCCTTGCCGGTGTAGACCGGATCGAGCAGGATGCCTTCTGTCCGCGCCACCAGGTGGATGGCGGCCAGCCCGGCCTCGGTGGGAATGCCGTAGCGCTCGCCCACGTAGGACACATCGTTGTCGAAATGATCCTCCGTCAATTCGATCTCGATTCCAAGGCGGTTCGCCGCCTGCTCGGCCATCCTCAGCATTTCGGTGACGCGTTCCGGCCCGGCCTCGAAGGGGTTGATGCCGTATGCGTGGATGCCGCTTTCTAAGAACTTCAGCCCCAGCACCATGCCGGCCTGGGTCGTGTCGGCGGCGGCCAAATAGAGCGTACGCGGCGCGATCTGCATGGCCCGGCACTGCTGTACCATCTCCAGCGCTGTCTCGGCATAGGCGATGGCGTCCAGGTCGACAGTCTCGGCCAGCCGCGGGATGTAGACCTGTTTGCCCTCCGCCCGTAATCGCTCGGCCGTAGCTTGCACGGCCGCGGCCTGATCGACGCGGTCGCCGCTCTCGACAACCTGGATGTGTGCACCGAAGAGGTGCTGCAGGAGGGTGTTGCCCTGGATCTGCTCTCGATCAATGGAGCGCACCGGACGCAGCACCAGATGAACCTCCAGCCCTGCCTTGGCGCAGGCCGCGGCCATCTGCCGGCAGTAGTTGGACTGGACGGCCATGCCGGTCACGATGGTGTCCGCGCCCTTGGCCAGGGCATCGGCCAGGCTGAACTCAAGCATGCGTGTCTTGTTTCCGCCGAAGGCCAGGCCGGTCAGGTCGTCACGCTTCATGTAGATGAGTGGCCCGCCCAGCGTGTTCGAGAGACGCGGAAGTGGTTCGATCGGCGTAGGACGGATGCCGATGGGGATGCGGGGAAGGGCGTCGATGGCGGTCTGGAGTTGGATCTCTCTGCTTGTCATTGTCGTGTTTACCCGTTCTATCCTATCGAATTATCCACATACTCGCCGTGCTTTTTCACGGCTGCGATGAAGGCTTCCACATTCTCCATGGAAACATCGGTCTGGATGATGTGTGCGGGCGAAGACATGTAGCCGCCGCCTTCGCCCAGAACTCGAATCTTCTCGGCAATATCCGCTTCGATCTCGGCCGGCGTGCCGTTGGGCAGCAGGTCCTGTTGATCGATAGCGCCCCAGAAGGCGAACTTGTCGCCGAATTTGTCCTTCAACTCCTGGGGATCGTGGCCCGGCACATTGGGCTGAACCGGGTTAAAGACATCCATGCCGATCTCGGCCAGGTCGTCCAGAATGGGCGCAACCGCGCCGTCGGTGTGATAGGCGATGAGCACATCGGGGTTGGTGGCCTTGACCTCCTGCCACAACTCAGCATAGCGCGGCTTGAAAACCGAGCGCCACATGCGCGGCGAGATCATCATGCCGTTCTGAGAACCGAAATCGTCGCCGAACCAGATGGCGTCCACGCCGATGCCGGCAAGCTGTTTTGCGATGCCGATGCTGAACTCCTTCACCCGGTCGAGGAGAGCAAGCGCGTACTCCTCCTGCATGGCCAGGTCCATCAGATATTTCTCCAGCCCGACATGATGCCACGACATCTCGAACATGGTCAGTTCCAGATCGCCGATGACGAAATAGTCGTCCTTGTACATCTGCGCGTACTTGATGGCGTCATCGAAGCGGCCTTCAGCATAGGGGTCCGGGAAGGGATGGTTGTCTACGTCCTCTGGCGATGTTGCGTTGGCCAGCGGCGGCTCGACCGTCTGCATGTAGAGCGGCCCCTGCTCCATGCGCATGCCGAACTCGTTGATGATTTGACCCTCTTGGGGAATCGGGTGGCTGTAGCCGCGCGGCAGACCGCCGCCGACGATCACGCAGTCACTGCCCATGGCTGTGCGCAGCTCGTTGCCTGAAATACGATAGGTGAGGTCCTCAAAATAGGAGGTGGTGTAGTGGATGGGGATGTCGTATTTGGCCCCGAACGCGTCGAGCAGCGACCGGCAGAGATCAAATTGCACCGGAACGCGATCCGGTGTCCCTGTGCGTCGTAGCGCCGTCATCACCCGTTCACGAGAGTTCATAGTTGGGTCTCCTTGGTTTGGGGGAAATGAGATTCTTGGAGTGGAAAGATAATTTGTGAGGTGTTGAGATTAGAAATTGGGAGATTGGAGACCGCCGCAAATGGCCGATTTTCAATCTCCCAAATCGTTTCGAGCGGATCTTCGCACATGAAGAATGGTCGTCCGCGTTCTAGTCGGTTTTCTTGGATAAGAAGCGCTGTGTTTCGAAAGGCCTTCGTCAAAAAGTGTACTGTAGAGAAGGTCCGAAGTCAAATGGTTTCGCCAGAACCGAAATAACAGGTGGTGGCGTGTCTCGGGCATTTTCTTCGCATAGCGAGGCGTGCAATTCTAACCGGTTTCAGCCGGTTTTGCGTAGCAGGCGGCGGTTTCAACCGCTGCTTGCCAATGCCCGGCCCAGCTTGCCACGCCGGCTCCGGCCCGCCGCCGAATCAATTCGCCACCTGCACCTGGGGCAGCGCCACCACGACCACGGCCGGCACGCAGGGCATTTGCCTGGCTGTCGATGGCGATGCCGAGACGTTGATCCGTGGCACGGTCAATGGGCCGCCGGTCGAGTTTTCGCTGGCCGAGTTGGTCGAAGGTCCGAGGTCGTGCTACCTGTGCGGTGCCGCAAGCCGTATACGTTTGCCGGATCGACTTCAGCCACCGGTCGGAGAGCGGTCCGAGGGACTGGCACTATGTTCGTGTTCGCCAGTTCAACGGGCAGTGGGCGTGGAGCAGTCCGACCTGGGTTGAAGGGTCTTTAGGCGATGACGTGCCTATTGCTCGCGGGAATAAATTCCGCGGCTAACAGTGAGAAGCGCCCTCAGGCGCTGTGCGGGCGGCGTTGATGCCGCAAAACCCGGCGGGACGCATTCCTGGATGCACAAACTCACGGCAAATGGTACTCAACACAAAGCGCCTGAGGGCGCTTCTCGGTGTTAGATGCCGAATTTCATTCGATGCGAACGGTGCAGCCGGAATCGTAGGTCGACCGGGTGCCCAAATAAATGACGTCCGACCTACCTTTCAATCACGATCTGTTTCTCCTGTTCCCTTTCCCATGTATGGATCCAACAAACCGAATAGCTGATCCCTCCAACAATCACCGTACCCACCCACAGCTGACCAAGCGCAATAAGGGTCAAAAACCAGTACACTTCGTTGTCAGACAAAACATTGACAAGGAACATCGAGAGCCCCGCAGCAATCGGCGCGACGTTGGAAACGCTAAATCTCGATTTCTTTGCCTCTTCGTCAAAGTCTAGGTTTGATTTGGTGGCTTGGCGCGGAAACACTTGCCCGGTCTTCTCCTCTAGTCTTCCTGATATGCCATACCCTAGGTTTTTGGGGTCCTTCGATCCCTTGCGATATTCAAAGATTGTGTTGCCGACGACGAAGAGACACCGCATTCCACCTATGACCAGCTTCATGCCGAGTCCGTGTCCATTCGCAAGCAAGAACCATGAGAGAGACAGAACCAGTACAGTGACACTAGAATACCCAAGGAACCAATAGAAGCGGACCCACAACAGACGCGTTGACACAAACCGAAGCATTAGGCCGGCAAGAAAATAGACGAGGCCGAAATACCATAACCAATATGGCGGTGTGATACCCGGTATCTCAAACAAAGCAAGATAAATATAGAACATCATTGGCATTGCAAGAGCAAATGGCATGGGCGAGTACGGGCCTGCTTCCGTGTCACGGATTTCACTGAACATCATTTTGAGATTGCGTATGTATCTGTCCGCCTATCGCTGAAGCATGAATACACTGTTTGCCCTGGGTATAGTCGCAGATGTTTCCAGTTCGCCCGTGCGCCGTCTCAGTTGTGTGATTCGGTAGCGAGGGCTACTTATCATGACGCCAAACAGGCCGACTGGGTCGCGTGGGCTTTCGAGATCGGGAAATATCCGGTACAGTCCGGAGAAAAATACTGCCGCTGACAGAGACGTATCGGAGCCTCCATGCCCGCTCGATTTCTCCCTTGACATCTTCGAATGATCTGCGCCATACTGAAACCGAACGTTTTTTATCCACTACCAAGAGAGGATCTTCCATGAAAAGAAACTACTTCGTATTCTCACTTCTGCTGCTCACCGCGCTGCTGATCGGCGCCTGTGCGGCACCTATGACCGTGGACTCCGGCGCCGCCGCTATGCCGTCAGAACCACAGTCCGGCGGCTCGTTGCTAATCGGCAAGGCCCAGGAGGCCGTCGGCCTCGATCCGCACCTGATCACGGCGCGCTCGTCCTTCGAACTGACCGGCCAAGTCTACAACCAACTGGTCGACCTGGACGACAACTACGCGCCCATCCCCGAGCTGGCGGCTAGCTGGGAGAACCCGGACGACACCACCTTTATCTTCACCCTGCGCGATGACGTCACCTTCCACAACGGTCGCCCGCTGGTGGCTGAGGATGTGAAGTACAGCTTCGAGCGCATCAAGGCCGAGGAGACCGCCTCGCCCTGGGCCACCCAGTTGGAGCTCATCGAGTCCATTGAGACGCCCGACGATACGACCGTGGTCGTCAATCTGAGCGAGCCCTTCGGCGCCTTCATGTCGACCATCGCCAGCTCGTGGGCTGCCATCGTGCCCATGGAAGAGGTCGAGGCCAATGGCGACCTGCAGAGCATCATGGTCGGCACAGGCCCCTTCATGCTCGCCAGCTACACCCCTGAGACCGAGACCGTGCTAATGGCCAACCCCAACTACTTCGACGGCGCGCCCATGGTCGATGAACTGGTCTACAAGATCATCCCGGACGAGGCTGCCCGACTGGCCGCCCTGCGCACCGGCGAGATCCACATGTCGGCGTTGGCCGACAATGCTTCGGCTGGGCTGGCCGCACGCAGCGACGGCGTCTCCGTGGCCGATCAGCAGACTACGGACTACTATCTGCTGGGCCTCAACAACGAGCGCGAGCCCTTCACCGACCCGCGTGTGCGCCAGGCCATGAGTATGGCCGTGGATCGCGACGCGTTGATCAACTCCGTCTTCTTCGGCGAGGGCTTGGTGGCCGGACCGATTGTCGAGACCCTGGGCGACTGGGCTACACCGGTCGAGGAGCTGCCCAACTATACGCGTGACGTCGAGGGAGCCAAGGCATTGCTGGCCGAGGCCGGCTATCCCGAAGGCTTCGAGACGACCATCACCGCCTCGCCGCGCTTCCCTCAGTTCACCAGCATTGCCCTGGTCCTGCAGAATCAGCTCAAGGATGTCGGCATCACGGTGACGCTGGATCAGGTTGAGTGGGGCACCTTCGTACAGAAGTGGATCGACCGCGACTACGACACCTTTGTCAGCTTCAACGGCAGCGGCAACGATCCGGACCGTGCGCTCTATCCCATGCTCTACACCGACGGCTCGGTCAATGCCTTCCAGTTCTCGGATACTGAAATCGACGCCATGCTCGACGAAGCCCGCACCACCGTCGACCGTGACGCCCGTGTCGCCACCTACCACGATCTGAACCAGAAGATCGCCGAACTGGCGCCGCTGCTCTTCCTCTCCACACGCACCGAATACGTGGCCGCGCGTGACGAGGTCCAGAGCTTCGAGCTGTCGCCGGTCGATACGTATCGTTCGCTCAGGGACGTTTGGATCGCACAATAACGGAAATACCGTTCACGTACGTTGATCGGTAGGGGCACATGGTGGCTCGGCGGATTCCCGCCCGCCAAACGGTGAGAAGATTCATCGCCGGGCCATCACGTGCCCGTCACGGCAAGCAATTTTGCATTTGGAACGACGGGCACAAGAACGGGCGGATGCAATGGCTGGGCGAAACCCGGATGGGTTTCCCGCCCGCCCTTATGCCCCTACGTTTCTCGACCGGTGGGCGGAAACCCCGTACCCCGCTGCCATAACCACCACCTGGATCACTATGCTCGCCTATTTCCTGCGTCGCCTGATCACCGTTTTCATCCCCACATTGTTGGGCATCTCCATCCTTGTCTTCCTGATCATGCATATGATTCCCGGTAGCTTTGTGGACGTGCTGCTGGGCATCGGCACCGACATCTCAGATGAGCAGATCGCGCTCATTGAGGCATCCTACGGGCTGGACAAGCCGCTGGTTGTCCAGTATCTCTATTGGCTGGGCAATGTGCTGCGCGGCGATCTGGGCACCTCGTTGCGTACCGGCAATCCTGTCTCCCAGGAGATCCTGATGCGCCTGCCCGTCACGCTGGAGGTGACCCTCTTCTCCGTGATGATGGCCCTGATGCTGGCCATCCCCGCGGGCATCGTGGCCGCGGTGCGCCGCAACTCGGGGGCCGATCTCATTTCCCGCTTTCTGGCGTTGGTCGGGCTGTCAATTCCAAATTTTCTGCTGGCTACTTTCCTGGTGCTGGTCGTCTCACTCTACCTGCCCATCTTCCCGACCACCGGCTACGCACCGATCTCCACTGGTCTATTCAACAACCTGCGCTCGATCTTCCTGCCCAGTCTGGCCCTCTGTCTGGCCATGACCGCCTCGGTAATGCGTATGACCCGTTCATCGCTGCTGGATGAATTGGGCACTGACTATGTGCGCACGGCCAAGGGCAAAGGGCTGAGTCGCCAGCGGGTCATCTCGACCCACGTGATGCGCAATGCCTTCATCCCGGTGCTGACCGTCGTCGGCATTCACATCGGCTACCTGCTCGGCGGCACCGTCATCATTGAAGAGATCTTCGCGCTGCCCGGCATCGGACGACTGGCGCTCAATGCCATCTACCAGCGCGACTATCCTGTGGTTCAGGGCACTGTCCTCTTTATCGCCTTTGCCTTTGTGTTGATAAATATGTTGACCGATTTGGCCTATAGTCTTATCGACCCCAGAATTCGTCGGGAGGCATAGGCTGTGAATTTCGGTCGCTATCTGGTTCGGCACAATCGCATCGGTCTGCTTGGCGCACTGATCTTGCTCGGCTTCACCTTGGTGGCGCTATTTCCCAGCTTCTTTGCGCCTCATGATCCGTTGGAGATGTACGCAGAGGCGCGCCTCGTGCCGCCGACGTTCGAGTTCCCCATGGGCACCGACCGATTCGGGCGCGAACATCATGAGCCGTATCGCCTACGGCACCCGCATCTCGTTTGTGGTGGGGGTGATGGCGGTGTTGGTGGCGACCGTCATCGGTAGCCTGTTGGGTACGCTGGCCGGCTACTTCAGAGGCGGGCTCGACTACGGCATCATGCGCGTCATGGACACCATCTTCGCGTTTCCAGCTCTGCTGCTGGCCATTGCAATCGCTGCCGTGGCTGGATCGGGGCTCTCAACAATTATCGTGGCCATCGGCATCATCTACATACCGATCTTCGCGCGGGTGGCCCGTGCGCCCGTGTTGACCGTCAAGGAGCAGGAGTATGTGACCGCCGCCATCGCCACCGGCGCGCCCACGTCGCGGATTCTACGTCGTCATGTCTTCCCCAACATCACAACGCCCATCACCGTGCAGATGGCGTTGGCCTTTTCCGGAGCCATCGTCGTTGAGGCGGCCCTGAGCTTTCTGGGGCTGGGCGCTGTGCCGCCCACGCCGTCCCTCGGCTCCATGCTCTCCGAAGGCCGCGCCTTCATGGAACTTGCCCCCTGGACCGTCATCTTCCCCGGCCTGGCCCTCGCACTCGCCATCATGGGAATCAATCTGTTCGGCGACGCGCTCAGGGATATGTTGGATGTGAGGCAGCGGGGGGAGGCGTGAGGCGTACTGCGTAATTACGTAAGGTTTCTGCTGCTTGCTACTTGCTGCGTGAGGCTTGAGTAGAGCCACAGTTCGCTCAGGGATATGTTGGACGTGAGGAAGAGGGGGAGGCGTACTGCGTGATTGCGTAAGGTTTCTGCTGCGTGCTACTTGCTGCGTGAGGCATGAGTAGAGTTGCGGTTCGCTCAGAGCCAAGTGTTTCAGCAAGCGGACGATCCATCCGAGATACGACTCAAAGTAAGACGACAACTCCTCATCAAAATCCTAGCAACGCAGCACGCAGCACTTTACCCCATCCGCTCGCGCACAAACGCCTCATGCGATCCCGCTACCATGAACCGGTTGGTCTTCTTCTGCCCGCCGATCGTGTCCGTCTTGGTGTTGCCGTAGTCATGACCTGGGTAGACGATGGTGTCGTCGGGGAGGGACATGACGCGCTGGAGACTGGCGTACATGGCGTCAACGTCCGAGTCGTTGAGGTCGCAGCGGCCGCAGCCGTCGATGAAGACCGTATCGCCCGCGATCAGGTGACCCTCGGTGTAGAAGCAGGAGCCGTCAGGCGAGTGGCCGGGCGTGTGCATGACGGTGAACTCGATAGAACCAACGCTCAAGGTGTCACCGTCTTCGAATTCAAAAATAGGCTCGACATCGGGCCGCCAGTCGTCCGGCATGACCTGTGATAGGTAGACGGGAGCAGGGCGTTTCCTGACCAGCTCCGGGATGATGTTAGTGTGGTCATCATGGCCATGGGTCAGCCAGATGCCGACCAGCGTGTAGTCATACTCGTCGATGGCTTCGAGCACTTCACCTGCATCCCAGGCCGGGTCGACGGCAATGGCTTCTTTCGTATCGGTGTCTGCCAGCAGGTAGACGAAATTGTCCATGGGGCCAAGATGAAGTTGATGGATTCTCAGGCTGTTTTTTGGCATACTTTTACCTCGGTAAAGAAGTGATTCATCAAATGTTTCATTTCGCGACCTGTCATCCCGGATAGCGAACGAAGTGAGGTGCGCTCTGCTATTTGCTTCTATCGACGGCAGGACGTTCAACTTTTTCAAGCCACATGTTATTATAAGGTCAGTGCCAAGTTTTCCGTTTATTCGCATCGTTCAACAAAGGATTAAGTGAAATGAAATACCTGCACACAATGATTCGCATTCTCGACCCGGATGTCGCCCTTGACTTTTTCGTCAACAAGATGGGGATGATTGAGGTCCGCCGCAGTGACAATGAGGCTGGACGTTACACGAATTTCTTCCTGGCCGGCAGCGCAGATGACGCGCCGCTCGAATTGACCTACAACTGGGACGAGACTGAGCCCTATGCTCAGGGTCGCTTCTTCGGCCATCTGGCCTACGAGGTGGACAACATCTACGAATATTGCGCCGACCTGCAGGCCAAGGGCGTCACCATCAACCGCCCGCCGCGTGACGGCAACATGGCCTTCATCAAGGCCCCTGACGGCCAATCCATCGAACTGCTCCAGAAGGGCGATCCGCTGCCCATCGAAGAGCCCTGGGCCAGCATGCCTAACGACGGCAGTTGGTAGTGGGGAATTGTGTAGGCAAAAAAAGAGCGGGCGCCCATATGGACGCCCGCTCTTTTTTTGCCTACATTCAGCTGACCATCGCCTTCAACTCGCCGTTCTGGTAGAGCTCCATCATAATGTCCGAACCGCCAAGGAATTCACCATTGACATAAAGTTGGGGGATGGTCGGCCAATCGGAATACTCCTTGATGGCCTGACGTAACGCGTCATCGTCCAGGACATTGCGCGTTACATACTCAACCTCGACCGCATCCAGGATCTGGACGGCCCGCTGCGAAAATCCGCACATGGGAAACGTCCGGTCACCCTTCATGTAGAGCACTACGGTATTCTCTTTGACGTCCGTACCGATCTGGGCCAGCGTCTCGTCATACGTTGCCATGATTCTCTCCTGTTTTTCCTCTGTTACCTCTGTGCGCCCTCTGTCTCTCTCTGTTGAATGCAAAGATCAGAGCTCGAATGCGTAATGTTGCTTGTTTGCTTCCCATTTTTCGGGCGTGAAAGTCTTTAGGGCCACGGCATGTACTGCATTGCCGGCAAACTCATTTTTGAGTGAATTGAGCACCATCTGATGCTGGCGCACAAGCGGTAGGCCGTCAAAGGCCTCACTGACAACATAGGCCTCGAAGTGTTGGCCGTCGTTCTGTGGATCGACGATGGCGACTCGTGCGCCGGGAATCGCCTGCTCTATTGTTGACTGGATATGTTCGATCATTGGTTTCGTTCCCCTTGTCCGGCCCGGGTTTGGGCGCGGGATGTCGGTTTGGATGACGTCAAGTAGTATACCGATCAACCGGCCACTCTATTGTAGGTCTTCTCCCAGTTGCGAGCAGGTCGGGCAATCGCGTCAAGATTATCCGCAACGGATGAAATCCGGCTCCTCACAGCGAAATGCGCCTTCAGGCGCTGAGAGCTGAGCCGCTGAGGCGGCTTCTCGTTGCTAGCGGCCGGTTTTAACCCTGCCGCAGAGAGCCTCTTCTATGGAATTTGGACGCGATTTTCCAGTTGCGAGCAGGTGGTTTCGCTTTGTGTTCACATCTGATTGGGTTAAGATAAAATCTGACCCTTGAGGATGAATCTTCCTCTGGCAACACTCCAAAGCGAAAGCGGTGAACGATGGCACTCACAATTGGCATTGTCGGCCTGCCCAATGTCGGCAAGAGTACGGTTCTCAATGCGCTGACCGAAGCACAGAACGCCGAGGTCGCAAACTACCCATTCTGCACAATTCAGCCCAACAAAGCCATTGTGCCCCTGCCCGATGCCCGTCTGAATCGATTGGCGGAACTGGTTCAACATGACAGCGTTCACCATGCCACGATTGAATTTGTCGACATCGCAGGGCTGGTCAAGGGCGCGAGCCATGGCGAAGGTCTGGGCAATCAGTTTCTTGGCAACATCCGCGAGACCGATGCCATCGTGCATGTGGTACGCTGCTTCGATGACGATAACGTCATCCACGTCAACCCCGTGCTCGATCCGATAGGCGACATCGAGGTCATCAACTACGAGCTGATGCTCTCTGATCTGGAACAGCTTGAGCGCAAGATCGAAAAGCTGGTGCGCGAGGTCAAGGGCGACAAGAAATTGGTTCCGATCATGGAACTGGCTCAGACGCTCAAAACCATGTTGGATGATGGACAGCCCGTTTCCGCCTATCCGGATCGCGACAGTGCCGCCTATCGCCAGCTCAACCACGAGATGCGCTTTCTCTCGGGCAAGCCCGTCATCTTCGCTGCCAATGTGGATGAGGATGGGCTGGGGGGCGACAGCGAGTACATCCGGTTGGTGCGGTCCTATGCCGATGAGCACGAGGCCGATCTCATTGTGATCTGCGCCAAGCTGGAGATGGAGATGATCGGAATGACCAGCGAGGAGCGGCACGAGTTCCTTGCCATGGCTGGAGCCCAGGAGAGCGGTCTGGAGCAAGTCGTTCGCCAGAGTTACCATCTTCTGGGTCTGATCAGCTACTTCACCACAGACTCGCGCATGCTGCGGGCCTGGACCATCCGTAATGGCTGGACTGCGCCCAAGGCGGCAGGCGTCATCCATACCGACTTTGAGCGGGGGTTTATCCGTGCCGAGGTCGTTCATTGGGAAGACTTCGCCCTTCATGGCAGCGAGGCCGCGGCCAAAGCTGCCGGCGTGCTGCACATCGAAGGCAAGGAGTATGTGGTTGAGGATGGAGACGTGGTGCATTTTCGGTTCAATGTTTAGAAGCGATGCGTGCTGCGTGCTACTTGCTGCGTGCGGTCTTCGCAGACATAGGCTTGCCGCGATTGGCAGGTTCAGTAGTCCACGAATTGTCATTCCGATGACCGGAGGGAAGAGGAATCTCGGGTTAGCCAAGAAGAGATTCCTCATCGCTTCGCTCTGTCGGAATGACAGTTGGTACTAAATCGGTAACTACTGAGTTTCGCTGTTCTGTGATTGTGAGTCCCATTCGATAATTGTTCACGCAGCACGCAGCACGCAGCACGCAGCACGCATCAGAACGGAGTAGTCACTATGCTCGATCTCTTCACCACCTTCCCCGTCGTTGTCGAAATCCCGGTTCGCTGGGCCGATATGGATCCGTTTCAGCACGTCAACAACACGGTCTACTTCCGTTACTTTGAGATCGCTCGTATCGGCTATTTCGAACGCCTTGATCTGATCGAATTTATGCAAGGCGAGCGGTTGGGTCCAATTCTGGCGGCCATCGACTGCCGCTTCCGCTTTCCAATCACCTATCCGGACACTGTCTCAGTCGGCACACGCGTTGTACAGATGGGCGAAGATCGCTTCGTCATGGAGCATCGCCTGGTCAGCCAGACCCATCAGGTGATTGCAGCCGAGGGCACCGGCACCATCGTCACCTTCAACTACGTGTCAAAAAGCAAGGCTCCGATCCCGGCAGACGCTCGACAACTCATTTTGGATCTCGAGTCGGCAAGTGGGAATGTGGTTCAGCCTTTTGAGCGTCGATAATCGACAAAGGCGACAAGGTCCGAGGGCGCAGAGTGAATAGAGAATCAGTAGTTCACGATTTCGGAGCGAACTGTCATTCCGACAGAGCGAAGCGACGAGGAATCTCTCCGTGGCGAACCTGAGATTCCTCTTCCCTTCGGTCATCGGAATGACAAATCGTGAACTACTGAGAAGGCGCCCTTTTTGTCACCCTGCCACCTATTTACCTTGTCACCCCTTCATCCTGTCATCTCTTCATCTTGTCACAATACGTCGTGCCTCGAAAGGCTAACGCGTGGATCCAGCTGCCCTACCTTACATCCTCCTAACCGGTTTCTTCTTTGGATCAAGCCTCATTGCCACCCGCTTTGGGCTTGCCCAATTTGATGCAGCATCGTACACTGGCCTACGGCTGATCTTCGCCAGTGCTGGCTTTCTGGCCATCTACGCCCTCGATCGGCGTCGCAGATGGCCGTCTGATAGGCGTATCTGGCGTCATAGTCTGATATTGGGCGTGATAGGTATCATCATTCCGTTCTTCGGCAGTATCTTGGCGCTTCAACATCTTTCCAGTGGCGTCGTGGCCATGTTCATCACCGTGGGTCCGGCTATAACCGTCGTCTTGGCCCACTTCTTCCTTGACGGCGAGTCGCTCACCTCCAGCAAAACGATCGGCGTGCTGCTGGCCTTGTCGGGTGCGTTGCTTCTGGCCCTCCGTGGCGAGTCCGGTCTGCCCGATGTCGAATCCGCCGGGCCCGCCGGCTATCTATTGATGACGGCCACGCTTCTGGGCGTCAGTCTCTCAACGATCTACATGCGCAAGTACATGGGCGGCTTCGACTCTTTTGAGGTTTCCAGTTCGCAGATTCTAACGGCAACGCTGGTCAGCGTCCCGCTAATTCTGGTCTTCGCCGGAATCAGCCTCGCAAATGTAAACTGGCAAGGTTTCTCAGTACTGCTCTACAGCGCCATCATCGGCACGCTTCTTGGCGTCATCGCCTACAATCTCTGTGTCCATCGCTTCGGCGCCACCACCGCAGCGATGACCCAGTATGTGGTCCCGGTCGTGGCTGGAATCGGCGGCGTTCTGTTATTGGGCGAGCATATCACGCTGATCATGTTGATCGGCGTCACTCTGATCATCGGCGGCATCACCATCATTCGGCGCTGAAATGCAATCACACCCTCACTTTGATCTCCGCCTGCACAGTGACGAGGAACTCGCGGTCCGAATCGGCGAGCCATTGGCCGAGCGCGTGACGCTGCACGAGTGGCCCCTTTCCTGCGTTCAGCGCATTACCGGTTTCTCCGGTCAAAAATGGATCTACAAGGCTGAGAGTGGTCCGACGGTTGAGCATCTCTTCTATGCGCGGGCAAGCAGCCCGTTGCTGCCGGATGCCAGAACACTCTACGATCGTGATGGCTATGTCTGCCTGCTGATCGAGTACATTGACGCAGCGCATTTTGAGCCGGCGGGCTTTCCGAACAGGAGATTGTGCAGGTGGGCAAGGCGCTCGTGCAGTCAATCGCACAGATTGAAGGCGATGCTTCCAGCCTACTGGGTAGTTGATTCGGCACAATGGAGGCAGACTGTTAATGGCATGCAGCATTTACTCACGACATTGGTCGACGATGGCGTTTTTCTGCATGTTAGCCGCGACGATGTCGCCACGGTCATGCAGGCATGCAAGGACGAGGCTCTGGTCGATTGCTTGACCCAGGACATTGGCTTGGTTCACGGTGATCTTACGGCCGAAAACGTGTTGGTTGCAACCGGTGACGGGGCGCTCTCTCAAGCTGATCGACTGGCAATATGTGCTGCGCGGCCCGTGCCTGCTCGACCTGGCTACATTCCTGGATTCGTTGGGCATCGATCCATTGCCACACGTTGGTCTGCCAATCGTGAAACTTATGCTGTTGATGCGAATCCACTGGCTGGTCGAATGCGCAACAAGATGGTTTGTTGCGGGTGCGCCGACCTACGACCGCGATATCGCCCGGATGTGTGCGCGTCTTGGCGAGTTAGGCTAGCAGGCGAACTCGTTTCAGGTGAGACGGTCGACTTATTCGAACCCCGACGCTGATAGACCGCGAGATTCAGGCGAATCAGGCGTTGACAAAGCCGTGATAAATTCGCGATTTTCATCCGCGTGGAATCAGCCGTCAATCCGCTCGAATCTCGCGGTCCAATTTGCACCGCAACCTGAATCCAGTTACGGGAGATGAACAAAATGCTACGACACATGTTGGGCCGCTCAGATTTACCTGTGACAAGCATGGGGCTGGGCCTGGCTGCGCTTGGCCGTCCAGGATACATCAATCTCGGCCACGCCGACGATCTGAATGCAGAGTACGCGGTGGAGGCAATGCAGAGCCATGCATTCGACTGTACTTGATGTGGCCTGGGCCGCCGGGATCCGCTATTTTGATACAGCTCGATCCTATGGTCGTGCTGAAGAGTTCCTCGCCAACTGGCTGACCTCACGCGCTATCAGCCCGGATGATGTTGTGGTAGGCTCAAAGTGGGGTTACACATATACGGCTGAGTGGCAGATCAAGGCAAGCGCCCATGAGGTGAAAGAACATTCGTTGCCGGTTCTGCAACGGCAGATCGGCGAGAGCCTTGCCTTGCTTGGCGGATCAGCTCGATCTCTACCAGATCCATTCGGCCACACTTGAAAGCGGCGTGCTGGACAACAGCGATGTGTTGACTGGCCTCGCTGGCGCTCAAGTCTGATGGCATCGCCATCGGACTCTCGCTGAGCGGTCCGAATCAAGCTGAAGTGTTGCGCCGGGCATTGGCGGTCGAGGTCGAAGGGGTTTCGCTCTTTGATAGCGTCCAGGCCACTTGGAATCTGCTGGAGCCTTCGGCCGGCATCGCATTGGCCGAGGCATCGGAAGCGGGGATGGGCGTGATCGTCAAGGAAGCGCTGGCCAATGGGCGATTGACGCCGCGCAACACGGAATCTGACGTTTGCGACCCAAGCTGGATCGATGCTAGAGGCATCAGGCCAGAACGACTCCATACAACGGTTGACGCGCTTGCATTGGCATCTGTCGTTGGCCCAACCCTGGGCGGACGTAGTGCTCAGCGGGGCAGCGACTGTCGACCATCTGCGGAGCAACGTTGCCGCTGTTGACGTTCAGCTTGATGATGAGGCAGTTGATGCATTGAGCTTCTTTGGCTGAGCAACCAGGGGAATACTGGACGACGCGCAGCGGGCTGGCTTGGAACTAAGTGAGTATCCGCAAGTAACCTCCGGGAGGTGGTCACGAAAGTTTGGCTTACCGAAGTGGTTCTGGCGACCTCCCGGAGGTTCAAACCGCCAAGTTGTTTGCGGACACTCACTGAGGCCGCTCCTATCCGATAGACGCTACTCGACGCGGTACTCAAGAAGACGCTATCCGAAAACATGACTTATGTCCCTCGGACCTTCTCCACTGGAAAGCGTCCTTGATTCCGGTTCACCTTCTTGACAATGGCGTCGGCCACATCCACGCCGGTTGCGTTGGCAAAGCTCAGGCAATAGATCATCACATCGGCCAGTTCATCTGCGACCTCGGCTCGATTGGCCGGATCCTCCATGAAGGCCTGGCTTTCCTCACGCGAGTACCACTGGAAGTGCTCCATGATTTCGGCAGCTTCGATGGCGATGCTCATGGCCAGGTTTTTCGGGGTGTGGTGCTGATACCAGTCACGCTCATCCACAAATTCATGGACGACTTGACGCAGTTCGGCCACAGTCATCGTTTTGTCCAAGGTTCCGTCTGTCATGTCGTGTCTCTTTCGTTTGCTAAACCCTTGTTTACCACAGATGACTCTACTGCAAAAGGAAAATCTACCACAGATTTCCACAGATAGACAACTGATTTTCACAGATGATATTTGAGCTGCGTCTTTGCTATTCAGACCTTATCTGTGGTTATCTGAAGCCATCAGTGTTCATCTGTGGCTGATCTTTGTGGTCGGGATCTACATGCTTGCCTGTTTTCGATACTCAGACTGGTTTGTCGGGTCGATGCCGCGCAACATCATGCCTTGTCCACGGGAGACGTGGGTCTGCACCGACGGTTTGTCTTCCGGATCGCGCATCTGGATGAGCAATGTCGTGCGTGCTTCATCACTTACATTGACGCCCGATCCGTGGATGGTCAAATAGGAGAAGAAGAGCACGTCGCCGGCTTTGGCCTCGCACGGCGTTGCTGATTCGATAGGGTATTGAGAGAAAGGAAGGTGCCAGCCGCCCTCCTGTTCATGGGGTACCGGTCCCTGCTTGTGGCTGCCGGGCACACAGCGGATGCAGCCTTTTTCGACAGGCGCATCGTCAAAATGGACGACTGCGGCAATCATGCTGTCTTGGTCATGGGGGAAGAAGGGTTGGTCCTGGTGCATGGGAAAGGGTGAGCCTTTGGCCGGCGGCTTGATGAACATCTTGTTGTGGTGCAACTGGACATTGGGCGAGCCAATGATTTCCGCGGCAATGTCGGTGATACGCGGATCGACGATCAATCGGGAAAAAACGCCGGCATAGAACTGAACGTTGTGGCAATGGAGCAACTGAGTTTTGACGGGTGTGTCGACCGCAGATCGGGCGCTATTCCAGGTGGCGTCCACCTGTTCAACAGCCGACAATCGCTCGATTAGCTCATGTCCTTCTTTGCGAAATTCGGCGGCCTCTTCGGGCGAAAAGAGACCCTTGACTAGCAGATATCCTTGTTCTTGGTAGAAGTCGAGCTGGTCCTGGGTGAGCATCGGGCATATCCTCCTTGGCGAACGCTTGTGAGTTGAAGGTGACGAGTTTACACGACAATCAGAATGCGCAAAAACGATCTGATTGTCGTGTCCACGTACAGTACCGCGAACGCTCTCGTAAGTATGTAAACTTTTCGACCAGTTTTGACTGTTGAATCCTGGGTCCGGCATCGTACGGGTAGGCAAGCTTCGTCTATTCGAACGTTGCGCCTGCCGGCAGGATTGCGCCCTCAATGATCGCCCGTTTGAACGAAGCCCCTTCCATCATAGCGCCACTGAGATCGGCATCAATCAGAATCGTGTCGTCCAAATTGGCATTGGTCAGATCCGCGTCGATCAGTGTGACGCCGGTCAGATCGGCGTTGCGAAGATCGGCGTCACGCAAATTGGCCCCGGTCAGATCGCTGCCTGCCAGATAGGTCCAGCCCAGAATGGCACCCTCCAGGTCACGGCCAATGCCATCGCTGTTGACGATTTCCCAGACAATTCGATGGGAAGCCGAGGCAGGGTCTCGTGCATCGATTTGGGCATCCCGCCAGCGAACCAGCCGCAGATCGGCCCCGTTTAGGTTGGCGCCGCTGAGATCGGCGCCTGCAAGCTCAGCTCTGTGCAGGACTGCTTCCGATAGATCCGCATTGTGTAAGCGAGGCATCAGTCAGATCTGGCATCAGTGAGGTTGGCTTCGACCAGAATCGCTGATCCGAGATCAGTCCCAGTCAAGTCTGCATCATTCAAGTCGGCCTCTGTGAGATTGGCGCTCGCCAGGTCGACTCCGGCCAATTGTCGATCCTCCACGACCTGATTGACGATCTCCCAGACCATACGCCATTTCTCGTCAAGGAGTGTCTCATCATCGATCTGCGTGCCGTGCAGAAATGCTCCGGAAAGATCGGCGTCGGACAGATTTGCGCCGTTCAGCGATTGTATCCGGCCAGATCGCTGTTGCTCAGATTGGCCTCCGCCAGCAGTGCTCCGCTCAAGTTGGCATTCCCGAAGTAGGCGCCTTCTAATCGGCGACCTTCCTGGGGCTGGTTGATGATCTCCCAGGCGAGTCGCCAATGGTCAGCACAATGTCGTGGCATCGTCGATGATCATGCCGTCGAGGCGGCTTCGGTCAAACAATGTTCCGGTTGCCAGGCTGCCGCGAAGGTCTGCGTCGTTAGATCGGCATTGATGAAGCGCGCCCCGCCGATATCGGCCTCGCGCAGATCTGCCCCGACCAGTGAGGTCTGGTTGAAATATGCGCCGCGCAGGTTGGTATTCGTCAGATCTGCGCCGTCAAGCGAGGCATCGGCGAAGGTGGCGAAGAAGAGATCTGATTAGCTCAGCGATGCTGCCGCTGAGGTCTGGTCCGGTGAAATTGGCCGACTGTAAACTCAGGCCGGAGAGATCAGCGCCGGTCAGATCCTGGCGAGCATAATCTGCCTCATCGCAATGGGGTGGACATTGTTGCACGATATCGCGCAACCCTAAAACAAACGCAAAGTAGCCGACAAGCAGCACCAGGGGGATGATGATGATCAATGCCACGATCAGGTTCGATTTTTGCTCTGGATCCAGTCGGCGGCCTCCGCCAGATTCTTGGCTACTGAAACTCACTGCTTTTCCTATCTGTCTGGCGTAGTTTTGCAACCGTTTGAAAAGCCTATACGTGTCCGGGTGTTCTTGTCTCGCCAAACAGTTTTTTGAGATCTGGCAGCTTGGTTTCGATGCTGCCATCAAACAGAACTGATCGAAATTTCATCGAGTAGTGTACGAGAATTTGACCATAGCGACAAGCCGGCAGTTGTCCGGGTCTCGCGCGCCATCAAGATTGACTGCCATGCATCGTGATCTGAGTTGCTTCGTATAGCAACACAAAAATGATGGTTGAGATCAACAGGAATAGGGGAATGATCTCCAGGTCGATTCTCTCTGCCATCAGACCGGCCAGCGCAGGCATGAGGGCGACGCCAATGCTCGCTGCGCCAACCTGGAACCCGATACCCGATGGTGCATCACGTTGGCCTAGACGCTCTGGCGTTGATGTGGTCAACAGAGGCGAGATGGGGGCAAGGGCCAATCCCATGAGCGCCAACGATACGAGGCCTGCTGCAGGACCGATGTTGCTCCAGAGCAATAGGGCGGCCAGTCCGAAGAGTAGGGAGCCTGTACGGATAACCCATTGCTCCGACCAACGGTCGGCTACGAAGCCGAAGAGGATGCGCCCGGCAGTGAAGCATCCCCAGTAGACGCTCACCCAGGCGCCTGCGACCGCAATCGGCACCATGCGCGATTCGGTGAACAGGCTGAAGGACCATTGTCCAGCTGTCGATTCAATGCCCGCCGAGACAAAAAAGAGAGCCAGGCTCAGCCAAAGGATGCCGCTGCGCCATAGACGCCCATCTTTGGGCCGGTGTTCCAGCGATGGCTTAGGCTCATTATCTACAGGGTTGGTCTTTGCGTCCCTGGGATCTTGCGATGAATCGGTGGCGTCAGTTGGGGCCAGTGTCCAGCCGGACAGCGTGGCTATGAGCCCGATGCCGACGAGCAGTTGCAGCACGGCGGTGACTGCGTAGCCCCATCGCCATGAGCTTCCACTATTGAGGATGGCCGTCATGACGATCGGGCCGAGCATCGCGCCTAGGCCAAAGCTGGCGTGTAGCCAGTTCATGAGGCGCGCGCCATGGTTCATGGCGAAGTAGGTGTTGAGGCCCGAGGTCACTAGTCCACCGCCGGCGCCCGCGACAATGCTGATCAGCAACAGTGTCGTCCAGGACGGCGCCATGGCATAGCCCAGGAGTGCCGCCATGCGCACGCCGCTGCCCAAGAGCATCAACAGGCCGATGCCAAACAATGTTGTCAGCCGGCCACTCGTGAGACTGGAAAAGATGATGCCGATGCGAGAGGTGATGAGTAGGACGCCAAGTGCGTCCAACGGCACACCAAAGGTGGCCTGCATCGACGGCCATGCCACACCCAGCGCTGTCTCTGGCATGGCCATGACGATGAAGGCCAGATAGCCGATCATGACGACGGCGATCGTGCGCGGCGGCATTTGCCCTGACACCGGCCCCGGCGTGTACCTCGTGCTATTCGAACTGGGCATTGTATTCGTCCACGATGTCGCCGACAATGCGCACACGCTCCAGATCGCCGGTGGACGAAATCTCGTCGGAGATGCCCAAGACGAGCTTGGACGCGAAGAGTTCGATCAGTCTGTGCGTTGTTTCGACCAGCAGGTCAATTGAGAAAGTGTCGTCAAAATAGACGGCGGGGATACCATCGAGGAGAAACATGTCGTCCCCCAAGGCTTCCTTGATCTGATCCAAGGTGACATCCCCTTGAGGTTCGGGCGTGATGGCTTCGATGCCGTCTAGCCCGGTCTCTTTGGCGTATTTGAGCAGCGGTCCGGTGTCACCGTCCCAGTGGGAACAGACAAACTTGCCGCCTGCATGCAAGCGTTCGCTACGGCGTTGGCAGGCCGGCAGATGATACTTCACAAACCAGGCCGGCGGCAAGGTGTGTGCGTGGACATTCTCGCCGTAGTTGATGATGTCAACCGGTGACTCATTGATTACGTCGATGAGTCGCTCGTGGTTCTCCTCACGTGCCCGGAAGAAGGCCTCGACTGTGGCCTGCCAGTCGATGATGGCGTAGATGCCCTTTTCCACACCCATCTTGTCTAGATAGAGACCTTGAACGTTCATTCGCGGCATGAACATGGTCGGAGCGCCCAGGTCACCGACTTCGGCTTGCAGGGCCTGGTAGGTCTCTTCGTCCCAACGCCACGTGGTATGCTCCTCTCGCCAGGTCGCTACCCTTAGCTCCTCCTCGGTCTCGACCTCGCGCTTGACGTCCAACTTGTGCCAGTTGGTCGTCATCGTGCGTTCGATCTTCACTTGCTTGCCGACCGGTGTGTGGATCGTCGTCTCGACGTCGGTCTCATTGAGTTGGCGCGTCTCGAAACGCACGGATGGATCCTCGACGGGGACAAAGCACGCATTGTATTCATAGAGCCGGGCCGAACAATTGAGTTCACGGTAGATCTCGTACTGGTTCATCCCTGTGAATGGCGGAGGAAAGGGCTCGCCACAGAAGAGTTTGTCTGTGTACCAGGCCAGAATGCGCGGCTGCCAGATGATCTTGCCGCCGGCTTGGCCGAAAACAACCTGACGATGGAGTTCCGGGAAATTCGTCATCATGATCTCAGGCCTTTCACATCGTTGTGTTTCGAATTTGCGTTTCGGCGTCGTCGGTTATGAATTGGAAAAGCCTTTCAGATCAACTTGATCTGAAAGGCTTTTTTCTACTTGTGGTCGCTGTTTTTTTTTCTGCTCCGGCAAAGACTTCGTTGCGTGGATCATGCTTCAGGGACAGGAGTGGCCTCGTCCGGCACACTTTCTGTCGACGTCCCCTCCTCGTAGAGGAAGCAGGCCGCCTCGTGCAAATTGCCCACTTCGTAGAGCGGCGGATGCTCCGCAAGGCATTGGTCCATCCGGTACTTACAACGATTGTAGAAGCGACAACCGCTGGAGGCGCTGGCGCGCATCTCCTCGTCGTCCAGGCTGATGACCTCTTCACCGCCCCAGTTCATGGTCGGGTCTGGTACGGGAATCGACTCGATGAGCATCTGCACGTACGGATGCTTGGGGTTCTCGATGACCTGCATGGTATCGCCACGCTCGGCTGTTGAACCCTGGTAGAGCAGATAGATGCGGTCACCGATCTGGTAGGCGGTGCTCAGATCATGCGTGATGTAGAGGAATGAGATGTTGTGTTCGTCGCGCAGGCGCATCATGATATCCAGGATCATGGCACGCAGCGAGGCGTCGACCATGGAGACCGGCTCGTCGGCCACGATCAGGCGCGGTTTGAGCAGGTAGGCACGGGCCACCATCATGCGTTGGCGTTGGCCGCCGCTCAGTTGATGCGGATACTTCTCCAGCACCTCCTCTCCGCGCATGCCGACCACATTGAGGGCATCTTCGATCAGCTCGTGTTTTTCCGCGTCTGAACTGGCCAACTTGAAGTTGTTGATCGACATATCGAAGATATGCTTCACGCGGTAGAAGGGATTGTAGACCGCGTATGGGTCCTGGAAGACTGCCTGTACGTGGCGGCGATAGTCCAAAAGTCCCTGTTTGGACATGTTGGCGATATTTTCGCCGTTGTAGATGATGTCCCCCGACGTCAGTTGCGTGAAGCCGAGCACAACATTGGCCAGCGTGGTCTTGCCGCTGCCGCTCTCTCCGGCGATGGTGGTAATCGTCGCCGGGCGCTCGTCGACTGTTAAGTTGAGGTTCTGCAGCGCGACCGTAACCTTGTTCTTCTCCAGGAAGCCGCCGCCGTAGATCTTGGTGGCGTTGCGAATTTCCAGCAGTGGTGTAGACATAGACTATTCCTCGTACAGGTAGCAGGCCACAAACTGGCGAGGCTTTAGTTCGCGCAGCGGCGGTTTGACGGTTCGGCAGACGTCCATGACCTGGGGACAGCGTTCCTGGAAGATACAGCCGGGCGGCGGGTTGCGCAGATCGTGGGTCAAGCCCTCGGTCAGTTTGAGCGGCTTGCGCTCTTTGATCGACGGGATCGACTCGATGAGCAACTGGGTGTAGGGGTGCAGTGGCTCCTTGTAGATGATCTCCACCGGCGCAATCTCGACCATGTGTCCGGCATACATGACGGCCAGCCGGTCGGCCAATTGGGCCATCAAGCCCATGTCGTGGCCGATGACGATCAACGACACGCCCAGGCGGTCCTTGATGTCGATCAGGTTTTGGGCCACCACACGCTGCACAACCACATCCAGCGCACTGGTCGGCTCGTCGGCGATGACCAGCGGCGGATTGAGGGCGATGGCCATGGCGATGCAGACACGCTGCTTCATGCCGCCACTCAATTCGTGGGGATACATGCTGTAGACGCGACTGGGCAAACCGACCATGGAAAGCAGGTTGAGGATGCGTTTTTTTAGTTCGTTTTTGTTCTGCTTGCCTTCATGCGTTTCGATGGCGTCGGCGATCTGATTGTTGATGCGCATGATGGGGTTGAGCGAGTTCATCGCCCCCTGCGGGATCAATGCCATCTTGCGCCAGCGGACGGCACGCAGTTCATCACCGTCGAGGCCGGCTAGGTCGACGCCGTCAAGCATGATGGAGCCCTCGACGATTCGCCCCGGCGGCTGGACCAAGCGCAGGATGGCCATGGCCGTCGTCGTCTTGCCGCAACCGGATTCGCCGACCAGGCCCAGAATCTCGTGTTCGTAGACCCTCAGGTCGACATCATCCACGGCACGCACGTTGCCGGTGGGTGTGGCGTAGTAGACCTTGAGGCCTTTGATGTCCAGGGTAACCCCAGAACTGTCGGACTCGGTGGCGCCAATTTCATGGGTAACCGAAACGGTCATTGCGGTTTTACTCCTCGTAAGCGTGGATTGGCAACTTCGTCCAGGCCAACAGTCGTCAAAAAGAGGCCGCTGAAGATGATGATCAGGGCGACGATGGGAATGCCCCACCACCACCACATGCCGCGCAGGATGGCCGCCGCACGAATGGCATAGAAGATGGTGATACCCAATGTCGGAATACGGGTTGGGCCGAGGCCGAGAACCTCCAGGCCGGTGGCCGCCAGAATGGCGCCCGAGACGTTGCCGGTGAAGCTGGCCGCCAGATAGGGCAGCAGGTTAGGCATCATCTCCACGAACATGATGGAGAAGACGCTCGCTCCCGACAGTCGCGCCATGCGTACATAGCCCTGCTCGCGCATGGAGAGTACCTGTGAGCGGATCAGCCGCGTCGGGCCAGGCCAGGCAAAGAGGGCCAACATGAGTGCCATATAGGTGATGTTGTTGAAGCTGACGAAGGATGAGATCACGATGAGCACGGCCAAGGAGGGAATGGTAATGACCGAATCCGAGATGACGCGAATTACCGTGTCCACCCAGCCACCGACAAAGCCGGCAGTGAATCCCAGGACGATGCCGATAAACATGCCGATGCCGGCGGCGATAATGCCGATCCAGAGTGAGCGCGGCGCGCCGACCAACAGAACGGCGAACATGTCGCGTCCGTTGCTCTCCGTGCCCATCGGATGCTCCCAGGTTGGCGTGCCGAAGCGACTGCCACGCACCGATTTGGGCGTCGGCTTGGGCGTAGGTTCGGCTTCAGCCTCACCGCTCGCCGCAGATTCTTCTACGGTCTCCTCATCTTTCTGAGCGAAAGGATTGGCGCCGGTGAGCGCGCCGCTCCCGGAGCCACTCTCTTCAGCCTCATCGTCCTGCTGCGTGAAGGGATTGCTTCCGGTGAGCGCTCCGCTTGAGGAACTGCTCTCTTCGGGTTCCTCCTCTGCTTGCTTGAGGGGATTGCTTCCGGTGAGCGCTCCGCTTGTCTCGCTTGTGTCTGAATTGTCGGCCTCTGTGCCGGCGACCGCCGTACTCTCTGTTGCTGTCTGGGATGCCTGTGGAGCAGCCGCCTCATCAGACTTGACGACTTCATCCCGATAGCCGGGCGCCCAGGGCGGCGGCAAATTGAGGGGCGATGACGCCACGCGGGCCAAATTCGTGTCCCAGATAATCGGTCCGTAGACCGACATGAGCAGGATGGAAAGAACCATGATCATGCCCGATGATCAACTTGGAGTTGATCCAGGGCGAATTGAAGCGACTGGCTTTCGGAAGTTGTGTGTCAGGCGCGTCATCGACGCTCGAGGGCGTGGTGGTTGTCATGTCGCCTACCCTTTCCCGTATGTGATTCTTGGGTCAACAAAAGGCAGTAGAAGATCCAAGATAAGCACAGCCGTGGCCGTACCCAAGATCAGAATGACGACGATGCCCTGAATCAAGGTGTAGTCGTTGTTCACGATGCCCAGATAGAGCAGATACCCCATGCCGGGATAGGCGAAGATATATTCGACCAGCACAGAGCCGCCGGCGATCAGGCCCAAGCTCAGGGCCAGGGCCGTGAACTGGGGCAGCATTGAGTTGCGCATGCCGTAGAGCCAGAAGATGCGGCGTGAACGCAGGCCCTTGGCCTGGGCCAGGATCATGTAGTCCTCGCCGTCAGTGGTGATCATCATGCCGCGCATGCCCAGCGCCCAGAAACCCATGGAGGTGATGACGATGGCAATGGCAGGCAGCGTGCCGTGGTAGATAACGCCCTTGATAAAGGGCCAGTTGAGCCCAATGGTTGTGCCACGCGTATAGCCGCCGGCCGGGGGGAACCACCCCAGGCCAAAGGCAAAGACATAGATCAGCAGAATACCCAACATGAAGAAGGGGATCGAGGTAAAGGTCAACGTGACGGGCAATACCGAGCGCAGCGCGCCGGGCGTGCCCCGCCAGGCCATCAGCGCGCCGATCAAGTTGCCCAGTACAAACGAGATCAGCGTCGCTATCGTCAACAGTCCAAGTGTCCAGGGCAGGGCCGCGGCCACCATATCGTTGACGCGACTGGGAAAGGAGGCGAGTGAGAAACCCAGGTCAAAGCGCAACAGGTTGCCCATATAACTGAAATATTGCTGGTAGAGCGGGCCGTCCAGGCCAAACTTCACGCGCCAGGCTTCGATCAGCTGATCGGCGCCCTCGATATATCCCACCTGCGCTGTCATGCGACTGACCATAGCCGACACCGGGTCGCCGGGCGCAAGACGGGGGACGAAAAAGATTATTGTGGCGCCCAGCCAGACGGTGAGCACCCACATGCCCAGTCGGCGGAGAACATACCCTGGCGTTAGTCCACCCATGCTCGTCCTTCTCTCTGTTTACGGTCTATCGGAGACTCTGCTGCAAAAACCACGAATTGCACGAATGTCACGAATTGAACCACGGTGGAAATCTGTGCAATTTCAGTAGTTCACGATTTGTCATTCTGTTCGCAAAGCGACAACGGGTATTTCCGAACACTTCACTCTGGAAGATGGCCAGCGAAGAATCTCGCTTTTCATCAAATCGTGAACTACTGAATTTGTGAAATTCGTGGTTCCTGCAGTGGACTCATCGGTTTGTCGAAGGGTTGGTAGAGATCGTATCGTGAATCTACATGGACGCTGAGAATCTCCTCTCAGCGTCCATGTAGTTGTTCTTTAACCGTTCAAAGTGTCCGTCACCACGTCATCCGAAGATTACTGGGCGCCGGTCGGCTCCAGGTTGTGGATGATGGCGTGGGTGGACTGCCACCAGGTCGGCGGATGCAGGTAGTCGTCCTCGAAGGTCGGCCAGCCTGTCCAGTAGGTGGTGTCAAAGGGGATGATCTTCTTGGCCTGTGTGACCGGAATTATCGGCATCTCTTCGAAGAAGATCGTGGAGGCTTCGATGAAGAGCTCTTCGACCCTGGGATCGCCCAACGGCAGCACACCCATCTCATCGATGAGGGCGCTGTACTGGTCGGCCTTCTCGCCTGACCAGCGTCCCTCGTTCTGGCTGGCGCGCTCGCCTTGTGGCTTGACCCACTTGGTGTTAAACAGGTCTGAGGATGCCCATGGCTCGTTGACCGAGGCACACCCTTCCCAGTTCATCTGGGACTCGAAGTTGCCCATTTCACGATTGTCAGTCCAGGTTCCGCCGGCTTCGTTGCGGTTGGTGGCATTGATACCCACAGCCTGGAATTGCTCGACCAGCACCGCAGCGATGCGTTGCTTCTCGATGAATGCCTCGTGGGTTGTGATCTCGAGCGCAAGTTCCTCGCCGTCCTTCTCGTAGTAGCCGCTGCTGTCGTTCATCACGTAGCCCTTGGACTCGATGATCTCCTTGGCCTTGGCCGGATCAGTCGTCCATAGCTCGTCAAGATCCCAGGCGCCGGCTTCGATGGCCGCATCGACCAGGGCATCCAGCGGCGGGTAGGCTGGGAAGAAGTGGCGCGATTTCAGCGTTGTACCCTCATAGGCAATTTCTACGATCTGGTCGCGGTCCATGGCGTAATTGATCGCCCAACGCATCTCGGGGTCATTCCACGGCTCAACCAGTGTGTTGAACATGAAGGTGCGCGAGCAGGGATCGGGTACCCAGGCATAGGGCAATTCGTCGAACCAGGTGATGACGTTGGGGTTCTGCTCCTGAAGCGCCAGCAGCGCACCCAGGGTGATATCCATCAGGCTGTCCAACTGGCCGTCGGCCATCAAGGCAGCGCGGGTCTCTTCAGGTCCGGCCCACGTCCAGACAACCTTTTCTGGTGCAGGCAGTTCCTTCCAGCCTGACTCAGCGCCCCACCAGTTGTCGTCACGCACATAGACAAACTCGGTTGGGCTTACGGCATCCAACGTGTAGGGGCCTGTGCCAACGGGCCATCCCTGCTCGGGATCATAGTTCGTGAACGTGAGCGGATCCTGGTCTGCCCAGATGTGTTCCGGCATGACGTTGACTCGGCCGCCGCCGATGCGCACCGACATCCAGTCTAACAGGAAGCGTGGATTGGGGTTGGTCAGATTAAACTGGACGGTCAGGTCATCGATCTTCTCGACACTTTCCACCCATGTCTGGATCCCGGCCGCGTTGTTCAGTTCGATGTTGTCCAAGAGTAGGTTGATGGTGAAGACGACATCGTCGGCATCAAGAACCTCGCCATCCGACCACTTGATGCCGTCGCGCATCTTCAACGTCCAGACGTCGAATGTCTCGTTGCTGGTCATTTCTTCGCCCAGCCACGGGTCAATTTCGCCGGTCTGGTAGTTGAGGATAAAGAAGCGGCTCAAGAATCGTCTGGTTGAAACCCGCGTCCCCGCGCCAGCCGGGTACAAGGGGATTCCATACTTCGGGATCGGCCACACGACCGCCATCGATATCCATGATGAGGGTCTTGGATCGTTCGCTGCCTTCGCCTTCGGCAGGTGCAGCTTCTTCTTCGGCTGGTGCTGTTGCTTCAGCGTCGGCCGCTTCAGCCGGCGCAGCTTCATCGGCGGGCGCAGCAGCCGGCGCACCACACGCCGACAATGCCATGCCCAGGATCAGCACAAGGCTGAGTACCCAAATCAATCTTTTGAACATTGAGAGAAATCCTCCTTCGAGCGTTGGACCTATCCAGGCGGATAGGCATTTGATTGGGAAGACTTACTAGAAAACGCAAAACGTTTGGTGTCGTCCGCCGATGGGGATACCGGCCAAACGAGATTCCACAACACTGGCGGATCTGTTTCAAGGCTATTGCAGCCGTCTCACAAGTCCCCCATCGTTGCTCACGAAATGCCAAGGGCTGTTTCGTAAGTAGAGCGAAAGGGGAACTCTATGGAAAATCTGCGTTGGATTTGAATTGTCGTTGAGCGTTGTGGTTTATCAACCACATCGTACAAGAGTTTATCGATCTGGTCAACCTGGGAAATTGTTTTGAATTTTGGGCAGAAAGTGCCGGGCACGGTCCGGCAGTCGGTTCTCATACCAAGAATTCCTGGACCGTGCCCGACACTTTGACGACGCACCCCGGAGTGCAAAGCGCCCTTTTCCCCGCTTAATCGATAAGGCCTGTCTGGAGATTGCGATCTGGCGATGGTTCGGTCTGCACACATACGGTTTTGACTACGACCGAAATGGGATCGCAAATTCGATCGATAAACGATTGACAAAAGAACGTGTTGGTGGAAAGATGAGCATGAGCAAATAAAAAGCCAAAACAGAACCCGCATAAGTCGGATGGAGGAACTCTTGTCACAATCTCTGGCAAACGGAATGTTCGCCAATCTCAACACAGGCATGATCGGCGTGCAGATGTCCTTGGCCGAGGCGTTGGATGCTGCTAAACGATATGGATTTGGCGGCATCGACTTTTCGATTGAGGAGGCGGCGGATCTCGCCAGCATTCACGGAACTGCCTATGTCCGGCATCTGGCTGAGACAGCGGGTGTTCGTCTTGGAAATTGGGGCTTACCTGTAGACTTTCGCAACGATGAAATGGCATGGATGGACGGGCTCGAAAAGCTGCCGGCCCAGGCCGACGCTGGCTGCCGAGCTTGGTTGCTGGCGCACGGCCACGTGGATAATGCCTTGTAGCCAAGATCGGTCCTTTGACGAGAATTTTGCCTTCCACCGCGATCGATTGCAGCCGATTGCACAGATTCTGGCCGACAGCGGCTGCCGGCTCGGGCTGGAGTTCGTCGGCCCCAAGACTCTGCGAGACAGTCAGCAGTATCCCTTCATCCATACTGTATCCGGCATGTTTGAGCTATGTGATGCAATCGACACAGGCAATGTGGGCCTGCTTTTGGACTGCTATCACCTTTATACATCCCACGGGTCGATGGAGGAGGTCGCCTCGTTGACCAACGACCAGATCGTTGTTGTGCACGTCAACGATGCCCAGGCCGATCTCGCCATTGACGAACAGCTGGATGGTGTACGCCATCTGCCTGGAGAGACCGGCGTCATCAATGTCGATCGCTTCCTGCAGGAACTGGCCGGCATCGGCTACGACGGCCCGGTCACCGCCGAGCCTTTCAGCCAACGTCTGCGCGATTTGCCCGACGAAGAGGCCATCGCCGAGACCGCAGCGGCTATGCATAAAGTCTGGAAGTCTGCGGGACTGGAATAGAGTTGTTAAGAAGCATTTGTCACAGATGGCGCTACTGCATAAAGGGATGTAGACACGAATTTACACGAATTATCACGAATGTTCTCTCTGGGCGACGACATAATTCGTGTAAATTCGTGTCCAGAAAAACCTTCATGCAGTAGAGTCACATTTAGACACAGATGAAAAAGGGATAGGACACGGATGTATTTCATCTGCGCCTATCTGCGGTTCGATAATCATCCATTGAAGGTAAGAGGAGATCCATGAGTACAAATGTAGCGTTGGTCGGTTGTGGACACATCCACACACCTGGTTTTGTGAAACGCCTGCAGGCGCGTGACGACATCAACGTAACGGCCGTCTGGGACCATGACGCGGAGCGAGCTGCGGCCAATGCCGAATTGCTTGGCGCGCCGGTCGTTGAAGATGTGGCTGTTATTTGGGCCGATGAAGACACACCTGCCGTCGTCATCTGTTCGGAAACTAATCTGCACGAGGGACTGGTGCTGGCAGGCGCTGCGGCTGGCAAGCATATGTTTGTCGAAAAACCACTTGGCTTGGCTGCCGCCGATGCCTACGCCATGGCCGATGCCATTGACGCGGCCGGCGTGCTCTTCCAGACCGGCTATTTCAATCGCGGGTTCGCCATCCACCGCTTCCTCAAGCAGCAGGTTGAGGCCGGAACATTCGGCAAGGTCACCCGCTATCGCCAGAGCAACTGCCATTCCGGTTCGCTGGGCCGCTGGTTCGATCGCGGCTACCTGTGGATGACCGACATGCAACAGGCCGGGGTCGGCGCTTTCGGCGATCTGGGCACCCACGCTCTCGATATCATGATGTGGATAATGGGCGATGTCGATCGCGTCACCGCAACCGTGGACGTGGCCGTTGACAACTATGACGGCTGCGATGAGTTTGGCGAGGGGCTGCTGGTCTTTAAGAATGGCGTCGTCGGCAGTCTGGCTGCCGGTTGGGTCGATGTCGCTGATCCGGTCAAGATAGTGATCAGTGGCACCCAAGGCCATGCCATGGTCATCAACGGCGATCTCTTCTTCAAGAGCGAGCACGTCGAGGGTGCAGACGGCGAATCGCCCTGGACCGATCTGCCCGAAGACTGGCCCCACGCCTTTGAGCTCTACCTTGACGCCATCGGTGGAGATGAGGACGTCATCCTGGTCTCTGCTCAAGAAGCCGCAGCCCGCAGCGCCGTCATGGGAGCGTTGTATGAGGCCGCATTGACCGAGACATGGGTGGATTTGGAATAGGTGAGAAGGGATTGGGGATTGAGGGCTGGTGATAGGGGAATCGGTGCTGATCCTTCAGCCGCTCAATCTCCCAATCCCCAATCCCCAATCCCCTTCAGCCGTACCACTCCTCTGCATTTCCCCGATAAAATTGTTCCAACACCTCTTTCGGCAGACCCAGACCCTGAACGTTGCGGCCTCTGACTTTGACCATCCCATCTGATTCGAAATATGCGAAGTGTGTGGCGTAGATGTCGCGCAGAGATCGGATCGCGTTTGCTTTGGCGGTGGCCGACATGGCCGATGGTGGCTGACGCATGACAACGTCTGTGCCGAAGAGGATGCGATCTGGGTAGTCGAGGAAGAATCGGCGCACTTTAGCAGAGTCCTGGACCACCAGGTCGCCGAGTCTGGCGGAGATGTCGACGGCGAAGTTGGGGTAGCGCTCCAGGCGAGCCGCGACTTCGTCCACATCATATTCGAGGCTGCCCAGGTGTGCGCCGATGAAACGCAAGGTCGGATGCTTGGCGAGCACGTTGTCCCTGGCGGCGATGAGTTGCGTGTGTGATGGGAAGTCCGGCTTGTTGAACATGTGCCATTCCGGGTTCTGGCTGTAGTAGCCGTAGTGGGGACTGGCTTCGTCCAACGGCAACCAGCAGGCCAACGGCTCGGCGATGTGGGCCAGCAGAGGACGCCTCTTTGAGGCCAGATGATCGTAGATCGGATCGAGAATGGCGTCATCGGGCATGATGAACTCGCCGGTCTGATCCTTCACCTCCATGCCGAAGTTTTTCCAAATCTTGCAGGCAATGGCTCCGGCCTCGAAATCTTTGTCGATGCTCTCGATTGCGCGTTGGGCATAGACTATGGCGTCAAAGTCCCGGTCCATGTCGGGCAGATCAAAGCTTGTGCACCAAGCGAAACGTGTTGGGATTCGCTTAGCCAGGTCAGCGTACCGTCGGGCTTGTTCGCGCCACTGGCCGTCGGTGTCCTGTGCCACGCAGATATTCAGAAATTTGAGATCCAGCTCTGCGATCAGGGCGAGCAGGTCTGGATCGTCGTCGCCGTAGTGGATGTGCGCATCTATGGTTTTCATGGTGGACCTCCTTGGAATGTACTGGGGGAAGTGCCGGCGTTCGAATTGTGAATATTGAATTGCGAACTGTGAATCGTGAATGGTCGGGTTGGCAGCGGTGGATTTTCACCTTGTCACCCCCTCGCCCCTCACCTTTTCCCCACATACAACAGATGTCTCGACGCACCGATGGTCGTCGGGTTGTTGCGAACCTCATAGAGCAGGTCAAGCCAAAGCCGGCGCTGCTCTCCCTGCAGTTGATTGTAGCTTGCGTCGTCGGCGGATATCGCCGGCTCAACCGCGGCCAGCTCGATGGTCTGAAAGCCGTTTCGTTCGTGCAGCGGGGCGATCTCGGCAATTTCAGCGAAGTAACCGCGGAAGCCGCCCAATGGCCGCCAGTCCTCTGGATCACGACCGTGATCCATGATCGCGCGTACTTCATCGCGTTTCTCGATCCACTCAGGTACCTTGGCTATCAGATCGCCCAGGATCCCGAAACGACTGAGCATGGCCGTGAAGATCAGGCCGCCGGGGACCAGACGATCGTGGGCCTGTTTCAGCGCCAGGTCTCTATCAGACTCCAGAACCAGGTGATAGAGCGGTCCCATCAACAGCACGGCGTCGAACGTTCGCCCATCCAGCACGCCCAAATCTCGGGCGTCTGCAACGTGGAATCCGACAGCTTCGTTGAAGCCTGCTGCGCGCACTTTCTCTTTACACGCCTCGACCATGGCGGGCGTCAGGTCGACGACGGTCAGACGATGTCCTTGCCGGAGCAGTTCGACCGTGTAGCGCCCGGTGGCCGCGCCGATCTCAAGAATGCGGGTCTTGTCGGGCAAGTACTGCTTTAGGAGCGCCATCGTGATATCAAACTCAAGTTGATGGCGGATCAGCCGATCGTGCTCGTTGTCGGTAGATGCAGCGTAATGGCTTCGGATGTCGGTCACATCATCGTTCATGGGTTTCTCCAGGCGATGTGGAATTATGGGTTGTTCTGCCCCAGTATATGCGCTATATTACACGAAACAATCAACTGGCGATAGCGGCGAATCTCAATAATCAAATATGGCTCAATCGGCGGTGTCAACGACACGAGATCCGATTGAGCTAAAAATATCATCGAAAAGGAAAACCAAGATGTCTGGACGGCTTGAAGGGAAAATCGTATTGGTGACCGGCTCAACCACCGGCATTGGCGAGGCAACGGCCCGGCTTTGTGTCGCCGAGGGCGCACAGGTCATGCTACATGGGCGTGATCAAGAGCGGGCGACTATTCTTTGTGCCGAACTGGGCGGGAACGCCGATTACGTATTGGCCGATCTATCACATCCGGAAGCCGCTCGACAGATTGTGGAGGCGACGATCAAGCGCTTTGGAACGCTCGACATTGTGGTTAACAACGCTGCTGTCACCACACGTAGCACGCTTGAAGAAACGGATGCCGACCTATTTGATCTGGATCATGGCCATCAACTTACGCGCGCCTATGCTAATCATTCGTCAGGCGGTCAAGGAATTCGGCGAAACAGAGAGTTTTGGCCGAAGCCGGGGCGTAGTGCTCAATGTCGGCTCCATAAATGCGCTGGCCGGCGAGCCGAATCTGGTGGCCTATTCTGCGTCAAAGGGTGGGCTGGTGACGCTGTCGCGTAACTTGGCTAACAGTCTGGCTGTGGAGAAAATCCGCGTCAACCATCTCAATGTCGGCTGGGTGACCTCGGCCAACGAGATCGCGCTCAAGCAGACGGAGGGCATGGCCCCCGGCTGGGAGAACCGTGTGCCGATTGAGTATGCGCCCAGCGGCAAGCTGCAGACACCGCAAGAGATCGCCCGCCACATCCTCTTCTGGATCTCCGATGAGTCCGCGCCGGCCAGCGGCTGTGTCTACGAGGTGGAGCAGTATTCGATGATCGGAAGGAATGTCAGTAAGGCGTTTGAGTAGGACGCCACCGCAATGAAAAGGGACGCTATGCATGCATAGCGTCCCTTTTCATTGTGGTTTCGCATACGATTTGCGCCATGGTGCTGGAGAGTGTATCGTGCGTTTGCCCGTAGGTGAGCCAGTTGGCCACATTCGCCTGGGCACATCGCAGGCATATCGTGGGCATCGCCGTTTTTCGTGTTTAGCATTTAGGAGAAGCATGTGTTGGAATTGATCAAGCCGTGGGTGATTCTTACGGCGAGTGCCGGTTTTGTCGATCTGGCTTCCGGCGAACTGCAGGCCGTTGCTGACGATCCTATCGAACCGGTGTCGTTGAGTGATGAGATCTTTCTGAGCCGAGAGGTCGACTTTTTCATGTTGGCATCAGCCTGGCAGACCGCGCCGCCCATCTTTGTGCGCCACATCTGCCCCGCGATGATTTCGCTGCCATTGGTTGCCGGCGAACGGGGGCTGACAGCGCTTCAACGGGCCGTTGATCTGCAAGTGGCCCACCTTGTTGATCCGGACTTCAGCTTTTCCGTGCAGACGCGAATTGTCGGCGACCCTGGCTTCAAACCGTTTGACGTCAATAGCGCGCTCTCCCGCATCATCGTGCAGCAGACCGGCGCTGAGCTGGATGTACGAACGCCACAGCAGGTGGTTTCGGTCTTGGTGGCGCCCAGAGTCGAGCTTTTTGGACCTGGCTGCTGACACGCCATCAGATGCCGACGCGCCATACATTGCCTTTGCCGGCGTTTCGTTGGCTTCACAGAACCTGTCGGATTGGGCAGGCGGCATGCGCCGTTTTCGGCGCGATCCGGACCGTATCAGTCGTTCCGAATTCAAGCTGTTGGAGGCCTTCGAGGTCTTTGACGTGGACCTGCCGCCGCGTGGCGTGGCGCTCGATCTCGGTTCATCGCCCGGAGGCTGGGCGCACGTGCTGCGCCAGCATGAGCAGTATGTCACCGCCGTCGATCCCGGCGAACTTGATTCTCGTGTCGCATCCGACTCCGGTGTACGCCACAAGCGGATGACGGCTGAGAAATATCTGGCCAGAGAACCGGACACGTTCGACATCATCGTCAACGATATGCGTATGGATGCGCGTGACTCGGCCCGTCTGATGGTTGACTATGCCGGTCAACTCTATCGCCATGGCCTCGCCATCATGACGCTCAAACTTCCCGAACATGATCGCCAGGCTGTGATCGATAAGGCTTTTGGCATCCTGCGCCGGCGCTACGAAATCGCCGGCGCACGCCAGCTCTTTCACAATCGCAGTGAGATCACCGTCCTCCTCAAGCCACTGGCGCCAGATAGCCGGGGGTGACGAAATGACAACAGGGGGTCGGAGCGCCAAGGCTGTTGCAAGAGTTCAAATTTCCAGCACGTTCGAGAGATTCCATCAATATGAATGGCCTCACTTGTCTTCTCGGACCGAGCTGGAGCATTGGCCGGATTCAGGGGGTCGGCGGCATGAAGATTGCCCTGATGGCCGACGTGCATGGCAATCTGCCGGCGCTGGAGGCTGTGATCAATGAGCTTGAACGGCTTCAGCCTGACTATGTAATTTTGAATGGCGACATGATCAATGCTGTGCCCTTCAGCACACAGGTCCTCGATCGTGTCATGGCGCTTGATTGGCTGGTGACGCGTGGAAACCACGAGTTCTACTATCTCGACTGGGGAACCGAACGTGCCCTGTCCGGCACCGAGGATCCGGAGCGATGGGGGCAATTGCATTGGCTGGTTGAGCAGATCTCTCCCGAGCAGGGCGGCTATCTGGCGACGTTGCCCGATGAGCGAACCCTCTATCTGCCCGGTACCCAGCCGTTGCGCGTTGCCCATGGTGTCCCTGGGGCCAATCGGGTCGGCTTCTACAATGACCAGCCCGAGGAAAAGATCGCCGCCGAGATCGGGCATGTTGATGAGCATACGCTGATTTCAGCACATACGCATGTGCAGATCGATCGGCAGATCGAAGTTGTGGCTGACTATTCCAGCGTGCTTCATTCGGACCCGCATGTCGATATGCACAGTCCCCGCCGTTCCGCCATGCGGCGCTGGCATCTGGTTAATCCCGGCAGCGTCGGGCTTCCACTCAACCGCGATGTTCGAACCCAGTTTGCCATGCTAGAGGCCGTCCCGGACGATGTTGTGTGGGGCGGCTGGCGTGTGTCGCACCATCGCATTCAGTATGATCGCCGTCCAGCCTTGGCTGCCTATGAAGAGAGCGGCATGCTGGAGATCGGCGGCGTGATTTCACAGCTCTTCTACTGGGAGTTGGTGACCGCCGATGCCGAGCTGATCTACTTCTATCAGTGGGCGCGCAAGGCGGGCCATGACCCGGATGGCGATGTACGCAGCACGTTCCAGGCATACATAGACAGCACCGGTCGTGATCAATTTGTGCGAGATCGCGATCCACTGTTGGCCCGCGGCGCTGCTCGTGTGTGATAGTCGAGCAGTCTGGCTTTTGCCGGAAAAGATACTATTTGGTTTCTTGTGACGATGAACTCGCTTGACGGGCTCCGTGTCACAATGATAGACGAGAGGCGGATTCTGTGATCCGAAAACTTGGCGAGCAAGATCGTGCTGCCGCTGTCTCCTTGCTAGAGACCGAACCCTCGCTCAACCTTTACTTGCTTGGCAATATGGAGAGCATGGGCTTTGACCGCACGCTCTGCGAGTTTTGGGGTGATTTCGATGCTGAAGGTCTGCTGCTCGCGGTGCTCAATCGTTACATGAACGGTTGGACAGTATTCGGGCTGCCATCTGCTGATTGGGGGGCACTGGGCGGGATTGTTGACGAGCATCCAATTGTCGCAGAGAGATTGCAGGACAATCCCGGTGGCATTGATTCATTTCTTCCCTTTCTTCGGCGGTACAAGGCGGCGAACATCGCATGCCGAAGAAGTGATGCAGTTGCTCCCCGACAGCCTTCAGGTCGTGCCCGCTGCACAGGGCATTTGCGTGCGCCGGGCGACATTGGATGACTTGGACGCTTTGGTCGCCCTCTACGCTGATGCCGGCCATATGAGCCGGTCCTCTGTGGCTGTGGCGCGCCCATTGAAGGATACCAGGGTCTGGATTGCAACTGAAAGGGGCGCAAATGCGCTTGAGGATGACGAATCAATTGTTTCGGTTGCACTGACCAATGCCGAAACGAAATCCTTGGCGATGATCGGTGGTGTTTTCACGCCGCCGACGCAGCGTGGACGCGGTCTCAGCCAGGCCGTTTGCAGTGCGCTCTGCCAGGATCTGATTGCTGACGGCAAACGCCCTGTACTCTATTGGGATACGCCTGCTGCCGGTGCAGTCTATCGCAAGTTGGGCTTCACGACAGTTGGCCAGTGGCGTTCCGTCTGGCTTGAACCGCACACATAGCGCAGGGCATTGTCGCTGGATGCCCAGTCCGTCTACTTATCAGATTCGTTTGTTCATCAGATCAAAAAAAGAGAGTGCCTCTGAACCGATCAACGTTGATCGGTTCAGGGGCACTCTCTTTTGATTGCCGACAGGCAGGGCGAGCTCTGGTGCTGCTTCGAATCGCTCCTACTCTGGATCAGGCGCTCAATCGGTTGGCCGGGACGATGCCGACAGCGGTCAGCGAATCTCGCAGTGCTGAGCGTGCTCGGCTCAAACGAGACTTGACAGTGCCGAGCGGCAGGCCAAGCGCGTCAGCTGTCTCTGCGTAATCGTATCCGTGAACATCTACCAGGAGAACAACATTGCGATGCCAGTGCGGAAGGGAGTCGATGGCTTCAAGAATCGCATCCATGTTTTCGCGGTGCATCGTCAGTTTTGCCGGGTCTTCGGTAATGTCTTTGGCTTCTCCGGGCAATTCCATGCCAATATCGTCAACCAACTCGTCAAGGCTGACGGCTGCTCTACGGCGTTGCCGACGCAGGTGGTCGTAGCATGTGTTGGTGACAATTCGAAGTAGCCATGAGCGAAAATTGCCGTCTTTGAACCGGGGCATTGCCCGATGTGCTTTGATAAGGGCGTCTTGGACTGCATCGGCGGCTGCCTCTTCAGTACGCAAGATATGTTGGGCTACTCGTTGAGCCGTCGCTTGATATTGATCGACCAGCGCGGCAAAGGCGGTGTCGTCGCCAAGGCGCGCAGCATGGATTGTCGTCTGCAGATCGAAGGTCGCAAGCGCGCTGCCGTTGCTACCCATGGTCGCGACCAGCCGACCTGAACCGAACTCCAATACTGAATTCTGATCGTGTGTTGCAACTTGTTGAGTCATCTTCGCTTCCTTTCTCCTTGTCCGTCCAGTTCGGGCGGAGTGAGTGCAGCAGTCAAAGCAGTCTCCAAAGCGAAACGCTTGCTTGGATTGTGCGGTGCGGGTCATCATCGTCCGGATCATCATCTTTTCGAGCATCCGGGATGATGATCCTATCCCCTACCCGTTGACTGCTGCGTGTCGAACCGCAATCATGCGGGGCGACGGAGCTATTGTAACGTGGGAAGCTTAAAAGAAAATGATTTTTTGGGGACGCAAGCCGGACCGTTCTCCTACGCAAAACCGCTGTATTGCCCATGGAGAAGCACTATTGGGAACGATTTGTGGCTGCGCGTAGTTATAGAAGTTTAGGGAGTGAAGAGGGGAAGGCGTCGATTTCAAGCATGGAAAACGTATGAATTCAACGTCAAGCGTGCGTTGGGGGGAGAGACGATTCCGGCGTCGAGAAGCGGACGGAAAATGAGTGAATACTAATAGAATCGGCTGGATTCGGTCGGCTTACAGCTTCAATTGATACCCATAGCCACGCACAGTGGCAATGAAACTCACTTCCTCGTTGTCCGGCTCGATGCGACTGCGCACCCGGCTGATCATACGGTCGATGTTGGCATCGTAGACTTCGCCCTTCGCCTCGGGCCACACAGCCTGAGCGATCTCATCCTTGCTGACCACACGGCCACGGTTCTGAAACAGAAACCAGAGCAAGTCAAATTGTTTGACGCTAAGCGGCGGGTCGATCAATTCACCGTTTGCGAAGACCTGGCGCGTGATTGGATCGACGCGTAGACCGGGTTCTTGGACGGCCACGATCGATGGAGCAGTCAAGGTCGCAGATGGATCCTGGAAGCGAAAATGGGTGGAGGCCAGTTGCAATTCGGTTCCGTCATCGAGCCAAGCGGTCGCACCTTCGGATAGACGTCGGCCGTTGACGCTTACGCCATTCTTGCTGCCCAGATCGTGTACCTGGTACGCGTTGTCGATCCGACGGATCTCGGCATGCCGGCGCGACGCAAACTGATCTTCCAGCGTGATGTCGGCATCCATGGATCGCCCGACGATCATCAGCTCCTGATTTAGTTCATACTCGACACCAGCACGGGGGCCGTTCAGGCAAACGATTTTCGCGTAGCGGGTCACTGGTCTGAATCCTTCTTTTTCGCGGAATCTGTGGGACTAGGTTACACTGGGCTTACTCTGCAACTATACCAAGAAGTATAGGTTCCGGCAAAGAAACTATCTCTAAATTCGTTACCTGATTGACTGATTTATGCCATTGCCTGTAGACGAAAATCCGGCCGAGCCGGAATCGCCAAATCCAACTGAACGCCCGCTGTTTGTCGCGGAAGATGTCGCGGAAGATGATACCACGGCATCTCAGGAATTGGTCGTGCCACTCGCCGATCTGGTGGGGAAGACCATTGCACATTTTTCCGTCATGGAACGTATCGGCTCGGGGGCCATGTCTACCGTCTATCGAGCCATCGACGACCAGAGTGGGGAAGCGGTCGCGTTGAAGGTTCTGTTGCCGGGCGCAGACGGTGTCGCCCGCTCGCGCTTTCGCCAGGAAGCGCGCACAGCACTGCAACTCAACCATCCGCATATTATCCGTACCTACCAGGTCGGCCAGACGGATGTGGAGGGTTTCGCGTATATCTCCATGGCCTTGGTCCAAGGCGAGAGCCTGGCCGATCTACTTGAGCAGAACCGTCAGCTCAGTATTTTCGACACCTGTTTGATCTTGGAGCGAATCGCGCGTGCGCTCGACTACGCCCATGGCCACGGCATCGTGCACCGGGATGTCAAGCCCAGTAATATCCTTCTGCGCCAGGTTGATGACGACGTGCCCGGCAGCGTCCAACTGTCCGTGCTGGACAAGCCCGTCGTACCGATTCTTTCCGATTTTGGCATCGCCCGCGCCCTGGACGCCCCTGACCTGACCTCCATGGGGCGCACCGTCGGTACACCTTCTTACATGGCCCCTGAACAGTGTTCCGGCAGCCATGAGATCGACGGTCGCGCCGACATCTATGCCCTGGGTACCGTCTTCTATCGCTGCCTTGTCGGTCGTCCGCCCTATGTGGGCACAACGACCCAGGTGCTCTACGCTCACGTATACAGTCCGCTTACGATCCCTGATGAGGTGCTTGTCAATCTACCCATGCCCGTCATCGACATCCTCCGTCGCTCGTTGATGAAGGAGCCAAAGGAGCGATACGCGACTGCATTGGCCATGGCGATCGACATGGCCAGGATCACCGGCAATGTCGAGTTTCAAATGGGCGACGACGATGTGAGCATGAACGAGATCACCGCCACGATGACGGCGCTGCCCGCCACGGATCGAACGACCTCGATGTCATCGACCGTACTAGTGCCATCGCGCCAGGCACGAATGTCGCCACTGTCTGGGGTTCGGCAAGCGGCGCCCGGTGGAGCAGCTCAACCAGGAACAGGCGCGCTTCCCACAAACACGAAGGCCCGGAGCGAGATGAACCGAGTGGCTGCCGGGTTGGGTCTGGCGCTGCTGACACTGTTGGTGCTTCTAGCCGTCGGCGCCGCCCGGGGACTGCTTCCTGAGATTGTCACCGTGGGCCAGACTCCGGCAACGGGTGAAGCCGTCGCCCGGCCCGTAATCGATGGCAGTGATGTGGACGGCAGCAACCCTGACGGCCAGCCATCGACCGGCGAAACGTCAGATGGTTCGTCAGGCGGGACATCCGGCGGCGATCCTGCGGCCGGTGAGAATGTGTCAGTCGGCTCAGGCGATGGGGATGGCGGGAGTCAGGGGACTGGTGCAGCTTCTACTGCCGCGCCGACGCGGGCCCCCCATCCAGCGGTACCCGTTGAGTCAGCCTGGGACGATGCCAGCTTCTTCTATCGCCGTGGCGAGTGGGCGGGCGTGCTTGAGAAATTGACGATCATGTTTCGCAATGACGAGGACTTCAACCAGCGACTGGCGCTTGGCGATGAGTCGCTGGCGACGTTGGCTTTCGAACTATTCATCGACAATCCGAATGCTGAATTCTGGTCCCAATTTGCCGATCTCATCGATCCCCGATTGGTCGAAACGATGCTCTTCGATAGCTTCGTCGGATCGGCGGCACAGCAGGCCGCCAGAAATCAGATCAGTAGGGCGAACCGATATTTCAGCGAAGCCGCCACCATTCGTCCCGACTCGGACGATGCCGCCATCCTTGCTGAGTCCACCGGCGCATTGTTGAGCGCCTTCCCTGTCGATGTTCCCGATGCCCGACGTAACTTACAAGATGCGTTGATGGGCTATGCCACTCGCCTGACCCAGGAGGGGGATTTCTGCCACGCCTCGGCTCAGCTTGCCGCAGCAGATGGCGTGTTGCCGGACACAAATCTGCGGGGCGAATTGATACGACTGGAGGCAGCTTGTTCGTCGCTTATCAACTCTGTAGAGGTTCGAGAACAGCTTCTGGAGTTGAGCGGGCGAATCTTCTATTCGACCGAACTGGCGGGGCGGAGTCAGATTCTGTCAATGCCGGCTACGCTCGATGGCATTGCATCGTTGGTTGTCGACAACGCGGTTCAGCCAGCACTCTCTCCGGATGGAGCACGCCTGATTTATGCCAGCACGGACAGGAATAGCTTGGGCCTGTGGGCCGTTGCGCCAGATGCTCCTCCCGATGCGAGAGGAAAATCTTTGACGAACTTTATTGAAGATGGTCAGGAGAGCCCGGCAACATGGAGTTCAACCGGCGAGCGTATCGCCTTTTCCAGCCGGCGAGAGAGTGACCGGCAGACACGCATCTACACCAGTTGGGAAGATGGGCGGGACAACAGGACCATTGCCTTTGGAACAGATCCGGCATGGCGTCCCGGCCAAGATCTGGATTGTCCACAATGGCACCGACCGAACGGGCAATCGGCCGGGTCTCTGGCTACGACGGAGTGATGGCACGGAGCCGGAGCAACTGACAACCATCGCACGTGATCTGCAACCGACATGGACCCCGGATGGGCGATGGATCGTTTTCACCAGTGATGGACGTGACGGTAACCGAGAACTCTATCGGCTCGACATCAACGAGGGGACTGTCGTGCGGCTGACCTCGGATCCCGCACAGGATGTTTCGCCCTCGGTCAGCCCGGATGGAAGGCATGTCGCCTTTTTCAGTGATCGGGATGGTGAGTGGGGCATCTGGGTGATGGGCATTGACGGTGGGGGACCGACACGGTTGGCGTCTGTGGAAGGCACATTGACGGACTGGCGCAAGCATGCGCTTCAGTGGGTGGAATGACGCCGACGGATACCGGCAGCGTTATGGGTGGTGATCAAGCAGCAACCGGATCTGCGAAGGACTTGGTAGGACGGCAAATTGGCCGCTACCTACTTGAGTCGCGCCTGGGCAGCGGCGGGGTTGCCACCGTCTACCAGGCCTATGATCAGGTGGATGGCCGTTCGGTCGCGCTCAAAGTTCTCCTGCCGTCCGCTGACCCCAATACAGTTAGTCGCTTTCGCCACGAAGCGTTGACGGCCGGTGGTCTGAAGCATGCGCACATCGTTCGCATCTTTCAGGTCGGCACTGCCCTTGAGGGCGAAGTCGCCTACATGGCAATGGAATTGGTGGACGGTGATAGTCTGGCCGACTGGCTGGGGCGGATGGGCCGGCTGCGGCCGGAAGAGACCTGCAATTTGCTTGAGCCCATTGCGCCGCGCGATGGCTTTCGCCCACGGCGCCGGCGTTGTGCACCGCGATATCAAACCGAGTAACATCCTCCTAAAACCTTCAGCGCCAGGTGTCAGCGGCAGCATTCAACTGGAGTCCGCCGATTTTCCCGTGCTGCCACTCCTCAGTGATTTTGGCATTGCTCACTCGACTGATTCGCCCGAGTTGACCCATGTGGGGCGTACGGTAGGGACGCCGGCCTACATGGCTCCCGAGCAATGCGCGGGCAATCGTGTGGTCGACGGCCGTGCCGACATCTATTCATTGTGTACCGTTCTCTACCGTTGCGTCGTCGGGCATCTGCCCTTTTCCGGTACGACAACGCAGCTTCTGCATGCCCATGTCTACGCGCCTTTGACAATCGACGACGATATTTTGCGCCAACTACCACCATCGGTTGTTGACATAATGCGTCGGGGGCTTGCCAAGTCGCCAGATGATCGCTATCCGGACGCCGATGCGCTGGCCGACGAACTGGCTCTGGCGGCCGGTCGTCGGATGGTCGTGACCTCCGCTGAGGCAAGTGCATCGAATGCATCAGAATTAACCGGCACATTGACGTTGTCCAGCGTGGGCGCCGTCGCCGGCACGCAGACTCCCCGCTCTCAGAGCATCCTTGTGCCTGCAACCAGGGCCGTCCAGTCGAGCCTACAACCCGTCGACATAGTCAGCGACAGCAGTCGTCCCGGCACTCCCGACAGCTCCGGTCGTAGACCTGCTGCTGATTTGATGCCAGAGCCGGCCCCTCGATCGGCCAAACGATTAGAGCAGTTCAACTGGATCGGCTATGGCTTATCAACCCTGGCTGCGTTGGTCCTGGTGATCGGCGGCACGCTGGCGGCGCTCAACCTCCCCCAGTTGCTCGATCGGCTTCAGCCTCTGCCGGATCTCATGGGTGATGCTGTGCCGCTCTCTGGTGATCCAGGCAACCCCGACATCCCCGACAACGCGGGAAACTTCGGGGACCCAAACTCCGGCAACCCGGAAAGCGCAAATGGACCTGTCCTTGTCGCGGTCGTTTCTTCAGCAACACCAACGCAACCGAGTCAACCCACCGCGGAACTTGAGGGCGCTGCGACGCCATTCTCAGATTTCCTGAACGCGTTGACTCCGGAACCAGTATTGCCGACGGCCACTTTGGCTCCCACAGCGACGTTGATTCCAGTCGACACCGAAACTCCGGTGGCAACTTCGACCTCAATGGCCACTTTGGCCTCTACTGCCTCTCCAGATCAAACCGACATAGCCACGCCGGCTTTGCCCACGCCGAGTTCACCGACGCCTGAGCCTGTGTCCGTAGCCATAACAGTCTCTCAGCCGATATCTGCGTCTCCGACCGTGTTGGTTCCACCCCCGATAGATGATGACGTAATCTTCGCCTGTACGAGCGTGATTGATCCGGCCTTCCTGCAATATGTCGGCGGGATGCCCGAGTCCGGTGGCCCAGGATTTCGTTGTCCCAATGCGGAGGCCGCGCGTGCCGGTGGCCGACTGCTGCGTTTCGAACACGGATTTATGCTGGACTTGGAAAACTCGCCTTCGATCTATATCTACTATGACGCCAATCAGGAGTGGGAGCGAGCGGTCAGCAGTTGGCGTGACGGCGATCCACCCAAGACTGGCGAGTTTGAGCCGCCGGCTCCGGGCTTATTCCAGCCTGAAAATGCGTTCGGCCAACTCTGGGCAGATCCTTGGCGTCAGATCGCGCTTGGCTTCGCGACAACGGAACAGCCGGCCACATTTTCCGCGGTTGAGCAGACTTTCCCTGCCGGTGCATTGGTTGGCGATGAAAGCAACGGCTTTATCTACCTTTTCCTGCGCGAGAAATTGCGCCTGTAGTGCGGCATGATCGGCCGCGCTACATTGACCCACAAGCGTTAAGTCACAATGATGAAATGCCATACGATGGATCAACGAGAGGAATGACCGAATGATGAGCGCCAGGAATATCCCAAGCAGGACCGCTCTATTGACGATGCTGTTGGCAAGTATTCTTCTTCTGTCCGCATGCGGCAGGTCTTCAACAAGGGCCCCTGCAACAGCGACACCCGTGCCGCCCACGGCGACTCCTGCGCCGACGGCCACGCCCCGGCCTGACGCCGACGAGACTGCAGTGGCGACACCTGAAGTCACAATTCCACCCGACTTCGAGCCTATCGTCGATGAAGTGCGCGGTTATTCGTTGGCGTTGTCGGACGATTGGAGCACTGTCGACCTGCGCGGAGACAATGTGCAGCGCATGGCAGGTACGTTTGGCCTGACCGATCAGATGGGGCCGTTGAACGACTTGCTGGATAGCCCTGAAGGCAACGCCATCGGCTTGGTGGCGGCGACCGATCTGGCCAGCGCCCTCTTTGGTGGTATGCCGACGCTACTCAATGTGTCCGTCATTGACGCCCCTGACGAGACGCCAGAGACGGTGATGGCCTTGTTGGAGGTCGCAATTCGCACCAACGCTTCTGCGCTGAGTGATGTCTCCATCGGGAAGATGGAAGCGACGACCGTCAACAACCTGCCGGCGGTGGTCGTCGATGCAACGATCGACCTTGGCGCCGTTGGCATGGATGGCGAACTGTATACGGAAATCACCGGTCTGATTGCCAACGATAAAATCTATCTGCTCTCCCTGGCAACTGATGCCAGTAAGCAAAGCAAAAAGGAAGCCGATTTTGACGAAATCATCGGCACCTTCCGGCCAGAATAGTACCGTGATCGAACTAGCGCCTGATCACAAGTTTGGACTGCCGATTGAGAATCCAGTCATGTTGGCCGGCGGCATGATTGGCTACGGCGAGGCGGTCCCGGCCGGTGCACACCTGGACCGATTGGGCGCAGTTGTGATCGGGCCGTTCATGCGCAATAGCCGACCCGGTATGGATCCGCCTCGTCTCGCAGACACAAATGGCGGCTTCGTCCTGAACTCGGGTTTGCAGAATCGAGGTGTTAAGGCCGCACGTCGACGCTTTGGAAAGCTATGGCCCAAGCTGGGCTGTCCGGTGATCGCTCAGGTGGCCGACTCGGTGCCGCGGATGGCCGGGCGAGTCGCCGAGCAACTCACCAGCGCCCAGGGATTGAGCGGGTTGGAACTGCTGCTGCCGCAACATGCGACGCCCGATGTGGTGCGTGAACTGATCCGACAGGCAATTCAGAACAGCGATCTGCCGGTGCTGGCAAAGGTGCCGCTTGGGGGCGCAGCCTCGTTGGCGCCCGTGGCTGTGGAAGCCGGCGCTTCGGCCTTGGTTGTCGCACAGCCGCCGTCCGGGTCTGGGTTTGCACGCAATGCCGGACTCGATTCTGTCAGCATCAGTGGCAGCATCCATGGACCCTTGACTTTTCCCTCGATGCTGGCCGTCCTGGATGTCATACGCAGTCTGGACCTGCCCTGTTCGCTGATCGCCTGTGGCGGGATCCATACGCTGCAACAGGCTCGGCAGGCCCTGGCGGCGGGGGCTGATGCGATCCAGATCGACAGCGCATTCTGGGTGGAGCCATCGCTGCCCGCTAGACTGGCGGTTGGTCTGACGAGAAGGCGTGAGTGGAGTGCCTATTGAAAACAGTGTCGTGAGATTCCAGGGGCACACGATCTGATTGCCGATCCCAAATCACCATTTCCACCTAAAACAACGACATCTGTAGTGCAGGCTGTTGCCCATTGAGCAGAATGAATGGCGCGGTCTTCTTGGCGTCGCGCAGGCCGAGCTTGCGCAGATGTGACAGATCGCTCAGCGTTCCCTGATGACGGGCATTGAGGATGCGGTCGGCCAGGATTGGGCCGATGCCCGGCACACGGAGCAGTGAAGAGCGATTGGCGGCATTGAGTTCGACCGGTTGATCACTCAGATTTTGCTCGGCCCACACAAGTTTGGGATCTTTGTCCAGCTGCAGGTTGGTGTCCTGCTGAAAGGGAAGGTCCTCCACGCTCCACCCGTAGTCCCGCAGCAGGAAGCTTGACTGGTAGAGTCGAAACTCTCGCAGGTCGGATGTCGCTTCCAGATGCTCAAACGGTGTCTGACTGACTGGATTGAACGCCATGTAATAGGTGCGCTTGAGTCCCAGCTGCTGATAGAGCGTATCGCTGATCTGAAGCAGCTCCAGATCGGTGTCGCCCACTGCGCCAACCACAAACTGGGTGACGACACTTGCCCGCAGGCCCTCATTCTCGCGAAGGTCGCTGATCCACTGGAGACGCTGGATCAACTCGCCCCAATAGTCTTTCTTTGGTGCAAGGGCCGAGAGGCGCTGTTCCGTGGCCCCTTCCAAATTCACGGAGACACGCGTCGCAAGCTGCATGGCCCGGCGAATCTGATCATACTCGGCCCCCGGCATGACCTTCAGGTGGATATACCCCCGGTAGCGATAGCGCTTGCGCAGGATCTCAACCGTATCAATGAGTTTGTCCTGTGTCTTGACGCTCCCGCCGATGATCCCGGAGGACAGAAAGAGACCGTCCGCATGCCCTGCGCGCTGGATCAGATTGAACGTTTTTGCCATCTCATCAGGCGAAAATGTGATGCGCTGCATCTTGCTGCGTCCGGCTCGAAATGGGCAATAGTAACAGTTGCGTTCGCAGGCCGTGGTCATCATCGCCTTGACAACCGGTTTTTTCCCGAACGGCGTCGATACCTGCGAAACGCAGGGCAACGGCTTTGGCTTGCCCGCACGATTCTTGGGCAAATCTTCCTGTCTCGGTTCACTGCCGGCCGGCTCAAATTGTGTAGCGTCGTTGAGCAGCCGCAGTTTCTGTGCCGGGTCGGGCGCGAGTTTGAAGTTCATGCTTACAGTATAAGAACAAGTGTTCTTTTTGTCAACTGAGATCGAATGGCCGCGGAAATTCTCTCGATCTGGAAACGCGTGTAGTGAGGTCGGTCGGCCTGGTAGAATGGTGGTACAATTGGGCGAAGAACAGACCGAACACGAACGAGCCGAAGTATACGAAACCCGGAGCCATCATGCGAGCCGTAGTGCAGCGAGTGAGTGAAGCGAGTGTGACTGTTGATGGGCAGGTGGTTGGGCAGATTGGGCGAGGCTTCCTTGTTCTGCTGGGTATCACCCATGACGATGGTGAGAAAGAGGCTGTCTATCTGGCGCGCAAGATCGCGGGGCTGCGTATCTTTGAAAATGACGAAGGTAAGATGAACTTGGACGTTGCTGCTGCAAACGGGGCGGTTCTGGCCGTCAGCCAGTTCACGCTATATGGTAATGCGCGCAAGGGGCGCCGGCCCAGCTTCATTGAGGCTGCCCGTCCTGAGCAAGCTGAACCCCTCTACCGCCATTTCTGCGAATTGCTTGCCGCCCAAGGCCTCGATGTTGAGCAGGGTGTTTTCCAGGCCGAGATGCAAGTGAGCCTGGTCAATGATGGTCCCGTGACGCTCTGGCTGGACACGGGAGAGCTGATGGGCTAGAAGGTCAGTCACTTGGCTTGTTGACACAGATGTTCGCATTTTTTACAATGCCCAAGTACCTTTTTGATCTCTCGATGGCTCGTTCTAGCCACAGCTGAAAGGTTCTATCTGTGAGTACGCAACAGTACACCGATCGCGATGTCGCTGACCTGCTGGATGTGGTGGCTGCGCGGCTTCAAATTCTCAATGCCAATCGCTTTCGAATCATTGCTTTCCAGAATGCGGCCGAATCCATTCGAGGTCTTGGCCGTGACATCAAAGGCATCTGGGTGGAGGGCGAGCTTCAGCGCATTCCTGGTGTGGGTAAGGGAATCGCATTGGCGATAGCCGAACTGCTTGAAACGGGCGAAGTCGCCGAATTTGATGAGCTGACGGAGCAGGTGCCGGACGGTGTCGTCGCCATGTTGGATGTGCCCGATCTCGGCCCCAAAAAGGTTGTGCGCGTCTGGCAGGAACTGGGCATCACTGACGTCGACCAGTTGCGAGAGGCCGCCGAGGCAGGCAAGATCCGCGGGCTCAAGGGCTTCGGGGCCAAGAGCGAAGAGAAGATCCTGCATGGCATCGAGTTGCTTGCGCTGCGCGGTGACGACCGCACGCCGATTGGCGAGGCGCGGCCCTTGGCGCAGGCGCTGATCGATGGCCTGCTTGAGGCGCTCCCCGCCGACACCATTGATCGAATTGCCCTCGCCGGCAGCATGCGACGATGGCGCGAGACGATAGGCGACGTGGACATCCTCGCCGTCAGTGACGATCCGAACACGGTCATGGCTGCATTCGTAGGCCTGCCGCTTGTCAGCTATGTGTCGGGGCAAGGAGCGACCAAGAGCAGTGTCGTCCTCAATAGTGGCCTGCAAGTCGATCTGCGTGTTGTCGAATCACGGCATTGGGGTGCTGCGCTTCAATATTTCACCGGCAGCAAGGAGCACAATGTTCCCCTGCGCGAGTTGGCCCAGCGTCAGGGGTGGAGCCTCAACGAGTATGGACTGACCGCCACCGGCAAGGGCGAGACCGCTGCCGGTGAGCAACGCTTTTTCGACGAAGAGGCGACGCTCTATCAGTTTCTTGGATTGGATTGGGTTCCGCCTGAATTGCGCGAAAACCGTGGCGAGATTGAGCGTGCCAAGGCCCATGACTTGCCCGAGCTGATTACACTTGACCAGATCCAGGGCGAATTGCACGGTCACACAACCTGGAGTGACGGCACGGCTTCCATCGAAGAGATGGCTGAGGCCGCTCGCTCACGAGGTTACCGCTATTGGTCGGTGGCCGATCACTCGGTCGGACTGGGCATTGTCCAGGGTGTGGATGGCCCCCAATTGCAGGAGCAGGCCAAAGAGATCGCTGAGCTAAATCGTCGCTACGCCGATGAAGGCGTCGATTTCCGTCTCTTGCGCGGCATTGAAGCTGAGGTCTTGGCCGACGGCACATTGGGCTTGCCGGATGAGGTGCTGGCCGAGCTTGATGTTGTGGTGGCCAGCATCCACAGTGGGCAACGACAGGATCGAGAGATCATCACCGAGCGATGCCTGAAAGTGGTTCGCAATCCGCATGTCGACATCTTGGGTCACCCGACAGGGCGTCTGATCGGAAAACGTCCGCCATCGGATCTGGATGTTGAGCGTGTGCTGCAAGCGTGCGCGACCACCGGCACAGTCGTTGAGGTCAACGCCAATCCCAGCCGACTCGACCTGAATGATGTCTATGCCCGCCGCGCCGTTGAACTGGGCTGCAAGATCGCCATCAACAGCGATGCACACAGCACAGATGGCATGGACATTATGGAATTCGGTGTTGCCACCGCACGTCGAGGTTGGCTGACAGGGGAAGACGTTATCAACACGCGACCGGTGGATGAAATGTTGGGCATGCTCAAAGATCGCCAGAATTCCGAGGACCGTAAGTAAAGCGGAGAGTTTTGAACAGAATCATGACCGAATCCCAGGAATCTTCCAACTCGTGGCTGTGGCCGAGCGTCATCATTGTCGCCATTTTGATCATTGTCATACTGCTCGTTGCCGTTTTTGCTGCCGGCGGTTCGGAGGATGCTGATACCTCCACGGAAGTGACGCCGATCAGCGGTGGAGTGGCCCTTCCCAATGCGCTTGCCGAGCCGATCGAGCCGATTGAATCCGCATCTGAGCCGGATGAGCAGGCCGAACCGTTGGCGATCGGGACACAGGTCACAAGCATCAGCCCAGATGGCGATGGAACCGGGCTCTATAGCGATGCCAACGAAGAAGCATTGCTCATGGAACTCCTCATGGATGGCGCTTCTCTCGTTATCGTCGAACCTAGCGGCGACTACAGCGGCTATCCGATCTTGACCGGCGAGTCAGAATGGTACCGGATCCGCACGTCGGAAGGCCTGGTTGGATGGGCGAAGGCTGAGCAGTTGAGACCAATTGAGTAGTATCGAAATCTGAATCTTGACGTTTCTCGTCGAACCGGTTGGCCCGGCTGCCTGGCTGTGACGGGTAGGGAGACCTGATCTACGAGCGCTAGGAATCTGCTTGCTGAGACACTGCTTTGGGTGACATATGACGAATACTGAACAGAAATCTGATACGGCTGGGGATGGTCAGTCAGGAAGCGACAGTCAAGCCAGAATCGCAAGACTGCGCGACGTTGTACGCTACCATCAACGTCTCTATTATGTGCATGACGAACCGGAGATCAGTGACCAGGAATTTGATGCGCTCTTCCGTGAGTTGCAGGCGTTGGAAGCGCAACATCCCGAATTCTACAGCGACGCCAGCCCGACGGTGCGCGTTGGAGGCGTCGTTGCTGAGCGATTTGAGAAGACGCCTCATCCCGCCCCCATGCTCAGCCTGGCCAACGCCTTTGATGATGAGGCGTTGTACGCCTGGCGAGATCGGCTCAAACGGTTGCTGCCCGAGGATGAGCAAGATCAATTGGCCTATGTGGTTGAGCCGAAGTTTGATGGACTGACGGTGGTGCTGCACTACATCGACGGCCGTTTCACACTGGGTGCAACGAGAGGCGACGGTCAATTCGGCGAAGAGATCACCAACAATCTTCGCACCGTGCGTCGCCTGCCTTTGGAGATACCGGCTACGCCGACTGTTGGGCTGAGTGCTCCGACCCGGCTCGTTGTCCGTGGCGAAGTCTATGTCGACAAGGCCGACTTTGAAGCGTTCAATCAACGCCAGGCCGAAGCAGGCGAGCGCACGTACGCCAACCCGAGAAACTTCGCGGCCGGCAGTCTGCGCCAACTAGACAGCAGCGTAACCGCCACACGTCCCATCAAGCTCTGGGTCTACCAGATCTTGATTCTGGAGGGCGTCGACAATCCGCCCCAAAGCCATTTCGAAAGCCTGGAATATCTGGCAGCCCTTGGCCTCCCGGTCTGCGACAACCTGCATCGCTATGTCGATGCGGGCTTTGACGAACTGGTCGAGCAAGTCCGCAGCTTCGGCGATACGCGGGATGACCTTCCCTACGAAGTCGACGGTGCGGTAATCAAAGTCGACTCGCTGGCACTGCACGATCGGCTAGGCTTCACGGGCAAAGACCCGCGCTGGGCCATTGCCCGCAAATATGCCGGCGAAGAGGCCATCACGCGTTTGAGCGACATTGTCGTCAACGTAGGGAGGACCGGGGCGATCACCCCCAACGCGGTCTTGGAACCGGTTGAGATCGGGGGCGTCACCGTCAGCAGCGCGACATTGCATAACGAGGATTACATCACGGACCTTGATATCCGCATCGGTGACCAGGTGGTGGTCAAGCGGGCGGGCGAGGTCATCCCCAAGGTGATCCGTCCGCTGACGGAACTGCGTGACGGCAACGAGCAGCCCTGGACCATGCCGGAGCGTTGCCCCGTCTGCGAACAGCCGCTCGTCCGGCCGCCCGGCGAAGTCGCCACCTACTGCATCAACAACGCCTGTCCGGCCCAACTTGTGCGTGCCGTCGAATACTTCGTCTCGCGTGGGGCCATGGACATCGAAGGCTTCGGCTTCAAACAGGCCGAACTCTTTGTTGAGAAGGGCTTCATCAATGATCTTGCAGACGTCTACAACTTGCCCTGGGAAGAAATTCTCGAGTTGGATGGATACGGCGAGAAGCGTGTAGACAATCTGCGCCAGGGCGTGGAGGCTAGCAAGGAGCAGTCTGTCTCCCGGCTGCTTGTCGGGCTGGGGATTCGATTTGTGGGCAGCGGCGTGGCCGATCTATTGATGCGGCGCTACGCTTCGCTGGACGAGCTGATGGCGGCAACAGGGGAAGAGCTTGCTGACGTCGACGGTATCGGCCCCAAGATCGCCGAGAGTGTAGCCGAGTGGTTCTCCCTCGAACCGAATCGGGCACTGGTCCGCGAATTTGCTGAGGCCGGCGTGCGCGTCGCAGAGGAAGCGGACCGTCAGTGGAAATGCCGGCCGAGGAACTGCCCTTCAGCGAGAAGGTCTTTGTCGTTACCGGCACGCTGCCGACCATGAGCCGTGACGACGCCAAGCAGTTCATCCTGTCGCGCGGCGGCAAGGTCACCGGCAGCGTCAGCGGCAAGACAGACTATCTCGTTGCGGGCGAGAAGGCCGGCAGCAAGCTCACCAAAGCCGAGCGACTTGAAGTGCCCGTCCTGACCGAAGCGCAATTGCGTGAATTGGCCGGCGAGTAGCCTGCGAAACTAGTTGTGGCTTCACTGCAAAAGGTGAATTTTCACCACGGAGGCGCAGAGATTGCACAGAGTTCGCAGAGGGGAAGTGGTTGAGGCAGCCTTTGTCTCTGCGTGCGTTTGCGGTCGTCAGCGGCTTTTCGCAGTGTAGTCAATTGTGTCCGGATTCCTCTTCGAAGTGGACTCAGTTCTCGAAAGCAGACGATAAAAAATATGTTCACAAATCCTGCACCGCTTGCAGAAACGGTCGACTCGCTGCGGCATGGCCAACATAGCCTGTCACTCCATATCGAGCAGATCTGTCTGCGAATCAACCGGGTTGAACCTCATGTCAAGGCGCTGTTGCCTGAGTCGAATCGCAAGCAACGCCTGACACAAGAAGGGCATGCGCTTCGAAGACGGTATCCGACGCCGGCGGATCGGCCACCGCTCTACGGATGCCTTGTCGGCGTCAAGGATATTTTTCATGTCGACGGCTTCACAACGCGTGCGGGTACAGCTGTGCCGCCGGAGCTGTTTGCCGGTCCTGAGGCGGCATCGGTTGCCGCGTCTGCGAGCGGCGGGAGCGCTGGTCTTGGGCAAGACCGTCACGACCGAGTTTGCCTACTTCGAACCGGGCCCCACACGCAACCCGCACGATCTTCTGCACACGCCCGGCGGCTCCAGCAGCGGCTCGGCCGCGGCGGTGGCTGCTGGCCTGTGTACGCTGGCGCTGGGCACCCAGACCATTGGGTCGGTCATCCGACCGGCTGCCTTCTGCGGCATCATCGGCTTTAAACCCAGCTACGATCGCATTCCCTCTGCCGGGCTGGTCTATTTCTCGCGCACGGTTGATCATGTCGGCCTCTTCACCCAGGACATTGACGGCATGATTCTGGCCTCATCAGTGCTCTGCGACGGCTGGCAAGAGATCGAACAGCCCAAGCGGCTGCCGGTGCTGGGCGTGCCGGATGGTCCTTTCATGGAGCAGACGGAACTGGAGGCGCTGGGTGCGTTCGAGCATCAGATTGGGGGTATTGCAGGAGCAGGGCGTCGAGATCCGGCGCATGCCGACGCTCGAAGATATTACCGAACTGAATCAACTTCACCGGCGCTTGGCATTCGCCGAATTTGCCCAGGAACATGCCGAAATCTACCCAAAGCACGCCGACCTCTACCGTCCGAGAACGCGGGAGATCATCGAGCTCGGCCAGACGGTCAGCCAGGATGAGCTGGTTGCCGCGCGTGCCAACTGTGCCGTCCTGCGCGCAACGGCTGGAGCAGCAGATGAGCGAAGCGGGCATCGATCTCTGGGTCTGTCCCCCCGCGCCCGGTCCCGCGCCCAAAGGCATTGAAGCAACCGGCGATCCCAACATGAATCTGCCCTGGACCCATGCCGGTATCCCATCGATTACGCTGCCGTCGGGACGATCCGAGATGGGGCTGCCGCTGGGGTTGCAACTGGTCGGACGATTTGGCGAGGACGAGGCTGTGCTGGCCCATGCCAGACAGATCGATGAGTTGCTTGGCGAGCCGTTGGTTGAATGACGTATCGAATCCGGATTTGATAGGGCGATTGCAGCGTTGCGAAGCTGGTCAAGCATTCTTCATAAGCTGTTTGAAAAGGTGCGTACGCCATTCAGCATTCAGCCCTACGAAATCCGGCAGCTTCCATGTAGGACGGATTGGCAAACCGTCTGGCCTTGCAATGCGCTGCGAAGCAAGGCCAGACGCGTTCACGTTCAAGCAGGTTGCCCGCAATCTCCCGATCTGCGCTACAATAGATACGCAACCGCGTAAGCCCCAGCCCTTGGGGTGGTTGAGTATCGAAAATCCAATACTTTCCAGCAAGGAGGTACTATGCGTATCCGTTCTTTCCTTTTGGTCATCGGCCTGATGGCCCTGCTTGTCTTTGGCGCGTGTGTGGCGCCTGCGGCTCCGGCCGCCGACGGTGAAGCCACACCGGCTGCCGAAGAAGAGGCTGCCGCCGATTCAGGCGAGCCGACGGAATTAGTGGTCTCGACCTGGGGCTACAACCAGGACCTGATCGACAAGAATCTGACGATCCCCTTCGAAGAGGCAAACAATGTCAAGATTGTCTATGAGACCGGCAACAATTCGGAGCGCCTGACCAAGCTCATTGCCCGCAAAGACAACCCGAATGTCGATGTTGTGCATTTCGCCGGCGCTTTCACCGAAATGGCGCAGCAGGAAGGCGTGCTCGAGGCTGTCGACCCAAGCAAACTGAGCAACTATGACGAGCTGTATGACTGGGCCAAAGATCCGATTGGCGAGGACTCGGGCATCGGCTATGCGATCAGCGGCTATCTGCTTGCCTATCGCACCGACAAGCTGGCCGAAGCCCCGACTTCGTGGGCCGATCTGCTTGACGAGGATCTGAAGGGTTATGTGACGGTGCCCGATCTGGCCACCACCAATGGCCCGGCGACCATCGTCATGCTGGCCGAGGCACTGGGCGGCGACATCGACAACACCGACGTGGCCTGGGAAACGCTGCCCCAACTCGCCGACCAACTTGTCACAACCTATCGGCGCAGCTCCGAGCTGACACAGCTTGTCCAGCAGGAAGAAGTCTGGCTGGCGCCTTTCTCCAGCTTTGCCATCGGCAACCTGCTTGAGACCGGACTGCCCATCGCCCAGGCCTTCCCGGAAGAGGGCATCCCGGCCGCGCCCAGCGTGGTGAGCGTGGTCGCCGGGTCGGAGAAGGCTGACCTGGCCCACAAGTACATCGATTTCCTCATCTCCAACGAGGTCCAGACCGCTATGGCCATGGATCTGGTCGACTCGCCCACCAACACCACGGTTGAGGTGCCCGATGAAGTCGGCTCGCTCCTGACCTACGGCGACATGGTCGACTCACTCATCTTCCTGGACCAGGCCAAGCTCAATGCCAACCAGGAAGAGTGGCTGGAAAAGTGGAATGATGTGATGTTGAAGTAGGTGCGAGGACTGCTGCGTGATACGTGCTGCGTGAGGTTTGCGCTGAGTATCTTTTCGCGTTATTGGTTCAACTCTGTGATATCAGGGAGTTGCCAAAACATACGAATAGGTCCTCACCGGCGACCTCACGTAGCACGCAGCACGCAGCACTCCGTATTCTTACCTTTCCGCAAACACAGGAATCCCGCCCCATGCGCCAAATCGGCCAAACTCGGATCATCACTATTCTGGTACTGCCGGCGCTGCTCTTTCTCGTCATCTTTTTCGTTATGCCGATTGTTTTTTTGCTCAGCACGAGTTTTTTCGGCGAGGATGGCGGGTTTACGCTGGCAGGATACACTGAATTTTTCAGCAGCAAGAACTCGCTGCTGATCTACTGGCGCACGCTGCGCGTCGGCGTCATTGTGACTGTCCTGGCGACACTCTTTGCCTATCCGGGTTCATATCTGCTGGCACGGCTCCCCGTCGTGCGCCGCTCGTTGCTCATTTCGTTGATGATCCTGCCACTGATGACCAATCCGGTGGCGCGCACCTACGCCTGGCTGATCATCCTGGGGCGTTTCGGTATCGTCAACAACACGATGGTGGCCCTTGGGATAACCGAGGAACCGCTGCGGCTGATCTTCACCGAAGGCGCCATCATCATCGGCCTGTTGCAGCTTTTTCTGCCGCTGATGGTGCTTTCGTTGGTCGGCGCGCTGGAAAATATTCCTGATGACGTTATCGAAGCGGCGCGTAGCCTGGGGGCCAACGGACTTACGGCCTTCTTTCGCGTGGTCGTTCCGCTCTCGGCCGACGGGCTGGTGCTTGGCGCCACGCTGGTCTTCACCGGTTCGATCACGGCCTACGTCACGCCGGCCATTCTTGGCGGCAGTCGCGTGCTGATGATGTCGACATTGCTGCGACAGGAGGCGATGGTGGCCCTCGATTGGCAGGGCGCGACCGTGGTCGCCGGCATCATGTTGGTGACGGCGCTGGCCATCAATCTGCTGCTACGCGCCTTGCGTCCCAAGACGGTCTGAGTGGTTTTTCGGCAGACCACTTTTCACCACGGAGGACGGAGAAGGCCAGAGTGCCCAAAGGAATAAGCGCTATCCATCTGCGGTTATCTGTGACTCAACTGCGAAAGCGGAAACTTGCCGTCAGATAGCCACAGATAGGGAGCTGATTTTCATAGAGGTTCACCAGGTGTCCAGCGTAATCCCGGTATCACTGGTTTTATCCTTTTTTCTATCTGTGTAAATCTGTGACAGAATTTGTTGCTCCCTGCGTAATCATCCATCACTACGGAAGCCAATCATGCGTGAATCTCGCTGGCTGACAGTTGCTCTCGTCTTACTCTATATTTTTCTGCTGGGGCCTTTCCTGGTCATCTTTATCGCCGCCTTCGGCGCCGATAGCACCCTGGCTTTTCCGCCGCGCGGCGGCTTCACGTTGGATCGGTTTGTCAACGTCTTCAACACCAGCCAATTTGTCAGCAGCTTCTGGATCAGCCTGGGGATTGCGCTGGTCGCCACTGGTTTCGCGCTGCTTCTGGGCATTCCCGTCGCCTACGCACTGGTGAACTTCCGCTTCCCCGGCCAGGGCCTGCTGGAGACGATCTTCTCAGCGCCGGTGCTGGTGCCGGGTCTGGTCATCGGCTTTGCCATGCTGCGATTCTTTGTGCTTCTGGGTGATTTTGACGTCCTGCTCGGCCTGTTGATCGGCCACATGGCCATCCTCTTTCCGTATAGCGTGCGAGTGGTCTCGGCCAGCCTGCGCAATCTTGATCCCGGCGTTGAGGAAGCGGCCATCAGCCTGGGGGCGAGCCGTCTGCGTGGCTTCTTTCTGGTGGTGCTCCCCAACGTACGTGCCGGTGTGGGCGCGGCGTTCATTCTGGCCTTCATCACATCGTTCAACAACGTGCCGGTCTCACTCTTCCTGACCGGACCGGGCGTGACCACGTTACCCATCTCCATGCTCGTCTACATGGAGTACTACTACGACCCGACCATCGCCGCCCTCTCGACGCTGCTGATTATTTTCTCTATCGTTCTGGTGCAGGGAGCCGAGCGGTTGCTAGGGTTGTCGAAATTCGTGTAGACCTAATTCTGAAAACATCTGTGTCCTATCCGTTTTCCATCCGTGTGAATCTGTGACTTCGCTGCAAAAACAAAAGATTCACCACGGAGGCACGGAGGGGGGCACAGAGGTCACAGAGGAAAAACGAAGAAGAAAGCTCTTCATCTGCGTTTAATTGCGTCCATCTGCGGCTAATTTCTTGTTTTTGCAGTAGAGTCACAGATAGGAACCTGATATTCACAGATGGTTCTCGGATGTCCAGAGTAATCCCAGTACTATCAGTGTCTTATCCTTTTCCATCTGTGTAAATCTGTGGCGAAAAAGGCATTTCAACGCACAAAAAATACGAATCAATCAATGGCAAACTATGTCTTACCTTGAACTGACCGACCTGCGTGTTGAATACGAAAAGGACCAGCCGATCCTCGACAATTTCTACCTGTCTGTCGATGAAGGCGAACTGGTCTCGTTGCTGGGCCCCAGCGGCTGCGGCAAGACCACGACGTTGCGTTCGGTGGCCGGTTTCATCGAACTGAGCGGCGGAAAGATCTCGGTCGACGGCGAGGACATCACGCGGCTGGCCCCCAACAGACGTGACATTGGCCTGGTTTTCCAGAGCTACGCCCTCTTCCCCCATTTGACCGTGGCCCACAATGTGGGCTTTGGCCTGCGCATGCGTGGCGTGCGCGGGGATGAACGCGATCGGCGCGTAGCCGCTGCATTGGCATTGGTCGATCTGGCCGGGCTTGAAGATCGGCGTCCGGCACAACTGTCGGGCGGGCAACGGCAGCGCGTGGCCATCGCGCGTGCCATCGTCATCGAGCCCAAGCTGTTGCTCATGGACGAGCCGCTGAGCAATCTGGACGCCAAGCTGCGTGTGGGCATGCGCACGGAACTGCGCCGGCTCCAGCAGCAGCTGGGCACGACCATGCTCTATGTGACGCACGATCAGGTTGAGGCGCTCACCCTCTCGGATCGTATCGTCGTCATGAACCATGGCGTCATCGAGCAGATCGGCCCGCCGGAGGAGATCTACCATCAGCCTGCGACAGCTTTCGTGGCCGACTTCATGGGCTTCGACAATCATTTTGAGGCGCAGATCACCCGCGTCGATGAGCAAGAGATCGGGCTCACCGTGGGGCAACATGCGATTGCGGCCGACGCCCGGCGTGCGGGTATCGTACCCGGTGTCGGCGATGCTGTTTCTGTCTACTTCCGTCCCGGCAGCCCGTCATTGAGCGCAAATTCTGCCGAAAACTCCTTGCCGGGTGCGATCACCTTCCGCACCTTTCACGGCAGCAGCGTCGAGTATGTCGTCAGCACCCAAGCTGGTGAGTTCACTGTCTACTTGGACGAACAGGCGCCGGAGTATGACATTGGTTCTATCCACCTCGTATTTGATCCGAACCGATTGGTAGTCATGGCTCAGGATGAGCGGAAGAGGTAGTCTCTCTCGGCCACTCATTTTGATCGACGTTTCGACGGTCAACCAAGTCTGCCTGCTCGCTGACACGATGCGTCCATCATTGGGATTCTTCCAACAGGCCGGCACGCTCATTGTGGAACTGCCGGATGAACCACTTGATTCGATTGCCACAGTGCTGCGTCTGGAAATCGAGAACGGCATTTGATAGGCCGGGTGATTCAGTCGCCGATTTCTCATCCTGCACTCAGTTGAGGCTCCGAACCATGTCAGGGCCGCGTGCGACGCACTGACCAGATTAGCATTTCGTATCCATTGATGACTCTACTGCAAAAAACCATTACCTGACACGAATGGTCACGAATTTTCACGAATTGTGTTGTCGCACCAGAGAGGAAATTCGCGACAATTCGTGTGAATTCGTGTCTGGATCCCTTTTTGCAGTGGTGTCATTGATTTGCTGGACAGTGCGTCGCACGCTTGATCCTGGACCCTTCCGCATCTTGTATCAGATTATTGGCCGCATTTACACCGAGGCCTTTTTGTGGAATACTCTGTCGCAGATAAGCGCTCAAGTAGGCTGGTAAGTTGCGCCTCTCAACGACAACACAGATCAGGGGAAAGTAACCATGCAATCCGAGAAGAAGACTTACATTGATCCGACTTCAGGAGTGCCTGTCACCCGATTGACCGACTACAAGGGGCACAGCCACCACTTCTACTTCACCAATCCCGGCTGGTATGACGACGGGCGTAAGCTGCTCGTGAGTTCCGACCGCAACAACCGCACGAATCTCTTCGGCATTGAAGTGGCAACCGGAGAAATCGAGCAACTGACCGATCTCGACCCGGTCCCGTTGCCGCGTGAGTTTGAATTTCTGCGCGCCAGCAAGAGTTGGGTCCGTGACGAGGTCTACTTCTGGCATGATCTCAGTCTGATGGCGCTCGATCTAACCACACAGGACCTGCGTGTGATCTTCGAAATGGAGCCCGGGCTGGAGCGTCTCGATGACCAACTGTTCGGCTGACGGCAACTATGTCTACTTCGGCATCTGGGAGGATCTTTCGGATACGATTCCCACCGACCTGCTGCGGGGCTACGTTGGTTTTGCCGAAACGTGGGCCGCCAAACCGCTCAGTCGCATCGTGCGGGCGGCGGTGGACGGCAGCCATTCGGATGTCGTTTTTGAGGAACGATACTGGATCGGCCATGTCAACACCTCTCCGTCCCAGGCCAATATTCTCACATTCTGCCATGAAGGACCCTGGGAAAAGGTTGACGCCCGTATCTGGGGTCTGGATGCTGAGACAGGAAAGGTCTGGAAGATACGACCGCCGGCCGAGGGCGAGGCCGTCGGTCATGAGTATTGGTATAGGGACGGCCTCCGCATTGGCTACCATGGACGCTCACAGGATGGACGGTCGCTACTGGGCAACGTGCGCTATGACAACAGTCAGCAGCAGGAATATGACTTCCCTGGCCAGACCGGCCACATTTTTTCCTATGATGAATCGCTGATCGTCGGCGACGGCGGCGGCGTGATCCGGGTTTGGAAACGAGATGGCGACCGCTATGCAGCACCGCGTGTGCTTTGTCGCCACGACTCGGCCATGCGTATCCAGCAGACCCATCCGCACCCTGTGATCGCCCCGAATGGTGAGTACGTCGTCTTCACCTCCGATCGATCCGGCTACGGAAACGTCTACTCGGTTCCGCTGGTAGACTTTGAATCTCTGCCCTTGGCCGATCAGTGATGGTGTGGATCCGTTCCACCGCTGTGATAAGGGATCCGGACACGAATTTACACGAATTATCACGAATCTTTTCTTCGGGGCGATCATGTAATTTCAGTACTTCACGATATGTCATTCTGAGTAGCTGACGAAGCGGGGCTTCGCAAAAACAAGAAGAAACAAGGTGCGCTCAAGCGTAGCCCTGTCATTCTGAGCAGGTCAACGTGAGTAGAATGTCGACGATAAGTGATCAGCGAAGAATCTGTAGTCGCGACGTCGAGACCCTTCGTTGGTCATACAGGGTACATCAATCCGTCAGCGTAAACCTGCTCAGGCCTGCCCTGAGCCTGCCGAAGGGGTGACAAAGTATCTCTTGCCGCAGTTGGGATTGTTTTTAGAAGCATATTTGCGTAGACAGTTCAAACATGTTGACTGACCAGCGAAGAATCTTGCGTTGCTTGAACTCGTGAAAGATCGTGAATTTGTGCCTAGAAGAGGCTTTTTGCAGTGGGCATATCCGTGAAAATATGCGGCAGAAAAAGTACTATCGCATTGGACCCACAAACCGAAGGTGAATTGAAATTATGACGCTTATCAGCGCTGCCATGGCGCGTATTCCGGTCGATCTGCTGATTACCAATGTGCGGATCGCCAATGTGATCACCGGCGAGATCTATCCAGCCGATATCGCCATCTACGGCGACAAGATTGCGGCTGTAGAGGAGCCGGCAAGCCGGCCGCTGCGCAACGCCAAGCGGCTCATCGACGGCCAGGATATGCTGGCCGTGCCCGGCCTCATCGACGCCCATCTTCACATCGAAAGCACGCTAGTGACGCCGGCCCACTTTGCAGAAGCCGTGTTGCCGTTGGGCGTTACCACCGTGGTCGAGGATCCGCATGAAGTGGCAAACGTGATGGGTATCGACGGCATCCGCACCATGATTGAAGCCTCGTCGCAGATTCCGCTCAAGGTCGAATATCTGATTAGCTCCAGCGTGCCCTCTGCGCCGGGGCTGGAGACCGCCGGCGGCAAGATCGGCCCAGCCGAAATCGAAGCGCTGCTGCCCTTGCCCAATGTGCTCGGTCTTGCCGAGGTCATGGACGGGGCGTCGGTGGTGGCCGAGGACCCCAGGGCGCTAGAGTGTGTTGGCAGCCGCCGGCGGCGTTAATGGCCAGCGTGTCGATAGTCCCGGCGTCATCGAAGGGCACAACCCCATGTTGCGAGGACGGGAACTCTCGGCCTTTATCGCCGCCGGGGTGGACTCGGACCACACGTTGGCCACGCCCGCCGATCTGGTCGAGAAGGCGCGCCAGGGCGTGACGCTCATGCTGCAGGAACGCTACCTTTCCCACGGTGTCATCGCCGCCCTAGAGGCGCTGCCTCTCGATGCCGGCGTCTGCCTGATCACCGACGATGTCGCGCCGGACTATCTGTTGGACGAAGGGCATTTGGACAAGGTGTTACGCCATGCTATCGAGCTGGGCATGGATCCCATGCGTGCGCTGCGTGCCGCCACCCTGAACCCGGCAAAGCGTATGCGCCTTTGGGATCGGGGAGCCATTACACCGGGTCGTACCGCCGATATTGTGCTGGTTGACAACATTGAACACTTTCAGGCCCAGATCGTGATTGCCAATGGCCAGGTCGTGGCCGAGTACGGTCATTCGCTGTGGAGCCCGTCGGATAACGATCCCATGTTCAGCATGGTCAATACGGTGAAGCTGCCGATCCAGCGGGTAGACGACTTTGTGCTTCAGACGCATATCGAAAACGGCGAACTGGAGGCCAACGTCATCAACTGTGTCATCGGACAGACGCTGGTGACCAAGCACCGCATGACCGTCAAGGTCGAGAATGGTCAGGTGGCACTGCCCGAGGACGACGACCTTTGCTTCATCTGCGTGGTCGATCGCCACGATCAACATGGCGGGCGTACATTCGGCCTGCTGCGCGGTCTGGGTCTCACCCACGGCGCGCTGGCCACCACCTACGCCCATGATTCCCACAACCTGGCCGTGATCGGCCGCAGCGCCGAGGAAATGACGCTGGCCGCAAACACGGTGATTGAGAACGACGGCGGCATCGCAGTGGTGGACGGTAGCGACCTGGTAACCTTTGTGCCGCTGCCGGTGGCCGGGATTATCTCCAAAAAAACAGTGGCCGGAGCCGCGTCAGACCTGCGCCGGCTGGGGCGAGCGCTCGATGAAATTGGCCTGCAACATCCCCATTGGCTCATGCGCATCTCGACGTTCACGCTGCCGGTCAGTTCAGGCTTGCGGATCACGGATCTGGGGCTGGTGGACGCCAAGGAACGCGCGTTTGTGCCGCTGTTCGAATGAATTGGGTGTGTCCAAAATGAGTTGATGGCGTACTTCTATGTAGGGACATGGCATTCCGCACAGACCCCTTGTTGACGGAGACTGTTTCGACCTTCAAGACCACAGCCGCCAACCACACAGTGGAAGGAATGCCTTGTCCGTGCCCGACATTGCAGTCGATCTGACACGGACAAGGCATTCCTAGTATCATGTTTAGAATGCGGTTGATGCTTCTCGATTTGGAATCGCTCAATTTGATAACGACTCGGTCGGGAATGCCATGTCCCTACGGGTTCAACTCATTTTGTTTGCGAATCAGGCGCAAGGCGCCAACACACCCGAATGATTTGAAGTGTCTTTTCCATCGATAGGGGTCGGGCTTGCCCTGGTCCGCTGCGAGCGACCCTTGCGGTCGCCTCTATCACATTCGATTGAGAAGAGACGATTCCCAGGTGTTGTGACAGCGTAGTTTGAGGCATCTTATCCCATGTCGGATTTATTCATCAACGCAGATCTGATTCTCACCTCTGGAGGCAGCCTCCATCAAATCATCGATGGGTTCGGTGACGAAGTCCTTGTGCTTCACAGTGAGAAAGTCGATGGGAACACCACCGCCTGGTTGGAGGTTTCGCTGGACGTCTCGGATGCCGAATCGACGGCGATGGAGTTCTGTCGCCTGGCCGAAGGCCTGTCGGAGCGTGGGAAGATGGCCTGGATAGGCTGCGAGAGCCGTTGCATTGACATTGGCTTCGAAAGCAACGCTGAATCCAGTAGCTTCAGTACGACGCTACTGCCTGAAACTGTGCAGCGAGTTGCGGCCCTTGGCATGGGCCTCACAATCACCGTCTATCCGATCAGAGACAACAGCTGAATCAGGTTCACGATTTTTATTGATGCGTGCTGTACCCCACTTCTGCTCCTGCGGAGCGGAACGCTATCTATCACAACGGAGGCTGAAATGATCCAAGGCACTTGCCACTGCGGTGCAGTCAGCTGGGAGTTTGACGGGATGCCCGAGTCGGCCACAGCGTGCAACTGCACGGTCTGCCGCCGCTACGGCGTGCTGTGGATATATGACTATGAAGACGAGGGTATTCGGGTGTTTGGCCCGACCAGAGCCTATGTGCGCGGTGAGTCTATCGGTTTTCACTTCTGCCCTGACTGTGGCTGTGTGGCCTATTGGCGATCACTGGAAATGAGTTCAGATGGCCGCCGTCGCATTGCGGTCAATCTGCGATTGGTCGAAGAGCCCGAGGCGGTGTCGCAGATTCCCATCGATCATTTCGACGGACTCGATACCTTTGAAGATCTGCCGCGTGATGGACGCCGCGTCGCAGACTATTGGTTTTGACGTCCGTGTTATCTTCCCATCTGTCGGATACCGTATCCACCCGGCGCTCACGGCAGATCATCAGCTTTTGTATGGGGATCAGGGCAGCAAATTCCAAATGAGGACTACAAGAAGGCTGTCAGAGATCGATATTTGCGTCTACACGGGTTCTACAGCTACGGGAAAGATGGAGCAGAACTCCTATTGGGCGATGACGGTTCACGACTAGAGGCAGCTCAAGAAGCGGTGAAGATCGCGTTTGGCGTAGGACAGGAACTCACAAATGATCCTGAGCTATTGGCCGGTAATTCAACCTGATATTGATTGGTCCATAGCTCCAGTCTGGTTAATCAACGCCGCCGCCAACCGTGCGTCGTCGTGACCGATGGGGAAGTGCGCGATCGACCGATCACCACGTCCGACCGAGTCTGGTTCACTATCTTGTCGGCTCGCTTGCCGCCGGGTACCACATCGCCGGCGTCGGGCTGCAAAAAGCCTAATTCACAATAATTAGCCAAAGGAGGTTGAGTGTCGAATTCTCAATTCAGTCAAGATGAAATTATTCTTCTTGATGATGCTTTTGATGTGCTGTCTGCGTATTTTCATGATCGCGAGAGTTTCCTGATTCAATACAAGCAGATTTCTGATGCAGCTTCAAAAATTCGCTTCTTAAGGCTTGCTTCCATTTACAGAGTTCTTGTCAAGGCAGGCAATTTTGAACCTCCGGCTGATGCGATCGAGGGAAGTATCAATTACTACGACATTACCTATAAGTTTATTGCACTGATATCGATTATTGAAGCCATGTTTTCGGTTGATGAATGGCGCGATTTTTACCAGTGGCTGAGAAAATCTAGCAATGCGCATGTTTTCCCTATTGAAGATCAAAGTGATCTTGACAGACTTCATGCACAATACAAATCAGAATATGGCGCTATCAGAAATGCGAAAAAATTTTTTGAAGCACTTGATATAGAAGAACAAAAATTTTTAAAGTCGAAATTGGTTCGTCTTCGTGTTGATAAGAATAAGAATAAAGCTGTCGAAATTGAATTTGAGATTTCTCACCTTGCTGAATTGTTATATGGTATTCGTTCGGAATTTATGCACAAAGCAAAACTCATTGTTGAGTTTGATGAAATTCCAGCCCTAACCGTAAACCGCAGAGGCAAACCGTTCATTAGCAACCTTTCTTTAAACAGCTTAATGCATGTTTTTGAATTGGGTCTCGTGAAGCATTTTGGGTTGAGCCCAGAACGCCGCACTTTGCTAATTTAGATTCGTGATGAGATTGCAGCCCAACCCCGTGTTAACGCTGACCCGGCGGGTGCTACGCTCCCGCCTTGATGAGGGTGCGGCCAAATACCTTGCCAGCGAGGTTGCGATATCAAATCGCCGTGCAGGTTACGCCCTTGTTATGCCGAGGAGAATCTAGTTTCATGCCTGAACCCGATCCAGCGAGAATCATGACCTTTGCAACGCCGAAAGATCTCGGCCTGTGGCTCAAGGTGAATCACGCCACCGAAAGTGAGCTGTGGGTGAAGATATTCAAGAAAAAGACTGGCATTCCGAGCGTGACTTGGGACGATGTCGTGATTGAGGCGCTGTGCTGGGGCTGGATCGACGGCGTCAAGAAGTCAATCGATGACCAAGCCTATCTCCAGCGGATCACTCCAAGAAAGGCGCGAAGCAACTGGTCAAAAAGGAACAGAGAGCATGCGGAGCGTTTGATAAGCGAGGGCCGGATGACGGAGTCAGGGCTCGTGCATATTCGTGCCGCCAAAGCGGACGGCCGGTGGGAGAACGCCTATGCGGCAAGTGAAATGAAAGTGCCAGCGGATTTCTTGGCAGCACTGGAGAGCAAGCCGAAGGCGAAGCAGTTTTTTGAAACGCTCAATAAATCGAGTCGTTATGTCATCGCGTACGGATTGACAAGTGCGAAGAAACCCGAAACCAGACAGAGGCGATTTGCAAAATTCATGGACATGCTTGTCCGCGAAGAAAAGCCGGACTTTGGCTTCAAAAAGACGAAAAAGGCATAACAATGCAATGCACCGGAGCCGCGAAGCCGGGTGTTTTCAAATGGACAATCACCCGTCGCGGCCCGGTGATTGCGGGCGATAGGCGGTAAATCATGATCAAGCGCACTATGTACGTGATTGCTGTGCAGGATTTGCAAACGGCAGCATCGTATTATCGAGATGTTCTAGGTTTTTCGATTAGAGAAATTGGCGATGACGGCTGGCGCATATTCGAACGAGATGGATGCCAAATATTGGCTGGTAATTGCCCTGGTTCAATTCCAGCAACTGAGTTGGGGGATCATTCTTACTTTGCCTACATTGTGGTAGATAACGCTGACGAATATCATGCCGAAATATCCAATAGAGGCGCCGAATTGATAAAGGCACTAAAGAGTGAGCCCTGGGGAATGAGGGAATTTGGGGTTCGCACAAATGACGGACATAGAATCATGTTTGGTCAAGAAATTGAAAATTAAACTATCAACCCTACCGCCGAACAAACGCACGCAGTCGGACAAAATCGCAGGCGTAGCGCAGCGATAGGCTTTTCCTTATCACCCATCATTAGGACCCGCCATGTCTACACCACTCCCCATTCTACTTGACGTCGACACCGGCGCGGACGACGCGCTGGCGTTGTTGTTGGCCATGCGTTCGCCGGTGCTGGACGTCCGCGCCATCACCTGCGTGGCCGGCAACCATGAGCTGAGCAACGTGGTCGACAACACGCTCAGGCTTCTCGACTTCGTAGATGCGCCGGATGTGCCCGTGGCCGCAGGCATGCAGCAGCCGCTGCTTGAAGCCATGCGCCCGCCCTTTCCACTCCACGGCGCCGACGGCATGGCCGATTTGGACCTGCCGTCACCCAGACGCTCGCTGGTCGATGACCATGCCGTCGAACTGATTCGGCGGACATTGCAGGACGCCGCCGAGCCGTTGACCATTGTCGCACTGGCGCCGCTGACCAACATCGCTGTTTTTCTGCGCATGTACCCGAATCTGCACTCGAAGATCGCGCGCATTGTGAGCATGGGTGGAGCCTTCCGCGTGCCGGGCAACACGTCGCCCACAGCCGAGTTCAACGTTCGCCAGGATCCGGAGGCCGCGGCCATCGTGCTCGAAAGCGGCTTGCCCGTCACGCTCTACCCGCTCGATCCCTTCCGTCAGGTCCGCTTCAATCGCACAGAGATCGCGCGCTTCCTGGCCGCTGATGATGTCGCTGCGCAGACTGCCGGACGTATCATGCAACAGATGTGCGACTACTTCCCGACGGATTCGTCGCTGATCGGCGACGCCGGCACTGTGGCCATGGTCATCGATCCTGAGGGAGCAACCACCGAGCGCTGGCCAATCACCGTTGATCTGGCTGGAGAGGCCAATCGTGGGCGTACCGTCTTTGACCAGCGCACTCAGAAGGCTCGCACCACCCACAGCCACTGGTGGCAGACATCTCAGGCCGAGATCGATGTGGTGGCAATCGTCGATGCCGACCGCTATCGTCGTCTGTTTGCAACTGCGCTTGGCGTAGTGTTGAAGGGATGACAAAGGGCGTGGGTGAGACAGGGCGCAACATCGTGCAGATCGGCACTCCTCAGGTTGTCAGCCGATCACCTTATTGTCCCCTCAAACAATGAAAAGGAGAAACCATGGTCGCAAACGACCGTACAACCAGCGGCAGCCTGACCGATGAGCAGATCGAATTCTATGATCGAGAAGGGTATCTTGTGCTGCCGCACTTGGTCAATGACGACGACACAGCCGGCGTACGCCAGGCGATGCAGCAGAAGGTCGACATGATCGCTGACGCGCTCTACGCCGACGGCCTCATCGATACGATTCATGCGGACGCGCCGTTCGAGCAGCGTCTGGCATTACTCTTTGACGGTCTCAGCGACGAAGAGTTCTTGAAGTACGGACGGTCGTGGCGAGATCGACTGCCGGGCTACTATGATCTCATGAGCAATCCCAAGATTGTCGACGCGGTCGAGGGCTTGATCGGCCCGGAGATCTTCGCCAATCCGGTCTATAATGTGCGGCCAAAGGTGCCCAAGGTCGCGGCAGGCGCAGTTCCCTGGCATCAGGACAAGAGCTACTGGCCCGAGGCCAACGCCAATCCGGTGATCACGGTCTGGATTCCACTGGTGGATGCAACCGAAGTCAACGGTTGTCTGCACATCATCCCACGCACGCACAAGAAGCGTGTGATCGAACACCATGCCGAGACCTACTCAGGCACCGGCTACACCGAGGTGGCGCTTGACTATGTCGAGCGCAAAAAGCGCGACGTGATCTCGTTGCCGCTGGATGCAGGCGGTGCGATTCTCTTCAACGACCGGCTAGTTCATTCCTCCACGCCAAATCGATCTGACCACGTTCGTTGGAGTGTCGACCTCCGCTATCAGCCCACGGACCAGGACCCCATGCCCCAGCGCGGCGTAGGCTTCCTGGCTCGCAGTCATCAACACCCGGATCGTGTGGCCACACTGGACGATTGGCTGGCCGATCAGCCCGAGCATAAGCCAGGATGATCTCTGTGGTGAACCGAACCTGTAGACATCCCAAACTTCGTGACAAACGTCCCCCCGGATACATGACACTTGCACCTGTATCGGCGAGACATTTTCTTGTAGACTGAGACTGCATTGGCTCCGACTGGGCCATGTAAACACTGTGACTAGGCACATCAGTTGACTCTAGACGACGCCGCTTCTTCTGCAGGCGGCTCTCTATCGTCAGAGGCTTGGGTGTCCTCACACTTTGGAGGCGGAGCGCCATTCGATGAAGCAGATATTAGTGATCCATCTGGACAGGCACGATGAGGAGTGTACGGTTCGCTTCCTTGGCCGGCAGATCGGCATACTGCGGCGAGGTTGTGGCGGCAGCTTCGAACGAGCCCGCGAGCTGATTGCCGAGCACGACGGCAAGGTCGATGCCATCGGATTGCAGGGGATGCCGGCGACTCTTCAATTAGGGCCTGCCTATGCAGAACACGTGCACGGCGTGCAGTTACATGATCTGGCGACATCGACGCCTGTCGTGGATGGCAGCGGTATCCGTGCCGGCTTGGAACGCTGGGGCGTCATCCTGGCCGATCGCGCCCAGCCGGGTATTTTCTCGGCCAAGCGCGTACTTATGGTCCCTGGCCTCAACCACAACGGTCTGATTCAAGCGCTGGAGCGTCGAGCGTCCTCCGTACGCTATGCTGATCCATTTATCTATTTCGGTTCGCCACGTATGCCGGGCGTTGGCAGCGGCGCCATGCTCAATCGAGCCGCTCGCTTCGAGGTCGATCAGTTGAGCAATGCGCCCTTCCGTCGCATCTATCCTCAATCCGGAGAGGCCGGTCGCCAGCGTACATCGATGCCCTTCTTGCGGGCTGACGTCATTGCCGGCGATATTGGCGCGATTCGCCGCTATGCGCCACAGAATCTCAAACGCAAGACCGTCATCGTCAGTCATGCCGATGAACAGGATCTGGCCGATCTCCGGGACCGCGGCGTCAACATTCTCATCACCATGATGCCGTCTCTGGATGGAGATGACCTGGGACGCTGGTCTTCATCGACCATCGAGGCCCTCCTCGTGGCGCTGCGCACCGATCCGAACGCGCCGCTTACTGAAGATACTTACTTGGACTTGATGGCCGATATTGAGTGGGCGCCGGCGGTTCGCTATTTGCAGCCGCACGAGTCCGAGGTCAATCGCTTTGCGTTTGTCATCCACCCGCTCAACATCTCCTTTATCCACAACCATCCGGTTTTTGGCTTCACTCGTTATCTCCCCGACAGGCTCGTTGAAGAAGTCGCAGCCTACATGCCGCCGATGTATATCTCGCGCATCGTTGGCGGGCAATCTCCTACCACGGGCCAGCAGATCGAAGGCCATCTGATCACATTGTCGGCTACACCGCGCATGATGTTGAAGCATGACGAGCATTTTACCTACAAGCGCCTCAACGCTGCCGCGCGCATGGCCGAGCGCAAAGGCGCGCGGTTGATGGGGCTTGGCGCCTTTACGAGCGTTGTCGGGGATGCCGGCATCACGGTTGCCCACGAGGCCGACATCGCCATCACCAGCGGCAACAGTCTGACCGTGGCTGCTACACTTGAGGCAGCCAAGATGGCTGTCAAGATGATGGGCGCCACCGATCTGACCAAAGGCAAAGTGATGATCGTCGGCGCCACCGGCTCGATCGCATCGGTCTGCTCCCGCCTGTTGGCTCAGGCCATCCATGACGTGGTGCTTGTTTCGATTGAGCCGGAGAAACTCATCGAGCTGAAGCGCACGATCCAACAAGAGACACCGGACGCCAAGGTGACCATCGCCACCAGGACCGGCGATCTGGTGGGGGACTGCGACCTGATCGTCACGGCAACTTCGGCCTTTGGACAGCGGGTCATCGATCTGACCAAGTGCAAGCCAGGGGCCGTCATCTGCGATGTGGCGCGACCCATGGACATCAATCCTGCTGAGGCGGCATTGCGCCCCGACCTGCTGGTGATTGAGAGTGGCGAAGTGCTGATTCCCGGCGATATCGACTTCGGCTACAATATCGGGCTGCCGCCCAAGACGGCCTATGCCTGCCTGGGCGAGACTGCATTGCTGGCAATGGACGGACGATTTGAGGACTTCACGCTTGGCCGCAACATCGATATGGAGAAGGTCAAAGAGATCTGGCGGATCTTCAAGAAACATGAGTTTCAGATTGCCGGATTACGGTCGTTCGGCGACTATATTACAGAAGAGGACGTGGCTCAGCGTCGCGCCCTGGCCGAACTCCTGCGCAATGACCCCGAGCGCCTGGCCCATGCCCAGGCTGAAGCCGCCGAAAAGCTCAAAGAGATCCCGGTCATGGCCAAGGGCGTCAAGGCGTCTGGAAATGGGAGAAATGGTCTGTTGATGGGATTGGCAGCAGGCGTCGCCGCGCTGGCGATGTTGGGGCTGGGAATTCGAAAAGCAACTAACAATAGATAAGGATCAGACAGATGTTCAAGACGATAATCATGGCTTACGATGGATCTGCGGCATCGGAACGGGTGTTGCTCTATGCGGAGCATATGGCGCGGCGCGAAGGTGCTGATATCATCGTCGTGCATGCATATGAGACGCCGAAGGTCTATGACTGGAGCGAAGGATTTGGTGCGCTTTCCGAGAAGTACGAGAGCATCGCAAACGAGGTCACGGAAGACGCGGTGCAGGCCCTATGCCGCAATGGCATCAACGCCATGAGCGACGTACGCCAGGGACCGCCGGTTCGTGCCATCCTAGAAGCCGTGGGCTTCCACCAGGCCGATCTGATCGTCATGGGCGGGCGGGCACAAAAGCGGGAAAACGTGGCTGAGGCGCTGCTGGGCAGCGTGAGCACGGCTGTGTTGCGCTATGCCAACTGTCCGGTACTGGTGGTGCCGTAGGCGATGCCTGGACCATAGAGACGCAAAATCTTGCGTCTCTATGACATTGGGGGGCTGCACTCTGCTATCTCGCCCTGATACCGGTACATCTCTGACACGGCGGAGACATTCATCCCCTGGAATATGCTGTTGCAGGATGAAAACATGTAGCCGCCATGACGGTCGCCTTGCGCCATGCAGCGGTCTACTTCTGCACGTACTCTGCCCAGATCGTCATCAAAGAGCGTTTGAACATCCAGATTGCCGACCAGAACCAAATCGCGACCAAATTCTTCCTGAATCTTCTCAAGATCCATGCCAGCCGCCGGCTCCAATCCATGGAAGCCGACAAATCCCGCTTCGATTGCCATCGGCAGCAAGGCCGCGGTATTGCCGTCGCTGTGCCAGATAATCGGCGCGTCCAGCGTTTCCACAATATGTCGATGGTAAGGCAGGACAAACTCGCGCCACATGGCCGGCGCAATCATTGGGCCGCTTGAATAGGCGGCGTCGTCGCCCAGCACCAGCACCTCCGCGCCCAGGTCGAGCGCTCGTTGGTACATGGCGATGCACCAGTCGGTGCGCGCCGTCAGCAGTCGGTGAATAAAAGTCGGATTGTCGATGAGGCAGTAGAAAAAGCGGTCGATGCCCATAGCCATGTAGCCGGCCATGAACGGCCCGATGTGGGTGCCGTAGATCAGGCAATGATGGGGGTACGCCTCCTTGATCGATTCGATTCGAATCGGGTCAAAATGCTGGTCAACACTCTCCAGCGGCGTACTGTATTTCTCCAGATCCGTCTCATTCTTGACGACGCCGTTGACATACGTGCCATTCTGCCAAACACGTCCCCACTCGTCAATGCCGCTCTTCCAGGCATTGCTTCCATCCGGCACGATTGTCGGCATCATGATGCAATCCTGGCCGGTGTTGACATAAGTTTTTGCGAAGTCGCCTTGTCCCAGGGTATCGACAAGTGCATCGATCCAGACCTCGAAGCGCGGCACTCGATCCGGCTGCTCGTGATTCAGGGCGGCGAGAACGCGTTGACGGTGCGTCATGTTTGCTGTCATCTGAACAACTTTCCTGAGATCTTTGGGGTTGGCTGCCGGAGTATCTCTTTCATCATGGTAACTGAAGGACCTGCTTATTGGCAATGACTCGATAGGTGGCCTAGAATCAGCGGTACTTGAGGCAAAACAACTGCGGGCTTCCTATGTAGGACCCTTCTATCCATGTCCAGTCACATGTTCAACGGCAGAACCAAAGAACGTCTCGGCCTATACCTGATGCTCCTTCCCTATCTAGTGGGGTTGGTTGGACTGGTGCTGTTGCCGGGCGCGCTCTCTGTGGGCTTGGCGTTCACACGTTTTGATGCCCTGACGCCGGCTACCTGGGTCGGGCTGAGCAACGTGACCCGGCTATTCAATGATCGACTTTTTGGGATCTCATTGGTCAACACACTGCTCTATATGCTGATGGCGGTGACGATGCGCTTGGTCGGTGCATTGCTGCTCGCCTTGCTCTTGCAGCGTTCGAGCCGGATTGCGGGAATGGCACGCGCCGCCGTCTTTGCGCCGACAGTCATCCCGGATGTTGCCTATGCCTTCGTCTGGCTTGTTGCTTTCAATCCACGCTATGGACCCGTCAATCTGCTGCTTGGCTTGGTCGGGTTGCCTACGCCGGCCTGGGTCATCGAGCCGTGGCCCGCGTTGCTGGCGTTGGTCATCATGGCGGTCTGGCAGTTGGGCGAAGGGTTCGTGATCCTGCTGGCGTCGCTCCAGGAGATACCGATTGGGCTGCTGGAAGCGAGTGCCCTCGACGGCGCTAACGGTTGGCGCCGCTTCCGATCTGTAATTCTGCCACTGATATTGCCGCGCCTGTTGCTACTCAGTGCACGTGACCTGATTGTGAGTCTCCAGGCCAACTTTGTGCCTTCTTTATTGGTGACGAAGGGCGGGCCGGGCTACGCTACGTTGCTGCTGCCGCTCTATACCTATCAGCTTGCCTTTGACGACCTGCGCATCGGCTATGCTGCGACAGTTGCATGGGCCATGTATGTGATTACTCTGTTGGTTGTTGTCGCTCAGTTCACCTTGAGCAGGCGTTGGCGTCACGAGGGGAGCTACTAATCAGTATGAGCGACTCCTTGACTGCCGCAAAGATGCGCCCGCTTCAGACGCTGTTGAGCATTCTTGCTGCACTTCTCTTCCTTGCGCCTGTAATCTGGCTGCTAGTCGGCTCGTTCAGGCCTGCGAATCTGCCCATCTCTGACCTGGCACGCGCGCCGCTCGCATTCCGCCCCACACTGGAGAACTATGCTGAGGCGGTCACGATCGTGCCGATGGGGCGATTCGCATTCAACTCGCTGCGCGTTGTGTTGATCGCCGTGCCGCTGTCGCTGGTGGTTGCCTCAATGGCTGGTTTTGCGATGGTGCACCTGCCTCAGCGGGAGCGAACGGCAATGCTCTGGCTCTCGCTGGCCGCGTTGATGGCTCCAGCCACAGCACTTTGGCTCGCCCGATTCCCCCTTTTCAAGGCCCTTGGTTGGATCGATACGCCGCTGCCTCTGATCGCGCCGGCGTTCCTTGGCGGCAGCCCCTTGTTTGTCATGATCTTCTACTGGAGTTTTCGTCGTCTTTCCGATGATCTCCTGAACGCAGCGCGAATTGATGGGGCCAACTTGCGGCAAATCTGGTGGTCGGTCTTTCTGCCTTCTGCGCCCGCGGCGGTCGTTGGCGTGACGATTCTTAGCACGCTGCTTTTCTGGAGCAACTTCACAGATCCGTTGCTCTACCTTCGATCCACGCAACAGATGACAATGCCGATCGGTGTGCGCCTGCTGGCGCAACTGGACCCGACGCGTTGGCCCACATGGCTAGCCGGCAGCGTCCTGCTGACACTGCCGGTATTACTCTTCTCCTTTGCCGGCCTACGCTGGTTCGGCGCCGCAGCGGCCAAGCTCGCCTGGCGACCCGAAGATGCGGCCCGAACAGACAAAGATGCCGAAGGACAGGGCTCCTGAATTGTAGGTGCGGTTTGCAACCCACGGGCATCAACCTAAGGCTGCGACATGACCAATGCCGGTTCAAAACCGGCATCTGATACGGAAAACCTGCTAAAGCAAGTTGCCATAACGTGCGCTTCAGCGTACTTTCCGTATCAGCCTTAGCGTCATGGCGGGGTGAGGCGAGTCCGCTACCCATCGCACTACTTCCTTACCTGTCTAATCTCATCAATCTCAAACAATCCGTGTCTACGCTAGCCCAGTCCTATCGTCAGTCGTCAGAAGCGGTTTTTCGTTGATAGCCACCGACTTGAACCGGTGCTGCATACCCATTGAACTCGGCGGTCAATTTGGACCATCGTCAGCTGGATAGGCATGGGGTTCAATTGCTACCGAACTCAGCCGAGATAGCCTGGCGACCAAGGTTAGCGGCCTCACCCAGCCACTTCTAAAGAGTCACGGCAGAGTGGCAGGATCGACTTGCATCCTGCCACTTTGGTGCTATCTATTCTGCTTCCTGGTTACTGCTAGATTTGGCTAATTCGCGACCAGCGGTAGGTAGATGTTCTGAGAGCCTGGATTGGCGGGCGGCAAGGAGATGACGCCGGTGAAGTACGAGTCCCCAGCAGGATCCTGATCCAGGTCGGAGCCCGCTACGGCCCAGACATACCAGTCATACTCGCCACCCAGTCCGGCACTGCCGCAGTTCGCCGTAGCAAACGCTTGCGTCAGCGTGAATTCAGTAGCCGCCGCGACTGGGCCGCGGCAGATCTCGTCGCCACTCTGCGGGTCGTAGAGCGTCCAGGCGTAATTTTCGGTCAAACCGGACCGTTTGCGCCAGGTGAACTGTTGTGGGTAGCTTCCCTGACCGTCATCGGGTGTCAAGAGCGCCAACTCGCCGATTTCAATGGCTCCGCCATCCGCCGATGTTCCGACTGTATATTGCTCGATGGCCGGACCGTACCAGCGATAGATTCGGGTGTCGTCAGCAGTATTGCCTCCTGACTCATCGTTCAGATAGAAGACCTGGTAGAACCGATTGTCGGGCGCCGTCGGCGCATTGGCGAAGCTGTAGAAGCCGCCTGCATCGGAACGCGTCTGTGCGATGGGCCCGTCGGACTCCGGATCACATACGTCGTCGATGGGGCAACTGACCAGCCACAGATCGGCATTGGCCACGCCAACGCTGTTTGCTCGCACCTGGCCCGCGATGCCGCCTGTCACAGAGGCTGTCGGCGTGGCTGTCGGCATTGGCGTTGGTGTCGGATCGGGTGCAGACTGGAACCAATTCGCAGTCCAGTTCAAGGTTCCAGTCAGGTTGGACCCACAAGTCGATGTAGCGAAGCTGATATTGTTGAGGGTAGCCGTGCCTGTTGCCGCTTCGCCATTCGCCGTGCCCGCGACCATCCACGAACTGCCTCGCTCTTCGAATGTGTAGGTGAAGCTTCCATCAGCCGCAATCGGTATCGGCCCCGGGGCCAGGAGCGCCCGTTCACAGCCGTTCTCAGACGTGGCAAATACCTGCAGGTTGTAGATGTTTGCCTGATTGCTGTCTACGTCAAAGACAATGTCCCCGTCCCACTCGCCGGGCCGCGGACCGTTGGCCGGCGCCACAGGCGTGTTTGTCGGGATCGGTGTGTTGACCGGATTGACCGGGGTATCGGTGGGAACGAGTGTGAATGTAGGCGTCGGGTTTGGCGCGGCCACACCCAATGTGGTCCTCAGAATGCTGCGTCCGTAGGTTGCCGCCCAGAGTTGCTTTACCGGCGCAACATACTTCAGATCGTAGACAGGAACCGGCGGCAACCCCTGGCTGGCGTTTACCCAGGTTTGACCATCGTCTGTGGAGTGGAAGACACCGATATCCGTACCCACGTAGATATGACCTGCATTTTCCGGATCGAGTAGGATCGAGAGGACAGGAATATCCGGTATGACCGCATCGCCTGTTCCGTCAAGCCGCATCCAATTCTGTCCACCGTCTACGCTTCGGAAGATGTGTCCTGGCTGGGCGGGCGTATTCTGACTGAAGCCATTGAATACCACGTAGACTGTATTGGCGTCGGTCGGGCTAACCGCAATATCGTTCAGCACTCGCTGAGGCAACAGCCCTCCGGTTCGATCCGTGAAGGTCCACTGATTGTTCTGTTGCTGGCCTGCATAGAACCCGCCCTGGTCTGTGCCGAAGTAGACGACGTTCCCGTCCGTGCGCGGAATGCCGATCGATTTCAGGTTGCCGCCGGGAGCCTGGCTGATGGGCTGCCAGTTCTGCGCACGGTTTGTCGAACGGTAGAGCTTGTCCGTGCCCAGATAGAGAACGCCCTCCCTGACCGGGTCAAGTTCAAAGGGAAGATAGAATGCTGAACCGTCCTGCCGGTTCACGCCCTCAAGGCGATCCTCTCCGCCGGCACGCAGCGCACCAATGTTCACCTGTTCGCTAACGCGGAAGCTGATCTGTTGGTCGCCATAATAGACTGTGTTTGCGTTGAAGGGATCCCATTCGCCCTTGTTGCCGTCGGCGCGATCGAAGCCTTGCCAACTTGTTCCATCCCAGTAGGCCTGTGAATTGTCCTGCATGCCGCCCAGCGCTTGGGATGCGTCGAACGGGTTGACGCCAATCCCGATGAACTGCAGCGTAGCCATGCCGTTGTTGCGTGCCTGCCATTGACCATTGGCAAACCGATAGAGTCCGCCGTCGTTGCCGACCCAGACGATGGCTGGATTGTTGGGGTCAAAGACGACCACATGGTGATCCACATGCAGGCCGACGTCATTGCCGTCGACAGTGGATACGTTGTTGACCGTCGCTCCGCCGTCATCGCTGCGGAACATATTCACGCCGCCAAAATAGACGATGTCGGCGTTTTGAGGATTGACACCAATTGCAATGTCGTGGAAGCATTGGCCATCACAGAAACCCTGGGCCGCGGCAACCTCTTGCCAGGATCGGCCACCATCCGTTGTCTTCATGACAATGCCTTCCTGTCCGTTTCGCGCCTGGCCTGCCAGCCCCACGTAGACTGTATTTGCTCCAGCCCCGCCGCCAATGCCCATGGCCATGCGACTATAGGCTACGCGTCCCACGGCTGTGTCAAAGCTGTTGAGTTTCTGCCAGGTTGCACCGGCATCTGTCGACTTGAAGACGCCGATGCCGCTATTTGCCGCATAGAACGCCGGTTGTTGCGGAGTTGATGCATCCATGACCAGCGCACTGAACCCCGCGCCACATGGATCGCATCCTTGCACCAACTGCCAGGTTTGGCCACCATCCGTTGATCGATAGATGCCGGGATTCGGCACAGGCTCTGGCAACTGGCCTGCGGTTTCTAATTGGGTCAGGTTTGAAGTCGAGACAACCAGTGTGTTGCTGTCACCGGGATGGACAAAGACGCCTGTGATCATTAGCGGACCAAACGTATCTTTGCCCAGGACTGTCCAGGTCTGGCCGGCGTCGGCGGACTTGAGCAGACCGGTGCCGTAGAATGTATTAAACTGGCCCGTTCCCGCGTAGACAGTGTTTGTGTTCTGTGGGTCGATAGCCAATGACTGGAAAGCGTATTCTGCGCGTCCGTTTGTGAGCGGAACGAAATTGGCTCCCCCGTCCGTACTCTTCCACACACCGCCGGTTGATGTGGCGACGTAGAGCGTATTCGAGTCGTCGGGCGATATGGCGATGGCCGTGACACGGCCAGCCGCACTCACCAGTACTTCGCCATTCGCGTTCGTTGCCCATGAAGGCTCCCTCGACGGGGTTAGGACCGACGGATTCCCAGTTGAGCATCTGTGCGTTTGCCGCTCGAATCTGGTCTCTGCGCCGCCGCCTGCGCTTGCGTCAAGCGCCCGCCCATTGGCGTCGTAGGGCACCGTCGTCAGCGGATACGCACGCTGACGCCAGAACCACTCGAAGGCCTGGCGTGGACCGCCATCCGGGTCCTGCATGGCGTCAAACGCTGCTTCATCCTCGTCCGGGTAGGGAATCAGGCTGTCGTCTTGCGGAGGGAGGATGGCTATCGAGAAGGCGGGCACATCCTCCGTCACAGATGCGAATTGTTCGACTTCTGACGATCGACCGCTCTCGAGGTCCCATAGAGATCCGGCGGACAAGAGGAAGCGAGCGCAAGTATACCAATAGCGATGCCTATCGTTGACCATGGCGTGGCGGGTGAGGGGTAGATTCATACGGCTTCTCCTTAGATATATCGGATGAAGTATCCGACTATTTCAGACGGCGGAATCCATCAACGGACTCGTTTTGGATGTGGTCGACAACATCGGGTAGTGTTGTCTGGCCCAGATATGCTTGCTCGAACTCGATCGCTGCGGTCCGCTCGATGCGTGCCCAGTTTTCCAGTCGAGGCAATACGCGAAGGTGGGGTACGGCATCAAGCCAGACTTCGGCACTGGCCGGGGCCTGCGAGGGATCGAGAAAGACCTCGCTGTTCGCAACTGCAATCAACGACGGGACTGTGCGGCCCAGGCGGCTGGCCGGTCTTTGGCCTTCGGCGCTCATGGCGAATTCAATAAACGACCACGCCGCATCCTGTATCGCAGCTTCATCATTGTCCCCCAGGCGGGACATGCAGTATCCATCACTGTGCAGGATGCTTGCGGTCTGTTCACCGCGTGGCAGAGGGGCGACATCCCACTTGAAGTCTGCTGCAGCGCGCATGGTTGGTACAATGCGCCGGCTATCTATGTACATCGCGATGGTTCCCGCATAGAAGCGCTCACGTTGGGATTGAATCGCTTCTGCGGTGCGGCTTGGAACTACACCATCCTCCTGCGCAAGATCGAGTACAAACTGAATCGCTTCTTGAGCGGCAGAAGAATCGATGGTCATTCGGCTCGGCGTAGCCTCGTCATCTACTAGTTGGCCGCCATTCTGCCAGATGAAGGGGGCCATGCGCACGAGATGCGGCTCAAGACCGAGGCCATACTGGTCCGGATCGCCGTCTCCGTCGCTGTCCGGCCGCGTCAGGTTGATTGCCGTCTGCCTGAAGTCGGCCCACGTCCAATCCTTGGCGGGATAGGGCAAGGTAGCTTTGTCAAAGATCTCCTGGTTGTAATAGACGACCTGGCTGGAAATATTTTGAGGCATACAGACCAGGGTTCCGCTGCTGTCGCGGAATGCATCCAATGCAACCGAGAAGTAGTCTGCCTCGCGAATGGTATCGCTGGTCGCAATGCGCTGGCCCAGCGGTTCGAGGGCTCCTCGATTATGGTACTGAGCCAGACGTCGGTAGTTGAGCAGGAATACGTTGGGCGGCTCGCCTGCCGCAAAGTCGGTAGTGAGCCGCGTCAGGTAATCGCTCTTGCTGGGTAAGGCAGTCAATTCCACCCGGACATCGATGCCATCGATTTGCGGTGCGCTTGCATGGAATCGCTCGATCACACTCGTGAAGGCGTCCTGCTCATGGGGATCGCCAAAGACCATGAACGTAACCGTCAATTCAGATTGCTGCTCACTGGCAACCTGCCGACCACAGCCGGCAACGAGCGCCAAGGTCAATGCGAGAAGCAGGATGATGACCATTCGGGATGGGATCGGAAACTCCTCACTCATAGGGTTGGCGCCTGGATACGGTTTGGCAAAGATAAGCTCCAAAACCAACAGTTTAGTTTCTGCTCAGATACGCGCTCCGGCAATCTGCGGGCCGGCTGTCTGGACACCTCATATGGTGTGCGCATGGGCCTATCGGTGAAACAGGGGACTATCGTGTTAGGATCAAAACCAGAGGGCTTTGGGCAATCGGTGATCTTCGATTTGGGCATGTCAATAATGAATCGAACGTTCGGGTAGCCGCCGCCTGAGACTGTGGAAGGCGTCGGCGGGTCGATCCGGCTTCGACGAATTCAGCATACGCTGCTTTCTAACCCATTTTGAACACATCCGTTCGGCTTGGGGAGATCCGTCCGCAGTGCCGGCAGAGTTCAGCTACTATATCACATTTCTCGGATGAAAAAAATCCGGTTTTTGATAAAGATTTCATAACCACCCTAAAAAAAAGACTGGACTCCCGTCGGAAGTCCGGTCTTTCTTCTTTTCATTGTGGGTTCTACACGGTACGGACGTCAATCGATTGCTTGCGAATGCGGAAAGTGCCGGTCTTGGCCAGGACCTTGCCAGCAAATTGCTCGTGTACGTCGACAAAGGTATGCTGATCCTGAATGTTGATGCGCCCAATCGACTTGCCCGGAATGTCAGCGTAGTTGGCCAATGTGCCGACTACCTCGTTAACCTTGATGCCGTGATTGCGTCCACGGCTGAGGCTCAGGCGCACCATGCCCTTTTCGAGTGCTTCGTTGGGGCGACCACGGCCTTGAGAGCGGTTGTTGCGATTGCCGTTTTGGCGATTGCCCCGTGCATTGTACGGGCGAACTTCGCTGATTTCGGCAATGGGGCGTTGCTTCTCTTCGGCCCGCGCCAGCTTCAACGCTACGGCAGCGATGGACTCCAGATCGTGCCCTTCTTCAACCAGACGAGCGACTAATTCACGCTCACGATTGCACCGATTTCGCCGTAGCCAGACGCTAAACTGGGTAAGCAATTCATCCTCGCGCAGCTTTTCGATCTCGACAATCGTGGGCAGGGTGGCCTTGGTAATGGTCTGTTTGGCATAGGACTGGATTTTGCCGAGTAGCCACTGCTCTCTGGGTGAAACCAGTGAGATCGCGATGCCGGACTTGCCGGCACGACCCGTGCGGCCGATTCGGTGGACGTACACCTCTGGATCTTGGGGCAGGTCATAGTTGAAGACGTGCGAAATATCATCAACGTCGAGCCCGCGCGCCGCCACATCGGTGGCGACAAGCACCGTGATCTGGTCCTTGCGGAAGCGGCCCATGACCCGCTCACGTGCATCCTGACTGAGGTCGCCGTTGAGCACCTCGGCCGGAAAACCACGGGCGACCAGCGCATTGGCCAGCTCGCCGGTGCCTAGGCGGGTGCGGGCAAAGACGATAGCTCGCGTGATCTCCTCAACTTCGAAGAGGCGAGTGAGGGCTTCGAGCCGATCCCGGTCATTGACGAGGTAGTAGCGTTGTTCGACCGACTTGACGGTCAGGTTGCGTACGCGCCATGGTGAAAGACTGGGGATCGTGCATATACTTCTTGGCCAGACGCCGGATCTCGTTCGGCATGGTGGCCGAGAAGAGTGCGGTCTGGCGGGCATCTGGCGTAGCATCCAGGATGGTCTCGATGTCCTCGACGAAGCCCATGCTCAACATCTCATCGGCCTCATCCAGCACCACTGTCGAGACCTGGCTCAGATCGAGCACCTTGCGGCGCATCAGATCCATCAGGCGCCCCGGCGTGCCCACGACTACCTCAACGCCTTGTTTGAGGCGACGGATCTGTCGATCATAGGGCGCTCCGCCATAGACGGCCAGCACACGCGTCTTGTTTCCGCTGCCATACTTATACATGGCGTCGGCAACTTGCATGGCCAACTCGCGTGTCGGCGCAAGCACGAGGCATTGCACGTGCCCTTGACGCGGTTCAATTCGCTGCACGATCGGCAACGCAAAGGCGGCGGTCTTGCCGGTGCCCGTTTGGGCCTGGCCGATGACATCCTGACCGTCTAGCATGGCCGGAATGATGGCGGATCGGATGGGTGTGGGTTCGGTGTAACCGAGGTTGGTGACGGTCTCCACGACATTCGCGTGCAGACCCAGATCAGAAAACTGCTCACTCATTTGACATGCTCCTACTGCTGCCTAGATGAGCACACGTCTTCCACACGCGACCAAGGCTGCGTGATTCGTCGGCAATGATGCCGCTAATCAAGCTGCTGTCACGTGATTGAAAGGAGCGTGTGCTCCGTTCTGATAGTCCGTGCCGGTGCAGTTCCCTTGCGGGTTCCGCCTCTGTTGCCTGTCAACAGCCGACTCGGACCAGTAGCATGAGCACGTCTGTTGCAACCAAAAGGCCCGATGAGCGTACCATTCGGGCAACCATTTTGAACGTCAAAACTGATTGAAATTCGCCGGTTGACCCCATTGAACGCAGGTCAACTGCACGAGTGTATCACAGAACCTGGAAAATGCCTTAGTTGGAAAGGCGCTTGAATGTAACTCACTCAGTTTGCGCAATGCGCGGAATCGTGCGACCGCCGTCCATGACGACGGTCTGGCCGGTGACCATATCGAAGGCCGGCGTGCAGAGCAGGCAGACCATTTCCGCAATCTCGGCGCGAGTCACGCAGACGCGCCAGGGGCGTGCCACCGATGGCCTGATCCGTGAACTTAGGCGTCATCCCCTCGTTGTCCGCGATCAAATCTGGTGCGATGGCGTTGACACGAACATCGGGAGCAAGCTCAAGCGCCATTGCTTCGGTCAGATGGATCACGCCGCTCTTGGCCAGACCGTAGATGGAGTGGCTGCGATGAAAGACATCGGTGGCGGCGATGTTGATGATGTGGCCGTGGCCACGGGCCTTCATCTGTCGGCCGACAATCTGGGACAGGAGGAAAGTCGAGCGGACGTTGCCGGCCAGAATCCTGTCGAAGTCGGCCAAGGGCATGTCCAGAAAGGGGCTGTCAACGTAGGGGCCGACGTTGTTGACCAGAATGTCAATGGGGCCAAGTTGGACAGTGACCTCATCAACCATCGCCCTGACCGCCGGCTCATCAGTGACGTCAGCCTTGAACAGCTCCGCTGTCGCACCGTTCTCTTGCAGCTCATTGGCCAGTTGGCGTGCCGCTTCGGCGGAGTGACGGAAGTTGACGCCAACCTTGGTTCCGCACCCTGCCATATGGCGTACGATTTGCGCACCCAATGTTCGCGATCCGCCGGTGACCAGGCAGACTTTCCCAGACAGCGTTTCGAAGATAGAGGGAGGCGGAGGCGTTTTGCTCATCCGATTCAACTCCTCTTGCCGATCCAGTTGACCTCGATCCCTGCACGTGTCCCCAGGCGCTCACAGAGTTCGCCGGTGTGTTGCTGAATGTGGCGGATGTTGTAGAACTGGAGTTCCTGTTTGTTGAACGGCAGCCAGTGGAAGCCGGATTCGGCTTCGCAGTCCATCGCATTCACCTGGATCTCGACCTGGTCCAGACAGAAGTCCAGATAGCGCAGAACCGCTTCCTTGGACAGGGTCTCAATGCCAGGTAGTTCCGGCGAGGAGGCATGACCAAGGCGCTCGTACCCCTCACGATGCTCACTCCAGGGCGTGATCTCGTCCAGTGACGGTTGCAAGTAGAGGTGTGCATAGAAGAGGGTGTGGTAGGAGAGCTGCCAGAATCGATTGGGCGGATCGGGTGCATCCCACATGCTGTCCGGGCAGAGGATGATCGCCTGCTTCAGCATACCCAGCGTCGCCTGGTATTGAGAGATGCTTGCCTCTTTGAAGCTCATGGATGTGCGGCTCCCTTGTTTTTTGATCCACGAAGGGACACGAAGAGGCACGAAGAACACAGAACTGTTCTCCTGGCTTCGTGCTCTTCGTATCCCTTCGTGGATCAGTTTTTTCCTAGCAATCTGGCGAGGAGAGAATGGATAGAACGCGGATTGCGCTGATGTAAACCGTATTTTTCTTGTTTATTCGCGTATATCAGCCATATCCGCGTCATCAGCGTTCTATCCTTTCTCTCACGCCCACAGGATCCTAAGCGATAACGAGATCACACGCCTCGGCGGGCATCCAGTGGGCATCCTGGTTTTCCCACTTGACATTGCAGCCGAGCGGATTGGTCAACGGTGTGCCGATCTCTTCGCCGGCCAGCAATTCGGTCAGTGCATTGTCGAGATCATTGACGGTGGCCTTGTCGCCCTCGCGGGGTTGTCGACGCCGCGGCCTGTGTAGACCAGGTTGCGGTCCTTGTCGAAGACATAGAAGTGAGGCGTGCGCAGCGCGCCGTAGGCAAGCGCTACCTCCTGGGACTTGTCGCGGGCGTAGACCCAGGGGAAGTCGTTCTCCTCCATGCGCAGCACCATGTTGTCAAAGTCATCGGTGGGATGGGTGACTTCGCTGTTGGAGTTGATGCCGATGAAGGCAACGCCTCTGGTCGGCAAACTTCTCGACTGTCGCTCTGGTCACTTCATCAGAGCCGACCACGAAGGGGCAATGGTTGCAGGTGAAGAAGACGACGAGCACGTCGGCGTCTGCAAAGTCGGTCAGGCTGTAGGTCTTTCCATCGGTTGCAGGGACGGCGAAATCTGGTGCAGATTCACCGATTTCTAGGGTAAATGCCATGATTTTTTTCCTTTTCTAAAGAGCTATTCTAGCTCGCCCATGGGCTTGAGATTGACGCCGTGGCCCCAAAGCTCGCGTACCTTTTCAAGGTAGAACCAGTAGTTTTCTAGGGTCACATCGGGCGGGACACGATGGTCGGCAAAGCCGATATAGCCGCCTTCTTCGACCAGCGGCGCCAATCGTTCAATTTCGCGCACGATATCGTCCTTCGTGCCCTGCAAGACGTGCTTGTCAAAGCCGCCCATCATCAGCAGGTCGCGTCCGTATTCTTTCCGCAGTGCAACGGGATCGGTGCCCCAGGTGCCGACTTCCAGCGGAAACATGCAGTTGACGCCTGCGTCCAGCCAGCGAGGCAGGAGCAGATCGATCTTGCCGTCGCAATCCAGCCAGACTACATCGACGCCGTAGGAGTGGAGCAGATCGGTGATGCGCCGGTATTGGGGAAGCAAGTAGCGGTCGAAGTGCCGCGGACTGATCAGCGGGCCTGAATTGTAGGCCATGTCTTCCCACATGCCGCAGGCGTCGAACTGGCCGCCGGTCTCCAGGATACGTGTCATCGTACCCAGGACACAGTCGGTCACGGTGATAACCATCTCTTCGAAGAGCTTTGGGTCGTCGTAGACGATATACGAGATGTTTTCCAGTCCCATCCAGTTGCGTAGCTTGCCAAAGACGCTGCCGCCCGGTAGGACGGCAAGGACTTCGCGATCCGGATCTGTCCAGACCTTGACGCGTTCTTCCCAGTCCGCCGGATAGCGGGCCGGGTTATCCGGGTCGAGTCGGGGCTTGAAGTGGGTCTCCCAGCTGTCGCGGTCAGAGAGCAGATGGCTTTGGGGCTGTGGAATCGAGCCCATGAATTTGCGACGCAGAACGCGCACGCCATCGGCCTGCTGTTCAAGGACGTGGTCGCCCAGGTCTTCAAGTATCTTTACTTCAAAATGTGGCGCGAGATCGGTGTTGACGCCTACGAGTCGTCCACCAGACTCAATGCCGGAATCCATGCCGAAAAAGGCATCGCTGTTCAGTCGATTGACTGATGTCGGCAGCCCCTGCTCGTGCCAGATGGGCAGCGTTTCGTCCCAGAAACTGAAGTCCATGATCGGCGAGCGATCACGAGGCTCGTAGTGCATCGTTGCATTAAATCGTTGACGATCGTTCATTTCAAGATGGCTCCGGACCTGAAGGGTGAAATTGGATGTTAAATTTGGTCAGATGCGGTAAGACGTGCGGTGCGGCGGACGCGGATGGAAAAGAGTGACCGGCCATTGATAGACGGCCAATGATCAATGGCTGAGGATAATGGGGGAGGCCAAAACGACATGGATGGGGCGGGCGAAAAGGCCCGGGCATCCATGTCGCTTCGGGAATAAGGACAAAGGCGTTAGCCGACCAATTGGGTGGCCAGTGTTGCTGCCTGGCTTGCATCCTTGGCGTAGCCGTCGGCGCCGATCTGGTCGGCGAATGACTGGGTGACGGGCGCGCCGCCGACCAGAACCTTGACCTGATCGCGCACGCCTGCCTGCTCAAGGCTGTTGATGACGGCCTTCATGTTGGGCATGGTCGTGGTCAGCAGGGCCGATACAGCCAGCATGCCTGCGCCGTCCTTGACGGCTTCCACAAACTTTGCCGGGGCGACGTTGACGCCCAGATCAACGATCTCAAAGCCGGCGCCTTCGAGCATCATGCCGACCAGGTTCTTGCCGATGTCATGCAGATCGCCCTGGACCGTGCCGATCACAACTGTACCGACCGGTTCGACATCTTCTGCAACGAGGAATGGCCGCAGAATGGTCAATCCCGACTTCATGGCTCGTGCTGCAACCAGCATCTCGGGAACGAAGAAGGTTCCCTCTTCGAAGTAAGCGCCGACCTGACCCATCGCTTTTACGAGGCCATCATCCAACACTGAACGTGCCGAAACGCCTGCGTCCAATGCAGCCTTCACCTCTACTTCAACAGCGCCTGCGTCACCGTCGATGACACCATCGTAAATGGCTTGCAGATTCTCTTGCATCTGGATCTCCTTCTCTCATTTTGGATGTGTTGAGCGACCTGTGATGCGTTGTTAAAACGCACCTTGAGCAATTATACCGAAAAAGCATCAAAGTGGGGAGGGACATCTGTCCCCTCTTTGTCAGTGCAAATGTCCTCTGGCCCCGATCTCAGAGTTCCTATTTCAACTGGGACCCATGGTATCATCTGAACATCAACTTTCAATGTTCGAAAAACTTCTTTTTTGGCGGTTATGACAGATAAAATGACAGATATCGGTGTGCAGACCTATGCCGAGCAGATATCGGAATTGCTCAACCTGCCCGTGGGCAAGGTTGCCGCAACCATCGACTTGTTGAGCGCTGGTAATACTTTACCCTTCATTGCCCGTTATCGCAAGGAGGCGACTGGCGCTCTTGACGAAGAGGAGATCCGCGCAATTGAAGGGTCTTTGGATACGCTTTCGGCGCTGGAGGAACGACGAAAAACTGTGTTGGCCTCGATCGAGGAACAGGGCTTGCTGACGGCCGACTTGAGGGCGCAAATTGTTGCTGCGCCGACCAAGACGGCACTTGAGGATCTCTACCAACCCTACCGGCCAAAGCGCCGCACGCGTGCAAGCATTGCGCGTGAGAAGGGGCTACAGCCGTTGGCAGACCTGATTCTGGGGCAGGCGCGGCACGGTGCGTCACCAGAGAAGCTTGCTGAGCCGTTTGTCAATGACTTGGCCCCCACGACCGACGATGCACTGGCCGGCGCTCGCGATATTGTTGCCGAGACCGTCAGTGATCATCCGGATGTACGGGGTATCACACGCGAAAAGGCCATGCGTTTCGGCGTCGAGCGAACGCAGTTGATCGAGGGAGCCGAGGACCCTCGTGGCGTCTACAAGCTCTACTACGATTTCTCATTGCGCGTCGATCGTCTGCGTCCGCATCAGATTCTGGCCATCAACCGAGGAGAGGCGCAAAAGGTGCTGCGCGTCGGCTTTGATGTGCAGGAGCGCGATTGGCGTCAGGCGATTGGGGCAGCCTTCCGTGCTGATCGACTCTCGCCGCTGGCCGAAGAACTGGAGGCGGCCATTGATGACGCTGCCGCGCGTCTGCTGCTGCCGGCAATCGAGCGGGATGTGCGTAGAGCGCTGACGGAAAAAGCCGAAGACCAGGCCATTCGCGTCTTCGCCGCCAACCTACGCGGCCTGCTCAGCCAGCCGCCCCTGGCCGGCCAAACGGTGCTGGCTCTGGATCCGGGCTATCGCACCGGCTGCAAGATCGCCGTTGTCGACCCGACTGGCAAGCTGCTCGACACCGCGACCATCTATCCGCATCCGCCACAGCGGCAGCGTCGCCAATCATTGGATGCCTTGGGCACGCTGATTGATCGCTACAAGGTCACGTTGGTCGCTATCGGCAACGGTACGGCTTCACGCGAGAGCGAAGAGTTGATTGCCGATCTGATTCAAGCGAGGACATCCGGCGATAGTCAAGCGGACGCTGAGTCTGCAATACACTATCTGATGGTCAATGAAGCGGGAGCCAGCGTCTACAGCGCCAGCCCATTGGCCCGCGCTGAATTCCCCGCTCTGGACGTGAGTCTACGAAGCGGTGTTTCCATTGCCCGCCGGGTTCAAGATCCGCTGGCGGAACTGGTCAAGATTGATCCGAAATCGATCGGCGTCGGCATGTATCAGCATGACGTCAATCAGAAAACGTTGGCGGCCTCGCTCGATGGGGTGGTGGAGAGCGTTGTCAACCAGGTGGGTGTTGATGTCAACACGGCCTCTCCCGCGCTCCTTACCTATGTGGCGGGCATTGGGGCCAAGTTGGCTGAGCGTGTTGTCGCCCATCGAGATCAAAACGGTCCCTTTTCAAACCGACGAGAGTTCAAGAAGGTTTCAGGGCTTGGTCCCAAAGCGTTCGAGCAGTCGGCCGGTTTTCTACGCGTGCGAGATGGTGACAATCCCCTGGATGCGAGTGCCATCCATCCGGAAAGTTATCGAGTGACCAAGGCACTGTTGGCACGAGCGGGTTTGACCGTGAACTCAACGCCTGAGGAGCGTGTCACTGCGCTGGATAAGCTTGTTGGGGAGCAGCCTGTGCGGGCGTTGGCGCTTGAACTCGGCATCGGTGAGCCGACATTGATCGATATTCTGGAGCAACTTGTGCGCCCGGGCCGTGATCCTCGTGAGGACCTTCCGGCACCCATCTTGCGTAGCGACGTGCTGTCAATGGATGATCTCTATCCGGGCCTGGTCCTCCAGGGCACGGTCCGCAACGTGGTCGATTTTGGTGCGTTCGTCGATCTGGGCGTCAAGCAGGACGGCCTGTTGCATCGCAGCCAGATACCGCGCAACGTCACGCCGTCGGTCGGTGACGTGATCGATGTCGAGATTCTCAAAGTGGAAAAAGAGCGGGGACGAATTGGTCTCGGCTGGCCGGGCAAACAGGCCGAGGTCGACTGGGCGATCGGATAGCTGTAGCAGCACGTGATTTGCGGCAGATAGACCACGTGTCGATCCATTTGCAATTCAATCGCCGACGATGTGCGTCCCGTCAGCGATATGGACCGGGCCGGATCCGTTCTCGCTGAGCAATACGGCGCCTTCCAGCACGACATCCTTGCCGAAATAGACGTCACCGTCGATGGTCAAGCTCGTACAGTTGAGCAATGACGGTGCGCCATGGGGGAAATGTGTCTGCATGTCGCCGATCACCTTGTAGTGATGATCGTCCAGATCGACCAGGGGCGGACGGCGCGGTGGACCAGCATGCCGATCTGGGTTGAGCTGAATGGTGAAATCTTCGTTCAGCAAATACACGTCAGACATCAGGACCAGCAGATCGTTGTTCTTCTTGACCGGGACGAACCGGCTACGCGGCACTCGGATGGCCTGCGCACCCTCAAAGACATGAATGGCCGAGCCCATGGCCGTCTCCAGTTGGTAGACGGGCGGCGTATTGGGTCGGGTCGGGTCGATGGGTTTTTCATTGCGAATCAGTGGAAGGCCTAAGATGCCGTTGCGTTGGTCGAGGACGCTGCGCAGCGTTGGCAGATGGATCCATAGATTGTTGGTGTTGAAGAATTGATAGCGGTCAATATCCTGGAATAGGCCGATTTCGTCTGGAGGACATTGGGCTAACTCGCGTAGAATCAACTGGCCATCGTCTGTCTGGGCAAGGTGACCGCCCTTGCGATCCGCCCGAGTGCGGTAGGCGACTTCCATCAGGAATGGGAGGCGCTCCTCGGCAAAGTAGCCCAAGATTTCCGTATCGAGAACCGCGCCGAGATTGTCAGAGTTGCTGACAAAGGCATACTCATAGCCGCTTTCCAGAAGGTGATCCAAAGTGCCGCTAGTCGATATGGCGGCGTAGAGATCGCCATGGCCCGGGGGATTCCACTCTCTGGCTGGGGCCTCGGGCCAATGGGCCGGATCCATGGTCTCTTTACAGATTTTCGGCACCTTGTGCTGGACAAAGCCGAAGGGGATCTCCTGATCGAAATCTTCGTATTCAGCCAGCGCCTGCAATGTCTTCTCATGGGTGGCGAAGCTGTTCATGAGCACAAGCGGCAGGCCGACGTCCCACTTTTCGCGTGTCCGCTTGATCTGGTTGACCGTGACATCAAGGAAGCTGAGCCCTTCCTTCACCGGCAAGAGAGACTTTGGGCCATCCATCCCCATGCTCGTTCCGAGCCCGCCATTGAGTTTGACCATCACCACCTTGTCGAGAACGGACTCACCGGCAGTGGCATACCGCTCATCCAGCGCTTCGTAGTCCGTAATGGCGCGCACGGGCTGTGCGTGAAGGCTTGTAACGTAACCGGTCGCTCCGGCCAGCAGCTGATTGTAGTAATAGTGAAAGACGCGGATCATCATGTCGGACAGGTCCGCAGCCTCCATCTTGGCGACAAACGGCGCGAATTTGACCGAATTGCTAATATCTTCTGCCATCAATTTTTCATAGCTTAGAATTGACATGAGTACGATACCCCGTTGTTTCCGCCCCGATAGACGACACTGTCTTCCGGTCGATACAGACTGGTCACATAGTCACTGGTCACATAGTCACTGGTCACATCGTCACTGGTCACATCGTTAACTGTGGACCATCTTCAGATTCTTTATCTACCAGCCGACGGCGCATCCGTCCTTGCGCGGTTCGCTGCCGGCAATCAGCACGCCCGTGGCCGGATCGCGTAGGATGATCTGGCCGCCGCCAAACATGCCCCGTGCAAAACCGTCCACAGGAACCAGGCGATGCCCCCTGCGGGCCAGTTCCGCCAAGGTGGCAAAGCTCCAACCTTCCTCCATGCTGACCTGTCCGCCTGCCTGCTCTGATCCTGTTCCACCCTGGGGTGAGGCAAGTTGCCAGCGTGACACGTCCAGCGCCTGCTGTGGGTTCATTTTCAGATCGACCAGATTGACCAACATCTGGAAGTGGCCCTGGGGCTGCATGTAGCCGCCCATGACGCCGAAACTGGCGTGCAACTCACCGGCGTGTTCGCCCTGGTTGTAGATGGTCATTGCCGGAATGATCGTCTGGTACGGGCGTTTGCCGGGGGCCAACGAATTCGGATGATCAGGGTCGAGCTCGAAAAGGGAAGCACGGTTCTGCAGGCTGACGCCGGTGCCGGGTACGACCAGTCCGCTGCCGGTGCCCATGAACAGACTGTTGATGAAGCTGCAAGCATTGCCGTCGCCGTCGACGACACTGAGATAGACCGTGTCGGAACCGGCCATTGGATCGCCATAAGGCACATTTTGGGCTGCACGCTTCATGTCGATATCCTGGCGGCGCCGATCAGCGTACTCGACGCTTGTCAGCTCATCCAGGGGAATCTCAAAGGCGCGCGGATCACAGACCCATTGCTGGGCATCTGCAAAGCCAATGCGCATGCACTCGATCATGACGTGTAAGCGGTCGACTTCGCTCATATGGGCCAAGTCATAGCCTGTCGCCAGGTTGACGGCAATGATCGCGGCCAGCCCTTGGCCATTGGGCGGACACTCATAGAGCGTCACGCCGCGATAGGCTGCCGTGATCGGCTCATCCCAGGTGGAGACGTGGCCGGCCATGTCGTCCGGCGTGATCCAGCCGCCGTAGCGCTGCACATGATCACTCAGCTTGCGGGCAAATTCGCCTCGGTAGATGTAGTCCCTGCCTTGGTCAGCGATACCGCGCAATGTTTTTGCCAGATTGGGCATGCGCATGAGTTCGCCGGGACGGGGCGCTCGGCCATCAATGAGCAGTTCGTGGCCGCTTGGTTGGACCGGTCCATTGTCCAGATCGCCGCTATCCCAGTCGGGATCTCGACGCAGCTTCTTTTCTTGGCTCAACCAACTTGTGGCGATCAACTCGCTGACTGGATAGCCGTTCTCTGCCGTCCAGATGGCCGGTTGAAGCACATCGGAGAGCGTCAATCGTCCGTGGCGCTCCAAGAGATCGCTCCAGCCTGCAACAGTACCCGGCACGCTAACGGAATGACCCGTGAATGAGGGCATCTTCGTGTAGCCAAGCGAGGTGGTCTGCTCGATCGATGCGTCGGCCGGTGCACGACCCGAGCCGTTTAGTGCAGTGACCTGTTTTGTTGCAGCGTCATAGTAGAGGGCGAAACAGTCGCCGCCAATGCCCGTCATAATCGGCTCGACGACGTTGAGCATGGCTGCCGTGGCAATCGCTGCATCGGCAGCGTTGCCGCCGGCTTTGAGCATGTCGAGACCAGCTTGTGCTGCCAGCGGCTGACTGGTTGCCACGATGCCCCGGGTGGCCATGACGTTGCTTCGTCTGGATCGGAAGGTTGAGTCTATCTGCATGTTAGGCGGTTGCCGCCTCTCGCTTGCGGGCCATGTAGGATTTTGCTATGTCAACGCTAACCGCTGCGTCACTGCCGTAGGCGTCTGCCCCAACTTCGCGCGCAAAGCTCTCGGTCACTGGGGCCCCGCCGCACATGACATAGATGTCGTCTCGAATGCCCTCTTCGCCCAGCGTATCGACCACGACCTTCATGTAGGGCATGGTCGTTGTCAACAGGGCGCTCATGCCGATGATATCGGGCTTGTGTTCGGCAATGGCCTGCAGGAAGGTATCTGCATCCACGTTGATGCCCAGGTTGACGACCTCAAAGCCGGCTCCTTCGAACATCATGGCGACCAGATTTTTGCCGATGTCGTGGATGTCGCCCTTGACCGTGCCGATGACGACCGTGCCGATGCGCTGGGCCCCGGTCTCGGTCAACAGGGGGCGCAGGATCGCCATACCTGCCTTCATGGCGTTGGCTGCCATCAACACTTCGGGCACGAAGAGAATGCCGTCGCGGAAGTCGACGCCGACGATGTCCATGCCTGCGACCAGGCCGCCGTCCAAGATCTGCTGAGGTGTCTGGCTGCGAGACAAAGCCTCGTCCACCTGGAGTGGAATTTCCGCCTTCAAGCCATCATAAAGGTCGTCCTGCATCTGAAGATACAGATCTTCCAGACTTATTTCTGTGTAGCTCACGGTCACCGTCCCCTTCTATTGCCTGTCTCCGCACAGCGTTTTGAACGTGTGCAAGCATGCCAGATTTGAGAAAAGAGGCCCCAGTTAGAAGCCTCTCACAGATCCTTTTATACCCTTACACCCTGTTGATCTCAAAATCACAGTTCCTCCTACGCAAGAGCGCCGGCCATCGAAATCCGATGGCCGGCGCTCTTGCGTAGGGGGCACAAAAGTCCAGCTCAAAGCTGAACTACTAGAACAGTCCCACCACTTGACCTGTCTCAAAATCAATATCGACGTTTTCGGCCGCCGGATGGCTGGGCAGCCCGGGCATGGTGCGCATATCGCCGACCAGCGGATAGATGAAGCCGGCCCCGACGCTGGCACGTACCTCCTTGATCGGCAAGGTGAAGCCGCTGGGCGCACCTTTCAGCTTGGGGTTATGGGAGAGGCTGAGGTGTGTCTTGGCCATACAGATGGGCAGATTGCCAAACCCATTGCGTTCGTAGCTGCGAATCTGGGTGTTGGCCTTGCCCTCATACGAGACGCCGTCCGCACCGTATATCTCGCGCGCGATGGTCTCGATCTTCTCCTTGATCGGCAGATCGACATCGTAGAGGAACTTGAATTCACTCGGCTCCTCGGCAGCCTCGATGACGGCCTGGGCCAGATCAACCGCGCCTGCTCCGCCCTCGGCCCAATGGCGAGAGGTGGCACAGCGCACGCCCATCTCCTTGGCAACTTCAAAGACCGCTTCCACCTCGCTGTCGAAGTCTGATGTGAAGTGGTTGACGCAGACGACGGGGCTGACGCCCTGCTTCTGCATGTTCTCGATCTGCTTGCGCAGGTTGGACGCGCCTTCGTAGACATCGTCGGGATTCTCGCGCACCATCTCTTCCGGCAGCGGGCGTCCGGGAATGACCCGGTATTTGCCCGTATGAGACTTGAGCGCACGGATCGTGGCAACGACGACGGCTGCATCCGGCGCGAGGCCGCTGTAGCGGCACTTGATGTTGAAGAACTTCTCAGCGCCGATGTCGGCGCCGAAGCCGGCTTCCGTGAACAGATAGTCGGCGGTCTTGATGCCGATCTGGTCGGCCAGCACAGAGCTGTTGCCATGGGCGATGTTGGCGAATGGACCGGCATGGACCAGAGCAGGCGTGTTCTCCAGCGTCTGGAAGATGTTGGGCTTGATGGCCTCTTTCATGAGCACCGTCATTGCCCCGGCTGCGCGCAAATCCTCGGCGGTCACGGGCTTCTTGTCGAAATTCTGGCCGATGACGATGCGACTGAAACGCTCGCGCATGTCTCGAAGGCTGGTTGTCAGCGCCAGGATGGCCATGACCTCACTGGCCACGGTGATGTCGAAGCCGGTCTGGCGTGGGCGACCGTCCGGCTTGGCCCCCAGGCCGCTGACGATGCTGCGCAGTTCACGTTCGTTGACATCCATGACGCGGCGCCAGGTGATGCTGTACGGGTCGATGCCCAGCTTGTTGCCCTGGTAGATGTGGTTGTCGATCATGGCGGCCAGCAGGTTGTTGGCCGCGGTGATGGCATGGATGTCGCCGGTCATGTGCAGGTTGAACTGTTCCATGGGGACGACCTGGGAGTAGCCGCCGCCGGCCGCACCGCCTTTGATGCCGAAGGTCGGCCCCTGGGAGGGCTGACGAATGGCGATGGTTGCCGTCTTGCTGAGGTACTTCATGGCCTGGCCGAGGCCGACGGTGGTGGTCGATTTGCCTTCGCCCAACGGCGTCGGCGTGATGGCTGTGACCAGAATGTATTTGGCGTTGGGGCGATCCTTGAACTTGTCGATGGTCTCAAGTTTGACCTTGGCGATTGTGTCGCCATAGATCTCGATGTCGCTGCGTTCCAGGCCCATTTTCTCGGCGATGGCCTCGATGGGCTCTAGTGTGGCTGCCTGGGCAATGTCAATGTCACTGGGGACACTCGGCTGTGAAGACATAGCGTCGTTGCTCCTGTTGCTTGAATGGGAAAAAATGATTGACTCGGTGTCTAGCGATTGTTCGACAACTTGGTCTTATTCAACAACTTGGTGCTATTCAAAAATCTGATATCCATTGGCGCAGACTGCTTGATCAAAAAGGTCGCTGTCGAGCAGCAGCCCAAATCCTGGCTCGTTGGGCAGATGCACGAATCCCTCTCGAATCTCGTAAGCTGACGTGTCGATGCCGGGCACAACGGCTTCGTCCCACTCTGCGTAGGCAAAGCCGTTGATGGCGGAGGCCAAGTGGGGCACAGCGTAATTTCCATAGAAGCCGCCGTAGTGGTGAGGGGCGCTCTGTACGCTCCATGCGTCTAGCTGTCGACCCAGTGCCAGCCACCGGCTGAAGCCATAGCTGAAAATGTCATACTGGACTACATCAACCAGGCCGCTCTCTGCCCAATCCAGCAGGGACGGTGATGCTTCACCCTCGCCATCCGCGATCAAGGTCTTCAGCCCGGACACCGATATCCATTCCTTCAGATCTTCATAGAGGATCCGGTCTTCATGAAAGGCCTCCTCCATCCAATGGATACGGCACGCGGCTGTCTCCATCAGTATCTGCTTGGTCAGGTTGAGGTTATAGCCGTTGTTGGCATCCAGCATGATCGCTGCCTTGTCGCCGACAGACTCACGCACCGCGTGGATCACGGCAATGTCACGCCGGACGCCTTCTTCGAGCGGCATGTGTCGTGCGCCACGACCGACTTTGATCTTGAATGCTCGATGCCCTTGCGCATAGCCATCGATAGCTTCGCCAGCGATGAGGGCTGCGGCTTCACTGTCACTGCTCAAGTGAAGATCGTCGATGTAGAGGGAAGTGTCATAGCAGGGTACGCGCACGGGCTCGACATCAAAGGCGCCAGCACCCGAAGCGGCTAGGCGATAGACGGGCTGGGCGGCCAGTTGACCTGCAAGGTCCCAGAGGGCGAAGTCGAAGGGACGACCGACATCGCTGGACCCATGCTCGACTGAGAAGAGGTCGCCAAGAGGGCGACCAACGACTTTGGCTGCCTGCTGAGCTGCGGCCCGACTGAATCCAAAGCCACGTACGCCGCTCTCCGTTGTTAGTCGAGCAATGGCGGGCGTGACGACGACACCGTGATCGCCGAGTCGGCCATTGCTGCCCGCGCTGCGTGGACGCTGGCCTTGCATTGGCGCCCACTCGACCGCAACCACCCGTTCCTTGTTCATCGTTGATCTCCGACCCGTCCTAGGCGCTTTGGGCCGACGGCATCGAGGGCTGTAGCGGGCCATGCCGTCTTGGGAAGATGCCCGATCGGTCGATGATCTCCCGGACCGTCTCCTCCTGTCGATAGGCCATCAAATGGACGCCGTGGACCCCTTCGATCTCGCGAACCTGTTGAATGAGTTCGATGCAGATCTTCTTGCCCTCTTCGCGCTTCTGTTTCTTGGGCGTCTTGGCCAAGCGCTCGACGATGGCATCGGGAATGCGTACGCCCGGCACATTCTTGCGCATGAATTCAGCGGCTCGATCGGTGCGCAACGGACCCACACCGATGAGCATGTAGACCTGCTCATGCAGACCCAGATCGCGTACCTGCTTCATATATTCGGTCAGTCGTGGAATGTCGAAGCAGTACTGGGTCTGAATGAAATCAGCGCCTGCGGCAATTTTCTTGGCCAAGCGTCCCGGGCGCCAATCAAAGGGCGGTGCAAAGGGATTGGCGGCTGCACCCAGGAAGATCTGCGGCTTTGTGGTCAACTTGCGTCCGCTCAAGAACATGCCCTCATCGCGCATGATTCGTGCGGTCTGCAAGAGCTGGACGCTGTCAAAATCGAAGACCCGCTTGGCTTCGGGTTGGTCGCCGTTGGAAACATCATCGCCGGTCAGGCAGAGGATGTTCTTGATCCCAAGCGCGGCTGCGCCCAGGATGTCTCCCTGGATGCCGATGCGGTTGCGATCTCTGCACGCGATCTGCAAGACCGGATCGTAGCCGGCGCGTGTCAGCACTGCACTGCATCCCAGACTGCTCATATGGCAATTGGCCCCGGAGCCGTCTGTGGCGTTGATGCCGTCGCAGACTTCAGACAGGACCAGCGCGTTTCTGTAGACGTCTTCAGGATCCGCGCTGTCAGGCGCGTTCAACTCTGCCGTGACTGCAAAGAGGCCCGATCGCAACACGAGTTCAAGTCGACTGCCGGATCGGAGGGGACGCTGATTGCGTGGAAGCTTCGGAGCGTTGTCTCGGTATTCGCTAGGGGAGACGTGGCCGGCATGATCGGAATTTGTCTGATCAGATTGACCTTGTTGCATTAAACTGCTCCATCGGTGAGACCGGTCGGAAAGATCGATTGATGGTTCTACGCCGTGACACAATACCGTTTGCCCATTCATGAACGACGAGATATCGTAGGGGCGACCCTTGCGGTCGTCCACTGTTGTCACCCGACTGTGGTGAGCGGACGGAGGCAAGCCTCGCCCCTACGATATTGAGTCGTTGACCGGACAGATTGGTGCAAGTGTTACAGTTGGGAGCCTGGCATTCAAGAATCCTGAGGCTCTAGCTGGTGGAGCGTCGTGCTGCTCGTTCGGCACGTCGAGCCGATGCAGCCTTGCTCTGCGTGGTCTCGGTCTGCTGGGCACGCATGGCCGTGATGTAGTTCATGGCCATTTCATCGTGGCCCATGAGCAGATCGGCTGCGTAAATGGCGTTGCGGATCTCGCTCTCCAGCGGGTTGGTGATGGCGCTGGTCATGCCTGCGGCGATGGCCATGGGTACAAAAGCGGCGTTGATGGTGCGCCTGTTGGGCATGCCGAAGCTGATATTGCTGGCCCCGCAGACCGTGTTGCAGCCGAGTTCATCTCGCACCATGCGCACCAATCGGAATAGGTCCGCTCCGGCGGTGGCGACTGCGCCGACGGGCATGGCCAGCGGATCGATGATGACATCCTCTCGGGCGATGCCGTAGCTTTCGGCGCGCTCCACGATCTTCTTGGCGACTTCAAAGCGCACATCTGCGTCGTAGCTGATGCCGGTCTCGTCATTGCAGATGGCAATCACCGGGACGTTGTATTCGGCAACCACGGGCAGGATGGCTTCGAGACGCTCTTCTTCGCCGGTGACGCTGTTGACAATCGGGCGACCCTTGCTGGCTTTGATGCCTGCAATCAGCGCCGGCGCCACGCTACTGTCGATGCAGAGCGGCACGTCGGAAATGGACTGGACCAACTCGATGGCCTTGATCATCAGCTCCGGCTCGGTCTTTTCGGGTTCGACGCTGGTCACACCGACATTGATGTCGAGGATGTGGGCGCCGGCTTGTACCTGGGCAAGGGCATCGCGTTCGACGCGGCTGAAGTCGCCGGCTTCCATCTCGGCCGCCAGTTTCTTGCGTCCGGTCGGGTTGATGCGCTCACCGATGATGACGAATGGCTGATCCGGGCCGATGATGACGGTCTGAGTGGTTGACTTAACGACGGTCTGCATGTGGATTCTCCGTGCAAAACTGATGGCTGAAAATTGGTTTATTTACGCTATTGTGGACGTTCCCGGCTGACAAGATTTGGGGCGCTGGAAATTCAGAGACTGGGGGATTGGCCGAATTCCCAATCGCTCAATCTCAGGCCAAAAGCCGAAACCCCAGGCAACCTCAACGAACTGCCCGTCTATGCCTGAGACTGACAGAATTCTGAGCTGACACGGCTCTAGGCTGACTCTAGTTCCGAAACTGACACCCAGCCTGGAGGGAGCTTCATGTCGGTTCCATCAGCCATATTGATCCAGGCCGATGAACCGTGAAGCGCGCGGTTGACGGGGGGCTGAATATCGTTGATCTCGTGGGCGTAGATGCCTTGTTGGCTGCGCTCCCATGCCTGAACCCAGATGCAGGGAAGCTCGGGAATGACTTCGCAGTTGCCATCCTCACGAACACCGCCGCACGGACCATTGCGCAGGTTCTTGGGGCAGTTCATGGGGCAGGTCATGCCGGTGCTATGGAGGATGCACTGACCGCACATCTGGCAGTTAAACATGTACCCCTTGCTGATCTCTTCGGCGCCGATCAACAGGCGTTCCGACGTACGGGGCGCGAACCGGTTCATGAGCGGATATAGCGCCATCATCACAACCACTGCAAAGTCGTAGACTCGCTCCAAGAAGCGTACACGATCTTTGAGCCATTCACTGCCGGGGTAGCGTCTTCCCTCTTTCATCATGACTGACATGACGTCCCTCGTCTGTTCCTTCGTCGATTGAGTTTCGCGAATTCTTGTCTTGCATCTTGGCTGCTTGGCGCGAAATAGCTCGCCGTTGCCAAGTATAACATTGGTCTGCCGGGAATGTAATCTGCCATTGACGAAGAGAATCACAGCTATTCTGTTCATCGGGGAACGAATGCTACATCCTGGTTCGGTTCCACGCTGTATGATATCTTGGATAGGCAACTGGGGTGTAGTTATCGATTCGTATTTCAGCTGCCAACAAGGGTTTCGAGCAAATAATAATGGGTATTGTTCAGGACACTATAGACTACGCGCTGTCCCATCTGGATGAACTGGCCGAGGCGACCGTCGACCATCTGATTCTGGTGACAGTGGCAATGTTCATTGGCATCCTGATCTGTGTTCCATTGGGTATCTGGAGTTCACGATCACGCAACGCGGCGATTGTCGTGATCAATAGCATCAATGGCATCCGCGTGATCCCCAGCCTCGCAATTCTCTTTCTTGCTGTGCCATATCTTGGCGTTGGGCTTGACACAGCAATCGTGGCGCTTACGATTTTGGCCATGCCGCCAATTTTGGTCAATACCGATGCCGCTTTTCGAACGATTGATCCGGCGATTCGCGAGGCCGCTGCCGGTATGGGGATGACGTCAAGGCAGATACTTTTCAAAGTAGAGTTTCCTCTGGCATTCCCGATCATTTTGACCGGTATCCGTACGGCCACGACAGAAGTAATCGCCAGCGCAACGTTGGCGGCCTTCATCGGCAGCGGCGGACTGGGGATCTTCATCCAGCGCGGCTACGCAATGTATCGCCCATCGATCTTGTTGGTTGGGGCCATCCCTGTTGCACTACTTGCCGTTGCCGCTGAGATTGCGCTCAGTCGGCTCCAGCAATACCTACGTCCACCTACTCCCGCTTGAGAAAACCGCTCAAGTTGGACTTTCATGTTGCACGTTGGCGCCCCTGAGCCGGGCATCTGGCCTGACTGGCGGCGACTCACTAAGTTCGATTCCACCAAACGGTCCATTTCATAGGAGAAACTCATGCAAAAACGATTTCAGACAAAATCGATCTGGCTGTTGCTAAGCCTGCTGCTGGTCACCGCGCTCTTTGGTGGCTGTATCAGCGCGCCTGCAGCCGAGAGCAGTCCCACAGTTTCAGTTGCATCCAAGGGCTTTGCTGAGCAATTTGTCCTGGGTGAGATGTACGCGCTGCTCCTGGAAGATGCCGGCTATCAGGTTGACCGCAAGGGCGCGCTGGGCGGCACACCCGTCCTTCATGAATCACTGGTCAACGACGAACTGGACATCTATCCTGAGTATACGGGCACGGGTTTGCTGACCGTCCTACAGATGGATGTGATGAGCGACCCGGCAGAAGTCTTCGAGACAGTGTCGGCAGCCTATGCCGAACAGTTCAACATCGCCTGGCTTGACCCGGCTCCGATGAACAACACTCAGGCCTTGGCCATGGCGGAAGAGCAAGCCGACGAGTTGGGCATCGCCAGCTTTTCTGGTCTTTCGGCTGCTGCCGGCGATCTGACGCTGGCCGGCCCGCCGGAATTCGCTGAACGTGAAGATGGTCTGCCGGGACTGCAGGCGCTCTATGGCGGATTCGAGTTTGGCGACTATCTTGCCGTCGACTTTGGCCTGCGCTATCCCACGCTGTTGAGTGGCGACGCCGACGTTGTTGTCGCTTTTGGTACCGATGGTGAGATCTTCGCCAATGGACTTCGCGTGCTTGAGGACGACTTGGGCCTCTATCCGCCCTACCAGGTTGCTCCGGTTGTGCGCCAGGCTGTGCTCGATGCCAATCCTGATCTCGCCGAGGTATTGAATGCAGTGGCTCCCTATCTCGATGATGCCACCATGCAAGAGCTGAACAATCGGGTCACAGGCGACGGCGAAGAGCCGGAGGATGTGGCCAGGGAGTTTCTGGTTGAAAAGGGCCTACTGGCCGAGTAAGGTGATTCCAAAGCAATAGCGATCCACGAAGGAGCACATGGAAGCACATAGAAGCACGAAGATAGTTACCCTTTGTGCAATTTCATGCTCCTTCGTGGAAATGAAACGGGTGTGTTCAGAACAAGTTGAGATGTGTAGGGACATGGCATTCCCTGTCAAACATGCCTCTGACCAGACGGTTCCAAATTGCCACGCATCGTCCGCGTTGTTCAAACGGCCCTAGGAATGCCTTGTCCATGCGTGGCAACCGTTGAGGCTTGTTGATAAGCGGACACGGCATTCCTAGAAGCGTTGTGCGGTTGCGGATCCGGTCTCAAGGTTTGAAACGGCATCCGTCAGCTACGGGTCTGCGGGGAATGCCATGTCCCTACGCGGCACTTTCAACCATTTTTGACACCCAAATGATTCTCCCAAAGTCCCCGGTACGGCCCGTAGACGGGATCGCCTGACCGGACTTGAAATGGGCCGTGCCGGGGACTTGCGCAGAGACATCTGTTTTTCTGGAATGGACTACGTCGATTTCTTACTGTTGCAGGCCCATACGTCATGACAACGATTCGTTTCGAAAATGTAATCAAAGACTTTGCCGGGATGTCTCGATCCGCAGTGAACGATGTATCGTTTACCGTGGAGTCGGGACAGTTTGTTGTTTTCCTTGGGCCGTCCGGCTGTGGCAAGACGACGTTGATGAAGATGGTCAATCGGCTAAATGAGCCAACCGCGGGTGAGATCTACATCGATGAGCAGCCGATCCATCAGATCGATGTGACGACGCTGCGCCGGCATATCGGCTACGTCATTCAGCAGATCGGTCTCTTTCCGCACATGACGGTCAAGCAGAATGTGGCGGTTGTGCCGCGTCTGACTTGGGTGGGATGACGACCGCATTGCCGCGCGGGTGGAGGAACTGCTCACGCTGGTTGCGCTGCCGCCTGACGAATACCGCGATCGCTACCCGGCCCAAATGTCCGGAGGGCAGCGCCAACGAGTTGGCGTCGCGCGGGCCTTGGCCGGCGACCCGGGCGTCATCCTCATGGATGAGCCCTTTGGCGCAATCGATGCCATCACGCGCACCGAATTGCAGGACTCGCTGCTTGAGCTTCAGCGGCGACTGCGTAAGACCATCCTCTTCGTCACCCACGATGTCGACGAGGCGTTGCGCCTGGCGGACAAGATTGTAATCCTTCGTCAAGGGCAGGTCGTGCAGTACGATACGCCGCTCAAGGTTCTGACACAGTCAGCAGATGATTTCGTGCGCCAGCTAGTCGGCGCGGAAGATATCGTGCGTCAGCTGAGCCTGCTGCGGGCCGAGCAGGTCATGCGTCCGCTCAACGGCGATCTGCCGACCTCTGTCAACGTTGCGCTTGATCAGAGTCTGCGCGAGGCACTCTCGATCTTTCTGACATCCCATCAAGACAGCTTGACAGTCGTTGATGCATCTGATCAGCCGGTTGGACTGCTCAGCATGGACGACCTTCGCGGGGCCATCGAGTCGTGATTCATCTGGTTGAGCCAATATGACCTACATTCTCGAAAATCCGGATGTCATTCTCGGTCTGCTTTGGGAGCATGTCTATCTAACGGTCGGCTCGCTGGTCATTGCCATCCTAATTGCGCTGCCGCTCGGCTACCTCATCTATGGGCGCGAGCGATTGACTACCTCTGTGCTGGGCGTCCTAGGCATCCTCTACGTGATTCCCAGCCTGGTCATGATGATTCTGCTCCTCCCACTGCTTGGCCTGAATGCTCGCACGGTCATGGTTGCACTGATCATCTACTGCCAGATCATTCTGGTTCGAAACGTGGTGGCCGGATTATCCTCCATTGATCCCAGCATTATCGAAGCCGCAACCGGTCTCGGCATGAATTCATGGCAGCGCTTCGTGCGCGTACAATTGCCGCTGGCGCTTCCCGTAATCGTGGCCGGTATCCGGCTGGCGGCCATCGTCGCCACCTCCATCGCAACCGTCGGCGCGCTCTTTGGGGCGGGAGGGCTGGGTACCTTACTCTTCAATGGCATTGCTCAGGGCCGGTATGATAAGATCGTTGCAGGCGCCATCATGGTCGCGCTGCTGGCCGCGATTCTGAATTGGTCGCTCCAGTACGCCGAGCACAAGTTAGACAAGGTCGCCCAGGTGGAAGGGCGCTGATCGGCTTAGGAGGCCAACCCCATGAGTAATCCAATTGACTCAGCCGTTGATTTTCGATATCGCGCGATGGTCGTCGAGGAAGATGATGCGGCTGACGGCGATTATAGTCGTTCGATCCAGGAGAGAAGTATATCTGACCTGCCCGACGGCGATTTGCTGGTCAAGGTGCTCTACTCCTCGCTCAACTATAAGGACGCCCTCTCGGCGACGGGCAATCGGGGCGTGACGCGGCGCTACCCGCATACGCCCGGAATCGATGTGGCCGGCGTCGTCGTGGCAAGTCGTGTCGATTCCTTCGCCGCCGGAGACGAGATCATCGTGATCGGCCATGACCTGGGCATGAACACGGCTGGCGGCTTTGGTCAGTACGTACGTGTGCCCGCGGCCTGGGTAGTGCGCTGTCCAGTGGCAATGTCGCTGCGTCAGAGCATGATCTACGGTACAGCCGGTTTTACCGCAGCCATGTGTCTCCAGCAACTGCTGGCGCATGATGTTGGGCCGGAGATGGGGCCTGTGCTGGTCACCGGCTCGACCGGCGGCGTGGGCAGCATGGCGGTTGCACTGCTGGCGGGCCAGGGCTTTGAGGTTGTGGCGGCCACCGGCAAGGCCGAGGCGGAAGGGTTCCTCAAGAAGTTGGGCGCGTCGACGGTCGTCTCACGCCAGGAGGTGACGAATGTCTCGCGGCCCATGTTGCGTGAACGCTGGGCCGGCGTGGTCGATACCGTCGGCGGCGAGATGCTGGCCACGGCCATCGCTTCGACGCAACATAGCGGCTGCATCACCTGTTGCGGACTGGTTGCCTCGCCTGACCTGGTGACGTCCGTCTTCCCGTTTATCCTTCGTGGCGTCACATTGGTCGGCATCGATTCAGTAGTTTGTGAACCCGCCAAACGGGCTGCACTTTGGGGCCGGCTGGCGCATGAGTGGCGTGTTGAGTCGCTTGATTCATTGGCACGGGAGGTCTCTCTTGACCAACTCTCTCCGGAGATCGCGCGGATTCTTGCCGGCAAACAACAGGGCCGTGTGCTGGTGAACTTGTGGGCATAGCGTTTGCTTCGTCAATTGACTAACCTGAGAGCACAGCGGGATCATGAGTTTTGTAGGTCACGCTTGCAGCGTGACAAGGTACGCGCGCCAGACGGATTTAGAGGTCACCGAACCAGTCCGACTGCAAGTCGGACCTACAGAAGGTATGTTTTTGTAGCGTCTTCAGTTCAGGCCGGCAGGTTGTCGGAGCGACCGGAATGGCAGAATATGTTTCCGATTCAAAGTTCGCATGGCCGAAGCGCAGATTTCAAACGACTTCCAGTTTGGATGTAGCAATGAGGAGATCACACTTGTATGCAGAATCGACAAGCAGGCGCACAATCGCTCGATGGCAGAGTCGCCCTGGTAACAGGCGGAGCCGGCGGCATTGGATCGGCCATCTGTCGACAGTTGGCTGAAGCGGGAGCGACGGTCATTGTGACATTCAACTCGGGCGGCGATCGGGCGGAAGCGTTGGTCAACGAATTGCCTGGCGACGGCCACTTTGCGGTTCAGATGCAAGTTGACGATAGCGCAACCATCGACAATGTATCCACGCAAGCGGCTGAACGCCTAGGTCGTCTGGATATTCTGGTCAACAACGCGGGGACGACACGTTTTGTGCCGCACGACGATCTGGACGACCTAGATGACGAGACCATTGACCGAATCTTTCGTGTCAACCTGCGCGGGGCCTATGCCTGCACCCGGGCCTTCAGGCCGCTTCTGTTGGCCTCCGGCGATGGCCTTGTCGTCAATATCTCCTCGATTGCCGGCAGCATTGCCTATGGTAGCAACGTCGCCTACTGTGCGTCAAAGGCGGCGTTGGATAACATGACTGTCTCGCTTGCCCGGGCATTGGCCCCAGACATCCGCGTCGTTGCCATTGCGCCCGGCCTGGTCGACGGTGAGTATGCTCGAAGTTTTGACCCGGCCTGGCGCCAGGCTCAAATCGACATGACGCCGCTGCAACGGCTGACCCTGCCCGATGACGTGGCTCGGGCCGTAATGGCGACTGTGACCTTGCTGACTCATTCGACCGGTATCGTCGTCCCGGTCGATGGCGGTCGCATCATCGTGTAGCTGTTCTAATCCATTGCAGACTCTGATTTCAGAAGAATGAGCTTCCTCCCATGCGGACCGCGCGACTAATCTTCAACCCACATGCCGGCTCTTGGGAATGGGCGCGCATCATTGACGCCTTCATTGAGTTTTGGCGTCACCGCGGTTGGGCCGTGTCATTGATGCCGACTGAGTACTCGGGCCATGCGATCGAGCTGGCCAAACGCGCCGCAAGTGAGGGCGTTGAACTCGTCTTCGCTGCCGGTGGAGACGGCACAATGAACGAAGTTGCCAATGGCCTCGCCTATTCCGACACAATCATGGCGCCACTGCCGGTAGGAACCGCCAATATTCTCGCCAAAGAGCTATCGATTCCAACACCCAGCATGATCAGAACGGAGTGGTGGACCGATACACTCACGTCGTTGGCTGGAGGGCTTGTCCGGCGCATGGACCTTGGCCACAGTGATAGTGGGCGCGGTATCAGCAGGCATGGTGATACCGACAGTGACAGCGACCGCAACGGTGACAGAGGACGCTATTGGATTCTCTGGGCGAGTGCCGGGGTAGATGGTTTTGTGGTCGACCGGATTGAGCCGCGTACACCGGAAGTCAAGCGCTTTGGCATGTTGGGCTATGCAGCCAAAGCCGCCTGGTTCCTGCCGACCTTCAAAGGCATATCGGGGCAGGTGGTTGTTGACGAGCAGGTGTTCAGCGGCGACTTTCTGATGGTCAATGTTAGCAATAGCCGCCGCTATGCGGCCGGAGATTTTAATCTGAACCGGGGCGGCGTGCTTGATGACGGATTGTTTGAAGTTTGGATCTTCCGTGGCAGGCGTTGGCCGATGTTGTTGCGCTATTCAATCGTTGTGGGGCTGGACGGCCAGTCGTTTGATCCCAATATCGAGCGCGTCCAGGGAAAGCATGTCCGTATCGAAACCAATGCGCCTGCTCCCTTCCACCTGGACGCGGAGCCGGGCGGTTCAACACCGCTGGATTGCACCATTCAGCCGGGCGCGCTCCGGATTCTTGTGCCGGCTGCCACGCAGAAGGGCCTGTTTGTAGAACCGGGGACACCGTTGGAAGTGCATTGATGAGTATTGGTTCGATTACCCATCAGATTGCTCGTCTGCTACATCGTTTTCGCTGTCCCATTTATCCCCCAGTTTCGGCTGCCATGGCCAGCGACCTTCCAACTCAACGATCAGTGACCATCCCAGGAAGATCCGAATCAGTACTAGAACGCCCAGGATCATCACACTCTCCACTGTTGTATCCAGCGCGACAGTCTTGATGATATCGGCAGCCACAAGGATCTCCAACCCAAGGAGCAGTGCTCTCCCCAGGGTCTTGCGGTATGCGTTGAAACGTTCATCCAACACTTTGTGAGAGATGAACATGTGCTTCAAATATTGAAACAATCCGCCGAATATGGCGATCACGATAATAGTGACGGCAAGAACTTCAATGACCAGTGCCGCCCCCGATATCCACTCGATTATCTTTGTCTCAAGCTCTATCTGCATGGCATCCGTTCACGCTATCTGGAGTGAGGACTGTCGGGCATTGACGTCTCGCATAATGCCTTCATCGAAGATCGTTGTCAAGCGGCTGGGAAATCGCGACTGGTTTCCATCGTGTGAATTCATATTCAGAAGAGAAGTTTCACCAGTTGCGAGCATTCTTTGACGTGATTGCGCTGGATCGGTTGACTGGTGGACGACGCTCTGTTTGATCGCTGCAGAGGCAATGATGGGACCGAACCAAGACGAAAAAAAGGCGACTAGATGAATTCGATGGACCCATCGAATTCATCTAGTCGCCTTTTTCTTCCTGGTTAAACCTATAGATCTAGTTGGATTCAATCTGCTAGGAGCAGTGGACGACAGGAGAACAGCATTGTTGATTCCTGCACCCACTGCTCAAACGCCCCCGCTCATGGTGGGCTCCCAGTGTAGGCCTCGGATGGGGCATGCCTACTTGCGCACGGTCTGCATGAACTCGCTGCGCACATCGGCGTCAGTCTTGAATACGCCGCGCATTGCGCTGGTCAAGGTGGTGCTATTTTGCTTCTGAACACCACGCATCATCATGCAGAAATGGGCGGCCTCAGCGGCGACGGCAACGCCTTTGGGTTCAAGGATCTCTTCCAAAGCACTGGCAATTTCATTTGTCAGCCGTTCCTGGACTTGCAAGCGACGTGCGAAGACATCGGTGATGCGCGCCAACTTACTAAGTCCAATTACTTTCCCATTGGGTATGTAAGCAATATGCATTGTTCCGTAAAACGGCAGCATATGATGTTCGCAGAGTGAGTAGAACTCGATATCCTTAACAATGACCATTTCCTGACCATCGTCGTCAAAAACGGCATTGTTGACCACCTGTTCCATGGACATTTCGTAGCCACTGGTCAAAAAATCCATCGCTTTAGCCACGCGTAGTGGTGTGCGCAGCAGACCGTCGCGCTCCGGGTCTTCTCCGACACGCACTAGCATCTTTTCAATCAAGCCCTCGAACTCAGGATCGTAAGATTCGCTCTGCTTGGCTGCGATGGACTGGAGACTTTGTCCGTTGCCGGCTTTGCCGTTACCGTTAGACCCATTTCCATTCATCTCTTTCAGGCCATTGGACAGGTATCCATTACTAATCAGTACGCCATTGCCTGACGATCCATTTTGGCCCTTGTTATCGTTGCTTGATTCTTGGAAATTCATGAGACTACTTCCTCCGTGTTTATTGCGGCCAGTCGACGAGCGATCTGTGCCAGTGTGTCACCGGTCAGTGGATGGATCCAGGCCGGCGCAACGTCTGCGAGCGGTACAGCGACATGCGGGTAGCGAACAATGTCCGGATCCGGGACTTGGCTTCCCTCAAGGTCGAGTACAGCATCGCCGTAGAGCGCAATGTCGAGATCAATGGGTCGGGCAGCGAACTTATCATCCGTTCGAACGCGTCCCAGGCTTTCTTCCACAGAGCGCAGGGTAAACCGTAACTGCTTGGCAGTGAGTTCGGTCTCGATCAAGAGTGCAGCATTGTGGAAGCCTTCCTGCTCGTTTGGCTTTCCATCGGCTCCCACGGCTTTCGTCTCGTAGACCGAACTGACTTTCTTACATTTTATTCCCGGCTGGGCCTCAAGGGCTTGTAATGCTGCAGGAATGTTTTTTTCTTTTTCAATATTTGAACCTAGCGAGATCATTGCGTCGACCATGATGTCAGATCCTCGACCTATGAAACTCAGTGACGCTACTGCAAAAACGTAAATTAGCCACAGGTGGCCACTGATAGAAGATCCGTTTCCGCAGATGGTTTTCGGATGTCCACAGCGATCCCAGTCCTATCAGTATCTTATTCTTTTTCTATCTATGTAAATCTGTGGCGAAAAAGACGATGTGCGGTGGAGTCTTCAGTCCTGACTCGCTAACACTAGCGTCTGCTATCCAAGTAACTCAACTCTCGTGCGGTATATGGTCAGACCGACCGATTGAGAAAATCGAACAGCGCCAGGTTTTTCCACTGTCAATTCAACTGCATGGATTCGTTCATCTGTCTTCAGGCAGATAAGCACTAGATCGGCTGCCAGTTTTTCGACCAAGAGCGGCTCATTTTCTTCGATATGGGCAATCATTGCCTTGGCAGCTGTACGGTAGTTCACTGTTTCTGCAATATCGTCGCTGGCTCCGGGCGCTCGAGTATCTGCCCATAAGGTTGCATTGACAAGAATGTCCTGGCGGTTTCGGCGCTCTTCCGGATTAATTCCTACAATGCCTCGTACTAGTAGGTCCCGGATAAAGATTCGATCAAGATTTTTGTTTTGTTGCATTTATCTACGTAGCCTTGACTAATTATCTCTTTGATATTTTGCGCTTCCCGCAAGGTCTCACTCTTGTCTTTTGCCATAATGGCAGGTCGTTCTGAGTGGAAACATTGTGTTGGCACGGTCCTGACCTCGACGGTATCTCTGTCAATTTCACTTTCGGTCTACATTATGCATCACTCTAGACAACGTTACTGTGTGAAACCTTACCTTTTGTTGAAAAAAACTTGTGCAAAATATGTTCAAATGGTGATTTTTTCTTACCCAATTCTTGTGCCATCGATCTCCCAAGGCCTTCGTGTTGACGCGAACGTCTCTCCTTGACCAAGGCTGCCTTTCCTTATGTTGGGCAGGATGCTACCGAATGCTGGATCAGCGTACTTGTGGAATTGGGGGCGTCTCAGCCTGGAGGAGTTCGGTTTCGATGTATAAAGGAGGGCGCGGACTGGTTCGTCAGGCGCAGAGAGGATGGTGGCGTATTATTGAGTCAGAAAACACTCTTATTGGATCGATTCGAGCAGCTTCAGGCTTGCTTCCACGACATCAACCTGTTGGGATTCTCTACTAATGGTCGCTGGATTGTCACCTTCTTGCTCGCCATACCATCCGAACTGGGCATGGTTTCCGCCTTCAATGGCCGTCCACTGGGTCTGCGCAGGCAGCAGACTTTCGGATTGCTCGATATCTTCGAGCGAAACAAGGCCATCCAGGGTACCGAAAATCGATGCAACAGCAAGATCGGTTTCGCCTGCCAAAGAACTGCTCTCGGTAGGGTAGGATGCCCATAGCATCAGTCCGTCAATCGCATCGGAATGACCGGCTGCATAGTTTGCTGCCATGCTGCCCCCGAGCGAGTGGCCGCCAATTACCCATCGATCTACTTCAGGATAGGCGGCTATCACCTCATCTGCACGATTCGGCGAAAGAACCGCCAGGTTTAACGGCATTGGCACGATGACCACCATGTATCCGGCCTCCGCAATTGCCCGTGCGGGCGGTGCGTAGGCTCGCGGATCCACTTTGCCTCCGGGGTAGAAGATGAATCCAGTCTCTGCGTCCTGATCAGTTGGCTCAAAGACGATCCAGGGATCGGTTTGTACCGTAACCGTATCGGTCGATTCCAGCGCCATGAGCGCTTCAGGCATCGGCATGGCGGCATCGGAAACCCATTGATAGGCCAAGATCGATGCCACCAACGCGAGACCAAGAATTCCAAATCCGACTCCCCACCAAATCTTACGACGATTTTTCATCTGAACATTCCCTATTGAAGACCGAAACCTGCCTCAGGCGTGAAGCGGCGGCGAATCAAAGTAGCTACCGGGACCGGCTATCTGACGCTCTCGGCCAAACGGTGGACATAATGTGATGTGGATGAACATAATGTGCATTCAATGGAATCTTATGGTACGCTACGGATATCATCGATTCCCATAGTACATCGACACAATAATAGCGCTGCTACATCATGGCTGACAAAAAAAACACCTGGGCTAATCAGCAGATCATCTGGGGATGGGTATTCCTAATCTCCGTGACTCTCTTCTTGCTCTATCTACTTCTCACGTTTTTACTGCCCCACGCGTCTGATGCAAGGGCCCCTTTCTTTGCTGTCGAGCGGACCCCGCCATCATCAATGGTGATCGAAGGCGCTATGCCGCCTGTCAAGGCGACTGCACTTGCCGAGGCACAGGCGACGCTGAGCGTTGCTGATCAGCAACCCGTTCAAGCAGCGTCCTCTGTTCGAGAGGCTGCGCAGACGGTATTAGCTGTGACGGCGGAGTCGTTCCAAACGCCCGCTGTGGATGCAACGAAGGTCGCCTCGATATCTGGAGAAAGCGGAGAGGCTTCAGACGAATCGGACGGGGGCGAAGAATCGACGCCGTCTGGACTTCGGTGGGTGGATTGGGTGCTTAGCGCCATACCAGGACTGACCGCAATCTTGTCATTCATCGGTTTGGTCTTCAGCAGCATCATGAAGTGGCGCAGCGATCTCCAGGATGTCGGCCATGACAGCGTCGGCTATGAGCGCGAGCGGCTTCAGTTCGAAATGCAGAAACAGCGTTTCGAACTAGACCGGGCTCATCAAGAGGCGTTGCTGGCGCAGCAGCGGCAGGAACTCGCACTGGAGCGAGAACGGCTTGAACTTGCACTGATGCGACAAAAAGCAAGGCTGGAAGCCGCCTCCGACGCAGAAGAACCTCGCGACGAGCCCAACGCGCTTGCTTTAGAGACTACATAATAAAACGCTCAATTAAGAAATAGAGGGCCGGCAGTCTGCCGGCCCTCTATTTCTTAATTGAGCGTTTTTATGAGTTGCTGAAGACTATTAATCGTTGGCGTCCTATGGGCCCCAATCGACCATCTGCGCATCGTCGAATCCGTACTCAATAGGAACATCGATAGGCAATGGACGTTGGTTGCTGCCGTCGGAATTCATGACCCAGATGCGCCATTCGCCCGCTTCGTGGTCTGGCTCCCGGTTACTCAGAAAGACAATCTGTTGTCCGTCAGGACTCCAGGCCGGAGTCACGTTGGACGGCAGTTCCTCAACAAGCGTGAATTCAGGCCGGGTGAGTGCTCTGCGGCCTGAGCCGTCAGGATTGATCGTGTAGATCTCCCAATGGCTGGCCTCGCGCTGGTCAAAGATAATCTGTCCGCCATCCGTCTGCCAATCGGGATCATGATGATACTGCTTAAGAATGTCGAAATAGACCAGTTCCGTGTCGGCATCGCGTCGATCCTGTGTGATCTGGATGCCGGCTCTTGACTGGTAAACGATCCCATTGCTGCTCCAGTCGGGCGCCTTGGCCGTCGCAAGCGCGACCAAATCTTGATAGTTGCTGCCGTCAGCGTCGATGCGAGCCAGGTGAAATTGGCGCTCCTTGGTTTTGCGAAGATCGTCCAGGTTCAATCCAGGCTTATTGGCGTTGATCCATTCGATCTCCATGCAACGACCATCGCTCAATACGTAGCAATCTGTAAGTTCATCGCCGCGCACAAAGACGATACGATTCCCATCAGGGCTCCACTTCGGCGAGCGCAGCCAATCCCTCTCCCCAAAAATCTGTCGTTCGTTGCTGCCGTCGGCGTTGATGATGTACACGCCATTATTGTTGTTGCTACGTGTGAAGGCGATCTGGCTGCCGTCAGGGCTGAGCGCTGGGTCGATTCCAGTGGTGAGGAGCGATAGACTGCCGCTGCCCATCTCGTAGAGATAGATGCCGTCGCCCCCGCGGTTCTGGAAGACGAGTTTGCCGCTAAGCCCCGCCGGCCTTGCCGAAAGCGTGGGGCTTTTGGACTGTGATGCTGTTTCGCCGCCGACCTTTTGTGGCATGGCAACGTTTGCTTCTTTCGCGGCTGATTTCATCGTCGAAGAAGCGTCGTTGGAAGAGACACCGGTGGAAGAAACACCGGTGGAAGAGACGCCGGTGGAAGAGACACTGTTGCCCAACGAAACGTAGTCAGCGCTAACCCAACCGGTCTCTGCTTTGTCGTTGCCGGCGGCAGACAACTCAATCTCAATCCATTTTCCATCATCGCTCTTACCGAGGACGACATAGCGTTCGCCCGGCAGCGCTTTCGCAACGACTGGATGCCGGGAGCCTGCGCCACTGCGTACATTGAGCCGGCTATCCTCGACAATTACCGTGGCAGTGAGCGCGCTCGTTGTGGCATCAGAAATCGAAGCGGTGGATGTGATAGTCTGGCTCGGGTCAACTGCTGACGATTGAGGATCAGTCGACGGATCAGGCGCAGGCATGACCGGGTCGATGGTCACTTTTTCGCTGGGCAGACGATTGCTGCGCACGATGATGATTGCATCACTGGGGGCCCATCCCGCCAGCAATTGTTCGCTCTCGACAAAAAGCCACCTGTCATCGTCTGAGCGCATGTAGACGGTGACGGCTGCACCCGGCGGTAACTCGGTGACAAGCTCGCCGGTCACTTCTTCCCAGATCAACGCGCCGCTACCCCCCACAACACCGCTGAGCACGGGATCGGGCTCTTCTTGAGCCGATGCCGAGTATGCCAGCAACGAGTGTGGTCTGGCGATTGTCGCTCCAAGTACAAGGCCCGCAGTGGCGAGCCCGAACAGAATGGCAAACGATAATGGGCGCAATCGGCCGCTAGGTTTCGGCGTCTTCTCAGCTGCCCTTTGAAAGTGAACGATGAATGTCTGAACGATGAAACTCCAAAATAGGTACACGTATTTCATTCTGCTAGTCACTGCTGGCGTCGCCTTCTGTCTGCTCTTCTTGCTGATCTTCCGGGGCAAGGAAACTGGCTGACGCCGTCATACCCGGACGCACATCGTCAAGCGCTTCATCTGTGAAGAGAATCGTGACAGGGAAAGTCACCGAACCGGTCTCAGTCTCACTGACCGGGGCAATTCTCTCGACAACGCCGTTGTGGATACGATCCGAAAAAGCGTAGAGGGAGATCGCCACAGGCTGGCCTTCAATGACCTGGGAGATGTCAGTCTGCTCAACATTGACAACCAGTTTCAGCCTGTTGGTGTCGGCGAGAGTGGCAACGTGGCTGCCTGAATTGCCGCTCTGACCAGGCTCGACGCTCAGATCAAGAATTGTGCCGTCGATAGGGGCCCGTACGCTGGCGTTCTGCAGATTCAGCTCGGCCTGATCTAGATCCAGAAGCGCTTTGCGCACTGTTAGCTCCGCCATGCGAACATCTGCGTCATCCGGCGCACGCGTTAGCTTGTCGAGAGCCGCTTCAGCTGCCGCAACCTGAGCCTGGGCGTCAGCCAGCGCCGCGGGCGTCGGCTTTTCTTTGAGGCGATTGTATTCATCCTGGGCGGACTGCGCAGCGCTCAGCGCCGATAGAAGATCGGCCCGTTCCGTAGGTTTGCTTGCCTCCTCAAAGCCTGCCTTGGCCGCTTCATAAGCGATAGTGGCCCGTTGTAGGTTGTCGGCGGCATCGGTGGCGGCAGCCTCCGGCAGCCAGGCGATCTTGTCGTATTCACGCTGCGCCTCTTGAAGATTTACTTCGGCTTGAGCCAAGGATGCCCGTGTTTGATTGATCTGGGCCGGGGTCGGACCTTCTTTGAGTAGCGCATGCCTAGCCCAGGCTGCCTCGACCTTATTGGCTTGGGCCTGAAGCTCCTCATCAGTTGGCCCGTCAGAGACGAGGGCAAGATTTTCCCGAGCCTGAAGCAGATTGGCTTCAGCGACGGCAACGTCGCTCTCCTCAGGCGTGTCGGTCAACTCCTCCAGGCCGATCCGTGCAGTCTCAAGACCGATTTCGGCGCGCTCGAGTGCATCCTCCAAGCGACTGGTTTCCAGGGCCATAATGATATCGCCCGCTTCAACCAGATCGCCGACCTCGGCAGCGACATCGTTGACTATGCCGCTGGTTTCCAGGACGACCTGATGACGACCGATCAACTCGACACGTCCCACAGCCGCTAGATCTGACGTAACGGCAACAGGATTGGATTCTTGAAGAAATGTAGACGCCTGCACCTCTTCAACCGGCAATACCAGGGTGTTGACCCCGATAAATGTTAATATAATGAAGGGTAATGCCACGCGGCGTAGTGTGAGATTCATCGATCCATTCTCCTGGCACATCAGATGTGCAATTTTGCGCGGATGAATTTGTGGGAGAAACCTATGCCGACGGCCATTGGTATTCCTTGTACGAGAGCCGTCGAAAGCCTTGCTCATTATCTTAGGATTAGAGCCGGCTGTCAATTCGAGGTGTTTTGTTGCAGAAATCCCAATTACGGCGTCTTACTTGCATTCGAATCAGAATTGATCGATGGTATCATAGGGGTAAGAGTGAGTGGCTGTAAACTATATTCGAGAATTGAACAATCCTTCATAAAGGAGAACACAATGAGTCAGAGTCAAGATGTTGCAGGCTCCCTGACCGCTGAGCTTGCTATTAGCTACGAAGATGCCATCCCCATGGTGACCGAGGCGCTCAAGGCGGAAGGGTTTGGCGTTCTAACCCAGATCGATATGAAAGCAACGCTCAAGGCCAAGATTGATGCGGACTTTCGCAAATATGTGATCCTTGGCGCCTGTAATCCCAAGCTCGCCAACATTGCATTGAATGAGTCGCTTGATGTCGGACTTTTGCTGCCATGCAATGTGATTGTCTACGAGGAGGGCGACGGCAGTGTCGTTTCGATCGTCGACCCGCTCCAGATGCTTGATGTATCCGAACGACCCGAGTTTGCCGAAATCGCCAACGAGGCGCAGGCAAAGCTGCAGCGTGTTGCCAGTTCCCTGAAGGCATGATCTTCCCGATCCGCACAAGTGATCGACTGTGTCGCGAGCCGGTGGATGCCACGTCTTCCGCCGGCTCGTCGCGTTCATGCGTGCTTTCTGATGCTGTTGAATTCGCGCAATATGCAATCTCCGCTTGACACCAAGCCCCGAACTCATATATACTCCCGATAGACCCCCTCCCCTGGGGGGTGCGGTTAGTATGAAATTGGATAGGAGTGATTTACATGTTAGATGACGTTACACGCAAGGCGGTTAGCCAGCGGCTGGCCAGTGCCGCCGGTCACATCAAGGGCGTTGAGCGCATGGTAGATGAGGATACCTATTGCATTGACGTTATCAAGCAGATCCAGGCAGTACAGGCTGCGCTCAATAAGGTCAATACGATCATTCTCGACAACCATTTGCGCACTTGCGTTACGACCGCCATCCAGGGCGATGATGCAGGCGAGCGCGAGGCGGTTCTGGAAGAGATCACGAGTGTTTTTACAATGACGAGCAAATAAAGAAGGAGTTGCAACCATGTCAAGCAAAACTGTGAAAGTTCCGGCCATAAATTGCGGCCATTGCACCAATACGATCGAGATGGAAGTAGGTGAACTGACCGGCGTGACCGGCGTCAGCGCCGACGTAGAGTCGAAGCAGGTTACCATCGAATGGAGCGATCCCGCCGACTGGGCGCAGATCGAATCCTTATTGCAGGAGATCGATTTTCCGCCCGAGCAGTAGGAATCATGGGTGAACCAAGTGGTACACGGCAGGGCGATTCTTAGTATTCGTAGGGCGGGTGTCCTTACCCGCCGGAGCCAAACGCGTAAGGACACCCATAGGCGTCGAGCTAAGCGTTGCGTCTCGCGTTGCCGTCGATTTCGGCAGGGATGAATCCCGCCGCTAACAGCGAAAAGCCGCCTCAGCGGCTGAGCTCTAGCGCCTGAGGGCGCTTTTCGATGTTAGCAGCCGGCTTCAGCCGTTGCTGCACGCCGGTTTGAACCGGTGATGGGTTTAACATAATCCTTAGCTTGATGCGCATGGTAAGGAAACCCGCCCTACGATGAGTGTCTAGGTCCTTTTTTGGCGAACGACTTGAGGTAGCCGCAGTCTGAACTTGGCCCTCATCAATTCTGATGAGGCATCGAGGAACTGGCGGCTTATGGAGAGTATCAATGGCCGAACTGAAACAATTGACCGTCCCCGTTATCGGCATGACCTGCGCGAATTGTGTGGCTGCGGTAGAACGCAATGCCAAGAAGGTCGATGGCATAGATGAGGCGTCGGCCAACTTCGCCAGCGAAAGGCTGACTTTTAGCTACGATCCCTCGGTCGTGTCGACCCATGATGCGATTGAGGATGTTGTGCAGCGGGTCGATAGAGCCGGTTTCCAGGTGCCGATCGCAACGGCTGAACTGCCGTTGCTGGGGATGACGTGCACCAACTGCGCCAATACCATCCAGCGCCGGCTCAACAAGGTTGACGGCGTGGTGAAGGCGTCGGTCAACTTCGCCAGCGAACGCGCCAGTGTGCGCTATGTGCCCGGGATGGTGACTCAGGGCGAGTTGGTTGCGGCGGTTCGCAAGGCCGGTTTCGACGTGGTTGTGGCATCTGACGAGGAGATTGAGGATGCCGAAGCGGCTGCGAGGCAGGCCGAAATCCGGCATCAATGGAAGCGCCTGATTGTCGGTGTTGCCTTCACGACCCCTCTCTTCCTGATCAGCATGGCACGTGACTTCGGGCTGCTTGGTCTGTGGGCCCAGGCAACCTGGGTCAACTGGTTCTTCTTTGCTTTGGCAACGCCGGTCCAGTTCTACGTGGGATGGGACTACTACACGGGCGCCTACAAGTCGCTGCGCAACGGCAGCGCCAACATGGATGTGCTGGTGGCCATGGGATCGTCGGTCGCCTACTTCTACAGTGTCGCGGTCTTGATCGCGCTGACGGCCGGCTCCATGGCGCTGGGCCATCACGTCTATTTTGAGACGTCGGCCATGATCATCACGCTCATTGTGGTGGGAAAGCTGATGGAGGCGCGTGCCAAAGGACGGACCAGCGAGGCCATCAAAAAGCTGATTGGCATGCAGCCCAAAACTGCACGCGTCATACGTCAGGACACTCAGCTGGAGCCCGTTGAGTTGGACATCCCAATTGCCGAGGTGATGACGGGGGACACGGTCATTGTGCGGCCCGGCGAGAAGATCCCGGTAGACGGCATCGTCCTAGATGGGCGTTCAAGCGTAGACGAGAGCATGATCACGGGCGAGAGCTTGCCGGTCGATAAGGCGCAGGGTGACGAGGTCATCGGCGCGACGATCAACAAGCAGGGGCTGCTGAAGTTTGAGGCCACACGCGTCGGCAAAGAGACGGCGTTGGCCCACATCATCAAGTTGGTCGAACAGGCTCAGGGCAGCAAGGCGCCCATCCAGCGGGTTGTCGATCAGGTTTCGGCCTACTTTGTGCCGGCCGTCATTCTGTTGGCCCTGGCGACCTTTGCCATCTGGATGTTGGCCGGAGCCGGCTTTGTTCCCGCATTGTTGCGCCTGGTCGCTGTCCTTGTCATCGCCTGTCCCTGTGCAATGGGGTTGGCGACGCCGACCTCGATCATGGTCGGCGTCGGGAAAGGGGCTGATTATGGCATCCTCTTCAAGAATAGCGCGGCATTGGAGGAGGCCCACAAGCTGGATACCATCGTGCTTGACAAGACTGGGACCCTCACAAAGGGTGAGCCGTCGGTGACGGACATCGTTGTAAGTGAAATGATTGAAGTCGGCGAAATGATTGAGAAACAACGATCGAAGTATGGAACTGGCGACAGGGAATCGGGACAGGATCTTCGATCGTCGATGCTTCGTCTTGCAGCCTCGGCTGAACGAGGCTCCGAGCATCCGTTGGGTGAATCGATTGTTCGTGCAGCAGACGACGAACAGCTGGCGCTGGCCGAACCGACCGATTTTGAAGGGATTGCCGGGCATGGAATCGCTGCCACGATCGATGGACACCAGGTGCTCGTCGGCAACCTGCGACTGATGCAACGTGAGAAGATCGAGCTAAACGGGTTGGAATCCAAGGCGGAAGCCCTGCAAGGCGAGGCCAAGACGGCCATGTGGCTGGCCGTCGATGGGCAGGCCGCCGCACTCATCGGTGTGGCCGACACAATCAAGGACGGGTCAGTCGAAGCGGTTCGGGAGATGCACGATCTCGGTCTGACTGTGGCAATGATGACGGGCGACAACCGGGCAACGGCCGATGCCATAGCTGCCGAAGTTGGGATTGATCGGGTCTTCGCAGAGGTGTTGCCGGGAGATAAGGCCGGCTATGTCAGTCAACTTCAGGACGAAGGCTTCAAGGTGGCCATGGTCGGTGACGGCATCAATGATGCGCCTGCCCTTGCCCAGGCCAATGTGGGCATGGCCATCGGCACCGGCGCTGATGTAGCCATGGAGACGGCGGATGTGACGCTCATGCGCGGCGATCTGCGCAGCGTTCCCCAGGCCATCCATCTTTCCAGGGCGACCATGCGCAACATCAAGCAGAATCTGGGCTGGGCCTTTGGCTACAATATTGCCTTGCTCCCCATTGCCGCCGGTGTTCTGGCCCCGTTCGAATGGGCCCCGGACTTCCTGCGCCAGCTCAGTCCCATCTTGGCTGCCGGCGCCATGGCCTTCTCCAGCATCAGCGTTGTGAGCAATTCGCTTCGTTTACGCAGGCTGAAACTGTAAAAAGATCCGGTGCACCAGGGACGCACGGAGAAGGCACAGAGTCCACAGAGGAAAAGGTCTGCCCACAGGAGGTCGTCTGCGTCCTGCTGTGGGCAGAGTCTTCGTACTTGCAGTGGAGCCAATAGTGGCTCTACTGCAGCAACGGAAATTTGCCACAGATAGCCACAGATAAGGAGCTGATTTTCACAGATATTTACCAGGTGTCCAGAGTAATCCCGGTACCATCTGTGTTCTATCCTTTTCTCATCTGTGTAAATCTGTGGCGAAAAAGGTTTTTGCAGTAGAGCCAATCGTTCTTCAGGGTTTTATGGGATTGTCAGAGAAAGGTAGGGCGGGTATTCCCGCCCTACCTTTTTAGATCCCAAAGAACCGAAAAAACCTCCACGTTGGTCCCAAGCAATCACAGGACATTTGACCCTTCTTTTCGGGTCAAATGTCCCTGTCGGTGGGTTGCGATTCAGGCTATGCTACGAAAGCTGATATGATTCCGTTGGCTTTGAATCGAAGAATCGATAGACAGCGCCGAAAACTCAGTGAGTAGCAAGATGGTGGCCAAATACTCCTCATAATTCTAACGTGATAATTCTAACGTTGATAACTGAACACTCAAATACCCCCTTAACAGGAATGGGAGGTGTACGCTTGCACAAACAACATGTTTGGGTGAAGACGTTACTGCTTGTGGCGTTCTTGCTCAGCCTGACCGCGTGCAGTTCAGATCAATCTGCCGAAGGCAATCGAGTAGAGGCCGCAGAACAGCGCTCGATCCAGAACAAGGGATCGGATACGTTGGTGAACCTCGCCCTGGCTTGGGCTGAACGATATCGCGAAATTGAACCGGACGTCTCCATTGCTGTAACCGGCGGCGGCTCGGGCACAGGCATCGCATCGCTGATCAACGGCACGGTCGACATCGCCAATGCATCCCGGGCCATGAAGGAGAAGGAGATCGTAGCCGCTCAGGAGAACGGCATTGATCCCCAGGAGTTTGTCGTCGCCATTGACGCGTTGGCAGTCATTGTCAACCCGGAGAACCCGATTGACAAGCTGACAATCGATCAGCTTTCCGATATATTCACGGGGCGGGTCACAAACTGGAATGCTGTGGGCGGCAACGATGCACCGATCATCGTTGTCTCACGAGAAACGAACTCGGGTACGCATGTCTACTTTCTGGAAGAGGTCGTGCGCAAAGGCGATAAGGAGAATACTGACATTTTTGCACCCCAGACCCTGTTGATGCCTTCCTCTGTCGGCATCACGAGCGAGGTGCAACGTAACCCCAACGCCATCGGCTATGATGGTCTCGGCTATGTCGATCCGGCGCATGAAAAGCTGATCGCCATTGCCGTTAACGACGGCGACCCATACGTCGGTCCATCTGTCGCAACCGGCGCCGACGGAAGTTATCCCATCTCGCGTGCCCTCTATATGTACACCGCCGGCGAGCCCGACGAAACCATTCAGACCTACCTGGACTGGGTGCGTAGCCCATCCGGTCAGGAAACCGTTATTGATCTAGGCTTCGTGCCATTGCCACAGGAGTGACAAACCATGACAATCGCTGAGGAGCCTACGTCACCGGCCGTTCAACCGGTTACATCGACTCCAGAAACAGGCGGCATTCGATGGGGCGAGCTGCTAATCGAAACGCTCATCCGGATTGCCGGCATCTCGACCATCATCATCATTGCGCTGATCTTCATCTTCCTACTGCGCGAGGGACTGCCGGCTCTATTGGACATTCCTCTTCGACAGCTCTTCAGCACGCGCTGGTATCCGATCGAAGGCATGTTTGGATTGGTTCCGCTCCTTGTCGGCTCGCTGATTGTGACAATACTGGCCGTGGCCATTGCAGTGCCGCTCGGCCTGATCACAGCCATCTATCTTGGCGAGATCGCCCCGGTCTGGCAACGGGAAATTCTGAAGCCGCTGATCGAAATGTTGGCAGGTATCCCCTCCATCGTGTTGGGCTTTCTGGGCTGGGTGATCCTTGCCCAGTTTATTCAGGATGCGGGCGCCCCAACAGGGTTGACCGCTTTCACCGGCGCGCTGATTCTGGCCTACATGTCGCTGCCGACCATCATCAGCATTTCCGAAGACGCGCTCTACGCCGTACCCAAGGAGTATCGTGACGGCGCCCTGGCCATTGGGGCCACCAAGTGGCAGACCATCTGGCGAGTTGTGTTGCCTGCGGCGCGGTCCGGCATTGTAATCGCCGTGATGTTGGGCGTGGGCCGGGCCATCGGTGAAACCATGGCCGTGATGATGGTGACCGGCAATGCGGCCAACATCCCAAGCCTCAGCTCGGGCGTGGTCTTCCAGCCTGTGCGCACCATGACGGCTACGATTGCCGCAGAAATGGGCGAGGTTGCCCAGGGCAGCTTGCACTACAGCACACTCTTCGCCATCGGCATCGTGCTCTTCCTGATCACATTCGCCATCAATACCCTGGCGGGAAAACTAGTGGGCGCTCAGGGCTCACGTAAGTCGCGTGGAGGGGGGCAGCTATGAGCAGGCAAACATCAAACAGAGTGGCGATGGTGCTGATAAGCGTCATCTCAACAGTCGTGGTCATCCCCATTGTGCTTGTCATTTTGATGGTCGTCTGGCGGGGCATACCGGCTTTGAGCTGGGAGTTTTTGACCCAGCCGCCTCGCAACGGCATGACAGAGGGCGGCATCATGCCGGCGTTGCTTGGCACGGTCATTCTGACCTTCGTCACCGCCATAGCCACCTTCCCGCTGGCGATCGCTGCTGCCATCTATCTGGCCGAATATGCCGGCGACAACCGTTTGACCCGGGCCGTCCGCATGGCGATCGTGAATCTGGCCGGCATCCCGTCTATCGTCTACGGGCTCTTCGGACTGGGCATGTTCGTGCTCTTCCTCGGCATGGGAACGTCGATCATCGCCGGCGCGTTGACGTTGGGCATCCTTACGTTGCCGGTTGTCATCAGCACGGCGGAGGAAGCGATCTTGACCGTGCCGCAGTCATTCCGCACAGTCAGTCTGAGCCTTGGCGCGACCCGCTGGCAGACCATTCGCCACCAGGTACTGCCGCAGGCAATGCCTGGCATCATCACCGGCATCATTCTTGGGCTGGGTCGTGCAGCCGGCGAGACCGCGCCGATTCTCTTCACTGTGGCGGCCTTCTACCTGCCGGAACTGCCCAAGTCGTTGTTTGACCAGACCATGGCGCTGCCCTATCACCTCTATGTTATTTCAACGCAGGTGCCAGGCATGCCCATGACAATCCAATATGGTACCGCACTCGTCTTGCTGCTGATTGTGCTCTCGTTGACGCTGATCGCAACACTTGTGCGGACCCGTATGCGCCGTCGTCGGGAGTGGTGAGCCATGGCTGAACCAGTTATTTCTGTTCAGAATCTCTTTTTTACATACGCAGACCAGACCGAAGCCCTGCGAGACGTGACCCTCGACATTCAGGCCAACGAGATCTTTGTTCTCTTTGGACCGGCTCGCAGTGGAAAATCGACGCTTTTGCGTCTTTTCAATCGTCTGTCAGATCTGGCTGAAGGGGCGACTCACCACGGCGCGGTGCACTTCCGCGGGCAAGATGTCTTCGACCGAAAGGTCGACGTCTATGGCCTGCGCCGCCGGATTAGCATGGTCTTCGCCATTCCGACCCCATTGCCGGGGACCATCTACGAAAACCTTGCTTACGGACCCAAGATGGCAGGCATTCGTAACCAGGGAGAACTTGATCGGCGGGTCGAGCTTTCGTTGCGCCAGGCTGCTCTCTGGGACGAAGTCAAGGATCGGCTGAATACATCGGCATTCGCGCTTTCAGGCGGCCAGAAGCAACGTCTCTGCATCGCCCGCAGCCTGGCATTGGAGCCGGAGGTGATTCTACTGGACAATCCCACATCCGGCCTGGACCCCATTTCAACGGCAACGGTGGAGCACTCCCTATTCGAATTGAAGGAACGCTACACCATCGTAATGGTGCCGCACAGTGTTCAGCAGGCTGCGCGGGTTGCCGATCGAGCGGCCTTTATGCTCGACGGAGACCTCGTCGAGATGGGCGACGCCGGCAAGATGTTTGTCAATCCAACCAATCAGCAGACTGAAGACTATATCACGGGACGATTCGGATAACCGGCCATGAAAGTGACAAACATGATGAACGGAAAATCATGAACACCAAAATTGACGTTAGCGATTTCAGCTTTTTCTATGGCGATTTTCAGGCATTGAAGGATCTGAACATCCCACTCTACGAGAATCAGATTACGGCGCTGATCGGTCCATCCGGTTGCGGGAAATCAACGTTTCTGCGCTGTCTAAACCGGATGAACGATACGATTGCCGGCACACGCGCTGAAGGCAAAATCACCTTGGATGATCGAGACATCTATGGGCCGGATGTCGATGTGGTAGAATTACGTCAACAGATCGGTATGGTCTTTCAGCGGCCAAACCCCTTTCCACAGAGTATCTATGACAATGTCGCTTTCGGTCCCCGTGTGTTGGGCATGGCCAAGAATAACGCTCTAGATGATTTGGTCCGCCAAAGTCTGATTGATGCATCGCTTTGGACCGAAGTAGAGCACCGCCTGGGAGATCCTGCACTGGGCCTCAATCCAGGGCAGCAGCAGCGGCTTTGCATTGCTCGGACGGTTGCCGTCAAGCCGGATGTTATTCTCATGGACGAGCCCTGTTCGGCTCTCGACCCGGTGGCGACGTTAAGCGTGGAAGATCTGATGCGCCGGCTTGCGACCGACTATACGATTGTCATTGTTACCCACAACATGCAGCAGGCGGCACGTGTTTCTGACTATACCGGATTCTTCTGGCTGGGCGAGATGGTGGAGTTCAACGACACTATTGACCTCTTCCGCAGTCCCAAAGAAGAGCTAACAGAGGCATACATTACCGGACGTCGCGGCTGATTGCGGGCGACAACAAGGGCCATCCGCCGCAACGTGGAGGCAGAAAGAGGAGTCTTGCATGCAACCTCGTGCTCATTTTGATCGATTGTTGGGCGAATTACGTGATGAAATTCTGCTCATGGGCAGCCGGGTAGAAGAGGAGTTGGTGCTGGCACTGGAGGCGCTTGACGAATTGAGCGTCAAAAAGGCGAAACAGGTTCGGGCTCTAGACAAGGACATTAACCAGGCCAGGTATGACATTGAAGAGAAGTGCTTTACGCTGATTGTGACTCAACAACCGGCCGCCCGCGACTTGCGGACCGTCGTGACCGCGATGAACATGATCGTGGATCTGGAGCGCATGGGCGATCAGGCCAAAGGCATCGCAAAGGTGATTCCGCATCTGCTCAAGAATCCTGACCAGACGCGGCCGCCGGAACTGCGCCAGATGGGCGTGATGGTCGGCAAGATGCTCAACCAGGTGATGATTGCCTACGCCAACAGCAATGTGGACATGGCACGGCTGGTTGCCAAGCAGGATGACGAGGTCGACGCACTCTATGCCCGGGTCTTCACAGCCATCATGGACAAGATGGCTGAAACTGGAAACCCGGACAAAGTGGAAGCGGCCTACGAGCTGCTACGCGTGGCTCGTGAGCTTGAGCGCTTTGGCGATCTGGCTACCAACATTGCCGAGCGCACAGTCTACCTGGTCACAGGGTCGCTGGAAGAGGTCAATATTGAGGATGAGGACCAGGACGAGTCCTAAAACTTGGGTTGACGTCGGCCGTAGATTCTGGTACCTTGTTCCCATCAGCTTGATCAACTACCCATCACAGAAAGGAGGTGCTCAAATGGCAACACACAGAAATCTATCCTTTAGTTTGAGCATTGCTTCTGTGAACCAGTGTTCCGGGTCGCCGTTCAACCAGTAGGGTTGGCGCTGTCGTGGTAACACGTACTTGGATTTCAAAGGTCACAGAGCATCATGCTCTGTGACCTTTTTTGATCGACGCGGTTCTCAGTTGGACGATTGCGCGTCGGTCGACTGCGGTCGCGGGATAGTTCCTGTCGCCCGTGACCATCCTTGATGCAAATCAAAACCGCGGGCCATTGGCCTGCGGCTTTCTGTTGATCGCTTTCTGAACGGAGTATCACTTTGTCTATTCCAGTACGACAATACCTGGCGCTACTGAACAAGTACCTCGAAGAACAGAGGGGCAGGGTTGCTCTCTTGGCCGTGTTGCTCTTTGCCGGCATCGGCCTGCAATTGCTGAGTCCTCAGGCCATCCGCTACTTCATCGACACGGTGCAGGCAGGCGGCGCCCAGCGGGCGCTCATCTTGGCCGCGCTGGCCTTTCTCACTGTAGTGATTCTGCAACGGATCGTCAACGTCTTTGTCACCTACGCCAGCCAACAGGTGGCTTGGATCGCGACCAACGGCCTGCGTAGTGACCTTACGCGTCATGTTCTTCGCCTGGACATGTCCTTTCACAACGGGCATACGCCCGGCGAATTGCTTCAGCGTATCGATGGCGACGTAGACCGGCTGGCCAACTTCTTTTCCCAGTTTTTGCTTCAAATCATTAGCGGTGCACTGTTGACGATTGGCGTCCTCTTTCTGCTCTTCCTCGCGGATTGGCGCATTGCCGCCCTGCTTGCCGTCTTTGTCGCTGCCTATCTGGTCGTGCACATCTGGGATCAGCAGTGGGCCGCGCCCGAGTGGCGCAAAGAGCGCGAGTATAGCGCTGAACTGAGCGGATTTGTGGAAGAGCGGGTCGCCGGCATCGCCGACATCCAGACCAACGGCGCTGTCGGCTACACAGTCAATGGCTTCCGCCAACTGCTTCGTCGTCGCCAGTGGCAGGCGTTTCGTGCAGACGTGGTCACCGATCTGGGCTGGGCGCTCTCCAAGACCTTCTACGGACTGGGCACCGTTTCCGCCATGGCCATGGGCGCCTACCTCTACGTCAGCGGGTCGATCACCCTGGGTACAGTCTATCTGATCATCTACTACCTGGGCATCCTCAACTGGCCGCTCGACCGTATCGCCCGTCAACTCGAGGATCTTCGAGCGCGTCCGTGTTTCGATCGAACGAGTTTCAGCCCTTCTCGACACACAGTCGCTGATCTCGGATGACGGCAAGACCAACCTGCCGGAGCATGAACCCTTGGCGGTTGAGTTCGAACACGTCGATTTCGCCTATCAACCGGAGACCCCGGTGCTACGGGATGTCTCCTTCTCCCTACAGCCGGGACAGGTTCTCGGCCTGCTTGGGCGAACGGGCTCCGGCAAGACGACGCTCTCCCGTCTGCTCTTCCGGCTCTACGACGTGGGCGCAGGTTCGGTCAAGCTCGATGACGTCGACGTGCGTCTGGCTTTCGTTGACGATCTGCGGGAACGGGTAGGCATGGTGACCCAAGATGTGCAGATCTTTCAAGCATCGGTGCGAGATAACTTGACCTTCTTCGATCCCTCGATTCCAGACAGTGCAATCCTAGAGGCCATCGGTACCCTGGGCTTGACCGGCTGGCTCGACGGGCTGCCGGCTGGCCTGGATACCGAGCTGTCCCCCGGAGATGGTGTTGGGCTTTCGGCAGGTGAAGGCCAGTTGTTGGCGCTGGCACGCGTCTTTCTCAAAGATCCAGGCCTCGTGATTCTGGACGAGGCGTCATCACGGCTGGATCCGGCCACGGAAGGGCTGCTGGAGCGGGCGCTGGATGGGCTGCTTGCCGATCGCACCAGCATCATCATCGCCCACCGGCTCTCCACGGTTGAGCGGGCCGACGGCATTCTGATCCTGGAAGAGGGCGCGGTGAAGGAATTGGGCGCATACGCCGAACTGGTCAACGACCCGGACTCGATCTTCTCCGGTCTGCTGCGTACGGGCCTTGAGGAGGTGCTGGCATGAGCATGTCCACTGTGGAGACGTTGACGATGACCCAGACCCAGGCAGTAGGAAAACGGCACTACTTCTGGCGCTACCTGAAAGCGACACCGCTGCTCTCCATTGTCGTCTGGCTGATGAGCACGCTCTACATGAGCCTGCCACTTGCCTATGGCCTGATCATGCGCGAGTATCTGGATGCGCTATCGGCCATGGGGCAAGGTCAGCCGCTGGATGCCGAGGCCGTACGCTATGTCGCCATTCTGATCTTTCTCTATCTGCTTACCCGGGTCGGTGTCCAGGTGTTGGAACTCGGTTCGGCGGGCAGTTCCGCCTATCAATACTACACGCTCGAATATCTGACCCGTCGCAACCTCTTTCGCACGATCATGCAGGCAACTGGTTTTCGGGCTCCTGTCAGCTCGGGCGAGGTGGTCAACCGATTGGAAGGGGATACTGAGGCGATCGCCGAAGCCGTCTACCTGACAACCTACGGCAGCGGTTTTGTCATCTCAACTGCGATCACTTTTTGGGTGCTCTTCAGCATCAGCGTACCACTGGCCATCCTCGCCTTCGTACCGGCGCTGCTTTCTATCCTGTTCATGCAGGCGCTGGGCGGGCGGATCGAGCGCTACCATCGAGCTGCGCGTGAGACATCGGAGCAGGTGTCGGGTCTGCTGACCCAGTTGCTCAACGGCGTCCAGGCCATCAAGGTGGCGGGGGCCGAAAACGCCACGGTTGGGCGTTTCGACCAACTGAGCGAAGCGCGCCGTGTGGCCGCCACACGCGATGCCGTCTTCAACAGCCTCGTGCGCTCCATGAATGAGACGACCGCCTTGATCACAATCGGCTTGCTATTGCTCTTTGCCGCCGGCTACATGCGCAGCGGGGCGCTGTCGGTGGGCGATCTAGCGCTCTTCATCAGCTACATCGCTCTAGGTGGTGGCCAAGTGGAGGAGTTGGTGAGATGGATTCAGGAGGTGTTGCGTGATGTGCGGCAGGGTGATATCTCGATGCAGCGGCTCGATGAACTCGTGCCCGTTCCAGAGCGTCCGAAGCTGCTTGATGTAAGTCGACCGCATCTGAGGGAGAAACCTGATGCGCACACAACATCTGGGTCGCTGATTCCCGCTGAGCCGTTGCGTGAATTGACAGTGACCGGCCTGACCATGCGCCCCGGCAGCGGCAACGACGGCGAGACGGGAGCAGTGATTTCTGACATCAATCTGTCGGTTGCCAAGGGAGAGTTCGTGGTTGTCACTGGGCGGGTCGGCGCCGGGAAATCGCTGCTGTTGGAGTCCCTGTTGGGGATGCACCTTCGTGAAAAAGGGGATATCGACTGGAATGATCATCGAGTCGACCAGCCGGCTGCCTTCTTCGTGCCGCCGAATGTTGCCTACACGCCGCAGACGCCGCGCTTGTTCAGTGAGACGGTGCGCGAGAATATCTTGATGGGGCGGGATGATGGCCAAGTGAGCGAAACGGCATTGGCCGCGGCGGTCTTTGCCGCGGTGCTGGAGGATGATATCGAGCAATTGGAAGATGGGCTGGAGACAGTCGTGGGGCCACGCGGGGTGAAGCTCTCGGGCGGACAAGTGCAGCGAATCGCAGCGGCGCGTATGTTTGTGCGCCGACCGGACCTATTGATCTTCGACGATCTCTCCAGCGCGCTGGATGTCGAAACAGAACAGACAATGTGGGATCGGCTCTTTGCGGAAAAGGATGACGCGCCTGCCTGTCTGGTCGTTTCCCACCGCCGGGCCGCCTTGCAGCGGGCGGACAATATTATCCTGCTCAAGGACGGTCGTATCGAGGATGCCGGTGGGCTCAGTGAACTATTGGGCCGCTGTGAAGAGATGCAGCAGCTTTGGCAGAGCAACGCCAAGTAGGACAACCGGAGGGATCAGCCCCAGGTACGTAGAATCCTGCCCTGGCGTTGAATTGCGCCCTAGAAAACTGAATTTCGCTTGACAGCGGTCATCCCTGATGAGATACTCGAGGTAGCGCGGTCACTTCCGGTTCTAACACATGCAAATGTCTGAACTGTGCATTCAGATCCTCGGCCAACCCCATGTAGCCATTGACGGCCAGAGAATCCTCTTCTCTCGACGGAAAAGTCTCGCGCTGCTCACCTACCTGGCCGTTTCCGGTGAGGGCCAGCAACGTGACAGCCTGGCCACGCTCCTATGGCCGGAAACCACCCAGTCCAAGGCTCGCGGCGCACTGCGGCGTGAGCTATCCAGCTTGCGCAGAACGTTGGGCGGCGCCTGGCTGGAGACTGCCGGCGATGAGGTTCGCCTGGGGCTGGTCAGCCAGATTCAATTGGACGTTTGTCTCTTCCTGCAGGAAAGCAGTAGCCAAGAGTTAGATGCCTGGCTCAGTGCAGCCGAGCGCTATCGCGGCGATTTTCTTTCCGGCTTCACACTGTCTGACAGCTCCGAGTTCGATGATTGGCAGTTCTTCGAGGCGGAGGAACTGCGCCATCGCTACGCCGATACACTCCAGCGAATCATCGACGCCTATGCTACGCAGCCTGAGCACGGCCTGCCCTATGCTCGTCGTTTGCAGGCTCTCGATCCGCTGCATGAACCGGCACAGCGGCAGTTGATGCGGCTCTATGCCCGGTCCGGCCAGCAGGCAGCGGCCGTGCGCCAGTATCAAATTGTCGAGCGGATACTGGATGAAGAGTTGGGCGTACCGCCGTCGACAGAGACGGTTGAGTTGTTTGAGCGGATTCGTTCCGGCAAGATCGATCTGTTTAGCGCCCAGGCGCCGCAAGCTGTGGTCCCGCGTTTACGTGCGCAGAATATCGACTGGGGCGAGGCGCCTGATGTCTCCCAGTTCATCGGCCGTGATGCTGAGGTGGAGGCCATCAATCGCTGGATGATGATGGAACAGTGCCGGTTGATTGCCGTCCTGGGCATGGGCGGCATGGGCAAGACCGCGCTTGCTACCTATGTCGCCGATCAGGAGCAAGGCTTTTTCGATAGCCTGGTCTGGCGTTCATTGCGCAATGCACCGCCCCTGGATGAACTTCTGGCGGGCCTGATTCCACAGCTGTCGACTCAGCAGCAATTTGAGCTGGCCGGGGACCAAGGTCAGCAAATAGGTCAACTGCTCGATCTGCTCGCCAAGACGCGTGTGTTGCTGGTGTTTGACAACGTCGAGTCTATCCTCGACGCCGGCCATGTGGGTCATTTCCGGGACGGCTATCAACCTTACGGTCAACTGCTGCAACGGATCGGTGAAGGTCGCCACCGAAGTTGTTTGCTCCTCACATCCCGGGAGAAGCCCGCAGTTGTGGCGGCCCTGGAAGGCGATGCAGACCGGGTACGTTCGCTCCACCTAGCGAATCTGAATACAGAAGCGATCCAGGCAATGTTGGCGGACAAGGGTCTGATCGGTTCATCGAATGCCTGGCAAGCCCTGGGTGAGAACTATTCTGGCAATCCGTTGGCATTGAAGCTCTTGACCGAAACGGTCCGTGAGCTCTTCGATGGCGACATCGATGCTTTCTTGGCAGAGGAGACCCTTATCTTTGGGGGCGTCGAGGCGCTGTTGACAGAGCAATTTGACCGCCTGAGTCCGCTCGAGCGAGAGGTCATGACCTGGCTTGCCATTGAGCGTGAACCTGTCGATGGACGCAGACTGCGGGAACGTTTTGTCCACACACCGGCACGCCGCCAACTGTTGGAAGCACTGCGCTCACTGCATCGGCGCTCCCTCCTGGAGCGCAGCGATGCCTGCTTCTCGCAACAGAACGTGGTGATGGAGTACGTAACCCAACACCTGATCGACGTGATCTATCGCGAAATCGTGGGCGGCTTGCTGGGGGATGATGCCTGGCTCAACCGCTACTGTCTGATGCTGGCGCAAGCCAAAGAGTACGTCCGCCAGAGTCAACGGCGACTGTTGCTGCAGCCCACAGCCGAACGGCTCGAAGGTGAACTAGGCCGCCGGCGGCTCCGTGATCACTTAGTCGAGCAATTTTCGCACCTTCGAAGTTTGGCGCAGAATCGGCCCGGCTATGCCGGCGGCAATCTACTCAATCTCTACCTGCATCTGGGCCATGAATCGGCCGGGTTGGATCTGTCCGGAATGGCCGTATGGCAGGCCTTTCTCCAGACCGCAGCATTCCAGGACGTTCGCCTGTCTCGGTCCGATCTTTCCGGGACTTGCTTTGCCGATTCCGTTGGGGACGTCATGTCAGTGGCGATCAGCCCTGACGGCAGCCTGTTGGCCGCTGGCGGCGGGAGCGGCTTCGTACGCATCTGGCGTCGGCAAGATACGCGGCCGGTGGCAATCTGTGAGGGTCACACCAGCGGTGTGAATTGTGTCAGATTCAGTTCGGACGGACGCCTGATGGCCAGCGGCGCCGACGACGGCAGAGTGCTGCTCTGGGATGGCCGTAGCGGGGAGGCCTTGGCCTCCTGTGAGGGCCACACTGCCCCGGTCTGGGCGGTCGCGTTCCATCCAAATGAACAGATTTTGGCCAGCGCCGGCATTGACGGCACGGTTCGCCTGTGGCAATTGGCCGATTTGAGCCGACTCGGTGACAGGCGCACGCGACTGACCGTGCATGCCATGCATGTCCTGTCCGGTCACGATGCTCGTGTCCTTGCACTCGATTTTAGTCCCGATGGCCATACACTGGCCAGTGCCGGCGGTGATGGGCGAACGTTTCTCTGGCGGGTGGAGGAGACAAGGGAGCGGGACAACGTCCAGCCGGCGCACATTCTGTGCGCACATGACAGAGCAATCTGGGCGCTCCGTTTCAGCCCGGATGGTGGTCTTCTAGCAACCGGCGGAGAGGATAATACTGCCGCTCTTTGGGATACGGCTACCATCGGCGAAGGGGATGAGCGACCAGTCCTGACTTCCACGGCCACACCGGTTGGGTCCGTTCCATCTGCTTCAGCCCCAATGGCAAACGCCTGGTCACGGCTAGCGAAGATCGGACATTGCGCATCTGGGTGCTCAATGGCCCGACCGCACATGGCCTTGGCGTCCCAACCAGACAGGACCAACCGATGAATGTCTTGACCGGTCACAGCGACAAGGTAACGTCGGCAACCTATGGGCTTGATGGAGCGATGCTGGTGAGTGGCAGCAACGATCAGACCATCCGCCTGTGGCAGGTTGAGGCGTCGGGCGGCGCTGACAGGGCGAGTACGGCCGACAGCGTTCGACCGGTGCGGCAGATATGGGGCCATCTGAATCGGGTCTGGACTGTTGCCTTCAGCCCAGACGGTCGTCAGCTCGCCAGCGGACACGATGACGGTTCGGTTCATCTGTGGACCTTAGAAGCCGGCGCTTGGAGCGAGCAGCCTTGTCTATCCTGGCACGACTGCGGCAGTGTAGTGACAGACCTTCGTTTCCAGCCGGGAGGTAACCTGTTGGCCGGAGGGAGTTGGGACCAGTCTGTCTATCTGTGGGACATCAGCAGCGGTCGGCTCCACGAGACACTGAATGGCCATATCGGTGATGTCTGGACGATCTGCTTCAGTTCAGATGGCAAACGGCTTGCCAGCGCCGGCGACGATCGAGTCATCCATGTATGGGATGTTGCCACTGGCAAATGTATCACAACGTTGGTCGGCCACACGGAGATCATTGCCTCCGTTGCCTTCAGTCCCGTGACCAATACCCTGGCCAGCGCCGATTGGAATCCCAACATCTGGTTGTGGGATGTCGGCAGTAGCCGGGTGCTGCAATCCATACCAACCATAAAGGGGGCGCCGTCTTTCGTTGCATTTGCCGACGATGGTGGCTCCCTAGTCACCTGCGGCGCCGATGGTACCGTGGAACTCTGGCCGCTAGGTAGCGGTTGCGGTCACCGAATCCTGGCACGGCACGATGGCCAGGTCGGAGCGGCGTGTCTTAGCGATGATGGATCTTTGTTGGCTACTAGTGTGGAGCAAGCTGTCTACATCTGGGATATGACTAGCAGGGGGCATGGCGCCAAACTCTTTGGGCATAGTGCCGGTGTGAAAGATATCAGGTTCAGTCCGAATCGTCGCCTCTTGGCCAGTTGCGGCGAAGACGAGACCATCAGAGTATGGGATGTCCAAGCTGCACTGGCAGGCAGCATCGATCCCTGTATCACTGTCCTGCGCATTGACCGCCCGTACGAACGCACCGATATCAGCGGCGTGACCGGGATCACCGACGCTCAGAGAACGGCGCTGTTGGCATTGGGCGCCGTGTCAGATGATCTGTAATAGAAAGACTCCCTGCCGGAGGGATCGGCAGGGAGTCGGAAGTCGTTCTATTCTTGCGGTCTGACGTTTACTGGACCAGCAGTGCCTCGTAGGTCTGGCGGTCGACCATGACGAAGATGTCCTGGAAGGTGTCGGCTCGTGGAGCGGCGCCTCCAACCGTCACTTCATGGTAGGCTGCCAGTTCCCCCAAGTCCTCAATTTGCTCATACATCCCGTGCTCTTCGACCATACGGATGCAAACTGTCAGGTTCTGCGCCGGCGCCGCGATATCGTGGAGATGTGCCTTATATTCTGCCAGTTCACCCAGGTCGGCGATCTGCTCCCACGTTTTTGGTTCGTTCATGGCCTCGACCGAGACCAGCGTACCGGCAGCAGGTACACTGCCGCTGACCAGATGCGCCGGATATTGGGTGAATTGCTCCCCCTCGCCAATTTGCTCAAACGATGCGTAGCCACGCTGGAAGACGATATTCACGGTCGGATTCATCGATGGGGACCGGCCCTCGCTCGCATGTTCATGATAGGCGGCCAGTTCACCAAGGTCGGCGATCTGTTCGGGGAATCCCGGTTCCGCCGGCTGTTCAATCCAGACCTGATAGCTCACCTCCGGGGCGGGGCCGAAACCCTGCGAAGCGTGGTATGCGGCCAGTTCCCCGCGGTCCTTGATCTGATTGGGTATGCCGTCGTCGGCTGAAACCGGTGCGACGAACAGGGCGAATAGAGCGACAAAGGTGAACAGGGATACGGTTAGAGTCTCGATGGCTTTGCGGTTCATGATTTGCTCCTTTGTGTTATCGAGCATTCGCTCGAAGTGTCGGGCCCAGGCTATCTCCGCGATGGTTACGATTGGGCTCTTCATGTTTCTCCTCGTTTCTCGAACTGGTACTCTTCACTGTTGTCGGGGCATTCTCTGTTGTGTTTCCTTCTTGATTCCCACCATAGCCGGGGTGTGTTACCGATACGTCGCACAAAGCGTCGCACAATGCATCGCAGGCGATGAATTTGACGGAAAATGCGCGGAGGGGGTAGACCTGAGCAACCTAGGTCTACCCCCTCCGCGCATTTTATTAGCTCAAATGTCTGGTCAAGCGTTGCTGAAGGTTATGCTGGCATCGGCTCTCCGAAAGCCTCGTTTTCTGCTTCCTTATCAACGACCATCGTCGTGAAAACAAACTCCTCGCCGTCTGCATCGGACGCTGCATCGACTAACACGTGATCGCCGTCCAACACGCTGCCGTCTAGAATTTCGACAGCCAACCTGTCCACAATCCGCTGTTGGATGACTCGCTTGAGCGGACGTGCGCCGTAGGCCGGATCGTAGCCCTGATCGACCACCAAGGCCTTTGCACTGTCTGAGAGCGACAGGGTGATCTCCCTGTCAGCCAACATTGCCTGCAGGCGTTCCAGTTGGATGTTGACGATGTGCATCAATTGCGCTTTTTGCAGGGCGTGGAAGATGACAATCTCGTCCACCCGGTTGAGGAACTCAGGCCGGAAGTGCTGGCGCAAGGCCTCGCGTACCCGTTCCTCGACCTGCTCATCCAGCCCGGCCACATCCAGAATGTACTGGCTGCCGATGTTGCTGGTCATGACGATGATGGTGTTGCGGAAATCGACCGTGCGACCCTGGCCGTCGGTCAGCCGACCGTCGTCCAGCACCTGGAGCAGCACGTTGAAGACCTCAGGATGGGCCTTCTCGATCTCGTCGAAGAGCACCACCGAGTAGGGGCGCCGGCGCACTGCCTCGCTGAGCTGGCCGCCCTCGTCGTAGCCCACGTAGCCGGGAGGTGCGCCAAGCAGCCGCGCCACCGTGTGTCGTTCCTGATACTCGCTCATGTCAATGCGTACGATGTTCTGCTCATCATCGAAGAGGAACTGGGCCAGGGTTCTCGCCAGCTCGGTCTTGCCGACGCCGGTCGGTCCTAGGAAGATGAAGCTGCCCACGGGGCGGTTCGGATCTTGAAGGCCGGCGCGACTGCGACGGATGGCTGCCGAGACCGCGCTCACGGCCTCATCCTGGCCTACGACGCGGCGGTGAAGCTCGTCTTCCATGCGAATCAGCTTATCGCGCTCACCTTCCAGCAGCTTGGAAACGGGCACGCCCGTCCACTTGCTGACCACGGCGGCGATCTCCTCGCCAGTGACTTCTTCCTTGAGCAGCGCGTTCTCTCCCTGGAGACTGCGCACACGCTCTTCCGCTCCGGCTAGTTGTGCTTCGAGCTGTTGCAAGGTGCCATAGCGTAGCTCGGCCGCTCGCTCCAGGGAATAGTCGCGCTCCGCCTGTTCGATCTCGATGCGCACTCGATCCATCTCCTCGCGCAGATGAGAAACCTGATCGATGGCCTCCTTCTCGATCTGCCAGCGGGTGGTGAGCTGTGCGCTCTCCTCCTTCAAGTTGGCCAGCGTCTCTTCCAGCGTGGCCAGCCGCCCCTTGGCGGCCTCGTCGGTCTCCTTGCGCAGCGCCTCGCGCTCAATCTCCAACTGCATGATCTCGTGGTCGATCTCGTCCAACGCCTGCGGCTTGGAATCGATCTCCATATGCAGGCGACTGGCGGCCTCGTCGATGAGGTCGATGGCCTTGTCGGGCAAGAAGCGATCGGTGATGTAGCGATTGCTCAGTTGAGCCGCAGCGATCACGGCGTCGTCGGTGATGTGCACGCTGTGGTGGGTCTCGTAGCGCTCCTTGAGCCCACGCAGGATGCGAATGGTGTCGTTGACGCTGGGCTGATCGACATAGACGGGCTGGAAGCGCCGTTCCAGCGCCGCATCTTTTTCAATATACTTGCGATACTCGTCCAATGTCGTAGCGCCGATGGTGTGCAGCTCGCCACGCGCCAACATGGGCTTGAGCATGTTGGAGGCGTCCATGCTGCCCTCGGCCGCGCCCGCGCCGACCAACGTGTGCATCTCATCGATGAAGAGCAGAATCTGCCCCTCAGCCTCGGCGATCTCCTTGAGCACGGCCTTGAGCCGTTCCTCAAACTCGCCGCGGTACTTGGCCCCGGCCACCAGCGAACCGATGTCCAGCGAGACCAGCTTTTTGTCGCGCAGGCCGGTGGGCACGTCACCGTTAACGATACGCTGAGCCAGCCCTTCGGCGATGGCCGTCTTGCCCACGCCCGGCTCGCCGATGAGCACCGGATTGTTCTTGGTGCGACGGCTCAGGATTTGGATGACGCGGCGAATCTCCTCGTCGCGGCCAATGACCGGGTCGAGCTTGCCCTTGCGTGCATCTTCGGTCAGGTCGCGGCCATATTTGGAGAGCGCCTCGTACTGGGCTTCAGGGTTGTCACTGGTGACGCGCTGGTTGCCGCGAATACCGGCCAGTGCCTGGACGATGGCGTTGTAGTCGACGCCGTGGCGGGCCAGCAGATCGCGCATCTTGTTGGTGGTCGATGCCAGCGCCATGAGCAGATGTTCGGTCGAGACGTACTCGTCCTTCATGCTGGTCGCAATCTGATCGGCCTCCTGGATCACGGCCACCGCAGCCTGGCTCGCCCCAACCTGGAGCGATGCGCCCGATGCACGCGGCAGGGCTGCCAGCGCCTGGTCGATGCTCTGCAGGATCATGGCGGCATCCGCACCGGCGCGGTCGATGACCGACGGTACAACGCCCTCCTCCTGGGTGATTAGGGCGCGTAGCAAGTGCGCCGGCTCCAGCGCTGAATGGCCCATTTGGGCTGCGGTCTCTTGGGCCCCTGCGATGGCCTCGCGGGCTTTCTGGGTGTATTTTTCGTGTCTCATAGTTGTCTTCTCTCTGAATGTTGGCTAGGACATATTGGACGTCAAGAAAACACCTAGGTGTTCGTAAGGACTGGGCCTGCCGTCGTCCTGAGCGGGCGACCACAAGGGTCGCGCTCTACGCAGTACCAGACCAAATTTTGAACGTTCAATGTCGTACACAACCTGGACCACGACGTTTCTGTCGGGGTCTTTTTTCGCCTAGGCCGTTCCAGAGAAAAAGATGCTGCAGCGCAAGTCCCCGGCACGGCCCAGTTGAAGTCTGGTCCGGAGATCCCGTCTGTGGGCTGTGCCGGGGACTTTGGGAGAATTATCCCCTTGGATTGGCCTTGTGTTGACTCCAATTCTACCCTATCAGTGTCAGAATTTCATCGGCAGAACGTTTGTTTTCTGTATGTCTCGCGGGCGATCAACAGATCACCAGCGAGCAGGACCCGTCACAGGCCAGGTGAGGTTCCGGCCCCTATCGATCTGTCGACACTGCAACTGTGGGGTCGGCATGGCCGGCAGCCTCTGAACGGAATTCATTCCCGCAATCGGAATTCGGACGCCATTGCCCCGATCTTTGCGGTTGCTCCTCTGGCATGGTGTGCAGTATGCTTGTGGGTGTGTCATCAGACCAACAGCCATTTCCACACAGGAAGAGAGACCATGAACATTTTGATCGGCGCTACGCCGATGGGGCTGGAAACCGCCATCCCCGACCTGCAAGCGCGTTACCCGGATCTGACCTTCACCCACTGCCCGACCCGCGAAGAGACCGCCGCCATGATCGGCGACGCCGACGTCTACATGGGCTGGATCAGCCTGGAGGCCTTCCTCGCAGCTGAGAAACTCAAGTGGATCCAATCGCCCAGTTCCGGCATCAACTACTACCTGAATATCCCTGAGTTGGTCGCCTCCGATGTGATCCTGACCAGCGCACGCGGCACCCACGGCGCCTGCTTGGCCGAAAGCTCCATGGCCATGATCCTGGCCTTCACGCGCGGCATCCGCCACAGCATTTTCGAGCAACAGAAGAAAAACTTTTCCATGTGGGAAGTGCGTGGGCCGCTGGTCGAACTGACCGGCAGCACCATGGGCATCATCGGCTATGGGGCCTTTGGCCGTGCCCTGGCCAAACGCGCCTCGGCCTTCGATATGCGCGTCATCGCCGTCGATCTCTTCCCCAACAATCCGGGCGAGTTTGCCGATGAACTTTGGGGCCTGGATCAGCTCGACCGCCTGCTGGCCGAGTCTGACTATGTGGTCGTCACCGTGCCCCACACGCCGGACACCGACAACATGATCGGCGCGGAGCAGCTTGCGCGCATGAAGTCGTCGGCCATATTGCTGGGCATGTCGCGCGGCGGCATCATCGACCAAGCCGCCCTGGCTGATGTCCTGCGCAGCAAGCGCATCGCCGCGGCTGCGCTGGACGTTTTCAAGCCCGAGCCGCTGCCCGAAGAGAGCGAACTCTGGGATCTGGACAATCTACTGATCACGCCCCACATCGCAGGCGGCACCCAGTTCGAACGCCGGCATATCCTCGACATCTTCATCGAGAACCTGGATCGCTTCGTCGCCGGCGAACGACCGCTGCGCAATGAGATCGACATGAAGCAGGGGTTCTAGGATTGGCTAAAGGATAGAACGCGGATGACGCGGATATGGCGGGTTCTCGCGGATATTTTCCGTGAATATCATCTGTGAAAATCAGTCGTTTATCTGTGGCAAAAAAGAGAAGCACCAATAACCACGACCGGAAGGAATAAAAATGAACGGCCAAGAAATGCGTGAAAAACTGCACAACGGCGAACACGTCTACGGCGCCATGATTGTCTCCGAATCGCCTAAGTGGCCGGCTGCAGCCGCGTCCATCGGGCTGGACTTTGCTTTCATCGACACCGAGCACATCGCACAGGACCGCAACAAGCTCTCGTGGATGTGCCAGCTCTACGCGGCCAACGGCATGGCCCCCATCGTGCGCATCCCCAGCCCCGATCCCTTCGCGGCGGCCATGGTGCTGGACGGCGGCGCACAGGGCGTCATCGCCCCCTACGTCGAGACCGTCGACCAGGTGCGTGCGCTGGTCGGTGCAGTCAAGTATCGCCCGCTCAAGGGCAAGAAACTCTACGATGCGCTCAACGGCGTCAAGCCGTTGGAGCCGGAAGTGGACGAGTTCCTGGCCAAGCAAAATGCCAACGGTGTGGCCATCATTAACATCGAAAGCCGTACCGCCATGGACAACCTGGATGACCTGTTGGCCGTCGAGGGGTTGGACGCCGTGCTCATCGGCCCCAATGACCTCTCCTGCAATCTGGGCATTCCCGGCCAGTATTTCAACCCCATCTTTGTCGAGGCCGTGGACGAGATCATCACCAAAGCCCACGCTGCCGGATTGGGTGCGGGCATCCACATCGTCTACGGCGGCGACTCGATGGCGCAGGAGATTCGCTGGGCCAAGATGGGGGCAAACCTGGTCGTCCACTCCATCGACGTCAGCGCCTTCCGCAACACGCTGCGCACCGAGTTCGACATCATCAAGGGTGCGGTCGAGGGTGCAGCCGAGGGCGAGGAGATGGAAGAGATCGCCATCTGAGGTGTGAGGAACAGCATTTGCCACAGATGAACGCGGATTTGCGCGGATGAGACACAGATGGAGCTATACCTGCCATGGGTTATTTTGAGCAGGTATAGCTCTATCTGTGTCCATATTCTATCTGTATCCATATAGCATCGTAGGTTGGATTGGCAATCCGACCAGCCAAGCTCAGCATAGCCCAGCCAGGCGGAATGCCATTCCGCCCTACGCTGCATTCGTAAGTTGGATTGGTAATCCGGCCAGCCTGGCCCAGCACTGCCCGGCCAGGCGGAATGCCATTCCGCCCTACGCTGCATTCGTAAGTTGGATTGGCAATCCAACCAGCCAAGCCCAGCAAGGCCCAGCCAGGCGGAATCCCATTCCGCCCTACGCGGCATCCGAAGGTTGGATTGGCAATCCGACCAGCCAAGCCCGCAAGGCCCAGCCAGGCGGAATGCCATTCCGCCCTACGCTGCATTCGTAGGTTGGATTGGCAATCCGACCAGCCAAGCCCAGCATTGCTCAGCCAGGCGGAATGGCATTCCGCCCTACAGGACATCCGTTGGAATCGGTTCTAGCACCGACGGCAATGACGAGCAGCGTGCTCGGCACCGGTGCCCCCATGGTTGTGCCTATCAGCACCAGCGCAACGACGGGCGAACCGTAGGTTACGAGCCAGGTGAGCAATTGGCTAGTCAGATCGATTGTCGTCATTGGTGGGTCCTGGTCGCTGGTAATATGTTGGATTTCGCAAGTAGGGCGCCTTCGGGTCGCCCTGAATCCAGCGAAGCGGGAAGTTGTGAGGAGATCGTGAAGAGCGTGTTTGGAGGATCCGTCAGTTCGTCCTTTATGTGCGGGGCTAGCGAGTCGAGAAGTGTAGGGGCATGTGGTGGGGCGGAAAACACGCCACGGATCCGAGCACCTTCGTTCGCCCGTTCACGTGCCCGTCGCTAACAAATCACGCTTGGCCGTGACGGGCACGTGAACGGGCGGGCGGACGATTGGGGCAAATCGGTATCGATTCCCGCCCGTACACATGCCCCAACGGGTTATCGGGCAACGCGTTCTTTCGCGAAACGGACGGATTTGAGCCCACGACCGCAAATCCGTCCCACGCTCAATCCGTTGTAGTGCTCCTCGCGCGGGCGCCTGACGGCGCATTACCGCTGGGGACGCTGCGCTCCCGTTCGGCTGGTCTTGCCCGCGCCCCACGCGCCGAAGAGGCCGACGGTCAGCGGCGTCTGGCCCTGGCGGATGATGTTGCGCAACGCAGGTTTGAAGTCGCCGAAATTGAGATAGTCGTTGATCGTGTGGTAGTCGGAGTGGTAGGCGGAGTCGCGTCGAGTGGATGGGTCGGCCATGGGTTGCTCCTCGGCTCTCTTTGGGTAGTTCTGGTTGGATTAGCCGTTCTGGGCCAGAGGGAACTGGCTCCTCTCCCGATCTGTGGGCGGCTGGGAGGCGCGATCCGCAACGGGCCGAGTGACAATCTCCAAGTCACTTGACCGCGACGAGGCCGAACGCGCGTGGACGGCGTTGCACTTTGCGAAAGCCGACCGCTTGCAGCCGCCTGATGGCGCCGCGCGTGACATTGGCGCCCGACTTGCTGTCGGGATCGCCGATGTAGTGAAAGAGCTTGCCGTTGCGTCGCAGCACGCGATAGAGATCAGCGTAGAAGTCCTCGCTGTAGAGGTGACCGGCCAGGTTGAACATGGGCGGATCGTGGATGATGCGGGCAAAAGTGCCGTCATCCAACTCGGGGACAACGTCGTAGCTGTCGCCCAGCCTTTGTGTGATCTTGGGGTTGTCAAACAAACGTTGGGACCAAGGATTCAATCGGGCAACCTCAAGGGCGGCGGGATCAAACTCGACGGTTGTGACGTGGTCGGCCTTGGCTGCCGCGGCAATGGCTGTATAGCCGAGCCCGGTCGCCGTATCAAGCACCGGCCCGAAGATCGGCTTGGCCGCCTTGATCTTCTCGAGCGTATCCTTGTGGGGATCGGTCCCCTTGATGCGATGCATTGGGATGCCCGAGATCAGCATGGTGGGCGCACCGGACGTAGGCATCAGGCTGTAATAGCGCTGAGTCTCTTCTGAGAATGTCCGGATCTTCGACACCTCGCCGTTTTCTGCCACGAAGCAGCTGTTCGGGGTCTTTTCGACCTCGGTCAGGACTGCCCAGGAGAGCGTGCTTTCATCGGGCAGGACGACGCCGTCAGCGCTCACCGAGAGCATGTCGGTGCTGATGTTGAGGTCGAGACTGCACTCGACCTCGGTCACGCCTGTGTTGCGCGCTTCCAGCAGTGTACGTGCCTGAAAATGCGAGAGTACGCAACGGCGGTCCGCTTCAGTCTTGGCCATGCCGGACCCGGTTATCGACTCGGTTTCTAACTCGGTTTCTGCGGCCATCATAGTCCTGTCAATGGGCGTGGGTGAACGTTTTCAGCGGACAGTGTACCCTTCGGCCATCATATCGGCCAACGTTCGGTTTTGCTGAAAATTCAGATTCCGCGATGTTGAAGGTTAATTGTTGAACACTGGCATAGGTGGGGTGTGTTCAGAGTCGCCTCACCCTGCTGCGCCTCCTGAACCTCATAGATTTGCAAGTGGCTACGCGTCCCTCTCCGATTTTTGGAGGCTCTCTGAGGAATTGTGGGGCTAGACCTCCGGGAGGTGTCCACAAATGGCATTCAGGGCAGAGATTCCTCGGATACCTCCCGGAGGTCGGATTGTGCACCCCACAATTGTTCAGAGAACCTTTTTGGAGAGGGACAGCCATGGCGCCTCTAGCGCCATGGCTGGGTGAGGCGAGACCGCTACCCATTGCATTCCTTCCGGACCAGGATGATTTCGTCAAACGTCAATGGAATCTAGGTCAAGCGCAGAACCATGCCTTCGTTGGGCCCAATCGCCAGCGCGCCCAGATCAACCGCGCCTGTGCGATCCATCGTCGTATTGAGGGCGATGGATGCCGACGATCCGATCGTGCTCAGATCGATGTTGTGTGCATCTGCACCGAAGTTTAGCGCAATCAGGAAGGAATCGGCTGCCTGCGTGCGTCGAGTATAGGCAAAGATCTGATTCGCAGACACGTCGATGGACGCATAGTCGCCCACCATGAGCGCCGGCTCGGACTGGCGCAATGCGCTCAGCGCCCGGAAGAAGGAGAGCATGGCATCAGGATCCCCAGATTGACTGGCGACATTGACCTGCGCGTAGTCATCAGCAAGCGGCAGCCACGTCTGGACACCAGCTTCTGCGAAACCGGCATTGAGCGAGGCGTCCCATTGCATCGGTGTTCGCTCGGGATCGCGGCCGACGATGTGGGCGATCTCAGGTTGGTTGACGGCCGGCGGATCCTGGACGAATTCGAGTGGTATCGGCACGTTTTGCATGCCGATTTCGTCGCCATAGTAGCAGGTGGGGATGCCGCGCAGGGTGAGTAGCAGCATGTTGGCCACGCGTGCCTGGTGCGGACCGACCCGGCTGGCAAGGCGATGCTGATCGTGGTTGCCGAGCACCCAGTTGGGCCACCCCTGGTCAGGCAGGGCTTTCTCGTAGTCATCGACGGCTTTGCGTACAGCCGCCGCTTCCCAGGGCGTCAGAATCAGCTGAAAATTGAAGGGCAGATGGCATTCATCGTAGGCCTGACCGTAGTAAGTCATGAGCTGCTCGTTGGGCAGGTAGATCTCTCCGACCATCATGCGGTCGTCGTATTCATCCAGCAGCGCACGCATGCGCCGGATGATTTGGTGGACTTCAGGCAGGTCGGCAGTGTAGATATGTTGGAGGCTGAAGTGTGGATTGACGCCGTCCCAGTTGGGATTGAGCGGTTCGTCTCGCAGTTGTTCATCTTTGATCATGAGCCAGATCACGTCCACCCGGAAGCCGTCCACGCCTCGCTCGAGCCAGAAGCGCATCTCGCCCAAGATGGCTTCTAGGACCTGCGGATTTCGGTAGTTCAGTTCGGGTTGCTCCGTCACGAACTGGTGCAGGTAGTATTGCTTTGTCTGTTCGTCGTAGGTCCAGGCTGAGCCGCCGAAGAAGCTGAGCCAGTTGTTGGGCGGGCCGCCGTCAGGGCCAGGGTCTGCCCAGATGTACCAGTCTCGTTTCGGATTGTCTCGACTGCTGCGGCTCTCGACAAACCATTCGTGCTGGTCCGACGTGTGATTGGGCACCAGATCCAGCAGCAGCTTCATGCCGCGAGCGTGGGTTTCGGCCAAGAGGCGATCAAAATCAGCCATGTCGCCGAACATCGGCTCGATACCGGTGTAGTCAGCTACGTCATAGCCGAAGTCGGCCATGGGTGAGGGGAAGATGGGTGAGAGCCAGATGGCGTTCACATTGAGGCTTTTGACATAGTCGAGTCTTTGGCGGATGCCGTTGAGATCGCCGATGCCGTCGCCGTTGCTGTCCTGAAACGAACGTGGGTAGATCTGATAGATTATGCCGATCTGCCACCACTTGTGGGGTTGTCGAGTTGCACGATTCAAGGCTCACTGCTCCTTTGGCTGTGAGAATCCGGTTGCGCATTGGACTCTTCGATGTAGGTTTTTACCAAGGTCCATGATTGCACGGCGGCATTCTCTGCGAGTTACTGGAAGATTGTGACATAGATGTAGGGAATGATTCCCCTTCAACACGATGCCTATGGGGAAGTTCGCACCACGATGCGATGTCAACCACACAAGATCTGGGAGAACCACAAAAAAAAGAGGGCTAGCAATCAGCCAACCCTCCTTGGTGCATAGTGGATGTACGCAACGATGGAATTCGCTGCGCTACTTTTTGCGAGACTCTATTCGTCGGCTGCGCCGTCCCCAGTTTTATGCAGTTTGAGCGATGCCGAGTTCATACAATAGCGCTGGCCCGTTGGCGCAGGTCCATCGTTGAAGACGTGGCCGAGATGGGCATCGCACTTGCGGCAATGGACCTCGGTACGCGGCATGATCAGCTTGAAGTCAGTCTCGGTCTCAACATTGCTTTCATCGATCGGTGCGTAGAAACTGGGCCAACCACAATGGGCATCAAATTTGGTCTCGGAACTGAAGAGCGGTTCTCCGCAGCAAACACATACATAGACGCCTTCGTCCGTGGTGTCCCAATATTCGCCTGTAAACGGGCGTTCGGTCCCCTGCTTTCGTGTCACGTTATACTGCTCGCCCGTGAGTTGGGCCCGCCACTCGGCGTCGCTTTTCTTGATCTTTTCACTCTCTTTGCTGCCGGCCATTTTTGTCCTTCCCAGGTTCAAACCTGAACATGCTAATCAATTGTGGCGACACTCGCCCTGATGTCGAACCCTCAAGTTGGCGGTGAGTCTCCCCGATTGGGCAACGAATCTCAGGCTTGTATCATGCACGACATTGGTGAAATCTGGCTGTAGTCGATCTCCGTTGTCTCAATGAAAACCCCTCCAAATACAATGCCTTTCCAGGATATTCTCTGGGGTTCGGCAACCATCAGCACTTCGGATGGAATGAAAATCTAAATTTTCGTGTAGTCGTCGGCAGGTCGGCTATACGTATGTTGCGTTGGATGACCTCTTTGCCGGGTCAGTGCATACTGCGTCAGGCTTTGCCGCAAAGCGAATCATGAAGTCACGATCATGGATCACCGGAAATGTGCACACCTGTTGAGGCCCTGCACGAAGTGTCAAGTTGACTTCAATTGCTGATAGTCAATCCTGCGCCGAATCGGTCGAATGAATCGGTCGATTACCGACGCTTGCGAAGTGCGCGAAACAGGTTACAATGTAGAGAGATTCAACGTGCGCTTTTTCCCGCTTTTCTACTCTTGTATTCGCGTAGTCGCGCTTTTTAATAAGACCATTTGCAGGCGGATTGCGTTTTCGAATACTGTCATACGTAACATTCTGCCTTCTTTTACGGTCGTTAGAACACTGACGTCAACGGATTCAGAACGCCTCAAGGAGTAAAACACTATGATGGAGTGGCTTCCACAAACACCGGTGGATTGGGTTCCCCTGATCGTAGCATTGGTGCTAGGTCTCATTCTTGGATGGCTCTTTACGCGGATTCCCGCGCACCGCCGTCAGGAGGAACTCGAGAGTGAACTCAGCAGCGCTAAGGCCAAATTGAAAACAGGCGACGACGATCTAGCGAGCGCTCGACGCGAGACCAAGTCGGTGCAGTCGGATCTCTCCGATGCCCAGTCTAGTTTGAGTGATGTGCGCAAAGAGCTGGACGACGTCCAGCAGCAACTTCAGTCTATGACCGACGCCAAGAATGCAGTCGATGCGGACTTGGCGGCACGTGAAGATGAGTTCGCCCAGGTCCGCACCGATTTGGAAGATGCTCAATCGACGGCGGTGACTGAACAGGATGCCCTACGGGCGAGCCTAAGCGTGGCCAATGATCAGGCTGCATCGCTCAAGGCGGAGTTGGATGCGGCGACGCAGATGAATGCCGAGCTCTCTGAGCAACTGTCGAACCTCTCTGCTGCCAATGCTGCCCTTCAATCCGAACTCATCGACCAAGCCGCACAGTTTGATGAAGTGAAGCAAGTGGCCGAAGCAGAGGCTGAGGACATCGAGCACAAGGTGACGGCCCTGGATGAGGCCTTCGCCCGAGCCGTTCAGATCCGCGGTCAACTGGAGCAAACTCAGGCGGAATTGACGCTCACCAAAGCTGATCTGGCAGAGACCCAAGAGCATCTGGCCACGGTTACAGCGATGAGAGATGAAATGGACGCCAAGCTGCAACATGTCCGTGGCGATGTTGCCGGTGAACTGGCATTGCTCACTTCGACCATGATTCAGATGAAGGATGAACAGATTGTTCAGGCGAACACGCGGATCGCTGCGTTACAGAGCGAACTAGACGCACACATGAGTCCTGCAAGCAACGAAACCTAGTCCGGGAGGATTGCAATGGATACCGTACAGTTAGGATATCTGGCAGCCGCTCTCGTTGTCGGATTCATCGTCGCCTGGCTGATCTGCCGTTCACGTGCAGGTCGCAAAGCCGACGAGCTCCAATCGAATGCCTCGGCCTTGCAGCGCTCGTTGACGAAGAGCGGGCGAGAGTTGAAGGAGAGCCAGGACAAGCTCACGGATCTGCGGACTCAATTTGATACGCAGCAGAGTGACTATGCGACGCTCCAAAGCGCTGTCGATCTGTCGGAGAGCTCATTGGCAGATGAGACGGCCAGGGCCGACGACTTGCAGGCACAATTGAACTTGGCGCTTCAGGACGCGGCCGGGCTTGCACAGGACAAGACACGGCTAGAGAATGAGGCTGCCGATCTCGCCGGTCAGATCAATTTTCTGAACCGAGACGTGTCGCAGGGGCAGATCGCGCTGGCTGAAACAGCAGAAATGCTGGAAGCGACGCGGATATCGTATAGTGATCTTGAGGCAGTCTGTTTTGAAAAGGTTGGCGAAGTGGAGATTCTCGTCGGCCAGGTAGATAGCTTGACCGGTGAGCTGACTGAGGCCCAGGCCGAAGCGGCCAGACTTGCCAAGGAGGTGGACGCTGCCAAAGCGCTCCGGGATGCCAGGGTGAACCAGATGAGCAGCCCGGCCATTCCGCGCCGTTCATCCGTTGACGATATCGTTATCACAATGACGATTGACGAGGAGATCGCCAAGCGCGACAGTCTGCTGGCCGCAGCCCAGGCCGAGAACGAGCATTTGCGCCGCAGCCTTAGCACGATGACCAATGTTGGCGTTGAACTGGCCAATAATCTCCAATACAGCAACAAGGCTCGTCGATCTAGTCTAGAGCGTCTTGCTGACTCCCTCGCTCAGGACGTCGATATCGCCGAACGAATCGACACATCCGATCTTGAGGTCGCAGTATCAGAAGCTGCGAACGCATCACCGTCGGACGATGTCGACGCGCCGGCGTCCGACGACGATGGGCCGGTTGATGACGGCGCAATCGAGTCGCTGCACAGCGAATTGGATGCTGCCCAGTCGAAGAATGATGAGCTTCTGTCGTCGCTGAAAAGACGTGAGCAAGAGCTCGGGGACCTTAGAAATTCGCTGGCTGTTGCCGAAACCAGGCTTGAACTCGCTCAGCAGGACCAAGCAGATGCCGAGATATCTCTCAATGAACGAGACGCTGCACTGGCTGAACTCAAAGCGAAGCTTGAAGAAGCCCAGGCCGAACTTGACGCACTGATCGCACAAGGTGTAGCGGCTGCTGCAGAGCTGAATGAACGCGAGACGAGTATTGGCGAGCTGTATGATCAATTGAGTGTCGCACACCAAGATCTTGAGGCGGCGTCGGCTGAACAGGCTGAGTCGCAGGCTCTGCTTGATGAGCGTGAGACCAAGATCGGCGAGTTGGAGGATCAACTTAGCGTTGCGCTGCGAGATCTCGAAACGGCCAGGACCGAACAGGTTGAATCGCAGGCTGTACTCGCTGAACGCGAAGTTGGGCTGGCCGATCTTCAGAGTGAGTTCGACATGATAACCGCCGAGGATGCAGCGGCCAAGGCCGAGTTGGCTGATGCCCTAGCTGCAAGCACGCAGAAAGTGGAGAGCCTCCAGGAGCAGCTTGCCCAAGTCACCGTGGATCTTGAGGATGCTCTCCTTGTCAAGGGCCGTCTTGATGAAGAGCTTCAGGCGCGAAACGAAGAGTTGGAGAGCTTGGGGGCACGGTCTCAAAGCTTGGAGCAGGTGCTCTCTCAACGTGCAGATGAAGTCGCCAAGTTAACGGAACAACTGGATACGCTCCAGGCTGAACTGGACCTGACGACATCGCGTCAGTCAGACTTCGAGCTTCAACTCGCCGAGCCCAATGTTGAGCTTGACGAAGCCAATCAGAAGCTTTCCTCGCTGCAGGAAGAGCTGGATGCGCTGGCGACCGAAAAGGCCGATCTTTTGGCGCAGATCCAACGAGCGGAGGCCGAGGTCTCAGACCTGACTGACCAGGTTGGTCAATTGACCACTGAAGTAGCGTCCGTGAATGAAGAAAAGAGTAGGCTTGAAGCGGATCTGGAATCAAGTGCTGCTCAGGCAGATGCAATACGTTCTCAGGCCCAACTGGATCAAGAAGCATCAGCAACAGATCTGGAAGACAAGGCCAAGCAGATCACGTCACTTGCTGCCGCAGTATCGGCAACCAAGTTCACACTGGATCAGCGCTCCACCGAGTTGGAAAAGGCCAACGGCCTGGTTGCAGAACTTCAGCAGGAGTCAGCCACGCTTCAGCAGGAATCAACCACGCTTCAGAGCAGCCTTGATGAACGCACACAGCAGTTGCAGGAGACGAAGGAAAGCCTACAGCACCAGATTGATGAGTTGGCCACGCAGCGCATGACGCTTCAAGCTGCGCTGGAGAGCCAGACTGCCGGGCAGGCAACCCTTACGTCTCAGATCGGCGAGTTGCAGGAGAGATTGGCCGCCACCGAGGAGAGCAAGGCTGAGTTGATGAAGAATCTCCAGATTCGAGAGGCCGCGGTGGCGAGGCTACAGGCCCAATCAGTCGACGTAGAGGAGAGGCTGACCGAACTGCGGGCTGAACGGGACCAGGCGGTGGAACGGTTGCAGATGGCTGAATCCGACCTATCGAATGCCAATGTACGGCTATCAAGTGTTGAAGGCCTGTTTGACGTGGCGCCGGATGGTAACGCCCCGGAATTGCCAACGGGCGGTCTCACACCGACGAAGTCGAAGGCAGCCAGTGCTGCCATTGTTACCGGAATGCGGCCCGTTTGGGTTCCGGTGCCGCAGAATCTCTCCGATGTTAAGGGGGTCGGACCAACGTATCAGCAGAGGCTCTATAACATTGGCGTCGGTACGTATTGGGAACTGGCGACGATGACCGATGCAGATTTCGCTGAAAGCCTGAGTCTGAGCGATCTGCAACGATTGCGTGTCGACATGACTGCGATTCGTGCCGATGCGATGCGTCTGGCAGAGGAGAGTGGCACATCCGGCTATCTCTGGGATGGCCGGATGGTAGATGATTTCGAGCCAATCCAGGGGATTGGCAAGACCTACGAGCATCGACTCTATTTAGCCGGTATTCGGACATATGTCGACCTCATGGAATCTACCGTCGAACAGCTGAGTGATATTGTCCAGGCTCCACCCTTGCGGACACCGGACTTCGCATCCTGGATTCAGCAGGCGGCGGCCCTTGCCGACGCATCGGGAGAGATTGGACAGGTTGGCGGCGAAGCTGATGATGAAGTCGCCGGTGAAGTCGACGATGGGCCCATCAACAAGGATGTGGCCGATTCACCTGCTCCCACCGATGAAAATGATGAGGCTCAGTCGGAGGAAACAGACGGCGGCTAGAGTGTTGCCGGAGAGAACAGCGTCATTTCAATCGGGGTCTGTTCAAGACGAATTGTGCAGGTAGGGGCGTGCCCTTGTGGCCGCCCGCCACCGACAGCCAAACGATTCAACCCTTGACACACCCATTTCAATCGAAGCGAGTCAGCAATCCGGGATTGAGCCAGCCTGTAGCCTCAAAGTGGCGTTTAGGGCAGCTCAATCCCGGATTGCTCGCGGACACGGGCGCGCCTTTCCAATACTCCCTAGTACAGGACGGCACGAATGACGATACAGATCGAAAGGCTGGCTATCGGCCCCCTGGCCTCCAATCCTGGGGGAGGCGGTGCAAGACAAAGACAGGCTGAGGCCAAGCGTTCCCCCAAGGCTGGGGGCTAGGGGGCTGCCGCCATGCTCTACGCATCTGTATGACTATTTACGCCATTGTGTACTAGCGCTTCTCTTCGCCGCTGTAGAGCGCCAACCCCAACGGCAACGTCTCGCCAAATATCCAGGCCTCTTCTTCACTTGAGCGGTTGCTCTCTGCGTTGTCAAGTAGATCGTGGAAATGGGATGCATTGGCCAGCGGCGTCAGCCAGGTTGCGACCCGACTCCGCATAGCCGGCGAGACGTCTCGCGTTCGGTCGCCCGTGTATTGGGCGATGTGAACTAGCGCGTGAGCGGCCCCTGCATTGACCCCGAGGTCCATCTGCAGCAGCACCTCCAACCACCCCTCGGCTTCTGCTGACGGGATGACACGATCGAGTGGCCCATACGCTGTCTCTCTGGCGCCGAATCGACTCAGCGCCCACAATTCCTTAGGCTGAGGCTGTCGCGTTCTGATGTCGGCCAGCAGCAGGCGACCCAGATCGGTCTTGACCTGAGCCGGCAGCCTCTCGAAATTCGCCAGCATCATCCACACTTCAAGCGCTTCGGCTGGACCCAAATGAATGCGTCCACTTTTGCTGCTCTTCTTTCGGCTTGTCTTGCCGGCAGATTTCTTGTTGCCCGTCTGATTTGCCGAACGGCTTGATTGCAGACTTGGCAGAATCTGTTCGTAGATCTGCAACTGTTTTCCAGCGCTAAATCCGGCGGCCACACGACGCCAGAAGACCCACCATTCGCTTCGGCACTGGGTTTTCTGCGGAAATTGCAGTCCGTTGAGGTAGATGCCCCAGATCTTTTTCATGCGAAGTTCATCCGCGGCATCGCCGAATCCGGGGCGTTGGCAGTATCCCAGTAGATTGATCCAGTAGGCCTCGTGTTGGAAGGTGGCGCTGCGATCCTCGGACTGCTCCAACAGTGCGTCGGCCAGCGCGCGGATGACTGGGGCCGGCCATTCCTCCTTGGGCAGGTCCAGCGTTGTTTCCAGCTTTTTCCGAATCTGCTCCGGCGGATACGTCTTTGAAGATCCGGCGTGGCTAAATGTCTGCCGGATGACCGCTTGCGCATCATCAACGCGTTGCTGATCGACACCGCCGAGCGTCGACAGATCGTTGTCGGCACTCTCGTCATCGTCTGCGGCTGATTCTCGAATATCAAACTGGAGCAACCACCGATGATCGGTCTGCACCGATTCGCACCAGAGTCCCAGCGTGCCTGTCTCGGTGAGGCGTACGGCTAGGCGGACGGGGATGCGCGTTGCCGTGCCGCGACGCCCATATCGCAGCACGCTTGTGATGGAGGGCAGCATGGCGATCTCACCAGGCGCCAAGTCAACGATGTCGCCCGGCTGGTCTCCAGTGCGGTCTGTGGATGTGAAGATCTGAAAAGAGACGGGCTGGTTGGTTAGCGCCTCAAAAGTCGGCGTCTGCAATCGGGTGTCGAATCCTTCCTGCGCGCCGCGCGGGACGAGGCAGACCCCGGTGTGGGCGCGGCCCGCGGTGGCACCGCCACTGTCGCCGCCGGCAGATGCCACTTCCACGTAGTAGGCGCGTGGACTGCCGCTGCCAATGCGAACGCCTTCACCCAGCCGCACAAGGCCGTAGTAAGCTCCGCCAATCGCCACAGCTAATTCAGGCCGCGGGTTGCTTAGCTGGGCCGGCCGCCACGTCTCGCCTGCCAGGGGCTGGAACCACCCAGACACGACATCGCTCAGGCGCTCTTGCAGAACCGCAGGAGCCAGTGTGCCCCCATTAAACAGAATGAAATCCGGATAGACCTCATTGCGTCCGGTTTCTTCACGCAACAGTCCTTCATAGCGTCGCCAAAAAGCGGCCAGATGACGGGTGATGGCCGGGTCTTGCACATAGGGCAGGCCGAGTTCAGTCAGCCCCGATCTGGGCGCTGAACTCATGGAAGCATCAAGCTCGACCTTGGGGAAAAAGCCTTCCAGAGATCAGATCGTCGACTTCGCGCTCTGTCAACGTGGTCGTCAAGCTCCCGCCGATCAAGTTGCTGCCGCCGCTGACGATCGTAATCTCTGCTGTCGCTGGACCCTCTGATGTTACATTGGGATCCCTGCTCAGCAACCGTTCTTTGGCCTGACGACAGCGATGGACAACTTGATGCCAGCGCGCTGCATCCAATTTTCCCGGCTGGCCCATCAGGTCCGTCTCAACATGCCGGCCCAGCGTCAGATCCATATTGTCGCCGCCCGATAGGAGATGCTCGCCGACGGCCAGGCGATCCAGCTTCAAGCCTTCTCCATCCGACCGGACAGCGACTACGGAGAAGTCGGTTGTGCCGCCGCCAATGTCGCAGACCAGGATCAGTTGGCCGTCGGCTATCGCTGTCTGCCAGTTCCGTTCGTGGCGGCTGAGCCAGGCGTAGAATGCCGCCATCGGCTCTTCAAGCAGAATCGCATTGTGGATGCCTGCCGCTTCCGCCGCATTGACCGTGAGTTCGCGGGCGACCTCATCGAAGGATGCCGGCACGGTCAACACGATCAACTGCTCTTCGAAGCGGATCTCTTCGCTGCCCAGCGCCATGCGTGCGTTCCACGATTCAGCGATGTGCTGAAGGTAACGCCGACTGGCTTCGACCGGCGAAATGCGCTCGACCTCTTCGCCCGCGCCCCATGGCAGTATTGGCGCGGTGCGGTCGACGCCTGAGTGGCTCAGCCAGGACTTGGCTGAAGAGACCAGCCGTTCGGGCACGCGGACGCCCTGCTCGCGGGCGAATTCGCCGACCAGGTAGGATCGATCCGGGGCCCAAGGCAGTGCCGTGCTGTCTGCGGGCAAATCATGGGCACCGGGTATGTAGATAAATGAGGGCAGTACAGGGCGCGGGGCAAGCTCGTCCAGCGCGACAAACTGTGGTACTTCGAAGAAGCGAATAGGAGGCTCTGATGAACTGCGCGCCTGAGCCAGATCGACATAGGCAACCGCAGAGTTGGTCGTACCCAGGTCGATGCCGATAGCGTAGCGAAAGCCGCTAATTGGTCACACTCCTTGATGCTAGGGTTCTGAACGAGGATTTCTCAACGCCGTCAACGCGAGATTTCTCGCTTTGCTGGAAACGACAAAATCCTGCCGGCACTGCTCTATTCTGAGCATGACTGTTCCTCAGGCCGGCTGGCGTCGGCGAGAAAGCCTGGTGAGTCAGATGCATCCGATTGCTCCTGGGATTGCTCGCGGATGTTGAACTCCAGCTTCCATCGACGGTCGCTGTCACGGGCGACGCACCAGAGCTCCAGCGTGCCAATCTCGCTGACCCGGCTCTGGAGCCAAACCGGCAAGATGGTGCCGCCTGATTCGTTCTCCGTCGCTGGGAGCAGCGTTTCCAGCGTGGTGACCTCCTGTAGGTCGCCGCCCCAGTCCTCAATGATTTCGCCTGCCCGATCTTCCTTGTTGGTCGTGGAAGCAAGCAACTGGAATGTGGCCGGCTCGCCAACCACGAGGCCGAATTCTTTCTGGCGAATGTCGGCTTCAGCCCCTTCTTCCATGCCAAACGGGACGACGCAGAGCGCGTTGACCGGCGTTGGGATGCCCGGCACGGCAGGCATTGAGCTTTCGACGCCGATGTAGTAGGCGCGTGATGTCCCGGCGCGGATCCGCAACCCGTCGCCTCTTCTGGCAAGTCCGTAATAGGTTGCGCCAATCGCGACTGCCTGGTCCAGATCGACGGCGTCGAGTTCGGCCAGGGGGGCGCTGTCATGCCATTGCCCGAGGACATTGAGCACTTGCCTGCGCAGCGACGTCGCCTTCATGACGCCGCCGTTGAATAACACCGCCGACGGATAGGCGACGATATTGTTGTCCCGGCCAAACGCCTCATTGTCGAAGCCTTCGTTACCGAATCCGTCGTCGCCCGCACTGGCGGCTTCGTTGGGGTCCGGCTGACTGACATGGCGGCCAAGAAACTGGGCAAGGTGGTGGGTCACCGCAGGGTCTGATTCGTAGGGCAGGCCCATCTCGCGAATGCCGACACGCGGCTGCTGCGTCGGGAAGTCGTTCGGGCCGCAATTGGGGAAGAACCCATTGCCCAATATCTGCTCGATCTCGCTTCGAGTCAGTTCGCTGCGGATGGTATTGCCGATCAGCGACGACCCACGACCGAGAATGACGAGCGGTTCTGACTCTAATTCGGGGTTGCTGAGCAGGCGCTCCTTGGCCTTGCGACACTGATGCCAGAGCGTTCGGAATTGCCAGTTGTCGATCTTGGTTCCTGATTGAGCCAGCTTGGCACGCACGGCATAGGCCAGGGTCAGGTCCATGTTGTCGCCGCCCAGCAGGATGTGATCGCCGACGGCTACACGATGAAGCTGTAGCGTTCCGTCCTCGTCCACGACTTTGATGAGGCTGAGATCGGTCGTGCCGCCACCCACATCGCAGACCAGGACTGATTCGCCGACACCGATGATCTTACGCCAATCATCTTTGTTGGCATCCAGCCAGGCGTAGAACGCGGCCTGGGGCTCCTCCAGCAATGTGAAATTCTCCAGCCCGGCGGCCCGGGCGGCTTGCACGGTCAGCTCGCGGGCGACCGCGTCAAAGGAGGCCGGCACCGTGAGGTAGATATCCTGACGCTCAAGTCGCTTTGCAGGATCCTGGCCCGCCAATTCATAGTTCCAGGCATTGCGAATGTGGCACAGGAACTGGGTCATGGCCTCGACTGGAGAGACGCGTCGAGAATCCTCAGGCGCGTCCCAAGGTAGGATCGGCTGGGTGCGATCTACGCCCGTGTGGCAGAGCCAGGACTTGGCTGAGGCAACAAGGCGGGCAGGCAATTCCGAGCCGCGTTCGCGAGCATATTCACCGACCGCCAGATCGCTCTGCGGATTCCATGGCAGCGCCAGACCGCCCTCGGGTACGTCGTGGGGTCCGGGCAGGAGTAGAAAGGAGGGCAGCAGCGGCATGCTATTGATCTCGCCGGCGCTGACAACTTGCGGAATCGGCAGTAACTTGATGTCGGGCTCTGAGTTGTTTTCATCTTGGTTTGCCGCATCGGCATAGGCAAGTACGCAGTGGGTTGTGCCCAGATCGATGCCGACAATATATCTGTGGTCGTTCACACTATTCTCTCCGTCAAGAACATTCGCTTGCGTGGCCTTCGATGGCGTGACCTTATACCATTTGTCCGTTCATGAGCCATGAATTCCGTAGGGGCGGGGCTTGCCCCCGCCCGTTCCACACAACGGGCGACCGCAAGGGTCGCGCCCTACGATACACGGTCCTTGGCCCAGCAATTGGAATTAGACACCGTGTCCCTAGATAACGATGTGTTGGCTAGACTTCGACTTCCGCTGCGGCAATGATCATCTCGTCGTCGCGCTCGCCGGTTCGCTCCGGCAGATTGATGCTGACCGCCCGCCAACCCTTGTGGCGGAGCACGCCACTAAATGGCGGCTCGTCGTTCACGCTGCCTACCAGCCGGATGGCGTGACTGTCAAAACCCGCTTCGATCGTGACATTGCTGCCCTCAGCCTCATGGAATACGGGCTCCAGCTTTACGGTTTCTGAAAGCGCTTCGTTGCAGCCCTCGTGGATCGTCCGCACGGCTGCCCCGATCTGTGCGTCCTCATATGCGGTCAAGTCCTCCTGCAAGAAGTCGATCAAGCGACCTCTGCGTTGAAGAATGGCGAGAACCTGGATGGCGGGCGTTTCGTCGGGGGGCTGCGCAATGACCGGTTCCGGTGTTGGTTCTGGTGCCGGCTTTGGCTCAGGCGCCGACGGCATATTCTCTACGGGTTTTGCAATGGGTGGTGGTGCGGTCGGCATTGCAGCCAGCGCCTGCGCACTGGCAGAGTCGATGGCTCGCCCGCCGACCCAGATAATGACGAGCCAGAGCAACATCGTAAGCAATCCTGCAATGCCCAGTATCAAGCCCGACCGGATTGAATACGGCTCAGGCGTGAGAAAGTAGAAGGTGGCAACCATTGCTCCGTTTACAAGCAACACCACGATCAGTGATGTGATGGTAAAGCCCCGTTTTTCCTGCATTATACCCTCCTCCACAGTGGTACTTCGACGAATCACATTTGTTCCACGATACCAGCATGGTGGCGCTGTTGGCAAACGAGATGTATGTGAGGACTGTATTGAAGATTCCGATGGGCACGGCATGCAGAGAAATTTTGTCTGGAAGCTGCTCTAGGAGAGGATTGCTGGCGCAGATGTGATTGCTTTTCAAATAGCTTCGTAAGGCCAGACCCGGGCATCTTCTCAAACCTTTGGGGCATCGAAGTCAGGCCCCGTGTGGTTGGGAAAATACCAATTCGGAGCGCAAGACTGCTGCAAAAGGACTCATCCACTAATTCGTCTTCGTGGTATACTCGCCCTAAGGCTTTCCCAAAATCGTAACTAGTTGGGAGTTTGCAAAGCCTCATGCCATTCCAGGCAGAGATGATCTTGAAACGTATATTTATCTCTCTGGATTGGCCCTAGACCCGACAGTCCACTGCAACAGGCCGACCCGGCTCATACGCTGGGGTCCACGTACTTCTGAATTGCTCAAGCCACTTGGGGGAGAACCATGGATATCGCCATCATGATTGAAGGACAGAACGGTTTGAACTGGCCGCGCTGGAAACGGATGGCACGCGCAGTGGAGGATTTTGGGTTTGCCGGTCTATATAGATCGGATCATTTCACCGATCCGGCCGCGCCGGATATGGACTCTCTTGAATTGTGGGTCTCTATGACGTGGCTGGCAAGCCACACGAATCGTATTGAGTTTGGCCCATTGGTTTCGCCCGTCTCATTCCGAGATCCGGTCTTCACGGCGCGCATTGCCAAGGATGTCGATGATCTTTCCAATGGTCGCCTCACGTTGGGCGTCGGCGCAGGCTGGCAGGAACGGGAACATCTCATGTTTGGCTATGAGTTGCTGGATATTCCCGAACGCTTCGCGCGTTTTGAAGAGGGCTTGCAGGTCATCTCGACGCTGCTTCAAAGTTCTGAGCCGGTCGATTTTGCAAGTGACTACTATCGACTGTGCCGGGCAGCCCTGCTGCCGCGCCCAAAGCGCAGTGGCGGTCCGCCGTTGCTTATCGGCGGCAATGGTCCAAAGCGGACACTGCCACTGGTGGCGCAGTATGCCAACGAATGGAACGGCGTCTATTTGACGCCCGCACGATTTGTCGCCCTTTGTGAGCAGCTTGACCTATTTCTGGTGCAATATGGTCGCAATCCCGAAGATGTCCGTCGGTCGGTAATGACCGGACTCAAATTTGGCCGCACAGAATTGGCTTTGAGTGAACACCTCGGTGGTCAAACAGCAGCAGAGGCGCGTGATCAAGGTCAGATTGCGGGAACGCCGACTCAAGTGGCGGATCAGGTTGCCGCGTATGCCGAAGCCGGGGCGGAGCGGCTAATGTTGCAGTGGATAGAACTGGATGACTTCCACGGGCTTGAGGCATTGGCTAAAACAGTGCTCTAGGCGTCCTGCACCGGTCGATATCTTGTGATCCAAAAGCGCCTGGTCGAATTCGACCAGGCGCTTCTTATTGGAAATAAATAAGGTTGGCGATGTCCCCCGACAGCCGGACCTGGCGATCCGGTTAGCGCTTTCGCGCCACCGCCAACCTTGCTGAGTACTATATCATTTTATTGCGCTTTTGGCAAGTCCCGTTTTTCGCATTTTTCGTAGCTTCATCGTACTGCAAATCGATACAGCGTTGCGCCATGCGCTAGAGCGTTTTCGGGCCTATCCAACCATATTCCAAACCGACGTGCTCTCGCCCATAGTCATGCACTGTCCTTCATATAGGTCTCGTGGACATGCAGCCAGCGGACACCGTTAGGGGCGTTTTGGTCTTTTTCAAATAGGACGGTCGACTGGCGGACAGTGCGGCCCGTTGTCCGATCTTGCCATTCCTCATATGTGAGGAGTGCCACCGAATCGAAGGCCCCGCGCGGCTCAATCGCCTCAACCCATAGGGCGAATCCGGGTTCGCTGCCGTGTGCGTTGTAGATCCAATCGACCAGTTGGGCGTGGCCAAAAATCTGGCCGTCAGTTGAGACCAGGTTCATGCTGAGGGCGGTGGCATCGGTGAAGCGGGCAAACGTCTTTTTATCTTTGGGCACTTTTCCGCTTAACCAGTCTTCGAAAAACTGATGGAGTTCGACGATTTCTCGACGACACCGCCCTACGAAATCGTCGTCCGTTCTGTCGGCAAATTCGGCAGACTGTTGAGTCATTGTGGTGCTTCCTTCCTGAAAACTGTTCGAAAAGATGCAGACACCCTTCACCGTTCCGGAATTGCGCCACTCGAAGCTCCATTTTGAGGCAACGGTTTGGCTCAATTCCGGAACGGCGGCGCACACGCGTGGGCTCTTCAAGCGGCTTCTGAGCGGTGGGCGATCTACTGCGTATTGGCGGATTCCAGGCGCTCGGTGGCGGCCTGGGTGTCAAAGGCGCCCAGGCTGTCGACCTCGCGCAGCATCGTGTTCAATGCCTGCCCGAATGCCGTCTGCATTGTCAGAGGAATTCCGAAAATATAGGCAACATCGACCTGATCGGCGTTTTCAACGATCTCGAAGCCGCGGCGTGTGCTGTCCGGCACACTGTTGAGCGCGGCCAGGCCCGCGGCCGGGACAAGCTCCTGGAACTGCGCCTGGCTGGCAAGCACAGACATGCCCTCGTCTGACGTCACAAAGGCCAGATAGTCCAGAACTTCTTCTCGATGGGGAGCGTCGCTAGGCACCATATATCCACTGGCGATGACCACTTCGCCGACAGGCAGCGACTGATCGATCGTGGGGAAGGGGAAGAAGTCAAGCTCGTCGCGGAACTTGTCCGGAATATCTTCCATGAATGAAGGGCTGGCCAGCACCATGGCCGTCTTGTCTCTGGCCACTTCGCCGTTGTCGCCGCGGATCGTGGACATGAGGCCGGTCAGCGTATCGATCTGTCCGGCATTTCGGGGAAAGTAGCCCTGCTCAAACATCCAGTTCCAGTACTCGAATACGTCTACAACCCGGCTATCGGTGTATGGAATGCGACCTGCCATCAGTTCATTGTGGAATTCGGGTCCGTTCAGGCGATAGTTAAAATAGCTGAACCAGAGTGAGGTTAGCCAATCATCTTCGCCCGCCATCGCAAACGGCGTAATGCCTGAGGCCAATAGCGTGTCTGCGACCAGGATCAACTCATCCCAGGTAGTGGGCGGCGTCAACCCGAGTTCGTCAAAGACGTCTTTGTTGTAATAGATGCCGCTCCACTCATAGCCGATGGGGAAGAAGAACTGTTTGCCATCTTGGGCGCTGAGATTGGTGACGCTGGACGGATAGGCGCTGGTGAGGCCGGTCTGTTCCCAGAGATCGCTAAGGTCGGTCAGCCCACCTGTCTCTGCCGCGCTGTCGAGGAAATACCCGGGTGTGATGTACATCAGATCCGGCGTCTGGCTATCGCCACGCAGGTAACCGGCCGGCGGCATGGCGTAGCTCACCGAGTCAATCTCGATGCCGGGATTGAGTTCAGTAAAGCGTTCGGCAAGTAGCCTCTCAACTGGCGACTGATTGAGTGTGACAAACTCAAGCGTTATTGGTTCGGGTGTCGGCGTTGGCTCTGCGCTGCGGCCGAAGCAGCCGCTTAAGAGCAAGACCGCCACAAGCAGCAGAGCGGCGAACAATGGACGCTTCTTTTGCATAAAATGCACTTCATCACCAAGCGTTATTGGCATCGGTTTTTTCTCTCCTCTATTCTCTGTTATTCTCTGTGGCTGCTTTGGCTACCGTCGCTCATTTGATCGTCGCTTTTTCAAGCGTGATACGGTCATCGTAAATTGGCAATCGGCCCCGCTTCGCTCTGATCGGTAGCCCGTCGCTGCTCCGTTCGACGCTGAGGACCAACGAATAGTCGCCTGCCGGTAGGGCTTCTGCAAGGCTGAGCCAACGTGTCTCCATGACGGGGATCTCCGTGGGCCACCTTCCGCTGGGGTAGCCGGCGCCGCCGAGCGGTTCCGACCAGGAGCTTACACCATTGCCATTCTCGTCGAGTAGTGCAATGGTGGCGACATAGTTGTCACGGTAGTCATTGGGGCGTGGCCGCCAGATCAGGTCCACACGAAGGTCACTGCCGGGAGCCACTGCGTCCAGAGCCACAGCGGCCTCGACCAGATCGATGTAGTCAAATCTTGCCAGGGCAGCCTGCGTTAGGGGGACTGTCTCCGCCGGCAGGACGTCCACCATGCCCAGTCGCAGGCGCTGTCCGTCCACTGAGTTCGATTGATTCTGCAATGGCAGCGGTGTGCCGTCATCTTGACGGTAGACGATCAGTTCCAGGCTGTGTGGTCCCGGGCGGGCAGCAGCCGGCACTGCCAGGGCGAGGGGCTGCTGCACCTGTTCTCCCGCCTGCCATGTTTCGGTTGATGGCCGGGGCGCCTCATCTGCCTGGGCAATCAGGCTGTCCTCTGAGTCGTAGAGGCGAAGGCTCATGGCCAGCCCGCTCTCTAGACCTGAGAAGGTGGACAGGGGCAGCCAGGACAAGTTGACATAAGTTTTGTCTCCGGCATTCACCGTCGGGGACGATGCCGCCTGGGCAAGCTGCAGAAGGTCGCCGAAGTCGACTGGGGCTTCGGGTGTAGCTGCACTCTCTTGTTCGAGTGGATCAGTCTGGTTGACGAACATCTGGACCAGCAGATAGTCCCGTCCTGGATAGGGGATCTCTCTGAGTAGATCGCCATTTTCGACCAGTCGATCGCGAATCGTCGCTTCCGGATCGTTGACGGTGTCGTAGATGCGATAGTGCCAGATCCGGGCATGGTCCTGGGCCAGCTCATCCAGGATGGTGATGGTCTCTTCGCGTCCAACCGCAAAAAAATCGCTGTCAGGATTGTCCCATCCCAGGCTTTCTTCGCCATCGACGCTTCCGGTTATGGCAGCAATGGGCTGGTCCAAAACGGCTGGATCGGGCATGTCGGTGAAGCGCTTAATTTCGGCCAATTGAGGCGGCTTGGATCCATGCGGACCGTCAACTTCCTGTGGCCAATAGGTGTCGAGCACGGTGTATGCCCAGCCGGCATTGACGAGAATCAGATCGCCGGGGCGCCACTGTTCGGCGAGATCTGCAACTGCCGTTCGGTGATCGTCTGCTCGATAGAGGGGATTGAACCAGGTCTGTTGCAGCCCGGCGAAACTGATGCCAATGACCAGGGCAAGTGAGCCGATGCCCAGCCATCGCCGTCTTGCCCACAACACAGATATTGACGACGCCACGATCAACATGAATGGTGGGGCATATGTGAAGAGATAGCGTACGTGATAGACCGGCGTCAGCGAGAGCGTCGTGAGGTATAAAATCGCTATGGGCAAGAAGACATAGGACAGGAGGACGAGCGCGTGCTTCAAGGCCCTTCCCGCAGGCCGTAGCTCTTCCTGGCATGGGCGCAGAGGATGGAGAATCTGGGGATGTGGACTCGATTGCCGGTGAGAGTATGAAGATCCCCGTGGCCGCAAGCGCTATCAGGGCCCAGGGCCACTGGCTACCTCCCGGCGGCGCTTGGCCGATCAGTAAACCCGATAGGCTTTCGCTGACCGTTGCCATGAACTCCGGCAAGGTGGTCCAGGGCTGGCGCCAAGGCGGGACCGGCGGGTTGCTAGCTTGCCGCCATAGAGTCGGCAGCCAGGGTGAATAGAGCAACAGAACGCCGATCTGGGCGGCGAGCCATGTCAGCAATGAGTGCCTGGAGGCCCCATGAGAAGACCTGCGGTCCCGCCACAGCAGGAGCAGCACAATCAGATTGACGGCCACAAGCAGGAGTGCGAAATAGTAGAGCGTGTAGAGGCCGGCGGCTGCACATGCGACGTAGAGTGCCAGATAGACCCAGCGGCCTGCCGCACGCTCTCTCCATTTGAGTGCCGCCCACAGACAGACTAGCCCCAGCGCCGCGCCCATGGTGTACATGCGGACTTCCTGGCTGTACCATATATGGAACGGGTTGACGGCTGCAAGCCAGACAGCCATCACGGCCGACCGTCTGTCGAGCAGTTTGCGTCCGAGCGGATAGAGCAGCGCGACCACGATCATGCCCCACGCCAGGCTGGACCAGGCCAGTAGGTACTCCAACCCGTGATATAAGGTCGGATCAACGATGGTGCGCCAGGTCCGTAATAGTAGATAGTAGCCGGGCGGATGGATGTCGCCGGCCGTATGTCGAATGATCTCCTGCGGCGTCAAGCTCGATAGATAGGCGCTGACCGTCTCGTCGTACCAGAGGGATTCCAGGCCCAGCCGATAGACGCGCAGCGCCAGAGCCGCCAACAGTCCGGTCAGGAGCAGCAGACGATACGTTCTGTTCCAGTCACGCGGATTTTGATGATTCACAATACTGGATGCTATCACACAGCGCAACCGGCGAGCAAAGCGGAGACGCCACTCCATATCCTTTGGCGATCAGACCGCAATTGGATACAATTGCTCCCATGTCATCGCTTGTAGCAGGAGAACAGAGGAACGTCCGATCGGTTCGCAGGCTTTCCCGATCGCTATCGATCTTGTCGTGATGATCGTTGTCGCTGTTTTGCTTGTCGTGCTTGCCTCAGTCACGGCACGACCTGTCAGCGTTACCGTGGATGGCATCACAGACACCATCAAGACGCATCGACGAGACATCGACAGGTTGCTGGTTGATCTTGGATTAGCATGCTCAGACATCAGCACTGGCAACGGTTTCCAGCCCCGAGACCGCTTCGCAGCCGATGACTTTGCGCGTGGAACGACCTCGGTCGCTACGGGTGCTTGCCGACGGACGCGATCTCCACGTTGATGTCTGGGGTGAAACACCGGCCGACGTGTTGACCGCTGCCGGAGTCGGCTTCGATCCGGCAGATCGGGTCCTGGTTGATGGCCTCTCCATCGGTCTGGAAGAGGCATTGCCGCCGCCGATGCTCGTCGAGACGCCGCGACGCTTCAACCGTGGCCATGCCTGGAACGACGTAGAGCACACCCAGTCCCAGCTGCGGCTGACTCGTTCGACCCCGATTGTCGTTGAAGACGGCGGGCTTTCTTTTGACATTCGCTCAACCGCACAGACCGTCGGCGAAGCGCTGCGCGACGCCAAACTCACGCTCTATCTGGGGGATCGGGTTCAACCGAGTTTGGGCAGTCCGATCAGCAACGGTTTGCGTGTTTCGATTCAGCGCAGTACGCCGCTCAGTCTTGAGGTGGATGGCGTCTTTACGAAGACCCGCTCGCGTGCAGAGTCGGTTGCTGATCTGTTGAGCGAGATGAATGTCGGGCTGTCAGGCCTGGACAAGGTGACGCCGCCCTTACAGACAGCGGTCTACGACAACATCGCCATCAGAGTCACGCGTATCAGCGAAGATGTTGAGGTCTCTGAGGAGATTGCGCCGTTTGAGACGGTCTTTGAACCGGACGCCAACCTTCCGATCGACACCCAGCAGACGGTTGCGTCGGGAGCCGAGGGGATTACCCGAACGCGCGAACGGGTTCGCAATCGAGAATGGTGAAGAGGTGGACCGCCTGTTTGAGGACACCTGGATCGCTCAGGAACCGGCGCAACGGGTGATCGCCTACGGGACCCAGATCACGCCGAAGACAATCGCAACCGACGACGGACGCCTGATTACCTACTGGCGAAAGATCAGAATGCGTGCGTCGAGTTATAGTGCGGGCACTGCCGGGCTTCCGCCGGATCATCCCTGGTACGGGAAGACCTACAGCGGCGAGCCGATGCGCAAGGGCGTCGTTGCGGTGGACCCGAATATCATCCCGTTGCGTTCACAGGTTTATGTGCCTGACTACGGCATCGGAGATGCTTTGGATACCGGCTCTGCAATTCGCTCCCGGCGTATCGATCTTGGCTTCGATGACGCCAACTTAGAAATTTGGGGCACGTGGGTCGACGTCTACTTATTGTGGCCTCCGCCGGCTGACTATGAGATTACATGGGTGGTACCCAATTGGCCGCGGGTACCCCAATAGCTTGCACTGTCCCTATTCCGAGCCCACAGTTGCCGCCGCTCCACAGAGCCTTGACCAAAACGGCAAATGGATGCGGGCTTCGTGAACTAGCACAAGATTGCGTTTTTGCCGCTCATGTCGGTTCAAAATAGAGTTCGACTGAACCAATGGATGCTCTACCTTTTGCTGGCGCTGATTCTAGCCGCCGGCTTTGCTTTGCGTACCTGGAACATCAACTTCGACCGTGGTATCGGTAGTCATCCCGACGAGCGCAGCACAGCCTGCTTCTATGCCCCGACAATTCAGCTTCCCGATAGTTGGGAATCCTTCAAAGACCCGAGACAGAGCCCCATGAACCCGCTCTGGGATGTGGCGCGCCAAGAGCGACGAGGGTTCACCTATGGTCATCTGCCCCTCTACATGGGCGTGGCCATGGGCGAGCTGTTCCACCGAGTCGCCCCGATCGCTGAGCGACTGGGTGCGCCGGAGGAGACCGTCTCGCTGATGGCACGCGCCGATCACGCGTGCGACGGCATTGCTGTTGCAGGCCGTCTGACTATGGCCCTGCTGGATACGTTGACAATTTTGCTGCTCTTTCTGCTGGGTCGCAAGATCTACTCGCCGACTACCGGACTGATAGCGGCCGGCTTCTATGCGTTCACGGCGCAGGCTATCCAACTCAGCCATTTCTTTGCCATGGATCCGGCCAGCACGACGTTTACGGTTCTTGCCGTCCTGGGTGGCGTCAAGATGATCCAGGATCGGTCGACAGGAGCCGCATTGCTGACCGGTGTGGCGGCCGGATTGGCCATCTCTTCCAAGTTCAGCGCGCTGCCCGTGTTGGCAGTGCCTGTCGTGGCCGCTGTCATCGTCTTCTGGGATGTGGCCCAGCAACGGGCGGTCTCAGGCGTGACGGATAACGCCAGTCGTGACGAGCTTCGTGCCCTGGCCGGCATCCCCATTTCCTTCCTGTTCGCCGCGGTGACCTTTGCCGTCACCAGTCCCTATGCCGTGCTGGATTGGATGAGTTTCATCAACGCGACGCTGATCGAACAAGGTCGCATGGTGCGTGGCGTGGCCGACTTTCCCTTCACGCGCCAATATCGAAATACTGTGCCCTATCTCTACTTCATCGATCAGCAGTTGCGCTGGGGTATCGGTCTGGCTTTGGGAAGCGTGGCGGCTGCCGGCGTGTTGGTCGCGGGCGTAGAGTGCGTGCGGACCTTCTACGCGATGGCCGCCACCGTCATCAGTCGGCTCTTTTCTCATGATCAATGGAGAGCCGTACCACGCGTTCGCCAGGCCGAGTTGATCGTCTGGGCATGGGTCGTGCCCTATTTCGGCCTGACCGGAGCCTTCCTGGCCAAATTCAATCGCTACATGCTGCCGTTGTTGCCGTTTGTGATGCTGTTCGCTGCCGGGATGATATGGCGGTTGTGGCGGATGGGAAGCGTGAAACGAGTGTCGAGGGGCGAGGAGTGGGGTAGTGGGGCAGTAGAGAATCGGGTGATGCCGCTGAACGCTGAGACCGCGTCCGTTTCTGAATCCGCGACCCGAGATGCGGAAACAACTATCGCGACTCAAGCAGCAAGCAGCAAGCAGCAAGCAGCCGAAGTTCTTGATAATTCCGTGCCCCAACCCGCAACTCTAAACACAGAAACGACCGCCTCCCATCAAGCAGCAAGCAGCAAGCAGCAAGCAGCCTCAACCAATGACGCAGCACGCACGGCGCAGCAGCGGGCCGCGCGCATTCTCGCAGTCTCTCTTGCGACCCTCGGCCTCGTGGGCGGTCTGTTCTGGTCGCTTGCCTATGTGAACGGCGTCTATGGCCGGGAACATACGTGGATCAGCGCCAGTCGCTGGATCTACGAAAACGTCCCGGAAGGTTCTGCCATACTCTGGGAAGTGTGGGACGATCCACTGCCCAAGAGCATTCCCGGTGAAGCGGGCATGGACATGGGTTCGACCGGACTCTATAACATTGACTGGAGTCCATATGAAGAGGACACGGCCCCGAAATACGAACTGATGCGTGCGAAGCTGAAAGAGGCGGACTACGTTGCCTACAGCTCCAAGCGGATCTATGACAGCGTTGATGAACTACCCGAGCGCTACCCCATGACGAATCTCTACTATGAGTCCATGTGGGACGGCAGCCTTGGTTTTGAGCTTGCGCTGGACCAGACATCGCCGCCAAGCCTCTTTGGCATTGAGTTTGACGACCGCCATGCCGATGAAAGCTGGAGCCTCTATGATCATCCCCAGGCAACCATCTTCCGCAAGGTTCGCCAGCTGAGTGATGCCGAATACGACGCCCTCTTCGCGGGCACTTGGGAGGAGGCAGTGCCTTGGTACCGTGGCAAGGACTCGCCCCTGAGCCCGCTTCTCAGCATGATCGGTCTAGACAGCAGCCCCGAGAGTGAGAGCGAAGGGCTGCTGAATCGGATCATCGGCCTGGTTTCCGGCCACGAGAGCGATCTGATTGGTGGGGCTGAAGTCGATATCGATGACCGGGCCTCCTTGGAACTGGCGGCGCCACTGGACCAGATGCCCCTCGTTGACAATTACCGCTGGAATCAGCTCGCCAGCGAAAACAGCGGCATCGCCGTCATCTGGTGGTGGTTCGTCATGGCTCTGTTGGGTTGGATTGCCTGGCCCTACGCATTTGGCATATTCCGGCCGCTGCGCGACCGGGGGTACCTGTTCAGCCGTTCCCTTGGGTGGCTGGTCAGCGGTTGGCTACTCTGGTGGATGGCAAGTCTGGGCTGGATGCAGAACTCGGTTCGCGGCGCCTGGAGTGTTGTTCTGCTGCTTGGCATTGGCGGAGCGCTGTTGGCCTACCGCCAGCGTCAGAGTCTGGGGCGCTATCTGCGCAGAAACTGGGGACTGATCGTTTGTGCAGAGCTGCTATTTGCCGTTGCATTTGGCCTCTTCGTGGTGATCCGTCTCTTTAATCCTGATCTCTGGCAGCCGTGGTTCGGCGGTGAAAAGTTCATGGAATTTGCCTTTCTCAACGGCATTCTGCGTAGCCCGACCTTTCCACCGCTGGATCCGCACTTCGCCGGCGGGCAGATCAATTACTACTATTTCGGCATCTACTTGGTCGCCTATCTGATCAAGCTGACGGGGATTTATGCCGAGGTCGCCTTCAACCTGGCTGTACCAACGCTCTTTGCACTGACGGTGAGCAACGCCTTCGCTGTTGCCTACTCGGCAGTCCGTGACCGTCGACCGGCGGAATCGGGCTTGGTTGCCTCAGACCCTGGTACGCAATATTCCGAATCAGTTGACCAGTCGCCCCACGACGTCGCAGACCCGGAAGAGGGCAAGCTGCCGCCTGGGAACCTTTCAGCGGATCAGGAAGGCGTACCGACGGTCGATGAACTGCCGGTAGCATCAGACGCCCAGCTCGCTACCGAAGCGCCGGTAGCTCAGCCGACGCAACCGGCCGAAGGGGCGATGGCGGACGAAGGCGAAGATTGTCCCGACACTGGCGATGAACCAGTCGACCGTGCCGGATGGCGGCATGGCATCCTGATTGCTTTGCTGGCCCCGCTTTTTGTGACCATTCTGGGCAACCTGGATGGATTTGCTCAACTTGTGCGAAGCTCCGCCCGGGTGGGGGCGTCCACGTTTAGCAGTACGGTTCCTGGACTTGACGGCATCGTTCGTGCCGTCTCGGCGATTTCATCCGATCCGTCCCTTCCAGCCTATGACTTCTGGGGTCCCAGTCGTGTCATTCCCAGCACTATCAACGAGTTCCCCTTCTGGAGTTTCCTCTTTGCCGATCTTCACCCCCACCTGATTGGCATTCCGTTCTCGCTCTTGTTTCTCGGTATTCTGCTCGCACTCTTCCTTGAGCCTACCGACTGGAATGAGCAGCGGTTGCGCGGCGGCGCATTGTTGGCGTTGCTTTCGCTTATGCTGGGCACGTTGGCAACAGTCAACCTTTGGGAACTCCCAACCTACCTGGGACTTGGTCTGTTGGCCTTTATGGTCAGTCAGTTCTATCAGACCGGGCGCGTCCGAATGGGCCGCACTCTATTGTTCGCTGCACTATATTTGCTGGGCGCATTCCTGGCCTACTGGCCGTTTTTCGGCACGTATCAGAACATCGGCGCTAGCGGTTTAGGCCTGGTGCGAGAGGGAGATGCACTGGGCATCTGGCTGTTGATCTGGGGACTGTTTCTCTTCGTGCTGACCAGTTGGATCTTCTTTGCCGCTTCCAGGTCGGCAGGCCCTCGTTGGACAGAGGCAGGTCAGCGTGTGCGCCCAACGGGGATCGAGCGAACGCTCAGTATGACCTTGCGCCGATTTGATCGACTACCACGCGTGCTCTATTTGCAGCGTCTGATTGTCAAGCAGTCGACCCTCGGCTACGAACTGGCTCGTTGGATCGTCCCATTGACGTTGCTGGCCGCAGCGGTTGCGCTCTGGATGGACAGAGCGGTGCTCGCGCTCTGTTTGTCGCTGTTGGGCCTGGCATTCTTGCTGCTCTGGCGACGCGGCCGCGAGGCAGATGCTGGAAGCATCTTCGTCGCCCTCCTCACGGTCACCGGCCTAGCGATTCTTGCCGGCACCCAGGTCGTCTACCTCAAGGATTTCCTCCAGGGCGGCGACTGGTATCGAATGAACACGCTCTTCAAATTCTTCAGTCAGGTCTGGGTCATTTGGGGCGTAGCGGCCGCGATTGCTTTGCCTCGGCTCTGGAGCGGATTTGTGTCGAAGAAGGCCCAGCCGGTAGATGGAGCCGTCACGTCAAAGCGGATTTGGCGCTATGCCTGGGCCGTTCTGCTTGTGCTGCTGATCGCTGCGAGCCTTGCCTATCCGCTTTTAGGTACACCTGCGCGTGTTGATCAACGTTTGAACGGCTGGCGGCCACCGCCTGGCACGCTCAACGGACTGGCGTATATGGAGCAGGGAACCTATACGTGGCCCGATGCCGGCAATGTAGTCGAGTTGGAATATGACTGGGCCGCCATTCAGTGGCTGCTGGATAACGTGCGCGGGAATCCTGTCCTGGTCGAGAGCGCTGAGGTTGACTACTATCGGGCCGGCGGAACGCGTGTCGCCAGCTTGACCGGGCTGAGCGGGCTGCGGGGCATGCATGCCTCAGAACAGCGCTACGGCGATCTCGTGGGTGAACGAGATGGTCTGCACCGTGAGTTCTGGAATACGGCTGATGTGGATCGGACGATTGAGCTGATGGATGAGCTGGACGTAGCGTTGATCTACGTGGGGCAGTTGGAGCAACATCAGCATCGAGCGGGCGTGGAAAAGCTGGAGAATATGGCAAGCGAGGGCCTGCTGGTTCCCATCTACAGCAATGAGCGTGTGATCATCTACGCAGTGCCGGGTGAACTGGCACAAGACGATGATGGGGGATACCGTCCATCATGATCGCTCAATTTTTGGCCTGGTATCTTGTGATTCAACTGATCTCTCTGGCCGTGCTTCCTCTTTCGCTTCGCCTCTTTGTCAACCTGCCTGACAGGGGCTATGTCTTCGCCAAGAGCTTGGGGATTCTGCTGGTCGGCTTTCTCTTTTGGTGGGGCTACAGTTTTGGGCTGCTCAACAACAATAGCGGCGGCGCCTGGCTATCCGTGATCATCATCGCGGTGATCAGCTATTGGCTCGGCCGCTCGGTCTGGCAACAGGCCTGGCAGCAACGACGGCTGCCCCTTTCGCTCTCCTATGTTGGCCTGGTGGAAGGCCTGTTCCTCGCTGGTTTTATCGCCTGGGCCATCGTGCGTGCCTATGACCCGGCAGTTAACCATACCGAACAGCCCATGGATCTGATGTTTATCAACAGCATTTTCAGCAGCGGCGAGTTCCCCCGCGTGATGCCTGGCTGGCCGGCTATGGCATCAGCTACTACTATTTCGGCTACTGGCTCCTGGCGCTGTTGGCGCGCCTGTCCGGCCAAATGCCTGAAGTCGCCTACAATCTTGGGCAAGCAAGCTGGTTTGGGTTGTTGCTGCTGGGGTCGTTTGGTGTTGTCTACAATCTGCTGGCATGGAAGGGTGAAGCGCCAAATGGTGCTGCGTGCCCTGTGCTGCGTGAGGTTTCTGAAGAGGATTCGCTTGCGCAGCCTGAAGCCGGTTTCGAACCGGAAGCCATTCTGCCGAGCAAGCCTCACGCCGCACGCCGCATGCAGGTTCCCGCCGTTCTCGGCGGCATCCTGGCCGCCCTCATGGTCGCCGTGGCGGGTAACAGCCAGGCACTCTTTGAATGGCTCTACGCCAACGGCTATCCGCTCGAAGGCTTGGTCGCCTGGTTCGGCGTTTACAACTTCCCCGAAAATGCCTTCGTGACCAACGAGTGGTACATCGGCTTCGATTGGTGGTGGTGGCGCAGCAGCCGCGTGATTGAAGACCTGGATCTGTTGGGAAATCACATCGAGGTAATCGATGAATTTCCCATGTTTAGCTATATCCTGGGCGACAATCATCCGCACGTCCTGGCCATGCCGATGGTGATACTGGTCATTGGATTGGCCCAGAATCTCTTCATGCAACCCTGGGGCGTTGGGCGTGATGACAATGCCACATCCAGCGGTCCTGATCTGAAGGCTCGTGCTTGGCGGATCTTGAATCTTGTTCCGATGGAACTGGCTGGGCTGCTGATTCTTGTGATTGCCACGGGGTCGTTGATCTTCTTCAATACATGGGATTTCCCGCCCTATTGGGCGCTCGTCGTGGCCTCAGCATTTGTAGTAGCCTTGTTCGTGCAAGGTCAGGGAAACACTCGATCCTGGGGGAGTGCAGTCATTGGCGCGATTATGATGGGGTTGACACTTAGTGTAGGCACGCTTTTGCTCTACCTGCCCTATTTCCTGACGGCGCAGAGTCAGGCGGGCGGCGTCATCCCGAATCTGTTCCACCCAACCCGCTTTCCCCAATTCTTTCTGATGTTTGGCGCTGCATTGTTGGCGCTGGCGTCCCTGCTGTTACCCGCATGGAAAACCCTGCGGCCGCGCTGGACAGTTCTGCTAGCGTCAGCGGTGCTCATCTATGGCCTGCCATTGCTCTTTCTGGGCTTGGCGACAGGTGCAGCAAGTCGGAGCGCTTTCGGCATGGAACTGTTGGCCCGTTTGCAGTTGCCGCCCGGTGTAACAAGCCACACTGAGGTCATTTTTCAACGGTGGACAAGCGAACCCTGGACATTCTTGGTGGTCGGCGGATTGCTGGCCGGCGTGACGACATTGGTCTGGACCAGCCTCACGCTCAGCCCAAAACGCACGGCCTCGCTCTCACGACCGACCCTCTTTGCGTTGCTGTTGGCAGGCCTTGGGCTCGTACTCGTATTTGCGCCGGAATTCGTCTATCTGCGTGACAACTTCGGCACGCGAATGAACACAATCTTTAAGTTCTACTACCAGTCATGGCTCTTATTTGGGCTGAGTGGCTCCTATGCTATTGTGCAGGCGTTGCACCCGCGTCACTCGTCGGTCAGTGTTGGACGAGTGATCTCCATGGCAGCTGCCATCTTCGCGCTTCTGATGGTGCTGGCAGGTCTCATCTATCCTGTTGCGGGCGTCTACAGCAAGACTACCGGTTTCCGCAGCGAGTCACCTACCTTCGACTCCACGGCTCACCTGAGCAGGGAAGCCCCGGCTGAACTGGCCGCGGCCGGCTGGGTGCGAGCGAATACGGCTCCCGACGCATTGGTGCTCGAAGGCAAAGGCGCGAGCTACCGGGCGAATACAAATCGCATCAGCACCATGACCGGTCGCCCTACGCTGCTCGGTTGGGATGGGCACGAGTCGCAATGGCGTGGGCGGCGCGTATGGGGAGATGGCTGCCGGACGTGCAGAGGCTATCGAAGCAATTTACCGTGGCGGCTCAGTCGACGATATCATACGGACATTGACTGCTTGGGATATCGACTACGTCTATGTCGGGCCCCATGAACGGCGAGAGTATGGCGTTACACCTGTTGTTGAAGAACGGCTTGCAGCCGCGATGGAGTTGGTCTTCTCTGACGGTGATGTGCAGATATATCGGCGGCGCGCGGCAGTGATTCTTTGCGGTGATTCTTGACAATACCGATGAACCCGAAAATAACATTGATATGACAACAGTAAATCTGAGTCGATCCGAACTGAATGAGCGCAGTGGAATCACGCTTGAAGGTCTGCTCTTCGGCGCGACCGTGGCCATGGGCGCAGGCATTCGCTTCTTTGGCCTGGCTGCCCAGCCACTCTCGCCGCCGGAAGCGGCCAACGCCTGGCTGGCCTGGCTGCAGGTGTCCGGGCTGGCCGATCCCGTGCTCGTGGAGGGAGTGGAAGGCCCGGCCAGCGCGCTGCTCCATTCCTTGCAGATGCTGCTTTTCTGGCTGGTCGGCGGCGGCGATGGGCCGGCACGTATCATCCCTGTTCTTGCCGGGATTGGATTGGTCGTGGCGCCTTGGTTCTGGCGGCTCTGGTTGGGGCGAACGGTAGCGCTGATCCTATCGCTATTGATCGCCATCGATCCCTGGCTCGTGGCATTCTCGCGTCGGGCGGACGGCACGATGTTGAGTCTGCTGCTCTTCACGCTGCTGCTCACGCTCCTCATGCGTTTGCAGCGGTCATGGCTGCTCAGACGCACAACAGCGGCGCTCCTGGGCCCTACTTGCTCTTTTCGGCGGCCTCTTCCTGACTGGTGGAGCGCTCACATTTAGCTTCGTACCGGTTCTGCTGTTTTTTATTGCCTGCTTTGGGCTCCCGGTGGGCGCCTCCGTCATGAAGGGCTCATCGGAAACGGAACCGGCGTCGGGCGAGCCCGGTCACGATGACGCTGCAATCAACTGGCTCTACCTGATCGTCCTCTTTGTGGCCGGCCTGGTGCTCGGCTCGACCGCCTGGCTTTCCGATCCCCAAGGGTTGGCTGCGGTTGGAGACAGCGTCGGCATCTGGATTCGGCAGTTTGGCGGTCCGTCCGTCTACCCATTATCTTGGGTATTTCTGCGCTTCGTTGCCGATGGCTTTCTCGCTCTCCTACTGGGTGTTGCCGGATTTTGGCTCCTGTGGCAAAACCGTGGACCGGCAATTGCCGGCCCGGCGACCCCGATCCGCGACCGCGAGGCAGATGCAACACAGGCCCGCAGACGGTGGGCGCTCTTCCTGACGATCTGGGCGGCCTGGGGTATTGTGTTGCTGATCTTGCCGGGGCGCAGTCCGTCGTCACTGCTCGTGCTATCTCTTGCGCTCCTGTTTGCAACGGCTCATTTTATCGGTACTTTGTTTGAGACTTATCCAAAGGGGTTGGATTGGACTGAAGCCGGAATCGCACTGGCCGTCGCGATTGTATTGGTCGTTGCCGCCCTATTCTGGCTGCGCATTCTGATTGCTGCGCCCGACTTCTCATCTCGCGTGGCCGCAATCTGTCTGCTGCTTGTTGCGGCACTCGTGCTACTGCTGGCAGCGTACGGCGTCTGGGCCGGATGGCGACAAGGCCGTTGGCTTGGCGGACTGCTCGTTACACTGCTATTGCTGGCCGCCAACCTGTCCAGTCTGGTGCATCTCAATCATATCAGCGATGTCACGATGCCTGACGGCCTGTTTCTCCGGGAGACGCATCCCGATGTGCGGCGCTTAAGTATGGATGTCGCCACACTCAGCGCTCAGCGCGTCGGCGATCCCGGCGAAATTCCCATTCAGGTGCAAAGGAGCGCCTCAATTGATCCGGTCCTGGCGTGGTATCTTCGTGATATGCGGCGTCTGGATTGGGTTCTGGCTCCTGATGTGGAGGCCAACGGATCGTATGCGCCGCTGGCAATTACGCTTGCCGCAGACTCAGGGGGATCGGTCCCGACTGCTGCGGCAGATTCCTATCTCGGCGGCGAATATGCGCTCCGAACCGCGTGGCAACCGGCGATGCTGGATGCACTGCCCGTTGTTGTGCCGGACCTGGTGGAGCAAACCGGCGGCGGTGATCGTTTTCAGGAGACGGTGGACGCGTACTGGGTACAACGCTTCCGCCCGCTGCTTCGCTGGCTTCTCTTCCGCGAGGTGAAAGGAGCCGCGAAGCCGGACTCAGTGATCTTGTGGACACCGGCGGAGTAATACTAGGGTGTGGCATCCTGTTGAACCAAACCAATTCACGTAGAACAGGTACGAAGAAGGCAATGACTGAGAACAAGCTAGCATCGGAAGAGATAGTGCAAGAGGACGATTTGCAGCAGTCTGTCTCCGAAAGCGAAGAGAAAGACCAACGCTTTCTGGATAGGCCGCTGGCCGATATGGTGAAGTTGAACTGGGAGAATGTCGCCTGGATTCTCCTATTCATTGTTGCGATTGCAACTCGTTTCTATGCCCTCGGCGCGCGCGCCATGTCCCATGATGAGAGCCTGCACACGCTCTACTCCTACTATCTCTACGATGCAGGAAATTACGACCACAATCCGATGATGCATGGCCCATTCCTCTTCCATGCGAATGCGCTCATCTACAGTCTTTTCGGACACACAGACGCGACCGCGCGCATCGTGCCCGCACTGGCCGGACTCGGCGTCATCTGGATGGCGCGCCTATATCGGCGCTACATCGGACGAGTCGGCGCCTTGCTGGCCGGGCTGATGATCGTGATCAGCCCAAGTCTGCTTTTTCACAGCCGATACATCCGCAACGACATCTACATCGCACTTTTTACGATGATCTGGATCTACGCGGCCTTCCGCTATCTGGATACGCGACGCTTCAAGTGGATCCTCATGATGGGGCTCGGCATGGCCATGGGCTTCGTGACCAAAGAGAACCACTTCATGAGCGGCGCGGTGATCGGCGCATTCTTCGCAGGCCTCGCACTCTGGCACATCGTTCGCTATAGGCTCTTTCTTGTCATCGCACCATTGGCCATAGCAACGCCGATCACATTCTGGCTGCATGTTGAAGATCGCAACCAGGCGGCTGCCGCCGTTCTGGGTGTGGCTGCCATCATCGCCTTTGGCCTTGGCGTCGCCTTCTTGATGCGGCCATCGCTTGCCAAGAATTGGCGCAGAATACGCACTGACGCCGCTGCCGATCTTGCCGTCGTCATGCTGACGCTGGTGTTGCCGTTCACCGCACCTTTTGGTCATCTGGTCCTCGGTTGGGATGCCATGGCCTATGCCTCCCAGACTGACATCCTGCGTTCCACCCTGCTTGTCGGCGTGGTCACGCTGCTCTCTGTCATGATCGCCTACTACTGGTTCGCCAGGCGACCAAAGGCAGAGATAAAGCAGATATCTGCTAAGAAGGAACCTGCTGAGACGGAACCTGCCCTCTCTGAACAAGGAGCAAACCCACTTGAGGACATACCCGCCGCTGAGGATAGCGAGTCAGCCGGTGGGGCTTCCCTGGAGCAGGCGCCGAGCGGGCTATTGACATTTGGCGGCTGGGGCAAGGTGATGGCCTTGTTCTGGACCATTCAGGTACTCTTCTTCACCACCTTCTTCACCAATGTGAAGGACGGTTTGGCCACGGGTATCGTCGGGAGTCTGGGCTATTGGTTGGCCCAACAGGAGGTCGCACGCGGCGGTCAGCCCTGGTACTACTACTATATGTTGGGTGGCCTCTATGAGTTTCTGCCCATCCTGTTGAGTATGGCCGGCGCTGTCGGCGTCGTCTACTGGCTGCTCCGCGACGATGATTGGGATCCCGTGCCGTCCCAGGATCTTCCTGATGTTGTGGCTGGTGAGATCAAGTATGACGACGCCGGTGGCGAGGGTGGCCCGCTGTGGGATCAGTACCGGCTGAACCGGATCTATTTCGTGGCCTTTACGATCTGGTGGATTCTGGGCTCGTGGAGTGCCTACACCATTGCCGGCGAAAAAATGCCTTGGCTCATGACTCATCTTGCGCTGCCGATGGTGGTCTTTGGCGGCTGGATTCTGAGCCGTCTGATCTATGCTGTCGATTGGCGTCGTGCATCCCGTACCCATGCGGTCTGGCTGATTGGCGTGACGCCAGCCTTCATTTTCGGGCTGATATTGCTATTCGGCAATCTGCCAAGCTTTGGCCGTGAGGTGCAGGACATCGCCAGTATCACCGAGTGGCTTGTGGCGCTGGTCGTCGTTGCTGGTCTGACTTTTTCCGTAGGCTATTGGGGGGCGCGAGGCGGTTGGGCCAACGCCGTCCGTTTGCTCGGCCTTGGTGGTGTCGCTCTGCTCTTTCTGTTGACCGTCCGCTTCAGCTACATGCTCAACTATATCAACTATGACATGGCGACCGAGTACCTGGTCTATGCCCATGCCACGCCGGATGTGAAGCGTGCGCTCAATGAGATTGACCTGATTAGCGAACGGACCGTGGGCGAGCGTAACGTTGTGGTCGCCTACGATGATGACACGTCTTGGCCCATGAGCTGGTACATGCGGGAATATCCCAATGCCCGTTTCTATGGGGCCAGCCCGAACAGCGATTCCATGTCGGCGCCCGTGATCATCGTTGGCCCCAAGAACTATGATGCGGTGCATCCCTACGTGGTCCGTGACTACGTCAAGCGCAGCTATCGGCTGATCTGGTGGCCGGATCAAGGCTATTTTGGCTGGACGCCGCAACGCATGCTGGACACCCTGCGTGATCCGCAGAAGATGGAGGACCTGTTCCAGGTCATCTTCTATCGACGCTATCCGGGTGGAGAAGGCGATGGCGAGTGGCGTGACCTGACCAAATGGCCGAACCGCCACGAGTTTGAGATGTGGGTGCGTCGTGACATTGCAGCGGACATCTGGGACCTGGGCGTGGCGCCTGTCGTCGCGATGGAAGGAGCGGCATCAAACATTCCAGAGACCGATAATGTTGCCACGACGATATATGACAGCGTCTATGACGGCCTGCCGTTGCTCAATCCGCGTGCCGTAGCCGTGGGCGCAGATGGTCGCCGCTATATTGCCGACACAGATAACCATCGCGTTGTTGTGCTCGATGCCGCAGGAGGATTCTTGAACGCCTTCGGTTCCTATTGCCAGCTTGCCGAAGAGAACTCCAGTGACTGCATTGACCCGGATGGCGCTGGTCCCAACGTGGCAGGCGACGGCCAGTTCAATGAGCCGTGGGGAATCGCCGTGGATGACGACGGCACCATCTACGTGGCCGACACCTGGAACGGTCGAATCCAAGCACTGGACATTGACGGCAATCTGCTTCGAAAATGGGGCTACTTCAGTTCAACCAATGGCGAACTCGGTGATCCCAATGCGCTGTTTGGTCCGCGTGGGCTGGCTGTGGACCGGGAGGGCAACCTGCTGGTCGCAGACACGGGGAACAAGCGGATTCTGCAGTTCCGGCCGGATGGATCCCTGGTGCAGCAGATTGGCGGCGGCGGCGTGATTCCAGGCCGCTTCGAGGAGCCGACGGATGTGGCCGTCGATCCGGTCGACGGTAGTGTCTATGTCGCAGATGCGTGGAATCGGCGAATTCAGAAGTTCTCGACCGATCTGGCTTTCGTTGCCGAGTGGCCGGTCAACTCCTGGGAGAGTGAGGATCGGCTGCACAAACCCTACTTGACGGTGATGGGAACAGGCGATGTCTATGCATCTGATCCGGCCATGTATCGCGTGCTCGTCTATGGCTCAGACGGTTCCATCAAGACCTCGTTTGGTCGATATGGCACAGAGATGGACCGCTTCAGCTTGCCCACCGGACTGGCGACCGATCCTATCACCAACGATCTCAGTCGTGGCGGACGGCGAAAACAGCCGGGTCATGGTCTTTCCCGCGATTCCGTAGATGAACACTTTGCCGATTCGGGATTCGATATCAGGCCCTGCCTCTAGCTCGATATCCCGGCCCACACTTCGCCCCTTTCTTTCAGGAAGTCTGGCGATCGCATCGGCAGTGTGGGGACAGATGCGCTTGCAGGCAGGCGCCGACGGCGAGGCGATTTTTCTGTATGGACTTGCACTTCTCCTTTTTGTTCATACGTTTCACCGCTGCGACCGATGGTCCCCGCGACTGATGTTCGAACGTACCGGCGGATTGCCCGGATATTTCGGCATCTTCGGTTCTCGTCGATCTTTCTCATTCTGGCTTGGCGTCGGGTTTGGCCTGGGCGCGATCGCGCTTTCCGGCCTGGCGCTCTACCAGTTCCACGGCTCAACGATGGCGCCCCTGTCAGCCTGGATGCGCTATCTTGTCAGCCTGGCGGCATTCCTGATCGCGCTCTACCTGCTCAACAACCGTACACTCCCGGCTATGCAGATCGTCCACGACGATGATGATCTGCGCCTTTTGGGACGGGGTAGACTGCGCCTTTTGCTTCTGCTTGTTCTTGCGCTTGCCCTCTTTTTGCGGCTCTATCGCATTGGCGAACTACCCTTTGGCACCTGGTACGACGAGGCCGAGAATGGCCTTCAGGCGCTACGCGTTTTGGAAAACCCCAACTTCCGCCCCATCTATGTCCAGTCCACTCACGCACCTGCCCACTACGTCTATCTGATCGCGGCCGCGTTCAAGGTGTTCGATGTCTCGACTCAGTCAATCCGGCTTGTCAGTGTTGCCATGGGGCTCGGTACGGTGTTGGCCGGCTATCTGCTCGGCCGTGAGTTCTTCGGACGCATTGGCGGCCTGCTGTTGGCGACGTTGCTGGCAGTCTCCCGGTGGGATATCAACCTTAGCCGCATCGGCATGTACAACATCAGCACGCCACTCTTTGCGCTATTGACGATCGGTTTTCTGCTGCGAGGAATCCGTCGTCGCCGACTCAGCGATTTCGGGCTTGCCGGCCTTTCGCTCGGTCTCGGTCTCTGCTTCTACGCTGCATTTCAGCTCTTTGTGATCGTCGTGGCGATCTTCGTCTTGGCCTTGCTGGTGATGCATCGGGGCTTCTTTCGCCAATATTGGCCCGGCCTACTGGCGATGGCCTTGATGGCGCTGTTGGTCTTCGCACCGGTGATTCTATTTGCCTACGATAACCCGGATGACTATTTCGGGCGCACCAGGGACACGTCGCTGTTTTCCGACAAGCCCCCCGAAAAGCGCATTGCAGCCCTGATCGACAACACGGTCAAGCACCTGGCGATGTTCAACATCGCAGGCGATCCCAATGGGCGTCACAACCTGCCGGGAGCGCCCATGCTCGATCCCCTCTCCGCGGCATTGATGGTGCTTGGTTTGGGGCTGGCAATCTGGTACATACGCGAGCCAATGTGGCTGCTCTTGCCAGTCTGGTTGGGGGTCATGCTCTTGGGCGGCATTCTCTCGCTGGACTTCGAGGCTCCTCAGTCGCTGCGCGCTGTCGGCACATTGCCGGTCGCCTATCTGCTCGCCGTGGTTCCGCTCTATCTGCTTTGGCGCGCCTGGATGAGTAGCGACGGTCGCTATTTCCCGTCATTCTATGCATGGGTTGCGCTTTTGTTTCTGGTCCCCATCACAGTGTTGAACTACCGGATGTATTTCTCGACCTGGGCAACCGATTTTGCCAGTTGGAATGCATTCTCGACGCCCGAGACCATCACTGCCAACCTGCTGAACGAACGGGATGAGTCCGTCAATGCGCATGTCATTTCGTTCTACGACGGCCATCCGACCGTCAACTTCCTGGCCGGGTATGATCAGGAATACGAACGCATAGAGACCACTGATCATCTTCCGTTTCCGGTCTCTGGGGATCGGGATCTGCTGCTCATCCTTGACGGCGAACGTCAAGGGCTGTTTGAAGAAGCCCGCAGACTCTATCCGGCAGCCCGATTTGTCGAGCACAAGCCGCCATTTGGCGGGCCGACAGTGGTCTACTCCGCTCTCCTGACCGCTGACGATCTCGGTTCGATTCAAGGACTTCAAGGCCGGTATTTTGCCAATGACGATTGGTCGGGCGCCCCGATTCTGACACAGCAGGATCGGACATTGAACTTCGACTGGACCTATGACGCGCCGTTGTCGCCACCTTTTTCTGTTGAGTGGGAAGGCGTGCTGCGGGTTGAGGAGTATGGCTTGCACCAGTTTTCGTTCGCCGGGTCAGGCGTCTCTGAGCTAAGGATCGATGAAGACCTGATCATCGGCGGCGGCCCTGACCGCAATGCAACCGAAAGCAATGCTCTTTCAGGTGCTGACCTGAGCACAGCCGTTGTGTTGGCAAAGGGCAACCACACGATCAGAGTCCGCACGGCCGTATCCAGTGAGGATGCCATGGATCTCTTTCAGCTTGCGTGGCGTCCGCCTGACCGGGGCCCCGAGATTGTGTCCGCCCAGTCACTGTACTCATCGCCTGTCAGCGCCAATGGCTTGCTCGGACGCTACTTCGCCAATGATAGATGGTCTGAGCCGGAGGCTTTTGCTCAGATTGATCCACAACTGAATCTCTACTTTCATATCATCCCGTTGCCGCGTCCCTATACGGTTGAATGGACCGGCATGATTGCCATCCCGGAGGATGGATTCTACCGGTTTGGCCTCGAATCGATCGATGAATCTTGGCTCTCCATTGACGGTGAGGAAGTGACCGCCAGCCTGTCACCCAACGAACACGCCAATGGCGGCATCGATCTGACCGCCGGGTTTTACGATATCCGCGTACGTTTTGCCGATCGAACGGATCATACCCACATCAACCTGACGTGGAATCCGCCGTGGCGTCAGGGTTCCGCTCCAGAGCCGGTACCGTCTAGCGTACTCTTTCCACCCCAATCCAACTATGATCAACTGGCGACGCCGACGCTGGAGGCGCTGGGGTTCGTGGCTGAAGAACCAGGACGCGCTCGTCATGAACGGGTCGTGCCCTTCTCCACAGTCGAAGCGTTGACCAACAATCTTTTCTCGCCGAAGGGATTGGCCGCCGACATCCGGCGCAAGCTCAGGCGGTCGTACCTACGTTGCCGAGCCGGAGAGCAGTCGCGTGGTCGTGCTCGATGCCGATGGCGAAGTGATCGATGAGATCTCAGGGCATGGCGCTGGCGAGCGAGAGGCCTTTGTTGCGCCTTTCGATGTTGCGACTGATGATGTTGGCCGCGTCTATGTCTTGGATGCAGACGCCGCGCAGATCAGTATCTTTGACGTCGAAGGAGCGTTTATACGAAACCTACCGTCGGATCCGGCACTCCTGGAACGAGCGCGTGGCATTGATGTGGACGGCGAAGGAAATATCTGGGTTGCGCATACGCCCGGCGCGCGTATCGTGGGCCTGACGCTGGACGGCGAGTTGATTCGAGAGTTCCCTGTTTGGCCGGGCAAAGATGCTCAGCCGGTGGATGTGCTGGTAGCGTCAGATGGAGACCTCTATGTGACTGATGCCGGTCTTCACAAATTGATTCGCTATGATCGCTCCAGCCGACGCTTGCTGGCATGGGATATCCCCATTGCCAATAGCGTCGATGGTTCGCATCTGGCCAAGGGCGACGATGGCCGCATCTATGTGACGATCCCCGAACTGGGCCAAGTCTGGATTCTCGATCCCGTCGATTCTCAGATTGAGAAGCGGTCGATCATTGCGGAGGACAATCGGCCAGTCAAGCCCGTTGGCATTGATGTCGCCGCGGACGGCACGATTGTGGTGGCTGATACCAACGGAGGCAGGGTTCTCAAGTTATCGAAATGACAGATGAGTCCACTGCGAAGAGTCGCAGACGTTCAAGGAGTGGCCGGTTCACGAACAAGGAAGCGCAAGTGAGGGACACTGTTCTCTGCTTTTTCTTTGTGAACCTCCGTGCCCCCTCCGTTCCTCCGTGGTAAATGAGGTTTTTGCAGGTAGGCTCTATCCGCCGATCAGATAGCCGTTTGGACATAGGTTTCACGCAGATATGACTTTGTGCTAGAGTGGACAAATATTCGACCCACAAACCGATTTCGTTTCGAGATAGATATGCATAGCAGGCAGTGTTGGTCTTTTTTCTTTTCAGTACAGGCGCGACAATGGCGGGCGGCAGCAATCCGTGCGCTGCTGATCGTCTTGCCCGTGGCGTTGCGTTGCGTTTCACCTGGCTCCCTATGCCGTCAACGCACAGGCGACGCCTACCCCGCTGGTCATCACAACGCCGACCCTATTGTGCCGACCCCCATTTTGCCTACATCGACGCCGGAGCCGGCGCCGATATCGAGCTCATCAGCGCCCACCGTTGCTACGGGATCGACTCCCGTCGACGGAATGCATCCACATGCTGCGGGCTATCGATTCTACAGCGTGCAGGCCGGCGATACATTGCTCGCTGTGGCGCTCGAAGTTGGCCTCGATCTTGAGCAGGCATTCTGCCTCCTCTATCCCGCTTTCACATGGGATCAGCCGTTGGTGATCGGCGACCAGCTGCCCATCCCGGATCCCGGCACCATCTGCCATGAGGTGAAGGCCGGTGAGACCATCGCGTCGATTGCTGAGGAGTACCAGCGATTGCCGGATCAGATTCTGAGTGACCCATGGAATGAATTGTTGGATTCGGCAGGTCGCCAGAGGCCCTTGACCGTCGGCCATCATCTGCGCATTCCCACGGAAACGATCCAGGATATCGGTGGGCATGAAGGTGCGCCTCTGGATTACGTTGAGGGCGTTCTCCCGTTGATCCTAAATCAAGGACTCAATGCTGACATCGATCATGTCGTGACTGTCGGCAAGGTCTTTTCCAAGGGAGAGGCTCCAGCAGTTGGGGGCGTGAGAATGCCTTCGGCCGCCCCTGTCCCCAGCGACTGGATCTACGGCAGCGGTCGTTTTTCGTGGCCCATCTATGGATGGTTGACACAAGGGTACAGAGCCGATCATCGTGCGGTGGATGTCGCCGCACCGACTGGTACGGCTGTGACGGCTGCCGACCGGGGCGTGGTCATCCGTGCCGGCTGGAACAGCCAGGGGTATGGCCAGTTTGTGATTGTCGATCACAACATTGACTACATTACGCTCTATGCCCATCTCAGCGAGGTGTTGGTTGAGGAAGGCGAGATTGTGACGGCGGGTCAGGTGTTGGGTCGGGTCGGCTCAACCGGAAACAGCACCGGTCCACATCTGCATTTTGAGATTCGTGATTTTGGCCGCCGGGTGGACCCTCTCGGGTTCTTGATGCAATAGTTTTTGAGGCGTGACCGGCTCTGCCCTATCGTCCTACCAGGCGCGCCAAGTCCATGACCGGCCCGTGGACGCAGGCACGCGTCACGCCGCCGTTGGCCGACGGGACGACACAGGCGAGGCATGCCCCGGTGCCGCAGGCCAGGTCGGCTTCGACGAGCATCTGGACGAAGTCGGACTCCAGCCGAAAACGCCGGAGTCGAATGGTTTCGGCCAGGCTGAGATAGGTCGATGACGGCAAGGCTGCGCAGATCTGATCGGCCCACGGCACTGAATCGTCGACCTGCTGACGCCATTGATCGAATGAATGGGCGAGGTGGACTTCGACTGCCAGCGGAAGCATGGTCAGCATGGGCGTTGGATTCGATCGCTGCACATCATGCAGGATCAAGGTCACGCGGCCATTCTGGTCGAGCATGTGGTCGATAACCGGCAGCAGAGCCGCCAGCCGGGCCGGCTCAGCCAGCACCAGGAGATTGCGTGTTTGGGCCGACAGGTCGAATCCCTGCCCCAGCGGTCCGATCAGGTTGACGGAAGAGCCAGGGCCTGCGCTTCGAAGCCAACGAAAGCCGGGATCATCGTCCGGCGGGATCAGAAGATCCCAGCGGTCAAACCCCTCTCCGGCTTGGTTTTCCGCACCGGCTGTCTCATCGTTGAGAGTGAACTGAGGCCGCAATCTGCTGGCAAATAGCGGGCGGCGCAGATAGATTTGCCAGTTCTCCCAGCGTTCATCAAGGGATTGTGTGCCGCATCTGGCCAGGAAATAGCGGCCGCCGGCATGGGTTTGTCGCAAGGCGCTGGATAGCCCGACGGACAGTAGCGCAGCTTCTCCGATTTGGCTCGGCGCTTCCAGTACGAGTCCCTCGATGGTGCCGTCGTCCGTATCTAGATCGAGCTGTGGGTTCCGGACCGTAGTCGACTCCCCAATGGTTGAGTTTTCACGCATGCTTGCTCGGCCGCCAATCGTGGGATTTATCTGATGTCAATCGAGCGTGGACATCTAGGCTTTCTCGGGTCTTTTGTGGTTGTCATCGCCCCAGCACAGGAGATCCTGTTGAGCCGACATCAATTGGTATGCACGCCTATGTACAGATGTCGCTTCAGATCGTACACTAAGGACTGTCCAAACTTTGGCTGTCGAACCATCGGATGAGGTAGTCTGATACCATTTCGTTGCACGCTAAATTTCGTGATCACCTATCAGATTTTTCAGGACACTCACTAAGTATTGTTCGGGAATCAATGTGGTTGACAGAAGCTGATGCGTGGAACGTGAGAAGTGGCATGACGCCCTTCACGTTTCAGTCGCCACGTTTCACAGACAGGCCACACGGATTCCCAAAAAGCCATGTCCATATGAGTGCGTTCATGTATATCACGCAAATGGTTTGAGATGCAACCTTTTCGATCTTGGTACATTCGCTTCACCGTCTATCTGGATTCCATACTGAATCGTGGGTTGGTACCTGGACGGGAGGTCAATCTCCGTCTTCGCTGGCCACTCTATCTCCTCCCCATCCTCCTGCTGAGCCAGGTGGCAACGCCTCATCCGGTCTGGCTCATTCTGTCGATCACGTTGATTGGTTTCTACACTCTCGGCTATTTCTGGACTCGTTCGTTGGCCAGAGAAGTGACGTTATCCCGATCTCGGTTGGGTACGATTCTTGTTGCAGGCGACTCGTTCTCTGAAGAATTCACCTTGGCCAACGGCAGCCGCTTTCCGCTGGTCTGGGCTGAATTTGTCGACACGTCGGACCTGCCGGGCTACAATCCTAGCCGTATCGTCGCTTCGGGACCCGTCTCAAATTTGCGCTGGAAAACCGACGTCGAGTGTGAGCGACGTGGGCTCTATCGAATCGGTCCCCATCGACTCAACTTCGGCGATCTCTTCGGGCTCTTTTCCGCCACGATTGACTTCCCCGAGACGGACATGTTGCTGATCTATCCCCGTGTCGTGCAGTTGCCCCGAATCGCTATGCCGCGAGGCAATGCGGCTGGATCGGACCGTCGCCGCCGGTCTATGCAAGGTGTTCAGCCGGCTGCCAGTGTGCGCGACTATCAGATTGGCGACAGCTTGCGCTACATTCACTGGCCAACCAGTGCCCATCGTGGCGATCTCACCGTCAAGGAGATGGAGCTCGAGCCCAGCGGCGACGTCTGGATCGTACTTGACCTCAATCGCAGGGGGCATAGCGGGCAGGGCGCCGAAAGTACATTGGAGTACGCCATTGTCGTCGCCGCCAGCCTGGCTGCCGCGCTGCTCGACACGGGCGAGCAACGCGCTGTCGGCCTGTTGGCCGCAACGGGCGCGGCATCGACGGAGCCTCTCGTACGGGGTAGCAACAATGAGGCCGGGGACATAAGATTAGACAGAGGAGCCAACGGAGCATCAACCGGAGAAGACAGTCTGGTGGTGCTCTTGACACCACAACGTGGGCGTGCCCAACTTTGGCGGGTTCTCTCGGCGCTCGCTCCGGTTGAACTCTCTGATGTGCCGCTGGCTCAGCTACTGCGCCAGAGCGCAACAGCGCTGGGCAGGCGTCGTTCAATGGTGGTTGTCACGCCGGATCTGTCCGGCGACGTCGGTCTGTCCACAAATCTAGGCTCCTGGGCGACTAGTGACTTGAACACTGGCTCGGTCCGTGGCGAGCTGAGTGATGAGATCGAAGATCGGGCCGACGAGCGGGATGGGAGCGGCGAAAACGAAGATTGGGCGGCGGAACTGCTCCATCTGCAGGCACTGGGTCTGCACAGCAGTGCGTTGCTGATCACGCCTCAGGTCGATTCTGCGGATGACATAGTCGGTGGTTCGCAAGAACCAGTGTCAGTTCCTGAGGGGCAAATTCCGCGCAGTGTGGAGGAACATGCAGAATTGAGGGCCTTGCTCAATCGCTTGGACGTGCCTGCTGAACTTCTTGTTGTTGACTCAACGTTGCCGCCGCTTCTGACCTACCGGCGCACACGACAAGACATCGTCTCAACGCCCACTGGTGGCGTGATCGTGCGCGAAATCGAAGAGGAGGTAGGATAGTGGAAGACACCTCCTATGCCGTTCCCCTAGAGAATCAGTCCCCCTGGTACATGCGTTTTGCCCGAACGATGCTGAGGCGCTTGCGGCCATTTCTTGGATGGACCGTGCTGTTGGTGCTTCTGATGTTGACCGCGATGCCGGCCATGGCGATCTGGCGTTCACGAGTGGATCCGCGTAGAGCGCATTCAGAATGGCCTCATGCTTGCCGGTCCATTGGCTGTTCTGGCCTTCTGGCTCATTGCCGGTTGGAAGCGACCGCGATGGAACCGGACTCAATCGAACCGGAAGACCGGGGATACTCGACGACAGGGCCGGATCGTCGCCTTTCTACGTTTTTTCGGCGCATTGCTGCTCTTCTCTGTAATCGGTTTGGCCGTGCTGAGTCAGCTCTTCCTACGTTGGCTCCCTGCCCTGTCCGACGTCTGGCAGGCTGCGGTCTCAGGTCGATGGGTGGAACTCGGGCAGCAGGTCACGACCGACTTCCTGCGTCTGTTTGACCGGTATGCCATCTGGTGGACCGGCATACAGGCCGGCGGTGCAGCCCAGGATGATCTCGTTTTTGCCGGCATGGTGGGCATGGTACTCTGGTCAGCGGGGCTTGGGACCGCGTGGATGGCCCGCCGCCGGATGTCCGGTCTCGGGGTATCCCTGCCCTCCCTCTGGCTGACCGGTACGCTGCTGATCTATACTCGAGAGGGCCGGTTTGTGATGGCCGCAGCCGTCTTATCTGGCAATTGCACTCCAGCTTCTGTTGGATCAACGCCGGCTATTGGATCGATGGTCCCGCCGCGGCTATGACTACAGCGGCGATGTGATGCTTGAACGCTCTCTCATGGCCGGTGCGCTCTCTCTGATGCTGGTCCTCTTCTCGGCATTTCTGCCGAACCTTTCAATCGATCCCATCGCGCGCCGTTACTATGAATTCCTTACACCCCTCAATCAGCAGGCGGAGACGATCACTGACCGGCTCTTTCCGAGCATTGACGGCTCAGGACGGCGATTTGGTCGTGGTGTGGCCGGCGGTCTGCCCAATGATTTTCTGCTGCAGGGCGGCCCGGATCTGGACGAAGATGAAGTCATGCGTGTGCGAACCAGTGACGTGCTGATCGAGATGGAGTACGGCGAGGCGCTTGCGCCGCCCGGTCACTACATGCGCAGTGCAACCTATGCCATCTATGATGGGCTGGGCTGGGACAATCCGGTCATGGACGATAGAACGTCTCTGGCGGCCAATCAACCCTGGACCGACATTGAATGGACCCAGCGTAGACAATTGGTTCAGAGCGTTGTGCTTACTTTCAACTCCAATGTGCTCTTTGCTGCGCCGGAGCCGATCGAGCCGACGATTGATTACAATGTGCGTGCCCGAGCGGACGGCGATCTCATTGCCTTGACCGCCAGAGCGCGCAGCTACAATATCGTCTCGCTGGTTCCGGCCGTCAGCGATGCATTTCTCGATGCACTCCCGGCTTGGGGCGAAGCAGTACCGCTCCCGGCAGAGTATGATCTCCACTTGGAACTGCCGGACACGGTGACAGAGCGCACACGCCGACTGGCCGACGAACTCACCCGTGATTTGGATACGCCCTATGCCAAGGCCCAGGCGATCGAGGCATACCTACGTACCTACGAGTACGATCTCGATGTGCCTCAGCCGCCGCCGGATGTCACCGATGTAGCCGACTTCTTTCTCTTCGATCTCGAACGTGGGTATTGCGACTACTACGCAACCGCATTCGTGACGCTTGCGCGTCTGGCCGGCTTGCCCACACGCTTTGCAACGGGCTATGCGGTTGGGACATGGAACGGCTACGATCGCGTCTGGGTCGTCACCGAGGCGGAAGCGCACTCCTGGCCCGAGGTTCTCTTCCCTGAGGTGGGTTGGATTCCCTTTGAACCGACGGCCGGACGACCTTCCTTGACCGTGCGTGGGGCTTCCCCAGAGCTCAAGCGGGCCGGCCGGCGCTGTGGCTCAGCCGACGGTCGAAGAGGTCGAGTCGCCGGGCATTAACTGGAACTGGCAGATGCTCGTCTGGCTGCTTCCGCTCGGGTTACTCGTTTGGGCAACGACAAAAGTGGTTGTCGGCTGGCGTCACAGCCGGCAGGACCCATGGGAAGCGCTCTTGCGCTGGGGAAAAGGGGCCGGTCGTCCAATTGGCGACGGCGAGACAGTCCTCGAATACGGTGAGGGGCTGGCGGACTACGTCATCGACCATCAGACAAATGAGCCGGATATCGGTCGGCGCGTTGCCGGTGAGGTGCAGGGCCTCAGCGCTGACGTCACTGCCGTCCAGTACGCGCCGCAAGGCCAGCGACAGCCTGCGTATGACCGAGCGGCAGAGCGGTGGGAGCGGTTGAGGGGCTACTTGCGGCGGGTGCGCATAGTGAAGGGCTGATGCATCGCACGCGCCTATCTCGGAGATCCCTCTACAAACTCTTTCAACTCTCGCATGGCGTTCTCTAGGTTGCTTTGCTGCCGCCCGCTCAACAGGCGCAGCGCCAGCGTCGGCATTCCATGGTAGGCATGCCGTGCGCTCAACTTGCAGCCACCGACCTCGTCGGTGAATGACGCACTGTTGACAACCGTGATGCCGCTTGCGTTGCTCTCCCAGACGACGGTGTTGGCAGGTACGCACATACGGACAATCGCAGGGGTAGTTGTCTTCATGCCCATGAAGCTCTTGTGATAAATGTTGAAGATCGATCCCTCTTGCCAATGTTCGCCCTGCACCCAGTCTGCAGATATGACTTCGGAATTCCATCGCGGCCAGTCATCAAGGCGACTGAACTTCTGCCAGACTGCCTCACTGGCCGCGTGGATATAGAGCTCATCTTGTACTTGAAATGAAGGATTGATCATGGGCTAGGGCATGCCCGCCATGAATCCGCCGTCGACCGGCAGCGCGATACCTGTAATGAAGGACGCTTGGGCGCCGCACAGATAAGTTACAGCCGCCCCAAACTCCATGGGATCGCCGATACGACCCAGCGGGACAGTCGCAGCCCACCTGGCGTAGGCCTCCTCCAGCGTGATGCCCTCGCGCTCGGCGTCCTGCCCTGCAAGCTGCGTGATTCGATCGGTGCGCGTGGTGCCCGGACAGACGGCGTTGACGGTGATGCCGGTTGATGCGATTTCACGACTCAACGTTTTGATCATCCCATGCACGCCGGCACGAGTGGCATTGCTGAGCACCAGATTCACAAGCGGCTGTTTGGCGCTGATGCTCGTGATCGCCACGAGCCGGCCCTGGTCGCTTTTCTCGACATGGGGGATTGCTGCTCGAAACAGGCGCACTGTCGACATCAAGTTCTGCTCGACGGCCAACGCCCACTGATCGTCGGTCATGGCCACGAAGGGACCGCTGGGCGGACCTCCGGCATTGGCGACCACGATGTCCAGCCGGCCGAAATGGTCGGCCGTTTGATCCACGAATCGAGCTGCGGCCTCGGCCTCGCTCATATCCAGTCGGTACCGCCAATACCTCAACACCGGTTTCCTCGCGTATGGTTTTTGCCGCTTCTTCCAGCTTCTCGACACGACGCCCGCAGATGGCGACATTGCAGCCCTCCTGCGCCAAAGTCAATGCACTGGCATAGCCCAGCCCTGCGCTGGCAGCAGCCACGGCTGCTACGCGTCCGGTAAGATTTAGATCCATTTCTTGTCCTCTACTATACACATATTCGGGCACCATGTAGCCGGCAAAGCCTAGCTTCTAGGCCTTGCCGGCTTCTTCTTTACGGGTCGTTCCCGGCCACCGATCTACTGCTTCACGATTGGAAGGTATTGCGTGTGGCCTGATTCTGAACTGCCAGGAGCTGCCGAACTCGAAACCGGCACACTGTAGCAGATCTGCAGCTTGGGATGCAAATCTGTGTCGGATTCGTCGAGGCTGCTGAACTTCGCCTCACGTTTCGTGCCGTCCTGGACGCCAATCAGGAGCACACCGTGGGATGAGCCATTCCGCCATGCCGGAATCAAGGATGTGGCATCCCAGGTGATCCAGGTTTTTTCGTCCAGAACAGTGGCCGTCGCAGCCGCAGTGGGGTCGAAATCGCCGCCGGGCGTGGTCCAGGCAAGCGATGATGCCTCATCCCTGTCGTCCCAGGTCACTTCCGGTTCGAACCAGGATGCCGTCACGGCATGTGCCCTGATATCGATCGGTTCTTCTCGGACGGACTCGGCCCATAGAGAAAGGCTTGCATTTCCCACTACTGCCTCCTCTGGCAGGGAAGACAGATCGAAGGAGAGGAGCGATCGTTGTTCTTTACTGGGCTCCGTTTTGATCCTCACTTCCTTGTCGTCGCCTTTGTTGTCTCCCGCTTTGTCTTCCTTGATATAGGCATCCATCACTGAATTTAGGTCAACACAGACTTGTGGCGCAGGCGTGGCGGTCGGCGGCACGGGCGTGTTGGTCGGCGTCGGCGTGAACGTTGGCTCCACTGTGTTGGTCGCGGTCGGTGGAACGGGGGTTTCAGTCGGCGTCGCCGTGTGGGTCGGTACCGGCGTATCCGTCGCCGTCGGCGTGACGGTTGGCACTAACGTCTCCGTTGGTGTTTGCGTTTCTGTCGGCGGTACGGGTGTGTCGGTCGGTGTCGGCGAATTGGTCGATGTTGGTGTCACTGTCGGTACCGGCGTATCCGTCGCTGTCGGCGTATCCGTTGGCACTAACGTGTCCGTCGGTGTCGGCGTCTCTGTCGGCGGTAAAGGAGTGTCAGTCGGCGTGGGTGTATTGGTTGGCGTGGGCGGATCGCCTTCATAGTAGCAGATCTCAAGGTACGGACGATATGCTGCATCCCCTTTATCGCGACTGATGAATTTGATCTCTCCATTGTCGGAGACGGGTGATTCCAGCAGGATGCCGAAGTTGCTGCCGGCCAGCCAGCCTGCCATCAGCTGGCGTGACCTGCCATGATGCCCACTGATCTTCATCAACGATTGCGATGCCCTGTACTGGACCGCCAAAGGCGCCGCCTGGTACAGACCAATTGGTTCCCGCGTTTCGTTGGTTCCAAGTCACATTTGCTTCGCTCCACGCCTCGCTGAGACCGTGTGCGTAGACATTGACGGGGCCGTTCTTCACCTCTTTGACCCACAGATAGGCGGTGGCCGTCTGGATATCGCTGCCTGCCGGAACGCCTGAGACGTCAAAAGTCACCAGTGTTCGCTGTAGCTTGTCTTGTTCGGCCTTGAGACGGAGTTCGTCGTCGTCGCCTTTATCGTCGTCGGGCTTGTCTTGCTTTATATACGAGTCGGCCACTGCCGGCAGATTGATGCATAGCGGCGGAATCGTTGTCGGCGTCGGTGTTGCCGTGTTTGTGGCAGTTGCCGTCGGCAGTGGGGTTTCGGTCGATGTCGCTGTATTTGTCGGTGTCGGTGAAGGTCCGGGCGTGACCGTGTCGGTCGGTGTGGCCGTGCGGGCCCAGTCTCGAATTCGATGCGCAGCCGCGGCGCTTGTCCCGGCGTGCCGTCGTAGGCTTCTGCCGTGCGTTCACCTGTCCCGGTGATGACAAATGCCATCGCGTTGCCGCGGTTCCAACCGGGACGTGCGACGATCTGCTGAATCACAGCGCTTAGGTCCGGCGTCTGTTTGCTCTCTCCCGCACTGTTCCATGCTGGAATGTTGTTCCAGTCAACCGCCTGCGTCTTGGGACGACTTGAGACATTGTAGTTGACTGCGGAGAAGGGATCGGCATTGTCGGCGTTCTCGCCGGCTATCTGCAGCGAGGTTGCGCCACTACTGGTCTCATCGACAATAAATTCAAGATATGCGTTGAGGATGGTGGCGCCCTGGGGCACATTGACCCCGGTGAAGCGCAAGCCAACCACCTGTGATCCACCCTGATAGGCGGTGTCTTCGACCAGTTCCAGGTCGCTGCTGTTCATGTACATCGACCCATCGCTGACCAGTTCCTCAACGTCACCGTTGGACTGATTGACCGCCGTCTCAAAAACGCCGTCTGGCGGCAGTGTCGGCGTGGGCAGCGGCGTTGAGGTTGGCAATGGACCGCCAAACGCTAACGAGTCGACGAGGGTGTCACCCACTTCGAAATACTCATAGAGGATGCCTGTGTCGCTGGCTGTCACCAACATGGCCCCATAATTGCTGTCAGAGTAAGCCATAGATTGCGGCAGGGGAGAGTTGATGCTGTAGAGGCTTTTGCCTCCGGCGCCCGATACGAAATAAGGAATCCCGCCGATTTGCAGGCGTTCATACGTGTGATCATGCCCGCCGATAACTGCGTCCGCTCCCCAGGCTTCAAACGGCCATTGCATGAACTGACTGGAGCCATGAAGAGAAGCGGACGAATAGGCGGCGTGGTGAAAAAAGACCACATTCCAAGCCGAGGTTGAACTGGCTAATGCCGCTTGCAGCCAGCTTTGCTGAGCTGCAAGATCGCTACTGCTTCTCCGTGCTCCTTCACTATCGATGGCAAAGAAATGGACAGGTCCAGCCACGAAATCGTAGTAGCGTTCGCTGCCTGTACTGTTTGGGCTCGATACTCCGACGCCCGGCAGTTGAAAGTAGTTCAAATACTCATTGAGGCCGCCGCCGTCACTGTAGTCATGGTTGCCGAGTGACGGGAAGAAGGCATTGGTCGCGGCGTTACCGCCTGCACAGTTGGACCCGCTCTGCACATCCTTTAGAAAATCGCAGAAAAATTGACCGACCACATTGTCGAACGTTGTGCTGCCATAGCGATTATCACCGGCGGTGATGACGAGGTCTGCGTTCCAGCCATCGATCATGGCAGCAACATTGGCCTCATTTGAACTGCCGCCGCCGTAGTCGCCGATGACGGCAAAGCGGATGCTGGTCGGCGTTTGGGCTTGTACGCGCGAATTCTCTGCCTGATCGGCCAGTGGAAATGCTGTGACGGCAATGATGAGTGAGAGCACAAGCGCAATGACGAGGCGTGTCCGGCTGCCACGTTGCTTGTTCCGGGGTGAACTGCTTCTGTTCATTTGTCTTGACCTTTCGGGTCATGAAGGTGACGGGGATGGAACGTCGATTGGGTGATGTGGATACGCAGAAAATTTGACTGGAACGTAACGGAGAAATCCAGCCGTTTCTGCTTCATCAATCTTTGGATTCGCTATTTTTCGCCTTGATTTTTCTTATGCTTAATTGTAATTTAGACTACGCTCGATGGTCAAATCAAAATTAAGGAAAAAGTAAGGGCGTCGGTCTGGGTTTTTGAGCGTCAAAAGGTGTCATGCGGTGTGGGAATCTGGGTTGTGCGCTGGGCGATCTAGGTCCAGGCAGCAGCCTTCATCGCTGCCATGTTGCGGTGGCCTCATTGGAGCAGTTGCTTGTGGTTGCCGATGGTGGAAACGCGGAGGCTGGACGGCGTTTGGTTCGGAACACGGGTCGGTTCTATATTTATCGTGTTACGCTTGGGAAAAACTGCATGTGTACATCTTCGTCCTCCGGGTAAGGCGGTTGGCCGACCACATATTCGATGTGCAACTGCGGCGCCACTCCAGCAGATATGTCATGTGCAGCTGCTGTCCGCAAACCGGAGCCGGCAAAGACAAAGACCATGGCATTCCCATCCATCCACGTGGGGAGAGAGACGATCTGCCGAACGATGGCGCCAAGATCCGGCGTCTTGTGGACATGCCCCACTTTCTCCCAGGCCGAAACATCGTCCCACGTCACAGAGCTAGTCAACGGACGAGCCGAGACATTGTAATTGGATGGCGAGAACGGTCGAGCATCGCCGCCCCGTTCGCCGGCTATTAGAAGAGATGTCGGGGCGTTGCTAGTCTTATTGACAACGAACTCGATGTGGGCGTTCTGGATCGTCGCATTTCGGGGGACGGCTACCTCCGTGAAGCGTAAACCGACGATCTGTGTACCGCCTGGATGGGCAACGTTTTCGACCAACTCAAGGTTGTTGCTGTTCATCGACATAGCACCAATGCCTGAGAGTTCCTCAACGTCATCGCCAGGCTGGCTGATTGCTCGCTCAAGAGCACCTTTGACATGTACTGTCGGTGCAGGTGAGGGCGTCGGGGTAGGAAGTGGGTCGCCTACAACGACCGAATCGATGAGGATGCCACCCACCGCATAATACTCATAGAGGATTCCTCCATCACGGACAGTAACCAACATTGCGCCGAAATCGTCGCTGTGGTGCGCCACTGACTGCGGCAGCGGTGAGCTGATGTCATACAGGCTCTTGCCGCCGGTTCCGCTTACGAAGAAGGGAATCCCGCCGATCTGCAGTCGTTCATAGGAATGAGTGTGTCCACCGAATACCACGTCCGCGCCCCAGGCTTCAAACGGCCATTGCATGAACTGACTGGATCCGTGATGTGACGCGGAAGAATAGGCGGAATGATGAAAAAAGACGACGTTCCAAGCCGAGGTTGATCCGGCCAGAGCTGCCCTTAACCAATCTTGCTGGGCTAAGAGATCGCTGCGACTTGCCAGCGCACCATGGCTGTCGAGGGCAAAGAAATGGACCGGCCCCATCACGAAGTCGTAGTAGCGCTCAGTGTCTGAACTGCTTGTGCTCGCGACGCCGGGCAGACTGAAATAGTTCAGATACTCATCTAGTCCGCCGCCGTCAGAATAGTCGTGATTCCCCAGTGTCGGAAAGAACCGACTTGTGGCAGCGTCGCCGCCGGCACACTTGGGGCCGCTCTGCACATCTTTGAGGTAGTCACAGTAATACTGGCCAACCGTATCGTCATAGCTATTGTCCAAATAGCGGTTGTCGCCGACTGTAATGATGAGATCCGGGTTCCAGCCATTGATCATGTAGGCGACAGCGGCCTCGTCTTGGGTGTCTGAACCATAGTCGCCAATGACCGCAAACCGGATGCCGGTCGGTGTTGAGGCTTGCGCCTGCAATCCATTCTTCTGGTTGGATAATGGAAGGGAACTGACCACAATGACGAGTGAAATGGCCAAAACAATGAATAAATGAGACCTGCGGGCGTCTCGTCTATTCAAAAGTGCTCTGAAAATGCTCACTGTGCCGACTTTCCTCACTGGGCCTTATGCTGGATAGCCAGATTTGGGCATAAAAAATGGCGAACACGTAAACGCGACGCCTTGGTCTGCCTATCGCAGTAATGCCTCGTGACTTGACCGGCCGATGGCATTTACCACTATTCACAAGTGTCTTCAGAATCTGTCACTTGTCAGACTTCTCACGGTCATGGATTGCACGTCACATCAGCAGGCCGGTCAACTAGGACGCTCTCAACAGTATAATGGGGCAACCTTACGAAAGTTATTACGGCCGTAAAATCGTTTGCGCAGACCGAAGTTTGTCGCGCATACGAAGGGAGCACGAGTATCAAGTGGCGTTCATCCCCAAGTATCGCCAGAAAGCAGCAAAAAAAAGTGGGTGACAGTGCTGCTTTATTGGGTGAAAGGACATCGCGTGATTAGAATCGGCCTACGAAGCGTATGGAATGACCTACAGTATTCAAATCTGTGCAATCCGGTTCTTGAGATTCATGATGCGTTGATACGAGGCATTGATTCTCGACTCGTCGATCACTCCGTCAGCCAGCAATTGGCGAATGGCATCGGCGGCACGGGCAGCCGATCTGCCGGTGTAGGTGATGTTGTTGCCCAGCGCAATAATGTCCACGCCGGCAAGTACGGCACGCTGCACCGCGTCTTCGAGACGATATTGGTTCGTAATGGCGCGCATCGACATGTCGTCTGACATGACCACGCCGTTGTAGCCCAGCTGCTCTCTGAGGATGCCGGTGATGATCGGGCGCGAGAGCGTTGCCGGTACTTCGGTATCAAGGTTATCGTTGTAGATGTGGGCTGTCATGATCACGTCGGCCTTGCCGGCCTCGATCAACGCTCTGTAGGGCTCCAGTTCCTGCTCGTTCCAGGAGTTGGTGACGTCCACGAAACCATAGTGGCTGTCCTGTCGAGAGCTGCCGTGTCCCGGGAAGTGTTTGAGCGTGCAAAGCACATCGTGATCGTGGTGAGCTTGGACGACCGTAGATGCATGGCGGACGACCCTGGCCGGATCGGCCGAAAAGCTGCGTTCAAAACGGGCGATGACCGGATTGCTCGGATTGGTATTGAGGTCGACCACCGGCGCAAGATTTAGGTTGATGCCTAGGGCGGCCAGTGTCTCGGCAGTGGCCGACGCGTAGTTGTAGGTCTCTTCCGGATCGTCGATAAAGCCAAGATAGGCCGCTGATACCGTCGGCGGAAAGCCATAGGCTTCGTTTAGCCGGCTCACGATCCCGCCTTCTTGATCAATGGTGATGAAGAGGGGCAGGTCACTTGCCGCTTGCAATGACGCTGTCAGCGCCTTGACCTGTCTCGAAGCGAAAGTGCTCCTTTCGATGTTGTAGGCAAACAGAACCACCGAACCAATGTGGTGCTCGTGAATGTCCTGAAGGATCTGGCTTTCTTCGCTGATGATGCGACCTCGAAAGCCGACCAGCAGCATCTGGCCAATCTTTACATCGAGAGAGGGATCGGGCATCACCGCAGGATTGAGCGCGTTGACGGGAAGCGGCGGAATCTTGGGGAATGTCAGATGTTCGGCGCTGGCTTGGGCAAAGAGTAGGGGCGCAACCGGTGAGGTGCAGCCGGCCAATAGGCCAACGGCGGCCAGCTGACCACCCTGCAATAAGAGCCGACGGCGTGTGATACGCCTGTTAGATCGAGAATCGGTCATATTTGTAAACCGAGGAAGGGTCCCAGAACAGAAACAACAATACGGATAACACCCGAAATGGTACGTCGCAGCGTCGAATTTGACAAGTTTTGTCAAGGGAAGGAAAAAGGCGATCTGGATCAATACCAGATCGCCTTTTGTTTGGTGGAGATGGCGGGAATCGAACCCGCGTCCGAAACATTTGTCCAGTGACGTCTACAGGCATAGTCACTCATTTGGTGTTTCGCCGGAGGGACTCGGTGTGACGCGATTCACATCTCCGGCTAGCCGATAGTCTTAGGCAACCTTATCGGCGTACAGTTGCCGCAACCCTGCAGTGTATGACGGTTACCGTTCGACCTGAGAGTACCATCGAGCCGGACCGTGACTCTGGTTAGAGAGTCAGATGCCTAGCTTACGCAGCCATCGCAGCAGGAGCGTTGACGGTCGGGAAAGCAAAGGCATTACCAAGTGTTATTGGCATTTATATGGTTTTGAGCCTTTTTAACGTAGTCGACACTCTACGGCCCGCAATCACAAAACTTCCTGCCCCGTCGAAGCCTGTCATCCCCAAACTACTTCGCTACTTTAGCACAAATGGTCGGAAAAGTAAAGATCTATGCCTCGATTTCTAATGGTATCGCTCAGTCCTTCCCTACATCGACTTTTGGTAAATGGATCCGATACGGGTTGAGCAGGATATCGACTTGTGCATTGTGGCGTGTCCCGTGGTCTTTGCCTGTGGTCTCGGCCGCCAATGTGATCCGATCCATGGCCACATTGCCCGGCGCTATCCTCAGATCGAAGTGAATCGTGACGGCGTTCTGTGAAGAGATCGTGCCCTCCCAGACGATAGTCTGGACGTTGCCGTCCGACGTCATATTGGCGTCGCCGCTGGAGGCATGGAGCGAACCGGGCACCAAGGCCAGTTCCGCTGGGACAACGCTCACGAAGGTCATTCCTGCCTGCGATGAAGGCGAAGTCGAGTTTTCGAGCACTGCAAGTACCTGGGTCGATTCTCCACTGGCGACCATCTCCGGTGTCGCCTGCAGATGCAGAGGCTTCTGTGTCGTGAAGCGCTCGTCGGCGCCGATGTCAGCCCTGTAGAGGCCGTCGCTGTTGCCATCCAGCGGGCGCGGCTCGCCATCGATATCCGGCAGGCGCGATATTTGTCCATAGTCGCCGGCTTGATCGATAAGTTTGGAATCCGCGTTCAGATGAAGATCTCCGTTTCCCCGGTCAACAAAGCTTGGGTCCACGTAGCGATCTGACTTGGACGAGCTCAGTCCACTCACGTCAATGATGTTGGCCCAGAAATTATTCTGTTCACGAACAATGCTGCCGCCCGAATGTGAGAGCCCAAAGTCGTGGCCCGTTAGAATCGTTGCCGCCAAGTGCACATTGCTGTCCGTTGATTGCAGGCCAACGCTGTAGCCGTCTTCGCCGTCTGGACTGCCGCCTGAACCTGCCGAAGTTGAAGCGATCGTACTATGGACCAGGGAAACGTTGGCGTCCAGAAGGGCGAGACCCGAAGCATTGCCGCCCGGTTTTCCGGTACAGGAATAGCAGTCCATGGTTGTTCCATTGCCGGCGCTGACTCGCCAGACGGATACGCCGACGATCTCCCCGGAAGCTATGTTGTTTGCCGTTAGCCCAGTAGCACTGCCGCCATCGTTGCCGTAGTAGGCGTAGTAGAACTGATGTGGCGCTGACTGCGCGCTGATTGAGCGAATGGCGGTGACATTGATTAGCATTTGCTCTGTGTCGGTAACGTGAATACCATAGGATGTTAACCCGCCATACCCGCCCCGCACGTTACTGATCATGCTCTTGAGCAATGCGAGGCTATTGGCGTCGTCGACAAACAGGCCACGGCCGTCGGCGCTTCGACCTTGACCAATCACATTTCGTATTTCGATCTCCTCAAGCCTAATGTCCCCTGCCTGCCGAAGCGATACGCCATGTACATCGAGCGGTGGCGGCACACAATAGGGAGAATCGGGTGACGCAGCGCCAACCGTCTCGGCCGACCCCCTAGACTCAGGTGACATGCCAAGGTCTATGTGTACATTTTTCAGCTGGATTGTGTTGGCGTCTTCAGCCAGGATTCCGCTGTTCAACGGACTGCCGTGGCCGGCATGCGCATAGAGCGGGCCAATCGTTGAATTGTGGACAGAGAGCTGACAACCGCTCGTGCGCATGCCTGCAAATGCTCCGGCCCCGAAATCACAATACCGCGCCAAACCGGAGCAGGGAGCACCGGCGCGTAGATTGCGAATTTCAATGTCATTCACCTTTAGCGTGCTATCGCGGGCATCGATTCCAATTGCCTGCCCACCGCTTCCATAGCAGTAGTAGAGATCGCTACCTTCGCCGGCATCACCCGCCGTCAGATCCGTGATGGCAGAGGACTCGATTGTGATCGAATATGCGCCGTTGACTGCGATTCCAGTAGCGTTCCCACCTCTAAATTTGCCTTGGCCGTCCTGTGGATAGGTTTCGGGGTATCCATTTCCGCCAGCTAGATGCCGGATCTGTAGATCGATTGCGCGCAGGGTTCCTCGTCCCGACAAAGATAACGCTGTCACCTGTTCCCCATCATAGTGGGTGCTTGATCCGGGCTCGCCGGCCAGATCTCGGATGACGATGTGCTCGAGCGCAATGCCGGTGTTGGATATCACCAAGCCGGAGGTCAACAGGCCGCGACCGTCAAGCACGAGATGGCTGAGTGTCATCGACTGGGTATCGCTGGCCTGTAAAATCGGCCCGACTGACGCTGTCAGCGTGGTTGTGGCCACATCTGAGCCGCGTATGGTGAGCTGGTTGCGTACGGTCAGTGTTTCAGAGAAGACACCGGCGCCAACGATGATTTCGCCGCCGGTTGCCGATGCGTCTATGGCCGGCTGGATCGATGCATAATCGCAGGTTGGTGGTCCGGACGTGCAGACTGTTAGGGTGGACGTGCTCTCCGCTTGCGCGATCCCCGTTGACAGCAGTGTCAATGCCCCGGTCAGCGAGACTGCGACAATGAGTAGGAAGAGAAGGTTGAAGTTCGAAGGCGAACGGCGTGAGACAATTGCTGGGCGAAGCATAGGCGACCTCCAAGATAAGAATTTCGCTGACACCGTTCGCACCGAGCTTGCAAACGCGTCAGATGCAGCTTGGTTTGGCTTAAGAATTCAGCTCGTCTACATAGAGACGTTTGGGCGTTCTTTCTAGATACGAAATGTGGGCTTTCATGGTTTGTGGAGACTGCAACTGCGGGAGTGAACGATCTCGGCGATTGAAAGCCGGCATGTATACGCAAGCAGTGCGACGCCGGAAAGGCCTACTCTGTGTTTGGATCTCACATGCACTCCCCGGGGGTTGGAACTCGCGACATTTCGTGGCGATGGATCCTGCTTGCGGCCTATCTCGACCACTCTAGTCGGCTTCATCTTGATTGCTCTAAGGACTTGGGCTCCATTCCGGCAATACATCACCGGGGAACGTGGTCACGGACCTTGCATTATCACCGTCTGCGTCCATGATTCTGATCCCATCGGTGAAGTATGCAATCCATTGGCCATCAGGCGACCAGCGACCGTTGCTTCCTTCCTCCGCCAGCACAACCGGATCGCCGGGCATCTCTCCAACCGAAATCTTGTAGAGCGTATTGGGTGAGTCTAACGGGCCACGATCGGCCACGATCGCATGCCCATCCGGCGACCAGTCGATGTCGACCACCGTGCTTGCTTCGGGAAAGGCTGTGGACAATTGCCTTAACTGAGTGCCGTCGTTTGAGATTGCATAGAGGATCGTCTCTACACGACTGAAGTAGGCGATCTACTTGCCGTCTGGAGACCAGGCGAAGGGCCATTGCCATTGAGGCGTCACACCATTACTGTAAGGGGGAAACGTATGCATGCAACTCAGACATATCGGCTTCGATCCGTCGGCTTCGATGACATGTAGTCCCAGATATCCGCTGTCGCCCACTAAGCCCTTGTAGGCGATCTGTTCGTCAACCGGCGACCAGGCTGGTTGGCGACCGCTGGCAATGCCTCTTTGTGAGGCTCCGTCCGCAGTGACAACGTAGATGTTCTGGTCTTCTTCAGCAACGGGATATCTTTCCAAGACGATTCTGGTGCTGTCACCCGACCACGATGGGTTGAGGTCGAGGGATTGCCCTGGGTGACACGCCGCATGCCATCGCCGTCTGCATTCATTACAGTGATGGCAGGGACCGCAGAGGGACCTAGAGGCTCGACATCCACCAAGAAGAAGTTCGTGAAGAGTATCTGTTGCCCGTCGGGAGACCACTTGCCTCCCTCATTGTTCAATTCGTGATCGGTCAGCTGTCTCTGATCGGATCCGTCTGTATTCATCAGCCAGATTTGGCGCTCGCCGGTGCCAGGGCGAGCGCGGTCACTCGAGAATGGAATGTGTGACTGTGGCAGTGGAAGGGCCGGCTTGACGATAACAGGTAGAAAAAGCGAGTGATTCACATTGTCATCTGCGGCTACGATCTCTGGAATACCAACTGCGCCGACAAGGAAAAGCGCCAGACATAGTAGCAGTCTTACCGATTTTCCCATGAGAACCTCCAACGAGGATGTTGGAGCGATGATTCATGACAGGTTCATCAACAATGCGTTGATTGTCGATGCAGGGATACGGCCCGTCCTTCTGTGAGAATCTTTCAGCCTTTGCGATAAGGTTGAAGCTACGACTATCCCACGGATCGGATGTCGTCGCCATCGCAGATCTTGCAGTTGAGTGAATGACCAAGGAATCGGGCGCGGCCTTCTTCGCTCTGCACCCAGGGGCGGTTGTTGAGGGGTGGATCGTGGCGGACGTGCTGGCCGTGGCCGCAGTCGAGCACGGCCACCCAGTCGCTGACTTCATCCTGTCGATAGCCAATGATCTTGCGAATCATGACACGTTTGCATCCGCTGAGGAGCTATCCAAATCGATCAAATCTACGAAGATCTCTCGATCAAGCACAATCTCTTTCGTCGACAACCTGCATGTGTAGGCGTAGACTTCGACACCGGCCTGCCTTGCCGCGTGTAGCGCGACGGCAAAATCTGGGTCAGTGCCGACATTCGGTTCGAAACGGTCGGCATCCGGCCTCTGGATGATGAATACGACGGCGGCGCGGACTCCGCTTTCGACCAAAGAGGCTAATTCCTCCAGGTGTCGACGCCCGCGGGTGGTCGGGGCATCGGGAAACCGTGCGAGGCGTTTCTCCACCAGCGTGACTGACTTCACTTCGATCCAGCATGGATGGCCTTGCCGGTTCGTGATCAGGAAGTCGATGCGGCTGCGCACAGTGCCCGAAGCATGTTGAGGCAGACTGACTTCAGCCCGAATCGACTGGGCATCTCGAAACGGTTCAAAAAAGCCCGTTGCCAGCCCGTCGGCAAAGACCTGGTTGGGCAGGCGCGTGTCTAGGCTGATGAGCTGACCGTGCTCCGGGTGTTCGACGAAGCGCAAGTCATAGCCGGTCTTGCGATTGGGATTTTCCGCCTTGTTCACATGGACGGTCACGCCGGGAATCAGCAGTTCACGCAGCCGCCCCGGATCGGCGCAGTGCGCGCTCGATCTGCTCACCAGTCTTATGCAGCTCTGCCTCGACTCGAAATCGATTGGGCCGGGCCAAAAATGTAGCGGGTTGGGTTATGAAGGTGAATTTCATGGCGGCTCGTGAGTGGTGAATGGGTGGTATGGTTAATCGTGATCTGGGAATGCCATATACCATTGCCCATCAACCGCCCAATCTCCTAATCTCTCATTCACTCATTCATCCGATCCCTCATGCTCCCGCAACACCCTCTCCAATCCCTCGGCCGATCTGATGCCGCGTACGGCCTTTAAGAATGTCTGGACATCCGGAACCTGGGCGCGAAGTTGAAACAATTTCGGCGCCAACGGGTTTGTGCTGGATGGGCTCGTGCCGTAGGAGCCGTGGAAGGCGAAGTAGGCCTGATTGAGCGCGCGCAGCGGATAGCCATTGGCCACGAAGAACTGTCGACGTGCTTCCATGTAGGCTTCAGCCGTCTCAACCTCGCCTCGGGCAAGCAATTGATCCACGACCAGCCGCGTGCGCCGCATCTCTGTTCGGAATTCAAAGGGCATTGGGCCGCTGGGCGGGATCTCGATGCGTTCCACTTCTGGCGACTCTACGTCAGTCGCGCTGGGTGCGGGTGATGGCAGTAGATCGGGGTAGTAGCTCTCTAGCACCTTCATGCCAACTTCATTGCCGACGATTTCGGCGACAGTTTCGTTAATAATGGTCAGATCCGAGCTCACATTGTAGCTCAGGCCGAGGGGAAAGAGCGTCAAATAGTTGTGTGTCCATTCGTGGGCTACCGTGCTGAGCACCCAGGGCAGGCTGGCCCGATCGACCACCATCGAGGGGTAGGCCCCCAGCCCGCCGATATTGGTCACGTAGGCAATCCGATTCTGCTCTTCGCGGATGGAGGCCTCGGCCATACCTGCCATCTCGGCGCTGTACTCCGGCACGAGCATGCGATAGTCGACAGTGGCAATACGATCGCGTGGACTAATAACCATCTTCTTTGGCGGTTCCGTGAACGTGAACTGAACCGGCGGGAAAACTCGTTCCCCAACCGTCATCCCGAGCTTGGACAGTTCGGCGCCAACCTGTCGCTCGATCACCTGCTCGACAGAGGGGCGAATGGTCTTCTGGCGAGCTCGCAGTTCGTCGACTTCGTTTTGCAGCGTGCTGACCTGTTCTTCCTCGCCGGCGTCACCAAGACTGAGTTTGTAGTCTATTTCGCTTTCGAGACCGGCGATTTCGTGGGCTCCGTCCAGGAAATCACGTACAAGTTCGACGCCCTCGTCGATGGTCAGCGCCTGGGCAGGTTGGGTGACAGCGGCCTCAATCTTCTCCGCCACAGCGTTGATCTCCCAGCGCACCAGATTGAACGTCCAGCCGGATACGGTCTGGGAAAGAGCGGCGTTCAACTGCTGGGTCGCAGAGGGTGCGCTGGTCCCCAATAAGATCAGGCCAATGAACAGAAGACAGCCAATCAGCAGCGCGCGACGAAGCGGTCGCACGAAAGAAAACTTGGCCGTCGGCAAAGGGCTGTCTTGAGGTTGAGGTGGTTCCGCAGTACGGTACGTGCTCATATTTCCTTCATCCAGTGGGTGGAGCACTGGGTTCGGCGCAATCTCCACCCTGGGTTACAATTGTGAAACTATAGTTTCACCTTCAAGGATGAATGTCAACTTAAAACCTCAAGAAAATTGACAGAGTGTGACGTCATGTTGAAACCGATATGTTGAACCCGAACCAGATCCAACTGTTGGGTCCCTATGCAGACTATTTAGACGCAGATCTCACAGACTACCTGGTGAATCTGCCGAAGGCGGAAATTCATGTTCATCTTGAGGGCGCAATCCAGCCCGAGACGGTGCTGGCCCTGGCGCGCCGCCACAAGAGGCTGGATGCACTTCCGGCTGACAACGTGACTGGCCTGCGCCAGTGGTTTACCTTTACTGGCTTTCCCCATTTCGTCGAAATCTACCTGACGATCTCCGATCTGTTGCGAGACCCGGATGACTTTGCACTGATTGTCCAGGCCTGCGGAGCAGACATGGCTCGTCAGGGAATCCGCTATCGAGAACTGACCTTCACGCCGTTCACCCACACCAACTTGCAGGACAAAGGTCTCTCGATCGATGACCTGATGGCCGGTCTTGAAGCCGGCCGGCGGCAGGCCAAGCAGGAATACGGCGTTGAAATGCGCTGGGTCTTCGACGTACCTCGCAATGCCAGTTTCTCCAAGCGTTATCAATCAGGCGGCAGTGCGGACTATTCACCATTTCCGGCCGAGAGGACGCTCGAATATGCGTTGGACGGCAGAGATCGAGGGGTAGTCGGCCTTGGCTTGGGTGGATTCGAGGTGGGCGCGCCGCCTGAGCCATTCGCCCACGCCTTTGCCGAAGCCAAGCAAGCAGGATTGCTATCCGTTCCGCACGCAGGTGAAACCATGGGGCCGTCCAGTGTGCGTGGCGCGGTGATTGACCTACAGGCCGATCGGATTGGCCACGGCGTGCGCGCCATGGAAGACCCGGAATTGCTGGCGATCATCAAAGAGCGAGGCATCCCGTTGGAGATCAATCCGACCAGCAACATCTGTCTGCACGTCTACCGGCGAATGGCAGAGCATCCGTTTGCTCACCTGGATCGCATGGGGCAGTTCGTTACCGTCAACAGCGATGATCCGCCGCTCTTCAATACTACGTTGGTGCAGGAGTACGCAGCGCTGGCCCACGAGTTTGGCTACGATCGAGAGGCTCTGGCGCGCATTGCCCGCAATGCCTTTGTTGCCGCAGGGGTAGAAGCGCCTGTCAAAGAAGCGCTGCTCGCTGAGTTCGACCAGTGGACCCAAGGCAATGGATCTGTTCAAACTGAGGTGATCGAATAAGGGTGTCCCCTCGCGGTCGCCACCACTCGCTTAGACCATTCCAAGAAGACGAGTCTCCGCCCGTCCCCGGCACACGCCGGCAGCTCTCCAGTCATGCGAATCCCCAGCGGCGTGTGCCGGGGACGATTTTGGACGCCTGCCACACGATTCGTAAAAACGTGTCAACAGTACTCCACGATTTGTCATTCTGAGTACCCGACGAAGCGGGGCTTCGCAAAGACAAAAAGAAACAAGGTGCATATAGGCGACTGCCTGTCATTCTGAGCATGTTCGCGTCGATAGTTCGAGCATGATGACAGACCAGCGAAGAATCTGGACAACAATGTCAAGACCCTTCTTTGGCCTCTTGAGCGCCCCGATCTGCCAACGGTTACCCAATCAGGGTGACAGAGTATCTTCTGCCGCGACAGAGAATGTTTCTTAGAAGCGAGTTTACAGAACCCCTTCGCTCTAGAAAATAACTAACGAAGAATCTTGTGTTGCTTGAATTCGTGAACTACCGTTGACTCCACCGCAATAGAAAGATTAGCCACAGATGGTCACAGATAGAAATCTGATTTTCACAGATGGTTTTCAGATTTCCAGAGTAACCCCAGCACTATCAGTGTCTTATCCCTTTTTTCATCTGTGTGAATCTGTGGCGAAAAAGGCTTTTTACAGTGGACTCCACTGCAAATACAGAGAATCAGCCGCAGATGGAAAGAGCTTTTCCTCTGTGAACTCTGTGCTTCCTCCGTGTCTCCGTGGTGAAATGAACCCTTTTTGCATTGGAGCCACTGTTCTACGGTGTGTGCTCAGTGTAGATGGTCACATCCTCATCAAACGTATCGTGGATCTCGGCCAACTGCTGGCCAAGTGATGAATCCAACAGCCTTCGGGCCTCGCCGATACTGAAGAATCCAAACTCGCTAAGTTCTTCTACCTGGAGGACAATGGCGCCGATCTGTTCTTGAGTCAGAACGCCGCCCCAGAAAATGAAGCGTAAAACCTCATGGTTCTGCGCTGGCCTGACGTTGTAATCTATGCTCAGTAGCCGCCCAGGATTGATCTGAAGTCCAATCTCCTCCTGGACCTCGCGAATGCTGGCCTCCCGCGGAGCTTCCATGGCCTCGACAACACCGCCGGGGATCTCCCACACCTCTTTATAGGTCGGATTTACGAGCAGAACTTGTCGCTCTTCATTTGTGAAGAACATGCCGGCGGCCACCACCTTGCGCGGGAAGCCCCTGGAGTAGTCTCCGTCAGTCAATGGGTTGTTGATGGCTGAATCGTTGGACATCAAAATCACCCCTCCAGCCGATTGAGTACGTCCACCAAATCTGCCGGCAAGGGTGCGATGAACGTCTGCTCGGTACCCTCCGCGCCGTCCCTGCCGGGCAAGCGCAATCTTAACTTGTGCGCATGCAGAAATTGCCTGTCTATGGGAATGCGCTGCCGTTTGAAGCCGTAGACCGTGTCGCCGACGACCGGGTGCTTGTGCCAGGCAAAATGGACGCGTATCTGGTGGGTACGACCGGTGTGCAATATGACGCGCAGCAAAGTGAACTGGCCGTAGCCCTGGGAACGCGGCAACTCGACACCATATTCCGCTAGCGTGTAGTACTCGGTGATCGCCTCGCGACCGGCCGAAATCCCAGTTGCAGGATCCGGTGGGAGAATCGCCTGCCGTTTGCGATCAACCGGATGCCGTCCCATCGGGGCGTTGATGCGTCCCTCGTGCGGCTCCATGCGACCCTCGACCAGAGCCAGATATTCTTTGTAGACCGTTCTAGCTTTGAACTGGGCCTGCAAATCTCGATGGGTGCGGTCATTCTTTGCGACCGCAATCGCGCCGGATGTCTCTTTGTCCAGTCGATGCACAAGGCCCGGGCGGCGCTCGCCCCCGACGCCTTCGATCTCAGGGCAGTGATGCAAGATGGCGTTGACCAGGGTGTCGTCAGGGTGTCCGGGAGCCGGATGTACAACCATGCCGGCAGCCTTGTCCACCACCAGCAGATTTTCGTCTTCGAAGAGTATGCTGAGCGGCAGGTCGGTGGCGACGAGGGGCGTGTCTTCCATGTCGACAGGTATCTGGACGAGGACAGTCTGTCCATCTTCCAGTCGGAGGCTTGCTCGCGCTCCGGCGTCGTCGACTGTGACTCTGCCCTCTTTGATCCAACGCTGGACCTCGCTGCGGCTGCGCTCAGGCAGGGCCGTGCTCAGCCATCGGTCAAGGCGCTGACCGGTGGCTTCCGTGGGCACGATCAATGTTATCGGTTGGCTCGATTGGTTGGATGAGTCAGTCATGCATTTGCCCTTGGCGGCTACGTTATCAGCCATTGAAGAAAAAGTCGCAGCGGAGCCGAAGGATCTATCGGCTTGCTGCGACCAGAGTCTCTAGGTGTCTTGTCCAACAAGATACTACGTCGATGCATCGTTCTCCACGACAGAGGCATCCTTGGCCGCCTCTTTCTCTGCACGTTGGATCTTCATATCTTCCCAGAGAATGTAGGCGCCCAGTCCGATGACACCGACGACGATGGCACTATCAGCGATATTGAAGTTTGGCCAATAGTAGACGCCCGGAACGCCGATCTGGATGAAGTCGGTTACGTAGCCACGCCCCATTTCGTCTTTCTGGAAGGCCCGGTCAATGAGGTTGCCGATTGCGCCGCCCAGTTGCAGGCCGAGAAAGACGCGTACCCAAAAGCGATCCATGGGCAGGTAGCGTACGTAGGTCAGGATTGCAATGATGACGACAGCAGCGATTACGAAGAAGAGAATCTGCTGATTTTGCAGGATGCCGAAGGCGGCTCCGTAATTGCGAACGCGGTTAAAGATGAAGTACTCGCCAAATGCAGCGATTGGTATCGTTTCGACATACTCCGGCAGCTTCTCGCGCACCAGGTTCTTGGACCATTGGTCGAGAAAGATTATGACGCCGGCGATGACCAAAACCAGCCATGCGGAACGAAACCAGTGGGTTATTTTGCTCATGTTTCTCCTCACAGAATTGATATTGGCTGCATTGTAACTCAAGAGAGAATAAATGGTGAATTCGCACAACTATGCTATACTTCTGCCGGACAAAATTCGAGCTGTTGCACACCGAGTTTGTTGACCTCTCGCTACAGTTTGTCAGACTGTAAGTGGATGGCGTTTGACCGTGTGCAATGAGCAGATACCTGATTCATGACCTTGAATCGGATACTTGACGAGGAGCAATTATCAATGGCACGTGAAATCACCGTAGCGCTCGTACAGATGGCCCCGGAGTTGGCAGACCCTGAAGCCAACCTGCGCAAGATGAATGACTTCGTTGAGCGCATTTGCAGTGAGCAGAATACGGACCTGATCATCTTTCCTGAGCTGAGCTACACCGGTGCAGAATTGGGCCTGCGGGCAACCGATCTGGCAGAACGTGTACCCGGACATGTGACCAATTCGCTGTCCAAGCGAGCCAGTGACTTCAACACACATATTGTCTTCGGCTTGGTGATCAAGGAGAAGGTCGAGAGCATTCTTTATAACGGACTGGTCTGCATCGGTCCCGAGGGCGACTTGGCCGGCGAATACCGCAAAGTACACCTGCTGGGCGAGGAAAGACAGGTCTTCCGCAATGGATTTCGCTTCGTGACGATTGAGGCCGAGTGGGGTCGCTTTGGTCTGACATCCGGCACGGACCTGGCCTTTCCCGAGGCCGCCCGCAGCCTAACGCTTGAAGGCGCGGAGTTGATCGTCGTCAGCGCCAACTGGGAGGAGCAGTTCCAGGATTCCTGGCGCGCCCACCTCGTTAGTCGAGCCTGTGAGAATGCGGTCTTTGTGGCGGCGACCAATCGTGTGGGCGAAGAGCCGACCATGCGTTTTGGCGGCGATAGCCTGATTGTCGGGCCATCGGCTGAGCTGTACACGGTCCTTGACGAACCCATCGAGGGATACGCGGTGGCAACCATCGATCTGGATCGAGTGCGGGTTGTGCGCGAAGATCGCCAGCTCATCCGAATATCGTGAGCCCGCCGCCTACCGTGCAATCGTAAAGAAGTATTAGCATTCTTGTTGGAACTATGCCCAAAGAGATGATCCCCGGCCAATGGCGTGCCGTCGAACATATGGTCGATTACCGCGTTGAACGTCTTAGCAACATGCTGGTCGAACGAGCGACCTGGGACGAAACTGCACCGACGCAGATGCTGCGTGGAACAGAAGTAGCCGCAACCGGCTATATCTGGTTTCGATTTTGGATTTTGCAGACTGAGCAGATCGTGCAGAAGTATTTCGATGAAAATGGCCTCATGGTCGGCATGTATGCGCCGGTCTGTATGCCATTTGCGACCGGCGGCGATGGATTGATGACCGCCGATCTGACATTGGGGCTCTGGATCATGGCCGACGGCCATGTGATGGTGCTCAACGAGTCAGAATATGAGGCGGCTGTTCAGTCCGGGGCCATCACCCCGGAGGAGGCGCAGGAGGCCGAGCAGCGCATCCGAGAAATGACGCTGGCTACCGCAAAGAACGAGTTTCCGCCAGCCATCATCCGCAATTTTGAACTTGAACTAGGGCAACCGGAATGATAGCGATCCTCGACTATGGAGTGGGCAATCTACGCAGTGTCTACAAAGCATTTGAGGCAATGGCTGCCCCTCTGGGCATCCCTGTAGATATCGTCGACACACCCACGGATCTGACGCGATGGCATGCAGTCGTGCTGCCGGGCCAAGGTGCTTTCGGGGACAGCGTCGACAATCTTCGTCAGCAACAACTGGAGCAACCGCTGCTCGATGCCGTGGCCGCTGGCCTTCCACTGCTCGGTATCTGCGTCGGTATGCAGCTGCTCTTTGATGAGAGTGAGGAGATGGGCCAGCACGAGGGCCTCCATATCATCCCGGGGAAGGTCAAGCGCTTTCCAGAGCAGATGGCCGATCCCGCCCAACCGAGTCGTACCCTCCGCATTCCCCAGATCGGCTGGAATCAACTACATCAACAGCATGAAGACTCCTTGCTTGCCGGCGTACCTGATGGGGCCTATGCCTACTTTGCTCACAGCTATTACTGTGACGCAGAAGACGAGGGTGCTGTCCTGGCCATGACTGACTACGGCGTCGACTACCCGAGTATTGTGCGCTACAAGAACGCCTGGGGTATCCAGCCGCACCCGGAGAAAAGCCACACTGTCGGCCTGCGAATCCTCTCCAATTTCATGCAGATGGTGGTGGGTGAGGCGGCAGCCGTTGAGTAGTCGACAACGGAACAATGATGTCGGAACAATGATGTCGGAACGGATTCTTGAAAGTCTGCAACGCTTGTGCACCTCTATTTGATCACCCACGCCCATACATCTCAAGACGCCACGTCTGACGCTCGAACCTGGCAACTGTCGGCTTTCGGGACGCAGCAGGCCGATGCATTGGCGCGTCTGCCGATGTGGGATTCGATTCAGTGTATTGGTTTGAGCACGGAACAGAAGTCGCTCTTGACGGTCAAACCTGTGCTGGCGGAGGCCGATCGGCTCGTTGTTGCTGACTCGCGCTTCGATGAACTGCGACGCGTCGGTTGGGTTGAGAACTATGCAGAACAGGTCCAAGCTGCCTTTGAACGCCCAGACGACTCTATCGACGGATGGGAACCGGCGGCGACCGCTCTGGCGAGATTCGTTGAAGGAGTCCAGGCGCTCTGTCTCGCTCATCAGGGCGAAACGTTGGCCTTGGTTTCGCACGGCCTTGTGCTGAGCCTCTACCGCGCTCACTTGTTGGGTCAAGCCCGCGTCGAGTTCGCGGACTGGCAAAACCTTGACTTCGGCGCCGTGGCAATCGTCAATCCGGTTGCCGGCAAGCTTCTGTCTGACTTCGAGGCTACTGTAGAAGGCCCTGGGCGAGCTTCGTGATCGTGGAGAACCCGCGATGTAGGGACATGGCATTCCGCACAGACTCGTGGTTGGCGGAGACCGTTTCGACCTATAAAGGCCACAGTAGCCAACCATATGGTGGCTAGGAATGCCTTGTCCGTGCCTGATAGTGCAGTCGGTCTGAAACGGACAAGGCATTCCTAGTATCATTTTCAGAATGCGGATCCTGTTTCTTGGCAACGACATTGCTGATAGAACGGAGGAGATGATGACGACGCTTTCTATCGAATTCCTTGGCAGCGCCGGTGCAATCCGTACACCACGTCCGGGCTGTCAGTGTGAGCTGTGCTGTGGCGCCCGTCTCCACGGTGTTCCCTGGGCGAGGACCGGGCCGAGTGTCTTTGTGCACGGTCCGGATGTGTTGATCGATACGCCCGAGGAGTCGGCGTACCAGGTTGATCGTGCAGGTATTCGCCACATCGCTGCCGGCCTGTACAGCCACTGGCATCCCGATCATACGGCAGGGCGACGCATGTATGAGACGCGCAATTGGGACTGGCGTCGTTGGCCGCCCCAGCACGAGTGTACGCCCATCTATTTGCCGGCTCAGGTCGCCGCCGACTTCGAACGCTGGATGGGGCTGGCTGAGAACTTCAATTACCTCCGATCGATCGGACTGGTGGACCTGCGTCCATTCGACGAACCGATCGAGCTTGGCGGTTGGACAATCAGTGCTCATTGCGTCACTTCGGACTATGACGTGGCCCAGGCCTATGTTTTTACATTTCTCTTCGATGAGATCGACGGCGCTCGCCGCGTTCTGATTGCCATGGATGAGCTTTACGGCTGGACGCCGCCCGATGAGTGGAGTGGCGTGGATCTGGCTGTGTTGCCGACCGGTGTCTTTGAGTTTCATCCGCTCACAGGTGAACGCCTGATTCCCCTTGAACATCCGGTCTTGCAGAGCGAAGCTACCTTTATCGAGACGCTGGCCATGGCCGATAAGCTCGCTGCCAAGCGTCTTGTCTTTGCCCATATTGAGGAACCTGATACGTTGACGCCGGATGAATATGAAGCAGTGGCACAAAAACTGAACGTCGATCGAGGATGGGATGTTACGTTTGCCTACGATACTCTTGTGGTAGATTGTAGCTAAACCACAGCAAGAACCCAATAGAGGCGATCGTCTCCTTGTAAAGCGTTGAGGCCAGTAACGTTCTATGATAATCTTTCCTGCAATCGATCTGCGACAAGGCCGTTGTGTACGCCTACGCCAGGGCGATCCCGGCGCAGAAACTGTCTTTGGCGAAGCGCCTGCCGATATGGCGCGCCACTGGGTTAGTCAAGGCGCCGAGTGGCTTCATGTTGTCAACCTGGACGGTGCGCTCGATGCAACCCCGGATCAGTTGAGCGCCCTAGATCGACCGAATTCCATCAAGATTCAATACCCCGGCTCTGAAAAACCTGTCGGTCCCCGGGAAGACCTGATGGACACCTTGTCCATCAATCTACGGCGGCTGGTGGAAATCCGAGCGGCCGTCGATGTGCCGATTCAATTTGGCGGCGGCTTGCGTACCTTGAGTGATATCCGGCTTGCGATAGAGCTAGGCGCAGATCGTGTCGTCCTTGGTACTGTCGCCATTGAAGATCCCGGCCTGGTCAGCGAAGCCATACTGACGTGGGGCGCGGATCGTATTGTCGTGGGCATTGACGCCCGCGATGGCAAAGTTGCTACCCACGGTTGGCAACAGATCAGCGATGTTGACATCGTAGATCTTGGACACCAGATGCAGGCCCTGGGCGTCACGCGGGTGATCTACACAGATATCGGGCGCGACGGCATGATGGAGGGCGTCAACGCAGAATCTGCTGCCCGCCTTGGCGACGTTACAGGATTACATGTGATAGCCAGCGGCGGTGTCGCAGGCATCGAGGATGTTGAACATCTCAAAAATTTCGAACACTTCGACATTGAAGGCGTCATCACTGGTCAGGCAATCTACACGGATGCCCTCGACCTGTCGAAGGCGATCGAGGTCGGCCATCGGCCGTTGGTGGCTCGCAGTGCCGGTATCATCCCTTATCGCATGGGCGAAGAGGGTCCTGAGTTCCTGATTCTCTACAATTGGTACTACGAGCTTTGGGAATTTCCGCGTACGCAGATTGTCAGCCACGAAAATACTGTCGAGGCGGCGACTCGCGGCGCGTTTGAGATGGCCGGCCAGCGCATTTTGGACTTCCATGAAGAATGCAGTTCGACGCTTGAGTATGTCGCCCAGGTTCGCGACTATGAGATTCAGCATACGGTCGTGTACTATTTGGCGGAGGTCGACCGGTCCGAGGTCGTGCTCGGCGATGAGAACCACTGCGAAGCGCAGTGGGGCGATTACCACAATACGTGGGAATTGCTGACCGAGACTGCGCCCATGTTGTTGCCTGCTCTGGACCGGGCAGCTTTTTGTCTAAATAATCGTACGGCTGACTAAGCGGGGTTTCATGCCATATGCTCGCCAAACGAATAATCCCATGTCTTGATGTCAAGGATGGGCGAGTGGTCAAAGGCGTCAATTTCATCGATCTGGTCGACGCCGGGGATCCGGTGGCGCAGGCGCAAGTCTATGATCGAGAAGGGGCCGATGAACTGGTTTTTCTTGACATAACGGCTACTCATGAAGCGCGAGACATTGTGATTGATATGGTGCGTCGTGTGGCCGATAGCGTCTTCATCCCCTTCACCGTCGGTGGTGGCTTGCGCACTGTGGACGACATGCGTGCCATGCTGCTGGCCGGAGCCGACAAGGTGAGCATCAACAGCGCAGCCGTCAAGAATCCTGCATTGATCAGTGAAGGGGCTACTCGCTTTGGCAGTCAATGCATTGTTGTTGCCATCGACGCACGTCGCCGGCAGGGGGAAGACCTTGATGAGCGCGGCAGCGGATGGGATGTTTTCGTCAGCGGCGGACGCACCAACACTTTCATCGATGCGGTTGAATGGGCCAAAGAGGTTGAGCGACGCGGTGGCGGTGAAATTCTTCTGACATCAATGGACGGCGATGGGACCCAAGAAGGCTATGATGTCGAATTGACGCGGGCCATTAGTGATGCGGTTACCATCCCTGTCATTGCCAGCGGCGGCGCGGGCCGGCCTGATCACTTTACCCAGGCGCTGACCGATGGTGGAGCCGCGGCCGCGCTGGCAGCCAGCCTCTTCCATTTCAAGCAGCTCAGCATCATGCAGGTTAAAGAGCACCTGCTGGCTGACGGTGTCTCTGTCCGCATCCCGCCCGAGGATCTGCTTGCCTAATTCAAGCAGTCTGTCGGAGAGAAAAAGGATAGAACGCCGATCGCGCGGAGGTGGCGGAAGAAAAACGGAATTTCCTTGTTTCATCCGCGATTATCAGCGAAATCCGCGTTATCAGCGTTCTATTAAGTATCACCCAGACAGGCTCCGAGTCGAATCCAACCAGTCAAAAAAGAGCGAAATTCTAATGAGTGAAATTGTTGAACAGCTATTTGCCACGATTGAAGAACGCAAAATGTCTATGCCGGAGGGCTCGTACACGGTTGAGCTATTTGAGGCCGGCGAGAACGAGATTCTGAAGAAGATCGGTGAGGAGGCCGTTGAGGTAATCATTGCAGCCAAAGCAGAGGGCGATGATCGGATCCTCTACGAGATGGCCGATATGCTCTACCACAGCCTTGTGCTGCTCTCTGCCCGTGGTCTCTGCTGGCAAGATCTGGAGACCGAGCTTGAGAAGCGCTTCTAGTGTCCACGCAGCAAACGGGCGCTTCGCCCTTTTCCAGTTTGAACTTCACGCCCGCCGTTGATCCGCCTTCTGCGCCAGGCGGGCCGGCCTATTGGCTACTATTTCAGGGCGACGGCCTCGTTGTTCAGGCCCTTGACAGACAATTCGCCTTGCCCAAGGTAACAGAACTCATCGAACTTGGACTGGGCCCCCATGCTCCTCATCCCGTCGATTTGCATTACCTTGGCTATCTCTCTGAGGATGAGGAGCTGATCCATTGCTACTCGGGCGAGGTGGATGCTGAGCAACAACTTCCCCGCGGCTTTGAAGTCAAGGACCTGCGTTCGCTCTTTGGCCGAATGGATGACGTTGCGCTCGCATTGGCCGGTCGTGCCGTCCAGATCGTCACTTGGGAGCGTACTCATCGCTTCTGCGGGCGCTGCGGCTCGCAGACCGAAGCGGTAGCCGGCGAGCGATCAAAGCGTTGTCCACATTGTGGTCTGAGCAATTACCCCCGTCTTTCGCCCGCCATCATCATCGCCATCACGAAGCAGACTGAAGCGGGGCCGCGCATCCTTCTGGCCAGAAATCATCGCTTCCCAAACGGTCGCTATAGCGTGATCGCCGGGTTCGTTGAGCCGGGCGAATCGCTGGAGGAGTGCGCGCACCGTGAGGTCTACGAAGAGGTAGGCCTGCGCATTCGCAACCTCCGCTACTTCGGCAGCCAGCCCTGGCCATTTCCCAACTCACTCATGATCGGTTTCATCGCCGAGTACGCCAGCGGTGAAATCGTCCCCGAAGAGGGCGAGATCGCCGAAGCGCGCTGGTTCGCCCCGGACGATCTGCCCCAAGTTCCACCTAAAGTCAGTATCGCCCGCCGTCTCATTGACTCATTCGTGGCTGAGAACGGTGTGGCAGTGGACGCGTTGGAGGACTGGTAAACGGGTTGTGCCCGTCACTGTGTCACCCATTTCGGTTCGACGGGCACTGGATGCGGCTCTGTGTCTCCGTCAGCGAAAATCTCGTGATTGTCCTCTCTCACCTTGTCAAGATTCTCCTCCATCCCACAACCGCTGCATCTCCGCATTGCGTTCTAGCAGCTTTTCCAACGTTCCCTGGTCATCGATCCGTCCATCTTTGAGCACGATGATCTTATCTGCGCGGCGTAGTGCCGGACGGCGATGCGAGACCACTAGGCACGTCGGTGCCTCCTCGTCCTCTGGTTCCTCAAAGATGCGCTCCCAGAGCGTGCTTTCCGTGTTCACATCCAATGCGCTGGACAGGTCATCAAAAACCAGGAGTTCCGGCCTGCGCACGAACATGCGCGCCGCCGAAGCGCGCTGGACCTGACCGCCTGATAGCTTGACGCCTTTGGGGCCAACCATGGTTTCGAGACCGTACTCGAACTCGGCTACATCTTTCTCCATGACGGCTGTGTGAATCGCTGCGTCCAGGTCAACTGTCTCCTCGGGTGTGCCTAGCAGCAGGTTGTCGCGCAGGGTGCTGCTGAAAAGGCGGGGAACCTGTGCCGTGTAGGCGCTACGCGGCGCGACGAAGAAGCTCGATCGGTCACGCACTGCCCGCCCATTCCATAACACCTCGCCTGAATCCAGCGGCAGTAGGCCAAGTAGGCAGCGCAGCAGCGTCGTCTTGCCCGAGCCGATGCGTCCGGTTACGACCGTGAACGAGCCGCGCACCAGATCCAGATCGATCGCTTCAATGCCACGCCCGCTGCTAGGGTGGTGATAGGCCAGGTTCTTGGCCTCCATGTGGTAGAGGCGGTCGCTTGCCTGCCTGGCGTGATAGGCAATGGACGAGAACGTTCCATCCAACGGCACATCGACCGGCTGTACTAGGGTCTTTCCGGAATCGTCGCCGACCAAGGTGTTCATGCGCTGCAGTGAGACATTGCTCTGCTTCTGCACGGCGATCATGTTGCCGAGAAAGGTCAACCCATCGGTCACCGGATAGAGGTAGGCCGTGAAGAGTGCGAAGTCACCCAGCGTGAAGGTGCCGTCGCCCACAAGTTGGCCCGCCATGATCAGAATGATGCCCATGCTGATCTCGATGGTGCTGCGGAAGGCCGTGTGCAGTAGCTCGCTGAAGAGCGTGTCTTTGAGCGCGGCTTTGCGACGGGTCTCGTTGAGGATTTCGAGTTGACCGGTGATGCCCGTTCCAGCATTGGCCACCTTGACCGCCTGGACCGATCCGAATATTTCGCCGATGAAGCCGGTGACGCGGCCGGCCGCGCTGCGTCGCTCCTCACGGTATAGCTCCAGCCGTCGACGCGCAGCATTGACCAGCGTGATCACGATCAGCAAGGGCACAAGTACGGCCATGGTGATCTGTGGATTGATGCTGAACATGACCGCCAGCCCGATCAGAGGCGCGAGCACGAGCCCCGGTAGGTCTACCAATCGATCGCCCGCGAAGTCGGTGACCTGTTCGATGTCGCCACGAAAGCGGCTGACTGCCTCGCCGGGCGAACTGGGCAGCGCGGCCGCGCCGGGCTTACTGAGCACGGCCGCCATCATGTTCTGGCGCAGCGTGCCGTCGACCTGGAAGCGCAGCGGCACGTAGGCCGTGACCGAGATCAGCAACCAGATCAGCCGGCCGACGCCGACGCCGACCAGCAGCGCTATCAATGTTTGGTAATCCCATCCCAGGGTGGCGCCGTCTGTCAGTCGATTAAACAGTTGGCGAATGATGAGCCCCGGCACCAACGGCAGCGTATGCACGCCGGTCCAGAGCAGGGCGTTGAGCAGATATTGGGGCGGGTGCATCCAGACCAGCCGCCAGCTTGTTTGCCATGTATTCATCTGTAGTTTACTCATGCCAGCACCTGTTCCATGCCTGTGCGCAACAGGTTGCTGAACCGGGAGTACGGGTCAGCGACCAGTGCGATACGGTTGCCTTCTTCAACGATTCGACCGTCCTGAAGAATCAGTATGCGGTCGGCCCTCTGAACGGTCGCCAGCCGATGGGCCACGATGATGGCCGTTCGCCCTTCGAGCAGGCGGCTGATTGCACGCTCGATGAGCTGTTCGGTTACCGGGTCCAGCCGTGAGGACGCTTCATCAAGGATGACCAGCCCCGGGTCTTCTAGGAAAATGCGTGCGAAGGCCAACAGCTGGGCCTCTCCGGCCGACAGGCTCTGTCCGCCGGAGAGCAAGCGTGTGTCCAAGCCATGGGCCAGTCCACTCAACCATGCGTCCAGGCCTAGCGCCTCCAGTGTGTCCAGGACCTTGCTGTCCGATATATCGGGATTGAAGAAGGTCAGATTATCGCGTACACTTGCCTGAAAAAGCTGCACGTTCTGAGTCACAATGCCGACGCGGCCGCGCAACAACTCGGGCGATACATGCCGAATGTCTCGATCGCCCAGCCGGATGATACCGGCAGTTGGGTCATAGAGCCGGAAGAGTAGACGTGTCATCGTTGTCTTGCCGCTGCCGGTACGTCCGAGCAGGCCCAGCACCTCGCCGGGCTTGAGCGTGAAGGAGACATCATGTAGGATCGGCTCATCCTCATCGTAGCTGAATGCGACTTCATCAAAGGCGACACCTAGAGCGTTCTGCGGCAGATGTTCGACCGGCTCAAGCGCGTAGATCGTCGGTTCGATCTCCATGAGTTCACTGATACGATCGATGCTGGCCGTCGCCGCCTGTAAGTCTTTGAGCTCGCGTGCCAGCTCCTCCAGCGGACGTTGCAGCGAGTAGGCGTAGGCCAGCACCAGATAGACCGTGCCGATGGTGATGCTTCCGGTCGACCATAGATAGCCGCCGATGCCCAATGCCATCGCGGTGCTGATGCCGAAAAAGACGCTATTCATGCCCCAGGTCAGGCTGCCGAAGACGAACGCTCTTCGTGTAGCCAAGAACAACTTGTAGAAGACCCGTTGCAGCTGGACCATCACGTAGGGTGCACCACCGCTGGCATTGATATCCTCGGTGCCGCCCAACCATTCTTCAATCAGCCCATACATCTCGGAGGAGAACTGGCGGCGCTCTTTCCAGTAGGGCACGCCGATACTGACGGTTCCGAGCAACGAGAGAACCATGATGATGGCAAAGAGCGTGTAAGCTGCTCCAATGATCCAATTCTCGCGGGTGAGCAGCACGAGGATGCCGATCATCAGTACGCCATTGCCCAGGATGCGGATCACGAATTGCGAGAAGAAATTGGACAGCTCGTTCACATCGCCGTCGATGCGCTCGATCATGGCGCCAGGCGTGTGTTCGTTGTGGAAGGCCATGTCCAGATCCAGGCAATGTCTTGCCAGGTCATTGCGCAGCCAGTTGGTGGCGCGCCATTTGACGTCCTCGGTCAGGTAGGCGGCGCCGGTGCGCAACACCTGATTGACCAACGTCACCAGCAGGTAGAGTAAGCCCATGCGGACTAAAGTCTGGTTGGCGACGCCGGCCGCTGCTGCGTCGATGAATTGGCGGACGATCTGTGGCGAGAGCAACTGAAGGCCAATGGTGCCGAATAGCAAGATCGCCAGTAGGGTAACTCGTTTCCACTGGGGCCGCAGATAGTCTGAGAGCAGTTGATAGTACTGACTGACAGGGAGATTCACGGACGATCCTCCGGGCTTGAAAGGCTGGCAGGGTGAAAGGGTGGCAGGGTGAAAACTGTCTTAACCCACCACTAGTCAACAACGGCGTCTGTCTTGCTAGACGGCGCGGACGACTGAGCAGGCGGCGTGCAGCAGCGTAGGGCGTGCGGCCGTTGGGTCTCGATTCAGCACGAAGTGTTGGTGGGCGGAAAGGTTGGTGCCGGCTGAGGAGATCAAAAAAGGCCACCGTGATCAATGCCCGTGGCCAACCGGCGTGAAGAGTGCCTAGGCGCTACCGACCACGAGAAATGACACAGTGACTGGCACGGAGATTGCTCACGTTTGTCGAACGAGGCGCACACATCTGTTTGTTGGCATGCATGAGCATTTCCTCCTTGAACAGCCGTCCCAGCACTGGTCGTGTGGGTGGTAAACGGTCGAAAGCGTACAGACGAGCCTATCACGCGGGTAGCCGCGTGTCAATACCCAAATTCGACAATTCAAGACAAGTGCATCTCAAGCTTGGGGCAGGAATGCACGTTCTGCCCCGAAATCGTGCAGAGATGATAGAATATGAGCATGATTCACAGACGTGGTGGTGGTGGTGGATGGATGCTGTCGAAGCAAACTCCGAAGGCTGGCTGTGGATCGCAATCAACCATGCAGTATGACCCATAATCGACATGGAGGACATCATGTCATATCAGGCAAGCGAGAGCCGCTACGATTCGATGATCTACCGGCGTAGCGGACGTAGCGGCCTCAAGCTTTCCGCTATTTCATTGGGGCTCTGGCACAACTTTGGTGGCGTCGATACGTTGGACAATGCACGAGCCATGGTGCATCGCGCCTTTGATCTGGGTATCACCCACTTTGACCTGGCCAACAACTATGGGCCGCCTCCGGGTTCCGCCGAGGAGAACTTCGGCCGCATTTTCGCCAAGGATCTCAGGCGCTATCGAGATGAGTTGATCATCTCCACCAAGGCGGGGCATCGGATGTGGCCCGGTCCCTACGGAGAATGGGGTTCGCGCAAGAATCTGCTGGCCAGCCTGGATCGATCGCTAAAACGCATGGGCTTGCCTTACGTGGATATCTACTACAGCCATCGCTTCGATCCTGAGACGCCGTTGGAGGAGACGATGATGGCGCTCGATACCGCAGTGCGTTCGGGACGAGCGCTCTATGCGGGCATCTCACAATATAGTCCGGAAAAGACCAAGGAGGCCGCAGACATTTTGCGTCAACTGGGCACGCCCTGCCTGATCCACCAGCCGGTCTACAGCATGTTCAATCGCTGGGTCGAAGACGGCCTGATGGATACGCTGGAGCAGGAAGGCATTGGTTGCATCTGTTTCTCGCCGCTGGCCCAGGGGATGCTGTCCAACAAGTATCTCAAAGGCATCCCGGCAGATTCCCGCGCCGCCAAGCCTCATGGATTCCTCAAGGCAGAAACGCTCTCTGAGGAGCGGCTGACCACGATTCGTGCCTTGAACGACATCGCCGCAGATCGTGGCCAGACCCTTGCACAGATGGCCATCGCCTGGGTACTGCGGCACCCCGGCATGACGTCCGCCTTGGTGGGGGCAAGCCGCGTCAGCCAAGTTGAAGACAATGTCGCTGCCCTGGACAACCTTGAATTCAGCGCCGAAGAGCTTCAAAAAATCGACAATGCATTGGCAGGCTAACTCGTCGATGGATTCCAAGATCCTGTGTGTATGTTGAGATGATAGTCGGTTTGTAGATCTGATTACGGAGATATCTCATGTCAAAAACAAGCAAAGTCGTGGCTGAAGATCCGCTTCATGATTTGGAGATTGCTGTGGCGATGGTCGACGAGCTGGAGGCGTATCTTGTCTCTGATGATCTGTATCGTACAGTGCTGACGCGCACCGGGCAAGGCGACGAACGGATCAACATGAGCGGAGGAAACTTGCTGGCGCGGCTCTATCGACTCGCGGCTCAACGTGAACAGCTCCCGCCACAAATGCGGGAACGAGTGGAGAGGGTGCAGGCCCGGGCGGATGCAATCATCTATAGCCTCAGGACACGCTTCCACCAACGCCTGCATCGAGAGCTGAAGGCGCGCCTGGATAGCCTCAGGTGGTTTCTGGATGAGTCTGTCAGCGAACCGCAGCGTGGTCCCGCCAACTATCCCTATGAAATTCGCAACCGACAGCGCGTAGAAGAAATTCTTAAACGCATCGAGCCGGAACTCAGTGATGAAGAGCGTGAGTCGTTACGCCGGATCGATCATCGCATCCGCCAATCCACCCATGGCTGCCCGTTCATCTGGGATGACAAGCTGGAACCGATCTTCCCGCGATCTCCCTACTGGTACCTCTACGTCACGCCCTGACCGAAGTAGCTGCACCGTTATTCTGCGCGTTTTCGCGCCGATAGATCGCACATGTTGACAGGCCGGCTGGGAAGGGGAAATCTCACTTTGCATGGGAGAGATTCCTCCTTTCGCTTCCCGCAGGACGAGCAGGCGATTTGTTCGCAGCTTTGACTCATCGTATGACGATGGGCAAGTAGATCGCTTTATCTCCAGACGTCGTCTTGGCAGGTTCTGTAGCTGTTGGCGTAGGCGTCATCGTCGGTGTGCTGGTTGCTTGCCCCGATGTCGTACTAACTGGCGTGGCGGTTGGCGTGCTCGTTGACGTCTGAGTTGGCGTGGCGGTTGGCGTGCTCGTTGACGTCTGAGTTGGCGTGCCTGTGGCCGTAGGGATCGACGTGGAAGTGCTTGTTGCCGTGGCCGTTGCTGTCGGCGTGGCCGTTGATGTAGACGCGGCAAAGGGAACCTGGGACTCGTAGGCGCCCATGTCCACGGTGCCGTTGAAGATGCGGGTGTAGCCGTCCAGGTCTGTGCTGGCGCCGGCGATGGCGGCGTTGTTGCCCGCATCCACCGCCGGGGAGGTGGACTGGAGGCGCAGGTTGCCGTTGGCGCCGTCAACAAAGAGCGGGTCAGCGTTCAGGTTGCCGGTGCCGCTGCCAAAAGGGGTGGCGGACCCATCGTCAACAATGCCCCCATTGCCTCCCTGCACGATACTGGTGTCGAGGCTCATGGTAGATTGACCGACCAGGTTGACCTCATTCGGCCCGGTACTGTCCTGGTTGCCCCACAGGATCACATTGTCCAGATCCGCGCTGACGGTTGCGCCCGCACTACCGTCCCCCATAATGGCTCCGCCGGTTGTCCCAGCCGTGTTATTGGACGCCGTGGCGTTGGTCAGGGTCAGATTGAAGGGCATGCTACCATCGGAGTTGTCCCCAATGTAGATGGCGCCCCCTGCGCCACTTGTGCTGTTCCCCGAAAAGGCCATATTGGTCAGCGTTGACAGCGAGACCCCACTGTTCCCGTGGATATAGACCCCACCGCCGCTGTCTGCTTGGTTGTTCTCGAACCGTCCGTTGCGGATCACAAGACGGCTCTCCTCACCGGCGCCTGTCCCTGTGGCATGGCTTTTCCAATGGAGTCCGCCACCAAGTTGGCCTGCCCGATTACCCCTGAATGTCACATCGGTCAGGGTGACGTCGCTGGGGACATACCAGGATTCAACATGCAGCCCGCCGCCGTTGTTCGTTGCATAGTTTCCGGCAAACGTCAGATTGGCTAGAGCCAGGCTGCAACCGGCTTGATAGGTGAAGCAGTAGAGACCGGCCCCATCTGTGGCGCCATTGCCGGCTGTAATGGTGAAGCCGTCAATGCGGTTGCTGTCCGTTATCCAGTCCGCTTGGCGAAGAGTGACCACGGTTTTGCTATTGGTGCCCTGGATCTGGTCTGTGGACTCGGCGATCTGGTTGCCGTCGCTGTTGAGGTCGTTCCCGTCCACATCCCCGCTGAGGATGGTGGGGTTGGCGGCCAGATCCCGGCCAGCGGTGGACGTCTCGCTGCCGTTGAATCCGCCGTAGAGGGACAGGCCGGGGCGCAGGACGAACGTCGCACCGGCAGCGGGCGGCGTGTAGACGCCCTCCGCCACCCAGACTTCGGAGATGTTGTCGCAAAGCTGGGCCGCTTCCAGTCCGTTGCTGGCGGAAACGTAGGCATCGGCCCAACTCTCGCCGGTGAGGCCACCGCCACCGGCGTCCCTGTCCACATAGAGTCGGCTGCCCGTGGGGCAGGGCCGGGAGTTGAATTCGTATGCCCCCATATCCGGGACAGCATTGTGCTGGAAATTGCTGAAATAGGCGCCTGTATCGGCGATGGACCGAACGTCCACAATGCGCATGTTGCCGTCCATATCCGGCCAATCGGCCAGATCCTCGGGCAAGTTGCCCGCTTGGGCTGCATCAATGGCCGGTGAATTCGTACCGATGCGGCCAAGGCTATCTCGAAAGCGGGGATCGGCGTCGATGTTGCCGGTGCCATCACGAAAGGCGGTGCTGCCCACGATCCCCGCATCCCCGCCCCCAACCAGGCTGTAGGAAACATTCACGGAGTTGTCCGCTCCCTCAATGTAGATCTGGGGACCGCTCTCACTGGCTGTGTTGTTCCACAGAATCGAACTCCCGATGGTCTGATTGAAGCTATTTGTTGCTCCAATCGTCTGGGAGAAGATGCCGCCTCCATTGTCGGCACTGTTGTCGGCCATAGTCACAAAGGCCATGTAGGTGGAGACAAAACCGTCGAACACCCGGTTGTAGATAGCTCCACCGTCATTGGCAGCGCTGTTGCGCAGGAAGAGGCCGTTCACCAGATAAAGCCCATCCGAACTGTTGGTTTCCATATCGTACTGGTTGTAGATGGCCCCGCCTCCGCTGTAGACAGAGATGCCCGTGGAGCGATTGTCCGTGAAGGCTGCCCGCATGATATAGGGGGCGGCTTGGCTGCCAGGGCCGTCTGCCAGATTGTAGATGGCGCCGCCTTTTTCCGTGGCCACGTTGTGACGGAAGGCCACATTGCGCATGCGTGGGCTGGCCGTGCCGTCATCCTGCCCGTGGTTGAGCATGGCGCCACCGTTCACAGCTTTGTTGCCAATGAAGATCAGGTTGCGCAGGGCGGGACGGCATGTGCCATTGCCCCCAGCATAACAACGGAGACCGGCCCCGCTGTCATGCTGGGCATGGTCGGCCAGGCCACCACTGATGGTGAACCCGTCGATCACGGTTGTGGAGAAGATGGACGAGGCTGTTCCGTCCAGGGTGAAGATGTTGTAGCTGTTGTTGCCCGTGGGTTCCTCGCCCACGTCGATGGTGCCGTTGCTGTTGGCATCGTCGTCGCCGTCCAGGTCGCCGCTGATGATGGTCGGGTTGGCGGTCCAATCCCGCTGGTCCAGGGCCGTCTCACTGCCGCTGAAGCCGCCGTAGAGTGCGAGACCCGGCGACAGGCTGAGGGTAGCGTTGCGGTCCGTGGAGGCCGTCGGCTTGTAGGTGCCCTCGGCCACCCAGACTTGGCACGGCTCGGTCACAGCAAGGGCGTCAGCCAGGCTGTTGTAGGCCGTGGCCCACGACAAGCCATCCCCGCCGCCGGGTCGATCCGCATCCACATAGATCACACCGCCCGCCGGGCAGAGGGGCAGGGAAGCCGTCGTCCCGAGCCAATCCCGATAGTGGGAGACTCGGGTATAGGTGTCCGTGCCCGTGCCGCATCTGCCCGCGCCGCCGCTGACGATGCCCAGTTGACGCCAGGCGCCATCACTGTTTTGGGCAAAGAGCGGGCCGCCGCTGTCTCCACTACAGCTGGAGCTGGTGTTGGCCGAATCCATGCACAGCACGCCCGAATTAACTTCACACCCACTCTGCACGATGATGTTGTAGGTGAGCTTTTGCAGCAAGTCCGAGGCGTCAAAGGGGGTGTTGCTCACCCATCCCCAACCGGCCACGGTGGCCGCCTGGCCTTCCGCCTCCAGGGCTGCATCATCCGGCCCAGCCAGGGGCAGCAGACCGATGTCGCCGTTCAGAGTCACCGGCACTTTGAGCTTCATTAGGGCAATATCATTGACGCCGAAGGTGCTGATGTTGTAGCCCGGATAGAGGTGGATCGACTCCACATCGCTGCGGCCTAATAGAATTTCATTGCCGTCATCCTCCAGTAGATTGTGCTCGCCCAGGCGAATGTCCATGAATCCTTCGCCAATGTAGTTGTCCTCGAAATCGTAGAAACAGTGGGCTGCGGTCAGGATCCACTGGGGGTGGATCAGCGCGCCGCCACAGTCTGTCCCCGGATAGTAATAATCGAAAAACCTGATCGCTACCATCCAAGGAAACTCGTGGGGCGTGGCTTGGCTGCCGTTGAAGACGGTAGGAGATACGTCGGCTTGCACCGTGGGCGCAGCTTCCGGGTTTACTCCCGGATCCGATTCCTGGCCCGATACATACTGTGCGGTTGCGCTAATACAGAGCAGTCCGATCAGAATCAGCAGCCAGAATCGGGCGTTCAGCAGACGTTGTGGTCGTAGAAAGAGCATATTGATCATTTCTCCGAAATACGAAAAAGAGTCCTCCCAAGTGACAGCTATGGGGAGGCAGTACAAGGCATATCTCGTGCGCTGCCATGTACTACTATGTTCTCAGGCTTATGGAAATCACGAGCCGACAAGGTCGACTCCAGGGCCACATCGGCGTGGAGGCAGAAGCTTTTCAGCGGAGAGAAACTGAGCAAAAGAGCGCTCAGCTCCCGCGGAGAGAGTGTACCAGATCAATGGTATCCGACCAAAGGCACGACAAAGCAGGGATGCATTTCGCGCCTGTGGAAGAAGGATCACGTGCTGGGAAGGGTCCCCGAGTGCTTCGCATAGCCCAACTGGACCGGCCCCGTCATCGCCATCTTCGTCCCGAATCTGAGCGGGCCAGCTTTGGTCTGGTTCACTCACGGATTCATTCGAGGCATGTGGATTGCCGGCGGATTCTTCAGTTGACAACGAGGCGGACTCTTCCTCAATGGTATCTGTAATATCATCTGTTCGATGACGCCATTCCGCAAACCATTGCCACCGAGGCGTGGCCCGATCTGGCTGCGACAGACCGATGGAATCTAAATATAGTTCGGCAGCAGCTCTGCCCAACTCCATGAACCAATCGGCATTGTCCAAGCCGGACGCGTCGCCAGAATACCCCAAGCCGTGAGCCAGGGTAGATATCGTCTCGGGCGATGGTTCGCCAGACTTCCGTCAGCTTCTCGACTTGGTCTGCCGATACGCCTCGGGCAAGGAAGGCGGCATTGAGCGCTCCTGCAGAACAACCGACGATCATTTCCGGTATGATGCCCCGTTCGATCATGACCGACAAAGCGCCAACCTGTGTTGCTCCTAGGTTGCCGCCTCCGCTCAATACAAGGGCTTTCATAGTAGTCTTCCTTCTTTCTCGATAAGATCCCAACCATGGCTTGGTGAGCGGGCAGTGGTCATTCCAGCCGATTGGAGACCTGACTATCGGATTGCCTCCATCATTCCAGTCTATGATATACTCTTTTTGCAAACAACAGAATTGAGAGAAAACAGTGCAGTTTTCGGCCGGTTGAACGTTAGAACCGGCGATTAGGGGGGAGCTCGGGAGTACCGGGCTGAGAGGGTGACCACTCTGTCACCGACCCGTGAACCTGATCTGGGTAATGCCAGCGTAGGGACGGATGTATGCCTCAAAACGCCAAGCCTTACCCAACACGGGTGAGGCTTTCTTGTTTCTAAATTCCAAATAGCGAAGCAGATGGAGGATCGAATGCGTCGACCGATAGTGCTGGGTCTACTCAGTTTGATGATGATGGTTGTAGTTGCAGCCTGCCAACCGGTGGTCGAAACCGGTGAAAGTCAGGACGGCGGCGGGACAAGTGCCGGTGAAACACCAACTCTGGTCTTGGCCTCCCACGATTCGTTTAGCGTCAGTGAAGAGGTGATCGCCCGATTTGAAGAGGAGAGTGGCGCCTCGGTACAGTTTCTCTCTTTGGGTGATGCCGGAGAGGCTTTGAACAAACTGATACTTAGCAAGGATGCGCCGCTGGCGGATCTCTTCTTTGGCGTAGACAACACGTTTCTCAGCCGCGCGTTGCAAAACGACGTTTTCGTTGCCTATGATTCACCTCGCTTGGCGGATCTGCCGGACGATCTCAAGCTCGATTCCGAGAACCGGCTGATTCCCGTGGATGTCGGCTATGTCAATATCAACGCCGACAAAGCATGGTACACGGAGAGGGAGTTGCCATTGCCCCAGACGCTGGAAGATCTGACTCTGTCCGAGTATGCCGGGCAATTGGTTGTTCAGAATCCGGCGGCCTCATCGCCCGGTCTGGCCTTTTTGCTAACGACTATCGGCCATTTTGGCGAGGACGCCTATCTTGGCTTCTGGTCGGCGCTGATGGAAAACGATGTGTTGATCACCGACGGCTGGAGCGAAGCCTATTACAATCACTTCACCGTCGGCTCCGGCGGATCGGTGATCGCCCGTTGGTCGTCAGTTACACGACAAGTCCGCCCGCCGATTTGCTCTACGCGACGGACGGTCGAACCGAGCCGGCCAGCGTGAACATCAACCCGCCGGACGGCACGTTCCGCCAGATTGAATTCGTGGGCATCATCAACGGCACGGAGCAGCGGGCCCTGGCTGAGCAGTTCATCGATTTCATGCTCAGCGATGCTTTCCAAGAGGATCTGCCGCTGCAAATGTTTGTCTACCCGGTCTCAACGACTGCTGAATTGCCCGACCTCTTTGCTCAGTTCGCCGAAACGCCTTCGGATCCCGCAACAGTTGATCCCGCGGCCATTGAAGCCAACCGTGAAAGCTGGATCGAAGCCTGGACCAACACGATGCTGCGATAGGCATCGCTGTGGTCTTTTCTCGATGATGTGGGGGTGGTATTGGCCCATGCAGGCTCAGCACGCGCCAAGCTTAAGTTACGTGACTAATACCGAATTGTCCGGCCAAGGATCGTGTATAGTAGGGGCGGGGCTTGCCTCCGCCCGCTCACCACAGTAGGCGTCCGCAAGAGTCGCCCCTACGAAATCATGCTTCATAAATGAGCAAACGGCTTAAGGCCGTTCAAAGAAATCAAATCCCTATTTGACGGCCTGCAAGCCGCTGCGCAAGCATCATCAAACAGGGATTCAATTTCTTGCAGCGGCCTAAGGTCAATCCGATCTCAGTTTAGGAATGCTCCCATGATGTCCGGTAAACGCCAGATCGTTCGCCGATCACTCACCTATCTGCTCTACTCGATTCCGCTGCTCTTTCTGCTCCTCTTCTTTTTCTATCCATTGGCAAGCATTCTGCAAACCAGCTTTGTTGCAGATGGAGAACTGGATCTCGGCGGCATCGGCGAAATGGTGAGGGAGCCGTACTTCTGGCGGTTGCTCTGGTTTACTACCGGGCAGGCCTTGGCCTCGACATTGCTGACACTGGTCTTGGGCCTGCCGCTGGCCTATGCCTTCTCGCACTATGAGTTTCGGGGCAAATCGGTGTTGCGTGCCTTAACCACAATCCCCTTTGTGATGCCGACGGTTGTCGTCGCTGCTGCGTTTACGACGCTGCTGGGCAACACGGGCCTGTTGAACCGTACGCTGCAATCGATCTTCAACCTGGACAGCCCGCCGATCCAGATTCTGCAGACAGTCTGGATCATAATCATCGCACATGCTTTCTTCAACGTTGCCGTTGTCGTGCGTACGGTGGGTGGGTTCTGGGCAAATCTGAGCCCCAGCTTGTCAGAGGCCGCCGCCGTGTTGGGGGCCGATCCCAGACGTCTGTGGCGGGAGGTGACGTTGCCGTTGCTGACGCCAAGCATCATTGCGGCATCTCTGCTCGTCTTTCTTTTCTGCTTCACCAGCTTTGGCGTCGTCCTCATCCTCGGCGGTCTACGTTTCTCCACACTTGAGGTCGAGATCTATCGACAGGCTGTTACATTCTTCAACCTGCCGTTGGCGGCATTTCTCAGCTTGGTTCAAATGGCTATCACATTTGCCGTCATGGCTGTCTACACTCGACTCCAGGCACGCGCGAGCCTGCCGCTGGAGATGCGACCTGTTCGAGGAAGCGCCCATCGACCCAAATCTCTGGGTGAACGGCTGATACTCTTTTTCAGCCTGGCCGTGGTCATGGGGCTATTGCTTTCTCCGCTCCTAGCATTGGCATGGCGCAGCGTTACGTTGGGCGAGGCGAACTTCACATTGCGTTACTACCAGGAACTGACCATCAACCGGCGCCAGAGCGCCTTCTTTGTCGCGCCGATCATTGCTGTGCGCAACTCACTTGTCTTTGCCACGATGACCATGTTGCTCAGCCTGACGCTCGGTATTATCAGTTCCTATATGTTGGCGGGACCAAACCGGCGAATCACTGCCGTGCTCGACCCGGTTTTTCTGCTTCCGCTGGGCGCGTCTGCAGTGACATTGGGCTTCGGCTACATCATCTCAATGGGCAGCCTCCGCACCTCAATCCTATTGGTGCCGATTGCCCACACGTTGATTGCGATGCCCTTTGTGATCCGAACATTTCTGCCCGCCCTGCGCAGCCTGGATCCACGACTTCGGGAATCTGCGGCGGTCATGGGCGCGCATCCGCTGCAGACGTGGTGGGAGATTGATGTCCCCATGCTCTTTCGGGCCGTGTTGGTGGCGGCAATCTTTGCCTTCACCATCAGCCTGGGCGAGTTTGGGGCTTCGCTGCTGGTCAGCCGCCCGGATGTGCCCACCATGCCGGTGGTGATCTATCGGGCGATGGGGCAACCCGGGCTGGCGAATTACGGACAGGCTCTGGCCATGAGCACGATCCTGATGGTGGTCTCGGCCATGGCCATCATCTTGATCGAGCGGTTCCGAATTGGCGACATTGGCGAGTTTTAGCGGGGCAACCATTCATGCTCGATATCAAGCATCTTCACAAGCGATTCCAACAGAATCAGCCGATTCTACGCGATGTTTCACTCTCGATTGAAGAAGGGGAGATTGTCTGCTTGCTCGGGCCAAGCGGTTGCGGCAAGACAACGCTGTTGCGTATCGTCGCAGGACTCGAGACAGCGGACAGCGGTGAAATCGACTATGAGGGTAAAGACCTGACCGGCATCCCGGTCCATGAGCGCAACTTCGGCTTGATGTTCCAGGAGTTTGCCCTTTTTCCCCATCGCAGCGTCGGCGAGAACATCGTCTTCGGGCTGCGCATGGCCAAGTGGTCACCGGCTGACATCGATGCTCGCGTCATCGAGATGTTGGATTTGATCGATCTGCCTTCACACTACGCCGAGCGCTCGATTTTTGAACTGAGCGGCGGCGAGCGTCAACGAGTGGCACTGGCTCGTAGCCTCGCGCCGGGTCCCGAGCTGCTTATGCTTGATGAGCCATTGGGCAATCTGGATAGGGCGCTGCGCGAGTCATTGATGACCGAATTGCGCGTCATCTTGAAGCGCCTTGGCGTTACGGCCATCTACGTTACCCACGACCAGGCTGAGGCCTATGCCGTGGCCGACAGAATCGTTCTGATGGATGAAGGGGAGATAGTGCAGATCGACGCACCGCAGACCGTCTACACGCGTCCGGCTACGCCGTTTGCCGCCCGTTTTCTCGGATTCAACAATCTGATTTCGGCCCGTGTGGACGAAGCTGATCCGCATATGGTTCATACACCCATCGGGCGGTTCAGACTCGTCGCCGGCTCTCAGTGCGACACATCGACGGAGCAGGCGCTCCTGTTGATCCATCCACAGGCGGCAACGCTTGTCGACGCGGACACCGACACCTGCGCGGATATCACCGGCACAGTGCAACGGGTCTCGTTTCGTGGCGACCATTTTGAGATCGCCGTCTCCGTTGATGGGAACTTAGGGGATGAGGGTCCGGGGTACCGCGACGCCCGGCAAGCGGGGAAATCTCTGGTCTTTGAAATATCGACCTATTCCCTACTGAACGCGGACGGCGAGCTTGCAGCTGAGCGACTGGCTGAGGGCGTGGTATTGGCACTTGCCTTGAATCGCACGATGATGTCGCTGCTCGACGCACAGTAGTGCGTGGTAGGCGAGATCGTTACGCCCTTGGCCTGACCCTGCTTGGCCTCCTGGGCCTCAGGGTGGCTACGCGGTCCTCTTCAATCGGTGGAGGGGACCGCCATGGAGCCTTTTGCGTCATGGCAGGGTGAGGTGAGACTGGAGGCAGCAGCGACATAACCACTTGCTCTTCACGCGCTACTCTTCCGGCACCAATAGCGTGAACTGGCTTGTGTTGGCGGGAACCCAGCCCTCGACACCGTCGTCGCTCAAAATGCGCCACCAGACAATCGTGTCTGATGTGCCGGGCTTCATGACTGGCCCATCTACCAAGAGCCCCGAATCGCCGTCTTGGAAAACGGCCATGTTTTCTCCATTAACGGCATCCGGCTCGGTACGAATGAAGGACTGAAGTCCGGGCAGTATGGAGGCGCGCATGCCCACAGCGAGATCGCTGCGTGCATTCGTGCTTTCCGGTAGGTTGCTAGCTTGAGTCGGCGCCGCGTCGGCGGATGCCGCAGACTCTTGCGTCTCCGCCGGAGTTTCGTCGATTGCCTCGCCATCGGTTGGCGTCTCCTGGTTTGGCGCTTCAGCAGCTACCTGAGCGTCGGATCCGCTGTCCAGCATGCGGCTGACTGCCCACCCGATCGCGATAACCAGCACAATGGCGACGGCGATCGCTGCAATCATCTTCCAAGGCGATTTCTTCGCCGCAGGTGCCTGATCTGTCATCTTGCTCGGCTCGGGCAAAGTCACATCGTAGCTGTTGCGGTCCTGGAAAACATACATGACGCGCAAAGTCACCGGCTCGTGGCTGTAGTATCTCTCTTGGAGGATCGCCTGGGCCTGGCGAATCGTGTTGTCGCGTAGAAAGCCTTCAACTTCCTCGTAGAAATGCAGTTCCGCGCGCACGGGCCGGTTCATTCGATCGAGCAGCAACATCAGGCCGGCGATTGCACGGCCGTCCGTGTCGGTGAGATTGAAAAATGTAGCGTCGATCGCTTGGAAATTCGTGTGTGCACGAATGCCGCCGATCTGGCTGGTAGTGCTCGGGTTGTTCTGCTGCTCAGTCATGATTCACACTCGTTTCCACACTCATGTCAGTTTTTGGGTAGTGAGACATTGACGACACCGCCGATGCGTGCGCTATTTTCACCATATAATAGCATACGTGCTGCGTACTCAACAGGTATATCTGTGCGCAATTGGCCTTGCCATGCAACGCTGTCTCCGACCTTGCGGTAGGGGTAGTCGCCAGGCGGGAGACCGGACAACTCGCCGCCGCGATCATTGGCTCCCACGTAGCCCAATGTCATGCCGTCGAAGCGTTCTCCTGATTCTGCACCTGACGAGTAGAGGAAGCGTGTCGCATGATCGCCCATTCCCACGTTGGCGTCAGTAGGCGATATGCGTTCGATCGTGAGTTGGTGAACCCCGGCGGCCCGAATATTCTCGCCGCCGATTCGATAGATGCGTGTTCGTAAGTTGTAGGTGACGCCCTCAATGCTCGACCAACTGCCATCAAAATCGAGGGAGTCACCGATCGCACGGACGCTGCGCAGATTCGCGATCTCAAATTCTGCGCCGTCATCGCTGATCGCGACGAACCGAATGTCGGTTCCCGGTATCGTCTCACCCGGATTGAGTCGAAACTCGGTTGGGCCGTTGAAGATGATGCCTCCCGGCGGCGATTGCATGACCGGCAACTCGTCGATATCGGGCAGATTGGCAATCTGGCTGATGTCCGGCAGCCCTAGCTCGTCAAGCACTCCAGGCAGTTCATCGAGCACGGCCTGGGCGGCGGGCAGTTCTTTGATGCTATCGGGAATCGCCGATTGCTTCGGGGGCTGCTCACTTGTACAGGCCGAGACGACCATCAACACGGTGAACAACAAGGCTATTCGGATCAAATCGTGCAGGGTCGGTTGAATCAGTCGAGGATATTTATCGTGCATGGCAAGCCTCTTCGGTTGCATGTCTGCGCCGTGGCAGACCGTTGGAGAGAAACCAATTTCAGTAGTTCACGATTTGTCATTCCGATGACCGGAGGGAAGAGGAATCTCAGGTTCGCACAGGAGAGATTCCTCGTCGCTTCGCTCCATCGGAATGACAATGACGCTGAATTCGTGAACTACTGAAATAGGAGACGGATTAGGGTCAACTCACTCGCTTTGTTGCCTGAGTCCCCGGCACTTTTTCGCATAATCGACAGATGCTTACTTAGTAGGCGCCAAGCTGATGTAAGCGATCATCGCTGATGCCAAAGTGGTGTGCGATCTCGTGCAGAACGGTGCGACGTACCTGCGCTCGAACTGCGTCTTCGTCACCCGGCGGGCAGATGCGCAGAATCGGTATGCGGAAAATTGTGATCTTGTCCGGCAACACCAGTCCGTAGTGATGGGACCGGGCCGTCAATGGTACGCCTTCGTAGAGCCCCAACAGCATAGAGCGGCCGTGCTCCAGCCCCACGCTGGCCATCTGGGCCGGGCTGGGCCAATCTTCGACCACGACGCCTACGTTTTCGATAGCATTCCATAGCGTCTGTGGAATGCTATCAAGCGCTTCTTCGACTAGTTGCTCAAATCGCTCTTTGGAAATCAAATCCATTTGGCTTCTCGGTAGAGACCATGCAGGCTCTTTGGCCCGGGTTGCACCGTCGCCTGCGTTCCGATTCCGCCTCTCGGGGGAACTTTGGGACGGTTGCTGACCGTTGAGATAATCGTTCAGTGAAAATCCTCGATGAGGATTCGCCGACTATGCAATAGTATATAGGCAATCGAATCGAAGCGTCAATGGGCGTCCGCAATCGGGTGCAATTCGCACTTGAGGGCGAATGCCAGATGACGGGGACGGTCCGGACTGATTTGGCCATAAAATGTGTAGCCTGGGAACCGTGCGCTCTTTTGCGTGTTGTTTTCCCCTAATGTAGACTATCGACACTATGAGTTTTGTCATCCAGGCAGTCGCAACTTACGCGCCGTGGATCTATGCAGCATGTGGTCTCATCGCCATGTATCAGTTGTATCGCATTTGGCTGGTTCGTGGTGAGCGGCGGCAGGCTGTCTTTTCATTGGAGCGCGAGAAGGCGGTTAGCGATCTCTATCGGGTTTTCTATGTCGCGTTGCTTCTGGTGATGGCGATGGGGGCGACCTATTTCTTCAGCAACACGCTGGCGACCGCGGTTGAACCACTGGTTGTGGAAGCGCTTCAACCGACACCCGAGCTGCCGTTCATGCCGACGCCAACCAATACGCCGCTTCCCTCTACGCCAACGCCAACGATTACACCAACCCAGGCCCCGACGACACTGGCCGAGCCGACGGCCGTTGACGAGAGTGAACTGGAGCCGACGGTTGCAGTGCCCACGCCCCAGCCGGTTATCCAGGCGCCGTCATGTCCGGATAATCGTTCCTTGTTGTTGCGACCGGGCAACAACGAAGTGGTCCGTGGCAACGTGACGATTGTCGGTACGGCGGCGCATGAGGATTTTCAGTACTACAAGATCGAATATGCGCCAGGGGCCAATGCAGATCAAAACTACGGATATCTGGCAGGCGGAAACAGTCCGGTCAACAACGGCGTCCTCGGCAATTTTGATAGCAACGCGTTGGGAAATGGAACGTGGACGTTGCAGTTGATTGTGGTCGACAGAACCGGAAATTTCCCGCAACCATGCAGGGTCACCATCGTAGTTCAGAACTAGCGTAGTTTGGAACTAGCGGCGCACCTTTGGGCTAGCGAATCTCGTCATCACTCAACGTAACCCTCCATCGCACATCACTGAAAATGGGCCATGCAGAATCGTTCTCAAAACATCCTAGTCGGCGTTGTTGTCATCGCAGCCCTTTTCGTGCTGGCCGTCACCTATTTTGCCGGATTGCAGCGCGGCAATATTCTTGTTGAGCAGATTCAGCTGACTGCAACGGCTGAGCAAGCATCGCAGTTGAGCGTGCGTGTTGAAGGGCTTGAGCCGACACCGACGCCCTCTGATACGCCGACGCCCACCAGTTCGCCTACGCCGGTGCCGACGCTGACGCCCACGCTAACCTTTACGCCCACGCCACTGCCGGCTTCGCTCGAGGAATGGTCGGCCCGCTTTCAGGAGCAATCCACGGCGGGCCTCAATAGTATGACCGCACTTGACTTCAGCCCACAGCGAGCGCAAGCGCTTCTTCGACGGATGGCGCAGGCGCAGAGCCTCGTCTACGTTCCCATCAGCTATAACGAACTGAGCAGCACGCCCTGGTCAGCATTGGTCGTGCCGCGCACACCCAACGGCGAAGCGATCCCCGTTCTGTTCTGGCAGGAGCCCAATGCAGGCAATCGCGTACAGAGCCAACTCTTGCTCAACCTGTTTCCGCTGGTCGACGGCAGGACGGACTACACTCGATTGCTCAGCGGGCTGAGCCAGGGATCAATGGTTCTCGATGATGACGGACTCTTCTACGCACTGTCTGATCGAGCGTCCAGGTCGGGTCGCCGGGCGAGGTGCCCTGCTGACGGCCTATCTGCTGAAACAGACGGATCCGGCAGGCGGTTTCACCGTCGAATGGCGCAGTGAGGATGACGGCTCCTGGAATCTGGAGGCCGAGGGCAGCACCGTGCTGCTTGAGGATGTCGAGGGCCAGTCTCTGCCGGACATCGTCGCCTCCGCTCCCCTGGCAGGATCCGATCTGCGATCTCAGCTCAATGCGTCGAATGCGTGGGTAGAGCATCCCCTGTTTGCACGCCAGCAGGTCGTCACGCGTTGGTCTGCTGTCAAGGAAGACGAGGAGACAGGTGGCGACGGGATGGTCGCCTATCGACTCAAGGACGCCGAACTGGCGCCCTCGCCGTTGACTGCATTCGGTCTTGCTCTGGAGAGACTCCAGGCGGGTGACGTCACCACTGCTGCCACCTACGCCAATCGAATCGATCTGATCCAGCGTGCTTTCGAATTGGGCATGGGATCACCTGGTGCGTGGTTGGCCTCTTACGTCGACGAGGATGGCGAGCCGGTCCCCGACACTGAGGTGACAAACCGGCTGCGTATTTTTGATAACGCCGATCGCTCCCGGATCTATGACGCAACCTTTGAGAGCGACGAAACAGGCGATCAGATCGTCTACCGATTGAGTGAACTTGCGCCGGCGTCGCCCTATGTGGGATTCAACTGGGTGACACCGGCGCCGGCACTGCCGACGCCTACCGCAACTGCCACGCCCTCACCGACGCCTGTTGCCGCCGGTTCAGACGGCCTTCCCATCGATGCCGAGGCGGCCCTGAGTGAGACGCTGCCTATCGGCGGAGCAATCGGTGCAGATGTCGATAGTGGGGTGCTGGTGCCTACGGTCACACCGGAACCGACCTCAACACCGACCGTCACGCTGACGCCGACCGTCACAGAGACGCCAACGCCTGCGTCGTCGCCTACGCCTACGCCATCGCGGACTGCCACGCCGCCCCCGACGCCGACATCGACTGCTACGTTTACAGTGACGCCGACCCCTACTGAGACGCCGCTTCCCATCCCGCAGATTCCCGCGGATGTTCCTGCGCCGCTGACGGGGCAGATGTATCTGTTCGAGACGGCCCGGTTGCGTGGCTCACCGGGACTCGATTCTATTGTGCTTGCGTCGGTCGAGAATGAGACGCCGGTCGGCATCTTCGGTATCACCGAGGCGGGCGACTGGTATCTCATCCGCATCCCGTCACAGGGCAATGTGCTTGGCTGGATGTTTGGGGATCTCGTCTTCACCATCGGTGATTTGGGTGTGCTGCCTCGCTATCGTGCAGATGGCTCGCCCTTGATTCCGCCGACACCTGCGCCGAGCACGCCGACGCCGACCCCGACGGCCACGCCACGAACGACGCCGCAGGTCCGTTTGCCATCCGTCCAGAACGAGGATGTGGCCTCCGCACCTGTTCCAGCAGCCGGCGAGTTTGTCCTGGCGCTGTTGTCTGATGCCGACATCAGCAATGTGCGCTTGCCGATGGAAGTCACAGACGCCGATGGGAACCCGATGCAGCTTGATCTGGCGGAGGCTCAGATCGAGATGTGGTCCAGCCTGGCAAGCCCACAAACAGATGGATGGGTTCCGATGGCCGCTCAGTTGATGCCGCGTGGGGCCCAAGTCTACGCAGTCTCTTTTGACCCAGTGAATGGCTCGCTGACCGACTCATCGACTGCTGCGCAGCTTGTTCTGGCCGAGCGTGTCCGTGTGGTCGGCGGATCCGATTCACCGCGCGTCGAGATGCTTGACGGGAGCGACTTGGCCAGGTTGGTGGCGGACGAGGATGCCGTTGCGCTTATCGGGGGCAAAGATCTGCCGGGCCTCTTCCTGCTTGATTCACTGGGCACCCTGCAACAACGATGGCCGGAGGTGAATAGCGCTGCCTGGGTCAGCGGTGATCCCGCTGCCGGCATCGTTCTTGCTTCGGTCGACAGTCAGGTCGGGGTGGACGGGTTCAGCTGGCTGCGCCTAGACGGAACGGGACTCCGCATCAACGCTCAGCCTTTCCATACGATTCATGGCATCGCGGGCGATCCCTATGGCGGACTCTGGTGGATCGAAACGCCGCGGGCTGACGTCGATGAGTGGCAGTTGTGGCAGTACGATTCGATTGAAGCCAGGGTGGCGCGTCGCCTGCTGGCAGACGGTCGACTGTTCGATAGCGCCAATCCCGCTGTCTCACCGATTCTGCTGGCCGCCACGCCATCTTTTGGCCAAGGTGATCCTGGTCGCATTGAGGGCGTTGAGCTGATTGTGGATACGTACGACCGAGTGAGCCAGGCATCCCATATCGGGGTGCAGCGTCTGTCGGTGTCGATCAGTGAAGAGGGGGCCGGCACAGTGGAGGGACTTCCTCAGCAATTGGTGGCCAGAGGAAGCTATGCCGATACTCCCCGCATCAGCCCGGGCCAGGACCGGATGGCCTTCTTGGCTCATGATGCCTCTCGACCGGGGCTGACGGCGGGCAGCATTGCCCCGCCGAATGTGCTCAAGCTTCTTTCACTTGACCCTGAGGGTCCAAGTATTGTGCGGACGCTCTACTCGGTCGATACTGACTTTGAGTTCTTGGCGCCGAATGTCGAGTGGCTGAACAATGATCGTCTTTTGCTGGCGCGTAGTCGATTTGGGCTCGACGAAGGGTGGGCGACTGACCCGTTTTCTCTTGTACAGGTTGATCTCTCCGAACAAGACGGGCGCTCTTCCGTCAATATTCGGAACGCGCCACTACCCGCGCAGGGGAGCCTTCGAGACTATGTTGCCTGCCGTTTCGATCAGACCGCATTGCTGATGCTTGAGGAGGACGAAGAGTCGTTGCTGCTGATGCGCTGGAATGCTGACGATGAACAATCTTTACGTTCCCTATTTCGATTGCCGACCCCGTTCACGCAATCTCACCTTTGCTGGCAGACACCGGATTGATACGGAGATTCGTGCCGGTTTTTCTTCTACCTTTGAATAATTCGTGTAGTCAAGAAAAGTGTTTGGCAGACTATGGAATCCTTCTGGCCCGATACGTGGGCTAACTTTGCCAACTGGCGGGATCTGGTACTCGCAGTTGTTGCTGTCCTACTGATCATACTGATCAGCATCTGGTGGCGACAGCAAACCCGCAACTGGTTCAGAATTATCTTGGCGACATTTCTTGCCGCGTTGATTCTCTGCATCAGCAGTATCTACGTGTTTCAGGTTCCGCCCCATCAGGCCGGCTGTGACGGCATCTGCTCGGGGTGGGCCGGGTACCCGCTCGCTGTTGCCTCACTTGAAATTGATAGAACAACGACAATCGCGCCGCTTGATTTCTTGCTCAATCTACTGCTTCTTTGGCTGATACTATTAGCGGCGACGTTGGTCTGGTCCGCTCTGGCCGTCGTCTTCGAGTGGTGGAAACGCCCCGTGCGATTGCGGATTCTCTTCGTTTTTCTCGTTGTTCTGCTGCCCTGGGCCCTACTTCCCCGGATTCTCAGCCCGCCTCAGCCGCAGACTGGTGGCGAAGAGCTGAGACTGGCCAACAACGGGCGGCGGGCCGCAGAATTTACGTATCGCATTACCGGGCTCTGGATCCAACGACTTGGATTTGAGGACATTCGATATACTCAACGCGCCTCCACAGATGACAATGCGCCCTCCCGGCCGTTGACAGAGATCTGCTTGCGTGGGTACACCTACTTCTATTTGCCATGGCGCCGCTATCGCATCACTTTGGACACGAGCGGCGCCACGGCACTTAGTCTGGTTGAGCGGCCTCTGACCGGTTCGTGCTGGGAAGAGTGACGATTATTCTCCGTCCTCTCCATGTAGAGCGGTATCGGGGAAGAAAGCTGTCCAAGCAAACCAGAAATGATCAAAGGAGAGGAGTGGGTTGAGGGACTCCCCTGCCAGATCGCCGTCAATTGCCTCGCCCAAGATATTCCACGTACTGCCGGTCTCGGCATCAATGAAGGCGCCGTCACCGTTCGATTCGAAGGTCAGGATCTGATCGCCAAGCCGCCTATCGAACACGCCGACACTGCCGACATCTCGGCTCGTCGCGATCTCGCGAGCGTCCAGCGCACTTGCTGTCCCCGGCTTGTGCATGATGGCTACGGGGGTTCCACCGATCTCATCGTTGATGGCCCCGGCCTCTTCGACCGCTGCAAACGGATAGGCAATGATCTCTCCATTCAGATCCAGACCGACGACTCGTTCTGTGGGGTTAATGCGGTCATCGAGTTCTCCAGTGAATAGAAACGGTCGTTCACTATTGCTGTCATACCCCACGTAAGGATTGTTGCCGTAGCTGCGGGATGCGGGTGGTCGCGCAAGCATCTGGCCATCTGGGAACTCGGCGGCAAAGTCGCTGAAGCTGATCACTTGGCTCGACAGGAAGTCCAGCTGACGTCCCGCGTGTGTGCCGACGATCCCTTCGCCTGTGAATTGCTGCCACCAGGTTTCGCTCTGCCTGTCATACATGATCAGATCGCTGTTGCGTAGGTTGCCGGTAGTGCCGAAGTCGAGTAATTCGCCGTCAAGTACACGCTCAAAAACGATACTCGCATTGCACAGGGGGCAGAAGGTTACCGCCACCGGCGTATCGCCCACCGTGTCATTGACAATCTCGTGCCAAATCAGGATCGACAAGGGGTACCCGCGAGCCTCTCCATTCTGTTGCAGAAGGATGATCGGATCGGTTGCCGCCAGCCATCCACTGGCCGATGCCACGTCCTCGAACGTCGGGTCGTCGATGGCGGGGATGCCGTCCTTGGGGACGCCGCCCGACAAGATTTCTGACCAAGGCACTGTGCGTTTGTCGAATTCTGTAGTCCATGAGGTCGTGCTGAACGGCGGAGACTCAGGCGGCAGCAGCGTGACGGGGGCGTCAGCTACCGCTGTCTCTTGCGACCCCGTGTCGTCCGACGGGGGTGCTTCAGGGCTTGTCTGTTCACTCGCTGCTCCGCCACCGCCCCCTTGGTTATCCGGCAGAGCGGCTACACAGCCCGAGACGATCAAGACCGCTGTGAGTATGATTGGAATCAAGTATGTGGATCGTAGGATGCCCATGGCAATTCACCTCCAGGTTTGACTTCGATTTGGTCCGCAAGATCCCTCCGAGAGGGTCACTGTTTCTCAACTTCTTCACCATGCCGATTTCAAAGGCAGCGTGTAGCCCCACCTTGCCACAGTGGGAACGTTGTGACTGTAGCGCCACCTACGTCGCCTTACGTCACATATGAACTTGAGCCCTAGACTTGAGCCTTTCGCCGAGCCAGGGCAAAAAAAGGCGCAGGGCGCTGTCGAGTTCTCGACAGCGCCCTGCGCTGGAGTCAAATCTATCGTCCATTACAGAGTCGATGATGGTTGCAGGGGGACGTTCACTGCCATCCGGTTCAGGCAGGAACGGCTTGAGGCGTGGATGCTCCTTCGCCAACCAAATCGTCAAGCGCCTGTTCGATCGTGGGGTACTGAAACTCAAACCCCATGTCCTCCAACTGTTTTGGCAGTACACGCGGCCCCTTGAGTACCATGTCAGACATCTCGCCAAATACGGTCTTCACCGCGATGGACGGCACTGGAATTGCCGATGGACGACCCATTGCATCGCCCAACGCCTTTGACAGCTCTTGATTGGTCACCGGGTTGGGCGCAACCAAATTGAATGGTCCGTCTGCCTCATCATTTTCCAAGAGGAAGATCATTGCCCGAATCTGATCCTGCATGTGGATCCACGAGAACCATTGATTCCCGTCCCCCAACTTACCCCCGGCATAAAACTTGAATGGCATCTTCAATCGACTAAATGCGCCACCCTCATTGCTCAATACCACGCCCGTTCGGATGACCGGGCGGCGGACGCCCAAGTGCGAAGCCGGGGCCGTTGAAATCTCCCAGTCAAAACAGACTTTCGCCATAAAGTCGTCACCGAGCTCGCTCTCTTCAACGGAAATCGTACCGCCGTTGTCACCGCCGTAGTAGCCGATGGCTGAAGACTGAATCAAGACCTTCGGTTTAACAGCGGCGTCTCGAATGGCCTCCATCACTGCTGAACCTGCATTGAGGCGACTGTCACGTATGAGAGCCTTGCGCTTTTTGCTCCATCGCCTATCGCCCATTCCGGCGCCGGCCAGGTTGATGACGGCATCGGCTCCGTCAACCAGATGTCCCCATCCGTCGGCTGTCTTTCCGTCCCATCGATGCAAAAAGACGCCTTCCGGCATCGGCTCGGCTTCGATGGGATCTCGACTGAGTACAGTGACTTCGTGACCTTGATCAACCAGTTCGGCCGACAATGGTCGACCTATCAACCCTGTGCCACCAGTGATGATGATGCGCATGGCTAGTGTACTCCTTTGGTCTCTATCTTCGACAGTTACTTAACTGCCTTATCGTTGACTTGTATTTTAAGAAACGCTACCGAGGAACTTGTGGTCAGCCAGAGAGCGAGTGAGATCAGGCACAGGCTGATCTTTGCTCACGCCCAACAGGTTTTCCAACCAGTCAATAACGATTTTGCCATCATCTCCGAGGCGTTTTCGTGCTGCTTCGTAGTAGGCGTGAAGGTAACCATTGACCACCACGGCGGGCATCTCATAGTAGTTTACCAGCAGCTGTTCGATCCAGACCAAGTCGGGACCGATGTAGTCCAGGTTGCCCAATAACAGGGCAGAGCGAATGTTCTTGCCCATAAACCTGTTGGCGATATCAAGCTGGCGAGCAGGCACCGACTGGGAACCCAATTTCGCCCAAATGTCTGCTTCAATTTCAGACTGGTGCTGGTGAAAGTGATCGCGTGCAGCTTGATTCTCTGGCGGGATGGTGATGCCAGTCTCGCTGTATGTCGCTTCGGACATTAGCTCACGAATGGTCTCTAGCCCGGTTTCGAAGCTGTCGCCAAGAAAGACACCTGGAATAGCGCCGGCCAGTGCGGGTATCTTATTAAAGATCAAGCCTCCAAAAGCCAGCGTGATTCTTCGCTGCTGTAGCAGCTCGGCCATACCGAGCAGGCTTGCAGCTGTATAGAGCTGTTGAGCCGTCATGATGACCAACTTGGGTCTCGTTGAATTAATTGTAACCTCCATGCTGCGCAGAGGTACATTTGCGCCAAGATAGACAACATCGTATCCATGCCTGCGCAGTAGGACCGAGAGCAGCAACGGCGGGAAGGTATGATCTTCCTCCGCCGGACAACCAATTAGGATACGACCACGTTTGTGAGGAGCGGGCATGGCGGAGAGCAGTGATTCGAGCCTTCGCATTGCCAGTCCAGAGGCGAAATGTTCTTGCTGAACAGTGATCTTTCCTTGGTGCCACCCTTGTCCGATTTCAGCCAATCCTGCCTGAAGAACGGATAGGCATACCGTCTCTACCGGGAAGAGTGAAAATGCCTGTGACAGTGTGTCTTCGGCGCTTTGCTCGTCAAACTGAAGGCATGCAGTAACCCAACGTTCACGGAGGTTCTCTGCATAGCTTGCTGGGATCGCTTCAACACTAGGTTGCATATCGGCTACAGCGGCGCCATTACCGTTGAGCCCCTGTGAGTCCAGCGGAGCGGACTCAGTTGAGGCCAATTGATTCCATAGATCCACGGCACGTCCAATGCTCATGCCTTCCTGTTGGCGATCCATCAACCATCGGATGACCTCAACGTCGTGGGCAGAGTAGAGGCGGTGACCACTCTCGGCGCGTTCCGGATTCGGGAGACCGTAGCGGCGTTCCCAGGCTCGCAGTGTGTCAGGCTTGAGACCGGTCTGCTGAACCACAGCCTTCAAATTATAGATGGGTGTCGTGTCTGCGCTATACATGGGCAATCCGCCTAAAAGATAATATTTTGGTCGAGCATCGTCTAACTAGTTAATAGTATAGCATTGGTCCTGTTGTTGTGTCAAGTATTTGTCCATACTTTTTCCACTAAATTATCTGTTCGAGACGAAGCCGTTCAATATCGGCATCATCGTAACCCAAAAACTCGTGTAGTATCGACTCCGTGTGTTCACCGAGCGTTGGTGGCGGGCTGTTGATAGCCGCCGGCGTTTCGCTGAGCTTGGCGACGGGGCCGAGCTGTGGAATAGAACCCGTGGTTGGATGCTCGATCGTCTGCACCATACCACGCGCCAGCGACTGGGGATCGGAGAGGGCGGTCGGAATATCATTCACGGGGCTGCAAGGCACGCCGGAAAGCGGCAGGATATCCATCCATGCTTCGGTCCTCTTTGTCTGGAAGATTTCCTCTAGCAACGGCACCAGAGTGCTGCGATGTTTGACACGCTGGGGATTGGTTGCGAATCGTTGATCCTCGGCCCAGTCTGCATGGTCAATCAGCGTGCACAGGGCATGGAACTGACTATCATTGCCCACCGCCAGCATGAGCCAACCGTCTTGCGTGGCAAATGTCTGGTAGGGCACGATGGACGCGTGTCCGTTTCCATAGCGTTGAGGCGCTTCCCCGGAGACGAGGTACGAGGTCGCCACGTTTGCCAACCAACTCAGCTGTGTGTCGAACAGGGCGATGTCGATTGCTTGACCCTGACCCGTGACCGTGCGATGGTGTAGTGCGGCCAGGAGCGAGATAGCTGCGTGCAGTCCAGTGGAGATGTCGACGATGGCAACACCGACCTTGCAGGGCTCACCCGCTTCTCCAGAAGCGCCGGTGATACTCATGATTCCTCCCTGCGCCTGAATTGCGGTGTCATATCCGGGACGGTTTCGATAGGGTCCGGTCTGCCCATAGCCGGTGATGGAGCAAAAGATGAGCCCCCTGTTGATTTCGTGTAGCGATGCGTAATCAAGCCCAAATCGTTCCATCGTGCCGACCTTGAAGTTCTCAACCAGCACATCGCAGTGGCAGACCAGATCGCGCAGGAGGGCGCGTCCGGAGGGGTGTTTCAGATTGACGGTGACACTCTCTTTGTTTCGGTTGGCACAAAGAAAGTAGGCGCTTTCGCCACTGTCGGTGAAAGGAGGGCCCCAATGTCGGGTATCGTCGCCGCGACCGGGCTGTTCGACTTTGATAACGCGGGCGCCAAGATCGCCCAGGGTCATCGTGGCGTAGGGGCCAGCCAGCACGCGTGAAAGATCGAGGACAGTTATCCCATCTAGTGCGCCGGGCCTCATCATGCTCCCCCTTTTCTGAGAACCTATTCCCTATCGCTGGCCGATTTCTTGTAATCAAAGATCCTGTGTATCATACGATCCGTGAGCAAACTTGGCCGGTCCTGCTTTGCTGGACCAAATACTCAGCTGAGTATTTGCCCGCTGCTAGACGTCGGTGGTTGAATATGCGGAACTTGTTAGGCGATGCGGATGTTAATACATTGGCATCGCCTTGAGCGTTATTGAAGGTTTGTTTCGCTTGAATTCGTAAACTATTGAAGACTCTACAGCAAGAACAACGATTTAGCCACAGAGGGACGCAGATAACCAGATGTGGGCGGAGCTTTTTCTCTGTGGACTCTGTGTGTTCTCCGTGCCTCTGTGGTGAACCGGACCTTTTTGCAGTAGAGTCACTGAAACTATCGAAGGAACACTTGTATGAAACTATTTGGAACGAGGATACGCGGTGTTAAATTTGCTCTGCTCTTCCTGCTTGTGGCCTCACTATTGATCGCTTGCGGCGGAAGGAGGAATGAGCCGCAGCCAACCGCAACGACTGCGGCTGCCGTCCCCGCACAAGAGGAGCCGCCGGCAACCCCGACAGATCTTCCTGAACCCACGGCCGTGCCTGAGCCGACCGATGCCATGGTTGAAGAACAACCCAAGTCACCTCTTGGGCAGCGGCAGGTCGTATCTCCGCTGGCACAACCGGAATCACCCTTAGCGCAGCCTGAGTCACCGTTGGACGCTTCTAGCGATTAGCTGAGCGCACTCATCACTTCTTGATGCAGGCGGAAAATACGCTATCGGTTTCAGTCAGTTTCGGCGTGGTGGGGCGGCTGACTCCTTGTGTCGATTCTTGATCCAGCACGTTGTTGCTACTTGGGCGGAAGCGAGGCCGCAACCGTGACACCCCGTTCGACCCAGGCTGCCAAATCTTCATCGCTCTCAATGCCGGCTGGTTTCACCAAAACCCAGCCGCGCATCGGGCGCTCGGGTGAGCCGAAGATTGTCACGTTGGGCACAGCCAGCGCCTCTTCATAGGCATCCCGACCCACACGCGCCATGAGGCCGTCACCACTGACGCCACAGACCATATTTCCCGCGATCATGAAGCCCAAACCACCGAACATCTTCTTTTCATCCCAGGCCGGGACGTTACCGAGAACCTCACGGATGCGTTCTGCCAATCCTTCGTCGTAGGCCACAAGTCTCTCCTCGCTATTCCACTACGTAAGGAGCCAATCTGAGCGGGCGTCGGTTCGGCATCGTCTACCAGCAATGTGATGGGGAGTGAGCAGTGAGGATTGGCTCTCTGCGCTCCAATCCCCCACTACGCACCGCCTTAGGCCGCTGCAAGAAATTGAATCCCTGTTTGATGATGCTTGCGCAGCGGCTTGCAGGCCGTCAAATAGGGATTTGATTTCTTTGAACGGCCTTAATCTCCCTGTCCCCAAGCTATGCCCACTTACTCAACCCAAGTTCGTAGGGGTGGATCAGATCCTTGTGTGTCGGTCGTGCTCGGAGCCCGACGGCAATCTGGCCACTGTTTTCCGGGCTCAACGAGCCGGTGTAGAGAACGGCTGCGTCTTGATGGCCGGCCTCTGCCATGGGCGAAACCGAAGGCTCGATCATGGCTCCACCCTCATCCAGCAGGCCGGAGACAATCTCAACCGCCACCTGTTCTTCGGGAAGGCCGCTGAGCCAGACCCGTGCACCCAGTTCCAATGACTGTCCGACCGCGATCTGCATCTCTCTGTTTTCCGTCGTCTCGACGCCGACATTGGTCCACCGCCGGCGGATCTGTTCCTTCCACTCCGCCATCTCTTTGGCCACGGCGTAGTCGTTGCTCTGGTAACCTATGCCGGTCTTGGCTGCAGGCAGGTAGTACATATTCACATAATCCTTGACCATGCGGCTCATGCTAAATTCGGGTGCGCAGGAGGAGATCGAGTTCTTCATGATTTGCACCCAGCCGTGGGGGACGCCATCCGGGCCACGGTCGTAGTAGGTCGGAATGATCTCATCTTCCAAAATGTGGTAGAGACTGAGCGCATCCGCCTCATCCTGTGTCTCTGTGTCCTTATACTCCCGCTCCTCGCCGATTGCCCAGCCGTTTTCTCCGTTGTAGCCCTCGACCCACCAGCCGTCCAATACGCTCAGGTTGGGCACGCCGCTGGCCGCCGCCTTTTCGCCGCTCGTGCCGCTGGCCTCGTGAGGTCGGCGGGGGGTGTTGAGCCAAACATCCACGCCGGAAATCAATTGGCGGGCAATGTTCATATCGTAGTTTTCCACGAAGACAATCTTGCCGGCAAATTCAGGCCTCTGGCTCAGATGATAGATGTGCTGGATCAGCGCCTTGCCGGGCTCGTCCGCGGGGTGGGCCTTGCCGCTGAAGACAAACTGGAGCGGACGCTGGGGATCGTTGAGCATGGCCAGGAGGCGCTCTTCATCCCGGAAGATCAGCGTGGCGCGCTTGTAGGTCGCGAAGCGACGGGCAAAGCCAATGGTTAGGGCGTCGGGATCAAGCAACGAGTCGACAGCATTGATGCGCTGCGGACCCTCACCGTGACGTAGGTACTGTTTGCGCACGCGGTCGCGGACGAATTGAACCAGATCGTGTTTGCGGGACACATGCGTCGCCCACATTTCTTCATCAGGAATGGCGTCGACCTTGGACCAGATTTGGGGATCGTCGACCTCTTCTCGCCAGTTTTCAGCCAGGTGCTTGGCGTACAAGTCTTTGATCTCTTGCACCATCCAGGTCTTGGTATGGACGCCATTCGTGACATGGCCGATCGGCACTTGCTCCACCGGTGTGTCCGGCCAGAGGAACTCCCACATTCTGCGGCTGACGTGGCCATGCAGCTCGCTGACGCCGTTGTGATAGGCACTCAGCTTGATGGCCAGTACCGTCATGCTGTATTGCGGTCCCCAGTCCAGTTCCTGGCGTGCGAAGTTGATGAAGCGCTCGCGGTTGATGCCCAGTTGCCCCCAGTACTGCCAGAAGAATTTCTCGACCATTTCAAAGCCAAACGTGTCGTTGCCGGCAGGCACTGGCGTGTGCGTAGTGAACACGCTGTTTGAACGTACGGCCTCGACCGCTTCGTTGAAACCAAGGCCCTCGCCCTGCACCTTCTCTCGCACCCGTTCGAGGCCAAGGAAGGCGCTGTGGCCTTCGTTCATGTGCCACACGGCCGGGTTGTAGCCGAGGGCGCGCACGGCGCGCACCCCGCCGATGCCCAGAACGATCTCCTGGCTGATACGCATCTCGCGGTCTCCACCGTAGAGGCGGGCGCTCAGCTCGCGGTCCTGGGGCGCGTTGCGTTCGACGTCAGTGTCCATCAGATAGATGGGGATGCGACCGACCTGGATTCTCCATACCTTGGCATAGACCGTGCGTCCCGGTAGGTCAACATTGATGAGCACCTCGCTGCCGTCCGGACCCACCGCAGGCGTAGCAGGCACTTCGGCGAAGTCGACCTTCTCGTAGATGGCCTGTTGCATGCCGTCGGCGTCGATGTGCTGGATAAAATAGCCCTGGGGATAAAGGAAGCCGACGCCGATAAATGGCAGATCCAGATCGCTGGCTGCCTTGCAATGGTCGCCGCTGAGGACGCCAAGGCCGCCGGAGTAGATGGGGAGCGCTTCGTGCAGCCCAAACTCGGCGCTGAAGTAGGCGATGACCTGGTCCGTCTTTGCAGCATGATCGCGCTTGAACCAGGTGTCGGCTTCCGGCGACATGTAGGCGTCAAACGAAGCCATGACCTGGTCATATGCAGCCAGGAAGGTGCTCTCTTCTGCGGCTGCATTCAAGCGCTCTTGATTCACGCTGCGCAGAAACTTGACCGGATTGTGATTGGTCTTATCCCACATTTCCGCATCGATCGATGCATAGAGCGCCTGGGCTTCGGTCTCCCAGCTCCACCACAAATTATAGGCAAGTTCATGCAGACGAGCGATACGGTCCGGCAGCTTGGGAAAGACAGACACTTTGCCGATGAGTTTCATACGTAAATTACTCCTTGCAATCAGGTTGGTCCAAAGAGGAGTGAATATGGCTTCTCAATACCAATAATCTACGACCAATGACTCTGCTGCAATCATTGGCCTAGGATTCCTCGCTCTTCAGCGCGATGTCAGATTCAATTCTAGAAAAGGCATCCGAGTCGACAAGCCAAATAAGGTTGCCGGCGATGGGATGGATGCTCTGGCTGGGGAGCCGTTCGGTGTCGACCGGGCCGGTCAACACCTCTTGAAGTTTTTCCGCCTTGTCCGCACCGCTGACCAGAACGAGCACGCGCCGGGACGCATTGATCAGGGGCGTGGTGAAGGTCAGACGTGTGGTGTTCAGCTGTGGCACGGAATTGGCCACAACGCATTGACGCTCTTCGTGGAGCGCTGCCGTGTTTGGAAAGAGGCTGGCCGTGTGCCCGTCATTGCCCATGCCGAGCAAGATCATGTCAAACCGGGGTGTCCCGGCTGTAAGGGCGTGATAGTTGGCCGGGACCAGCTCCTCGACGGCGGCTGCGTAGCTGGCGGCGGCGGCGGCCGGGTCAGCCTCGCCCAGCATACGCATGACGATGCCCGGCTGAATCGGCAACTGATCCAGCAACGTCTCCTTGACCATCCTATAGTTGCTCTCCGCATCATCGGGTGCGACCGTGCGTTCGTCACCCCAGAAGAGGTGCCAGCGCCGCCAGTCAATGTCTCGATCTTGGGCCAGCGCAGCATAGACGGCTCTGGGCGTCGAACCGCCGGACAAGGCGATGCGAAAGAAACCGCGTCGCCCAATTGAGATGGCGGCAGCCGCGGTAATCAGCTCGCAAGCAACGTTGACCAGTGAATCCCTGTCCGGGACAACTTCCGTATGTTCGTGACGTTTCGATGGCATGAGATTCTGTTTCGTCTCTTTGAATCTACCCGTCAATCCTCGGATTGCGCCATCGGCGTGCGTCTCGGGCCAGCAGTTCAACGGCTTCCATTGGCCCCCACGTTCCGGGCTGATAGGTAGGCAATTTTGTGCGAGAACCGCGACGCTTCGAGCTTTCATCTTCTGCGTTCCAGGCATCCAGGACGCGTGTGACACGATCCCAGGCAACCTCGATCTCGTCACGGCGAATGAAGAGGGTGCCATCACCCATGAGGGCATCGTGCAGCAAACGCTCGTAGGCGTCAGCATTTTTGATGCCAAAGCTGTCGCTGTAGGAGAAGTTCATGGTCACCGGCTCCACCTCGATCACGGGGCCGGGCCGTTTGGCGTCAAAGCTGAGCGAAATACCTTCGTCAGGCTGGATGCGAATGGTCAGTGCGTTGCGCGGCAACTCATATTGATCGTCCAGATCTGAGAAGAATGTCAGCGGTGGTCTGCGGAAAACGATGACGATTTCCGTCATCTTGGTCGGCAGCGCTTTGCCGGTGCGCAGGTAGAAGGGTACGCCGTTCCAGCGCCAGTTGTCGATCTCCAGGCGCCAGGCAATGAACGTGTCGGTTGTCGAGTCGGGATCGACACCCTCCGCGTCCAGATAGCCCGGGATATTTTCCCCATTGAGCGAGCCTGAGCGATATTGAGCGCGCACGACATTGCGACGCACCTCCTCACGGCTCAACGGTTTGATGGCCCTCAGAACATTGACTTTCTGATCTCGCACCGCTTTGGAATCGATGGCGACCGGCGGCTCCATGGCCGTCAAAGCCACCAACTGCATCAAATGGTTTTGAACCATGTCCCGGATCGCGCCCGATCTGTCATAATAGCCGCCGCGACTACCGATGCCTATGTCCTCAGAGACCGTGATCTGCACATGATCTACATAATTCCGGTTCCATATCGGTTCAAAAATCCCATTGCCAAAGCGGAAGACCAGGATGTTCTGTACTGTCTCCTTGCCCAGGTAATGGTCGATGCGGTAGATCTGGTCTTCGTCAAAGTGCTGCAATAGATGTTCGTTGAGATCGGCAGCGCTGGCATAGTCATGGCCAAAGGGTTTCTCAATGATGACGCGCGCCCATGAGCCGTCTTTCTGTTCCGCCAATCCCGTTTCGCTGAGCAAGGTAGCAATCGGTTTGAAGACGCTCGGTGGCGTGGATAGATAGAAGATTCGATTGCCGTTGGTTGGGCGGCTGGCGTCAAGCTCCTCTATGCGCCCGCCCAGCGCCTCAAACGCTTCCCGGCTGTCGTAACTGCCCGATTGATAGAAGAGGCATTGGGAAAATTTGGCCCATGTCTCGTTCAGCGATGCGCGTCGGCATGTATTGACAGATACCTTCGTAGCAGAGTTCGCGGAATTCCTCGTCGCTGTATTCTGTACGCGCAAATCCGAGCACCGTGAAGTTCGACGGCAAGAGGCCATGGTCGTAGAGGTCGTAGAGCGCCGGAATCAGTTTGCGTTTCGCAAGGTCGCCCGATGCGCCAAAGACAACGATAATGGCCGAGTCGGCAACTCGTTCTTCCATATTCAAGAGATTCATGTTTGCTCAATTCTGGGATAGGCCATGACCAATCCTGTGACTTCAATACTCACCGGCTGTCCGACAACAAAATTGTACATTGGTCCCACACGAGTCGCCAGCGATTTCCCTGATGCAAGCTCAAGGGAGACGAGCTGGTCATGCCCGAAGAAGCGAATCTCGCCCACTCGCGTATCCGATGTGCCTGGAGCCGGCTTCACTCTGACATTTTCCGGCCGTACAAGCACATCGACAGGCCCTTCGGTGGCATATTGTAGATGCAACGTTCCAAGCTCGCAATTCACGTGGTAGCCGTGTGCAGTTCCAGGTAGAAAATTGGCATCTCCAATAAACTCGGCCACATCACGGGTGGCCGGTTGGTGGTAGAGCTGTTGCGGCGATGCAACCTGTAGCACCCGGCCATCCATCATCACCGCGATCTGATCGACCAGAGAGAGCGCTTCTTCCTGATCGTGGGTGACAAAGATGGCTGCGGCGCCTGCTGTTTTCAGGATCTCACGAACTTCTGAACGCACACGTACGCGCAGTCCGGCGTCAAGATTGCTGAACGGCTCGTCCAGGAGCACGAGGTGCGGTTCAGGCCCCAGCGCACGGGCCAGAGCGACGCGCTGTTGTTGTCCGCCGCTGAGCTCATGGGGCATCCGCGCGCCCAGACCTGTAAGGCCAACGAGTTCAAGTACTTCTGCAGCGCGACTCAGTTTGTCTCCATCGTAACGATGCAGGCCAAAGCGGATATTGTCGTCCACGCTCATGTGCGGGAAGAGCGCATATTCTTGAAAGACCATGCCCACCCGGCGCTGTTCCGGCGGCAAGTGCGCATGATCTCCGGCCACCACCTGACCTTCGATTCGGATCTCCCCGGTATCCAGGCGCTCGAATCCGGCGATGAGCCGCAGCGTAGTCGTTTTGCCGCAACCGGAAGGACCGAGCAGGGCGAGAAGTTGCCCCTCGTGCAGGTCAAGAGACACGCCATTCACGGCCCCGACATCATCAAAGTGCTTGTACAGATCACTCAGTTGAATACTCGGCTCGCCGCCTGCCTGGCTGCTCGTCGTGATTCTTGGTGCGTTTCCGTCTCGGTTGACGCTCAATGACGACCTCGTTCTTCTTGTCCTAAGATGATGCCGATACTGAACGCCGAAACGGCCAGTAGCAGCAATGAAGGGGCGGCGGCCCTTGCAAAAAACGCTTCGTCGGCTGCCGCCCATATCTGCGTGGCCAGGGTTGAGAAGCCTGTCGGGCCCAGCAGTAACGTCGCCGGCAGTTCTTTGATTGTTGACATAAAAACAAGTGCCGCTCCCGCCCAGATGCCTGGCCGGAGCAGGGGGATGGTGATAATCCACAAGGTCTGCCTGCGATTGAGCCCCATGCTGCGCCCGGCTTCTTCCAAGCGCGGGCTAATCTGAAGGAGGCCCGAGCGAACGTTGCCCACTGCCTGGGGCAGAAAGCGCACATTGTAGGCAAATACCAGCATGATGAACGTCTGATAGAGCGCCGGTGCATAGTTGGCGCCAAAGAAGACAAGGCTGAGCGCTATCACAATGCCTGGCAGCCCGAAGCCCAGGTAGATCGATTGGCTGACGAGTAAACTGTAGCGTCCTGGGTAACGTACTACCAGGTAGCCGACGGGCAGCGCGAGGAGAATGGCCGTCGCCGCCGCCGCGCTGGCTGCTTTGATGCTATTGAGCATTGCCCCCCAGATTGGGAGCAATGATTCACCGGCGGCCAGGCCGCGCACCAGCCAGTAGATGACAACGCTCGTCGGCAGCACCAGGGCGATGGTCACAACGAGTGCACACAGCGCCAGGGCGGGCCAGGTCCAGCCGCCCAGCGCGATCCTCCGGGCGGCCCGCGCCGTGCCCACGCCGGTGCGATAGAGGCTCTGGCGGCCCTGGAAGCGCTGCGCGCTGAAAAGCAGTAGGATAGTCAGTATCACCAGAACCAGCGAGAGCAACGAGGCCAGGCTGCGGTCAAAGCTGCTCAGATATTGCATGTAGATGACGCGTGTGAAGCTGTTATAGCGCATGATCGAAACAGCGCCGAAATCGCTGAGGACATAGAGTGACACGAGCAGCGAGCCTGCGACGATGGAGGGTCGCAAGGCAGGCATCGTCACTTTGCGAAAGGTCTGCCAGGGGCCGTAGCCCAGGTTGCGAGCTGCTTCCTCAAGCGCTGGATCGAGATTGCGCAGACCGGCTCGAATGCTCAGCAAGAGATAGGGGTACGTGAAGACGGTCAGCACCCAGGCTGTGCCTGGTAAGCCGTAGATTGACGGTAGGCGCTCTATGCCCATGGGTTCCAGCCAGCCCTGGACGATTCCCCTGGGTCCGATCATGGCCACGAAGGCATAGCCGCCGACATAACTTGGAAAGACCAGCGGCAGAGCAGTCAGGACGCTCCAAATGCGGCGTCCAGGCAGGTCTGTGCGCACAGTGAGCCAGGCCAGGGGCAGGGCGACCACAAGCGAAATCGCTGTGACGATGACCGCTAGCGATATACTATTGAAGATAACGATGGGTGTGCGTCGTTGGGCGAGCAAGCTGAAGGCATCGACGCCGATACCAAGCGAGCGGAAGACAAGGTAGATCAAGGGCAGGAGCATGGCAGCCGCGATGAGTCCGGCGAGGACATTGAGCAGCATGTGGGCTTGCGAAATGTTGGTAGCTCGAACTCGACGCAACAACGGCGTCGTCAAAGTGCTGTTACTCTGCATAGGAGCCTGTGTCTGATTTAGATTTTGCACAAATATTTCGCATAGTCAAAACAACCTATCAATTACATCCTGATAGAACAAACCCAAATAGAAAAAAGTCACAATAATCACCATCATGTAGGTATAGTTTTAGAAGCTCAACCCCTGCCAATCCTATCAGGTGGTGTGTACTCAGTGAAGTACGCGTTGCTACAGTGGGGATGATTGCAGTGCGAGTGGTTTTGCCTGACGGTATTTTCCAGCGCTATCTTTAGGCGCTTTCCGAATCCACTGCCCGATCTGCCGGCTCGCTGCCGCGATGGATGCCGTAGGATCGCATGGTGGCGGGCCAGAAAAGCCATATCAGCCCAATGATCGGTTGAAAGAAGGGGAAGTATCCATAGTCCTCACCGAAATGGCGCCAGACGGTGCTTCCCACTGTGGCCGGGTCGATGTAGCTCCAGATCCCGACAACCAACGACATGCAGGTCTCAAATCCGAGAGCGGCGACAGAGAGCCACCAGGACCAGCGCCGCCGATACCCAAAGCCGATGGCTGCAACTAGGTATGAGAGCGCAGCGATGCCGCTCATCATGGCGGGTGCGTAATAGGTGACACCTTCCTTGAAGAAGAGTTGATAGATGGCGCGCACGCCGGTGGAGAGCGCCAGCACTGGATATGAGACGGCCAGGATATAGCCGGCAGCGCTAACCAGACTTGCCATGAGCGACTCTTCTGTCGCTTCGGCTATCATGCGTTGGGTTTCAGCCGCACCATTTTCTGGCGCGGCCTGTGATCCAGGGTCCAAGTTCTGATGATCTGACGGCTTCATGACTGGGGCTAGCCTTCGGAATTGAGAAAACGATCGATGTGAAGTCGAAGCTCATCGTATTGGGTGGTGACCGGAAATCCGGGGTAGTCAGCGATGACGTTTTCCGGCGGTCGGAAGAGAACGCCCTGATTGGCCACACCGAGCATAGTCGTATCGTTGTAGGAGTCACCAAACGATAGCACCCTGAAGCCAGTCTCGCGCAGGGCTTCGACAGTCCGACGCTTGCTGTCCTTGCAGCGTAGATGATATCCTGAGATCATCCCCTGGTCGTCGGTGACCAATTTGGTGTGCAAAGATTGTCGGGTATTCGAGCTTGGGCATAAACGGCTCAACAAACTGGTAGAAGCTATCGGTCAAGATAATCAACTGTGTCCGCTCGCGAATCCAGTTGATGAAGTCGACTGCTTCCGGCAGTGGCTCCATCCCGGCAATCACATCCTGAATGTCTCCCAACGTGAGATTGTGTTCACGCAGGACTGACATTCGATAGTTCATCAGCTCATCATAATCGACAATGTCACGCGTGGTAAGCATTAGGCGTTCAATGCCTGTTGCATTGGCCACAGCGATCCAGACTTCGGGAATGAAAACGCCTTCAAGATCCGCGGTGACCAATGCAGGCAATTGGGATGCCATTCGATGATTCTCCAAATTTTCCTAAATTCAATGTATGATTGACAGGCAAAGCGTTAGCCAGGCCAATGCAGCAGTCTACCAAATTCGAGAATCATTTTCCAATCAGGTATTCACTGATTTGACACCTGGCTCAGATTCGGTAAAATTTTCACAAATCCTTAGATTTCCTTAGATTTTAACCCTTTTCATACGGTTTGTGTCGTATATGCGAAAACCTCAGCTCTTTTGCCTCGGTCTTAGCCATCAGACTGCCTCTGTTGAGCTTCGTGAACAGATAGCTTGCACGCTTGATGACCTGCGTGCCGTCCAGAGTGCTTCAGGCCTTAGCCAAAACAGTTCCAGTGATTTCTCCGATATTTTGGAGTTCGCGTTGCTTTCGACCTGCAACCGCTTCGAACTGTATGCGACGGTCGATGAATCTGTTGCTGACCCACGATCCCTACTTCTGCGATTCACCACGGCCGCAACTATGGTCGAACAGCGTGAAGTCAACGAGCACATCTATTGGCTCGAAGGCATGGAGGCGGTTGAACATCTGGCGCGGGTGGCGGCCGGTATCGAGTCGCTGGTTCTGGGCGAATCGCAGATTCTAGGTCAGGTTTCTCGAGCCTATTCGGTTGCGGTTTCGAAACACACCCTGGGCCCCGTTTTGGATGCCACTTTGCGCATGGGCATCCGTGTTGGGAAACGAGTCCATGCTGAGACGATTATCAGCAGTGGCTCGGTCAGCATCAGCTCGGTCGCTGTGGGCACTGCCGACAGTGTGATGGGGCCGCTAAGCCGGCGAAGGGTGCTTGTCATCGGTCTTGGCGAAATGGGCATTCAGACGCTCAAGGCGCTGCGCGGCCGGGGCGTCTCTGATATTATCCTCGCCAATCGCACACGATCTCGGGCCGAGCGCTTTGCAAAAGAGCAAGGCATGAGCATCTGTTCACTTTCCGATCTGCCCGATGCCCTCTGTTCTGCAGATGTCGTCATCAGCGCCACTGGCGCACCCGGCTTCCTCATCGATCACAAGATGGTTGAGGAGGCCCAGCGCCGGCGAGACGAGCGACCACTTCTGCTCATTGATATTGCTGTGCCGCGCGATATCGATCCGGCGATTTCAGAGCTTCCGGGCGTTCGGTTTTTTGGTATCGACCATCTGAACCGGGGCGTTGACGATGCGCTCGCACTTCGACAAGGTGAGATTCCACGGGCTGACGCCATTGTTGCGGACGAGTGCACCAAGTTTGAATCCGAAATGCGACGCCTGGCAGTGGAACCAATCGTCGCCGATTTCCGCCTCAGGGCTGAGGAAGTGCGCAGACAAGAGCTCGACCGGACACTGCGCTTCATCGGCCCGGATCTGGACGAAGCGACACGGGATCATATTCAGCATCTGACACATGCGTTGGTCAACAAGCTGCTGCACGAACCCACGATTCGTCTCAAGGAAAAGGCGACCGATGGCGAAGCAGAGGAGCTACTGCCCGTATTTCAAGATCTGTTTGGGCTCCCGGCCACTAATGGGGCTATCGATCCCGCTAGCGGTTCCGTTTCTAACGGTGTCGCCAGTGTCACCAGCGGCGTCAATGATCACGAACCCATTGACCTCCCCCGGGACTACGATTTGGATAGCGAGACCACTCAGTATCAATCCCTCGAATCGCAAATAAATGGAAGTGCGCTACAGTGACGACTGTTTCGTTACGCGTGGGCAGCCGTATGTCCGCCTTGGCCATGTGGCAGACGCAGCGCGTCATATCATTGCTTGAGTCCGCCTGGCCACAGCTAACCTGCCGGATTATCCCCTACAACACAAAAGGTGATCGTACGCTTGACAAGGCGTTGCCTGCCATTGGCGGCAAGGGACTCTTTACGGCCGAGTTGGAGGCAGCTTTGCGCGATGATGTGATCGACATCGCCGTCCACTCGCTCAAAGATCTGCCGGTTGAAAACGCGCCTGGTACGCTCCTGGGCGCCATCTCGGATAGGGCGGATGTTCGCGATTGCCTGGTGTCGCGCAACGGGTGGACCCTCAACTCGTTGCCACAGGGCGCGATCATCGGCACCAGCAGCACAAGGCGACAGGCGCAACTGCTGTCGCTTCGTCCAGATCTGGTTGTGCGATCGATTCGTGGCAATGTTGAGACGCGTATACGCAAGGTGCTCGAGGACGAGCTCTATCATGCCACAATTCTGGCCGCCGCCGGCGTCCGACGTCTGGAAAAAGACGTCGTGGTCACTGAGTGGCTCTCGACAGAGCAGATGCTGCCTGCGCCCGGCCAGGCAGCGCTGGCCATTCAGTGCCGAGAGAATGATGAGCAAACGCGTCGTCTTCTCGCCGCCATCCACAGCCAGGATGCTGCCCAGGCGGTGACGGCCGAGCGAACATTTCTGTCGGCATTGGGCGGTGGTTGCTCGTCACCCGTCGCTGCGTATGCGCGGTGGCACGGCGATAGCCTAATCTTGGAAGGTCTTGTTGGGTCTATCGATGGGGCACAACTCATTCGAGCTGAAGGCTCGGGCGTCGATGCAAGCGTACTCGGGGCGGCAGTAGCGGATGAAGTGATGGCACAGGGTGCAGCGGAGTTGTTGAGCCATGGCTAGCTCACTGGCCGGCAAGCGAGTCGTCATCACGCGCAGCGCGCAGCAGTCCGCCTCATTTTGCGCGCGGATTCGCGCCCTGGACGGCGTCCCCATCGTCTTCCCCACGATTGAAACGGTCTCATTGGAAGCGCCTCAACTCGACCGTGCCCTTGCCGACATCGACCATTTTGACTGGCTGCTCTTCACCAGCGTCAACGCGGTTCATTTCTTCTGTCAGCGATTCGTCGGTCATGGTCTCCCCTGTTCTTCACAACCCGATCATCTTCCGCGCATCGCTGCCGTCGGTCCAGTCACGGCCGATGCTTTGCGCAAGCAAGGCCTCCAGCCTGAACTCATCCCGTCGGTCAACACTGGCGAGGAATTAGCGCGCTCCCTGGGTGATCTGACCGGCAAGGAAGTTCTGTTGCCGCGTGCAAGAGCAGGAAGGCCCGAAATCGTTGACGTCTTGTCTGCGTTGGGTGCTACGGTCTACGACATTGCCCTGTACGAGACGGTCGCGACCAATCCCTCAGCCGAGGCGATGGCTGAAATTGCGGTAGGCGTCGATGTGCTGACCTTTACGAGTCCTTCGACTGCCATCAACTTCTTTGAGATGGTTGAACCAGGCGCCGTCGCCTCGGCCGTTGTGGCCTGCATTGGCCCAACGACCGCTGACGCAGTCTGTGCCTTGGGCGTGCACGTCGATGTTGTGCCGTCTAGCTACACTGTGAGCGACATGGTGGATGCCTTGGCAGACTACTTCACTCACGGCAACCATTCTTCACGAAAACCATCAATGCTTGAGGATAGCGCCATCGCATGAAGGAGCATTTGAACATGCCGGCTCAACCTGAACTGATCCACCGTCCTCGACGGCTACGCCACTCGGCCGGTCTACGTTCGATGGTTCGAGAGACTGAATTGTCGCCGGCCGATTTTATCTATCCGCTCTTTGTGACCCACGGCGAGGGCGTGCGAGACGAGATCGCATCCATGCCCGGCGTCTATCAGCTCTCGGTTGACCAGATGGCGGGCGAGGCGCATGAGTTGGCCGCGCTCGGCATCCCTGCCGTTGTGCTTTTTGGGCTTCCGGCCAGCAAGGATCCTGTCGGCCTGGAGAACTTCTCGCCTGAGGGCATTGTCCAGCAGGCGACACGTGCGCTCAAAGCGGCAATACCAGACCTCATCGTCGTAACGGACGTCTGTCTCTGCGAGTACACCGACCACGGCCATTGTGGCCTCCTCCATCATCGCGAAGGCGGCAATGCTCATGGATCGCTTGAGGAAGGCTATGTCCTCAATGACGAGACGTTGGATATCTTGATCGATGTCGCCGTCTCGCATGCTGAGGCCGGGGCCGATATCGTAGCACCCAGCGGGATGATGGATGGCATGGTTGCGGCGATTCGCCGCGGTCTAGACGCGGCCGGGTACTCTCATATCCCGATCATGTCCTATGCCGTGAAATACGCATCGTCGTTCTACGGTCCCTTCCGCGATGCTGCCGAGGGTGCGCCCAAGTTTGGCGACCGCAAGACCCATCAGATGGATCCGGCCAACGTGCGTGAGGCCCTCCGCGAGGCGGCGCTCGACGTCGATGAAGGGGCCGACTTCCTGATGGTTAAGCCGGCGCTGGCCTATCTGGATGTGATCAGCCGGGTCCATGAAGCCCTCCCCCAGTTACCCATGGTTGCCTACAATGTGAGCGGCGAGTACGCTATGCTCAAGGCAGCTATCGCTAACGGCTGGCTCGACAAATCCGCCATTTTGGAAACGCTGCTCTCGTTCAAACGAGCCGGGGCCGATCTGATTATTACCTATCATGCCAAAGAAGCGGCAGGGTGGTTGAGGAATGGGGATTAGTGAATGGGGATTGGGCAAGAGCCTCAAGTCACCAATCCCCATTCCCCATTCTGCCAATCACTTCATCAGGAGAACACACATATGATTCCAAAAGGTACACTCGACCGCCAGGCGGCCGGCGGCGATGAGATTCTCGATATCAGTGAGCGCGGTCGCAATGCAGACGGCGAGGTGATCTACTCAAATCGTCGCCTCTTTGTTCAGATGTTGGCCTTCGGCGACTGCACGGATACGCAACCGCTGGTCGATGCCCTGGCCGATGCCGGCTTGCCTGCGACGCTCTATGTGGATCTCAACGACCCGCGCGGGGTTGGCCTTCTCACGTATAGCGAGGACCCGTCGTTCTTTGTCGATGAACTGCGCGACTTCTTGCTGCAGCCGCCTTTTCTCGATCTGGCGCCAAAGCCCGAGTACACCATGTTTGGCCGCACCTACTCGATCGGCTATGAGGCGGACTTGGTTGCGACGCTTGTCGAGAGGCCTCGCCACCGTATCACGGATCCCGAGATCCCGTGGGCTGTCTGGTATCCGCTGCGCCGTTCAGGCAGCTTTGAGCAATTGTCGGGTGAGGAGCAGCGCAAGGCCCTCATGGAACATGGCGGCATCGGCAGAGCCTATGGGCGAGCCGGGCTGGGCACCGATATCCGACTGGCCTGTCATGGGTTGACCAAGGACGACAATGACTTCGTGGTCGCACTCATCGGCAGCGAGCTGATGCCGCTTTCGTCAATTGTGCAGCGCATGCGCAAGACAATACAGACATCCCAACATATGGAAAAGATGGGGCCCTTCTTTGTGGGCAAGGCCATCTGGCAGAACGAGGTCAAGTAGAGAACTCATGACACATCCATTCGCATCAAGATCCGCGCCCGATTTAGCCGAATTGCCGGAACCGACGGCCCCCTTCCTGCGCGCTTGTCGTGGCCTGGAGACCGACTACACGCCCATCTGGTTCATGCGGCAGGCCGGTCGTTACATGGCAGAGTATCGCGCCCTGCGTGCCGAGCACGACATGCTGGAGATGATCTTCACGCCGGAGCTGGCGGCCGAGGTCACGCTGCAGCCGGTTGACGCCATCGGCATCGATGCAGCCATCATCTTCGCCGATATTCTTCCGCCGCTCATTGGCATGGGGCTATACCTCGAGTTCGTGCCCGGCAAGGGGCCGGTCATCGACAACACGTTGACCACCACCTACGACATCGACATGCTGGCCACGCCGCCTGCAGAAGAGACGCTGGCCCCCACGCTCAAAGCCATTGAGATGGTGGCTGCCGAGTTGGCGCCCAAGAACATCCCGCTCATCGGCTTCGCCGGCGCGCCGTTTACGCTTGCCTCCTATGCCATCGAGGGTGGCGGCAGTAAGAACTACGCCAAGGTCAAGACGCTGATGTACAGTGAGCCTGCCGCCTGGCGACGGCTCATGGACAAGCTGGTGACCGTCCAGGCCGATTATATGATAAAACAGGCTCAGGCAGGCGCTAAGGCGCTGCAACTCTTCGATTCTTGGGCCGGTCTGGCGCTGGGTCAGTCCGACTACGCACGCTTCATTGCGCCCTACAACACCAAGCTCTTTGCCATGCTCAAGCGCGCCGGCGTGCCGACAGTCAATTTCAGCACCGGCACCACCGCCTACCTTGAAGACGTAGCTGCCTGCGGCGGCGATGTCGTTGGCGTCGATTGGCGACTGCCTATCGACAGGGCATGGGAACGCATCGGCCATGATCGCCCAATCCAGGGCAATTTGGACCCCATTGCACTGCTGGCCCCATGGCGAGAACTCAAATATCAGATCGACGACATCCTGGCCCGAGCCAACGGCCGACCCGGTCACATCTTCAATCTTGGCCACGGCATCCTACCCAGCACGTCACCGGACCAGGTGCGGCGGGTGGTTGATTACGTGCACGAGAAGACAGGAAAGTAGGAATCAGGGAATGGTGATTGGGGATTGGGTGGCGAGCGTGCCTGTTCCCCAATCCCCAATCACCATTCCCTGATCACTAATAACCCTAAACGAAAGCAACTAAAATGACCCAAATCAACTACCCAATCGGCGTCCTCATCATGGCCTATGGCGGGCCAAACTCGTTGGACGAACTGCCGGGCTACCTGGCCGACATCCGCAGCGGCCGGCCGACAACGCCCGCTGTGCTGGAGGAGATCTCCAATAACTACCGTCAGATCGGCGGCAAGTCACCGCTTTTCGAGTTTTCCAGCGCACAGATCGATGCGGTGCAAGCTGCCCTGGATCCGGAGATATACCGCTGCTACATGGGCATGCGCCACTGGTCGCCCTGGATCGAGGATGTGGTCGGCCAGATGCTGGAAGACGGCATCACCCACGCCGTGACCATTGTGCTGGCGCCCCATTATTCCAAGCTTAGCGTGGCCAAGTACCAGGGCAAGGTCGCGGACGGACTCGACATGTATCACGGCGACATCGAGTTCGAGCATATCTCCAGCTACCACGATGCACCCAAGCTCATCCAGGCATTGGCCAACCGGGTGCAGGATGGCCTGGGACGCTGGCCGGAAGATGAGCGTGACGACGTTCACGTCATTTTCAGCGCCCACAGCCTGCCGGTGCGCATCATCAAGATGGGCGACCCCTATGACGCGCAACTGCGCGAGACTGCGCAGTTGGTCGCGGACAAGGCCGGCTTGAGCGACGAGCAATGGTCGTGGAGCTATCAGTCGGCCGGTCGCAGCCCTGAACCGTGGCTGGGTCCCCAGATCGAGGAGTACATCCCCGAATTGGCGGAACAGGGCATCAAGAATATCATCAGCATCCCAATCGGATTTGTCTCCGACCACGTCGAGATCCTCTATGACATCGACCTTGAGGCTCAGACCGTCGCCAAGCCGCTGGGCGTGCGCCTGGAGCGTCCGCCTGCTCTGAATACGGATCCGCTATACATTGAGACCTTGGTGGAGTTGATTGAGTCAAGGGCGGCGAAATGGATGGTGGAAGAGCAAGAGGGGAATAGGGATCGGTGAATAGGGATCAGGTGAATGGGGGGCGTTGCCTGCCTCCGATCCCTATTCCTAATCCCTAATCCCCATTCCCCAATCACAGGAGAACCACATGAACCATACCAAATCTCAACAACTATTCGCCGAAGCCGTTGAACTCTTGCCCGGCGGTGTCGATTCCCCCGTGCGTGCTTTCAAGTCGGTCGGCGGACAGCCGCTCTTCATCAAGCAGGGTGAAGGGGCCTACATGATCGATGTGGACGATAACCGCTACGTCGACTACGTCATGTCGTGGGGACCGCTCATTTTGGGCCACGCCAACCCGCGTGTCGTGAAAGCATTGCAGGAGACCGCGGCCAAAGGCACTAGCTTCGGCGCACCCTGCGCGCAGGAAGTGGAGCTGGCTAAACTGGTCACAGAGTTTGTGCCCAGCATCGAGATGGTCCGCTTCGTCAACTCAGGCACCGAGGCAACCATGTCTGCACTGCGATTGGCGCGAGCCTTCACCGGCCGCACCAAGATTGTCAAGTTCCAGGGCAACTACCATGGCCACGCCGACATGTTGTTGGTGCAAGCCGGCTCGGGCGTAGCGACATTGGGCTTGCCGGACTCGCCCGGCGTGCCCGCCGCCACCGTAGCCGATACACTGACTGCACGCTTCAACGACCTCGAATCGGTTGAGCGTCTCTTCGAAACCTTCCCCGGTGAGATTGCCGCCATCATCGTTGAACCGGTGGCGGGCAACATGGGTTTGGTTCCACCCGTGCCCGGTTTCCTAGAAGGGCTGCGCTCGGTGACTTCAGCGGATGGCGCACTGCTCATCTTCGACGAAGTCATGACCGG
>CAVXYK010000008.1:0-308225 GCA_963765875.1 uncultured Chloroflexia bacterium
CGAAGACGAATTGCCGGCGCTACTCAAGAACGCTCGATTCTTCTGCTTTCCGTCTCTGCATGAGGGCTTCGGACTGCCGGTCCTTGAAGCCCAAGCTACAGGAGTACCTCTTGTGACAGCAAACAATTCTTCACTGCCCGAAATCGCCGGCGAGGCTGCTCTTCTGGTCGATCCGACTGACATTGATGCCATCGCCGACGCTATGCTACAACTCAGCAGAGATGAGGCCCTGCGCCAGCAACTCATTGCCGCCGGCTACGAAAATGTCAAGCGCTTCTCCTGGGAGAAGGCCGCCGCCGAAACGTTGGCCGTGCTGGAGCAAGCCGCATCAGAGGGCAAGATGAACAGGAAGACAGACGGCAAGATCGATGGATGAGCGGGGTGCGCACACGCAAAAAATCTGGCCATCGATCAATGTCGCCGGCGTCGACATTGATTGTGTTGACTTTTCTGATACGCTAACGCAGATCCGGGTTTGGGTCGACGCACACCGCTCCGGCCACACGCAACAGTGCCGTCAGATTTCCACAATCAACCCGGAATTCATCGTCGATGCACATCGCGACTCGGCCTTCGCCGACATCTTGGCACAGGTTGACCTTCGCGTTCCAGATGGAATCGGCGTATTATGGGCCGCCAACATCAACGGTGCGGCCTTGCGTGAGCGAGTGACCGGATCAGATGGCATCGAACGTATCGGCCAGGCGGCAGCCTTGAACGGATGGCGTGTCTTCTTCCTCGGTGCAGCGCCCGGTGTGGCGGCCCAGACCGCCGACCAGTTGCGGAAACGCTATCCGTCGCTCATTGTCAGCGGCATCCACAGCGGCAGCCCTGCGCCCACAGATTGGCCGGCTATCCACGAGTACCTTTCTGCGACTTCGCCCGACATCCTCTTTGTCGCCTACGGGCACCCCAGCCAGGACATCTGGATCCGCAACCATGTCCATGAACTTCCCGCCGCAGTCGCCATCGGCGTCGGCGGCGCATTCGACTTCGTGGCCGGCATCACGCAGCGCGCGCCCACCTGGATGCAGCGCTGGGCATCGAATGGCTGCATCGCCTGCTGCCGCGAGCCGTGGCGCTGGCGACGTATGATGAAGTTGCCGGTGTTTGTGGGGTTGGTGGTTGCGAGAATGGGGACTGGGAAAGGGGATTAGGGACTGGGAAGAGCATCTCGCCAGAAGCCCGTTACCAAATCCCTAATCGACCAATCACTATTATTGCTCTATCCCTTCACCGCACCTGCCGTTAGACCGGCGACGATGCGACGCTGGAAGATGAAGACCAGGATGATCAACGGAATACTGGAGACGACACCCGCGGCCATGATCTCGCCGAAGGGCGTCTGCATCGCGAACTGTGATGGGAAGTTGGCGATGATCACAGGCAGCGTGCGTGCCGAAGGTTGCACCGACGTGAAGGTCAACGCAAAGAGATACTCGTTCCAGGCGCCGATGAAGGCCAAGCAATCCCGTGGTTGCCAGAGCCGGGGCCGTCAGCGGCAACAGGATCAGATAGAAGGTCTGGAACGGCGATGCGCCATCCACCTGGGCCGACTGCATGATCTCCACCGGCAACTCGCGGAAGAAGGCCGTCAAGACCCAGGCAGTGAACGGCAGCGAGAAGAGCAGATAGGTGGCAATCAGGCTGGGAATGGCATCCAGCCCCAGGTTATTGATGATGGCATACAGCCCTGTAAGGACCGCGATCTGTGGAAACATGGTCATGGCCAGGATGACATAGAGCGTGGCTGTCTTGCCTCGATAGCGAAGTTTACCCAGAGCAAAACCGGCAAAGGCGCCGATGGCCAACGCCGTCAACGTGACGCAGACGGCCACAATGGTGCTGTTGACGATGGCGCGCAGGAAGGCGTCATTGGAAAAGACCGCCTCGTAGTTACGCAACGTCGGTGAGAAGCCGCCGACCGGGTCGCGCGGGACGGCGGTGGCGGGCATCATCTGGAGCTGGTTCTCCGTCTTGAAGGAAGAGTTGATCATCCAGTAAAAGGGAAAGAGCATCCAGACCGCCATGATCACGATCAGAATCCAGAGGAAGATGCGATTGCGCCGGTGTTTGGCTTGACTACTCATCAGATGTCACCCCCAGAGTTCGCATGTAGATGATGGCAAAGATGGAAAGCACCACGAAGATCAACACACTACTGGCTGACGAATAGCCCATGGCCCGGTTCTGGATCAACTCATAGTAGGTGAAACTGGCCATGGAGTAACGCGCCTGACCCAACACAATCTGGAAGAGATCAAAGACACGTAGCGCATCTAGGGTGCGGAAGACAAGGGCTACAGCAATGGTCCCCTTCAGCAGCGGCAACGTCATCGAGAAGAAGGTGCGTACGGCGCTGGCCCCATCAACATCCGCAGCCTCATAGATGTCCTTGGGAATCAGTTGCAGGCCGGCCAGGACTAGCAGCGCCATAAAGGGCGTTGTCTTCCAGACGTCGATGACGATCATGGAGGGCAGTTGCAGCGCTGGATCGGTGAGAAAGGGGATCTCACCGTCGCCGATGCCCAGCCGCCAGAAGAGGGTGTTGAAAAAGCCGGTGCGATTGGGCTGCAGCATGAACGCCCACATCTGTGACGAAACCGCGGTCGGAATGGCCCAGGGCACTAGGATGATGGCACGCATCAACCCCTGTCCTGGGAAGTTGACGTCGATGATCAGTGCCACGGCGATGCCCAGTACAAGTTCAAGGAAGACGGTGACGACCGCAAAGATGACCGTGTCCCATATTGAGCGGATGAAGGCAGGATCGGTTGCGCCTAGGACGTAGGCACTACCGAAGATCGAGAAGGTCGTAACTGGTTTGAAGCGGCGAGGTTCACGCGGAAGAATCCGCACTGCGCTCTCTAGTTCCGGCTTGCCCGTCTCCTCATCAATGACCGGTTCTCCCGTCTCCTCATCGATCTTGATGGGGACTGGACTTCACGGTCATGCTGAGCAGATTGCTGTAGTTTTCCAACCCGATGAACTCGGTTGGCTGTGAGCTGGCGAAGACGGCATTGGTGAAGCTACTGGCAAAGACGGAACTTAGTGGGTAGACGGCAATGACGAGCAATATCAAGAACGTCGGCAGCAGAAGAAGGTAGGCCAGCCGCTGTTCTTGTTTGGCAAGTTCGCTCGCGCTGTCGCTGCCTTTGGCCATGGTATTTTTCTCCTTAGGTCCGAATGTGGGACCGGGCTAGGATGGCTGGGCAGAGTAGGAGGCAAATCGTTCTACCGGGGCTGGAGGGTGCGAAAACTGCACCCTCCAGCCCCGATTACGTCGCTGGGTCTTTCGGTCGGTAGGTCTAGGAGACCCAGGATAGGTTAGATCCCTGGGACATACCAGTCCCTATTCGACTTCAAAGCCGAGTAGATCTTCCAGATCCAAGGCGATGTTCACCACAGCGTCGTCGCCGCTTTGGGCGCCACTGAGCACATCTGCGACGTTCGAGAAGAAGATGGTGGAGACCTCATTATACTGGGGTGCACTTGCCGTTGATGGGCGTGCCACTGCGTTGGTGAATACCGGCAGCAGATTGGGCATGAAGGGCACGACCTCGGCGATCATCAGCATCCTCGTAGAGAGCCGGGATGGTCGGCAGAAGCGAGCGATTTAATGCACGCTGCTTTCTGTTGTTCCTCGGCACCCAACCAGAGCGCGAACTTGGCCGCTGCCTCAGGATTTTCGCTGTACTTGGAGACGGCCAACTGCCAACCGCCAAGCGTGGCTGCACTTTGGCCGGCTTCGGCGCCAGGCAGAGACGTCACATCAAAGAGATCGACGATGGCGCTGTCTTCACCATTGCCCAACGTGTAGGCATAGGGCCAGTTGCGCATGAAGGCAGCATTACCGCCCTGCCAGACAGCTCGGGCTTCCTCTTCCTGGAAGCCAGTAACGCCCGGAGGGCTGATGGTGCCGACCCAGCCTGCGGCTCTGTCCAGTGCCGCAGCAGCAATTTCGTTGTCGATGGTGATGGTCTTCTCCGGGCTGACGATGGTGCCGCCGCCACTGGAGTAGATCCACTCGAGCGCGTCACAGGTCAGACCCTCATAGGCCTTACCCTGCCAGACGAAGCCCCAGAAGTCCTGGTTTCCTTCCTCGCGTTCACCGTCCTGAATGGCCTGAGCCATCTCTTCCAGTTCGTCCCACGTGGCCGGCGGGCCGTCATAGCCATACTTTTCCAACAGATCGGTGCGGTAGTAGAGCAGGCCGCCGTCGGTGAACCAGGGCAGACCCACCAGTGCGCCGTCAACGGTGTTGTTGGTGACGATGGCCGGGAAGTGGTCGCCAGTCACGTCTGCAGCACCGTATTCGTTGAGATCAACCAGATGTTCCGCCAGATCACCGGGCCAAATGACATCAATCTGCATAGCATCGATGTCTGATGACTGGGCCTGGAATGTCTGCAGATAGAGACCATATCGATCGGTGGCCGATGCCGGACCTTCGATGAAGTCCACTTGAATGTCTGGGTTCTCTGCGTTCCATTGGTCAATCTGCTGCTTGTCGAACTCCGCTCCGGGGCCAGGACCACCGCCAATGAAGCTGAGGGTGACCACATCGCCGGCAGCCTCTTCGGCAGGCGCTTCTTCTTCAGCAGCCTCCTCTTCGGCAGGTGCCTCCTCTTCGGCGGCTTCCTCAGCCGGCTCTTCCGTCGGCTGCAGCTTCCTCAGCCGCAGGCTCATCGGCTGCCGGCTCAGAAGCACTACCACCGCCGCAGGCGGCCAATGCAAGCATTGCCACCAGCATGATGCTGAATAGCACGTACCATTTACGATTCATCTGTTCTTCTCCTTCAACTGAATGTGGTGAACTATAAACGACAATCTTGGACAGGCGAGAGGTCGCCCATCGGAGTTACATCAATCCCGAGAATGGGATCTGACACCGAAATAAGTTGGCCGGCACAAAACCTTTAATGAGAAATGCGAAACACCACTCTAGAGATTATACGCCGACAACTGAACTGGGTCAAGCAAATCTTTCTTACGCTGACCCCGAGAGCGAGGTAAATATCAAAAGGGCAACAGAAAGAACATGTCGCACGCTTTCATTTTTTTTAATTATGATGTAATATTATACATAAACTGTACCAGACTCCTCTACCACTGTCAAATATCCTTTTTCTGTCTGCGGGGTAATTATGCCAGCGACAATTCAAGATGTAGCAAAACAAGCGGGCGTGTCCACGGCGACCGTAAGCCGAGCTCTTCGTGGACTTCCAAACGTATCTCCATCCACCCGGGATCAAGTGATTGGCGTAGCCGAGAAACTCGACTACCAGATCACGCCACACGTGTCACGCATGGCGCGTGGCCGCCGCGTGGTCGGGATCATCGTGCCTCTTGCCGACCAATGGTTCTATTCCAAACTGGTGAGCATTGCTGAACTGGAGTTAATGAGTCAGGACTGTGATGTGGTTCGCTACAGTGTGGAGAGCGTTGAAGGCCAGGAGAGTCTGTTACAGCATTTGACCGCACGCAAGTTGGTGGACGGTCTGATACTTTGTAGTCTTTCGTTGACGGACCAGACCGTAGAAGTCGTTCGCGAGGCAGACATTGCCGTCGCAACCATCGAAACGACACACCCGGATCTGCCGTCAGTCTCGATTGACAACGGAGCTGCAGCTGAGATGGGCACTCAATACCTGATCAATCTCGGCCACCGTCACATTGCCATTATCACCGGCATGGAGGCGGCTCCGCTACAGTTCCGCATCCCCAACGCGCGCCGCGATGGGATTATGCGTGCGCTACAACAGGCCGAGATCGATTTCAGGCCCGAACTGGAACGACCGGGAAACTACATCTATCAGGGCGGGGCCGAAGCAATGAAGCATCTCTTCTCAGTGCATCAACCGCCGACCGCCGTCTTCGCCCTTTCCGATGAGATGGCCATCGGCGCGCTGAAGAGTGTACGCGACATGAACCTGCGTATTCCTGAAGATATTTCCATCATGGGGTTTGACGACAATGATGTGTCGGCCTATTTGGGGTTGACAACGGTACATCAGCCTGTGGTTCGCTTTGCCGAGACTGCATCGGCGCAGATCGTCGCCCAGTTTTCAGGCACGGCACAGACAGATATCGAATCGGTCACACTACTGCCGGAGTTGATCGTGCGATCAACGACCGGCCCTGTCTCCGGGCGATAGTTCACTCTCAGCAGTCGAAGGGCGAGTCCAGAGCAATTACGTCAGAATTGCTCGCAGAAGATGGAATCCGGCGGCTAAACTAACCTGACGACATCGCGAGATGATTAGTTCAGCGAGGCCCATCGTTCAGTGCGTAGGTGGGCGCCCGATCTGAACTGATTGCCCCTGATCCCCTAGTTATTCTTGGCCACCCAACCGTTCGATCTGAACTGAACGCTGAACGAGTGTGGCCATGGTGGCCTCATCAACATCGCCAACCAGCAGCACTCGGGATGCCCGGCTAGCTTGATCAAGGCTGTTGCCGAAGGTCGGGTTGCCTTCTGCAACCACCGAGAGCAATATCTGCACATCACGCATACACAGATCACCCTCGCCAACAAAGATATAGTCATAGCTCGCCAACCCGGCAGGCGCCATCGGTTCAACTACGACAACCGAATCGTCACTCTCAGCTTCATCATCATCCGAATCCCAGAGATCGTCACTGGTCTCAAATAGACTGGCGCTTACCACCTCGCCCATCGATCGAAGATTAGCGAAACGATCCTCAGAGACGGCGGATGCGCTGCGAGTGTTCGGCCCCTCGTCATCGATGTGAGCCTCATCGATATGGGCATCATTAATGTGAGCAACACCTCCACGCTGGCTACCGCTCTCTACATCTCCATCAAACTCGTCGGCAGTATCGGCCAGATCAGCATCGGCCAAATCTACTTCAGCCCCATCGATCTCTGAGCCAACAGTTGCAACCATTGGGTCCAAGACATGGACCTTCTCACCATCTCCAGTTGCAGGGTCTTCAGTTGCGGCATTTTCAGGCCTGAAGCCAGCCGATCCCTCTTCACCCGCCCCGCCACCGTCAGACCCAACACCTTCAAGCCCGTCACCATCAAGTCCATCTCCGTCAGGACCGAAATCGCTCAGTTCGCCGGGCTCCTGTTCAAGGCCCTTCTGAACGAGCGGAGTCTCATTCTCAGAGGTGCCGTCTCCGACATCAAGCGCCGCCGGCTCAGGCCCTGGTTGAGCAAGAGGACGGATCTGGTTGGGTTCCACCGGTTCAACCTGCTCCCGAAACGTCACCCAAACTGTTTCCAATCCCGTCAATTCTACCTCAGTCTGCACATCGAGGCCGTCCGGCTCGACCATATAGATCCCGGCATCCAGTGGGCGGAATTCGGCCACATGAGGCCCCATTTCAGCCGAACTCCCGGTCGCGCGGACCATGCTGGCGCCGTCCTCTTGCCAGATGTGCACCGGCAGATCGGAGCGGCCGGCCACTTCCACGCGGACAGTGCTGAAGCCGGGCATGGCGCCGGCATTACTCTTCTCCGTGTGCCAGGATCGCCTGAGCGGAGAAAAGCCAATCTCGACACCGTTGTAGCCGTTGAGTCGGATGCCCTCCTGGCAATAACCGCCCTCCACATGGAGCGCATAGAGGCCCGCAGGCAAATGAGCGAACTCAAACGTATTTCTTTCATCGACGACACGGCTATATTCATTGCCGACATCGTCTACCAATGTGGCCAGAGCGCCCTTCGCCTCCGGCGCAGTTCCGATCACCTTGCTTGCGCTCTGTGCCGGGGACGTGACGGCAGGCTCTATCGGCAGTGAAAGGTCGACATCTACGGTGTTGACGCCGTCCAGCGCAATATTGGTCCGACGCGCTGTCTGTTCAAAGCCGACCACCTCAACGGCGTAGAGCCCTTCGGCCAGGCCACCAAACTCGCAGGTCCCGGAATCATGATCTACGGTGGATTCGCGCCGCTGAGCCTGGCTATCGATCAAGGCGACCAAAATGGGCGTGTCGATGCCTGCGCCGTTCACGCCAACCTTGATCATTGATCGTTGCGGCGATTCCGGCACATCCTCACCGCCATGGCGAAAGGTAAGCAACGGGAGCCGTTTGCGATCGACATGCACCCGGGCTTCAAGATGGATACGGTCTTCGCCATGATCATTGGGGTCGTCCACAACCACCATGTAATCGCCAACATCCAATGGCGAAATTTCACACGCAAAAAGACCATGATTCGCTGCGCTGCCCGTATAGACTGTTTCGCTGCGCCATGGGCCCTGCTGCGCATAGACCGCCAGATGCCTGTAGCCCTCAACCGTACAACGTATTGTCCCGGTGTAGGCCAGGGGATCGCCCTCAATGCGTTCTACCGTGTAGCCCCAGCCGATGGCCGCAAGCTCGATTTTCCGTTCGTTGTGGCCGTCGAGCACGATTCCGTCCACAGTGCTGCCCTGGGCATGGACCCGAGCGCTGTAGACGCCGCCAGGCAGATTCACGAATCGAAACGCCCCATCCTCTCGCGCCAACGTCACCCATTCTTCACCGTCACTCTGGCGCAGCAGCAGTACAACTTCGCCGGCTCCCCCTCGAACGTGGCCGGATACGACACTCTGGCTGCCTCCCGATTCGGCCGGTGCGTTCTCGAAATTCAGTATCACGTTCTGCTGTTTCGCGGAGAGCGTGATCTCCTGAACATCCTGTGCGATTTGCAGGCGTGCGACATAGTGCCCCGGCGTGAGACCATCGATCAGATACTGCCCACGCGCATCAACCAGCGTGTGGCTTGTCTCCTGGCCATCCTGCTCCAGAACAACCTGTTCACGCGCAACCGCATGTTTGACGACGCCGCGCAAGGTGATCTGCACGTTGTCCTGGGGATGATTTTGCCATCGACGCACCACTTTTGGCTCTGCGCGCAGCGCCCGAACAATCGGCAACGTGCCGCCGGGCCAGCGCTCACTGTACCAGGCGTGACCCTCCCACCAGTTGCTGGAACTACCCAATTCCCGGTTGGCAAGGAGCCAGAAAGCCGTACAGAAATAGTAGTCGGGCGCCGGATCGTAGCGACGACTATTGCCCATCATGACGCGGCAGGCTTCGAGTGTCTGCGCCATATGAAGATCGAGCGTTGTTGCCGGATAGCGAGCGTCCATATCCTCGCCCACCAGATAGCCGCATTCGCTCGACAGAATCGGAATGCTGCGGCCTAAATGGCGTTGATTGAGCGCGTCAAAGCGCTTGTACGCCAGCCAGCAATCATGGTCATCTGCGATAGTTGCACCCGCATTGGCACGCGTCATGCGCAATCGATTTACATCGTTCAATGAGCGGCCGCGCCAAGCATGCTCGCCCCACTCCTCCTCTGCAACTGCGCGATAGAAGCGCTCAGTGTAGGCTGCGCCCTCCTGGTTGCCGATATCGAATGGATAGTCCAGTGGGCGGTTTCGCGGATAGTTATGAATGGCCTGCCAGACCGGACCGTCGAGCAGATCACGCCGGCCCGCAGCAACAATTCGACCGACAAGATCCCAGTTGCTCCCACCGGAGACTGCGGGGATCGCAGGCATTCCGCCCCGACCCAGAATGGTCTCCATATCGGCGATGGCATTCTCAGCCACCAGGTCAAGTGCATTGGGCGGCAAGCGGCTGCCCTTCCACTCACTCTCTTTGTCCGGTTGGCTATTGTATTCGAAGTATCGAGCCCCCGCTCGAATCAGCGCATCAAGATGCACAGTCTCTTTCACGCCCAAGCGTCCTGGATTCGGACTGGAACGATAGAGCCGCACAATCGGCATGAATCCTTCAGCCAACAACAGTTCGATGAAGTCAAGCGCGCCGTCATGGTTGAAGACCTTCACCCACTTCACGCCGAGCGCCTTCATCTCGGGGATCCAGACTTCTCGGATGCGCGTTAAGCCAGTGGCCGTGGGATAGCCGGCCACCCAATGAATGCCAATGCCAGTATCATGTTTGGGTCGAGGATATTCGTACAATTCCATAGGCTCTAGTATAGCCAATATGTGCAAATTGTCGAAAGTGAAGAGCCAGATCGGTTTGCTGAGCGGTTGCAAGTGCGGTAAGGTAGTGAAATTGAGCCACGTTGCATTCCCACAACACCATGATTGATGAATCAGACGATATGAAGTTGGATGAAAAAATAGCAATGCTTCGCCAACGAGCGAAGCAGGGACTTCCAGCCTACTTCGGTATTCGTATCGTCGATGTGGGGCCTGGATGTCTGACGGCCTGCATGGACCTCACCGAGCACCATCTGGCCACCAACGGCTACCTGCACGCAGGCTCCATTGTGACATTGGCCGACACGTCCTGCGGATTCGGCTGTTTCGCCAATCTGCCCGACGGCGCTCGAAATTTCACAACCGTGGAACTCAAAAGTAATTTTCTGCGCTCAATCACCAGCGGCACCCTATTTAGCAGAGCCCAATTGGTCCATCCCGGACGACGTACCCAGGTCTGGGATGCCACAGTTTATGATGATTCAGAACAGACGCTGGCTCTGTTCCGATGCACGCAGATGATTCTTTACTGAGACTGGATTCGTGAACTGCCGAGTTTGCGGAAAGGTTCTTACTGCATTCATGGCGGGTGTGGTGCATGATTGTCAACGTGTGTCACGCGATAGGCCCTGCTCAAGCAGACGTACGGTGTTGGAAAAACCGTCACCTACGTTGGTCTTGCAGTGGCACTTGCGTAGACCAGCGACTCATGCGGCCGCGGAACTGCTTGCCGCACAAAACGATTCCATACGCTGTGGGCGGACGAGCGCCCACCGTACCAATCCTTAGCGTACCATTCCTTGAGGTGTTCGATGGAGATTGCTCAAACCATTGCCGACAGCGTACTCGACAACGTACGCAAGGTGATCGTCGGCAAAGATAACGAAATCCGTTTGACCTTGGTGGCCCTTCTTTGCGAGGGGCACCTGCTGATCGAAGATGTGCCTGGTGTCGGCAAGACGATGCTGGCTAGGGCGATCTCGATCAGCATCGGCTGCGACTTCCGACGAATTCAGTTCACGCCGGACATGCTGCCCAGTGACGTCACTGGAGTCAGCATCTTCAACCAAAAAACCATGGAGTTTGAGTTCCGCCCTGGACCCATCATGGCCCAGATTGTGCTGGCCGACGAAATCAACCGGGCCACACCCAAGACACAGTCTGCATTGCTGGAGGCAATGGAAGAGCAGCAGATCAGTGTAGATGGCCAGACCTATCGCATGGAGCGGCCATTTATGGTGCTTGCCACCCAGAATCCAATTGAGCATGAGGGCACCTTCCCGCTGCCGGAAGCGCAGATTGATCGGTTTATGATGCGCATCCATCTGGGGTATCCCACCAAGGCCAACGAAATCGACGTGCTCAAGCGTCAGAGTGAGCGGCATCCCATCAACGATCTAGGACAGGCGATTACCGTCGAGCAACTGATCGAAGCACAGGCCGCAGTCCGCACCATCTATGTAGATGATCTGGTTAAGGAGTATATCGTCGATTTAGTCACGACGACGAGGGATCATCCTGATATCTATCTGGGCGCGAGCCCGCGTGGCAGCATGGCCCTTTTTAACGGAATACGTGCGTGGGCTGCCATGGAAGGACGTGACTTTGTGCTTCCAGATGATGTCAAACGGTTAGCGGCATCCACACTGGCGCATCGACTCATTGTCAGCCCGTCGGCGCGGATCAAAAATATCACGCCGGAGCAGATCGTTGAAGATGCTCTGCGCCACACACCCGTACCTGGGGCACGTGCCAAGATCCGCTAGCACGATCATCCTTAGACAGTAACTGATATGTCGTCACGCGCCATCTTTCTGATCATCGCCGCTGGGGTTGCCTGGATTCTCGCTGTTAACTCGGGAGCAAGCCTGGCATTCAGCATGGCCTATTTACTCTCAGGCATTCTCGTCCTTAGCTATTTATGGGCGAGAAGCAGCACGCGCGCCGTCCATATCCAACGCTTTACACGCAGCCGACGCAGTCAAGTCGGACAGTTCGCAGAAGAGCACTTCGACGTTTCAAACCGTGGCCGGTTGCCAAAACTGTGGTTGGAAATGGAAGACTTCTCCGACCTTCCCTGGCACAGCGAGGCCAGTCGTGTGATCAGCAGCCTGGGACGCGGGCGATACCTACCGATGGCAGGTGAAGACCCTCTGCACACAACGCGGTCGCTTTCGCCTGGGCCCGATGATGTTGCGCAGCAGTGATCCGCTGGGCATCTTCAACGTTGAGCAAGAGTTTCCGAATCAAGTTACATCGTTGTCTATCCTCAAACAGTCGAACTCACATCGTTCGAATCCATCCATTTCAGACCTGGCCGGCGGTGAATCCCAGCGGCGACGGACCTATGAGGTGACAACCAACGCAGCCGGGGTGCGGGAATATATGCCCGGCGACAGCTTAAACCGCATACATTGGCCCACGACAGTACGCATGAACCGGCTGATGACCAAGGAGTTTGACCTGGATCCGACTGCAGACATCTGGATCTATCTTGACCTTCATCGCATGGGCGGAAGCGGCGATCCCATGGACGCCGACACCACCAGAGATCGGTCTATTTGCACTGGGAAGACGGTACGCGTACACGCTCACAATATCAGTTGCCGCCTATCACGACGGAATATGGCGTGACCGCTGGCGGCCAGTCTGGCACGCTATTTTCTGTTGCGCAATCGTTCAGTAGGAATGAGCAGATGGGGACGAACACGGGAGTATCTTACAGGCGGATCGAGGGGAACGGCAGCTCAACAAGATCCTGGAGGCGCTGGCCGTCGTTGAGGCCGTCCGGCGAATTACCCCTTCTCTCATCTGATTGCCACCGACGGGATTCGCCTCAATCGCAATGACACATTGCTCGCCATCAGCGCCGACCCAAACCCCGAATGGGCGCAGGCGCTTCAGTTGATTCAGCGGCGTGGCATCAACAGTATTGCCGTGACTGATCGACGGCAGCACCTTCGGCAGCGGTCGTCGACTATGTGCCCCTAATGGCCGAATTGGAGGCGCAGGCACGCCGACTTACCGTGTGCAGCGCGACGTACCCATCGATCGAGTCACTTGGCACACGCCAGCCAAGCCTCATGCGCTAGTGAGCAGGCACGAACGGCTAGTTTTCGTTAATCTTAGCATCGCTTCGTACACTGCTCGAAGACCTGCGCCCGCAAGCGCTTCACGCCTGCAGCACCGATCAACTTGTCCGATCCCAGTGCAGCCAGATCCAAGCATGGCATCCAGATCGTTGCGGCTGAAAGGTTCACCCTCCGCCGTCCCCTGTACCTCGATGAAACGACCATCGCCCGGTCATCACCACATTGAGGTCCACATCGGCGGCCAGATCGAGTGCATAGTCCAGATCGAGGACGGCTGCGCCATCGACCATGCCTACGCTGACCGCGGCCACAGCCTGTATGAGCGGATTTTCGCTAAACAGCCCACGTTTGTGCATACGCCGGATCGCCATCGCCAGCGCCACATATCCGCCTGTGATTGAGGCCGTACGCGTGCCGCCGTCGGCCTGTAACACATCACAGTCGACGGTGATCTGGCGATCGCCCAGCAGGTTGAGATCCACGGCGGCGCGAAGACTGCGGCCGATCAGACCGGGTGATCTCTTGTGTACGCCCCTTGGGCACGCAGCGTCTCTCGCTGCGTGCGGCTCGTGGTACTGCCGGGCAGCATGGCATATTCCGCCGTTACCCATCCGTGGCGCTTTGATGAGTACTTAATCCAGCGAGGCAGCGATTCCTGAACGGTGGCGGTGCAGAGCACCTTGGTGTTGCCCATGCTGACCAACACCGATCCTTCTGGATAGATGACATAGTCGAGTTCGAAGCTGACGGGCGAAGTTCATCGGCAGCGACGGATAGCGGACTGATCCATGACAATTCCTCTTCTAGCGAGCATATGCCATAGCATGGGCGACGAGGACATCTGGTATCAGCGATTAACGGAGAGTGATCCAGACGATGTCCAACTACGACTGGCAAGTGTAAAGGACAAAAAAACCCTTCTGTTACAGAAGGGTCTCGTACTGATGGTGGAGCTAAAGGGACTCGAACCCTTGACCTCTACAATGCCATTGTAGCGCTCTCCCAACTGAGCTATAGCCCCAGGTCAACTGCCAAATATTCTAGCCGATACTTACGCTGAAAATCCAAAATCTAAGCGTCTGATCGGGCGATTCTTGATGAATATCTGAATCAGTGGAGCTGAGGGGACTCGAACCCCTGACCTCTACAGTGCGATTGTAGCGCTCTCCCAACTGAGCTACAGCCCCGCTCGCAAACCTAAAGGAGTATAGCAGAGGCCGAAGTCGACGTCAAATTTCGCCCCATTTTCGCAAGCTGCAAACGTATAACATCAGTGCCCGCAGGCTGAGATTCCAGGCCCTAACAATCTGCCGAGACCGTGGCAAGAGCAGAAACAAGACTATCCACGAAGGGTCACGAAGTCACACAAAGGCAATTCGCGCCCTTCGTGTAAATTCGTGACCCTTCGCGGATGGCTATCTCTTTGGCGTCGCCAAAACCGGTTCGTAAGAGCTTCGTCTTCTCGGTCGCAACAGGATCTGATAAGATCGACGACTATGACACACCAAGAGATTCAAGCCATCATTTTTGACTTTGACGGAACCATCCTCGAGACCGAAGTACCGGACTACCGTTCCTGGCAGGAGGTCTACGCCGAACATGGCGGCGTGTTGGATATGGAGACCTGGCTGCAATGCGTGGGCGGCGGCGTGGAACTCTTCGATCCGTATGCCTACCTGGAAGAACAGACCGGCATCGCCATCGATCGGGATGTCATCCGCGCGTCGAAAGCCGCGCTATCTAGCGCTTGTGGCGGCAGAGCCGCTGCGTCCGGGCGTTGAGCCACTGTTTGCTGAAGCAGAGGCAGCCGGCGTGGCACTGGGCGTAGCGTCCAGCTCGAATCGGTCTTGGGTAGAGGGACACCTGATCGAGCGCAAGATCCGCCATTTTTTCAAAACGGTCTGTACGTCAGATGACGTCGCCGACGTGAAGCCGGACCCGGCGCTCTATCGTTTGGCTGCCCAACGATTTGGCGTCGATCCAGCAAGAACGATCGCCATCGAGGATTCACGCAATGGCATGCTGGGGGCCAAGCAGGCCGGGCTTCGCTGTATCGTGGCGCCCAACCCGATCACGGCAGGCCAGGATTTTTCAGAGGCCGATCTGGTGGTAGAGACGTTGGCCGGGCTGACGCTGGGCGATCTGGTGATGCCCGAGTAGTAGTCCAACGACGGTAGCGTCGCGGCGAGGGGCACTGGGTGCGGCGGCCACACAGGTCGATTCCGTCGATCAGACACCGAGCCGCATCCTGTGCCCATCGAACGTCATATTTGTCCAACGACGGGCACAAGACCGGACTCGGTATCCGAAACGTCGGAATATTTCGTCAAGCCGTCCGCCCTTATGCCCCTACGGTTTGGGTGCCCCGTTTCCCGAATTCTGACCCCCGATCCCCTACTTCATCACCACAGGCAGGTAGATCGACTGCGAGCCTGCCTCGCCCTCGGGGCCGATCGCCGTGTGGACCCCGTAGACCTCACCCAGGGAAAACGGTCCATGTCGCTCGCTCACGCCGCTAATGTCGATCTCTTCCAGGTAGAAGATCGTGGCCGCGCTTTGGGCGCTGAACCGGTACCCCGTTGGCTCCACCGAGTCGATGACCGGCGACGGGATCAGGCTGTCATTGAGCGGCGCCATGCCACCGTCGTCTTCAGCCAGCAAGTTGAAGCCGGCTGTACCGATCTCGGTCGCCGTCTGCCAGACGAAGTCGACCGTGTCGCCGTTGGCCTCGGCCAGGAAGTAGCTCAGGGTGACGGCCAGGGGCGTGGCATTGAGCTCGAAGGCGCCGATATCACAGTTGCCGCCGGTGGGGCGCACGAAGCCACGCTGGTCGAGACCGTCTACAGGCGCACCGTCACAGATGGCGGCGTCACCGGCATCGATGGCCGGGTTGACGGCGCTGATGGCCTCGGCGCCGGCTGCCAGGACCGTTTCGATTAGCGCAATGGTCTCGGTGGGGCCGCCATCACAATTGCCGCCGGTGGGGCGCACGAAGCCACGCTGGTCGAGACCGTCTACAGGCGCACCGTCACAGATGGCGGCGTCACCGGCATCGATGGCCGGGTTGACGGCGCTGATGGCCTCGGCGCCGGCTGCCTGGACCGTTTCGATCAGCGCAATGGTCTCGGTGGGGCCGCCATCACAGTTGCCGCCGGTGGGGCGCACGAAGCCACGCTGGTCGAGACCGTTTACAGGCGCACCGTCACAGGTGGCGGCGTCACCGGCATCGATGGCCGGGTTGACGGCGCTGATGGCCTCGGCGCCGGCTGCCAGGACCGTTACGATCAGCGCAATCGTCTCGGTGGGGCCGCCATTGTCGGCCAACGGTCCAAGCTGGGTGGCTGGATCAAGGGTGTTTGTCCAGCCCCAGCAGCCGCCGCTGTCGGTCAGGTTGCTTGTGGAGGTGCCGGGCGCTGTGCCGATACAGTTCCCGCCCGTTGGGCTGTTGGCGATGATCGTATTGGCGATGGTGCTGATCGTGCCGTTGTTGAGGATGCCGCCGCCGTAGTAGTATGCCGAATTGCCGGAGAATGTGCTGTTGGCGATGCTGCTGATCGTGCCTGTACTAAAGATGCCGCCGCCGTCTGCAGCCTGCCGAATTGCCGGAGAAGGTGCTGTTGGCGATGCTGATCGTTACCCAAGATTATAGATGCCGCCGCCCTCTGGCGCCAACCCATTGGCGATGGTCAGCGTGTCGACCGTGAGATTGCCGGCAGCGGTCACAAAAAAGACACGAACGTTGTTTTCTCCGCTCACCGTGACGCTCTGGCCGGAGCCGTCGATGGTCATTTCTGATATGATGTCGGGGAGCGCAGACCCTAAGGCGATCGTGCCGTTGACAGTGAAGGTGATGGTGTCGGGGCCGCTGCCCGCATCGCAGTCCGTACCTGTGCTGTCGGCGTCGTTGTTGGCGTTGGTGATCGCTTCGCGGCAGACTACACTCGCCATTGCCGGGAGTGGCTTCATCTGCAAGCGTGTTGACGACAATGCCTGCCGCGTAGGCGGGTTCAACCGGCGCCGCCAACCAGATCAACAAGGTTAAGAAAAATGTGAGAAACGTGGAACGAAAAATACTGGATCGTTTCATGAGAATCTCCTTTTTCGGGTTGATGAAATAACGAATGCCCAGAACGAGCCCGGACCGTGGATTGGGCGATCATCCGGCTGGGTTTCCCTGCAGCGCAGGCTGGCCTGGCAGGTCCCGTGCCATCCGCTTGTGCGCCAACAACTGTGCGGCCGCCGACGTAGGCGCACGCTTGCCGGTTTTACTTCGCCTTGCTCGCTCGTTTGCCTCAGGGCCCAACGACGGCGAGGAACCGGTCTGGGTGATGAAGTCGTTTGCCCCCGCCTTTCGCGCCCGCTCCTCCATCTCTTCTGGGGCGTCGATGACGACGATGCGCATCGTACGGTTGATGCTGCGTAGCGTGGTGATGAGCGAATCTGTGGCATCGGACGGCCCGTGCGGCCAGAAAGGGCAAGCCCCACTCCAGAAGCAATAGATCAGGATCGACACGCCTGATGTTTTTGAGCAGTGGCTGAATATGGTCGGCCTGTCCGACCACGCGGTCATCGGATCCGCTTGCGGATAAGCTTAAACCGGCCAGCCGTAGCAGGGACGGCGCATCCAGGTTTGCGCTTGCCAGGTAGATTCTCATCAATTTGCCTCTTTGTACTGATTACTGGATATGCGACGTTCAAGATGCAGGTTGCGACTCCGCGGACTCGTTTCGTTTGCGAAGCAGGCGAAAAGCGCCAACGCTGCCCACTTCAAATATGGCGGCTGTGTGGCGGCCCACTCTTGCGGGCGGACAGGATCGCCGCCAGCGCTAACGCATCCGCCTCCTCTACCGCCTCTGCTCCCACCACGCTCATCTCCGGGTGCAGGGTACGGAGGGCCTGGATCAGCGCCGGGTCTGTGGTGGCGGGGTCGTAGAGCAGCACCCCTTGGCGCAGGATTGCCACCTGGTCCGCCGCACTGGGGTCGTGCGGATCGATCTGGATCACGCGCACGCCAGGGTCGGCGCGCAGGGTATGTTCGACTCGGCTCAACTGGGGACTGTTGCCGTAGATTAGAATCAGGGGCAGGCTGGGTTTGGTCATAGTGGGGCCAAGCTTACACCAAAAACGGAGAGACAAACGGCCAACAAACGGCCAACTTTGGGGGAAATGGGTAAAAAGAGAGGGGTGGGGCGTGAAAATCACGCCGCACCCCTCTCTTTTACTTCTTCCAGGCGTTCGACTTTTGTCAAAGGTCGAAGGCCTATTGATGGTCTAACCTAGTCACCAAAATGTTCTTCCACGGCTTGCAGGAATTCTGCAAAGCTCATCGGGGGACAGGTGATGTGCTGATCTGGATCAGCAAAAGGATGGCAGTGCCAGCCCACTTTGGCATTGTCCGCGCCGTAGATCCGCCTTCCAACCTGAACCAGTGCAAACGCACTCTTATCGGTTGCCAGGTTATGGAACACATTGATAAAGGTCTCCGTCGGCGCAAGGTGTACCCGGACGTGGAGAACGTCAATGTCTACGATACGTTCTTCAATCTGGCGAACCAGGGGTGACCGGCGGCAAACTTGGCGCATTTCATGGAGGAGTTGCGTCGTTGTCAGGGCAGCCATGCAAAACTTCCGCTCAGTCGATTCCGCCGGGTGACCAAACCCTCCCACATCAGATAATCGTCTTCCGCCTCGAATGTGTAATGCTCTGGACGATCTTCACTTTCCCAAAGTTGGCGGTAGGCATCAAAAGACATGCCATATTTGCCTTCAAACTGGCGCAACCCAGCGTCCAAGTCGGCCAGCTTTTGGCGGGCATAGTCCCGGATCATCATGGTCAGGGCTGCATCAACCCGCGCTTCGCCGGTCAGATCAATAATCGCTTGGGCCGTCTCTTTGGGCAGCATCATTGTCGTGTCGGACATCTGCTTTCTCCTGGGGAACAATTACGTGGACATCCGGGTACAAAGAAAAGTATATCACAACTTCTTCCCCCCTCAACCTAAAACCGGGTGAAATTCACGATACGGGCAGGATCAGCAAGCACGCCACTCGCATTCCGGGATTAGGCCAGACGACACCGATTTACCGGATTCGCACCGGCCTAATCCCGGAATGCTGACACCCTCTAAAGCCCCCGCCCCCTGGCATACCGCTCCGCCTCGGCCCGGCTGTTGACATGCAGGGGAGACATGATCTCCTTCATATAGCGACGCACGGTGCGCTCGCTCAGGTTGAGCGCCATGCCGATCTGGATGTAGGTGCGGCCCTTGGCCACTTGGCCCAGGATGTGCGATTGTTCGTCGGTCAATGTGACGTCGGGCTGGGCTTGCAGGTGATTCTGGAATTCGGCCAGGACCTTGCCCGCCAGCTCCGGGGCCAGGGGCGGGACGCCGTCCACCAGCCCGGTGATGAGCAGGAAGATGTCGGCGGCGGTCATACTCTTGAGCAGATAGCCCGAGGCCCCGGCCTTGAGCGCCTCGAAGAGGGTCTCGTCCTCGGCAGAGACCGAGAGCATGACAATCTCCACCGCTGGGTTTTCGGCTTTGATACGCCGGGTGGCCTCGATGCCGTCGCACACCGGCATGTGGATGTCCATGACGATCACATCCGGGCGCGTGGTGCGGGCCAGTTCCTGGGCTTCCAGGCCGTCGTGGGCCATGCCCACCACATGCAGCCCATAGGCCGTGAGCAAGTTGTTCAGCCCCTCCAGGAAGATGGGTTGGTCGTCCACCAGCAGCACGCGCGAATCCTTCAGCGGCCGTTTTCCTGTAAACGATTCAGACTGGGCCAGGTCGTCGGCCCCGCCGCGGCCCACGGGGAAGGTGACTTCGACGCGGGCGCCTGCACCGGGCAGGCTGTGAATCTGCAAGCTTCCGCCCAGGGCCTTGGCTCGCTCGGCCATGCCGGACAGGCCAAAGTGCAGGGCGGCCTCTTCCCCTCCTTCCTCTTCCCCTTCCGCGCCAAGGCTGTCGGTCTGGTCGAGATCGGAAAGCGTTCGAGCACGGGCAACGGGGTCGGACGCAGGTGTCGCGGCGTCAAACCCTCTGCCGGCATCGGCGATGATCACGCGCATCAGCGCCCCCTCCTGGCGGAAGCAAACCTGGGCCTGATCCACACCGCTGTGCAGACGGGCGTTGGTCAGGGCCTCTTGGATGATGCGCAGTAGGTGCAGTTCCTTGTCCGGCGGCAACAGGGGGCCGTCACTCTCCGGCAGTTCCAGGGTCACACGCATCTGGTAGAGGTGGCGTAGGCGGACGGCATAGGCGCGCAGGCTTTCCCAGAAATCATGCGACTCCGCGGCCCCTGCTTTCATGCCCAGGATGAATTCCCGCACTTGGTTGTGGGCATCCTGGGCCACATCCTCCAACCGCTCCAGGGCGATCAGCCCGGCCTCCTGCTTCTGCGCAGCAAAGAGGGCCTCGGCGGCCTGGCTTTGCAGGCTGAGGAAGCCGAAGACCTGGCCCAAGCGGTCGTGGAGTTCCTGGCCAATCTGGGTCCGTTCTTCCAGGGTGGCAATGGCCCGTTGCTGGCTGAGCAGCCGGGCCTCGGTGTGGGTGCGCTCGGTAATGTCCCGGCTGAAGCGGGCATAGCCCAGCAGGTTTTTGGCCTCGTCGTAGATGCCGGATATGCGGGAGGCGATGTGGCGGGGACCGTTTGGCCCCTCCTGGACCATCACATATTCGTGGGCGCCCTGGCTTTCCACCGTACGCAAGCCGGCCTCGAAGCGCTCGGCGTGGCGCTCTTGGGTGCAGACATCGGCGATGGGCCGGCCCAAAGCGTCGGCTTCGGCCGTGTTGTACATCTCCTCGGCCTGGGGGTTGAAATAGGTGATGCGCAGATCCCGGTCTGTGGTGATGATGGCGCGATCGTCGGCGCTGCGCAGAATACTGTCGAGATAGGCGCGCTGTTCCGCCAGCGCCGTCTATGCGCGCACCGCGCATCGATCTCTTGCTCTAGCTGGACATTCTGCGCTTGCAGACGCCGGCGCAGGCTGCGCAAGAGCAGATGCCGCTGCATCCGCGCCACCACTTCCTGGGGCGCGAAGGGTTTGACGATATAGTCCACGGCCTGCATGTCAAAGGCCCGCACCTTCTCCTCGATCCCGCTCTGCACGGTGAGGAAGATGACCGGCAGTTCGTCCGTCCCCGCACGTTGCTTGATGTGCGCGAACAACTCGAAGCCATCCATGTCCGGCAGATTCACATCCAGCAGGGCGATATCCGGGGCGTTGGACGCCATTGCATCCAGCGCGCCGGCACCGTCTTCGGCGATCATCACGCGGAAATTCGCCAGCGCGCAGGAATTCAAAGAGTACGCCCAAATTGGCCATCTCATCGTCCACTACCAGCACAGTCTCCCTGGGCTGATCGTTCATGCCAAAGACTCCTTGAGTAGTTCGCGAATCCGTCTCAATCTAAATTCCTGGGCCAATTGCTGCAATATTTCGACGAACGGCGCGTATTCGTTTTCGTCTTGCGCCAGTTCAGCCAACTGCCGGCTCAACGCTTCAATATCGCCGGCCACCGCCAGCCCATGCAGGGCTTCCAACGTCGCGACGGGGGGCAGCGTCGGCAAGGTGGGCTCAGGGGCGGTCTGCATGTGGGTAGCCTGGGTGTGCGCGGGCTTGCGGGCGGATGGTTCCGGCTGATCGGACTGCCACTCCAGCCCCAGCAGTTGCTGCAACTGGGCCAGCAGCCGCTCGGCGTCGATGGGCTTGGGCAGAAAAGCGTCCCCACCCTCGGCCAGGCTGCGCCACTGATCGGCTTCGTAGACGCTGGCCGAGGTGGCGATGACGGGCGTGCCATGCAGGGTCGGGGATGCCTTGACGCGCCGGATCAGCTCGTAGCCGTCCATCTCCGGCATGAGCAGATCCGTGATGATGATGTCCGGCTGAACGTCATCGGCCTGGGCCAATCCGCCCGCCCATCTTCCGCTTCCACCACTGTAAACTGAAGTGGAGCAAGCAGATCGGTCAACACGGCCCGGTTTTCCCAGCGATCATCCACAACCAGCACAGTATACCCCGCGCCGTTCAGGCTGCTGATTTTTCGGTCGATCGGTGCCGAGAGCGCCGCGCCCATTCCCACGACAGGCAAGCGTAGATCGAACCAGAAGACGCTGCCCTGGTCTACCTGACTCTGCACCTGAATATCCCCGCCCAGCAACGCCACCAGATTGCGGCTGATAGACAGACCAAGCCCTGTCCCCGCGGCCTGCTGTTCCTGGTCGCCTGCCTGTTGAAAGGGATCGAAGATGTTCGTCAGCGCAGCGGGCGGGATGCCGACGCCCGTATCGTCCACCGAAAAACGGACGTTGGCTGTGTTATCCGCTCTGTTTTCTTCTGGATGAGACGTGACGAGGGAAACGTGAAGCGTTACGCTGCCCTCATGTGTAAACTTGATGGCGTTGCCCAGCAGGTTGAGCAGCACCTGACGCAGGCGGCGCTCGTCTGTGCGCACGTGGGCCGGCAATCCTTCGTCCAACGTTAATCGAAAATCGATGCCCTTGCCTTCGGCGCGCACGCGCACGATCTCGCCGATGCCGTGCAGAAAGGCCGGGAAGTGAAAGTCGGTGGGATAGAGTTCGATGGCGCCCGATTCGACCTTGGCCAGATCGAGCACGTCGTTGATCAAGGCCAGCAGATGGTTGCCGCTCTGCCGGATCACGTTGAGGCCCTGTTGCTGGCGAGGCGTGGTGACCGGGTCGCGGCGGATGATCTGGGTGTAGCCCAAAATGCCGTTGAGGGGGGTGCGCAGTTCGTGGCTCATGGTGGTGAGGAAGACGCTCTTGGCGCGGTTGGCAGTCTCGGCCTCATCCCGGGCGACGGCCAACTCGGCGGTGCGTTCGGCAACCTGGGTTTCCAGTTCACGGTTGCGCTGCTGCACCGAATTCACCCGCCAGCGCACGCCGCCCAGCACAAGCCCGATGGCCACAATTAACATGCCGGCCCGGAACCAGAGGGTCTGCCACCAGGGCGGTATGATGGTGATGGGCAGGGCGACCTCCTGTTCGCTCCAGATGCCGTCATTGTTCGAACCGCGCACGCGCAGTGTGTAGCTGCCGGGGGGCAGGCCGGCGAAGTCCACGCTGGCCTGTTTGCTGGTGCGCTGGGTCCACTCGGTTTGAAAGCCATCCAGTTTAAATTCATAGCGATTCTGCTGGGGCGAAAAGTAGCTGAGCGCGGCCAAATCGAAGCCGAAGTCGTTCTGGTCGTGGGCCAACGTCAATGAATCGAGGTGCTCAATCGGTCTCGTAAGGGGCGACCCCTCCACCCCAGGCCTGACCGGGCGGTTGTTCAGACGAAACTCGGTCAGGAATAGGGGGGTGCGTCCATGTTGGTTTCGATCTCGTCGGGATGGAAGACTTGCAGCCCGGCATAGCTGCCGAAATAGAACTGGCCATCGCCGGCCTTGAGCTGCGCGCCCATCTGCCAGGAGTCAAAGTTCTGCACCCCCTGCCGATAGTCAAAGATGTCCACTTGTTCCGTCTGGGGATTGAAGCGGGCGATGCCTTGGCGACCGGTCAGCCACAGATTGCCGGCCTCGTCCGCCAAAATCTGGTGGACACCGGCGGGGATTCCAGGAATTTTGCCATAATGGGTAAAGATGTCCGTCGCTGGATCCAGTCTATCCAGCCCCCCACTCCGGGTGCCGATCCAGACAATACCCTCTCCATCCACATAGACGGCACGCACAGCGGCCAGGGCCAGAGAGTTAGGGTCGCGCAGATCCGACAGATAATTGGTGAAGGTCTCGGTGCTGGGGTCGAAGCGATTGAGGCCGTTGTTGGTGGCAATCCAAAGTGTGCCATCCGGCGCGGCCGCGAAACTGTTAACCTGCCTGCCGGTCAGGCTGTTGACGGTGTTGTCTTCGTAGGGGTAGTGGGTGAAAGTTCCGGTGGCCGGGTCGAAACGGCTCAAGCCTCGGTTGTACATGCCCATCCAGAGGATGCCGCCGTCGTCCAGATGAAGGGAGAAAATGTCGGCTTCGCTGGGACTGTTGGGGTTGTCTGGGTCAGACGGATAACGGGAAAAGGTCCCGGTGGCCGGATCAAAGCTGTTCAAGCCATCGTAGCCCGTGCCCACCCACAACGTACCATCCGGGCTCTAGGCCAGGGATTGCACAAAATCGTCACTCAGGCTGTTGGGATCGTCCGGGTCGTGGCGATAATGGGTAAAGCGCCCGGTGGTCGGCTCATAGCGGTCCAGCCCGTTGCCGGTGCCGAGCCAGATGAAGCCGGCCGGGTCCTCCAAAACAGCCAGCACCCGATCATGGCTCAGGCTATTCTCGTCCGCGGGGTCATGGCGCAAATGGGTGAAGGGCATGGGTCGGGGGTCAAATCTGTTGATGCCGTTTTCGTCGGTGCCCACCCAGATCAGACCGGAGCGATCCTCGAACATGGTATCCGCCCACTCGCCGGCAAAGCTGGTCTCATCTAGGGGATCGTTCGGGTAGCGGGTGACAACGCCGGTGGTCAGATCGAACCGGTTGATGCCCAAAGTGTAGAGGCCGACCCAAAGAATCCCGGCACGATCGCGCAGGACCGTTTCGATTGCGTCCTCGCTTAGACTGTTGGGATTGTCCGGGTCGTGGCGATAGTGGGTGATAATGCCGGTGGCGGGGTCGTAGTGGTTTAATCCCGAATAGCCGGTGCCGATCCAATAGGTGCCGTCGGGATCCTGATGGAAAGCCCGCACCCGCGGGCCGGAGAGGCTGTTGGGATTGTCCGGGTCATGCTGGATGTGGGCAAAACCGCCTGTAGCAGGGTCGTAACGGGATATCCCCTCCAAAAAGCCCCCCACCCACACTGTGTCGGCTCGATCCAAATAGAGCAGACGAATGCGGTCATCCCGTATACTGCTGGGATCTTCGGGGTTGTGGCGATAGTGGGTAAAGGTGTTCGTGTTGGGATCGAAGCGATCCAAGCCGTCATAGCGGGTGCCGACCCACAAGAGACCATCATCGGTTTGGGCCAGGGCAGCAAGGTCGTCACTGGCCACGGAGCTAGGGTCCGCCGGATCGTGGAGATACCATGTGAAGCGCTCGGTGCGCCGATCAAACTTGTTCAGCCCTTGTTCCGTGGCCACCCAAAAGATGTCCGGATTGTGGTTGTCCTGCAAGACTGCCTCCACATGATTGCGACTGAGGAAGGTGAGGTCATTGGGGTCATGCTTGTAGACCTTGAACTCGTTGCCATCATAGCGGTTCAGCCCCTCGGCGGTAGCGATCCAGATGAAGCCCAGATCGTCCTGGATCATATCGTTGACGCCTGGATAGGAGAGGCCATCTTCTGTGTTCAGGCGGTCAAAGACAATGGGATAATGGCAGTACCGCAAAACTTGCTACGAACACTTCTGTAGCGCAGATCAACCGTTCCAGATGCTACCTCTGGGCTCATAGCAAGTTTTGCGGTACTGCGGATAATGGCTGTTACTATCGGGGCCATCCTCCTGGGCATGCGTTGGGGTGGCGAAGATAGATCCGGTGGCAAGCGCCAAGAAGAGCACAAGCCGGACAACATGAGCGATCCGTCGTTGGTGCATCGTATGGTCCTCCCTTACAGCGTGATTGAGACATGGAGTGGGCGAAAAAACGTAACGGGGAGACATTAGCCAGTCCGGCGGCGAGCTACTTTTGAGGAAAGCGGGATTGATTCACGCATCATTGGTAGTTCAGGCCATAGACGATGTAGTGGAAATGCATTGAGGCTTCTTTTGTCTGTCCGGTAATCGCCTGATTACAGGCAATCTGATCATACGGTGTTCATCGGTTGGCGGGTCTCACTCCTTCAGGGAAATGGAGCAACTGACGATTATTGCCCATGGTTCATTCTGTTCTTACAGCCGGTGAATCTATTTCGTCAAATAGCTCTCTGGCAGCAACCAGGTCAGGAGCATCAAATCCGTCGCCGAACCACCCATAGATCGGAGCGAGGCATTGCTGCGCTTCAGTGCGATTTCCCAGCCGGAGCTGCAATCGGCTGAAGTCTGTTGTGGCGCCAATCTCCCGTGTTTTTTCCTGCTCTCGGCAAGCGATCGCAATGGCCCGCCGAACACAGGACTCGATCTCCTGCAAGCTATCATCTTCCGGCATATACTGCTCTAACAAGAGCGTGCCTCGCGGCCGAAGAACCTCTGTCTCGAACAGGCGCTCGCCTGTATTCTCGATAACCTTACAGGGCTCGTCCAATAGCGCCAGCCGCTTCCGAATCCGTCCGGCACGGCAACAGGCATCAGCCCTGATCACACGACGGCACGCACCCAAAACGTGATCTGGCCATTCTGTTGCGCCTGGACCGCTTGCAGATAGCACTGAATTAAAGTAGCAGATTGTCATCTGGATAGCCAGCATGACACCTTAAGAACCGTCACGCCTGCAGCGCGCGTCGAATGCCGCGCTATCTAGCGCTCGTGTCAGCAGAGTCGCTGCGACCGGGCGTCGAGTCACTAATTGCTGATGCAACGGAAGCCAACAACGTGAAAACCAATGATCCCTGAGCCAGCAGCCCAGGTGATGCCGGCGGCATCACCTGGGCTGTTGGGGCTCAATCTGATTCTAGCCCTCGTCGGTTGCCAGCCTGACCAACCCGGCAAAGAGCCCCTGCGCCGCCACATCCTCAGCCAGAAGCTCGCTGGACAGCCTGAAAGTCGTGACCGTTGCCTGGCCTCTGCCATACGGGAACGTCGAAAGCAACGAGACCACGTGGTGGATCCAGCCCAGGGCCAGGGCGGCCCAGGTCGAGCTCTGCATGCTCATGCGCGAGGCGTTGGCGATGACCACGTCCGGCATCAGCTTGGCGTATTCCATCTCCATCAGCGGACCGCCGGGCAGATGCTCGAACGGGCCCTCCTTGCGCAGCCAACTGAAGGAGGTCGCCCAGTCGCCCTGCCACTGGGTCCCCTCACGCGGAACCATCATGGCGAAGGGCAGGCTGATGGCGTTTGGCTGCCCAAGCATCTCGACACCAGCGATCAGCAGCGCATTGGCCCCGCCCTGCACAGCGGCCATCACCTCGGGCGTCACGCTGCGCGTGACCAGCAGCGCTGCCTCGTCCATCGATTCGACCACTTGATAGCCCAAGGCCGATAGCGTCGTTGCCAGTTCAACATCAGCGACCACATAGAGCGGCTTCCCCGAAACCGGTGGTTCAAGATAAGCGACCTCGACAGAGCCGGCGGCAATCTGTTCTCCAGAGTCCGAGAACCAACGTGCGCCAATTGTCGCCAGACCGCTTGTGCTATCGGTGGCGTTCGGTAACGGCATCTTGACGATTCCGCCCGGCGCCGGGATCTCGCCGCTGACCTCACCGATCTGCCAATGCAGCACGCCCTTGCCGTCGATTCCGTCGACGCCGACTGCACGCAGGTCAACCGGCAACATGGCGCCCGGTCGTCCGCTCCAGGACAAAGGCCGGATGGTCACGACATTGTCCTGATTCAGATCCACAAAGTAGGTGTCCAGCCCCTGCTTGACATTGCGCTGCATGTCCATGAGGCCGTTACATTCCCAATGCAGATCGGTGAACTCGGTGATGACATATCCGGCGATCTCGGGCAACAGGCGCATACTCGTGATCTCGTAGGCGAGGCTGCGCGCCATGTGCTCCTGGCTGGCAGTGACGAATTTGTCGAAGCTGCCGAAGACTCGGTCCAGCTCGTAGGAGTCGTAGCGCCCGCGCATGGCATGGGGATAGACGATGCCGAGGCCTGAGTCGTGGCCGGTCTCGAACCACCAGGGATCGGCGCCATGCTCTTTCAGCAGTTCGGGATCGGGCAATCCCCAGTTGCCAAATTCACTGACGATCAGCGGCAGGTCCGGTCGGCGATTGTCGGCATAGTCGTCGGCCCAGGCCCAATCGGCGCGACCTAGCGAAATCTGCAACCCATTCGTCCCAGTCGTCGGCGTGATCGGGGATGGCGCGGTAGTGGTGATAGTCCTCCACATCGCCCGCCACATGCAGAGTTGGCGATGGCAGGCCGAATTGTCAACGATCAGACGTGTCGGATCGATCTCTTTTGCCCTGGTGGTGAAGTCGGCCAGCCAGCGGCGATGCTCGGGGTTGTGCACCAGATCTGTGCCCCAGTCTTCGTTGATCAGTGTCCAGGCAATAATCGACGGGTGGTTCCAGTCGCGCGCGACCATCTCCCGAAAGGTCTGCTCGCCTCTCCGGGCGGCATCAGCAGAGAGATGGATCCAGTTGGGAATCTCGGTCCAGACCAAGAGTCCATAACGATCAGCGACTTCGTAATATCGCGGATCGCCGACCTTAATATGGATGCGCAGGCAGTTGAGGCCCAGTTCCTTGGCCTTGCGTGCCTGGTCTTCCAGATACTCAAGGCTAGGCGGCGTGTAGATGGTCTCAGGATAGTAGGCCTGATCGAGCGCGCCGCGCAGGTAGATCGGTTCGCCGTTTAGATAGATGCGACCATCGCGAGATTCGACCGTGCGGAAGCCACAGGCATCACGAGTCTGATCAACGATGACGCCGGCAACAATGAGTTGAGCGGTCACCGAATAGAGCGCCGGTGAGTCCGGACTCCACAGGCGGATCTCGCCCGGGTCGATGACGCAGCGCGTCGGTTGCGATCATGCCGGCAGCGGAGACCGCGACGTCGTCTGCGGCGACTTCGGTACCGTCAGGATCGTGGACCGTCAGGCGCAGCAAAGCTCCGCCGGCAGGCACACCGGCAATGGTAGTCTCGACGGCAAGGCTGCTGGTCGCGACATCAGGTGTTAAGCGCAGGCCATCAATATGCGCCGAAGAGCGCTTCTCCAGCCAGACACTCTGCCAGAGTCCGCCGATCAGGGCCATACCAACTCTGCTTGCCATGTGGGATCTCGGTGAAGGGATAGTCGGGCCAACGATGTGGCATCGGTGTCGGGGTCGACAACCTTGACGACCAGGACGTTCTCGCCGACCACCAAGTTCGCCGTCACATCAAACTCGAACGGCAAGTAGCCACCCTCGTGCTCACCGATCAGTTCGTCGTTGAGCCAGACCGTGGCGTGATAGTCAGCCGCGCCGAAGTGCAGAATGGCTGCACCGCTAACCGTCGCGTCCAATGTGAGCGAGCGTCGATACCAACCGACACCGGAGGCCAGGCGCAGGTCATCAAACTGGGCCTGCCAGGGCATGGGCACGATGGCATCGCGCCAGCCGTCTGATGCGGGAGCTTGTTCAAAAGAAACATCACCGGTGGCATCGAAGAAGAAATCCCAGGTGCCGTCCAGCGAAATTCGTTCTCGAAAGGTCATTTTTGTTTGCTCCGTAATTAAGGTGTTCGTGACGGTAGGGACAGATCTGAGACCTGTCCCTACGCGTTATGTCATCTCAATCAATGTTTGGTGCGCACGCCCACGTGCGCACGGGTCTACGGGTATCGTATGCGTCGCGCCGTGGTGGTTGCGCGACCGGCATCTCGCGGATGATTATGCGAGGACAGGTCTGAGACCTGTCCCTACGTGATCAGGCCATCTCGATGAACAACATCGGATCAATGGGCAGGCTGCCGCGGGTCGCACCGTAGAAGGCCAGACCGCCGGGATATTCAGCGTCGGCCTCGACCTCGAAACGCAGGACGATCTCGTTACTTTCGCTCTGGGCCACGCTTGTCAGGGCATCACCGGTCACCGGCACATCGACCAGATAGCCGTACGCTCCGGGGTCGATGCCGGCGTGATGGCTCAACACGCCACGGGCGTCGGCCGGATCATCGGGCAGACGCACAGTCTCAACCGTGATGCCGTTGACACATACAGTCATATCACTGGGCGTCTTGCGGTCGACTTCGGTCTGCGGGTAGTTGAGTCCGAATGTCTTCTGCGGCCAGTCGACCTTGGCAAAGCCGGCCCGCGCGCCGGCTTCTATTTTCAGGTGCATCGACCCGATCTGCGGCCGGTCGATCTCGGTCGGCAATGCCACCCGATACTCGACCCAGCCACTGCCGGTGGCCGAGAAGCGCGCCTCGGCCGCGTCGGTGAATGTGCGAGGCCAACTGGTGCGCGCAAAGGCGCCCGGCGCAAAGCGCACGGCCCAGCCCTGCTCGACCTTCTCCACTGCCGTTTCTTGCTCGGCTCGAACCTCAACGTTGACATAGTTTCGGGCACGAATCGCGCCGGTCTCGTCGTGCAGCACCAACGCGATTGTAGTCAGGCCAGGCTCATCCGGCATGGTCAAGGTCAGAAAGCCGGCATCGGACACCCCGAAGTGTTGGGGGATCAGATCAACGGCGCCGCTCTCTTCGGTTCGCTTGACGCCGAAACGGTCGATGAAATCTACCTGCCAACGCACTTGACCAGAGCCCATCGGCACGCCCCAATGACTGACGAAAATGGGCAAGTCAATGACTGAGCCGGGACGGACAGTCTGACAGGGCGGCGCATCACAGCCGACGAAGTCCGCGCCGTTCAGATCGGCGACGGTCATGCCGGGCACATATGCGTCGTAGCCGAACTCCTTGGCGCTGCGGTCGTAGTTGACGAAGCCGTTGTGCTCCCACTCAATGTCGTCCAGCTCTGTGTAGACATAGCCGCAGATCTTGTCATGCTTGCGCAGTTCGCTGGTCTGATACTTGAAACACCAGGCGATGTCCTGATCGCCATGCTTGGCCGAGATGCCGCCGTACTCGCTGTTCATGAGCGGTGCTTCGCTCTGGACAAAGTCGCCACCGACATAGTTAAATTCTGAGCCGGGATAGGTCTCATCGACAACCATCTGGATGTGCTTGCGCACCTGTGGATAGTCGTTGATGTAGTAGTGCCACGAGTTGATATCAGACTCGACGTGGTTGTAGTGACAGGGAGAATTGTCCTCGATCAGCCGGGTCGAATCCAGGCTGCGGGCCAGTTCCACCATCTCCTGGACCCAGAGATGGCTGTGGCGCATGCGATGTTCGGTCAGGCCCCAGGTCTCGTTGAAGAGCACCCAGGCGAAGATCGAGGGCGAGTTGAAATCGCGGGCGATGGCACGTGGCAGCGCGGCCTCGTACATGCGGCGCATGGCCGGCGTGTCCAGATCGGCGCAGGGCATGTCGTACATGATGAGCAGACCCAGTCGATCAGCCCAGTAGTAGTAGCGTGGGTCGTTGATCTTGATGTGGCAGCGCAGCATGTTCAGACCCAGGTCCTTGGCCAGCTGGATATCGCCCCGGATGACATCATCGGACGGATAACTGTGAAGGCCGTCGGGGTGAAAAGCCTGGTCCAATGCGCCGCGCAGGATAGACAGGTTCGCCGTTGAGCAAAATGTACTCGTAGGCCTTGCCGTCCCACTTGGCGCGTCCCACGGTGCGCATGCCAAAGTAGCTCTCCACCTGATCGACATCGCCGTTTTCCGTCTTGAGCTCGGCCACGAAATCGTAGAGGAAGGGCGTCTCGGGACTCCAGAGCTGCGGAGCGGGCACTGGCACAATCACATCGACCTGTTGTTCACCGGCCTCCAGAGTCAGCGTCAGGCTCACGGCTGGAAATGCATCATCCTTGGCGGCTAGGCTCAATGTGAAAGCGCCGGCCTGGGCAACGTTCAGATCAAGTTTCATCTTTGCCTGCGCGCCGGCCACATCGGGCGTCACACGCACCTTGTCGATGTGGTTGGCGGCTCTGGCCTCCAGCCAGACCGAACCCCAGATGCCGCTGCTGTAGGTGTACCAGCGCGGCACCTGTTTGCCGACCATGGTACTGGCATCGGCCACATCGTAGGCACGCACAACAACGAGTGCTGTTTTGCCCGGCTCTACAAAGCGAGAGAGATCGATGGAGAAGGGAAGATAGCCGTTGTCGTTCTCGCCTGCGAAGATGCCATTGACCCAGACACGGGCCTGCCAGTCGACGGCCTCAAAGTTGAGATAGACGCGCTTGCCGGCCCATTCTGATGGGACATCGACTTCGCGTTCATACCAGGCAGCGCCCTTGTAGTCGGTCCGTTCAACGCCGGAAAGCTTGCTCTCCCATGGAAACGGCACGGTGATTTCGAGATTCTTGCCTCCGCCAGATCGGGGCGGACCGTAGAGATTGGCAATCTGGCCTGAGTCAGGCAGATACCAGCGCATCTGCTCACCAATGAGATCGGGATCGAAAGCGAAACGCCAGGGACCGTTAAGGCTCTGCCACTCGGTGCGCTGGAAATAGGGTCTCGGGTGTTCGGGTCGTGGAATTTTCGTCATCTAGTTCTCCCTACCAATGACATGCGGCTCATCGCCACAAATTTGCCGGGCAATAACGGACTGGGCCGCCCCAGTTTTGAAGTGCCGGTGCTGTGTGCACAAACACGTTCGAAAACAGGAAGCAGCCCAGACAATCTCATGGTTCGATTACATTCTGTACGGATTCAGCGACTACGCCCCAAGCTTCAACGTGACAGCCGCCACCGAGAGCGGCGGCAACTCAAACGTCGCCTTGCCGGCGGTTACGTCAACGGCATCAAACGCCGTTGCCTTGACGCGATCCGGTGCATCATACTCGTTGAAGGCATCGGCAGACGGACCGGTCAGCAACTCGCCGTCGACCAGTGAAGCCACGGCCACATCAGCGATGTCGACCTGGATCGTCATCGGTTCGTCCAGACTGCGGTTGACGGCAAAGACATGCACCTGATTGCCGTCGAGAATGGCGCTGGCGTCAACAGTTGTGACCTCGCCGTAGCTCTGGCTGGTGTAGCCAGGTCCATCGACCTCGACCTGAAGGGCGACGCCGTTACGTCGCTTGGTGTACATTTCAAAGGGATAAAAGATCGACTGGATGAGCAACTCGTCGCCCTTGGTCAGAATCGGGGCGATGACGTTGACGATCTGGGCGATGTTGGCGATCTTGAGCACGTCGGCGTGGCGGATGAAGCTGTTGAAGAAGCCGGCCACGACCAAGGCGTCCTCCAGATTGTAGACCTCTTCCAGCAACGGCGGCGCGAATTTGCCTGCGCCGTCTACGTGTTCGCCACTGCGCGCCCGATACCAGACATTCCACTCGTCGAAACAGAGATAGACACGCTTGTCGCTGCGCTGCTTGGCCTGTACAAATTTGCAGACAGCGTCCATCTCTTCGATCTGCTGATCGATACTGTTGGTCACGGCCAGGTAGTCGGCGGTGTCACCGTCCTCGTTGCCGACATAGCGATGCAGGCTGACGTAGTCGGTCCAGTCGCCTAGGTATTCGAGCACCTCGCGATCCCACTGCATGTAGGTGGGCAGACCGATGGCGCAGGAGCCGCAGGCCACCAGTTCGATGGACGGGTCGACATCCTTCATCATCTTGGCGGCCTGCTGGGCGCGGATGGCGTACTGGTCGGCAGGCACATGGCCGAGTTGCCAGGGGCCGTCCATCTCATTGCCCAGGCACCAGAGCTTGACGTCGAAGGGTTCTTGGCTGCCGTTGGCAGCGCGCATGTCGGCATACTTGGTACCGGCCGGGGCGTTGCAATACTCGACCCAGTTGCGCGCTTCCTCGGGCGATCCCGTGCCCAGGTTGACCGCGATCATGGGTGTCCACTCCATCTTGCCGCTGAGGGAGATGAACTCATCGGTGCCGAAGAGATTGGGCTCGTTGCTCTGCCAGGCCAGGTCACGCATGGTCGGTCGTTCGTCACGCGGGCCGACGCCGTCTTCCCAGTGGTAGCCGGAGACGAAATTGCCGCCGGGATAGCGCATGGCCGTCATCTTCAAGCGGTCGAGCGCAGCCATCACATCGGTACGACAGCCATCCTCATCGGCGTGGGCTGAGTCGGGATCATAGACGCCTTCGTAGACGGCGCGGCCCAGATGTTCCAGAAAGCCGCCGTAGATCCGTTCGTCGACTTCGCCGATCTGAAACTTTGTGTGAAGAGAGAGTGTAGTCTTTTTCATGAAAGACTCCTATGAATGTGAGCTTCAAAAGAGATGGTCCAGAAAGGAACACGGATCTACACGAATGGGAAATCTCTTCGCGTAGATCCGTGTTCCTTTCTGGACCAATATTTTCTGCATTGTCTCTACTGCCCGGCCATGCCGGTCATGGTCACGCCAGCAATGATTCTGCGCTGAAAGATGGCGTAGAATATCATCACAGGCATGGTGGCAATAAACGCGCCGGCAAAGGCCAGCCCACGTTGAACATAGCTTCCCTGCTGGAGCACCACTAGACCGATGGGCAGCGTCAATTTGGCCTGTTGGTTGAGGACGATAAGCGGCCAAAACAGGTCATTCCACAGGGCAAGATAGGAAAATATGGCAAGCGCAACCATTGCACCTCGCACCAACGGCAGGCAGATCTGCCAATAGATACGGAATCGACCGGCGCCGTCGACACGGGCAGCGTCCTCCAAATTCGGAAGGGATGGAATAGAAGTGCTGGCGCATGAGAAAAATTCCGATCACAGCCGCAGCAGCGGGCCACCAGATGGCGTGGTAGGTGTCCAGCAGGCTCAGATCGCGCAACAGAAGGAAGGCGGGAATTAGCGTGATGGCCGCTGGAATCATCAGGCTGAACAGCAGCACAGAGAAGATCATGTCCCTGCCTGGAAACTGGAGACGCGCGTAGGCGTAGCCGCTCAATGATGAAACGAACAGGATGATAACAGTGCCAACGCTGGCCACGATCAAGCTGTTGAGAAACCAGCGCCCCAAAGGAAGCAGAGGGTCGACAAAGATCTTGCGGAAATTCGACAAGGTCGGCGGCTGCGGAATCCAGCGGATGGGCACGACGTACTGGTTCGCTTCAAAGGTAAACGCCATGGATACCATGTACAACAGAGGCACGATGATGATGATGATCAACGGTAGAAAGATTAGCCACATGATGAGCGAGTGTCTGGCGTGCTTTCGCTGAGCCTTGCTGCGTGCCAACGTGACATTTCGATTTGCTGTGGACATGTTTCCTCCTGTGCCTCGATATTAGGCGCGACGACGCATGAGCGAAAACAGGATAACGGTAACTACGACCATGATAAGCGCTAACACCACTGATATCGACGACGCATACCCATAACGGAAAAACTTCCAGGCCGTTTCATAAAGATACTGTACGACGGAACGTGACGCATTACCGGGTCCGCCGCCGGTGATGATATACGGCTGGGCAAAGACCTGCATGTGCGCGATATATTGGGTTACCACCACAAAAAGCATGGAAGGCATGATCAGCGGCAACGTGATCCTACGGAAGGACTGGAAGGGGTTGGCGCCGTCAATCTTTGCGGCCTCGTAGAGCGCTTCCGGAATCGCATGCAGACCGGCGATGAAGACGAGCATGGGGAAGCCAAATGTCCACCAGATGGTGGTGATTGAGAGGACTGGTATCACCAAGTCAGGGTTGCTGATCCATTGGATACGCGGACCGCCAAGAACGTTGGCGAGATAATAGTTGATAATACCGAGTTCAGGTTCCCAGATACGGATTCCGATGATCCCCAGAACCGAGACCGAAACGATGCCGGGCATATAGAAGAGCACGCGCAGAAACTCGCTTCCGTAAAAGGAATGCTTCAGCCCGGTGGCAACCAACAGCGCCAACACTACGTTGATCGAGACGGTCAAGATCGTGAACCAGACCGTGTTGCCCAACACTTGCCAGAATACCTTGTCGTTCATCAATGCTTCATAGTTGGCCAAACCAATGTAGTTTTGATCATCGAGCATGATCTTCCAGTCATAGAGACTGATCTGCAGACCACGAAAGATGGGCCAGAGCAGGAATAGTGCAAACAACACAAAGTGGGGCAAAATGAAGAGATAGTTGGGGAGTTGGTTGCGCAGGGTCTTCCACCGCCGGCTCCCAGAGGCCGTGGCTGCGGAAGGAGCTGGCGGTGCAGTCATTGTCGCCATGATTCTCTTCTCCATGTTCGGACATGCGATTGAATTGCATGTCGTTTTCACGTTCTAGGAAGGCTCTCGCTGGCCAGGCGATCAGCAAGAGCGCTTCCTGGTAGACCACTAAACCGTTCGATCTTCATTTCATTTCATCGTAGTGCAATACCCGCGCAGGCCAGTGGGATTGTCAAGCCAGGCCCCACCGGCCTGCATCGATTACGATGAAACGCAGCTACGGGCGATCGAGGATCGTTTGGATCGCCTCGGCGCCGTCACTCAGGGCCTTTTCGATATCCGCATCCTCGGTGGCCAGGGCGTTGCCGATAGCTGTCTCCCATGCGGTCTGAATCTCGATAAAGGCTGGATGTGCCGTATCTGTGCGGCCAATCTGGTTAAACTCATCAGCGGCAACAGCGACGGACTCAATCTCCTGCACTTCAGGCAGCGCCTGTACTGACTTGAGGGCCGGTACCTGGCCCGACGTCGCCCAATATGCACCGTTTTCCAGCAGGTATTTGATCATGGCATAGGACTGCTCACGACCCTCGTCATCTGCGCCCGTGGGTATCGAGAAGATATGCGAGTCGAACTTGACCGCCTGGTTGCCATCGGGTGCGTATGAGTTGATGAACATGGGTTGGGTCACAGCGGCCACCTCAGGGCGATCGCGCATGAACCCACCGGTCCAAGTGCCTTCCCACCACAGAGCGATGCTGTTGTTCTCGTACGGCTCACCGCCGTAGGGGGTGCCCGGCTGGTAGCGGTTCATGACGTGGTACTCGTACATCAGGTCATGTATGTACTGAACGGCTGCAATCGATTCCTCGCTGTCCAGGGTTGCGGTTGTGAGGTCATCACTCACCACGCCACCGCCGAACTGCCACAGTATAGTCGGCACCGTGAAGCGCGGCCATGTCCAGTAGGTGGCGTAGACAGCGACGTTGTCGGGATCAAAGCCATCTTCATCCGGATGCAGACCGTTAACGTCCGTCGTGATCTGCATTGCCCAGTCAATGAAATCATCACCGTTTGTCGGAATTTGCGTCGGATCGAGACCGGCGTCCTCGATCACCTTGGTGTTGGCCCAGAGTATCCAGCCGTGGTTGTCGAAGGGGACCGCCATGGCTGCGCCCTCGACCGAAATCTGGTCAAGCAACACATCATTGAACTGATCTTTGCCGAGGTCGGTTATTTCATAAAAATCGTCCATGGACTGCATCAAACCCTCGGCCGCCATCTGCTGCACTTCGGCAGCGTGGAAGATCACGAGATCCGGCGGGTCGCCCGCTGCCACTGAGGTGGGATACTTCTGGAAGAAGAGATCCCATGGAATGCCCTGTGACTCGAAGCAAAAGTCAGGGTTGTCATCTGCAAATTGCCCTAGCATCTCGGCAAAGACGGCCCCGTCGGAGCCGGTAAGGCCGTGCCATAGCCTCAGTGGATCATCACACTGGCCAAAGGCATTGACGACAGGCGTAGGCTCTGCATCTGGAGCTGGAGCCGCAGCCACCTCTTCAGCGGCAGGCTCGGCAGCGGTGTCGCCAGTTGGAGCCGGCGGCGCCCCACAAGCAGTGAGAAGCAGTGCCATGACCATCAATAGGGTCAGGCCAAACAAGATCTTGCGCATTGTGTTTCTCCTTCAAGTAAGTGAAACAATTGAAAAGACGGATACTTCTATAGAACGCAACAGAATCGTTGCGCTGAAACCAGACAAGCGTGCGAAATTCGTGCGAAAAGTCCTTTTGCCACGACTATATGCAGATGGAAGAACGGGCAGGACACAGATGTTGCAGAAACTGCAGAAAGGATCAAGAGTGACATCTGCCTTCGGTAGAGCCACGCTCAACAAAGCGACACTGCACTTCAAACCGCCGCCCAGGGCCGTCATATTGACCGCTGATACGTTCAAACAAGGCGTCCACCAGTAGCGAACCCATCTCGCCGGGGAACTGAGCGACCGTGGAAAGGCGCGGCGACACCCAAGACGCAGCAGGAATATCGTCGAAGCCGACAACAGCTACGTCCTCCGGGACGTTCATACCGTAGTCTCTCACGGCCTCGATGGCCCCGATTGCCATCAGGTCATTGCAGGCAAAGACGGCAGTAGGCGGCGCAGTCAGTGCTAGTAGTCCCTGCATGGCGTGATATCCGCTCTCCGGCGACCAGTCGCCGACCTGCTCGTAGCCGGACAACACGTCAAGCCCGGCAGTGCGCATTGCCTTGCGGTAGGCATCCAGCCGGCGAGGCCCCGCGGAGAAACGATCTGCCGTGAAACGATCCGCTACGCCAAGAAAACCAATACGTTCATGCCCCTTAACTGTATGCAACCACAGGACAACATCCGTTGTCTCCTTATGGTCATTGCCGAAGACGACATCTACCTGGGGATGAGTGATGTGTTGCCCTACCACCGCAAGTGCCGCCCCGGTACGATCGATCAACGTATCAAGATCGGTGTCGTTCAGGTGATATGGGACCATAAAGATCCCGTCCACCGGCCGCCGGATCACAGATTCAACGAATGCTTGCTCGCTTTCATACGTGTGATCCGAACTAGCCACCATAACGTCATAACGATGTATGGCGGCGATATCCTGCGCCGCTCGAACCATGGGATGGTAGAACGGGTTGGCGATGTCCGCGATCATCATGGCGATCATGCGCGTCTTCTGGCCACGCAGACTGCCAGCATGCAAATTGGGGTGGTAGTCCAGCTGCTCCGCAGCGTGAAGCACACGCTGTCGTGTCTGCTCGCCAATAGGCACCGAACTCTCGGATCCGCTGAGGACGCGGGAAACCGTGCTCTGTGAAACCTTTGCCAGCTCGGCTACATCGCGCATCGTCACAGGACGCTTACGCGCCCTATCTATGCCTTGATGATCCATGGGGAAATCTCGTTGTTTGTTTTTATGCAAACGTATGCGGTGTTTCGTATGTTATCATACGTTTGCACCGCCGTCAATAGCCAATTTCTGGGATATTGGACATGAGTTAAATAGAAATGGCCCCAGGCGTCGTAGCGAATATAGCTACGGCGCCTGGGGCCATTTCTAGCGACAAATTGAGGCTTATTGACCGATCCATGACGGATTCATGATCGCCGGGGACCATTGGCAATCAACAATTGATAATTGGCCGATTATTCACCGCCCCAACGCACTCCAAAGCGCGTCATCAACACGTTCGGCAATCAGGAAGCGGCGATCACTATCCCGACCCACACCGGTGATCGCATAGTCGCCCTTCTGTCTGCCGATGTAATGCGCAAAGATGCGGTCTGTCGCCTCACGCCACTGCTGGGCTTCGGCAATCGCCTCGGCCTGCAACTGGGTCCAGTTCCTGGGGATTTCGATCGCGATCAGCGGAGCGTCAAGGGTAAAATTGACATTGGTCCAGCCCTGATTGACCTGTTCGATTTCAGAATGATGACTCAGGTCAAGGACGCGGGCACGCACGTCGTAGAGGGGAACATCCATCACACGTTGAGAGCCGACTAGCCACGTGATGGCAAACCGCGAAGGATGGACCCGGTTGAGCTGGTTGCGAAAGGGATAGAGGTCGGGATAGAAATTGAAGGCAACGGCACGCAACAGGCCGAAGTTCAGCACAGCATTCGGGTACTGAAGCGGATCAACAGTCCAGTGGACAACCCCAATGCCCTCGTTCCACGCCTGCTTTCCCTGTGCTCGTTTGAGCAAATAGGCAATATGCCGTCCACGATACTCGGGCAGCACACCCATTGATTGGGACTCAAGGCGCACATCGTCCCGATATAGCTGACTCCATGGCGCAGGCAGCCCCGGCCCGCCAAACTTGTACATCCCAAACAGATAGCCGACCGACACCTCTTCGAAGCGTGCGATCAAGGATGTGCCGGCCCGGAAGCCGACGCTATGGATGTCGGTGGGATATAGGAATTCCGACGGGCTGCCCCAGATTATCGCTTGGAGCTCGCTAACTAGCTTGGCTTCGTATGGCTCGGGCCGTCCGATATCGAGCTCGCCATAGGTGACGTGGGTCGGGGCATACTCCTGGGCGGCCGTGGGGTCGTAGTAGACGATTGCGCTGCCGCCCAACGCATTCGAGACGATAGTGGTCAACGAATCCGGATCGACCCCCGAAGCCTCATAGACACGATGGTAACGCAGCGTATACGCATGGCCTTCAGTGACGGTGCTTTTGGGGTCAGTGTTTTCGGGCTCATGACGCGGGAAAAGAAAACCAATACCGATGCGCATATCGCCCTGATCGACGAGAACAATCTGCCCGCCGATACGCTGAAAAACGACCGAGAGATAGTGATACGGGAAGAGCGTCGGATTGTCCGGCGCGCCAAGCTGCACGCCCAGCGCATCGACTTCCAAGTCCCAGGCGGGATGTCCCGGCGGTAACAACGTGATGTTCATGGTTGCAAGGATTGTCGAAGTTGGTTCAGGACAAGCTCATCAGTAGGAAAGGCTAGCGACGGATGCGGCCCCGTCAACGCAAAGTAGTCAATTTTGTCGAGATCATCGCCCGCTTGGAGTTCGCCCGTCTCAACAGAGCCGGCGAACCAAATGCCGACTGTATGCTGCGCCGGGTTGTGGATATTCGAGTGGACGGCCAGCACATCACCCAATCGGACAGACAGGCCGGTCTCCTCTGCGAATTCGCGTACAGCGGCCTCACGCACATCCTCGTCCCACTCGACATGGCCACAGGGAATACACCACCGGCCTGCATACGAACTGCCGGCAGATCGACGCCCGAGCAGGACCGCGTCTTCCAGACGCACAACAACCGCAACACCGACCGTCGGGTTTCGATAGTGGATGTATCCACAGGCCGGACAGTGCGGTCGCCGCCGTCCCCCGCTGAAGGCTTCTGTGAGCTCAGTGGCGCAATAGGGACAGTATCGAAACGTCATCAAACCGGGTTCCTTATCGACGGGCCCGTCGCGCGGCGTACAGGACGATGCTGCCCGCCACCGCAGCGTTGAGGCTATCAATTGAGCCGACCATGGGTAGGCGGAGTAGGAAGTCGCACTTCTCGCGCGTCAGCCGACTCAACCCCGCTCCCTCACTACCCACCACGACCAGCATCGCGCCATTCAGATCCACATCTTCCATTGGCGGGACATCTTCACCGCCCTCAAGGCCGGCGACCCAGATATTCTGTTTCTTGAGCGTGTCGATGGTACGGTTCAGATTGTTGACCTGCACAACCGCCATATGCTCAACCGCACCCGCGCTGGCATTGCTAACAGCCGGGGTAATACCTGCGGAACGTCGATCCGGGATGATGATGCCATGTACGCCCATGGCCTCTGCCGAACGCATCAGCGTCCCCAGATTCTGCGGATCTTGCAGATGATCAAGCATCAGCAGTAACGGCGGTTCTTTGGCGATGTCGGCACGGTCCAGACAATCGTCTAACCTGGCGTAGGGATAGTCGCCTGCCTCCAGGGCAACGCCCTGTGCTCGCACGCCCTCGCGCATGAGTTTGTCAAACAGTCCCCCCTTGATGTTTCGGCCCGGCACATTGGCCTCCTCGGCCAATTCAAGAATTTCGGCAAGGCTGCTGCCGGTTTTGGGCGGGCGATCACCCTCCAACCAGAGCCGGTAGAAATTGCGACGATTTGCCTTCAGTGTTTCCAAAACGGCACGACGGCCATAGATTAACTCGCTCATTTGCGAACCCTTTTCATGGGAGTCTTAATGTTCCCAACTTAGCTCAAACGGTCCCGGAATCTGGTTGATTCCGGGACCGGGAGATGTACCATTTGTATTGTACCGTTCAGCCTGCTTGTTTCAACAGACAAAGACGCCTGCTAGTCATCAAAACGCCAGATCGTGCCTTCTCGGCTGTCTTCCAGTACGACGCCCAGCTCGTTCAGTTGGTCACGGATTTTGTCAGCCAAGGCCCACTGTTTGATCCCGCGCATTTCAGTGCGTACATCGATCAGAAGATCGATGAAGGGCTTGACCTCAACGCTCGACACCGCTTCCTGGACGGTCTCCGACAGCGAAATGCCAAGAATGCCGGACAACTCCACAAGGGTGCTCTGCGCCGCCTGGTAGAAGGGGCCGGCAACGCCCTGGTCGCGCCCGGTGTTGATTGCCTTCACCAATTCAAAGAGTACGGCCAATGCACTGCTGGTGTTGAAGTCATCATCCATCGCCGTGATGAATCGCTCGCGGGCATCTTCGCTGGCTTGGCGCAGCAGGTCGGCTTCTTCCCCGGTGCTCCTGTTGCCCTTTGCAGGTCGCATGCCGCCACGCAGCCGAGATAGGCCGCGCTCGGCGCTATCCAGCGACTCGTCGTTGAACGCCACCGGCTTGCGATAGTGGCCGCTGTAGATCAGGGCCCGCAAGGTGTCGGCGCTGCGAGTCTTCAGAAATTCATCGATGGTGACCAGGTTCCCCAGCGACTTGCTCATCTTGGCGCCGGAGAGCTGCAACATGCCATTGTGCATCCAATAGTTCGCCATGGCATGGCCGGTGAGGCTTTCGCTCTGGGCAATCTCGTTCTCGTGATGGGGGAAGACCAGGTCGTTGCCGCCTCCGTGGATGTCTATGGTCTCACCCAGATGGTGCAGACACATTGCGGAGCACTCGATATGCCAGCCTGGGCGACCAAGGCCCCATGGGCTCTCCCAGGAAGGCTCACCCGGTTTGGCCGACTTCCAGAGGGCGAAATCGGCCACGTTCTCCTTGCGGCCGTCCTCTGCAACACGGGTACCTGTCAACGCCTCGTCCAACTTGCGTTTGCTCAGACGGCCGTAGTCGTCATCGGCAGACACACGGAAATAGACATCGCCGCCTACCTCATAAGCGTAGCCATCTTCGCCCAGATCTTGAATGACCTGAATGATGTTGCTGATCTCTTGACTGACGCGGGGATAGATATCCGCTTCCATGACATTGAGATCGGCCAGATGTTCAAGGTATTTTTCAGCAAAGAAGTTGGCCATTTCGACCGGATCCTCACCGGTTTCATTGGCACGTGCAATGATCTTGTCATCGACATCGGTGAAATTGGTGACATAGGTCACTTCGTAGCCACGGTAAATGAGATACCGCCTCACCATGTCGAAGACGACGGCCGCCATGGCATGTCCCACGTGTGCATCTGCATAGACCGTCGGCCCGCAGACATACATGCTCACTTTGCCCTCTTGCAACGGCACAAACTCTTCTTTGCGGCGGCTGAGCGTGTTATATACTTGAAGACCCATTCGTTATTCCTAACTAGAAATTGCTGCGTGCTGCGTGATTCTTGAGAGACAAATCCGTACCTCGCTCTACGAAAAGGAATCCAGACACGAATTTGCACGAATGTTCTCTCTAGGCGATGATACAATTCGTGTAAATTCGTGTGAATTCGTGTCAAGAAGAGACCTTTTGCAGTAGAATCATTCATTCACAGTCACCATTGTCGTCAAACCGGATCATCAACGATTGAACGTTGCTTCACCCAACCGGAGCCGCAAATATCAACCGCCCGGCATTGGTCTGCAAGACCTTGGTTACCTGCACCATGACCTCTTGATTGACATAGCGGCGGCCGTTTTCGACCACCACCATGGTACCGTCGTCCAGATAACCGACGCCCTGGTTGTGTTCCTTGCCCTCTTGGATGATCTTGAGAGGCAACTCCTCGCCCGGCAGGAGCACCGATTTGACGGCATTGGCAAGCTCATTGATGTTTAGTATCTTGACACCCTGTAGTTGCGCCACGCGATTCAGGTTGTAGTCATTGGTCAGAATCGCCCCGCCCCCGATACGCGCCAAGCTGATAAGTTTATCATCGACCTGCTGTGCGTCCTGGGGATCGTCATCGATAAACTCGATCTCGACCGCCGATTCATTTTGCAGCCTATCCAAGATCTCAAGCCCTCGGCGACCGCGGTTGCGACGCAGTGAATCCGATGAATCAGCAATGTATTGTAGCTCATTAAGCACAAATCGAGGCACTTTGATAACGCCGAGAAGGAATCCCGTCTCGGCGATGTCTGCAATGCGGCCGTCGATGATCACGCTCGTGTCCAGCAGCATGACCGCCTTGGCATCATCCTCATGATGCACAGAGGCCAAATCTCGATCAGCCCGAGACCGGATACGAAAGAAGGCGAAAAAATCCTCCTGGCGCAGGACCAGGACGGCGGTCCCAAGATAACCGAAGACGATCACAGTCAAAAAGGGCAGTATGGTGCCGAATGGAGCGGGGAGACGTGAGATCGGATAGGCCAACAGGGCCGCTATCAGCAGGCCAATTGCAAGACCAATGGTGCCGGCAACCAAATCGGCCATTGGCACAGTGCGCAACCCATTGCGTGCAGCCTTCGCCGGAGCAATGATGAGCCACGGCGCCAACAGAAAGCCCAGCAGGGCCCCACCCAAGGTTGCTCCCCAAATTATGGGTGTCGATTCAGCAGTCAACTCAAAAGAGCCAACCACCACAATACCGAGTTCGTACCCGATGAATCCGTAGAGGAGCGCTCCGAGCACTCGGAAGATCAGACCGAGGCGCATAAAGAAAATCTCCTGCAATAACTGGTATGAATGCTAAATAATGCCGACGCGGACCTACCTGAACCTGAATAAACGCGGACCGGAAAGATCCCACGCGCTGCCACTGCATTTCGCAGACACAGATCAGATTCAGACATTCTGTTAGAATAAGCGTGATAATGCGATACATGGTCCGCCTGTTCCTTCAAAGATTCGTACTCCTAATAATACACAAGAATTCTTTGTACGCCAATCCTCTTTTTTGTCCTAACCACGCAAATCAGAGGAGCGGAACTTGGAAAGCCAGTTGAAGGATGTTCGACACTTGAGTGAATTGTATGACCATGTGAGAATGGGGCAAGCATACGAAGCTTGGAGCACGTTTGGCGTATTCTTGAGGGAAGTCAACAGCGAATACGCCACGACAGCAAGACAGCATCGGCAAAGAAATCATCCATTCAAGAGAGGCTAGGCGACATGTCAAGAAGACCCGTATTGCTGGGAATCTTTGCCCACCCGGATGATGAGAGTTTTGGTCCCGGCGGTACGCTGGCGCGTTATGCAGCCGAAGGCGTTGACGTCCACGTAATCATCGCGACCGACGGCATAGCCGGATCTGTCGAAGATCCGGCTCATCTGGAGACACATGCTACACTCGCCCAGCGACGATCGACTGAGTTGGCCAATGCCGCTGTTGCCCTGGGTGTGACCAGCATCTGGTCACTGCCATACCGGGACAGCGGCATGAGAAATACACCGGACAACGACCATCCCGACGCGCTGATCCAACAGACGGTCGAGCAGGTGACCGCTGAGCTTGTCGGCTATTTTCGCCGCTTGCAGCCCGACGTTGTCATTACCCACGATCCATCCGGCGGGTACGGCCATCCCGATCACATCCTTGTCTGCGAAGCGACAACAGCGGCCTTCCACTTGACCCATGCGCAGCCGGCCGGCAATCGCGATAGGTCGGGGCTGTGGACAGGCCCCCAAAAGCTCTACTACACCGCCTTCGATAAGCGCCTGCTCAAGCTGATTACACGAATCATGCCGCTGCTTGGCCAAGACCCACGAGCGATTGGGCGCAACAAAGACATCGACCTGGTCGAGATCAGCTCGTGGCACACACCGGTCAATGCCAAAATCGATGTCTCTGCCTACCTGCCAATCAAGATGGCGGCAAGTCAGGCTCATGTCAGCCAGTACGGCGGCGGGCCGGGCTTCCTTCGCTTTCTGCCGCCGTTCCTTAGAGAACGGGTTTCGGGAACCGAGACGTTCACCGCTGCCTTTCCCCAACCGAATGGCCGGATCGAGATGGACCTGTTGGCGGGACTGCGCTAGACAGCACACCCAAGTTACGGACTCAGGCGGTGTGTTTCTGTTTAGGTGAAAGCCGCGGTTGCGCCGGCGTCAAAACCCGGTGCATAGCAGACCCGACCGCCAACTATCAGCCAGTCGGGCACAGACAGTTCAACGAGGCCTTTGACCACTCTGATGTATAGAATCCGACCTTTCAGCTCAACCGACGAAGAATATACTCGCATCGTTGAAATCTACAATGCGCTCTGGCCGGATGAACCTCTTTCGGTTGGTACGATCAAATACGAGGATGCAGCCCGGGCGCCCAGTCGTTTTTTGCAACGTCTGATGATTGAACTGGACGCCCCGTCGGCGTCGGTGGAAGCGCCACGGAAAATCATTGGCGAGGCATGGTGCGGGCACGAGGAATATGAGCGTGATCCAAGCCGATACGCCTTTGGCGTTCACGTCGATCCCCTCTACGCTCACCTCGAATATGGTAAAGACGGTATCTGCCCAGCAGTGATGGAAACGCTGCTAACCATCTTGAATCGCCGCGACGTCAAGCCGACACTGCTCATCACCTATTGGCGCGAGGATAGACCCGTTCGCCTTGCCTTTCTCCAGAGACAAGGCTTCAGTCAGGTGATGCGCTATCAGGATTCCGAACTGGATGTGACGGCCTTTGATCCGTCACCATTTCTGGACAAGGTGACTCAGGTCGAATCATTGGGTATTGAGATTCTGTCTTTGCCAAAGCTACAAATGAGATTCGATGACTGGATGGAGCGCATCTACAGCATGGACATGGAAATACTGCCCGACGAGCCGGGCACGGGTAAGTTCACACCTGAGCCCATCGAAGAATATGCTAAAATATTCGACAATCCTTCTTTTCTAGCAGATGGCTGGTTCGTAGCCGTTCACGGCGACATCTGTGTAGGCAGTTCGAGCATCTGGAACAACGAGGCCGATCCACAGAAACTCAACACGAATTTTACTGGGGTCCGGCGCAACTACCGGCGCAAGGGCATCACAACCGCGCTAAAGCTTGCCATCATTGCATACGCTCAAGCGCGAGGGGCAACCCACATCCTCACCAACAATGAAGAACGCAATCCGATGTAAAAGCTCAACGTCATGTTGGGCTTCAGACCCAGACCCGGATGGCTTGAATTCCATACGAAACTCTAGCAGCTTGTCGGAGAGAAAGCTGATGACTATGCTGCAAAAAGATCTCATTTACCACAGAGGCACGGAGGGAGCACAGAGATACACAGAGGAAAAACTCTTTCCATCTGCGCTTATCTGCGTGCCTCCGTGGTGAAATCGGTGTCTTCGCAGTAGATTCAGCTGATAGGACACGGATAACGCTAATTTCGCGAATATCCACGGATTAAGACCATCGCAAGAAAATAACTATCCGGCGCGTCCCCGGCACGGGCCTGCAGCACTCTGGCTCACCGAATTCGTCTGGCCCGTGCCGGGGACGTTTATTTCCGTTGACTGGCCTAAATCGGAATAATCAGCGAGTATTCATCATCAATAGAAAACTCAATCAGCAATCGCATCGGAGAACCTTCACATGAAGAACGCCCTGGCCAACTCTTCCTTACCCAAAACAGGCGGCCTGGACGGTCAGGTCAAGATCACGGCCATTAAGGCCCTCCAGCCCCAGCAGAACGCCACCCTGATCCGGGTGGAAACAGATGCGGGTATCTGCGGCTACGGACCCTGCCACGGCACAGGCCCGTCCGTGCGTGCGGCGATTGCCCATCTGGAAGGCCCCCGGCTGCCCCATCTGGGCCTGATCGGCAAGGATCCACTAGCCATCGACGTCCACTTTCACAACATGTTCTATGCCTATCCCCAACGCGGCCGGGTCATGAACGTACTCAGCGGCATTGATATCGCGCTCTGGGACCTGACAGGCAAGCTACTGGGTCAACCGGTCTGCCGACTGCTGGGCGGTCCCTTCCGTGACGAGATCCCGCTCTACTCCCACTGCGGCGGCGGTGATTTTCTCAGTCGAGACGAGTGGGCAGTTCGGGCAGCGGATCTGAAGGATGATCCATATGGATTCAAAGCCTATAAGATCGACATCCATCATGTCCTTCACAGCCCGATGCAACAATACATGCCCAGCATCGGGCCCCGCGAAGCGCGTGATGTGGCCCAGGCATACGGCCTTGCCCGCGAGGCCCTGGGCGATGAAATCGACATCATCGTTCACTGCCATGCCGAGCTTGACCTGCCCAGCGCGGTCAAGGTGGCTGAGGCGGTGGAGCCGATCAGACCGCTCTACTACGAGGACCCGCTGGCGCCTGAGTTTAGCGAGTCGTGGAAAACGCTGCGACGCAGTACCCGTATCCCCATCTTCACCGGAGAGAACATTGCCCTGGCCGAGGGTGCGTTGCCATTCCTGCAAAGTGGAGCCGTTGACGCATTGCAGCCCGACCTGATCAAATGCGGCGGCATCACCGGGGCCAAGCGCATCGCCGACCTGGCCGCGCTCTACCGCGTTCCCATCTCCTGCCACAACGTCAGCGGCTATGTGCTCGACATGGCCTCGCAGCAGTTCTCTGCCGCCATCTTCAACTGCCCGCTGATGGAGTGCCGACGCCGGGCCGCCGAGGCCCCAGAAGCCACCGGCGAGAAAGTCGTGATCCGCGACGGCAAGATGAAGGTTGCCATGCGGCCCGGCCTGGGTCTCGAATTGGACTTCGACTACCTCAAAGCGCACCGAGCGGAGGGCGAGCCCTGGTGGGACTGAGTGGGCAAGCTCAAGAACAATGAGCTACGACGGGACAGTAAGGCGATCCCCAAAAAACATGATCCACGAAGGCGCACAAAGAGACACGAAGCAATGCGCCCTTCGTGAAAATTCGTGTTTCTTCGTGGACAACCATTCTTCTGTTTTGGCCTAAGAAGCACGAAGAGTATTGCTCCCTTTCCGTATTCTTTCGTGCCTCTTCGTGGCCCTTCGTGTTCCTCAGGCCGATCCAAAGAAATAATGATCCACGAAGAGCACCAATAAACACAAAGTAAGGGTTGCCCTTCGTGAATCTTCGTGACGATTCGTGTTCCTTCGTGGATAGTTATTTTCCAGCATTGGCCTTAGTGGATCAGAAAAGGCTTCTATGACCACACCACAACTCCACCTGGAAACCCTCCACATTCTCAACGACCAAGGCCGCATCGTCTCCACGCGTGAGCCAGGGCCGAGCAGGGGCCCGCTCTTCATGCTGGTCAGGGGCGCGACTAATTCCGCGTGGGCGGTACACGCCGACATCCCACAAGCATTGGCCGACGAGCTTGACCAACTTGCTTGCGAAGAACCGCCAATCCTCGACCTGCGGGCCGCGCCAATGCATGCGGACCGGTACACCTCACTGCTTGGCCGCCACCTGGCCGCCGGACACGAAGCCGGGCACGAAGCCGAAGCCACGCCAAGACTTTTTGCCGGACCGGCCTTCATCTTTCCCAATCGGTCTGTTGAGCCTGCAAACGTTGATTCCATAGAGATCGTACGCATCGAAGACGAGCGGCTGCTCGAACACAACTTTCGAGGCTGGGTGCCGGGCGAGATTGCCGCCGGGCGAGGGCCCATGGTGGCGGTCGTCGTTGATGGGTTCCCTGTCAGCATCTGCTTTTGCGCTCGACGATCTGGCGTGGCCGCCGAGGCGGGACTGGAGACGGCCGAGGCCTATCGGGGTCGAGGCTACGGGCCGCTGGCAACCGCTGCATGGGCGCAGGCGATTCGGGCGTTGGGGCGGATCCCCCTCTACAGCACGTCGTGGAGCAATGACGCTTCGCTGTCGGTGGCCCGCAAGTTGGGGTTGGTGGCGTACGCGAGTGGTTGGAGTCTCTCCAATCGATGATTCTGTGAGCCTTGTATTTCAGTTGAAAACGAGACCACAATTGATTAAACTAGTACACGACGGCGCAAATAGCTATACGGTTCGTAGTGTGCGCTTTAGCGCACTCGCAGCTTGGATCATGTGACAGCAAGGATAGGGTCAGTTCATGCAGAGACAAGCCGGGTATCAGCACCCATCTGTACGGATAGGTATCAGACAAAGGAGAAGATTCGCATGAGGACGCTGCACACACGTCTACCGGTCGCGTTGGCGATCGCGACCAGCTTGGCGCTGGTCCTAGCGAGCTGCGGCGGCAGCCGGCGAGAGAACGAACCCCGAAAAACAGTGGATGATCCCAGGGCATATGCGATTGAAGCGCTGCAAACAATGGATCTCAACACTTGGTGGCAGGCCTACCGCAACCCTGACCCTGAACTGCTGGGACAGATTGTCGACGGGGTTGCCGAGAAGGAGCCCGACGGCTTGCCCACGGACGCACGAAAGCTGGATACGCTCATTCGCCATCAGATAGGCTCACGATACAAAAATTATATGGACGATACAGAAGAGGGTAGGGCCTTCATCCTGAACCAGGCCAAGATCCGCTTCGCCGATCCGCCCATGGCCACTTGGGGTGATGACGGGAACTACGCGGTGCTCGACTACCACATGCTGCCCGGCGAATGGAAGGGCATCAGTCGTATCAGTGATGGACTAAAAGATCCCCCAGCCGTAGATCATCCATTCCTGAAGCCCGACGTGCTTGCCGATAGCTTACACAGGCTGGTTACAGCTTACCCGGATTCTCGTGTCTATGAGATCTACTATCAATACCATTTTGGTAGTGATCTGAAAAAAGTCCACCTCTCCTTTGTTCCTGACGGGCCGACGACGTACATTGAAGGGATGAACATCAATTACGCCGCCGAGCCGGTCTCCTGGGACGATCTGCTCAATGGGCGCATCCATCTGGATGACATTGACTTTGACCGGCCCATGGAGGGCGACGGCGGCGGCGCAGGCGGTCCTCCACAGACGATGCCTAGAGACTTCTTGCCGCTCCCTCAACCGTCACAACCATGACAACGGCTCTCACCACATATGAAATGGGTCTGTTCAAACTGAGTTTATGGCGTACTTCTATGTAGGGACATGGCATTCCGCACAGGCCCGTTGTTGACGGAGACCGATTCGACCTTCAAGACCACCGCCGCCAACCATACGGTGGCTAGGAATGCCTTGTCCGTGCCTGACATTGCAGTAGGTCTCAGACGGACAAGGCAGTCCTAGTATTATTTTCAAAATGCGGATGATGCTTCTCGATTTGGAATCGCCCTATCCGAGTTCGACCTGGCGAGGAATGCAATGTTCCTACGGGTCTCAGCTCGTTTTGTTTGCGCAGCAGGCGCTTCTCGCCAACACACCCATATGAAATCAAGCGCTCTGTGGTGAACTCTGTGGTGAACTCTGTGGTGAACTCTGTGGCGACAACAATGACTGAAGGACCTCATCCCATGAAATACAACCACGTCGGCATCCCCACTCAATCCAGCTTCGACGGCGAGATCGATCTCCCCCATCTCAAGATGACCGTCTCCGACCACGAAACCAATCCATACGGAATCCAGTGGCAACGCTACTGGGACGGTGCGCCCTATCCCGAACTGGTCAAATCAATCCCGCACGTCGCTTTCGAAGTGGACGATTTGGAAAAGGCGCTTGAAGGCCAGACCGTGATCATCGAGCCGAACAGTCCCAGTGAGGGGCTGATGGTCGCATTCATTGAGGTGAATGGAGCACCGGTAGAGCTGATGCAATATGCAGTAGACTAGTGTTGAACCCGCTCAATCTACACCGACTCCCAACCGGCCGCCTCTGCCCAATCCTGGGCAGCGTCCCAGATCAGATCGTAGACCGGATCCTTGATATCGTAGTAGGCATCTTCGTCTTCGGCGTGATACCTGACGAGTTCCCGTTTGATCAGTTCGACCGTGCGCATAGAATTCGGGTGGGCACGCAGATAGTCGCGAAAGAGCAAGGCATAACGCTGGTTGTAGCTGCCGGCCACACGCACATGTACATTCGACCGCCTGGCCCCGTCGGGTTGACAAAAGAAGAGCTTCTCCCATAATTGAGGGGACTCATCTTCGCCCAGCGGTACATGATCGTGAGCCGCTGCCGCCCAATACTGATACCCGGCGTCAACCAGATTGTCTCTGATCGTCGGTGTGAGTTCTGCAACCGTGATCTGAATGTCAATGACATTCTTGGCTCCCAGACCGGGAACCGACGTGGAGCCAATGTGGTCGATCAGAAGGGCTAGCGGTCCCAGGATCTCCTGAAGCGATACACGAATCATCTCAAACTCCTGGGGCCAGGTAGGTTTGTACTCGTGAATGATGATGGTCATGGCAGGTTGAGTTGCCAGGAGACGCCAAATCGGTCGCTGGCCCAGCCGAACAGCCTACTGAATCCATAATCCCCAATCGACATGTAGACATTCCCATCGGCCGACAGCACATCAAAGAGGTGATTCAGCTCATCCTCACTCTCACAATCAACGAAGATGGACATGGCTGGCGTAAACGTGAAGTCATGGTCTACGTGGCTATCGATACAGATGAACTGTTGAGACCCAAGCCGGAAATGGGCCTGCACGATCGTACCCTCTGCACCCGGTCCGTCTGGTCCGTAGCGCTCAACTTCGAGGATCTCAGCGTCCGGGAAAAGCGAGACATACAAATTCATAGCCTCACTTGCCGTGCCTTCAAACATGAGATGTGTTCTGACCTTATGGGGCATGGGAATCCTTTCAACGTAATACTGTGCAGGTGTAGATTTGAATATTGTCGGTCACAGTGTTATCGGTCAGGAACTCAGGCTCGTCCCCGGTTGAACCGTCACTCGATCACCTTTACCGTGTTGTAACCTGTGACCGTGAACCCAACCCGTTCATACAGTCCCAATGCCCGTCTGTTGTCGGCGGCCACGCGCAGCTTGATCTGCTCGACGCCGGAGTCAAGAAGGTGCTGTTCCAGAGCATGCAATGCAGACTTGCCATGTCCCTGCCCTCGAAATGCCTCGAATAGGACAAAGTCTAGGATGAATACCGTCTCGCCGCTATCCAACAGCTTGTACCAGAGGTAGCCGATGGTCTCAGGGACGGTATCTTCACACGTCCCTTGCTCGATACAGAGCAGCGAATGGTCAGGCGTGTCTGTTGTCTGGGGCAGGTCAACCGCCAGCTCTCGGGCCGCGATAGAGCGACTCTTTTCTAACGAATAACCGTAGTTGGCAACGATCTCGTCGGCATAGTCCACAATAAAACAGTCACGATAGGCAAGAAACTCGTCCGGGCTCATGTCTCGTAGCGTGATCATGGAAATCGGTCGCTCTCTTGGTTGCGTAGCGGAAACGGCCTACCTGGATTGAAGGCACTACGAAATCATGAGTCTTTGAGGACATTCAGTTTAGGCGTAGCATTGAACCTACAATGGGAAGTTCGAGATGATGGAAAGTGACGTCATTATGTGGCAATGCGCTCAGCGATCTGGTCAGCTGCGGCCTGCAGTGCCATCCGCCGGCTGCCTGCCGATCTCTGCCGTGCCGCGTCCAAATGGATGCCCGCCGCAGAAACATCCTCGTGTTCGAGGTAAAACTCGGCCAGCCATAGCTGAATCTGCGAACGTAGATAGAGCGCGCTGCCAGGCGCGATGTCGTTGAATGCCGCAGTCAGCAGTTGCTCGGCCTGTTCGTAGTCGCCCCGGGCCTGCGCAACTCTGCCCAGATTGGCACGAATGTTGATGGCGAAGGTCTCGTTGCCAAAGCTGCGTGCCTCGTCAAGTGCACGATTGAACCACGAGTCAGCGTCGGCCAGGTCGCCTTCCGCCAGGGCAACCTCGCCGCGCGTACTGTAGTGATACTGCCGCGGTCGCAGCAAGGCGTTGTCGTTGATGAAGTTTAGCCCCCTGTCGATGGTTGCGCGTGCAGCAGGCAGGTCGCCGGCCAGGAGCGTTGCATAGGCAAGATTGTTGTAACAGAGCGCTTCGAAATAGATGTTCCGGGTGGATCTTGCCAGATCCAGCGTGCGCTCGAACTTGGAAATGGCTGACTGGTAATCGCCGCACTGCACTGACAAATTCCCCCACCCAAACCAACTCTGCATTGCGATGCCTGAGTCCAATTGGTGCTCGGTGACAAGACGCGTAGCCTCACCATAATGGCCGTCGGCTTCAGCTATGCCATTGGGCATGTTAAATTTTCCGGCCGCCATCAGGTATTCGATGGTGGCGCGTAGCTCGATGCTGTCGCTCCCAGCCGCCTCCTGAATCTCCTCGGACGCAGCCAGGATGCGATCAGCCCACAGGAGTACCTGCTCCCCTTCTTCGGTAGAGAGGTAGCTGAACGCCAAACGCAGACCCGCCTGCACAATGCCCTGCTGATCATGTTGCGATTCCGAGACGTCGAGCGCCTCCTGCATGGCCCGTCGCGCTTCGGTTACGCCGCCGGGCACATGCATCAACGCATAGCCCAGTTCCAATTGACGGCTGACTGTCGGCTCCAGCGCATACGCCTGCCGGTAGAAATTCACGGCCTCAGCCATCGCGCCCATTTGAGCAGCGCGTGAGGCCGCCATCTCTGCATAGCGAGCTGCTTCAATCTCTTCCCCTGCGCCGGCAAAATGGCGCGTCAACTGTCCAGCGATGGGTTCGATCTCGCCCTCGTGAGTCGCTGTCAACCGCTCCGCCACCCGATGATGGAGACGTTTGCGTCTCGGCGAGCTGAGTTCGTCGCGCACGATTCCCGCCAAGATGGGGTGAGCGAACGCATAGGTATCACCATGCTCGACCAATATGGCCGCTTCCAGTAGAACGTCGAGCGCATCCAATGTTTCATCTTCGCCCTGACGGCTGATCCACTGCAACATGCCAAACTCAATCGACGGCTCCAGAATCGCAGCGGCTTGCAGTAGACGCAACGCATTGTCCGGCAGACCATGCAGCCTCGCCTTGAGCAGATCCTTCAATGCTGCAGGCATGCCATCAGGGTGGACCCGACTGAGCTCGGTCAAGTAGTAGGGATTGCCGCCACTCTGGGCATGGAGAAAGTCGATCATTGCGACGTTGCCGTCCAGTGCACTGATCAACTCTGTGGATTCGTCAACAGAGAGCGGCAAGAGCGACAGACTTTTCACCAGACCATCGCGCCGCCACCTGGCGAGACGGTGGTCCAGTGTATTCGAGGCTTCGTTGGACCGATAGGCGCAGACAAGGAGCACCGGATCTTCCCGCATACGATCGGACAGATAGACCAGCCAATCCAATGTTGCCTGGTCGGCCCAATGCAGGTCGTCGATGAAAAGAATCAGTGGCCTGGCCCTGAATGAATGCACGATCTGCGTCAAGGCTTCAAAGAGGCGACGACGCTCTTCCTCCGGTGGCACAGGAATCGCGGCGGGCAGATCAGAGCGGGCGTCGTGGATTTGGGGCAGAAGGCGCGTAAGTTCGGTCAGCCATACCGGCGAAATTCCTGCTTGTGGACCCGTTAGCCACTCCATGCAGATCTGCGTCCCAAAGAGACTGCTGATCGGCGCAAACGGCAAGGTCTGGGTCGAGCTGAGGCAACGGGCTTCCAGCACCATCGTTTCCCCGGTCTGATCGTGCGACCACTGCTGCCAGAGCGTCGACTTTCCGATCCCCAGGTCGCCGGTGATGAGTACAATCTGCAACCTGCCTCCGGCTGTCGACTCCTTTGCGTCATCCAGTGCTGCGCGCTCAAAACGCCGGCCGACAAACGGTCGTCTGAGTTGAGGATGCGCTCTGGGTCTGGGCGTCACTAGAGGAGACGGCTGTATATCAATCAACGGCGAGTCGGCAACGGAAAGTTCGCCGCTCAGGATCTGGGACTGCAAGGCCTGGGTCGCTGGAAGCGGTGCTGCGCCTAGCTCTTGCCTCAAGACCGTTCGCAACGTGTCGTACTGGCGCAGCGCGTCTCTGCGCTGCCCCAAACGGGCGTAGGCTTCCATCAAGACGGCAGCTATTGGCTCCTGAGCGAGGTCGAAGGCCAATGCTCGCTGGGCAACGGGGATGATCGCCCGCCAATCGGCTGCCTCGCGATGCCGGGTGAGCAGACGATTGAGCCCGGCTAGATAGAGCTGGCCCAGTCGATTTCGCTGGGCCGTCAGCCAGAGCTCAAAGTCAGGCGCGTCCGACAACTTGAGTCCGTCCAGAAGCGGCCCGCGCCAGAGGTCCAGGGTCGATTCAAGCTGACTATCTTCAGGCCGAATACCCGGGTGATTGGCTATATTCAGCGCGTCATGGATTTGGGATTCAAAGCGAGCGACGTCGGTCAAGACACCACTAGACAACAAGACCCAATCGTCTTCAGCAACCAATATGTCGTCGCCCAATTGCCGACGCATACGCCAGAGAATGTTGCGCAGATTTTTGCGTGCCGCATCCGGGTGGCTCTCTGCCCAGAGCAGATCGAGCAGGTGCTCACGCGCCTGTGCTTCGCCCGTGACAGCCAGATAGGCAAGCAGGGCCTGCGCCTTGCCGATCTTCAGTTCGACATCCTGGCCGCCGCGAATAAAGCGCATCGGCCCCAGAAACGATAGTTGTGTAGTGGGCATAGCGTCATTATAGGCCTGGAGTTCACCGCATCAAAGTGAAGTGGAACCCAATTGAGGACGGCTTATCGAAAATGTGAGACGTCTTTGGCGTCGAGGATGGGACACTGCAAGTGACGGCTGCCCGATATCATCATACAAAAGTGATTCCACTGCAAAAACGAAAATTTGTCACGGATAGCCACAGATAAGAAGCTGATTTTCACAGAGGTTTACCAGGTGTCCAGAGCAATCCCGGCATCATCTGTATTCTATCCTTTTTCTATCCGTGCAAATCTGTGGCGAAAAAGGCTTTTTGCAGTCGATTTAACAGTAGTCAACGAAATTGTCTGAATTAGGTTGGAGCAGGCCCGGCGCCATGAAATCATTCTCAATAGACCCCGATACCAACATGGGTCCTGTCCATTTGACGATTTCCGACCTGTCGTGTGCAGTCAAATTCTATCAAGATGTGATCGGCCTGCAACCAATTCAGCGGTCAGACAATCGAGCGTGGATGGGCACGCAGGTCAATTCGCCACTGGTCGTTCTGACGGAAGAGCCGGATGCACGGCCGAAACCTGCACGAACCACCGGCCTTTACCATTTCGCCATTCTAGTGCCAAGTCGTTTGGATCTGGCCCGCTCATTGCAGCATCTGATCGAACGAGACTACCCACTCCAAGGCATGTCGGATCACCTGGTCAGTGAGGCACTCTATCTCTCGGATCCGGACGGCAACGGCATTGAGATCTATGCCGATCGTCCTCGTGACCAGTGGCGCAGCCGCAATGGCCAATTGGAATTGGCAACGGTCCCTCTGAATGTCAGTGAGCTGATGAAGGAATTGGAGCAAGACGTTCACCCATGGAACGGCTTACCCGTCGATACTCGCGTCGGCCATGTTCACTTGCATGTTTCTGATCTCGATCAGGCTGAAACGTTCTATTGCAACCTGCTGGGTTTCGATCTGATCTCGCGTTACGGCCCCAGTGCATCGTTCGTCTCTGCCGGTGGTTATCACCATCATATCGGCATGAACACATGGGCCGGCACAGGTATACCATCGCCGGCGGCTAACGACATCGGCCTACGTCATTTCACGATTCAGTTTTCGGACGAGGAGGCGCTTCGGGACGTCCGGAAGAATCTCGATGTCGGTGAAATGCCGGTGGTGGAACGCAATGAGGGCCTTTCAATACGAGATCCATCAGACAATGAGCTTCTGCTGACCATCGCCCCTTAATACGAGTACCGTTTCAAGATCAAGCTTCGAACATTGAGCAAGACAATTCGAGTCAAAACATCAGAGTCACAAGGAGACACCATGTTTCGCAAATCAATCCTGATCATCTCAGCCCTATTCACCCTAATGATCTTCGCGGCCTGCACCGCTGCGGCGCCCCAGGCCGCGCCGGAGGCGGAAGCGTCCCCCACCGAAGCTCCGGCTGAAGAAGCCGCTCCCACCGATGAGCCTGCCGAAGAGAGTAGTGAGGAATCGACTGAAGAGACATCAGCAGAAGGTGGCGATGCCGTCACCTATGCCGTCGATACTGAAGCCAGCACCATCGAATGGTACGGTGAACGGCCGGCCGGCGGTTCCGAGAGCGGCGTCGTCCAGATTGCCGACGGTCAACTGACCTTTGACGGCAGCGAATTGGTCGACGGTTCGATGGTCATCGACATGACCTCCATTGAACCGACCAGCAAGACAGGTGAGATGCTGAATAAGCTCACGGGTCATCTCATGTCTGACGACTTCTTCGGCGTCGAGACCTATCCCACGGCAAACCTGGTCATCAAGTCAGCCACACCGACCGACGTCGAGAATCGGTACACAGTCGTTGCCGATCTGACCATCAAAGAGACGACCGACGAGATTGAGTTCGTAACCGATGTGGCGGTCGGCGACGGTACACTCTCCGCAACCGCCGACATCGTCGTAGACCGCTCGATCTACGACGTCCAGTATGGATCCGGTTCCTTCTTCGACAACTTGGGCGATGACCTCATCAGCGACGAGATGCAGATGACGGTTTCTCTGGTGGCAGACAACAGCTAAGCATTAGGCTGTGGCGGTAAGCAAAGAAAAAGGCCAGGGCAGAGCGGTTTTCCGCTCTGTCCTGGCCTTTTTCTTTTGGGTGAGTTGGCGAAAAGCGCCTGCTGCGCAAACAAAACGGGGTGATGGCGTACTTCTATGTAGGGACATGGCATTCCGCACAGACCCGTTGTTGACGGAGACCGTTTCGACCTTCAAGACCACAGCCACCAACATCACGGTGGCTAGGAATGCCTTGTCCGTGCCTGACATTGCAGTCTGTCTAAAACGGACAAGGCATCCCTAGAATCATTTTCAGAATGCGGATGATGCTTCTCGATTTGGAATCGCCCAATCAGAGTTCGACCTGGCGGGGAATGCCATGTCCCTACGGGTCTCAACTGGTTTTGTTTTCAAAGCAAGCGCAAAGCGCCAACACACCTTTTTCCTTTGCTGCTGACATTCGTTCCGGCATGTCGGCAGTAGGTGGAAAGTACCCTACCTCATGACTGCCGGCAGATAGATGTTCTCGCCCGACGACGGTGATGACGGCCCCGGATCGCCGACGACGAAGGCTACGGTATTGGACGCTGCCTGACGTGGCTCCGGCGCAAGCACAGTGATTCCCCACGCCTGTTCGATGCCGAGATCAGCTGGGGTCAAGTCTATCTCCAGCTTGGCCGAGCTGACGAAGCGCGTTGTCCTCGGTTGGCCATCCCAGACTGCCACTGAGCCATCGACGAAATCCTGGCCGCTGATGGTCACCGTGGCCGCAGGCGCGCCCAGTTCAGCGCTTGCAGGAGAGAGGCCCGAGATCGACGGCGTCCTGTTGTGAATGACAAGCTTGACCGGATTCGAGGCATTGGTCGATGTGGCTGTATTGACGACGGTCAATTCAATAATGCCGGCGCTTTGCAGCAGGGCATTGTCAAGCGCCACAGACAGGCGTGTCGAATCCGATATCACCGTCGTCTGGGCAAGACCATTCCAGCGCAAGGCCGCCTGGTCACCAAATCGCACACCTTCGATTGCCAGCACCACGTCTTGATCCCCGACGGTCACGCTGCCGGGCTCGATTGCGTCGATATAGGGCACCGTGTCAGGGGACACCGTTGCCCAACTCCTCGGCGACGCATCCTCAGCCGCATACGGCCAGTGCCGAGTGTCGGCGCCTGCTCTATAGCTCACGGCGACAGCAAAGGGACCACCCCACAGCATGAGCGAAGACGCCGGAATGCGGAACTCGGCACTCCAGACGGTGGGTGTTGCAGCGACCTGTCCACTGAATTCAATGGCCGCAGGCGAGTTGATCTCTCCCGTCCCATCGCCGACGAAGACCTGTGGCGTTCCGTCTTCGCCGACGCGGAAGATGTAGTCATCCGTCTGAGCTACGGCATCGCGGCTACCGTCTACATCGATGTGCAGCCCAGCTTCTGAAATGACGCCATCTTCTCGAGCGAGTCCTGAGAGACAGACCCATAGATCATCGCCAAGGCGAACGAAGTAGGTTGATGCGTTGCCACCAGACTCGTAAGGGGCCACCGGCAACGCAACTGTGCCAACATAAGCACTATCGTTGCATCGCCCGTCCAGGCGCAAGGATGATGCCGTGTCGACGGAAAGGGGCAGAACGTTGATCAGACCAGCCTTTGTAGCCGTCTGATTGGCGCTGTCTGTCACCTCAAGTTTCACAGCATGCACGCCGGGCGCGAGGCCAAGTATGTTTCGCTGGCGTCCGCTGCCGAGGACTTGGCCGTCAACGGACCACTCGATGCCCTCGTCGCCCATCAGGCCGCCTTCAGCGTCATAGCCCAGGCCACGCAATTGTATCGGCTGGGTTGGTTCGAACCATTCGTCTACGCCGGGCGCCTGAATCATCGCGCTCGGGGACACGATCCTCGACCGTGAAAGGACCGGCTTCGGCCACGGTGGTGTTGAAGCCGTCGCTGGCGATCACCCGCAGGAGCGCTACGTTGCCGTCACTGCCCGGTAGTGTCTCCGGGCTTTCCAGCGTCAGCGAGGTGACTGCCTGCTCAACGCCATCCACGACGTCGCCTGGATATTCGGTGACCAACGGCAGCCAGCTCGTGCCGCCATCGCGACTGTAGTTGACGGAGAAGAGCATCACGTCCTTGTCAGTATCCGTCGCCCGCCAGCGAATGGTAATCTCCTCGCCCAGCGAATCATTCACTGTCGGGCTGAGAATATCAACGACCGGCGCATTGTTGCTGGGTGTGACCGAGTGGATCAGCTTGCCGTCCACAAGCAGTTGGACCTCGCCGATCGCCTCATCTGGCTTGGAAACCTGATTTAGGAAATAATAGACGGCGTAGTCGGCATCGTGGTTGTCCGGTGCGATCAGGTCAAGTTGGTGCTCGACCAGCAGTTCGCCGGCACGCCCCAAGATGCGGACATGGGCGTCCGGCGTCTCCAGCGGGCCGTGGTGGACGTGGGCGGCATCGATCTCTGCCGGCGGCCCGCCGGTGGCGACATCGGTGATCATCTCGTCGGGCAGCACATAGCTGTAAAAGAAGCGCCCCAGTTTGGAGTCAGATTCATAGACGCCACTCAGCAAGAGTGAGTCACCCGCCAGCGGGGTCGATTGCTCGGCCGCCACGACACCAGCGGTCAAGCGGGCGCCTTGGAGCCCCCTCAAGATCAACTTGACATCCTTCAATGTGAAGTCGCTGACCCAGCGCCTGCTGCGATAGGTCATGAAGTCGCCCGCCTGATCGGGTCGGACGATCTGAAGCGATATTGGATCAAACCCGTAGTGAGTAGTGGCTGCGGTGAGGGGCCGATCGTCGATCTTGCAACGATCCTCATACGGCCAGTCACCCAGGCCGAAGATCGAGTCTTCGCCTTCTTCGCAGCCGATATGATAGCGCCAGAAGTTGTGGGTCAACTCTTGAGCCAGTGTCATGCCTGCCGTTGGCTGGTTCCATTTTCGATTGTTGTTGGATTCGGTGTTGGCGAACTTCACCCAGGAAGCGTTGATCAGGAAATTGGCATAGCCGCCGGTGCCGCCTGTATCGCTGTCCTCATGAACCATGCCAACTGTGTGAACGGTACTAGATTCATCGCAATATATGATGGACTGAATCTGAGAGATGGCCTGACGCAACATCAGCTTGGCAATCACCCGGTCTGAGTCGGGCGGGAAATTGGTGACTTCCCAGCCCTGGTCCAGTTCATAAGGCCCCCAGCAATGCCCATCCCAGTCCCAACACAGCTCAAGCTCGCGAATGGGGTCGCCCATCCACAGCACAGTCGCTCCGTTGACCGGCCAGAGCGAGACAAGCCGGTCTATAGTGTCCCAGAGGATCGGATCAGTGTGTTGCGGCAGTGGCGCATGCGTCTCTATGGGGTAGACGACAAGACAGGGATCCGGTTCTGCGGTGAAGGGGATTGTCGTCGTCTTCGTGTTGTTGGACGCATCAGTATCTTCATAGGTACCGCGTGGATCAACAATGGCACGCAGTTCCAGCAGACCCTCGTTGTCCCACGAGTCGGGGATGCGGAAGAGCCAGTCGCCCGTTGCATCACGGCCAGGGCCTCGATCGATCGGTTCACCCGTGGTCAATGGCTGGACGCCGTTGATGGTGTGAAGCGGTGAACCGGGCAGCGGCTGGCCGTCGCGATATCCCTCGAGCCAGGCCTCGGCTGCGCCGCTCAGGTCGCCACTGAGCTGGCGGCCATAGACACGGACATACGTATCCTTATCAGCGATCAGCGGCACGCCATTTTCCAGATTCTGAACCGCCTGCGTCACCTCAATCGCATCGATCATCATGTCCCGTTTGAGAGCCTCAGCATCGCTGGGAATGCGCAGAATCGACTGATTGCCCTCATCGATTCGGGCAAAGTAGACATTGCTGTTGACCACATGGGTGCGATGGTTCAGCCGACCGCCAACGGTGCCGATGATATCTCCGTCCCGGCGCACGGCGTCGTCTCCCGACGCGCTGGTTTCGGTCCAGTACATTCTCGTCTGGCCCGGCAGGAAACCGGCCCTGACTGAAATCGGGTCCCCCATGCCATAGCCAAGCGGGGCGGGATGCACGAGTTCATCGGCCACGCCATTGATCACGGGCACCTGTCTGTAGATTCCTTCACCTGGAACCACCCAATAGACATTGCTGCCGGCTGCAACGTTTCCTGACAGAGTCAACAGGTAAGTGCCGCCCTTCTCTGAGTACTGTGTACGCGTACAGCCGTTGCACGGCAACACAACACTCCAAACGCCGACGTTGTCGACCCAGTACATTCGGCTACCCAGAAACTCAATATCGTTGGGAATGTGCGAAGTCATGACCACTAACTGAGGGGCGCCGCCGTCTGTGGACAGGCGCATGATCTCGCGAAAACTGGTCCCGTAGTAGAGATCGCCGTCTCTGATCATCAGATCCGTGGAGGGGCCGTGGCTTCCGACAGACGCTAAGATCACCGGGCCTGACGCAGGGTCGGCGACAGAGATTTTTTCAATTCGTTCGTCGTCTGCATTGTAGTAATAGATGGCCGTATCGTCGGCCGCCATATATTTGTAGTCGCTGCAACCCGGATCCGTGGTCGTGTCCAGTGTGCGCGTTGCGCCGCCGTTCAACGGTTTCCGGCGCAACAAATAGGTCGCGTCGGCTGCCTGGGCGTTGGCCGCAATGATATCCGGTCCGGGAGGGCAATAGTCGCCCCAATAGAGCATCGAACCACCGATCGTCCAGTCCATGAGTGACTCATCGATCACGATATCAGGTGTCGCCGACGGAGCTTGAGGCTCCGAGAAGTGAGCGGATGCCCGCTCAAGTGGGGTCAGAGATAGTGCAATCAGTGCAAGTATAATCCATATACCCATCCGCGCAGGTCGCTTTGCCATATGCCATTTTCCTTGTCTCGATGGTGTAACGGTGCAAGATATCAGATATGGGGATCATGCGATACATCCGTGATGTCCCATCATAGGACAGAGTCACAGATGCCGTAAGTGGATATCTCCCTTTGGTTTTCGGGTGGCCACAGCGTTGAGCTGAAATCTGATAGGTATCAGCCAAAAGTACCGGAAGGGGTTAGGCATCAGAGCCGGTGAACCGACCATGGACGAAGTGCACGATAGCGTCCACGATGAACTGTGCCTACCTGAGGGGTGGTCATTTTTTGGTTATCAGGATTCCAGGAGGTTGATAGGAAACGTAGAGCGGGTATTTTACCCGCCGGAGAAAGGCAGGTAGCGACGGGACTTTTCCCTGCCGACACCTGCGGCGACGCCTGACAGTACCGTCGAAAGAGGGAGCCTCTTCGACAAGACCCGAATTTCTTCCCACCGGTCATCGGAATGACAATCCGTGAACTTTTGGATTTCGACGCGAACGCCCGGTCGGTCAATCCCCTGCGCGAAGATAGATTCCTGGCTTCGCGCTCGCTTCGCACCTAGGACGCGCCAACGCCGTCCTTGTTATACTCCATCGCACGCCCCTCACCGTAGTCGCCAGACGGAACCTGTCGCGGCTGCCTGCGATCGCCGCGGCTCTGCCACAGCTCGACAGTGATGACCAGCGCGAAGCCACTGGCATAGAGCAGCATGAAGGGTACAGACCACCACTTGCCCAGGCTGATGGCGTAACCAGCAAGGCTGATGGCATAGGCCATTAGCGCCAATTCGCCCAGCAGCATGGGATCCAGCGGCAGACGATAGCGAGTGAGCTTCCATTGATCACCAGTCTGGGCAACATCAAACTTAGGCGTGCGCAAGAACTCGCCACCCTGGGTGCGCAAGCCCTGCCAGACAGCACGCGTATTATTGAGACAGATGCCGGTACCAAGCAACATGAGGATCGGCAGATAGAGAAAGTTCCGCCACCAACGATCCCGGTGCAACCGCAATTGAGCTGAGGCAAAGAGAATCGGCGGGCCAATGGTCGCCAGACTCAGCGCCGTCAATGGGGCCGCCGGATCGATGCCCAGCAGCATCAGCGGCCCGGCAATGAGAAGGAGCATCAACAGTAGTGGATGCAGAAGATAGCTGCCCAGGTGAAAGAGCCCGAAGCATCGAGTCAGCAGCGGACGGTCGCTATGCCAGACACGCTTACCCAGCTTGACCAGGGTCTGAATGCTGCCTTTTGCCCACCGAAATTGCTGCCGCTTGAACGCTGACAACTGAGGTGGAATCTCGGCCGGCGCAGTGATGCCGTTGACATAGGTCGGCTTCCAACCCACCATCTGTGCTCGATAGCTCAGATCCAGATCTTCGCAAAGTGTATCAGCCTGCCAACCGCCTACCTTGGGGTCTGTAATGCAATCGCGTCGCCAGATACCAGCCGATCCATTGAAGCCAAAGTAGAATCCATTTGCTTGACGCCCTTCCTGTTCAATCGCAAAGTGGCCATCCAGCGCAAGCGCCTGGCTGGCGGTCAACAGAGAATAATCGCGGTTGAGATGATCCCATCGACCTTGCACAAAGCCCACCTGTCGGTTGTCCTCACCCAGGAAATAAGGGACTGCCTGGCGTAGGAATTCGGGTGGAGGCAGAAAATCTGCATCAAAGATAGCCACAAACGGATATTGAACAGCCGGCAGGGCATGGTCAAGCGCGCCTGCCTTGTATCCGGTCCGGTCGGTGCGGTGGACAGTCTGAATGTTGATACCCAACTGCTGCCAATGGGCGACGCGCTGTTGGACCAGCGGCAACGTCTCGTCAGTCGAATCATCCAGGACCTGTATCTGGAGCCGTTGCTTGGGGTAGTCTTGATTCACGCAGGCATCGATTAGCTGTTCGATGACATATTTCTCATTATAGATCGGCAGCTGAATCGTGACGCCCGGCAAGTCGTCATCAGATGCAACAGGGCCTACCTGTGGCATACGACTCGGCTTCGTCCGCAACATACGCCTCACGCTGACGGTCAACCAGAGTGCATGCAAGCCATAGACGGCCAGCCCCAGAACCCCGACGGCATAGAGTAGTTGCAGCACAATGGCAGCGATTGAATACATAGTACTAATCCGATCTGTTCGTCGGTCGGTCGGCTAGTTCATGTGGGCGTGAATACCACAACAGAAATCCAGCACCTCCACCGGCTGGCAGGAGTGGTTTAGGGATTCCCGCCGGGATTCACTAGTCAATAAAAACTGGCTGACGCAAGAGCCGTCAGCCAGTTTTTTCGGTTAATTCAAAGACAATCTATCAACGGTGAACGCCCAACAGGAGCCGGTTAAATTGTCGGCATCCGCCATCCTCTCACCGCCCGCTGATCATCCGAATCTACTCTTCTTCCTCTTCGCGCTGCATCTGAGCCACAACCTCATCCATGAGATGGCTTGGCAGCGGATCGTAGTGGTCAAATTCAATCGTGTAGATGCCACGACCCTGTGTCATGGAGCGAAGGTCGGTCCCATAGCGCAGAATCTCCGCCAAGGGTACCATCGCCTTAATGACGGTGCGATTGTTGCGTTGTTCCATACCCAGCACGCGGCCACGACGGGTATTGAAATCACCCATGATGTCGCCCATGTACTCGTCCGGGATGGTCACCTCAATCACATAGATCGGTTCAAGCAGAACCGGACCCGCTTGTTGCATAGCAGCCTTGAAGGACTCGCGTCCGGCGGTCTGGAAGGCGATATCCTTGGAATCGACCGGATGTTCCTTGCCGTCATAGACAGCCGCCCTGACGTCAACCACCGGGAAGCCGGCAATCACGCCGGTTTCCAGAACCTGGCGAATGCCCTTTTCGATGGAAGGAAGGAAGACCTGGCTAATAGAGCCGCCAAAAATCTCACTGGCATACTCGAATCCAGAACCACGCTCGGTCGGCACGACACGCATGTGAACTTCAGCAAACTGGCCGGCGCCGCCCGTCTGTTTCTTGTGACGGTACTGAGCTGTGCCTTCCCTGGTGATGGTCTCCTGGTAGGGGACCTTGGGCACTTTCACGTCGACATTGACCCCAAACTTGCTGTCCAGCCGACGAATGTTGACATCGACATGCACATCACCCATACCTTGCAGAACGGTCTGCTTGGTGGCTGAGATGGTCTGAACCTGCACGGTCGGATCTTCTTCGGTCAGCGATTGCAACGCTTGGCCCATTTTGGCGCTGTCTGCCTTGGTTGCCGGAGAAACCGCAACCGAGAAGAGCGGCCGGGGGAAGAACGGCGGCGCCACAACGATGCCGCTGCCGGCGGTCGTCAAGGTATCACCGGTCTTCACATCATCCAGCTTGGTAACGACGCCGATATCGCCGGCAACCAGTTCATCGACCGCTTCCAGCTCTTTGCCGAGGACATGGAAGAGATTGGCAATGCGAAAACTTTCGCCGGTGCGGGGGTTGACCAACTGCGAATCTCGCTTGACCGTACCTGAGAAGACACGGATATAGTTCATTCGACCCACAAATCGGTCGATGATGGTCTTGAAGACAACCGCTGCCACCGGACCGGCAGGATCAGATCTCAGTTCAATCGGCTCGTCGTTTTGGGTTGCGCTGATAGCACGTTCCGAAGGGTTAGGCACATAACGCATCATAGCCTTCTCAAGGCGATCAAGTCCGATATCGCCGAGGGCTGTTCCACAGTAGACGGGGATAATTGCTCGGTTACGAACACCGCGATGCAGGCCGCGCCGCACTTCTTCGGGCGTCAGTTCTTCGCCCTCAAAGTATTTCATAATGAGTTCATCATCTGCTTCGGCTGCAGCTTCGATCAAGGCCAGGCGGGCGTTCTCGACCGCTTCGGTCATATCTGCGGGGATCGGCGCCTCCTTGCCTTCCGGACCAATGAAAGCCTTCATACTGACCAGGCTGATAACGCCCTGGAAATCATCACCTTGGCCTATCGGCATCTGGAAGGAAACGATGTTACCGTCTAGGAAGGTCTCGGACAGGCTTTCAACAGCTTTGCCGAAATCAGCATTCTCGCGCCCCATGCGATTGACAAAGAAGATCGTCGGTTTGTCCAGATCTCGCAGTCGATCCCAGGCCAATTCTGTACCGACTTCGACACCGGCCACCGCATCGACCAGCACAAGGCCTGCTTCGGCCACGTGCAATGCGCTGTTGACTTCACCGATAAAATCGACGTAACCTGGTGTGTCAATCAAGTTGATCCGTGCAGAATCAGTCTCGAACGGCACAACGGAAAGGTTGATTGATATGCCACGGCGCTGCTCTTCCGCATCCCAGTCTGAGAGGGTTGAGCCGTCTTCAACACGACCCATGCGTTTGCTGGCGCCGGCACGAAAGGCCAACGCCTCCGCAATCGTCGTCTTGCCCGAGCCGCCGTGGCCCAATACAGCCACGTTGTGGATTTGATCAGTACCGAATTTGGCCATGCTTCCCCCTAAGTCAGAGTGATAGTTACGATAAATTCAATGCCTACCGCGAAAGTGGCTACAGATGACTATTTAGAGTTCGGTGTTTTGGACCTCAATTATATCCTACTCGACCGAATTGGGTATAACATGACAAGTCCCGGTTTCTGCTACTCTGGTAGTCGTGCAAGATTTTGTCACGCAGTCGACATCTTTGGTATGATGCGCCCATGTCACAGTATGAAAAACATGTCTTTGTCTGCACATACGGTCCCTACTGCTGGTTCGATGGCGACACGGATGGCCTGTTTGGCCGCCTTAAGCGGCGCGTCTCCAAGGCCGGTCTGCGAGACACCATTCGCATCAACCGTTCCGGTTGCCTCAACCATTGCGGCCATGGTCCCGTCATCGTCATCTATCCAGAGGGCGTCTGGTATGGAGGCGTCCAGCCGGACGATGTTGACGAGATTTTCGAACGACACCTCTGTCACGACCAACCGGTAGAACGATTGCGGCTCACACTTCCTCCTGGGAACAACAAACAGACCAATCACTATCCGGAGCCCGTTCACAGCATCAAGCGGGTAGAGAAGTCACTTGATGAACAGCGGCAAACAGCTCATGAAGCTGTACGGCGTGAAGTGCAGGAATCGGACGACTTGACGGTAGACAATGCTCAGTCTACCGAAGAAACATAGATTCCGGCGCTCACCGGATACGCAATTGTGCTCGATTTTCGATGATCTCTAACCGCGCCGATGGCCCGCCAGTCTATCCGGACCGATCACAGATACGGACACCTTAAATTGAGCGACACCTCGTCACCTAGGCCTGAGTCCAAAACCAACCAGAATGATGCAGTAGAGTTCCGCCTGCTGCTGATATACCATGCGGAAGAGATGCAGACTCGCTACTCTAACCTAATTAGCTCAGACAGCGGACTGACCGCAGTCGGCTGGCAACAGACCGACAAGCTGGCGGAATGGTTGCGCGTCCACTATCGAATCCATACGCTTATCAGCGCGCCGGAACTCCGCAATCGACTCACTGCTCAACGGGTGGGACAGAGTATCGGGCTGCCCGTCACTGTCCACCAGACCTTGTCTGAACTGATGGATACGGCCCCGCAACCCGATTCCGGTGTGGCCCGCCCTCAAGAGCTTGAAGAGCCAGACGACGAAATCGGCGTCACGCCCTGTATGCACTTGCAGCAACTGCTTCAGCCCCTAATCGAAAAAAAACAGGGGCAGACTGTCGCCATGTTTATGGGCGGCGAGACCATCGAATCGGTCTTGAGCTGCCTATTTGGCATCGGCCGACTGCATCTGCTGCTCAAGCACACAGGTGTCTCTGAATTGCGATTCCGGGACGGCCAATGGTATGTCGTATACATCAACAGGCGTGAACATCTGCCCGATACCGTTCCCGAAGACACACCACCGATACTCGAAGTTGAAGAAAAGCCTGAAACACCCGAAGACCTCTCGTTGTTGCCCAAGATCTACAATCAAGACGTCGCTTCCTTCATCTCCATGGATGACAGTGTACGACGCAGGCGCTATGACGACCTGATTGCATTCATTGACATTGAGCCTGGAAGCAGAGCACTGGATGTGGGAACAGGCACGGGGTTGCTAGCGCTGGCCCTAGCTGAATCGTGCGAAGCAACAGTGGTCGGCATTGACATCAGTCCGGCCATGCTGGAACGGGCGGAGTTCTTTCGTTTGAACAGCACACCTGAAATTGCCCATCGCGTCGACTTCCGGTTGGCGACGGCCCAGGCGTTGCCGTTTGCGAGAGAAAAGTTTGATGCCGCGGTCTGTCGCATGACATTGCACCTCAATCGCAAGCCGGAGCGGGTGCTTCGAGAGCTTTGGCGCGTACTCCGGCCAGGCGGCATCTTAGTCATCGCGGATCTGCTGAGTACCGATGATCCCGTCCGACGGGCGACGCAGAACGCTATTGAGGAACGGCGCAATCCCTCACATGTGGCCGCATACTCAGTCTCCCAGTATCGAGAGATGGTCGTCAAGGCCGGTTTCGTCGCCGAGGCCGAAGAGATCGCTGTATTCAGTCGAAATCTCGAGGACTGGTTGGCTGAGCTAGTGGCCGAACCCGCCAACGGCGCGGTCGTCCGGGAAATGATCGAAGCCAGCCTTGAAACCGATGCAGCCGGCATCAATGCCAGACGACACGGCGATGATCTCCTGTTCGACCAGCGCCTCGTCTACCTTCGCGCGGTGAAACCAACAGAGCAAGATTGAGAGGCTCTTTCGGGTTTCGTGTGATGGGCGGTACTTCACACAGCGGATATCCTTCTGGTCCGAATGAGATTGACAAAAAGCCAACTAAAAACCGGGGCGCCAAGTTTAACTCACCTGACGCCCCGGTTTTTCGTTGAACCAGTTGATCTTCGCTCTTTGCGAAGCTCAACCCCCAAGTCTACCGATACAACTCTCTCATGATGATCATCTTCTGAATCTGAGTAGTGCCTTCATAGATCTGATAGATCTTCGCATCACGCATCAACTTCTCGACCGGATACTCGCGACTGTAGCCATTGCCGCCGAAGACCTGCACCGCGTCTGTAGCATTCTGCATGGCCGCGTCGGCGCAGAATGCCTTGGCCACAGCGGCTTCCGTCGTATTCCGCTTGCCGTTGTCGACGAGCCAGGCAGATCGCCATGCCAGCTGTTGAGCGGCGTCAACACGAATCTTCATGTCGGCCAGAATGAAGCCAACGCCCTGATATCTGGCGATAGGTTGGCCGAATGTCATACGTTCGCCTGCGTACTTGACGGCCTCGTCCAGCGCCCGCCGGGCCACGCCGGTTGCGGCAGCGGCCACCGGGGGACGACTCTTGTCAAAGACGCCCATACCGATCATGAAGCCGTCGCCTTCGCGACCCAGCATATTTTCGGCCGGAACCTCGACGTCCTCGAAGAAGACCATCGACGTCTGCGCTGCATGTTGCCCCATCTTCTCCAGCGGCTTGCTGGTCGAAACGCCGCCAAAGGCCCGCTCGACGATGAAACAACTCATCCCTTTGTGGCCCGCTTCCGGATCAGTCTTGGCAAAGACGGTGAAATAGTCTGCAACAGGGCCATCGGTGATCCACGTTTTGGCCCCGTTGAGGATGTAGCTGTCGCCGTTCCTGATGGCGGTCGTCTTGATGCCGGAGACGTCCGATCCGGCATCCGGCTCCGTCATACAATACGACATGATCTTGCCGTCCTCTGTCAGGCGAGGGAAATAGCGAGCCATCTGGTCTTCACTTCCCGCCAGAAGGATGGGCAGAACGGCCAGCTGATTGAGCATCAACGCAGTTTGAATACCGGAACAGGCATAGGCGAATTCTTCACCGACAATGCATTCCTCAAAGACTGAGGCCCCCAATCCGCCATACTCCTCGGGGATGTTGAGGTTGACCATGCCGATTTCTGCAGCCTTGTCATAGATATCGCGTGGGAACTCCCCACTCTGGTCATAGTGCTCTGCTCTGGGCAGGATCTCTTTGGCAGCAAAATCGCGTGCCAGATTCTGCAACATCTGTTGGTCTTCGTTCAGTTCAAAGTTGATGCCGCCACTTACGTTATCCATTTCAATCACCATACTTCCTTTGCTTGAACACCTTGAACGCCGCATCTTCATGGAGATCAGATTTCCCACAACAGAGCGGCAAATTTCGGATGGAGGTTTGACCATATTGAAGCGATCGCTTATTCTGGCACTGTTGTCGACATGTTGACTGCCAGAAATCACGTAACAGGAAAGCGATCAGGGAAAATGCTAGAATCATCGTTTCTATACCGGGAAATCCACGAGCAACCCCAGGTGCTGGCAAGCATGCTTGCACAGGAAAAGGATGCGGTGGCTTCGCTGAGCGCCGAGATTCAGCGCAGGCAGATCGACTACGTCGTAATTGCCGCACGAGGGACGAGCGACAACGCCGGACGCTACGCTCAGTACTTGCTCGGCGCCGTCAACCGCTTGCCGGTCGCCCTGGCGACGCCCAGCCTATTTACCATCTACAACCAAGTTCCTCGCTTCCGAAATGCGCTCGTGCTCGGCATCAGCCAGAGCGGAAAGAGCCCGGACATCGTCGGCGTGGTAGCCGAGGCGCGCCGTCAGGGCGCATTGACCGCAGCCATCACAAACGAGGCGGAATCAGATTTGGCCCAACATGTTGACCATATCATCCGCCTACAGGCCGGCAACGAGCGGTCCGTAGCCGCAACCAAGACCTACACCAGCTCGCTGTTGGCCATTTCAATGTTGAGTTCGTCGCTGGCTGCCGACGATCAGATGTGGCAAGAGTTGGCGCTGATCCCAGGCAAGATGAGCGAGATTCTGTCCATCAACGAGGAAGTCGCACGCGTGGCTGAACGCTATCGTTACATGCGTGACTGCGTGGTGATTGGGCGGGGCTACAACTACGCCACTGCCTTTGAGCTGGCGCTCAAGCTCAAGGAGCTGACATATACGATCGCAGAACCCTACAGTTCGGCAGATTTTCTGCACGGCCCGCTAGCGCTGATCGAGCATGGTTTTCCGGCGATAGTAATTGCGCCAACCGGTGTCATGTTGCCTGAGATGCAGGCCTTCATCGAAGTGCTACGACAGCGCGAGGCCGAACCCATCATTATCAGCGACGACGAAACAACGCTGGCAATGGCGCGGAAACGTCTGCCGCTGAGAGCCTCGACGGCAGAGTGGCTTTCGCCCGTGACATCGATTGTACCTGGCCAGCTCCTGGCAATGCATCTTGCCAATGCCAGAGACTACGATCCGGACCATCCTCGCGGCCTGCGTAAAGTCACAGAAACACGGTAGGACGATTTGATCCACGAAAAGCACGAAGGCACACGAATCCACTGACCTTTGTGTGCCTTCGTGCTCTTCGTGGATCGCGTTTCAGCTGATTTTCACGCAAGTTTTACCCAGCGAGCACGGGTGAGTTTTACCAACTCAGCGACCGGCACTTCGATATTGACGCCGCGTTCTCCGGCACTGACGGCAATCGTTTCGTAGCCCTGTGCGCGTTCGTCAATGTAGACATCGAAGCCTTTGTTGATCAATGCCAACGGGCTGATCCCGCCGGTCTGCAATTTCGTCAGTTGCTCCGCCTGTTTGTGCTCAGCCATCTTGATTTTCTTAACACTCACGCTCTTGGCAAGCGCCTTTAGATTGAGCGTCACCGGTCCCGGCACAACGACCAAAAGAGGCTTGCTGCGCAGTTGGTCGGTCACGGCTACCAGTGTCTTGAAGACCTGATCGGGCGGCAATCCAATGGCATGCGCGACTTCGACGGCTGAGTGGACGCCTGCGTCGTAGTCGTACATGTAGGTCGTGTAGGCCACGCCCTTGCTGTCGAGCAAACGCGTCACGTTATTCTTGAACAGCGTGCTATTGGCTGACATGTGAGTATTTCCCCATGGATCTAACTCAATGGATTGACCGGATTGCGACCTATTTCAGTGCATTGAATCCTCGACCGGCAGATCTTGTTCTGGCGGTGTTCGTTTGCATCGGCCTTCTCTTGTTGGCAAGCTGGGTCGCCGGCAGGGCACAGATGCGCAAACGAAGCGAACTCATCCTCACATACCTGGACGATAGCACTGCTGCCGATGCCGAGATCGAAAAACCGCTCTCTTCCGGTGGGTTCGAAACCACATTGCGCCCCGCGCCCGAGCCCTTTGACTTCTGCTTGGTTCGCTATCGAACCCGTGCCCAGTTCAATCCGCTGGCCTGGTTGCTGCAACTGATCGCGCCATCTCCCGAGCATTTCGAAATCCGGGCAATGTTGCCGTCTCCTCCCGGCTCCGAGCTTGTCTGGATACGTGGACAGCTGCCTGCAACAGCGCTCGGCCTTTATCCCAGCCGCGACCTGTGGACGCTTCGTCGACTGGACATTGTCGATACTGAATACGCTACCCGAGGCGATGCTACAAATGCCGTCCAACATGCGTTTGGCGAACTCCAGAACCGCTTCGGCCCTTTCCTGGTTCACATCGTTGTGCGCGCCGACATCCCCTACACCGAGACGACCCAATCAGAGCTTCTCGACGGCATCGCGGAGCCCCATGTCACCGTGGCGCTAAGCACGGCCCGTCTCGACCCGGCCCAGACACCGATCCTCATCGCGTTGGTCCGCAACCTGGGCCGCGCCGCACGTATTGACTGAGCGGCGTGTTGCAGAGAACGGCCCAAAACAAACAGGGGGCGCATGAACAAATGCCCATGCGCCCCCTGTTTGTTTACTACAGCCACCGTTACCTACTGCGCGAAGAAGGCATGGATATTCAGATCAGTAGTCTGAATAATCGGCAGCAGTTGATTGACGAGGCCCATCATTGCCTCGGTGTCGCCCTCGCCCCCGAGGTTGCCCGACTGCACCAGCAGGTCAAGCAGATTGTTGATCTTACCATCGCTCCAACTGAGTGAAGGAAGGGCGCTATCATTGACCATGATCATCACACCATCGGGACTGGTGGCAATCGTAGCATCGGCAATGCCCGCTGCGGCCAGACCTTCAATCAAGGTCGGCGGCAGTTCCAGAGCATCCATTGGTTGCCCGGTCAGCGCCTGCCACTCGTCCTGGCTCAAGCCGGCCAGGCTCCATGTGCCGTCGGCTGCATAGGAAATGGGGATGTTGATCAGCGGCGGCGCTTCAACGGCGCTCAGGAATTCATCCTGGGCGGCCTGTGTGTCAGCGGCAGCCGTAGACTCGGCATAGAGCGGTGCAATCTCCACGCCCTCGGCCGGCGGAAGACGCAGGACCGCGGCAAACCCGAGGTTGGTCAGCATCGGCAACAGCTGTTCCAACTCGGCCGCCTCGGGACTAATGGCCCCGGCCACGCCCATCAACGATGCTAGGCTCTCATCATTCCAGGACATCGATGGCATCTCCAGGCCATTGACCAGAATGTCGAGGCCATCAGAACGATTGTTGACCTGGATGTTCTGAACGTTGAAGGACTGGAGTTGGCTCACAATATCCGGACCCAGCACCAATTGATCTGCCATTTCGGGCGGAATGATGCCGCTGAATTGACTCAGGGGAATGCCGCCGATGGCCGGCTCACCCGCAGCATCATAGTCGATAACAATGGCCGGCAAATCGACAACCACGTCCGCCTCGTCTGCTCCAGCCAGTACTTCTCCCGAACCGGCGCGTGGCGCGCAGCCTGAGAGCAATGCCATCAAAAGAACAATGAACAGCGTCAACAACCAGGTATATCGTGTATTGCGCATCTAGTTTTCTCCTGAATCTTTAATATATTGTGGATGTGCTGCAAGCGTTTGATGCCGATCTGTATTGCCTTGCCGCCGGATAACTGCAATCGGCAGCTGGACTTGAGTACCTTTGTGCGAAACTGGCGGAACGGCAAATGTGGTCCAAGTATGTCTTGCTGACCGTCCGCGCACAGCGGGAGGATTACACGCCCATTATACATTTGAGTGAAGATGCTGTCTAGCGGAATCTACGGCTTCTCGATGAGCTTCACAACGGCCCGGTTGCCAGAGGTCTTGGGACGATTTCTTGGCTATCTTCTTCAGTGCTGTATAATCTCAAGGTTGTTCGAGTGTAGGATTGCATCTCGTCATCGACTGGAGGAAAAGAGAAGACCACGGTAACGTCTAGAACGCGACTCTTGTGGTCGCCGGCGTGCAGCAACGGCTGAAGCCGGCTGCTAACAGTGAAAAGCGCCCTCAGGCGCTAACTTTCAGCCGCTGAGGCGGCTTCTCGCTGTTAGCGGCGGGATTTATCCCTGCCGAAACCGACGGCGACGCTAGACATAACGCTTAGCCTGATACGCATGGAGGGCAAGCCCCGCCCCTACCATTTCCCGGTTTTTCAATCTTCCGACGTCGACATGGCGCACTATCTCGACAATTGGCTGTTCCAACATTGATGATTCATTCTTCACGAAAGCGCTGGTGATGGCATGACGGATAGCAGTAAATCCCGCTGGTTTGAGGACAAACGTGCCTGCACCGAATACGGCGATCGCGTGCTGCTACTGACATCGGATCAGAAGCGCTATCTGATCACGCTCTCTCCGCCCAATAGCCTGCACACGCACCAGGGCATCTACCGACATGCCGATATGGTCGATCTGCCGCTGGGCAGCATTGTCAAGAGCCATCAAGGCCAAGAGTCGCTGATCTTGGAACCGTCGTTGGGCGATCTGATCAAGCACATCAAGCGCGCCACCCAGATTATCTATCCAAAAGACGCCGCCTATCTGGTTCATCGCATGAACCTGCGAGCAGGCAGTCGTGTGGTCGAGGCAGGAACCGGCAGCGGTGGATTGACCATCGCCCTGGCCTGGGCCGTTGCGCCAACAGGCCGTGTCTACACCTATGAAGCACGCCAGGAAAATTACAAGCAGGCTCGCCGTAACCTCGAACGTGTTGACCTGCTCTCCCATGTGACCATGTACCAGCGCTCGATCCAGGACGGCTTTGAAGAGACGGACGCTGACGCCCTCTTTCTGGATGTCCGACACCCCTGGAGTTTCCTGCCTCAGGTCCACGACGCTCTGCACACAGGCGGCTTCTTTGCCAGTCTCGTACCGACCACGAATCAGGTTTCTCAGCTGTTGGAAGCCTTGGAAGTCAATGCATTCGCCGATGTCGGCGTCGAAGAGCTGCTGTTGCGCCGCTACAAGCCGGTGCCGGAGCGTCTGCGCCCTGAGGATGAAATGGTGGCGCACACGGGATATCTAGTCTTTGCGCGCTCTGTTGCCGACCGACTCGACCCCGACCGCTGGCAGACCAAGGAGAGACGGCGCTATCGGGCACGCCTGAATGCTCAGGCCGAGATGGTTGAACGCGAACGGAAGCAGGCCGAAGAGAATGCGGCAACCGGCCGCAAATACCCGCCAATGCCATTGCCATAAGACCTGTTGCGCGTTCGCAAATCACCAAACAGGGACAACGCTCAGCCCCGTCCACGCTTTGGCAAAGTCCTGTTATCACGCCATTTGCTTCTCAAAAAGCGCTCCACCAATACGACCAACAAGAGAGCCACTGCGGCGCCGACAGCATCAGTAGCGATATCCCGAAGGTCGGGATGCCGGCCCGGCACGAAGCCCTGGTGCACTTCGTCGCTGACCGCGTAAACAAGCGTCGCGCCCCACGCCAGTAGGGCAGCCCGACGTATCGACGGCCATTGCCGGCGGATCCCCCAATAGAATGCCGCAGCCAGCGCCCCGTATTCAAGGAAATGCGCAAACCACGAGGCATAGGCGTCTGTGAAAGGCAGAAGCCACTCGATGCGTTCGAGCAGCGGCCCCTCACCCAGCAGATCGAGAATGAATGCGGAAACCCACGCCGGTCCACCAAAATCGGGTTTGCTACTGAACAAGAAAATCATGGCCATGAGCCCCACGGCCGGCGACCAATTGTTGATCAATGCCTGAATATTCAATGCTATTGTGTCTGCAACCAGAGGCGGATCTTGTTCAGACCGCTCATTTTTCAGCCCATCTTCAGACATTATTTTCTGCAAATCTTTCATAAAAACGCACTAGATTTCGCCCCAGCTTGGCCCAATCGTACTTGTTGGTCAGGTGTTGGCGCGCAGATTGGACCATCGCCTCCTGTCGGAGTCGGTCCCCCAGCAAGGCATATACGGCCTCCGCAAACTCCTCTGGAGAGGCCCCCGCGTCAATGAGTTCGGCGGACCCGTTGGCGCCATAGGCGACCTGTTCGCCGACCCCGCTGGCAACGACGGGAACACCGTTGAGCAACGTTGTGGCCAGGCGCACGCTGCACTTGGCTTGCTGCAGCGGCTCTTCTTGGGCAGGGAAAATGGCGCAATCGCTCTGGCGATAGAGTTGATCAATCGTCGTCCGATCGACGTGGCCGAGCCAAGTCACCCGCGTTTCAACGTCTACGCCGACGGCAGTTACAGCTTGCTGATAGGCCGATTCCCGGCCAGGTTGCAGGGCATTGCCTGCGATAGCCAGTCTACAATCCGGCGCAAGCGTGGAGATGGATCGCCAGAATCGGGCCAGCCACTCAGGCGATATTTCCACAAAACGTGTGAAGAAGAGAATCTGGCAATTGTCGTCTTCTGCATTGGCATAGAGATTGGCCCCCACGCCGGCTTCCGTTTTGCTTTCCACACTGCCGATCTGTGCGTTCATCATCGTGCCGGCAGGTTCTGTCGGCGGTTTCACGCCATTGGGCAGGTAGAGGATGGGCGTCTCCGGTGCGTAATCCTGCGCTCGCTCAACCAGCCAGCGGCTGGCCGCGGTGATGCCGTCCGTGTGACGGATACCCCACTCCTCCTGCCAGTTCAAGAACCGTGAAGTGGTTACGGAATAATCGTTGATCGGCCCCCATGCCTGCTCCCAATCGTCGATGTCGAGCAGAAGCGCCGGGAAATTACCACGCCTTGTTCGACGCCGTTGCCAGTGCCACCACTGGGCCAGCCCCGCATAGGCCCGGGGTTTGACAATGTGGATAATGTCAGGCTGCATCTGGTTGATTTCGCTCAGCAAACGCCGCCAAATCAACGGCAAGCCGCCACGGGTCTCCACCTGTATGATCTGCACCCCGCTACGCTCTGACCGTGTATTGCTCTGCTCAGGCGTGTCCCATGGCGGCACAACAATCGTGACCTGATGACCAGCGCAAACGACCTGTTTCGCCATTGGCAGCGTGCGCGCCCAGACGGTCGTCTTCTGGCCGAGACCGAATGGAGCAACATAGACGATGTTCATTGAAGTACTAATCCGTAGAAATATCGGCCGGCCAGTCGCAGACGCGTTTGCGCAGTGTCGACCAGACCTCATGTTCGAGATCAACCGGATAGGGTAGACTGTATCGCTCCACCAACTGAGGCGCATACCAACGGTAGATGACCACCAGGGAGACGGCCTGCCCGATCCAGGTGTTGGCGCTGATTTCCGGCGCGAGCAATGTTCGTTCGAGCGCCGCCCGCTGATTGTCGCTCAAATAGATATTGAGATGGATCGTCCGATCCGGACGAGCGATGCCATTTAGCGCCAGCATCATATCGATGACGATGGCGCGCAGCCCGGCCAGGCACTCGATGGCCAGCAGATTTTCATCGCTGCTCGATACGGGAGCGGCCGGCGTACCCTGCCGACGCTCATCACTTAACAGCTCAGAGAGATGGCCAAGCTGATGCCAAAATGAGATCAGCATACGGTTGACGTCGTCGGGATCGGGCACGAAGAGCGGGTCTGGCCAGACTGGGCCATTGGTTGATGCAGACATGCGCGCAATTATAGCATAGCGTGTCGCAGAGAAGCTTCTATCGGACGCGCAATCCCGGAATCGGTCGATGATTTGACGACGTACAAAACCACAGATCTTTGGGAATGCAGCGAGTTGACAGAGAATCTCAGTGAATCCACCGCAGAAAGCCTTTTTCGCCACGGATTCACACAGATGGAAAAAGGATAAGACGCTGATAGTACTGGGATTACTCTGGAAATCCGAGAACCATCTGTGAAATCAGATTCCTATCTGTGGCCATCTGTGGCTAATTTTCTGGTTTTTGCAGCAGAGTCCTCAGAACTTCACGATTTGTCATTCTGAGTGGGTCTACCGAACGACTTCACTCTGGAAAATGACCAGCAAAGAATCTTGGTTTGCTTGAATTCGTGAACTACTGAATCTTCTTGCATGATCGACATTCCGAGACCTTCAGTGCTCGACAATTATCAGGAAAGATGGCTTGCACACCCAGAGAAACCCAAGAACCAGAATGACCCGGCCGATTCCCGGACTGCATCTGATGATTGAAATACACCCCCGACCATCTGGTCTTTCAGTACCCAAGAGCCTACCGTTGAGAAAATGGGCACGAACATCACACATCAAATGGGATAGAGGGTGGTACAATAAGTGTCAAACTGTACGAGAACCATCAAATTTGAAACGAGGACCCATGAAAAACTCTGATCCGTTTTCGGATTTAATTCGCTCGTTGGAAGAAGATCTGAAGCGCACCGGGCAGGAGCCGCCCAATCCGGATGACCCGAGCGGCAGCTATCAACGACCTCAAGGCAACCCCCGACGCTGGCTCTGGGTGCTGATCCCGATTCTCCTTTTCATGTTCTTCAATCGGATTCTGGGCTTCTATACCGATTTTATCTGGTACGATAGCCTCGGTTTTTCGACTGTGTTCACGACGCGTATTTGGGCCTCCCTTCTGCTCTTCATGGGCGGCGCCCTGATCTTCTGGCTCTTTTTCGCCATCAACCTATGGATAATGCGGCGGATTGAACCGGATGGGCTGAGCGACACACCGGTTGACCAAGTAGCGTCGGCCTTTGGCGTACGCATCATGCCGGTGATGCTCTCAATCGGCGCGTTGCTTGCGGTCTTCATGGGATTGACTGCCGCCGCGGCCTGGGAGGAGATTCTGCTCTTCCTCAACCAGTCCGACTTTGGCCTGACCGATCCTCTATTCAATCGTGATGTGAGTTTCTTCCTGTTCACATTACCGGTCTGGCAACTGGCGCGCACATGGCTAATGTCGACCGTGATCCTGACGCTGATCGGCACAGCGCTGGTTAGCGGGATCGGGTGGCGAGGCTGGCACATCCGTAAGGCGGTATTGATCCACCTGGCCATCCTGGGTGCGCTGATCCTGGCACTCTTTGCATGGCAATATCGGTTGGATGCCCTGCAGTTGGTCTACAGCGCCCGCGGCGCCGTCTTCGGCGCAGGCTACACCGACGTGCGCGCCCAATTGCCCGCCTTCAACATTCTTATCGTGATTACGCTGATCGCAGCCGTCCTGCTGGTGGTGACAGCGCTCATGCGCCAAGCATGGCGAGCCATCGTGATCGTTCTAGCCGTCTGGCTGGTTGCGGCCATCGTCGCTGGAAACATCTACCCGGGCCTCGTGCAGCGCTTCCAGGTCAGCCCCAACGAGCTCAATCTGGAACGGCCTTTTATTGAAAACAACATCGAATATACGCGCATCGCCTTTGGCCTGGATGAGATCGATGTTCGAGACTACGACGCATCACAGACACTGACAGCCGAAGGAATACTCTCTGAGGCCCCGACGGTCAGCAACACGCGGCTGTGGGATTATCGTCCGCTGCTCCAGACCTACAATCAGGTCCAGGCACTTCGTCAGTATTACGAGTTCAACGACATCGACATCGATCGTTATACGATTGACGGTGAACGCCGCCAGATCATGTTCGGCCGCGCGCGAACTTGTGCCCGAGCGGCTGGCTGAGACCGCCCAAACCTGGGTGAATCGGCGGCTGGTCTACACCCATGGCTATGGCGTTGCAGCCTCGCCCGTCGCCCAGGTGACGCGGGATGGACTGCCCGATTTCCTACTCAAGGATTTACCTACCCAGGGTGTGTTGGAAATCACACGACCACAGATCTACTTTGGCGAACGGACCAACAACTACGTCATCGCCGACACCCAGGAGCCTGAATTCGACTATCCGGACGGTGACGGCAATGTGACCACCCGTTTTGATGCCGGCACCGGCGTCAACATGACGTTTATGAATCGGCTCCTGTTTGCCCTTCGCTTTGCCGACATCAATATCCTGCTTAACCAGGACATTGACGAAGATAGCCAGCTGCTATGGCGGCGCAACATTGTTCAACGCATCAACGAGGTCGCCCCATTCCTGCGCTATGATGACGATCCCTACATCGTCATCACGGCAAGTGGTGAGTTGTACTGGTACCTGGACGCCTACACGATCAGCAATCGCTTCCCATATAGCGAACCCTACGGCAACATCAACTACATGCGTAACCCCATCAAGGTGGTTATGAACGCCTATGACGGGACAATGACGTTCTATGTCGTCGATGATTCCGAACCGATTGCGGCCGCCTATCAACAGATCTTCCCTTCGCTCTTCAAATCGTTTGACGAGATGCCTGAAGATCTAAAGGCGAACATTCGCTATCCCAATGACTTCTTCTCGATTCAGGCTGACGTCTATCGTACGTATCATATGATTGACGCCAATGAGTTCTACAACAAAGAAGACGTATGGGCGTGGCCTCAAGAGATCTTTGACAGCCAGCCCCGGCTCATTGAACCCTACTACGTGTTGATGGAATTGCCCGAGGAAGAGGGATTGGATTTCGTCCAGATTCTGCCCTTTACGCCGGCCAATCGAGAAAACATGATTGCCTGGCTGGCGGCCCAGAACGATCCCGAAAAATATGGCGATATGATCGTCTATGAGTTCGGAAAGGATTCGCTCTTCTTCGGTCCGCAACAGATCGAAGCGCGTATCGACCAAGATCCGGTCATCAGTGCCCAGTTGAGCCTCTGGAACCAGCAGGGAAGCAATGTCATTCGCGGCAACCTGCTGGTCATCCCTGTAGCCGAGAGCCTGCTCTATGTTGAGCCGCTCTACCTTCAGGCCGCGACCGGCAAGATTCCGGAGTTGAAGCGCGTGATCCTGGCCACCTCTGACCGTGTCGTGATGGCCGAAAACCTGGGCTTGGCCCTGGTCGAACTCTTCGGCGACCAAGTCCTCGAGGATGCCAGCCTCTCTGACCTGGCCATCGCCGCAGGAGAGGATGTTGTTGAGGCCGTGCTGAAGGGGGCCGAAACGGCCGACCCCGCAGACCCGGGCGCTGACCTAACAGACGCAACGGTCGAAGAGTTGATCGTGCTGGCCAACGGCCAATACAATGCTGCACAGGATCATCTACGTGACAGTGAGTGGGCACAATACGGTCTGCAAATGGACGCACTCCAGGTCACGCTGGAGCAACTCATGGAAATTACAGGAATTGAGCTTCAATCGCCCGATGCAATGCTTCCTGTGGGCGATACCACGGCGATAGAAGCTGCTGAGAACGAAACGCCCAGTGCTGAAGCTGAAGCACCGATCGACAACACTGAAGATACTGACGAGGATGCCGACGAAACTTCTAGCGAAGAGCCAGTCATAGAAGAAGAGCCCGTCGTGATAGAAGAGCCAGCAGTGGAGAGCGGAGACTAAGCTTCAGGGCAACTGTCTATCGACGATGTTGCAATCTTCCTGGAAGCTGGCAGCTTCCAGGAAGATCGTTCGAGACACCTGGTCTCTTGGAACAGCAAGAAAAGGACGTGTGTCGGCGCAATGCGTCGACACACGTCCTTTTTGACCCACCTGATTCTTATCCGATTCTTATTCGTGTTTTACCTGCACCTAAGCAAAACTGATCATAATTTCTGTACCCGGAAACCGGCGGCCTGTTGATGCATCTCGGGACAGATGCTTGGTTGTCGATCTAGGTGCCTTTAGGCGGCTATCGTGCTGCCTGACCCGAATAGACATGACCGAGGAGTAACCGAACATGGACACAAGAAACTATCAGCTAGTGCCTCGACCTGAGAGGGCGGCAGAGCAACAGAGCCCCAGAACATCGCTCTGGCAAAAAATCACCGCGGCCACGGTTGCGACGCTACTTCTGATATTGGCGGCGGCCTATGGACCACTCTTGCTGGATAACAGCCCGGCAAATGCCAGATCAAACACAGCGCCCGTAGCAAGCTCCGCCTCCGCGGCTGCACCCCTCCCCTTGCAGAACGGCGGCGCTAGCCTCTTCGACGATCAAGAAACGCTGGCCGATCTCTACGAGTCAGTGAGCCCATCCGTAGTCAACATCCAGGTAGTGGTCGAGGCCGATGCCTCCGGCCTCTTCCCATTCGCATCGCCTGAGAGCGACGCACCGCGACAGCAAAGTCAGGGGTCCGGCTTCATCTTCGACAATGAAGGTCATATTGTCACCAACAACCATGTGGTCGATGAAGCAATTGAGATTACCGTTGTTTTCCACAATGGCTACTGGGCGGATGCCACTGTCGTAGCCACCGACCCGCAGGCCGATTTGGCCGTATTGAAGGTGACGCCGCCGGAAGGTTTTGACTGGCGCCCGCTGCCGCTTGCCAGTCCTGAAGACGTGCGCGTCGGTCACATGGTCATTGCCATCGGCAATCCGTTTGGCCTGGCCGGCACCATGACACGCGGGATTGTCAGCGCTGTTGGACGCGGCATGCCGGTCGGTGACGATATGGCGAATGTTCAGTACACATTGCCGGATGTCATCCAGACCGATGCCGCCATCAACCCCGGCAACTCCGGCGGCCCGCTGTTGGATCTCAGTGGCCGTGTCGTAGGCGTGAATTTCGCCATCAACTCGCCGGTACGCAGCAATTCAGGCGTTGGATTCGCCATTCCGGTCTCGATTGTCCAACGTGTAATTCCAGAGCTGATTGAAGACGGGGCCTTTGAGTATGCCTACCTTGGCCTAAGCGGCACCTCGATTACGCCTGATGTCGCCCGTCAGCTCGACATCCCCGGCAATCGCCTGGGCGTTTATGTCTCCGGCGTCGTTGAAGGCGGTCCGTCTGCTGACGCTGGAATCGTTGGCGGCGATCGCACGATTCGGACCAGCACCGGCAATTTCAGTGTCGGCGGCGACATTGTTGTGGCCATTGACGATATGGCGGTTCGCAGCTTCGACGACCTGGTCAGTTTCCTCGTCACCCGAGCCGAGGTCGACCAGACGGTCACACTCACCGTCATCCGCGATGGCGTTGAGCAGGCCATCGACGTGGTACTCGGCGAGCGACCGGGGCAGGCACGACTCATTCGAACCAGTGAGCGCAGCAGCAGCGATGTCAATGCGAGAGCGGCGATTTCGATTGCAGTTGAGCATGCCACAGCAGAAGGCTTGCTCGACGGAGAGATCAATGAAAAGGTGAGCGCTCCCGGCACAGTCGCCGGAGAGGAAGTCTGGGTCGTCGAGCTTTCCGACGATAGCGAAACAATCACCGTGATCGTGCGCAAGTCGGATGGAGAAATACTCGAACCGTCCGCCGACTAGTCCATTGTGATTCCAAGTAAACAGAAAAGGGGCGTGGCAAGCAATGATGCTTGCTACGCCCCTTTTCTGTTTACACTGTATATCGTGCAGGTCGTCGTGCAAGTCTTCGTACAAGTCTGTGATCCACTTCACACCCGGCCCATTCGCTTGAACACTGCGTCTGCATAGCTGCTGCACTACACTTGTGCAGAAATCGCATTGCCCAGTCCCACCAAACACGACGATTCGCCAGGTTCGTCAGGAAGTGGTCTGAATCCGGGGAACCATCGGTCCAACAGTGCGGTCTCAATTCATCTACACTTATGGCGCAAGGAGAAAGTGGTCAATGATGAATTAGGCTTGCCGGATGACAAGACCCCATCATCGACCAGTGAAAAGCGGAGGCTTGACCATGAAACTTTATCAGACGGCTCGACCCATCTTGATTGCTGCAATAAGCTTGATATTGGTTGGCGCTCTCTTCGTGGGGATCGTCAGCGCCCTTGGTCCGCAAAACGCCGGCGACACCAAAGTTTCTCTCGAAAACGTCCGGGCCTATGCGCCCGCGCTCAACGCAGATGACGTCAACTACGCCGTTGATGGCGGCGACCTGTTCGTCGGCACGCCCGGCAACTGGGCTGAGGTTACTGCACCCAACAATGTGATAGTCAGTGCGGTGGCGATCGACCCGGAGCGCACCGAGACCATCTACATCGGTGCAGCCAACGAACTGACAGTCTATCGCTCAGAAAATGCCGGCCTCAGCTGGCTACGAATTCCGCTGACTGACCGGCTGCCCGGCAATCAAGTTAGCGGCGTGACCGATATCGCCATCGACGGCGCTCAGCGCTTGCTCTATGTGGGGACCGACAATGCGGGTCTCTTTCGCTTACGTGACGTCGGCTCCGGTGTCAACCAAACGGGTCAGCTTCGTCTCGAAGAACCGGTTGTCGAGGTAGCGGCTGACAGCAACGGATCCGGCCTTGCCTTTGTACGCACCGATTCGAAACTCTATCGGGCTGAAGATTTCGGCCTGCGCTGGGTCGAGGTCGAGAATTTGTTGAGCGTCCCAACAGCCGTTGTCATCGCAGACACAACGCCTGCCACCGTCTATGTCGGCACCACAGATCGAGGTCTGCTGCGCAGCACCGATGGTCTGACCTGGGAACTGGCCAACGAGGGCCTTGGCCTCAATCCCGGCACGCGCCTGAGCATTGACGCATTGGCCATTGACCCTGCCCAGCCTGAGGTACTCTACGTCGCTGCCAGCTATCTGTTCGGATCGACAACGGTCCATCAGTCGCCGGCCGGCATTTCCGTGAGCACAGACGGTGCGGCAAGCTGGAGCCAGTTGAGTGAGCGGACAGAGGTTGCCGTCGCCGAACTGCTGCCGGTGGTGGGCGAGACCGGCAGTGCATTCGCACTCATGGCCAACAGCCGGACGCCACTTGCATTGGGCGGCGCAGCAGCTATCGTCACAGCCAACGTCGATGCCATTGCCGAAGCGCAGGCTCAGGCCAATCCATCCCTGGTGGACAGCAATCTTGCTGCCTGGCTCGTTGCCGGACTGGCGGCCTTGGCTTTATTCTTCGCCGCCGGCAGCGACATCGCCGGTCGGCTGCGCAGCTATCGAGAAGAGAGCCATCCTGGATTGGCTGCACGTTTGGTCGGACACAGACGCTAATAGTGCGATAGAGGTCTGGCTTCTGAAGAAGCCAGACCTCTTGCCCAGCAGGCAATCCTGTTGGTCTACCGGAGCACCGCTACAAAAGAACTGCCACTGGAAGCAGCAATTATTGCCTCAGCTTTCCACCTTGCAAACAGGGTCGCCTGATCACCCAGGCGACCCTGTTTTCTTCTGGTCAGACTTCCGGCCCCATGCTATACTTCGTCGCAGTTTAAGGAACCACATTTTCACACCTGGGCCAACCTATTTTGAGCGACAAGATGCCATCTTCTCTCGACCGATCTGATCAAAACGCCTTTGTCCCGGCCCACCGTGTCCGAAGTTTTGGACAGACGGTTTTCGCCGAATTCACCGCGTTAGCCATCGAACACGACGCCGTGAATCTGGGTCAGGGGTTTCCGAACTTCGCCGCCCCCGATTTCATCAAAGAAGCAGCCCAGGAAGCCATCGCACGGGACCTGAACCAATATGCTCGGGCGGCTGGACACCCACGGCTGGTCAATGCCATTGCCGATGTCTATAGCCCGCGCTTTGGTCGCCAACTGGATCCACTCCAAGAGATCGTCGTCACCGTGGGCGCCACGGAAGGTATTTACGCCACCATCCAGGCGCTAGTCGACCCGGGCGATGAGGTCATCCTGATCGAGCCATTCTATGACAGCTACCCGGCTTCGGTCATCATGGCCGGCGGGACGCCGGTCTACGTGCCCTTGCGTCCCGCCGCAGATGCGACCCGGGCCGAGCAATGGCAACTGGACTTTGATGAGTTGGCCGCCGCTTTCAGCCCAAAGACACGCCTGCTGATCATCAACACGCCGCAGAATCCGGTCGGCAAGATCTTCTCGCGCACCGAGTTGGAGAAGATTGCTGCGCTGATTCAGAAATATGACGCGCTGGTGCTGAGTGACGAAGTCTACGAGTGGATGACCTATGGAGATGCGGACAATCCGGTCGAGCATGTCCGCATTGCGACGCTGCCAGGCATGTGGGAACGAACGGTGACGCTGGGCAGTGCAGGCAAGACTTTTTCCGTCACCGGCTGGAAGATCGGGTGGGCCATTACGCCAAAGCCCATCGCCCATGCGATTCTGATGGCTCATCAATGGATACCGTTCACGGTGGCGACGCCGCTCCAGGAAGCCATCGCCATCGGGCTTGAGCAGGTTCAAGAGCGAGATTACTTCAACTGGCTTAGTGCCACCTACCGGGGCAAGCGCGATATGTTGCTCAGCGCGCTGGACAGCGTAGGTCTCCGTGCCACCGCGCCCGACGGATCCTATTTCATTCTCTTCGACACCAGCCAACTGGATGTGCCCTTCGCCGAAGGCGAAAGACGCGACGTCGCAGTCTGTCGTTGGCTGACCACAGAAGTCGGTGTTGCCGCCATTCCGCCCAGCCCATTCTACAGTCCGCCGCACCAACAACTCACAGACCAGTTGGCTCGCTTCACCTTCTGCAAGAGTGATGATCTTCTCGCTAAAGGGGCGCGACGTCTTGAAGCAGCGCTGGGCCAACAGACGAAGAACAGATAGGTAAGACGCAAGATCTTGCGTCTCAAAATTGCCAATTAGAAGAAAGGATCGCTGTTCAAACATGCGCTTTCAAGTCGAGCAGGGAAACATTGCTGAGCAGTCAGTGGATTGCATCATCGTCAATCTCTTTGAGGGCGTCACCACACCCGGCGGCGCAACCGGCGCCGTGGACCGTGCACTGGACGGGGCGATATCCCAGCTGATCGCCGGCGGCGACTTTGAGGGCAAGGCAGGCACGACCGCACTGCTCTACACGAACGGTCGCTTGCCCGCCGGACGAGTCCTGATCGTCGGCCTGGGCGAAACAACGGCGTTCGATTTTCATGGCGTGCGCAAAGCTGCCGCCACCGCCGCAAAGAGAGCGGCAAAGCTCAAGGGTGTCTCGTCTGTGGCGACCATCGTCCATGGCGCCGGCATCGGCGGGCTTGACGTCGCCGGCGCGGCACAGGCGCTGGTCGAGGGGACTCTGCTCTCAATCTACAAACCGCCTCAGTACCGCCGCAAACCTGATACCATCGGCTTGACCTCGTGCACGGTTGTCGAGTTCGATGACGTCAAGTTGGACAGTGTTCAGGCCGGGTCGGATGCCGGCGTGGCCATCGCCGAAGCGGTTTGCCATGCCCGTGATTACTCCAGTGAACCTGCCAACGTGCTCTATCCCGAGGCCTTTGCCCGGCGTGCCCAGCAGATGGCCGACGAGACGGGCCTGTCATGTACGATCCTGGGCGAAGATGACCTGAGCGAACTCGGCATGAACATCTATCTGGCCGTGAGCCTGGGCAGCGAACGCGAGGCCCAACTCATCGTGTTGGAGCATGCGCCTGAGGGCAGAGCGGACAACGCGCCGTTGGTGCTGGTCGGCAAAGGCGTCACCTTTGACACAGGCGGCATCAGCCTGAAACCGTCTGCCGACATGTGGTACATGAAGGATGACATGAGCGGGGCCGGCGTGGTGATCGCGGCCATGGAAGCCATCGCCCGTCTCAAACTGCCGCGACGGGTTATCGGCGTGGCGGCCTGCGTCGAGAACATGCCCGACGGCAAGGCCTATCGACCGGGCGACATCCTCACCGGCATCACCGGCAAGACGACGGAGATCATCAGCACCGACGCCGAAGGCCGCCTGATTCTGGCCGACACCCTCGGTTACGTGGCCCGCTTCGATCCCAAAGCGGTGGTCGATCTGGCAACGTTGACGGGTGCGGTGGGCGTTGCGTTGGGGCCACAGGCAGCCGGACTCTTTACGAATGATGACAGTTTGTGCGATCATCTAGTGGCAGCCGCCGACCGCTGCGGTGAACGACTTTGGCCGTTGCCGCTCTACGACGAGTATAAGGATGCCATCAAGAGCGAGATGGCCGAGGTCAAGAACAGTGGTGGCCGCACCGGCGGTGTCGCCACAAGCGCCAAGTTCCTAGAACACTTCACCGAGGGTTATCCCTGGGCGCATCTCGACATCGCCTACATGTCATGGACCGACAGCGAAGCCAATGCATTCACGCCCAAGGGCGCCACAGGCTACGGTGTACGACTGCTGGTCGAACTGGCCAAGGCGTTCTAACAAGGAGAAGCAGGTCTATGGTTATCAGGCACTCACACATCGAAGCATCACATGAAGACCGATCATCCCTGCGTAGCCTTCTGCGCACCGCTGCCGTGGGAATGCTTGGGGCCGGACTGCTCTTGATCGGTCAGGCTGATAGGCTGTTGGCGGCGCCTCTTTTTCAAGATCCGACCAGCCAACCGAGCCCAATCTGGCCGACGATTCTTGCGATTCTGGCGGCCTCGTTCGTCCTTGAGCGTGGAGTCGAAATCGTCTGGAACTATCTGGAATGGGCCTTGCTCAATTTTGCCGGATGGACGCCTGCACGACTTCGCTCTCCGCAGTTTGGTCAGTTCAAAAGCGGCACAAGTCTGCTGGTCGCAGCGGTGGTCGGCATTCTGATCGCCAACACAACATCAATGCGGCTATTTGCCCAACTTGAGCCCTTGGCCCCGGCCCTGCTTGCGGGCGTGTCCGACACATGGGATGTGCTGGTGACCGGGTTGCTCATCGGCGCGAGCACTAAGCCTGTCCATGAGATCATGGGCATTTTGACCCACTTCAGTGATTTCCTGGCCAACAATGCCACCAAACAGCGTGAACAGGCCGGCGCTGCGTTGGCGGAAGGCGTGCTCAAACTGGCTGAGAGCGAAGCACAGTCAATGATTGACGTGCCCGGCGTCGGGCCGACCCGAATTGACATGGGCGGCGGCGCTGACAACGGGGATTCTGATATCAACGGCGGAGAGAGCAAGTCTCCGACCGACAACTACATCGACGTATTGCACAACCGCACGTCAATGTAGGATCTCTTGTCGAGTTAGAAAACTGAATCCTGCCATTTGAATTTAATAAAAAGGAGGCGGCTCAAGAGCCGCTGCCTTTTTATTGGTCAGTTATCCTTTTAGTCAATGACTTTGCTGGAGAAGGTCGTCGAGGAAACGCTCTTTCTCCAACCATGAAACGCTTTTGAAACGCTTGGCATCCTATACTTTCTGTATTGTAACTTGTCGGTACTAAATACTGGACCATCCATACCATATTTTAGGCCATCTAGTAGGAGGAGTAAACATGGTTAGACCACGCTTAGTTCTGAAGCTTGTGGCGATGCTGTTCCCGATCGCCCTTATCGCTACTGGATGCATGTTGCAGTCAACGGAAACGGGTAACCAGGCCATGAACGACCAAGATCGCTTTGCCTGGCAACTCTTCGTTGATATTAACCAGCCAATTCCCGATGACGCGGAGGGTTAGCGTCGTATGGGAGGGCTGGGCGTTGGCAAGCGACACGTTCTCAGATCCAGATCAACACGCCTGAATGGGATGTCTTGACCAGCCTCCCGCGTACGAAAGATAAGTTCGAGCCGCTTCCACTGCAGCAGCTCTTGCGCAGATCCTGACGCGGGGCCTGGGGCACAGTTTGATCCGCTCGTACTTGGCCCCCTCGGCAAATCCGGCAACGAAACACGCATGAACCGCGCTACCTTTGACTTCATCGTGGATAACGAACTCTGGTATGTCGAAGGTCAACAGGTGATGTTCGACACAGGTACACCGATCGCATTTCCTGAGGAATCGAAGGAAATCAAAGCCCAATGGCGTCTCATTGACCAGGATGCAGCAGATCGCTACCATACGGCGACCTTCATCAACGATGACGGTGAAGATGAATTGTGGGGGTTGACCTCACTGCACATCACTACAAAGGATGTCCCCAATTGGTTCTGGGCAACCTGGGAGCATGCAGACAATACAGATCTTGAAGCAATCGTACCATCGGTGGACACGCACGGTCTGCCTGATCAACTGGTCGGTACGAAATGGGAAAACTATGTCCTTCGAGGATCGCAAGTTGACTTTGTGGACTCAACGGGACGGCCTACGATTCTTGCAAACTCTCAAATAGAAGACGGCTTCCAGGAAACATCATCATGCATCACGTGTCATGCGAGCGGCAATTGGTCCAGCGACTGATACGTCACCTCTCAGCCGTCTGTCAGTATTAGAAGGGTTCGATGCTAGCGGCACTCGCAATTGGTTCCATCGGCGCACCCGATCGGGATTGGTTCTACGACGATGACGGCAGTCCGAATCTCGCCCAGATGGATTTCGTCTGGTCTATGATTCGCGCAAGGCTACGAGGTGAGTAGCTTACAGGTCAGTGCTGATGCAGGGATAGATATACACAGGAGAATATGATGAACAATGTAGATCTAATTTTGGAAACAGATTCACCGATTTCTGCCGCCCAAATCGCGGCACTCACCGAGTTGAACCTGCATCTGACCGAGAGGCTGGGTGCAACGGCCTATCGAATTCGCGGTGAGACTGCAGGCAGCTCAGGCCGATCTGAGCGATCGATAACGTGGTCTCTGTCCAGGAATATTGGGCAGTCTCAAGCTGGATCGTTCTCTGCAGCAAGGGATGAATAATGCTGCAGCCATGGCGGATACGGATGGTCTGAATGCTGTCGCCCAGGTCGATATGCGCTTGCTAGTTGATCTGGATACGATAGCCGACGTCGATTCCACTGTGGCGGAGCTAAGCCAAATCGGCCAGATCGAAGAACAGTCTCCGCGACGGGTGCGGATGACGGCCAACGCTGCCCGACTACAGGAGATAGCAGAAATGCCTGGCGTTCTGTCAGCAGAGGTTGAGCCGAGCTATCGAGCGACAAGTAACATAGCCCGACAGCTAAACAGAATTCAAGGCCAGGACGAAGATTTTGGCCTGGATGGTTCAGGGGGAGATCTAGGCGTGGCCGATACTGGACTGGATACGGAGATGCAGACACCGTTTGGATGACTTTGCAGGGCGTGTGATCAACATTCGTGCGTCGGTGATCAAATGGGATCAGGGCGTCGAGAATGGCGCCGACCTCAATAACCACGGCACACACGTCTGTGGAAGTGTTCTCGGCAACGGTGCTCTATCAAACGGACGCGTCACTGGCATGGCGCCGGCTAGCGACTGACAATGCTCTGAATGGGCCCGAATCACACTACGAGTTTGTCGGTTCCCCTGGACCTCACCACAGGTGTTTTCGCGGATGCCTATGCCGATGGAGCGCGCATTCATAGCAACAGTTGGGGTGACTCCCAACTGTTTTCCAGGGGCGTTTATCTGGCAAATTCAAGAGATGTGGACGAATTTGTACGCGACCATCCAGATATGCTTGTATTGATATCGGCCGGCAACTCCGGTGCAGTGGACCCCGTACAGTTACGCCGCCGGGCACTGCCAAGAACTGCCTTACGGTGGGAGCCGCCAAGAGTGTTTGGGCTCTACCTGGTACGGCTACCCTAAATAACAACCCACAGGATGACGATGATGATGTGAATACACCGCTCGTCAATGTTCCTCTATCGCTGTCTGACTTCCATCTCCACGGCCAATAATGCAGACGAAATTGCAGAATTCAGTAGCCGTGGGCCGACCGATAGTGGTCGCATCAAGCCGGACATCGTAGCGGCGGGCACATGGATACTCTCGTGTGGAATCGAGCATCAGCGTGGCCGATGTGGGCCCGGATGGCCTGACCCACTCTACTGTCCTCAACAACCTCTATGCGGACGACGCCGATGGGATTCCCACACACGATGAAGCTGTAGGGGCGCGGACTGCACGGAAGGGCTATCTTTGGCTCCTGGGACCAAAATGCGCCTCCGCTCCCTCCAGGTTCGGGGTCGGCTGCGGCTGATAGCTACTTCTATGAATCCGGCACAAGCATGGCAACACCGATCACTGCGGGCGCTGCTACACTACTTCGACAATATCTGCGAGAAGTGCGGGCTGTCGCAAATCCATCTGCCGCACTGCTGAAGGCGTTGCTAATCAATGGCGCCACCGTGCCCGTCACTGAAAGCAATGTGCCAAACAGCGACCGTGGGTTCGGATGGCTTAATCTAGCCAACACCCTTGCGCCGGAACCGACTGGCGAGCAGATATTTATCGATGACATTGGCCGATCTGTTGCCCAGGGAGAAACACGCAGATTCTCTGTAAGCGTGGCCGATACGTCGCACCCATTTCGCTGTACACTGGTATGGACCGACCTGCCCGGCGACCAGCTTCAGAATCAGCTCTACCTCCGCGTGGTTGCGCCGGATGGAACAGAATTCGACGGGGATGTGACGCCTATTGACAACCCAACAAACAACACCCAGCGCGTGCATATCGAGAGTCCGGAGACAGGGGAGTATCGTATCGAAATACATGGTGTCGCCGTGACCTTCAGTGTCGCCCCAACGGGTGAACTGCGGCAAGATTTCGCCCTTGCTGTGATCAATGGTACTCAGTTAACCGTCAAGGAGGAAGTAGTCGTGCAAATCGTGCCGGTCACTGAGTTATTGGAGAACGAGAATCTTCTTGTATGGTTACAGACAAGCACCGATCAACTCATCGCTGCCCTAAACGGCGCCCCAGGTGTCCATGTGGCGGCCGGCAATTCGATGAATAGTATCGGCTCCACGGTCAGTTCTGTTGTTGTGCTGAGCGATGGCCGCCAAAACGAGGCAGCCTTTTCAGCCCTTTCAAAAACCAATGGTTCAGCAGAAAATGCAGCAAATATGCAGATTCACGCTCTATCGTTGGGCTCCGATATAAACGACGGAAGCTTGCAACGTCGCGCCTTGGAAAGTGGCGGATCATATAGCGTTCTTGAGGATCCACAAGATGTAGCTGAGCTCTGTGAAGCCACTTTGCAAGTCCAGGCGATGGCCAGCGGTACTGAAGTAATCGACAGCGGCCACGGATCTGTTTGGATGTTGCCGTGCGAGGGTGACACTCTTCCGCCTCTAGCCTCGGTTGACGAGATTGATGAGGACGGCGCACTGGTCGCCGATTTAGCGGGCCTCGTCGTGTCGACGGTGCAAATACCGTGCCGGCCGGCAGCAAGCAGGTGCGGCCGACAGTAGGCGTACATGAGGTTCCTGTTGATGACGATATCGGCGCTATGACGATGATGGTCTCATGGCACGTGGCAGAGGAACCCGTGTCAGTTAGCCTGATCACACCCTCGTTCACTGTGGTGGAACCGGGCGATGAGGTCTTCAAGGAGTTTTCCGGTAGCTGATTCCAGGGTTTCCGAATCCGCTCTCCCGAAGCGGGCATCTGGCAAATAGTGGTTCGTCCGCAAGCAACGGGTAACGACAATGTGAGGCTCAGCGGCTACTCATGGGGCGCATACGGCAGGACCTCTCTCGGAGTTCGTTGTTTCATTGATGAGTTGCAGGATTGGGGAAGAGGTGCTCCAAGTACGTTCAATCTTGTTTGATCCGGATAAACAGAAGCGCACTGTGCGGGTTGAAGGCAACATCTCCGGACCTGGGTTGCGGTCCCGGAGCCTGCACCTTACGCGCAACAATGACTACGCTGAGTCCATCGATACGCAAGGCGAAGGTATTTACACCGTGCGTCTGCGCCGCCCGGGGCAAAACACGGGGTGGATATGCATACAGTGTTCTAAGCTGTTCGGCATCCGTGTTTAAGGCGAGGTGATATCAACGTAGGAGGAATACAGAGACAAGCAGATTGTCCGCCGATCGTTTATCGGCACATCTATTTACATCCGTAATTCACAAATAGTCATTCCTGGGGACGGAATGGCAAAAAGCCTCTCCAGGGAGATCTGAAGATACCTTGCCGCTTAGCTCCCTCGGAATGACTATTTGTGCCAAACCATGAAGTGCTGAAGCTGACTAATCGTCCAGCAGAGCTTGTTTTATCGCGTTTCGATGCGACACGCGTCTTTTAACCGCCGATACCAATGCCGCCAACACCATAAATTCGAAGGCGATGAAGATGAATCTGAGTTCTCGACGCTTTTCGTCGACAGGAAAAGGATTGTCCCAACGCGATGTAGAGTTGAAAAGCGAGTCATTCCGTTCGGGATGACGAAGTGCTTTCTCGACTCAAAAGTCGAGTCGCCGAACCGCAGGTTTCACACTGATCTCAGTTTGGCAAGTGAACGAAAGAGCAGCGGCTTCTCCGTGCGGAGAAGCCGCTGCTCTTTCGTTCATTGTATGCAGAATGAAAAACGCTCAATGACCGGTCATCATGCCCATAGTCGACGTGAATGACGACGTGAATATCGTCTAAGAACGAGCAAGCCCAGAGTCGCCAGCAAGAACAGATTGAGCATGATCAGGTAGGACGAAATCGTTCGTCGCTTCTCACTGACAGGCGCCGGGCGCGTGCCCAGTGTTCGTTGGGCGGCATGCTGGCGATGGGTGCGTTCCAATGCCCGATGCAATTCCTCTCGGAAGTTTGGCTCCGGCGACACATCAGGAACAACCTCAGCCAGATCTTCGGCAAGACCGGTGAGCGGGGCCAACTCCGGCGACGAGACCTCAATGGTCGATTGTAGCGAGTGGCCCGTCTGAATTTGTACGCTCTGCGAGCTGTTGCGGAGAAGGCGCTTAAGATGTCCATCAAGGACATCTTCGGCAGGAACTAGAAATCCTCCGCCAAAATCGATCTTTGGTGGAACGCTCGCTTGTCGGGTTGGCCAACGGATTGCCCGCAGCATGATCTACTCACTTCCCTGTCGTTTGGATTTTCCCAGGTCCTGATCCCCAGTCTCCTCGTCCAACGCCTGCTTGCCCCAACCTCGGGCTTCCAGGTCATCGCGAAGCGAACTGAGCGTACGAAAATAGAGTGATTTCACGGCGCTTTCGCTCTTGTTCATCAGCTCGCCGATCTCGACATTGGAAAGTCTGCTGCTGAACTTGTGGATGAGCAGATCCCGGCGATCTTCCGGCAACCGATTGATGGCTGCCCAGAGTGCCTCATGCTTCTCCTCCTGCTCCACCAGATCTTCCGGCCGATCGATCAACGCCTCCGGCGCACGTCTGCTACTGCCGTGTGCCCAGAGCCGATCGATCGATAAGAATCGACGGCGACTATGGTCTCGATGCCAATTGGCAACCAGGTTGTGGGCGATACGGAAGAGCCATGCTGAAAAGGGCAGACCCCGATCCTCGTAGGTGTCGAGCTTGCCCAGCGCACGGTAGAACGTACGCGCGGTCAGATCTTCGGCATCCTGTGCATTGCCGACACGATGATAGATGTAGGCATAGACCCGGTCGACGTAGCGCTCATAGAGTACGCCGAAGGCCGCCGGATCCTGACGCGCTTGCTCAACTAGCGTTGATTCCGCGCTGATCTCGACAGAATGGGCGACGGCTTCGCTGATTTCGATTGATAGGGTCTGATCGGCTTGAACCGCCTCTGTTTTCGCGGTATCCAGCGTCTGTTCACCCTGCTGTCGGATCTCACTTCGCGACTTGAAGACCAATGCCGCCTCTCTCCCTGTTTCGCGCTTGGTCGTGATCACACTGCAAGAGAACCTTTTTCGTCACAGATTCACACAGATGTAGAAAGGATAGGACACAGATGGCGCTGAGAATACTCTGGGCATCTAAGAAATCTGTGGAAATCAGTCTACTATCTGTGGCCAATGTACGTTATTGCAAGTAGGTCATTCATATTGACTGATTGGCACGATGCACATTATAGCTGGGCTACCACTGCGAGGCAAGGCCAGTCGAATTGGGCTGGATGTTACGCTGCCGAGAATCGCCGTCGATTCCACAAACCGCCCAAGCTATGCTATACTTTTGCAGCCATCTACGGTCGGAATATTCGACACTATTCTCCAGAATTCAATCAGTTCCACTTCATGCAGGAGGACACCGTGCGCGTCAGTTGTCTTCAAGAAAACTTGGCTAAAGGCCTCTCAATCGTAGGTCGTGCGGTATCTGCACGCAGCACGCTGCCTGTCCTCGGCAACATATTGCTAGAAGCGCGTGACAATCAACTACGATTGGCCGCGACCGAATTTCGAGATCAGCATCAGTTGTTGGATCGGCGCCCGGGTCGAGGACGAAGGATCGATCACCGTGCCGGCCCGTCTGCTCAGCGAATTTGTCAACAGTTTGCCGCCTGAACAGATCGACATGGAACTGTCGGTGCGTACGCAGACACTGGCATTGCGCTGCGCGCGCTACAATGCCACCATGAAGGGCATCGACGCCGCAGACTTCCCCATTATCACAACTGTGGATGATGACGGAAACGACGCCGTTGAAGGCACGAGCATGGATTTGGATACGGAGGGTCTGCGCAAGATGATCGATCAGGTCATCTTTGCAGCATCTAGGGATGAGAGCAGGCCGACGTTGACCGGCGTGGAGGTCAGTTTCAAGGGTGACCGCCTGCTCATGGCGGCCACCGACGGCTATCGTCTCAGCATGCGCAGCGTCCTGTTGGATGCGCCGGTGAGTGACGAAGATCTGACTGTGATCGTACCAGCCAAGAGCTTGGGCGAACTCTCCCGCATCAGTGCAGATGCCGACGACGACCAGCCTGTCGGCGTGTTGGTGACCCAAGCACGCAACCAGATTCTGTTCCGATTGATGGGTAAAGGCAATGAAACCAAGGGCGGCTTCTATCGCGTCGAGATGGTGAGTCAGTTGATCGATGCACGCTTCCCGGACTACACGGCCATTATTCCAAAATCACACAGCACGCGCACCGTTGTCAGCACGGCGTCCTTTTTGAAGGCCGTTCGCGTGGCATTTCTCTTTGCCCGAGACAACGCCAACATCATCCGCGTGGCCATTGTGCCGGGCAACGGTGATGCGCAAGGCCAGATGCGACTGACTGCGGCAAGCAATGAAATGGGCGACAGCATCAACGAGATCGATGCGATGGTCGAGGGCGAAGAGATGGAAATCGCGTTCGATGCCCGCTTCCTGATCGACGTACTCAGTCAGGTAGATCAGCCGCAGCTTGTTCTCGAGACAACCCAATCAACTCGACCCGGGGCCATGCGACCCGTCGGCATGGGCGAGGAAGAGTTCCTGCATGTCGTGATGCCCATGCATCCACCGCGCTAAGACGAGGCGCAACTCACTTGCATCAGACAAACAGAGACCCGCCCTTTTTATGCTAAAGGGCGGGTCTTTTTTCTGCACACTTTGAGTATAACCGACAAACCAGCGATCTTGTTGCGCTACAAGGTCAATTGACGATAATTTCGTCCGGGTTGTAGGGAGGCAACTTGATCTCTACCCCGACGTTCAGAATTTCGGGTGAAGGCAAGATTTCCCGATTCTCCCGAAAGATGTCATTCATATGCTCGGTGTCGCCGTAGACACGAACGCTGATGATCCACAGGTTGTCGCCGGGACGTATCGTGTAGGTCTCCGGCGGCACGAGCGTGACGTTGTCGACATCGACCGACTCTGCATTGGGCACGCCGCTCAGGGCGCTGATCAACACATCAAGCTCTTCCATCATAGGCACCTGGCCGGTCAACATCAGCACGCCGTCAACCAACTCGCCTTCAATCGCCGAGTCGGTCATACCGACATAGCCGTTTTCAGCCAGGAAGGCAATGACATCGACCGGCCCATCGGTCGAGACCTCCTCCGGCGTCGGTTCAACGGTCGGTGTGGGCAAGACCACATCACTTTCAGCCACGTTCTCGTCGGCTTCTATGTCACCGCCAAGATCATTACTGAGGTCATCATCAACTGTGCCTGCACTACCTTCCGCTGAGGGCAAACCACCGGCATCAGTGGCGTCGGGCTCAACTCCCTCCGGCACTTGTTCCGAAGTCCCTTCGGTCGAATTTTCGTTTGAGTCAACCGCCTGCCCTTCGCTCGCCGGGACGTCATTGTCCACTGATGCGGCGGCGAGCTCGGCTTGATTGGTCTCGCTTGCCGCTTCATTCGACTGCGCGTTCGAATCACTCTCCGGGCGTGTACCCGGCACGCCGAAAAACCAGATCATCGCCAACATGGTGACAATACCGAGCGCAAGCAGAATCGGCCAGGGATTGCGCTGTTTGCGCTGCCCTTCCGGCACGTGATCCTCATCGCCATTGATTGGAAAGGGCAGCACGCTCTCCTGCGAGGAGCGCTGACCATTTTTGGATGACGTCCGCTGTGCGCGCCGCTTTGCCTGGTGAGAGCGTAGCATCCACTCGCCTTCCTCACGCAGAGCGTCATCAACAGGAATGGCGGCCACGTGGTTGCGCATCTGGCCAAAGTCACCCAATTGGTTGGCCAAAATCGCGCCGAGCAGACGCAGATCAGAGGTATCGTTGTAGGTCAGTCCACGATTGACTTCGGTGAGTGCCTGCTGTTTTCGCCCTGCCGTCGCCATGTCCGAGGCGCGCTTGTAGAAGTAGCCTGCGGCGAATTCCGGGCTGACCAAATTCATCCAGATCTGTACCGCAAATGCTGCACAGCGGCGAGTCCGGGGTGATATGTACGATATTTGCGCACTGTGGACAGGTGACTTCCTGCATGTCGGCGAAGCGCCCAATCGGTGGTATGAATTCGATGACGGTATGATGGCGACGATGTCGTCATAGTGTAACATGCACATTTCGCGGGCGCAAACGAAAATGGTGACATAATCATGGCGACATCAATCCATTTTGGACCAACTAACTCCTCAAATAAGTCTCCAAAAAGGCGGCCATTCGCGTAAAACTGTCGATGCGATTAGGCAGCTTGCTGAACCGATGGCCTTCGTCTGCATAGTGCACGAATTCGACCGTGCCGCCTGCCTCGGTCACGCGTGCCTCGATCTGTTCAGATTCATTGAGCGGAACGCGAGGATCGTTGTCACCGGCCAGCACCATCAGCGGCATCTGGATGCGCGCAGCCTTGTGGATCGGCGACATATTTGCCAGCAGTTCCCGGTGGTTGGCCAGGCTACCGTACTCACGCTCTCGGTGGGCGCGTCGCCAACTGCTGGTGCGCTCCAGGAAAGTGACCCAGTCTGCAATACCGACCACGTCGATGCCGGCTGCGAACAGCTCAGGATACTCGGTCAACGCGGCCAGGACCATGAAGCCGCCATAGCTGCGGCCATAGATGGCGACCTTGTCATTGGCGACATCGGGCTGAGTGTGCAACCAGTTGACGGCATGCTTCAGATCGACAACGCTGTCCATGCGCTTTTCAACATCGTCGAGCATCATGGATGAGCGACCATAGCCGGTGCTGCCGCGCACGTTGGTGGCCAGTATGGCATAGCCCTGGCCGAGGAAATACTGGAAGCGCACATCGAAGTCGGGCCGCTGTTGAGAGGCTGGGCCGCCGTGGACATAGAGAATGCACGGGTAGCCCCCGACGGGTGCGGCGCTTTGGGGCCGATAGAAAAATCCAGGAATGTCCCGCCCATCGAAGCTCGCAAAATGAATTAACTCTGGTGCAACAAACGTGAAAGCATCGATTCCGGCTCGATTGCTGAAGGTTAGCCGGCGGAGCGCACCACCGGCAAGATCCAGCGTCCAGATGTCAGGGTTGCGTTGCGGGTTCTGGAAATCGAAAGCGACAGATTCTCCATCAGAGCTGAAGCGCATCGACGTGACCAGCCCCTGCGGGATGCCGTCCAATGCTTGCCATCGACGCTCATGTTGTCCCTCACGATCGAGTGAGACGAGATAGAGCCGGCTGTAGCCCTCAACATTGAGCGAGCAGACCGCACGCTGTGCATCGGGCGCAATCGTCAGCAACTCCAACTCGCCGTTGATGGAATCAGCTTCATCACCGTCCAGCAGTTCATCGGCGGTGACCAGTGTCGTCAATGACGCGTCACTCGCATCCAGCCGACAGAGCGCAAATCTATCGTGCTCACGATCAGAAAGCGTGAACAGTCCGTTCTGCGTCCACTTGACAGCTCCATAGCGGGCCCATGGCTGCCCTGCCGTGAGGTGCCGTTGCTCGCCGCTGCTTAGATCTACGAGATACAGCTCATGTTGCTCCGAGGCCAGGGCATCGAGCATGAGTGCGGTTGCCCCATCCGGCGACCAGCCGACGACGGCTCGATTTCCCGAAGTCCCAGCGACCAGCCAGGCCTCACCACTCTGCACGTCCATCCAGTAGAGATCGAAATCAACGCCGTTTCGAGCGTTGGACGTGTAGATAATCGCATTGCCGTCAGCACTCCACGCGCCGAAACGATGAATGGCATCGTCATCGGGTGTCAGGCGACGGACGTCGTGATGCATGGCCGCATCAGACTGGGCATGGCCTGAGACGCCATAGTTGCTGAGCAGATAGAACTGCTGCCGCTCATTGCCGGCCACGTCGCTGACCGCAATCAGGTGTGACGCTGCCGGCGTACCATGGACCTCCCAGACCTTGTCAGAGAAATAGGTAAGTTGCATGGGCCATGGGCTACCAGCAGGCGCTTCCGACCCGACGGCTTGCTGTCTGTCGCTTTCGGCTATCGGGTCTGTGCCGATGCTCCATACCTGATAATTGCCGGAGATATCGGTCAAAAACGAAACTCGCGTGCCGTCGGGCGAAAAGGTTGGGCTAAGGGCGCTACGGATATTGAGATAGCGATCAAATGTATATGGCATGACAAAGCCTCATAGTCAACTGAGTGTGCAGAAGGAGTCAGCATTGTTCAACAGTCCCATTGTCCCACACAGGGAAACGAAAGATCAAGCGCTGTTGAACGTCACTTGCAGCCTTGATTCGGATCGGATACGATTCGGGTCCAGACCCGTCCAGTTCATGGTCCGTTGTGAGCAAGGCGAATGCAAGAATCATTGATCCAAGAAGAACACGAATAGCCACGAAGACTCACGAAAGACAACCATTTCTGGCTCTCTGAGGTATGCCGAAGTAGGCGGCGAATTCATTCGCTGCCGTCACCCCAGATTTCCTCAGAGAGCCCAAAATGCCAGAAGGAGAAAGCATGTCGAATACAACACTCTCGATGCAAGGGGAGTCGTTCTTGATCAATGGCCAACTGACCTATGCCGAGATCGCCGGCAGCAACCCAAATGCGCATGGTCTGCTGATGAATGCACGCTTCATCCAGGGCATCTTCGATGACAGAGCCGATCCCTCCCGCTTCAATCGCTTCGGGCGTAAATTTGATCCCGAGCAACAAACCGATAACCTGATCGCAGCGCTGCCCGAGTGGTACGGTGTCGGCCTGCGCGCCTTTACCGTCGGTATTCAGGGCGGCGGCCCCTGCTTCACAATCGACAACCGCACCATCGATAACAACCCATTCGGCGAGGAAGGCACATCGCTGGACCTGGCCTACGCTTCTCGATTGGATCGGCTGATCCGCGGCGCCGATGCCGTCGGCATGGTCGTCACTGTGAGCTACTTCTACGGAGACCAGACGCTGCGGCTGCGTGACGGCAAGGCCGTGCGCAACGCTGTGACGACAGCATCCAATTTCCTGCGCGACGGCGGCTACAGCAACGTGATCATCGAAATCGCCAATGAACAGGATGTACCGCCATTCAAGGAGCACCCACTTGTCTTCTATCCGGAAGGCGTGGCGATGCTCAATGACCTGGCGCGTAAGGAATCAGGCGGCCTGCCCGTCGGTTGCAGCGGCATGGGCGGCTCCATCAACCGTGAGATCGCCGAGGCCAGCGACGTGATCCTGATTCACGGCAACGGCTGCACGCGTCAGAAGCTGTACAACATGATCCGGGAAGTTCGCGACTGGGGTCTGAATCGGCCCATCGTCTGCAACGAGGATTCGCAGGCCATCGGCCAGATGGAAGTCACTTTCCAGAACTACACGTCGTGGGGCTACTACAACAACATGACCAAACAGGAGCCGCCGGCCAATTGGGGCATCACCAAGGGCGAGGACGAGTTCTTTGCTCGGCGTATGGCCACTGGTATCGGCATCGAACTGCCGCCGTTGCCGATGGAGGATCAGTACTACTTGCAGGGATTGGAAACCGAGATGACCGACGGTGGCCAGCGCTGGCTTCGGTTGGCCAGTCTTCATCCGGAGAACATTAATTATGTCGAGTTCTTCAGAGACAGCGAGCTCTACTACACAAGTTTCGATGAACCGTTTTCCGTCCACTTTCAGTCGAACTGGCGGCAAGGCAGTGTGGCAATCCAGTCGCCTGACGAGGAGTGGACTGCGTTGATCCACTTGCGCAACGGCGATACGATTGAACGCTAGACTGCACCACGGCATTTTGAAGGTTAACATATGAATACTGGCAGAGATCGTGCGAGATTGCGACGCCGTTGGCCTCACCCTGCCATGGCGCTAAAGGCGCCACGGCTGTCCCTCTCCACAGGGCGGAGCAGGGTGAGGCCAACGGCGTCGCAATCTCGCCTATACCAGTATTATTTCGTTAACCTTCAACATGCCGTAGCTGTCTGGCTTTGATGATCGAGGCGGCTATGGCATGAATGTCACGCTACACAGGAGACCCATGGACAGCACTATCTCTGTCAGCACGGCAACCTACGACGGCTACGACCTGGCAACCGCGCTTCAGACGATCCACGATCTTGGCGTTAATTTCGTGGAACTGGTCGATATCGCAGGCCACTCCGAGACCTTTGACGAACGCAATCTCGACCGCTCTCACGCCGAGCAGGCTCGCGACCAATTGGCGAACTATAATCTACAATGCCGTTGCCTCTCAGCACACATGGACCTTTCGTCCCCTGATGCCGTCGAGGCCATGGGACGCCGCTTGACATACCCTAACAGAGTCGGCGCTGCGAGAATCAGTGGCGTTTCTTGAAGGGTGAAGAAGTGACAGGGGAAAGGGGTGACAAAAAGCAGAATCGCTCACTCGGTCGAGCGGTCAGGTGAGCTCCTCCAACTCTAACCAGCGCTCCATCGTCTGCTCCAGGGAATTCTCTATCTGGTCGAACTTGGCAGAGAGTTCTTGCAGCGCCTGGTAGTCTGTGGCTTTGGTCGCCATCTCTGCGTGCAATCGCTCTTTCTCTTCTTCAAGGCGTTCGATCTCCACAACCAGACGTTCCAATTCCTTGCTCTCTTTCCAACTCAGCTTGCGCGGTTGGTCAGCGCGTCTTTGGCTCGATTGCGTAGCATTTGGGCGCGCCTCAATCGGGTTCGCCTCACGTTCGGCCCGTCGAGCGGCCGCATCAAGACGGACAAAGCTGGTGTAGGGCGCAGGATAGCGCGGACTGAGGGCGCCATCCTCCATGCGGACCAGAAAGTCGACGGTACGATCAAGGAAGTAGCGATCATGGCTGACCACAACAAGGCAGCCGCTGAAAAAGTCCAGGAATTCTTCGAGTACGCCCAGTGTCTGAATGTCAAGATCGTTGGTGGGCTCATCCAACAACAACACATTAGGACGATGTACCAGCGTACGTAACAAGTAAAGACGCCGCCGCTCGCCGCCGCTTAGACTGCCGATGCGCGCCCATTGCATCGGACGCGGAAAGAGGAACCACTCCAACATGTGAGCCGCTTCCACCCGTTCGCCGTCCTTGGTCAAAATCACCGGTGCTTCATTCTGAATGAACTCCAGCACACGCACCTGATCGTTCAGATCATCACTGCGTTGGTCGTAGTAGCCGATCTCGACGGTCTCGCCCCAGCGAGCGACGCCGCGGTCAGGCATCGCCTTGCGGGCCAGAATATTGAGCAGCGTGCTCTTGCCCGCGCCGTTGGGACCGATGATGCCGACGCGGTCGCCCGGTTCCAGCGAAAAGTCCATGTTATCCAGAATCGTGCGCTCGCCGTAGCGCTTGGTCAAACCGGTCGCCGTAAGCACCTTCTTGCCCAGGCGTTGACCGGCCAGCGCAATGGAGACCCGCTCGTCGCCCCGGTCGTAGGAGATCTGCATTAACTCCTCGACGCGCTGTTTGCGGGCCTTCTGCTTGGTGCCGCGTGCCATGGGCGCCCTGCGTACCCACTCCAGTTCGCGCTTGATCAGTTTCTGACGCTTGGCCTCCTCGTCGCCGAGCTTGATCTGACGTTGCTCCCGGTCTTCCAGATATTTGCTGTAGTTGCCCGCATAGGAGACCAACACCCGCCGTTCCAATTCGACGATGCGGTTGACGACGCGGTCGAGAAAGTAGCGATCATGGGTTACCATCAGCAACGCACCGGGCGTGGTGGCCAGATAGTCCTCGAGCCAGGCGATGGTCTCGGCGTCGATGTGGTTGGTCGGCTCATCCAACACAAGCAGATCGGCACGGTCGATGAGGGCACGGGCCAAGGCCACGCGCTTGCGCTCGCCGCCGCTAAGCGTGCCCACCAGCGAATCAAACATGTCGATGCCCAGCCGGCTGAGCACGGCCTTGGCATTGGCTTCGGCCGTCCAGCCCTGGTTGGCGTCCATCTGAGCGCTCGCCTGCAAGAGGCCGGCTTGCAACACTTCGTCCTCGGGCGACTGCTGCAATGCCAGCGAAGCTTGCTCATAGTCGCGCAAGAGCTGCATCTGGGGTGAGTCCGAGTGAAAGATTGTCTGAAGCACCGTAAGTGTATCGTCCAGTACCGGCTCCTGCGCCAGCATCTCGACACGAAAGCCGCCCCACGTTGTCACCGAACCGGTATCGGGCGCTTCAGTCCCGGCGACAATCCGCAGCAATGTGCTCTTGCCGCTGCCGTTGACGCCAATCAGCCCGACGCGATCACCCTCATTGATGCGCAGGTTGGCGTTCTCGAAGAGAAGGCGTTCGCTGAACTGTTTGGATAGATTTTCGATGGTGAGGAGGTTCATAGATTGGATGCTAGCTGCTTGCTACGTGCTGCGTGAATTTCGCCAACTCGGACTGCCGGTTGAGTGTATCAGCAAGCGTGGGGTTGGGCAATTGATGGGGGGTTCGCCGCTGTGCTGCGCAACGTCTCCCCGATACCGGAGATGGACCGAGCCCCAGTCGATACCTCCAGTCTCCGAACAGGCGAGTGCGCCGCCGTCCCAGGTCAATACGCCAACGTCGTTGTCATATCGTAACGCTGGCCGGTGCGCGACGACTCTAGCGCTCCCGCCATCATCTCGGTAATGTGCAGCCCCCACTCCACGTTGGGGATCGGATCAAGATTTTCCAGGATGCAATCGACCAGGTGTTGAGTCGACTCGTGGTAATAGTTGAAGCTGTCGGGCGTAGGCTGGGGCCATTTGGCCTTGCTGCTGTCGCCGCGCACGGGGATGTGGAACCAGCCGTCGTCATCCACATGGGGTAGCAGATCGGTGCGCGTGGAGATGATCGAGGCGGTATAGCCTGCGCCGAAGAGCAGATTGCCCTCGGTGCCGAAGACCTGGAGACTGCCGCCGCCGGTGCCAGGCAGCACGGGGTGAAAAATGCGTCCCACGTGGCACGTGCCCACACTGCCATCAACCATTTCGTAGATCGAGTAAGCGTTGTCGACGGCCTTCATCTTCACCGGCTGGGTACGGGGCAGGTCGAGGACCACGTCCCAGTAGTTGGCGTCGTCGGGATCGGTGGCCGCGGCCAGGAAGGCGTCATATTGGTCCTCGGGCACGATGTGATGCTCGGCCTGGCTGATGCCGGTGTGGGCCATGATGTTCTTGCAGGGACCCAATACCGAGACAATGTTGGCCGGCGCATAGGGCAGATCGAAGAGGAAGCCGCCGCTGTCCTCATCATAGAAAGCGGCCTGGCCGTAGGGATTGCTGCCCAGTGACGGGCTATAGTCGATAGGGCCCGTCGATCCCAGAGAAAACCAGAGGATCTCGCCCAGCACGCCCTGTTTGACCAGCTTGCGCAACAGAGCGATGTCCGGATCCAACGGTGAGTTGGCGCTGGGTTCGCTCAGGGCTTTGACACCGGCAGCGCGCACCGCATCGGCGATGGTGCGGGCGTCGTCCATGTTGGTGGCCATGAGCTTCTGGATCAGCACATGCTTACCCGCTTCGATGGCAGCCAGCGTGAAGGGCACATGGGTGCCCGGCGCGGTCAGGATGAAGACCGCGTCCAGATCGGCCTGGTCGAGCATCTCGTAGTAGTCCTGATAGGCCGCCTTGGCCTCGAACAGACGCAGACAGGCGTCGGTGCGCGTCTCATAGAGATCGCAGACGGCTGTGATCTCTGCGTTCGACATACGCATCATGTAGGGCAGGTAGTAGGCCGTGGCAACAACGCCGCAGCCGACGACGCCGATCTTGACTTTGGGTGATTGATGTTTGGGCATGTTGGGTTCGCTTTCGTGGTTCTACTGGTCGTTGGAAGAGACTGACAACCTCTGTATCTGTCGGTCTGCTGGAACCTACTCGTGCTACCGCCGTGGCAAACCAATTGCCGAAACCCTTCAAGCAATCCCCAACGCATCCAGGGCGAACGCATACTCGAAGGCCAACTCCTCCAGGTAGTCAAAGCGCCCCGACGCGCCGCCGTGGCCGGCAGCCATGTTGGTCTTCAACAACAGCCGCCGATCATCAGTCTTGAGCGTCCGCAGTTTGGCGACCCATTTGGCCGGCTCCCAATATTGAACCCTGGGATCGTTGAGTCCGGCTGTGGCCAGGATGTGAGGATAGGCGACGGTGGCAAGATTGTCGTAGGGCGAATAGGACTTCATGTAGGCGTAGGCGTCCGGCTCGTTGGGGTTCCCCCACTCCTCGTACTCGGTGACGGTCAAGGGGATGGTCGGGATCAAGCATGGTGTTGATGACATCCACGAAGGGGACGCCTGCGATCACAGCGGCGAAAAGTTCGGGCCGCAGATTGACGACCGCACCCATGAACAGGCCACCGGCACTGCGACCGGAGATGACCAGTCGGTCCGGTGACGTGTAGCCATCTTCGATCAGAAAATCGGCACAGGCGACAAAATCCGTGAAGGTGTTCTTCTTGGCCATCAGCTTGCCCTGCTCGTACCAGGCACGGCCCATTTCACCGCCGCCGCGAATGTGGGCAATGGCGTAGATGAAGCCACGGTCAAGCAGGCTGAGCCGGTTGGCGTTGAAGCCCGGCTCCATGGTCGCGCCGTAGGAACCATAGCCGTAGAGCCAGAGTGGATTGCCACCCTCACGCCGCAGGTCGCGGCGATAGACCAGTGAAATGGGTACCCGGACACCATCCTCGGCCGTCGCCCATAGCCGTTCAGAGACATAGGCAGCCGGGTCGTAGTCGCCCACTACTTCCTCACGCTTGAGCAACACCAGCGAGCGTTTCGCCGGGTCATAGTCGTAGACGGTCTTTGGCGTTGTCAATGATGAATAGGTGAGGCGCACAACCAGGCTGTCAAATTGCGGATTGCGGTTGCCGGCAATCGTATAGACCGGCTCAGGGAAGGCGATCTGGTGCTGATCGCCACTGGGCATGCCGTCCGCATCCAATGCCAGGACACGCAGTTGCTTGAGTCCGCCGCTGCGCAGGTGAAGGACCAGAAAATCACGAAACGGTTCAATCCGGTCAAGCTTCGTGCCCGGTTCATGCGCGACCACCTCGCGCCAGTTGTTGATGCCGGGCGCACTCACCGGGGAGGCCATCAGCCGAAAGTCGGTAGCCTCGTGATTGGTGACGATGTAAAACGAGTCGCGGTGATGCTCCACGCCATATTCCAGGCCCTGATGCCGTGGCTGGATGGCGATCGGTGTGGCTTCCGGATCGTCCGCCGGGATGAACCACTCCTCGTGGGTCATGGCGCTGCGTAGACGAACGAAGATGTAGCCGCCGCTCTTGGACTTGCGCACAGTCACGAAGTAGCGTTCATCCGGCTCGCTAAGCACGACGGCATCCTTGGCCGGATCGTCGCCCAGCCGATGCCGCAGCACCTGAAACGGGCGCGTGGCAGGGTCCAGTGTCGTGTAGAAAAGCGACCGGCCGGCAGCGTCCCATTCGAGCCCGTAGTACGTGTTGGGAATGGTATCCGCCAGTATCTCGCCCGTGGTCAGGTCTTTGACGCACAACGTGTAGTGTTCGTCCCCGTCAAAATCAACTGCGTAGGCCAGTAACCGATGGTCCGGGCTGACACGGTAGTTGCCCACTGCCGTGTAGCTATGCCCCTCTGCCAATTCGTTCTGGTTGAGCAGGATCTCCTCGTCGTTCTCAAGGTTGCCTTGCTTGCGACAGTAGATCGGATACTGCTGCCCGTCTTCGGTACGTGAATAGTAGTAGTAATCGTCAACCTGCTCCGCCACCGACAGATCGGCCTCCTGCACACGACCACGCATTTCCCGATAGAGGATCGCCTGCAAAGACTGGGTCTCTGCCATCATTGCATCCGTATAGGCGTTTTCGGCCCTCAGATAGGCCAGCATGTCGGCATTGTCTCGTTCACGCAGCCAGTAGTAGTCATCCCAGCGGGAATCGCCGTGAATTTCAAAGCAGCGAGGTTGGGGCTCCGCGATGGGGGGATGCGGTTTCTGGGTCAAGTCGGTCACCTCCGTGAAGTTCGTGCGGCTGGTCGTACGCTTAAAGCGACTAGCAGATAGGCAAATGATACAGCGTTGTGACCCGAAGTCCAATGAAGCGCGTAGGAGTCACTTCTCGAACGACGTCCCTCCATCGCGCCGCAGATCGACTACATCCACATCGCCAAGCGCGGCCAACAGATCATCCGTCCGCAGGATCACAGCCACGCCACGCACGCCTGAGCCGAGCGAGACTTCATCCTGAGCCAGCAGACTGCGGTCGACCAGAATGGGCACGGGCTGGGCGAGGCCAAACGGCCCGACCGTACCGACGCGATAGCCGGTCACGGCCAGAACCTCGTCGGGTTTGGCCATAGTGAGGCGAGATTGTCCGAGATGTTTGCGCAGAGTACGCCAGGAGATCTGGTCGGGTCCGGCCACAAGCACCATCATGTAGGCATCCTGGCCGATACGAAACAGGATGCTGCGGATTATCTGATCCGGTGATTGATCCCGCTCGTCGGCAGCCTGTTCCAGCGAGGTAACCGGCCCTTCATGGCGAAAGATCTGATGAGGAATCCCCAGAGATTCGAGGACAACGGCAACCGGCGGTGACTGTTCCATGTGTGATCCTCAATAAAACAAGCTGATAGGAAACCGGTACAAAAAAAGGAGTCGGCACAAATGAGCCGACTCCTTCAAAGATTCTAGTACAGCCGCATGACCTAGTTAAGTCAGTCCGGCGTGAATGCCACGACAGAAATGTCGCAGCCCACCCAATGGCAAGAACGGTATGACGATTCCCGCCGGGATTCCCTAGCCGTCGGACAGCTTGCGTGCCTGACGGCTCCAGTCAAAGGCGTTGGCTGCAGGGATCGCCTTTGTGAGTTTCTCAAGCGTGGCTTCGTCAGCATCAATGATCTGTTGGTAGGAGACAATGCCTGCTTCATTGAGACGCTGGGCATAGACCTTGCCGATACCCTTAATTTTGGTCAGATCGTCAACTTCTAGTGGGACCTCAGCAATCCGCTCGGTGACGGCCTCTGCCTCTTTGACGACAAGTTCTTCGGTGACAAGTTCTTCATCAACCACCACTTCTACGTCGCCGGCATCCTCGACTACCACAGTGTTCATAGTGGCAGCGGCTTCCGTTACCGCTTCATCAGCTGATTCCTCAACGGCCTCTACTTCGGCTGTCTCCTCAACCACAACGGCGTCGGCGCCTACGACAGTATCTGTGACAGCAACTTCGGCAGTCGATTCTTGAGCCACTGGCGCATCGTCTGAGCCATCAGCCGCATCGTCAATACGGCCACTGGCTCCGATGATAGCAGCGCCATCTGATCGGATGGCAGGCGCGTCGCCGGCATGGCGACTATCCGGCAGAGACTCAAAGCCGGAGACACCAGCCTCAGCCTCCATGGAGATCAGATCCGCCTCCAACTCTTTCTCGAATTCACTTTCTTCCGGATTTTCCACGATATATTCATCATAGATCAAATAGCAGACGACTGCTGCAATGATAAGAGCTAGTAGGGACCATATAACGTTCAGTACGACGCCCATTGGATGCAAGCCTCCTTGAGTTAGCGATTGTCATGAAATCTAACGCAGGGTTGTCAGCGCAGATCAATGCGAAACTGTGATGATCATAACGCACAGACCCAGTCACTTTGTGTGCATATTTTTCGCATAATAGTGTACTTCGAAACGGACCAAACTGCAATGATGCAGCGTTGCGATCGAGATATTTCGATCCGTTTTCAATACGCCTTACTGCCGGGACAACCATGCCTCGTTGCGCCGAACGGAATCGCTGAAGATTTCGTAGAGATTTGGCAACACTGAATTCTCTACGCTAGGCCTGCCCAATACCGCATCACGCCAGGCGCCAACCTTGGGGAATCCTTCGAAGGCGTCGACGGCTGGAGCCAACCGATTGGCCCAGGTCAACCGCATGAAGGCGGGCCCGGCCGTGGCATCCACAAGGCTGAATCGTTCTCCGCTAAAGAAGGGTCCTTCGACCTCCTCTTCGAGGCGGCCAAGGCGAACACGTACCCCCTCCAACGCAGCCTGGGCTTTGTCGTCATCGGCAGCGCTGTAGAGCTGATAGACATCGCCATACATGCCGACGATCAACTCCTGCCACATGCGATCCTGGGCGCGTTCAAGAGGCGTTGACGGCATCACGTGGGGCGGATGCACCTCATCGAGATACTCGTTGATGACGGCAGACTCAAAGAGGCGATGGCCCTCTGGCGTTAGGACGACCGGCACCTTGCCGGTGGGCGACAGGGCCAAAAACCAGTCAGGTTTGTTGCTCAAATCGATATATTCGATCTCGTAGGGGATCTCTTTTTCGTTGAGCACAGTCACGCTGCGCTGAACAAACGGTCATAGATTGAAACTGACAACTTTGTACATATCCTACTCCTTTGTTTGAGTGAACAATCATTCACAAGCAATCATATCGTCCGATAGCGCCAAATGCCGTCCATCTCCTCAACGGCCACCCGCTGTTCGCCGATGAGCAGATCCAGATAGCCGATCAGCATCCACAGCCCGGCCAGGTTGACCCCGCCGGCGGCGGACGGGTAGAGCTTGACCATCAGTTCGGCTGCGGTCTCCACGCCGGCGGAGAGATACAGATAGCACTCTTCCTTACGGGCGGCAATGCGGTCCCGCTGACGGCGCGCCAACCCGGTCAAATCCGTAAACGATTTTCCATGGCCCGGGTAGACAATGTCAACCGGCAACGCTTCGATTCGATCCAACGAGTCAAGAAAGAGCGGCAGTGCGGCCACGCGGTCTAGACCATGCGGAGGCGTCTCCGTAACCGGCGTCGGCGTACGCTGCAACAACATATCTGAGGCGATCAGGCGCCTGGCGTCACGTTGATAGAAACAGGTCAACGTACTGGCGTGTCCCGGCGTATGGATCGCTTCCCACGCCAAACCGCCAAGGTTGATCTGATCGCCTGCCGTGAACGTCGACAAGCGGTCCGCCGGAATGCCGCGGTAATTGTCAGCAATCCACTGATAGAAGACCATAAGCTGGTCAATGGTCGCCTGGGAAAGGCCGCAGCAAGGAAAGAAGACTTGGCGGTAGTATTGCTGGCGCCTGGCCCACATAGTACTGAAATTGACCAGCCACTCATAGCTGACATCCAGTGCGTGAAAAGTAGCGTCGCTACGCTCGGCAATGCGCGCAGCATTGCCCATGTGGTCGATGTGGGCATGGGTGATGACTACTCGCGCCAAATCGGCAATCTTTATGTCATGCTGCGCCAGCCCGTCCTGAAGCGCTGCCCACGATTCATCTGAGTAGTCACCGGTGTCGATGAGGACCGGTTCGGGCTCAAGAAAGAGATAGGCGTTGACGGTGGCACTTTCCAGCGCGAAAGGAAGTTCTATGCGATAGGGTGATTGGATACTGTTTTGCATCTATTCTGGCTCTGGAACGGATCGCTTCATCCGGCGTCTGGTTTGGCTAACCCAGGAATTATCACACAGGCAGGAAGACGCGCCAACTGACACGGAGCATGTATGGCGACATTGTCAATCTGGCGCAGTGCAGAAACTGTCGCTCACTCTTCATGACGGAGTCCGGCCTTGTTGCAGGAACCGTCTTTCATAACCTTTAGAAGAGACTCTTCCAGGCAAACAAGCCCACTGAAGCTCCGCACCATCAAGGCGGAGCGAACGTCGAAACCAGAGAAGTCGAACCCATAGATAACGCCCGGACCAGCAAAAAGCCCCGACGGAGAGTCAGGGCTTCACATGCCATATTCAGTTCAGCCGCAAAAAGCTCAGCTATGGGCGAATGGGATCGTCGAGAAACGCTACTGGCAGGCCTCGCCATTGCATTGATCCGTGCCGGGACCGCCTTGCATTCCGTTTCTCTCATCGTCACAGTCGAGAAGATCATCGCCCTCGCCGCCGAAAAGCGTATTGTACATACCGCGAACCGCGATTGCATCATCATCATCGCCGCCCTCGATCACATTGAAATGGCCGGACACACAGATGAGGTCTTCGCCACCTCCGCCATGGATTCGGTTCCACCCGCCGTCGACCACAATCACATCATCGCCGCTGGTCCCATAAATGGCAACATCGTAGCCGACATAGACGATAGTGGCAACATGGCCACCACAGGTAGGATCGCCGATCTGAGCAGCCGGAGCGGCAGAGAGAGTCAGCGGAACGAACAACTGTGCTACGACAAGTGCCAAAAGCACTCGCTTGAGCGAACGATACATCAGCATGGTTACCCCTCACATTCATGTTTGAAACCGACGGTAGGGTACATCAGAACGCAGGATACCACCAAATTGGAATCGAAACTGGGCGCGTCAACTCCGCTTGCCTGACGCAATCTTAAGCCACTGCAAACGTTTTCGTTCGGAGCTGCAACGGGAAGCCTACGCCCCCTATACATGGCATATTTCGGATTGTGGGTAGAACATGCCGGGGACGGCCCATGAGTCTTGCAGATGTCCAAATTGATCTGGACCGTCCCCGACTCGCATTCTTTCGCCCCCAGCGTGGATCACACCCACCCGCACACAGGCGATTGGTTGGGTGCCAGGTGCACATGGAAAAGGGCTGGCAGTGACGACTACATCAAGTCTGCATGGGATCAGTAAGGATCTCGACGATCGATGGGCCGTCGAACGCTAGCCCTTGAGCGATGGCGTCGTGGATTTCGTTGGGCTTGGTCGCTCGGATTCCTTTGCCGCCGCATGGCATCGGCAAAGCCGAGATTGGAGTGACCGACGATACCAAAGACCGTGTCCACACCCCAGTCGGTCATGACCTTTACCAGTTGATCGGAGACTGTCGGTTGATGCTCGGGCTCATCAACTTGGACATGAATGCCATCCTCACGCAGGTCCAGGGGATATGGAATCGCGCAGTCGCCATAGCCTTCCGGTGGTTCGCCGGAACTGGGGTCATATTCATAACCGTGCCAGGGGCAGATGACCCATTGGCCGTCGATCTGCCCTTCACCAAGCGGGCCGCCCTGATGCGGACAGCGATTGTCCAGCGCTGTATAGCCGTGCTCGTCTGTACGTACCAGACAGACGGCAGTGTTGTTTGCCATCACCATCGTGACCTGTCCAACTGTCAGCGCGTCGAGATCTGCGACCTTTACCCATTTGTGCATTGTTTCCTCCATATTGACGATCCCAAAGAAATAATATTCCATGAAGACACACAACGTGACACGAAGCAATGTGCCCTTCGTGGAAATTCGTGTTTCTTCGTGGATAACTATTTTTCTGTTTTGGCCTTAGCGATTGCCGCTTCCTCTCCACATCAGCAGTCCAACCGACCACGACATTGTTGTGTACGCGCGTCACGAGAACGCCGGGACACTATACCATTGATTCACTGGGCCGGAGGGTAGGCACGCCCACCCAGGGGGGTCTGATCCTAACGGGGCGAGGTGGGTTATCGTCAAGCATTCATACTGGAGCGATCTGGATTGCGTTTAGTCGTTGAAAAGGTCTATCATAAAGTTGATCGAGTTCACCATCGACGTAATCGAAGTAGAAAAGGACCCCTCAGATGAGCCTCGAAAGCGAACAAAAAGAAGTTGATAGTAGCCGTATCTGGCTTGGGGGACTGGTCACAATCGTTTTGTCAGTGATCGGCAACTTGATATTGCTCTGGCTGGCGAACCTGTTGCTGACCATCCCTCCAGAATTTGAGCCCCTAGGTCCGCTGCGGATATCTATCTTCACTGTGGTATTCGTATTGGGCGGCATTATCGTCTATGCAATTCTGGCAGCTAGAGCGCACTACCCCATCCGCACCTTCCAAAAAGTTGCCTGGATATTCCTGATCATCTCATTCTTGCCGGATATTGCCATGCTCTTCACCGACTTCATGCCGGGAGCAACCATAGCGTCCGTTGGTGTTCTCATGCTCACCCATGTTGTCCCCGGCCTGATTGCTATCTACGTCTTGCCTGCGATGACAAAAGCAAAGTGAATTACCACTCGGTGTCCGATATTTGCGGGAGACGCGCGTCTCTAGCCGGTCTGATTCGTTTGTACCTGGAAGACTAGTGCTTCCCGCAATTTGTGGCGCTTCAGCTCATGGAGAACCGCTATGACATATGAAACTGCTGAAGGATTGCTGCAAGTTCTGCTGGCCGTCGTGGTAGGTGGCGTTGTCGGAGCCGAACGGGAATTTCGCACCGGCATTGGTCTGCGCACATTGATGTTGATCTGTCTGGGGTCAGCGCTCTTCACCATCTACTCGGACATATTTTCGTTCGGGGAGGGGGATCCTCGCCGCATTGCTGCCGCGGTCGTCACGGGCGTCGGTTTTCTCGGCGGCGGTATGATCCTGCGACACCGAGGCTCCGTCCATGGACTGACCACAGCGGCCACGGTCTGGCTAGTCGCCGCCCTGGGTATGGGTATAGGCATTGGCCAATACGTGCTCGTCGGCGTCGCCACGCTCTTGGTCCTGGCCGTTCTCTGGCTTGTCCCCAAGCTTCTGCAATCGAGCCGTGTACGCCAAACGCTGACTTATGAAGTGCTGGGGCCACCGGGCGAGATGATTTACGCCGATTTGATTGCGGTGATGGAGGCCGATCGTCTGCACGTGGCCAATGGAACAAAGGGCAAAGAACTGGACGGCTTTCGCTATACATGGCGGGCCTACGGCCGTCCTGCCGATCACGATGCAGCCGCGCTGACACTGATGCAGAATGAGAAGGTACGGGAATTCAGGGCAGTGTAGAGGATAGAATCTGAAGGATGGCCCTATACCGCCGCGAGAGATTGTGGCCTTCGGTCGGGGATTGGACGATTGTCAGACCGTCCACAATCTCCCAGTCCCCGAATCTCGATAAGATGAAACAGTCGATCTCGCGGAAGCATCAGTTCAGCCCGCCTGATCCACCCTCACCAGCCACTGTTGAAGCGGCGCCATGGCCTTGCAATGCTCGTAGCAGATGTCAACCAGCTCAGGGGTGGTCACAACCTGAACGTCGAACTGAGGCGACGAGGCGTGGATCCCTTTGTACTTGAGCAGTTCAGCACGCGGGTGGTCGGCGTCGTAGCCGCGGGGCACACGCTTGTACTGCTCGCCACCTATCTCATAATCGCCGGCGGCCTGGACCTCGGCGATGGCTTGTTCTAGTTCCGCCCCCAACTTGTCGTCGTCCACGGCCTGCCAATACGCCTCCAGCATTCCCTTTGGAAAGCCCCAGACGCCGCCATAGAGTCCGATGCCAAAAGTGCCGAACTGGAAACCGAAGCTGGGGTTCTCCATCTTCTTACGCTGGCCTTCCCAGAAGGCGAAGGCGATGTTGGTCTTGTAGGGCGTCTTGTCCTTGGAGAAGCGTGTATCGCGATAGATACGCATCATGGAGCCTGCGCCGTTGGTGCGCGTGTCATAGACGATGCCCGGCGAGATGCCGGCCTGGAGCCGCTCGCCTAGCGTGGCCACAAAGGCCGGGACATTGGCGATCACGTCTTCGCGATAGCGCTGCTTGTTGGCATCGAACCAGGTTTTTTCGTTGTTTTCGGACAACTCGTCTAGGAAATCCAGCGTATCAGCTGGGAACCCATCAAACGTTGTTTCTGTCATATTAATGTCCATTCTTTCTTCCGCGAATATCAGCCCAATCCGCGGTATCCGCGTTCTATCCCAATTTCTGTTGACCTACACAAAATCTCGAATCGAGGCCGGCTGCTTTGGAAAGAGCGCATCCATCAGCACATGCGCTTCCGCGTCCTTGGCCCAGCAGTCCTTGCGCACGGAGTTCAACTCGGCAATGGTGCGATGGCCGAAGATCAGGTGTAGGAAGGTCTGGTCCGGCAGAAATACGTCGCCGTCGAAGAAGGCATTCGGTTGGTACGGAGCTACTTTCACCAACTCACCCTTCTCAAACTGCAATTTCAGGTAGGAAGTCAGGAGATTCAACTTGAGTTCACCGGTATGACCGGCGACAACGCTGGACTGCAGTCGGCGTTCCAGCACGGGCCGCACATGGGTCAGAAAGGCAGCGATGTCGGGCACGCGCATGTACCAGGCGTAGGGTTCATCCAGGTCGCTCCAGTTGGTTGCCGAGGGCCGTGTAGAGTGGATGGATCTCGCCAAGCCCAAAGTAGATCGAGATGATCGGGACTTCGCCGTTCACGTTGTAGACCTCCGCCTCTTCCTGCAAGGTCTTGGCGATGAAGAGCCCCAGCTCTCGCATGGATTTGCCCTCAGCCACCGCCAACTCGCTGACGACATAGCGAGCGCGTCTCTGAGACTGAACAAAGTAGCCCAGAACATCGACAGACGCGGAGCCATCTGTTTGCTCCTCAACGATTCTGAATTTCCGATACTTGTCCGATTCACGACGTTGACCGGCCATGATGTGGGCCAACATCTCATCAGAGCGCACCCAGCTCAGATGGCTGTGGTCCACTGCGCGACCATAGAGTTCCTGAAGCAGCGGCATATCGGCCAGGGTCGCAGTTCGCACCGTGTAGGCGCCATGAGGATTGAATGCATCCTTTTTGTGGCGCGCCCAATATAGCGAACGACTGCCGCCCAGGTTGACCGTCATCTCATAGCCGAAGAGTCGATAGTACCAGGGGATGCCGGTGATGCCTTGGGCCAACTCGCCCCGTACCCGGCTCAATTCGTGAACCGCGTCCATCTGCACGCGAATCAGTCCACGGCGACGGTAGCCGGGCAGCGTGCCCACCAACTCGGGCTGGCCAAACCCAAACTCGAGGCCGTCATAGCTCCACGTCTGCGACAATAGAACGAGAGAAGAGACGAGCTTGGGACGTCCATGCTCCAGCACGTTGGTGTCGACGACCACGGTGAAATCGGCAGGCGTTACAATTGGATGCGTGCCGCCGATCAGGTCGGCAGCCCAGGCGCCGACCGATAGGCCAGGCTCGTCTGGGCCATCGGCATGGACTCGTGTATTGAAGGCGATGATCTGCTCGGCATCGTCGGCGGTGGCCCAGCGAAGCACAAGGCCATCGCCCAGATCGCGTGGAAGTCCCAGGTGATTCGTCGTCATTGTCGACCATCCTATTTGTGTGCAGCAGTGGGTACTTATCGCTCCGAGTGTAGCAGATGGTGTGCCCCGCCGCAACGTCTCGCCTAGCAGTCTGTCGGAGAGAGTAAGGATAGAACGCGGATCGTGCGGATGTAGCGGAACAAGCCGGATCTTTTCTGCTTTATCCGCGTATATCAGCCATATCCGCGTCATCAGCGTTCTATTGAAAGTCACTCCGACAGGCTCCTAGCCCTCGGAATGTAGTCCGATTTTGTTGCCTTCGGTGTCAATGAAGAAGGCAATGAAGCCGTTCTCGCCGATGGCAAGCTTCGACATCTGAACTTTGCCCCCTGCGTCTTCAACGCGATCGAGCACGACATTCAGATCATCGCCACCGTTAAGATAGACCAGAACGCCTTCAGTGCTGGGCACATAGCCTTCGCCCTGGCTCAGCGAGCCCCTCACGCCACCTTCATGTGAGAAGAACGCAGTCTTGGAGCCGGGCATCGCCTCGACTGCCTCCATGTTCATGTCAAGTATGGCGTTGTAGAAGCCAAGTGCTCGGTCCATGTCGGTGACGGGAATCTCGAACCAATTGACTACATTGTGCGTAGTGTTCTCCTCTGTTGCTGTTGTAGGGTAGTGCGTTGGGTGGATACGAACCCATATTTGGTCCGTCGCTCCATCATGACAGAACGGATGTTCCTTAGCAGTACGCAGACCTACAATGAAGGACAGTTCGGCCGTTGGTCTTTCCCGGTCCAACCCAATGTACTGTTCATCAGTCTGTACCACCGGTAGGTGCGGGAATCGGCGTGACCACGCTACGGGGTCGGCGAAAGTAAGCGGCAAAGAAGACGGTTCCGGCAAAGACGAAAATTACGCCGGTAAGGAAGAGAGTTGTGTAGCCACTGGAGGCGATGATATATCCGCCCAGCAGCGCCATGAGCGAAAAGCTAACGCCGGCCGTCATCTCCGAAAGGCCGGACATGGTCTGGCGCTGATCTTCGCGAACCAATTCCATGGAATAAACCAGGAAGGCAGGATAGCGGATAACTGAAGCTGCCCCAACCCCTACGAAGCCAATCGCCGCAGCGCCGACCATCGGCACCAGGGCCAGCGGCAGCAAGGCAATGGCCGTGCCCAGGCAGGCGTAGATCACCAGCCGGTAGTTACCCCATTTGGCGGCCATAGCGGCCATGGCGAGCGCGATGGGAATCGAGACCAGGCGGGCGGTGGCGGCAATCATGCCGATCTGAGCGGTGGGTACATTCAGGCTCTGATCCATGTAGACGTTGAAGAATGTGTTGGCCACGGCCATGCCCGAGACTGTAAGCACGCGCACAACGGAAACCGCAACCAACAGCCAGAGGTAGGAATGATCCATCGAGCGCAAGCCTGTCAACGAGAAACCGGCTGACTGTCGAACACGTGGCTTTGGCGGCTCCTGTGTCGTACTACCGGCGGCCCAGATTCCAGGGATCAACAGCAGAGCGCCGACCCAGAGCGGAAAACGGTAGGCAGCCGGGGCATTTTCGGGCAGCGCAAAAGCCATTGCGAACAGTCCAGGAAGCAGCCCCCCCAGTAGTCCGCCAACAAAACCGGCCAATGAAAAGATTGCGGTCTGTGCCGAGAAGGCGAGATTACGCTGGTCGGGTTTGGTCGCTCCCATCAGAAAGGTCACGCCATTGACGAAGAAAAGGGCGTAGCCGAAGAACATGATTGGGTAGGTGACGAATAGCCATAGTTCTTGACGCTCAGGCACGACCGTCCCGGCGAAAGGCAGGAGGAGGCCGCCCATGAATACGATGTAGAGTCCAACGATCATGGCCTTGCGGCTGCCCCATCGACTGCCCAGACTGCCCGCAGGCATACTGGCAAGGGCAAAGGTCAGCAGCCCGATCGAGTTGATCTTTCCGACAAATGTGGGGTCATAGCCGAGCCGCAGGAGATAGAGGTTGAAGACAACTGCATAGACGCCATCGAGGATCAGCACGGCCAGACCCAGTGTGATCAGAAAGAGGTAGACGTTGCGGTTGAATTGACGAATGGTCGTTCGATATTGGTTGAACATGGGCCTATTTCACACTATGCCGGCGATGAATCGCTAGCGGAAAACACAAAGCTGGATTGGCGGCAATCTATGCGTCGTTTTGCGTTCGAGCACGATGCATCCAGACAGTGTATTCACTGTCACAACTCGTTGTCAAACGAACAACTGGTCTGTGCTATAATCGGACAGCGGTCACCCAATGATCGGCGCAATCTTCACCACCAAATCATCAAGATATCAGGAGATTTCTGAATGAATTTAGAACATGTTGCAATCAATGTTCAAGAGCCGGAAGCCATGGCGGCATGGTATCAGACCCATCTTGACATGAAAATCGTGATGGCCCAGACCACCGGCATGCGTATGCATTTCATCGCGGACGAAAACGGCAGCATGCTCGAGCTCTACAACAATCCGGACGCAGCGCTATCCGTCAACGGCGACATTCATCCCTTGAGTCTGCATTTCGCCTTCAGCACCGATGACATTGAATCTGACCGCCAACGACTGATTGCGGCGGGAGCCACGCCCGTCGGTGAGATCAATGAGACGCCCGTCGCCAAGCTGGCCTTCCTGCGCGACCCATGGGATCTGCCGATCCAGTTGGTGCGGCGCTTCGAGCCCTTGGTTTAGGAGCTTTTTTCACCACGAAGGCACAGAGGCGGCACGGAGGACACAGAGAGGGAGCCTAGAAGCTTTTCTCCGTGTCCTCCGTGCAATCTCTATGCCTCCGTGGTAAATTCATCAAACCTGCAACTGGAGATAAAAAATCATGGTGAAGCTATCGGTCTGCATCGAGATGTTTTGGCCGGATCTGCCCTTTGATGAACGCGTTCGACGGGTCCACGCAGCGGGCATTGGGGCCTTCGAGTTCTGGAACCACAGCGACAAGGATTTGAGCGCTATCCAAGCCGCGCAAAAGGAGACCGGCATCGCCATTGCCGGGCTGGTCTCGGAGCCCGGTTTTTCGTTGACCCATTACGGCAACACGGAGCAGATGGTTCAGGGCGTCTCAGCATCGGCCGCTGCCGTCCGCTCGCTTGGCGGCGACCATCTTATCGTCACGGCCGGCAACAGTGCGGCCGGAGAATCCTATGAGATGACGCGTCGCCGTGTCGTGGGCAAACTGGCGGCGATGGCAACGGCTGCAGAGTCCGAAGGCGTGACCCTCTGCCTCGAACCGCTCAACATCTTCGTCGATCATCCTGACTATTGGTTGACGACCATGGCCCAGGCCGCCGACATCGTGGAAGAGGTCGACTCGCCCAGCATGAAGATCCTCTACGACATCTATCACCAGCAGATCACCGAAGGCAACATTATCGCCAGTCTAGAGAAATACGCCCACTTGATCGGTCACATCCATGTGGCAGGCGTGCCCGGGCGTGGCAGACTGGTTGGCGGCGACCTCGACTATCGAGCCATCTTTGCGGCCATTGACAGCATCGACTATGGCGGCTATGTCGGCCTGGAATACCGATCGCCCGGCGAGGAAGAAGAGACGCTGGCCGAGGCCATATCATTGCTGTAGAGCAGCACAATGAGATCGTTACTTTTCGTCTACCGACACGTCGTCATAGATGCATCTATGGCCGATTCTGTTGCCCAATTCGTACGGCGTAGTACTCACCATGAGCATGGTGCTACGGCATACCAATCACGCGACAGTTCGATTCATTGCACTCCGTCTTGGCCCGTTGTTAGAGAAAGGAAACCAACGATGTCGAAATCTCCAGCGCCCCCCGCCCGTGTCCGAATGCTTGCCGCCACCGTCGCATTGATGTTGGCTCTGGTTGTTGCCGTACTGCCCACTGCAGTCCATGCCGCTCCTGACGCGGCCCCGCAAGAGAGTGCCGCAAACAGCGGTGTCTACAAAGTGAAACGGGGCGACACGATGGGCGAGATTGCCCGCTACTACGGCGTAACAGTCAGGGATATCATGGTCGCCAACAACCTATCCAACTCCCAGATCTACGTGGGCCAACGGCTCTACATTCCCGCCGGTGGTAGCCCAAGCAAAGCAGGATGCACCAGCGTCTACCGTGTGAAGCGAGGCGACACGCTCACGAAGATCGCCAAACACTACAACATGAATGTCTCAGCTCTGGCCCGCGCCAACGGCATCAACAATGCCAGCCACATCGTGGTCGGCCAGGTGATCTGCATTCCGCAGATCTGGGGCAATCGCAGCAGCTCCGGCCATGGCTCCTCGGGCGGCAGCAGCCACGGCGTTCACGTCGTCAGGGCCGGCGATACCCTTTCACAGATTGCCAAGAATTACGGCACGTCTATGCGCTCGCTGATGCAGATCAACAACATCAAGAACCCAAACCAGATCTACATTGGCCAGCGGATTCGACTCAGGTAGCGATAGAGCGCTGACGAGGCAAGATTCAAGTCAACCTATGTGAAAAGAAGCCCGGCTCTATCGCAAGCCGGGCTTCTCGATCTCCGAAGTATTGAGAAACCCCCAACTTTGCTACAATGTTGAAATCGACGCCGAAAGCGGCGAAACAGTCTTCTATGACATCAATCCGCTCTCAAATTTCGTGGCCGATGCGCTGGATGTAGTCGGATTCGACCCGTGGAGCAAGTTCGTTGACTTCATTTTGGCCGAGTGCCGTTGATTCACCATATCACTGATTCACTACATTGCTGATTCACCGCATCGGCACAGAGCAGGTACAGAGAGAGTAGACAGATCAACAGGTTCAACAAGACTCCATCTGGAATTCGAAAGAACCGAGGACTCTACGACAAAAACTAATTTCAGCCACAGATGGATACAGATAATCAGAGGAGTTTCCTCTGTGAACCTCTGTGCCCCCTCCGTGTCTCCGTGGTGAAAAAGACCTTTTTGCAGTGGAGTCACCGAGAAACACAGAGAAAACCGACCAGACAGGATCGTGATGATGGCCACATTATTAGACATTTCGAACGGGGACGATTTTGTTGCGCGTCTGGAGGAAGCAGGGGTAGTCGATAGTGAGACGCTGGTCAAGGCAAGAGCAGTGGCCAATGCCGCCGCCGATCTGTTTTCTGACGGTCGTTCACCGGATGCCCCGATCCATGGGTTCTGGGTGCCCGGCCGCGTTGAGGTATTGGGCAAACATACCGACTATGCCGGCGGAAGCAGTCTGTTGGCCGCAAGTCAACAGGGATTCGTGATTCTGGCCGCGCCCCGGGACGACCAACGCGTTTGGATCCACGCCCTCGACCTTGGCAAAGAGATTACGGTCGCTATCGATCCCGACCTGACACCGCAGATCGGGGATTGGAGCAACTATCCGATGACCGTGGTGCGGCGGCTGGCACGCAACTTTCCGGAGTTGACCACCGGCGCCGACATCGTCTTTGCCAGCACCATCCCCATTGCCTCGGGCATGAGCAGTTCCAGCGCGCTGATGATCGGCATCCACATGGTTTTGTCGAAGATCAACGGGCTGGAGCGAACTGAGCGCTATCGTCGCGACATCACAAGTCAGGAACAACTGGCCGAGTATCTGGGCACAATTGAAAACGGCCAGACCTACGGCTCGCTGATCGGCGACCGCGGTGTCGGCACCTTCGGTGGCAGCGAGGACCACACCGCCATCCTCTGTTGTCGCTCCAGCCATCTGAGTCGCTATCGCTACTGCCCCACCAGGTTCGAACAACGGCCTGCAATGCCGGAAGGCTATACCTTTTTGATCGCGTCCAGCGGCGTCATCGCTGATAAGACGGGCAGCGCCCGCGCTAAGTACAATCGGGCGTCGGCCCTGGCCGCCGAGGTGACTTCACGCTGGAACAGTGCGACCGGTCACGACGATCCGCACATGGCCGCCATGGTTGCACGTTGTGACGGCGACCCTGACCCGATTCTGGCCGTACTGGCGGAGACAGAAGGTTCGCAATTCTCATCCGAGGAGTTGATTCGTCGTTTTCAACACTTCTATATCGAGAATTTCGAGATCATTCCGGCCGCAACCGACGCATTGGCGGCCGGTGACCTGAACGCCTTTGCGGCAGAGGCAAAGCGATCACAGAGCGAGGGCGTCCGTCTCTTGGGCAACCAGATCGCAGAGACCGAAGCGCTGGCCGAGCTTGCGCTTGAGAACGGAGCCCTGGCCGCCTCGGCCTTCGGAGCAGGCTTCGGCGGCAGCGTCTGGGCGCTGGTGAGCGATGAAAAAGCCAAGCCTTTTCTAGAAAACTGGGCAGCGGCCTACCTGGCTCGTTTCCCTGCGCACAAAGAGAGCGCCCGCTTCTTCCCAACCCGTCCCGGTCCGGCGGCGGCCCTGTTGCTGTAGAGTCAACCAAACGGAAATCCAGCATAAAAAAACAGATCCACGAAGGAGCACGAAGTGACACGAAGGATGAATCCTGCGTGGATCAATTTTTCTGTGTATCGCCCTAGGAGGCTCCACGATGAATGACATCTACGGCATCGTTCCCCCGGCCACCACGCCTTTTGACGCCAACGGCAACGTCGACCTTGCCCTGTTGAAGCATGACCTACGCTACCTCATCGAGACGGCCGGCGTGCACGGCGTTGCCGTCTGCGGCAGCACTGGCGAGGGCCATACGCTCACCATTGATGAGACGCGCGACATCACCGGCACGGCCATGGAGGCTGCGGGCGGACGCGTGCCCATCATCACCGGCATCATTGCCGACAGCACGCGTTCGGCTATCGAGCGCGGCAGAGCCGTAGCCGACCTAGGTATCGCCGCGCTGCAAGTGACGCCGGTTCACTATCTCTTTCGCCCGGACGACGACGCCATGCTCGGCTTCTTCGCCGACATCGTCGATGCGACTGGGCTGCCGGTCATGATCTACAACGTGGTGCCCTGGGCCTATCTCTCGCCGGAATTGCTGACACGCGTCATCACCCAGGTCGACGGCGTGATCGGCGTCAAGCAGAGCGCGGGTGACATGAAGTTGCTGGCCGACCTGTTGCCCCTGCTCGACAATCGCGGCATTGTGATGTCCGCGGTCGACGCGCTGCTCTACCCGTCCTTCACCTTGGGTGCGCATGGCGCGATTGCGGCGATCCTTACCGCCGCACCGATCCAGTGCGTCGCACTCTGGGATGCGGTCCAGACCGGACGGCATGAGGAAGCGCTGACGCTGCACAACGGCTTGTTACGCCTCTGGAACGCCATTCAGGCCGACAACCTACCGGCCAATGTCAAGCATTGTCAATCGGTGCAAGGCCGCCCGGCAGGCAGGCCTAGAGCGCCCATGCCGGAGACGAGTGAAGAACAAAGAGCGAAGATCGAGCAGGCATTGGCATCGCTGCAAGCCTGAGATTCAGAACTTATCGTTGACAAACGTCAAACTGAATGCTATTCTGTGAAAACGCTTACAGAAAACCCTTTTATTGAAAATTCTATGCTCCATAGCAATGGTCCATTTTAGATGTATGACCTGCTCTCGGGAGTCAGTTCACCGAGAATTCGGTGGGCCACAGCTGATATTCGCCGATTATCGAATGAATATTCCCTAGCTGGTAAAATCTGCAAGCTTCTGAAAACGCTTTCAACAAATTACTCTTTCGCGTGAGCATTAGCACATCGGTATTGGGTGACTGTGAACTCTCAACAGGCTGTCAAACGCGCCACAATCACAGATGTTGCTCGCCTGGCCGGTGTTTCGATTTCAACCGTCAGCCGTGTCGTCAACGAGACGGCTACGGTTGCTGAAGAAACAGGCGAGCAGGTTCGCAACGCCATTGAGTTGCTGAACTACACACCGATGGCCGCGGCCCGGACGCTGGCGGGACATAAGACAAACACGATCGGTCTGTTGCTTCCGCAGATATCCAGCGCTTTTTTTTCGCCCCTGGTTTCCGGCATTGAAGCAGGCGCCAGAGACGCCGGCTACGACATGATTGTGCATTTGGCCACGGATCCTGAGAGCGGCAGCAGGCGTTCTGGGGTCACGGCCGTCGGTGAACACAATACCGACGGTCTGGTCATCTTCACGGACCGCCTGAACGATGCAGAGCTAACACGACTATTTCGTAATGGGCTGCCGATGGTGCTGCTCTTTCGTACGGCTCCAGACGGCCTCACAATACCGTCGATCCGTTTTGAAAATCGGCCCGGCGCGCGAACGGCCGTCGAACATTTGATCGTCGAGCATGGACGCACACGCATCGTCTATCTGGCCGGACCCGCCGGCAACCACGATTCTGAATTTCGAGAGGCCGGCTATCGAGAGGCATTGCAGGCACACGAGATTCCCTTTGATCCTGATCTAATTGTCTGCGGAGACTACGACAATATCGTCTCTCAGTCAGCAGTTTCTGATCTACTGATGCGAGGCATCGAATTCGACGCCCTGTTTGCCGCTGATGATGAAGCCGCAGCCGGAGCGATGCTGGCGCTGAGACGAGCGAGAAGGTCGATTCCTGGAGATGTCAGCGTCATCGGCTTTGACAACGTCGAGTTCACAAATTTCCTGTCGCCGCCGTTGAGCACGATCGACGCGCCGATTGAAGAAGCCGGCTTTAGATCGGCTCAGAAGCTGGCAGGGCTCATTCGAGGTCAAGACGTGCCGACCGACACAATCCTAGAGACTTCGTTGGTGCTACGACAGTCTTGCGGATGCCCGTAGGCAGATGGGATACAGGATAGCAAAAATACCTACCTTGACAAGCTGACGTGATTCATATTACAATCTCGGCAGAGTCCCCAGATGCGGGTTATTGCTGCCGAATCACGTCCCCATGACTCAACATTGCAGGCATGATAGATACTGATATATCCGCCGGATAGCAGACCGCACATACTCGACATCGATCTGGTATTCCGATCTTATCAGATCGACACCTGAGCACAGCATAGTCTCAAATGAAGACTGGCTCGTTCAAGAAATCCTCAAATTCTTTGCGCCATCCGTCGCTGACCAGTTTCCGCATGTATTTGGTCGCCATAGCAGTCTTGATCGAGATTGCAATCCGTATTGCAACGGCGTTTGAAGCAGACAATGAGAAGTAGTAAAGGAGTGGCCGATGCTCGGCATCTTACCGAAGGGGAAGATCGCCCGCAATGAGGCGAAATGGTTTTGGATATTCATCTCGCCGTGGGTAATTGGCTTTGTCTTCTTCCGCGGCCTCCCGATCCTCGCCTCCATGTTTTTGAGCTTTACCAAGTACAATGTGGCCAGCCGGCCCGAGTGGATTGGATTGACCAACTATGTCAATCTGTTCAATGATCAGATCTTCTTCAAATCCTTACAGGTGTCGGCCACCTATACTTTTGCCGCAGTACCCTTAGGGCTAGTCTGTGCGCTCATGTTGGCGATGTTGCTGAATCAGAACGTTCCGTTTTTGGGCGTTTTCCGGACCCTCTACTACATGCCCTCGCTGATTGTAGGCAGTGTCTCGGTCGCCTTTCTGTTTCAACTTCTGCTCAATCCTACCTTCGGCGTTGTCAACTATATCATTGCCTGGTTCGTCGGCCCAAGCGGTCTGATACCGTTGGGGATTACGGGGCCAAAATGGTTCTTCGATCCCAACTGGGTGGTGCCGTCCTTTGTCTTGCTGAGTTTGTGGGGTGTGGGGGCTGCTATGCTCATCTACTTGGCTGGTCTTCAGGGCGTCCCCTCTACTCTATATGAGGTTGCCAGAATTGATGGCGCCAATGCTTGGCAGCGCTTCCGTAACGTGACGCTGCCCATGATTTCTCCGGTCATCCTCTTCACGTTTATCACCGGTATCATTGGTTCATTTCAAGTTTTTACGCCTGCATACATAATCTCGAATGGTCAGGGCGGACCGAACTACGCGTCCATGTTTTATGTACTCTATCTCTACTTGAACGCGTTTAGACGATATCGATTTGGCTACGCCTCAGCCCAGGCCTGGATTTTGTTCGTTGTCATTCTCGTGCTGACGATCCTGGCGCTTCGGATGTCGCGCAGGGCTGTCTACTACGAGAATCCCGGTGACGAAAAGGCGCTCTAGCCGCAATCATGCCTTCCTGGCAACGGATCTGATTTCCTGACGAGGAACGACCATGGCTGAACAGACTCATCCCCTTGCAAACGATCTTTCAAGTGCCGAGGTAACATACCAGAAGCCAAACTATCTTCGAACCAAAGGCTTCCAGGAGAACCTCATTCGCTTCCTTGCGACTTTGACCATAACACTTGGACTTGTAGTTGTACTCTTTCCGATTATCTGGATGCTATCGACATCTCTCAAGACGGAGTTAGAGACTTTCAAGTTTCCGCCGTCGCTGATGCCGGCAGATCCGCAGTGGCATAACTACGTCGATGCCTTAACGGTTAATCCGTTTGGTCGCTACTTTCTGAACACGTTCTATTTTGCGGGTATGGTTGTCATTGCCGAAGTGATATCGAATTCCTTTATTGCATTTGGGTTTGCCCGTCTTCGTGCCCCCGGACGCAACATCATATTTGTTTTTGTCCTTGCAACGCTGATGATCCCCGCCGAAGTGACACTGATTCCCCAGTATATTCTCTTCTCGCAACTGGGCTGGCTCAACTCATTCAAGCCATTAATTGTTCCTGCTTGGTTCGGGAGTGCCTATCTGATATTCCTGCTGCGCCAGTTCTATATGAGTATTCCAAGAGAGTATGATGAGGCTGCCATCATCGAGGGAGCTAACTACTTCACCATTTGGTGGCGCATCATTCTGCCTCTATCGCGGCCGGCACTTGGCGTGGTAGCTATCATGTCCTTTATCTGGCACTGGAATTTCTTCCAGGGTCCACTGATATACTTGAACGACAATCGGCTTTTTACGGTCTCTCTAGGCTTGTCAATGTTCCGAACACCATTTGGAGGCACACCGTGGCACTGGTATATGGCAGCCTCACTAGTTATCTTGATCCCGCCTATCGTCGTCTTTTTCATCGCCCAACGCTATTTCGTCCAGGGCATCGTGATCAGTGGTGTGAAGGGATAAGATATGTTGAAGGTCCCGCTCATACTTACATGGCCCGGACCTGACGGTATCTGAGGCGATCGAACTCAAGCCTTTCGATGTTCGAGACTGTGACAAAATGGAGAAGTGCTGACGTCAAATACGATGTCTGGCGGCCCGTTGCCCATTGTCGAGTCGGTAATCGATAGTATCTGTTTTCGACAGTTCATGACGTGTTTTCAGCCTAACTACCCATTCCAAAAGGAGAAAAAAGTTATGCTCAGAAGTAAAGTATTTGCACTATTCGGCCTGCTGATGGTCGTGGCCATGGTGCTGACCGCCTGCCCGGCGGCGGCGCCGTCCGGCGGCGATGATGGTGCCGCGACCGGGGGAGAAGCAACAGGAGAGCAGCGTGAGGTAACGTGGATGGTGCGCACTGGGCCGGAAGAGAATAAATGGGAACAGGAAGTGGCTGTTCCGGCCTTTGAGGAAGCACATCCCGAGTTGAAGGTGAACCTGCTGATCATCGACCAGGATGACATTGCCGTCAAACGCGAGGCCATGATCGCTGCCGGTGAACCGCTCCATGTTTGGTCGACAAACTGGGGCGGGGATGGCTTTGCCAGTGACCGTCAGCGCGGTCTCGTCACGGACCTGACTCCGCTGATCGAGCGGGACAGCATCGACACCAGTGTTTTCATCCCGGAAGTTCTCGACATCTATGAGACCGATGGAAAGATCTACGGTCTCCCATTCCTGACGACAGGATCCTATCTCTTCTACAATATGGACCTGTTCGACGCTGCCGGTGTCGAGTATCCACCGACTTCGTGGGACGACACCGACTGGACCTGGGACGCTGCTATGGACGTGGCGAAAGAGTTGACTCAAAATCCTGACGATCCGATGTCGGCTATCTATGGCTGGAACGAAGGAATCTGGCCGGCCGAGGGCATCATGTGGCCGTTTGATGCGTTCCCGTGGCCGGATGACGCCTTTGATACCGGTTTTGCTGAATCCGCTGACTTCACCAGTGAAAATGCAATCAAGGCCTTCCAGACACGCCACGACATGATGTACAAGGATAAGGTCATGCCGGATGGTCCCTCGGCGCAAGCGTTGAGTCAGTTGGGCGGCACCTTTGAGAGTGGCCGAGTGGCCATGAACACGACCGGCGGCTGGGGCTGGTGGAATTACAGCGATATCACGCCAGATATTGAGGGCGGCTTCTGTTGGGGCGTTGCCCCCATTCCGTTTGGTGCGCCGGACGCGCCGACACGTGCCGTTATCTTCACTGATCCCTGGGTCATCACCGCCGGACTTGAGGGGCAAGAGTTGGAGGATGCCTGGACGTTGCTGAAATTCCTGGTCTCTGAAGAACAAGCGCGTGCCTATATGGAGTCGACCAACACACCGCCGACCCAGGCCAAACTCCAGGAGGAGTGGTTCCAGCAGTTCGGCTGCATGGATGCTGAGGCTGTCAGGGAAGTATACCAAGGCGCCTTCAGCAACGGACTTGAGTCCAGCAACCATCTCTTGGTGCGATTTGATGAGCTAAACAGCACCTGGGATAATATCCTGGCTGGCTTCTGGAATGATCCAGAAGGCCAGGCGTCCGACGTTCTGCCTGAAGTGGAATCCGCAGTGAACGATGTGCTGCAACGGATAGCTGAAGATGAAGGAAACTGACCCTTCTAGCCATCAAATCTGTTGCTAAACTGAAGGGGTGGGGCGCCTGTGCCTCGCCCCTTTTTGGTTACAAAACTGATAATCGAATCATACTATCGCTTTTGGCCAACCTGCGATCCGATGTCAATGCGATATCTTCCCCCATCCCACACGCTGCTGCTGGCTGCTGCCGACTCAAGACGGCCAGGTCGTGTTGAAAGACATCGGCCCTGCCCCGGTGCTGATCGCTTTCCTGGCCATGGACGAAGACGAACTGCATCAATACGTGGGCGACGGTCGGCTCGTGACCGACAACGATGCCTACTTCCTACCCCACGCCGACGAGACCGATCAGATCATGACGGCCGTACGCAAGGCGGTCGGTGAATAATGAATAGCCTTTGCCACAGATGACTCCACTGCAGAAAGGGACCTTGACACGAATTTACACGAATTATCACGAATCTTCTCTCTGGGGCGACGACACAGTTCGTGTTAATTCGTGACCATTCGTGTCAAGAAAAGGCTTTTTGCAGTAGACTCACAGCTGGACACAGATAGGAAACAGGAGAACACCATGGACTACAGCATCTGCTCGTACAGCTTCAACCGCATGCTGAAGGATGGCAAGATGGACGTCTTTCAGTTCATCGAGTGGAACAAGGAGAATGGGTTCACCCTGCTCGACCCGTGGATGGCTCATCTTGAGGACGGCTATGACGATGACGCCTGGCTGGCCACGGTGAAGGCGGCGGCAGAGCAAGCCGAACTGCCCTTTGGCTGCATCGCCGTGGACGGAGCGCACATCTATGAGCCGACTGAGGAAGCCAGAGCCGAGAACCGGGCCCGCGCCTATCGCTGGCTGGATATTGCCGCCTTCCTCGGGGCCAAACAAGTGCGCATTGACGCCGGCGGACCGGAAGAGATGCCCGACGACATCTTCGCCATCATCGTTGACGGTTACAACGATCTGGTGCCGTACGCAGCGGATCGTGACATTGAGCTGATCGTTGAGAACCACTGGGGACCGACCAAGCACGCCGACAACTGCATCAAGCTGCTGGAAGCCATCGACGGCCTGGGCCTGCTCTTCGACAGCAACAACTGGGCCGAGGGTACGGCTGAGGATGCCTGGGTCAAATGTGCCAAGTATGCCAGCCTCACCCACATGAAAACCTTCGAGTTTGACGAAGAGGGCAACGAACCGACGGTCGACATCCCCAAGTGCATGGGGATCTTGCTGGACGCCGGCTACGATGGGGCCTGGGCCATCGAAAGCTGCCCGGTCGACGGCGATGAGCCGGCCGGGGCATTGAAGACGCTGGCGCTGATGAAGCGCGTTTTGGGAGACGAATAGAGAGGGGAGAGGGGATTGGTGATTGGGGACTCGGGATTGGGTGAATGACGAGTGCATCAGTTGATGCACCGGTGCCGAGTCCCCAATCACCAATCCCCTCTCCCCCAATCACCCAATTCAAAATCACAACCCTTCGCGGAGAGACAACATGTCACACGAAAAAGTACGCATTGGTATTATCGGCGTGGGCCAGATCGGCAAGCAGCACCTGTACAACTATGCCAAGCTGGATACGGTCGAGTTGGTGGCGGCAGCCGACATCAATGGGACCGAGGTCGAGCGCGTGGCCGAGAAGTACGGCATCCCCAACACCTACACGGATTTTCGCAAGCTGCTGGAACGCGATGACCTGGACGCTGTCGACGTCTGCCTTCACAACAATTTCCACATGCCCGTTGTGGTCGAAGTACTTCGATCCGGCAAGCATGTCTACTGCGAGAAACCAATGGCGGGGGCCTATACCGACGCAGCGCGCATGCTCGAAGTGGCGCGTGAGGTCGACCGCATGATTCACATCCAGACAGCCAATCTCTACTTCAACGAGACCAAGGTGGCCAAACATCTCATCGACGACGGCCAACTGGGCAACCTCTACCACGCCCGTTCCTACGGCTATCGCCGCCGCGGCCGACCGTTTGTCGACGGCTACGGCACGCCTACCTTTGTGCAGAAGCGCAACTCCGGCGGCGGCGCGCTCTATGACATGGGTGTCTACCACATCAACACCATCATGTATTTGCTCGGTAATCCGGCTGTCGAGCGCATCTCGGGCAAGGCCTATCAGGAGACGGCCATCAATGCCGTGCGCCAGGAGAAGAGCGGCTACGATGTTGAGGAGTTGGGTCTGGGCTTTGTGCGCCTGGCCGACAACAAAACCCTCGACATCATGGAGTCGTGGGCCGTACACATGGACCAGTTCTCAGGCTCCATGATCCTCGGCTCTGGCGGCGGTATTCGCCTCGATCCCTTTGGCTTTTTCCGCAGCGACGATATCTTAGACTACGACATCACCATCAACATGGGCAGCTACCAGTGGCGCAGCCACACTGTGCACGAGGTCAGCGATGTCTATGACAGCTCCCAGGAGCACTGGGCCGCAGCGCTGCAAGGCCGGGTCGAGTTGCTGAACACAGCCGAGATCGCCCTCAATACGATGCTCATCTCCGAAGGCATCTATCTCTCCTCCAAACTCGGGCGCGAAGTGACCGCGGACGAGGTGAAGGAGATGTCGGTGTCGACGGCAGTCAAGGTGTAAAATTGTCGATTGTCAATTGTTAATTGTCAATTGTCAATGGTTTGTGGCCGTGCTGAGTATTACAGTGACGCAACCATTGACAATTGAACGTTGACTATTGGCAATTGACAATTTCTTTCAATAAGGGAGTTGTCATGCCAAGAAAACTTCGCATCCTCGCGGTCGGCGCCCATCCCGACGACATCGAAATCTGCTGTGGCGGCACGCTGGCACTCTATGCCCAGGCCGGCCACCATGTGATGATGGCCTACGCCACCAATGGCAACAAGGGGCATCTGGTCATCCCGCCGGACGAACTGGCCGTGATTCGCGAGAAGGAATCTCGAGCAGCCGCCGAGGTCATCGGGGCCGAGGTCTTCTGGCTGGACTTCCCCGATGCCGAGTTATTCTACGACGCGGCGACGCGTCTTGTCTTTGTCGACATGCTGCGCCAAGCCAGGCCCGACATCATCTTCGGCCACTGGCCCGAGGCCTACCACCCCGATCACGTAGCAGCGGGACAGCTTGCGTTCGGGGCCAACTACATCAGCGGCGTACCCCATGTGAAGACCGAGCATGAGGCGACCGCAGGCGTGGCCAAGCTCTACTACATGGATGTCCATCACGACATTCGATCCGAGGCAGCCGAGTATGTCGACATCACCGAAGTCTATGAATTGAAGCGCCAGATGCTGGCCAACCACGAGAGCCAGCTGATCTGGCTACGCGATCACGATGGCGTCGATATTTTGGAGAACATGGCCGAACGGGACATCGCACTTGGCATCCAGTGCGGCGTACGCTATGCTGAACGCTTTGTGCCCCGCGGCTTCCGCACAACGGAGCGGCTGTTGCCGTAGGAAGAAGAGGAGCGAGGGGCGGAAGGCGTGGGGCGTGGTGATGGTCAGCAGCAATTATGTCTGCTTCAGATTGCCCCTCCCCACGCCTCTCGCCCCCCAAAAGGAAATCCCATGAGCTACGAACTACGCGGCATCGTCGAAGGATTCTACGGAACACCCTGGACCCACAAAGATCGGCTGGACATGTTCGGCTTCATGCGCGCCCACGAACTCAACGCCTACATCTATGCGCCCAAGGATGACGAACTTCACCGCGATAACTGGCGTGCCGCCTACGATGAACCATCGTTGGCACGCTTCGAAACGCTGGCCGATGCCGCCGTCAGCCATGGCATCTTTTTCACATTCGCCATGAGTCCAGGGCTCGATCTCCATTATTCCGACGACGCCGAAATCGATGTACTGATGGCCAAGCTTGAACCGCTGCTGGCGATTGGCATTCCCAGTATTGGTATCTTCTTTGACGACGTGCCGCCTGAACTGGCGTACACGGCCGACCGAGAACGATACGAGAATCTGGGCGAGGCCCAAGCTGACTTCCTGGGACGTGTCCAGCTGCGTCTTGGCGATGTGCATCTGATCACCGTGCCCACATACTATTGCGGCTACCCGGACCGACCCTATCTTCACGCCCTGGGGACTATGCCGGACGCTATCGATATCATGTGGACCGGGCCGGCCATCTGCTCAGAGAAGATCAGCAGCGAGCACATGCTGGCGGTTGCCAACGCCTTGCAACGCGAGCCGATCGTCTGGGACAACTATCCGGTCAACGATGCCGCCATGATCGCCGAACTGCACATCGGCCCCTATCGCGGACGCGACGGCAACCTGCCTGTGCGCGGCGTCTACGCCAATCCCATGAGCATGGTGGCCGCGTCCAAGCTGGCCCTGATCACCTTCGCCGACTATGCCTCCAATCCAAACTGGTACGCCCCCGATCAATCTTGGCAGCATGCGGCCCAGGCATTGCTCGGCGCAGAGCTGGCAGAGGCTCTGTCCGTTTTCGCCGAAAGCGTCACCATCTCCCCATTGACGCCCGATCAACCCCAAGCCATGCTGGATTTGATCGAACCCTTTGCGGAGAACCGTCTGCCCTACACGCCCAATCCGGCGCCCGAACATCTGCTTCAAGGCACAGCGCGCATGCGCAAGGCCCACGACCAACTCGCCGCGGCCATGAAGAACGACCCATTTCTTAGAGAGATCGAACCATGGCTCAACGAATATGGTCGCTGGATCGACATGCTGGAAGATGTCTCCGCCTACATCGAGATTCGTTTCGCGGGTGAAGATGAGCCGGAGGCAGACAGACTTGAGGCGCTGACTGTCATACGCGATCGCATCCGTGAAGGGCTCAAGCAGGCCGTCGACTTCCGCACGGTCACCTGTGGCGATGTGCTGCGCACCTTCCTGCATGATCTGCTGCGCAAAACTGGTGAGCCACTGGCATGACGACGACTTGTGTCACCACATAGTTAAGCGGCGTTGTTGGTTTCGGCAGGGATGAATCCCGCCGCTAACAGTGAAAAGCGCCCTCAGGCGCTAAATCTCAGCCGCTGAGGCGGCTTTTCGCTGTTAAACCGAGATCAATTTGAAACCTACGGTTCGGTAATGCGACCTTTGGATCGATAAGACACTCTGTCACTCCGTTCGGAATGACATGCATTGTTGCTTCGGGAAAACCTGCTCTCGAACCGTAGTTTTCAATCTGACATGAGTATAGCAGCCGGCTTCAGCCGTTGCTGCAAGCCCGTTCGCAACAGCGATCGGCTCAACATAACCTTGGCTTGATGCCTATGGGTTACAAACCGCACCTACGCCATTCCAATGTGATTTCGCCAGACGTCAAAATATCGTACTACAGGACATGCGGTCCACACGAAGATGAGAGGATAGATCGATGACCGATACTCGAATCAATAACCAACTGGCCGTCGATGGCGGTCCAGCAGTCATCCAACGCGAGATGAACCGCTACAAAGGCGCGGCCGTCATCGGCGACGAAGAGAAAGCAGCTGTAATGGAGGTACTCGACAGCCAGTCGCTCTTCCGCTACTACGGCCCTGATCTGCGCTCCAAGGTGGCTTTGTTTGAGCAGGGTTTCGCCGCCTATGTCGGCTCAAAACATGGCGCGGCATCAACCAGCGGCACAGCTGCGTTGCGGCTAGGCCTGGCCGGACTAGGCGTCGGCCCGGGCGACGAGGTCATCGTGCCCGCGGTCACATTCATCGCCTCGGTCGGGGCCATCGTCGCCAACCGGGCGCTCCCGGTCTTCGTCGAGATCGATGAGACAATGCAACTCGATCCCGCAGATCTGGAGCGCTGTCTGTCGCCGCGCACCAAAGCGATCATGCCGGTGCATCTCGACGGCGTCGCCGTAGACATGGATGCCGTCATGGCATTCGCGCGCACCCATGGCCTGCTAGTCATTGAGGACGCGGCCCAGGCCTGCGGCAGCTTCTATAAGGGCAAACATGTGGGAACAATTGGCGACGTGGGCTGCTTCAGCTTTCAGTTGGAGAAGAACATCACCAGCGGCGAAGGCGGCATCCTGGTCACCGATGACGACGAGGTCTTTCGCCGTGCAGTCATCTACAGCGACCAAGGCGGCCAATTCTGGACCTCCCATGCAGGCGTACGCGACACGGTCGGCGGCCAGCCCGTCATCGGCGAGAATCTGCGTATGGGCGAGATCGCCGGCGCCATCCTGGGTTGTCAGGTGGCCAAGCTACCGGGCATCATGGATCGCATCGAAGCCAACACCGCAGCTGTGCGCGGGGCCGTGGCCGAGTTGGAAAGCGTCACGCCGGCGCCACCCGATCCGGAGCGAGATCGTCACGCCACCGGGGTGCTCTTCTACCTACCCTCTTCAGACGATGCCACACGCTGGGTCGAAACGCTCCAGGCTGAAGGTATTCCTGCTGGCAAGGTCTACGGCGGCCACCCGGTCTACGCGGCGCCCCAGATCCTCAACCAGTGGACGATAAGCGGGGGCTGTCCCTTCAACTGCGACAGCGCCTTCCCCGAGCCCATCACCTATTCCATGGGCATGTGTCCACGCACAGAGGATCTGCTATCGCGCGGCGTGCGTGTCAACGTGGGTCCGTTCTATACAGAAGAGGACATTGACGATATCATTGTCGGCGTGCAAAAGGTGGCGCGTCAGATTTAACAACATTTGCCACAGATTGACACAGATGAAAAAAGGATAGGACACGGATGGGGATAGACAACCTCAGGTCACCTAAAAACCACCTGTAAAAATCGGGCCTTCATCTATCCCTATCTGTGGCAAATGTCTTTTTTCGTAGCGACAGATAAAACATAGATGGGACTAGAAGACCTGAAAGATATCTGTGAAAATCAGTTCTTTATCTGTGTCCATCTGTGGCAAATGCTTTTCAGTAATGGATAACTTCGACCATGGTCTTCATCCGCCGACTACTATCATCACGCAGCGCCATCGCCCTCTTGCTGATCATCGCCACGGGGGCGTTTCTACGCTTCTTCGACATCGGATCGAAGACGGTCTGGCTGGACGAAGCGTTCAGTATCTGGGTGGCCAATCACGGCATATTGGAAGGCGCCGGCTGGCTGATCAAAATCGATCAGCACCCACCTCTCTACTACTCACTTTTGAGCATCTGGCAATGGATCTTCCGCGACACTCAGGGCGTTGTGCGCGCCTTCTCAGCGCTCTGCAGCACGCTGGCCATCCCCTTCATCTATCTGGCGACCAAGCGTATCACGCAAGACACAATGGCCGGTCTGCTGGCAGCCCTCTTCCTGGCGCTGTCGCCCTTTCAGGTGCGCTTTGCCCAGGAAGCGCGCATGTACGCCCTGCTCACCATGGAGGTGGCTATCGCCATCTTCTTCGTGGTGCGCTACCTGGATGGGTACGGCACCCGCCGCCTGAGCTGGCGCGACTACATTTATCCGCGTCGCTGGTCACGCATGGGCGATGTGCGTGCAGCGGTCGGACTGTCGCTGGTCCAGGCCGCCATCATGCTGACCCACAATACCGCGGCGGTCTTCTTTCCGCTGGCCCTCAACCTCTCGGTCGTTGGGGCCATCCTCTATCGGCGATTCAGCGGCAAGCATGTGAGCATGCGCGCCGTCAACGCCGACCGCTTTACACGCAACTGGCTGGTCATCCAGGGCGTGGCCTTCCTGCTCTGGCTGCCCTGGGCCATCCCCTTTGTGATCCAATCGATCAAGGTGGACCAAGAGTTCTGGATCGGTGCGCCGGATCTGTCGCGTATTTTCGACACGCTCAAGAATCTTGGTTTTGCCCATCTCCCCGGCTGGATTCCAGCGACACCACTGCTGATCCTCTACGCCGCGCTCGTGGGAATCGGCATCTTCTTCATGCGTCGCAAAGCGGCCTGGGCACTGCTTCTGCTTTCCCTGATGCTCACGCCCTTCTTTGGCGAGTTGCTGGTCAGCCTGCGTCGTCCCATCTTCTACGACCGAACGCTGATTTGGACAACGCTGCCCCTCATCATGTTGATGGCGATCGGCATTCGCGGTTTCCTGGTTGGCGCCTACACAACGGCGCGTACTGAACCCATGCCGGGGGCCAATCACCGGGCTGTACGACGAGTCGTGGCCGCCATCGCAGTGCTCTTGATCGTGACCGTCAGCACGATTTCGATCTTCACGTACTATTCATTTTTTCAGAAAGAGGATTGGGCCAAAGCAGCCGACTATGTGGCCGAACAGATCGAGCCTGGCGACACGATCATCTTCAACGCCACCTGGGTGCAGATCCCGTTTGAGTACTACTTCCGCCACTATGACATTGATGCCGATCTACGCGGCGCCCCGGTCGACCTCTTCGACCACGGCATGCTCGAACCAAAGATGACGGCGGAAGACATCCCCACTTTACAGAAGTTGGTTGAGGGAGAGGAGCGGGTCTGGCTGGTCTACTCGCATGACTGGTACACCGATCCGGAGCAGATCATCCCAAGCGAACTACGAAGCTTGATGCAGCAGACCGATCAGCGAAAGTTCGTCGGTCTTCAGGTGATGGCATTTGAGCAGTAGGGAGGCGTGAGAAATCTTTCAGGAGCCCTCACGCCTTTCGTCTGAAGTTCAGCATTCATCGGTCACCTTCCTGCAATTCGACGCATAATACAAGATCAGATCGACCTCGACGTTCATTCTCCGTATTCGAAGGCTGTGATATTCACACCCGTCGTCAGGCTATAGCATCATTGTTTCAGGCAGCACGTAGGCTCTTGAATCGATGGTGGCATGTTTTTGTAGAATCGAATCCATCGCCTCGAGTTGGCTTTCTGAAAAGGAGAAAGAGTCACTCTGTGACGGGTCAACTCTAGCCAGCCTTGTTCCGGCCTGTGAATCTTCACGAAACGCCGTCAACGCATCGGCAATTGCGCTCAGTGGTAGATTCATGTAGCGGAATAGTGTCTCCAGCGTCTCAGCACGCTTCGCGTTCAGCTCTTCATAGCGCAGTGCGGGCATGCGTATGCCTCGACTGTAAAAGTGTAAGTAGCGATCCATCATCATCAACCACCAAATTGTTAGCTCTTCAACCAGAGAAATTCTTTCCGGCAACGCGCCCAGGCCGTACGCCACTAAATCGATCGGACGATTGTGAAACGCCTCCAACGTTGCGAGCGCTTGGGCCGAATTAATCTCAAGCGGCGCGTTGACCCGTAAACGCCGCTTATAGATTGAACTGACCCATTCTTCAGCCGAACGGTACAAAAAGAGGTGCTTGGCATCCGGGAATGTATGCCAGAAGAGATCAATATCGTCGACATTTTGATTGCGCAACTTGATGATCCCAATTTCTGTCTTGGGATATGTCGATGTATTAAACAGCAGTGGCAGGCATGCCTGCATCAGTGCACGGCAATGAGCTTCTTGCCGACCGTCCGTGGTGCGCAGGTAACGAATCTGCCCCACCGCATCGGGCTCTGACAGGCTCACCGTCTCATCCACCTTGTTGAAGATATTGTGTAGCAACGTTGAGCCACATCGCCCAATATTGTGGATAAAGACGAGACGCTCGCACGCTGATTCAACACGTTTGGCCGCCTCAAAAAAATCATCGTATTGGACGGCAAATAGACGCAGTGCATGCTCAAACTGGGTTTGATAGAAGAACGGTGATTGAGCCGGATCGATGTCGGGCGGAAGCTCGGCGAAGATTGCACGATGGTTCTCATCATCCAGACAACAGAGGCTCACGGACGGGTTGCTGATGACGAACTCGACATCAACTTCACCGCCTTCAGATGTTGTGAAATCAATGAGCGACATGGGAACTCTCTGGTTCTTGCGTTTACGCTCTTCGATGTTCAATATCTGTGCCGACATCATTTGTCCTCCAATTTCAGCAGTTCACGACATGTCATTCTGAGTAGACCGAGCCGCAATTCTCGACTTTGTAGGTATCACAGATGCCTTTTCTGAAGAAGCGGCATTGCACTTGACCCGGAAGGTCACATTTCGTCAGCATTCTCTCGGCCAGTGCTTCGGCGGAAAGCGTGGAATCCTGTACGGGGAACAATCTCTTCTCCTCCAGTTCTGCGTACGCCCATCACGGAACGGTCGGTCACGAAACGCTTGCCTTCCAGACGTACCTTCGGTAGCGATTTGCGATGCCGCCGGCATGGCCGTGCCCCGCGCCGGACGTCTTCTACCCAGTGGAACGGTCCTTGGCTTCAGAGCACCAGGTCAAGAGCATCATCCACGCTCAGCAGCCGGGCTTGACCTTCCAGTGCAGATTGTTTCTGCTTCTATCGGCGGACACCAGTCCAGCCCGCTTCATCCTGATTCTGTCCGGCGCTAGAACAGCATCTTCAATCGCATAACACCCCAGATGATATGCCAGTACATGTAGTAGAACAACCGGAACGAGTACATCGACATGAAATCATATCGCCGGAAAACGATCAACTGGAGTAGGGCGATGGCGAAAACGTGGCCCAAGGTGTAGAGGGCGGTTCCCGACAACGGATCGCGTTCGAATGTCACCTGAAAGATCGGCTCCAAGGCGGCCACAAAAACAATGCCGAACCACACGATTCGATCTGGCCCCCAGCGTCTACGAAACGGCACGAGGACCAGCAGCACCAGAGCGAGCGGTAGGACGTGAAAGAGAATCTCGGCGATAAAGCCGATCGTCGGATAAAAGAGCAATGCCTGCGGCACGGGGACATTGATCTCTTCGGGGTAGCCCAGAAGGAGGTCGGCGATAACGATGGCAACACCGAGCAGCGTTGCCAGGCCTGCGGAGATCCCGATCCCGCGCAGGGTGGCTCTTCCTTTCAGGATCTCGAAACCGTAGGTTGCGTACAAGAGGGACAATGCTGCCGCGCCGGCCAGGGCTGCAGCCGCCACAACGAGCAGCGGATCGGCGCTGCCCAAAAAGCGCTGAAAATAGGCGTCCGACGATGGCAAAATGCTTGCCGTCACGCCAAACACGGCAAGACTCAGCGCGGCGTAGGCCGCGTACTGCCATCGTCTGTCCAGGGTTTTCTCTGCCGTCTGCATGGCTGGACCTCACTGTTCGGGTAAGGCATCGTTTTGAACATCCAGATGGTACTGTCCGTTGATCACATCGGTACCGGCAGCCCGGGGTGCTTCGGAGCGCAATTGCCCCGGGTTTTTTTCGAACATCTCTAGTGGAAGAAGGGCCCACAACCATCACTTCAGTCCGGCATCTCGCGCTTTCACAATAGCCTGGGCACGATCAGCGACTTGAAGCTTGCTAAAGATGTTGTATACGTAATTACGTACAGTTTTGCTGCCCAGTGATAACTGTAGGGCTATCGCTTCATTGCTTGTGCCCTGCGCCATCAAGCGCAGAACATTACGCTCACTTTCGGTCAGTTCAGGGAAAATCTCAATTGGCAAATCGGGACGGGCGGAGAAGAAATTCATCATCCGTTGCGCAATGGCTGGACTGAAAATGGCTTCACCATTGCCTACAGCCAAAATGGCTCGTGTGATCTCATCGTCATCCATATCTTTCAGCACATAGCCGCGCGCGCCGCCTCGCATGGCCGCGAAAACCGAGTCGTCATCTTCAAACATGGTGACGACCAAGATGCGGATGTGTGGGCTGGTCTGCACAATTTGACGAATTGCGGGCAGTCCGCCGATGCCGGGCATCTGCAAATCCATCAGGATCACATCCGGCTGCAATGCTTCGGCCAAGTCGATGGCTTCTTCTCCGGTGGTTGCTTCTCCCACCAGCTCTGCGGTGGGCATCGAGACTAATAGGGCACGCAACCCTTTGCGAAATACGGGGTGGTCGTCAGCGATAAGAATCGTGAGTTTGTCCATTGTTACAGCTCCAGCGGTAGGCGAACCACAATGTTTGCACCGCCCGCTTTGGCGGGCTGGATGGAAAAGGAGCCGCCCAACTCGGCGGCGCGTTCTTGCATCGACTGCAGGCCGACGCCGGATGGTTGGTCTGCCGGCAAGTAGTGTCCATTATCGGAGACGCTCAGGATGAGCTGATCGGGTTCTATCTCGATTTCAACAACACAGATTGTGGCCCCGGCATGTTTGACGACATTGTGAATCGCTTCGCTGGCAATGCGGTAGACGGCCACCTCAACTGCCGCCGACAGACGCGGCATCGGTTCCGGGGCCAACACTTCCAGCTGCGTCGGTGACTCGCCCAGCTTGAAACTCCGAATCGCAACAACCAGCCCCAACTCATCCAGCATCGGCGGGCGCAATTCATAGACCAGACGACGGATGTCAGCGGTGGCGCCGCTGACATCGTCGCGTAACTCGTCAATCAATTGTTCCGCCTCATCCGGGTGATCGCGTACCAGCCGGGGTACGGCGCTCAACTGCATGCGCAGCGAAACCAGTGTTGGACCAAGGCCATCGTGGAGATCGCGGCGGATACGGCGGCGTTCTTCCTCACGCGTCATCACCAATTGCTCACGGGAATCTTGCAGGGCTTTGCTCATCTGGGCAGCGTGAAGCGTAATGCCGACCTGCCGGGCCAGACTATTGAGCAGCGAATATTCGCCGCTGCTCAAGGGTACTTTGGGCAGCCGCGAAGTCACTTCCAGCCAACCAACTGTCTCTTGGCGATACGTGATCTCAATGCGTGTCGGTTTACTATTTTCGAGGGGCGTGCCATACGTCGCAGTTGCGCCGTCGACGGTTTCAAGCTGCACATACGGCAGCTTGACGGTGCGGGCAATGGCTTCGGCAGTGGTCGACAGCATTGACGCTTCCGGCGAAGCCGATGCCAGCGAGTCACTCATCTGCCCAATCATCTCAAGTTGGGGGTCCTCCATGGCATAGACCAGGTGATGCATCCGTGGCTGAACCCAGTTCCAGACCGGTTTGAGCGTTACCGCCAGTATCACCACGGCCACAATGTAAAGCGCCCACAAGTGGCTGAATGCTACTGGTGGCCGAGATGGTCAGTATGATTCCCATTAAAATTGGAATACTGTAGCTGCACAAAACCAAGACCATTCGCGTGCGGTAGAGCAGATTATTGCCGTCAAATTGGCGGCGTATCTTGGTCATTGTTGCCTTCCCAAAACGGCGTCAAGTGCATTACCCGCACATTCAATCCAACGGGTAATGCACTCAGTTTAGTACAGATTGGTCTGTGACTTCAGCCTCAAACGGATTCAGCCAGTCGCTCCGGATCTTTGCGCAGACAGAGGTAGATCACGCCAAGGGAGGCGAAAACAATGACGCCGGCCATAATCCGGATTTCCATACGGGGGTCGAAGAGCGCTCCCATCGTATTGAGAATCGCGTTAAAGACGCTGATAGCGATGGCCAGGATAATGCCCCAGCGCTCTGCTCGCCATACCCCATAGGCGACCACGATTGTGATGGCATCAACAGCAAAAGTAAGAACAGTTATCCAGAAAGGAGGACCGCCTGGCGTGGCTGTCATTCCGCTTGCTAAAAAGGGAATACCAACCGTAACCATACCAAGTAGGGTGAACACCCACAAGATAACCGCTGCAATCTTGAGACCTGTTGAACGACTTAATTGACTCATGTTGTATCTCCTTATTCGTTGATCGGCTGAATAACATCGATAAAGAGATAGTACAAGATGGCCGTCCCAATGTCATCAGGCCAGGGTCACATAGCCTTGGGAAGATTGTCCCAAGGGCTTGGGACATGTGTCCTCGCACATCACTGGCGCGATAGCGTGCCATCCGACGGATACAGAGCATGCGGCACAAAAGTAGCCAAGGTGTGCCCAAGCCCAGTCACCGCAGCACAATCTGCCTTGATCACGAAGCGTTCACATCATGACGATGAAGCCCGTGTGAGCGGGCAACCATGGACTCTGAACGTTGTTGCCGTGGTTCCAGGCTACCCATACGGATCAAAGCGTTGCGTCCATTGTAGCGAAAGTCAAGGGCGGCAGCAAGGAAGCCAAGCGAAATCTGATGGCGCATCCGTCAATCAGCAATGCCAGAGAAAAAAAGCCGTCGCACCACTTTGCTCGAATGCCGACGACGAAGAACGGCACCACACCGTACCGCCAAGGCATAGGAAACCGTGGTACTGACCATGATCCCCGGCTCAGTTTTTATTCGATGCTTGACACCCCACCCATTACGCAGTACGTTTTACGCAGCACTTTTCGCCAATCACCGCTCAGGAGCTTCCCATGAAGATCACCAAGATCGATACCTTCCTCGTCAACCTGGGCAATCGCAGCATGCCGCTGGTCAAGATCCACACCGATGCCGGCGTCTACGGCGTGGGCGAGGCCTATTCGTGCGGGCCGGAAAAGGCGACGGTCGAGGTCATTGCCGACTTCGAGTCCTGGCTCATCGGCCAGGATCCGCGCGAGGTGACACGGCTGGGTCAATTGATGTATGTCAGTTCGCGTTTTCCGCCCGGAGCCGTCGTCAGCGCGGCCATCAGCGGCATTGAGCAGGCGCTATGGGACATTGCGGGCAAGGACGCGGGGCTGCCCGTCTACAAGCTACTGGGCGGCAAAGTACGTGACCGCGTACGCGTCTATCGCTGGGCCCATGGCGACACGCCGGAGGAGATCGCCGAGCACGCGGCCTGGCTGGTCAAGACCCACGGGCTGACCGCGCTCAAGATGGGGCCACTGCCGCCGGGCTACGCACAGCTCTCCTGGATCGACGTGCCCTGTGTGTCACAATAGATGAGACAACTTCGACCGAAGAAATTAGTGTAGAATTTCAGGGCGAAGGAGGAGCAAATCCATGTCTCAACGAACGACTGAGCTACCCAAATCTGAACGGAAAAGCGCCGGTTCGGTTGGCGAGTGCCGAGGTGAAACCCAAAACAGGCCGGCGTACATTCACGGTCGAATACAAGCTGGCGATTCTGGCGGAGGCCGACCGCTGCCAAGAAAGTGGCGATATCGGAGCGCTTCTGCGCCGGGAAGGGCTCTACTCATCGAATTTGAGGAACTGGCGACGGCAACGGGATACCGGCGAACTGGCGCCCGGCGCGGTCAAGCGGCGAGGACGCAAGGCCAATCTGGAAGCGGCTGAAGCGGCGAATGCGTCGGGAAAATGAGCGTCTGCGTAGCCAGTTGGAACAGGCGGAGCTGATTATCGCTGCTCAAAAAAAGCTTGCGCAGGCCTTGGAGCAGACCTTGAGCCAGGGAGACGACGCAGCATCCTGACCGAGGCGGCCGAATCGTTGGCGCAATCGGTGCCGGTGACGCGGGTCTGTCAGGTGTTCGACGTGCCGCGGAGCACCCTCTACCGGTTGCGTCAGCCGACGATGTCCAAGGTCGCCCAACCAGCACCGTTCGAGTCGAGGACTGGCGCCGGAAGAGAGAAGGGCCGTGCACGAGTTGCTCAACAGCGAACGCTTCTGCGATCTGGCTCCGAGACAGGTCTACGGCATTCTGCTGGATGAGGGTACCTATTACTGTTCCGTCAGCACCATGTATCGCATTTTGAATGAGCATGGTGAGGTAAAAGAACGACGTCGCCAGCGTGTTCACCCTCACTATACTCGACCGGAACTGCTGGCAACTGGCCCAAACCAGGTCTGGTCGTGGGACATCACCTGGCTGAAAGGGCCTTTCAAGTGGCAGTTCTTCTATCTCTACGTCATTCTCGACATCTTTAGCCGCTACATCACCGGTTGGATGGTGGCAGAAGAGGAGTCCGGTGAGTTGGCCCAGCAGCTGATTGTCGAAGCCTGTCGTACACAGGCGATCCAGCCTGAGCAACTCACGCTGCATGCCGACCGCGGTGCGCCCATGAAGTCACAGACCGTAGCCCAGTTGCTGGAACATCTTGAGGTGGCCAAGAGCCACTCTCGACCGCACACGTCGAATGATAACCCATTTTCGGAGGCTCAGTTCAAGACCCTGAAGTATCGACCCGATTATCCGCAACGATTTGAGAGCATTGAGCATGCACGAGTCTGGTCTCGCCATTTTGTTGACTGGTACAACCATCAGCATCGTCATAGCAGCCTTGGCTTGATGACGCCGGCCACTGTTCATGCCGGTCTCGCCGACCAACTCTCTGCTCAACGTCAACAGGTGCTTGAGGCCGCCTATGAAAAACATCCGCAGCGCTTTGTTGCTGGGATACCTTTACCACCGCAGGTGCCAGAGGCCGTCTGGATCAATCCGCCGTCCGCTGCTGAAGCTACCGAGGCGTCCCATACGGATGCAGATTGTTAACGTACCTTGAAAGGAGGTCCGCTCTCTACTATACTCAGTGCCGCCGATGCGGAGGATAGGGCAACGCTGGAGAGCGACCCGAGCGCCGTCATCGGTGACGGTGTAACAATGGGCAGGGTCACCTGGCCCTGCCCAGATCGCCGGCTCGTCCCGTTACATTGTCCATAAAGCGATAAACTCATGCGTTCTTTCACCAAAATCGATCGCTGTACGACGACATCTGCCAAGTACAACACTTTTCGACACTAAATTCAGCACCAATTTGTCTCAAAACTATTGACACATACCGGTGCTGCAGGCGGCAAAGGCCCGCGTCGAGGCCGTGCGCCGTGCCGTGGGCGAGCAGGTTGACATCGGTGTGGACCCCCACGCCACCATCTTCGAACCGGTGCGAGCCCTCGAGTTCTGCGACGCCATCGCACCGTTCAGGCCGTTTTTCGTCGAGGAGCCGCTGCGACCGGAGAACTTCAGCGCCATGGCCAAGCTGGACCGCAAGGCCCGCGTGCCCATCGCCACCGGCGAGATGTTCTACAACAAGTATCAGTTCCGCGACCTGCTCGACCTGCAAGCCGTCGATATCGTCCAACCCGACATCTGTCTAACCGGCGTTTGGGAGACCAAGAAGATCGCCGCGCTGGCCGAGGCGGCCTATGTCAACGTCGCTCCTCACAACCCGTGTGGTCCGCTGGCGACTGCGGTCAACGTACACTTCGCTGCAAGCACGCCCAACTTCCTGATTCTCGAAACATTGCCGGACGACGAGTCGCCTCGGCGAGACCTGGTGGATGAGCCCATGAAATTGGTGGATGGTTATCTGGAGATCCCGGAGAAGCCGGGTTGGGGCATCGATCTGAACGAGGAGGGGTTGGCCAAGTATCCGTTCAAGCCATGGCACCGGGCCTTCCTGCATCGACCGGACGGCAGCCAGGCATTCCAATAGTCATGGCAAGCACACATGGTCCCAATTCTCGACACGCCTTGGACCGAAGTCGAGCAGCAGAAAAGCGACGGCAATGTCTACGCCCGGCAAGGCAGCGACCACCCCTATGCGTCCTAACGCATTGGCGGCAGCCGCGCCGGAGGCCAGGGCAACATGGAGATCAAGCATGTACAGATGGGCAGGGCCAAGAACCTGGGAGCCGGGCGGAATCTGCTTGACATACTTTAGCCCTTACCATTTTGACATTTGACGAAATAGTACTGGTGTATTGAGGAGGTAGCCGCAGCCTGAGCTTGTCGAAGGTGTAGGCGGGTAGACCCGGCTTCGACAGGCTCAGCCTGCGCAATCCTATACCAGTACTATTTCGGAAAGCCTCAACATGGCAGGGCGATCTCAAGTTTTCAGCGTGGTGGAGCAGAGTGGAATGTGGCTAGGGCGGCCGCAGGTCATACGAAAAAAGCGCCGGGGACATCCTGGTGCTGAAGCGACAGAATCAGGCTAAATCCACTCGCTTCACATCGGGAAGTCCCCAGCTATTTTGTTTCAGCGACAAACAAGTCTCTGCCTATGGCGTAGGCGCCGACAGAACGTGCGATATCAGGAAAGCCCGCGCCTGCGGCGAGAGCGCCAACACCGCAAAAAAGATCAGGTAAACGATCATCAGCGCAAAGGCAACATAGCGGGCTTTGCCCTCTGGGATCTTATGGCGGAAAAATAGATAGATGCAGAGCAAGAAGCCGATTCCCAGCATCAACACGGAAAGGATAGCCAACGTATCGTTGCTGGCCCGGTCAATCACATAGGCGGTCGTTTCACCGGCCAGAACCACCGTGTTGCCAACACTCTGCTCCAGCAACTCGACACTCTGCTGCAACTCTCGGCTGGCAGCCTCTATGACCTCAATCGAGCTTTCCGTGATCAGCACAACATCGTCTTGCAACAGTGCGTTGACCACGGTCAACGACTCCTCGATGTTTCGCAGGATGGCCTGGGTGCCCGCATCCAGACTGTCGATAGTGACTTCCAGATTGTCCTGAAATTCTTCACTCAGCAATTCGATTGTCTTTGCGTTGTTGGCCTGAAAGGTATCGAGCGTATCCCGGGTCTCCTGCCCCATTGTTTCGGTAACACGCACACCCTGGTCGCCGATGAGCGTCAGGGTGCTTTCTACACCGCTAGCCTTGACGATCAGATCACCGACAGACTCGGCCGGTCGGGCAAAGAGGTCATCCATGGGACCCGCCCGCGCCGCCACCGGTTCAGTCTGCTCTGTGTCGGTCGATGCCGGCGTCGGGGTCGATGTTGCACCCACCGTGACGCAGGCAGTCAAGAGTGTGCTTGCCAGCAGCAGCAAGAGCAACATGCGCGCTCTAGCGAACCCGGTCACCATTCGGTTCGATGAACCCACCGGATACACGGAAGTGCTTGGTAGATAAGGGTCCATAGCTTCACTTTTCCTGTTCTGTCATGGTTGAAAGAAGCACTGAGTCATAGCCATCAGTCGCCTCACAGTTGAAATCCCATGTACATTCCTTGTGGGCGCCAAGCCAGAAAAGGCCCGCCAGCGGACTGAGATTAAACTGAATGGGCAATCTGTCACCTGACAGGACATCGTTACCGAACAGGTTCGTTTCATGGCTGACACTGAATACAACAGAGATCTGATCGAACCAGTAGCGGAAGTTGGACAACTGCATCTCAGCCTCTTCCGGACCGCCCGATTCGCCCGCAACGCAGTCGGTCTCCGGGCCAAAGGTGACAGGGATTTCCTGGCCCGTATAGGTGATCTGTCCGTTGCTGGAACACTCGCTGCTTGAACGATAGTGCCAGTCGGCCGTAATCCGGGATGATCCGAGTTGTGGGCTGATGTTGATGCCAAGGTCTGTAGAGGCAAAGCCCAGGCTCCAGTTGCGGATGGGTACATAGATCTGCGGGATCGGCAGGGATGTGCCCGGTCCGAATGGCGTGGCAAAGCTGGCCGATTCGTTGACCGTCGTCTCGATATAGCAGCCGGGGCAGACATTCGCTTCAAGAAGAATGGCCTTGATGCCCAGGAATGTATCAAAACGCAGTACAAATTCATCACCGCCCTCCGGCGCGACCCCTGCGTCAACATACGCCTGCTCTGACCAGTCCTGTGGGAACAATGCAGAGGAGAACCGGATCGGCCCACCTGTGTCCGTTGCCAGTCCATTCAAGGCCACATCAGTCGGTAGCCGCAATCCTGCAGTCCAGTCCAAGCTGAAGCCTGCCATGAAGTCATAAACCGTGAAATTGCGCACAGACATGCTGTCGCCAAACGTGTAGTCGATATCCGGTCCCATGTAGGTCAAGCCCAGAAGAATCGGCTCCATAGCCACTGCACCGGTAGCATCGTAGAAGATCGTCTGCGCCGCATCCATTCCCGCGTCCTCACCTTCATAGGAAACGTTGAGGGTCTCAGAGATTGTCTGCGTTCGCGGTTCCTGTCCAAATTCGACCTGGTCCCAGATGCCGGGAATCTGCTCCGCCAACAGCGTTCGGTAAAGTTCCGTATAGTCGCCGGACAGCACCGAACCGTGCGCGTCAGTGGGCAGCGTACCGGTGACGACAAGTGCCGGCCAGACATCGTATCCGGCCTCCTCCGGACCATCGAAATGAAGAACGGTCTTGGCGGTAATCTCGACGACCTGCTCTGTGCCGTCGCCATCCGCCTTTGCCACCTCTTGAGGCGGCTTCAACTCATACTCGAAGGTCACAGAGGATGGATTCGGCAGGCCAGCTGCTGCCCTCGCCTCTAGGGTCTGGGCCAATTTCTGCTGATAGGGTGTCATGGTCTCTTCAGTGGATGCCTCCACCGTATCAGTTTCTTGGCCGGCATCACTGTCGCCAGCGCTAGTGTCCGCATCCGTGTCAGTGGACAGCAGTTCGGCCACAATGCCGGCCCCGTCCAGGACCATACGGGGCAGCGAATCAGCATCTTCTCCACCACAGCCGGATGTCAAAATGGCCAGAATCAAGAGGAATGGCACCAGATGCCAACGTTGTTTCGTTTTCATTATCGCTCGAACTCCAGTCTGGAAATCAACTTCAATGGAGGTATTGTCTACAGCACCGCCACATCAAACGAATCCGAACGAATGGTGATCGACGAATTAGCACAGATCCTGTCGACATTATACTCAATTTCAGGAAATGTTGTTAGCCCATTGTGCTCGACCACTCTTCCGACCCGGCTGATCAATACTGGTGTCGGTTCCGTTTACAAACCAGCAGCACCACCGTGACCGTTGCCAATGGCCATGGTGGTGCTGCTGTCTCTTCGTTCTATTTCGTCAAAATCTTTTTGCCGTCGACGCCATTTAGTCGCCTAGCATCACCATGTCCATTATCTCCTGACCATCGACAGCCAGGGGTTGATGGTTATTGGCATAGAGAACAACTGAAACCATTTCGGCATCTTCAGGCACTGAATCAAGGTGATACCATTCGCCGTACAGTCGAGCCACTTTAACATCATCCACATAGAGATGGGCATGGCCTTCACCGTCGGCCGGGTCCGTATCGACATGATGAGGTGCAAACATGAAATTCATGGTCTGTACGCGAATATTGAGGCTGCTATCGCTCAATGGAATCACCTGGAGAACGACAATCGGCGCGGTATCAGCATCAAGCTCAATCGGCTCGCCGTGATTATGGTCCATGCCGTCGCCATGCATGTGCCCTGCCATCTCCATACCACCATCTCGATAGGGGTTTTCTCCGGCAACCAGCGGGGTCCAGAAGTCGTCAAAAGAGGCCGAACAGTCCTGGTCGCCACCGCGGACCTCCTTCTCGCCGACAACGAATGAATAGCGTCCTAACTCATTCTCCGGGTGCCAAAGCGCAACGGTGTAGGCAGCATCTTCAGGCGCCTCAAAGAATGTGTCTTCCCAGTTCCAGTAGTAGCGTCCGCCAAAGGGTTCGTACCAGTAGACCGGCTCGTCGCCGAGCGAGACCATCATGCCGCCCTGATCATCGGGAATGCTGACACCGTCAGGCAAGCTGTCGAGGCGCTCGCCGTCGATGCCAGGCCCATAGACGACCATGATAGGTGAAAAATCCTCCTGCCCTTCAATGGCAGGGATGCTTAAACTGAGCAGAACCGACTGCCCCTCCTCAGCGTCGAAGGTGTAGAAGTCTACATCACCGGCAGGATAGAGATTTCCGTAGTAGGCATACGAGATTGAGGAGTCTGGAACCTGCCAGGGACTGTCTGCTGTTGCATCAGAAAATTCACAATAGGGCTGGTGTGCCTGGGCGTCTCTTGGTGTTAGCACCGTCAAGAGTACAAGAATGCCGACAATCGACATTGCTACTGTACGAAACTTCATCATGTTCTTCTCCATTGCATCTGTAAATTAACCAACCATCGTTGACCGGAATCTGTTGACAGCTTAGGACAAAAAACCGTGAAGAGATGTAAGCCATCACCATTCGCACAGATAATTTTAATATTTTGCACAGAAAAAGCTCGGTCCATTTCTGAAATCTCAAACCAGCGACATTTGCTTCATACTGCGACCAGCACGTAGAGTGTAAGGATGTTTCACAAGCGGAGATGCTGAACACTGTCGAGTGCCTGACAGGCTACAAGATTGAATCGCTTTCGACCTACAGAATGGCGGCAGGAGATAATGGAGAAGCAGGATAAGGCGTGGGAGATCTACTATCGGCTGCTCGATCACTACGGTGAGCCCGATTGGCGACCGAGTCGGTCTGCCATGGATGAGCTGATCCTGACGATCTTGAGCGCCAACACCAATGACGTCAACAGTGGTCGCGCCTTCGATGAACTCGTTCGGCGCTATAACCATGACTGGGAAGCCATCCGGACGGCCCCTCTCGATGAGATCAAGGACGCCATCCGCGTGGCGGGTATGTACAACCAGAAGGCCCCGCGCATCGTCTCGGCACTGGAGCGAATCAAGGCCGAGCGAGGAACCTATAGCCTCGATCATCTACCCGAGATGCCGGTCGACGAGGCCATGACCTATCTGACCGACTTCCCCGGCGTGGGCCACAAGACAGCCAGCATTGTCCTGCTCTTCGTCTTCAATATGCCGACCTTTCCGGTCGACACCCACATCCAACGCATCTCTCAGAGAACGGGCATCAGCAGTCGGAGAGCCACGCCGGAGAAGGTCAAGGGAGACTGGGAAGCGCTGCTGCCCGGCGAGACCTATTTTCAGCTGCATGTCAGCCTGATCACACATGGCCGAGAACGATGTCGCGCCCGCAAACCCCAATGTGATGGTTGTCCACTGCTGCCGCTCTGCGACTACGGGAATCATGCCGAGGCCTGGGCGATCTAGATCTCAAAACACCAAATTAAAAAAGCCACCGCTCGATGAGCGGTGGCTTTTGAGTTCAGTCAAACCCAGATCTAGGCAAATGCCTTGTTGTAGGCAAGTGTGATCCGGCTCTTTCGACGCGAAGCGTTGTTCTTGTGAATCACGCCTGACTTGGCGGCACGATCCAGCGTATTGGTCGCCTTACGAACTGCCTCAAGGGCAGCTGCTTGGTTGCCGCTTTCAATCGCTGCACGGGCCTTCTTGACGGAAGTACGCGTGCTGGCCATTACGACGCGGTTTCGTTCGTGCCGTTGGATACTCTGTCGAGCACGCTTCTCCGCAGATTTAATATTTGCCATCCTAATTCATTCTCCCCAAGTTCATCTGATTGCGGCCGACTCCGGTTGGCCATCTGCACAGAACACGTTTCTTGATCACAGTTGAGCTTCATTGAAGCCAACCTATTATTTCAATTGAACGCGGCGTAAGTCGAGCACAGTTGAGAGGACAGGCTCTTCCTTACACAAGAAAACAGTATAGCGAACCCCGGCCGGTTTGTCGAATTTGAAGGCATGATGGATCTCGATGATTCCAAAGAGATTTATTGTATGCCGCGCAAAGCACATTTGTCACAGATTTCCACAGCTAAAAAAGGATAGGACACAGATGGCGTTTAGGATTTTCTGTTTGCTTTGAAAGCATCTGTGATAATCGGTTTTTTATCTGTGTGAATCTGTGGCAAAAAGGGGCTCACTGCAACCAACGCACGCTGGACGGTAACCACTATTCGTCCGCTGACGAGGTCTGCGCCATTCGGATTGTCTCTGTTTCGATGACGCTCTCCATGGCCTCCTCGACATAGGGATAGGCCAGCCAGACAGAGCCGACGCCAAAGATCATGCCGGTGATGGAGCGCAGCACCCAGTTGCTCTCGCGCAACCCGACCATCTGGCTGAGGCCGTCGACGGCAATGGGGATCAGAAAGAGTGCATAGACTTTGAGGGAAAGCGGCCGAACAGTTCTTCGTTTGCGCACGAGGCCATAGACCAATCCAGCCAAAAGGACCGAGCCATAGATGGCGACATCGCGTTGACAAAGGGCCACTTTGTAGCCAAGCCATTCGTTGCCGACAAATCTGCGCATGACGAGCAGATTGAGTCCCTCAGCCATGCCGCCCTGTACCAAGACCGGTTCCAACGGCGCATGGTCATGGCCGAAGAGGAAGAAACTGTGATCGGGCAGCTGGTGGCAGAAGACCGAATAGACGCCGTAGATGGCGTTTGCAGGGGTTGTCAGACCCAGTTGCATCAAGATTGGGGCCAGAAAGGGAATCCCCACATACATGCCCCAAGCCAGGTTGAAGAGGAAGAGCCAATGGCGCGCCACCCAGAGAACCATGCCATTGGCCGCCTGGTTAATCTTGGCGTCCGCGGTCGAGACGTTTGATTGATTGTCGGAAGGGGCGGGTTCAGCGGCCGCTTCAGAATCCTGGGTCATGGGTTATGCCATCATTATGTCGGTGAGTCAGCAGCGGCAGTAGCGCCTGCCATGTGCCCTGCCGGTTGTGCGGAGGATAAAGGATCGGGCCGCCTTCGATGTCCAGCACCGGGATCAGGTATCGATAGCGTTCAAAGTCAGCCTCGTCATCCTCAATGTTGCACTCGATCAGCGTGAATCCAAACTCTTCCTGCAGGCCATCCAGATCGGTCTTCAACTCATCACACAGCGGACAATCGGGCTTAGAATAGAGTCGTGAGTTTCATCTTTTCGACCGACACTGAAAGGCGATCCACGAAGAATCACGAGCTTTCACAAGAAGTGTCCTTTCGTGGAAATTCGTGATTCTTCGTGGATCGTCATTTTTCCCGTGGAAACATCCTAAGAAGAATTACTCCCCACTCACCGCCGTGCCACTCAAGTAGCCGATGTAGGCCGGAATCAAGGGCAGCACACAGGGGCTGATGAAGCTGATCAGGCCGGCCATGAAGGCGATGGGAATGGCAGCCAACGTGCTGGCGCTAACGATATTGCCACCAACGCTGGAACTGCCGACCAACGCATCTTCCAGATTGAAGACAAATTCATTGAGGAAGGAGAATTGAGTCGTCAGCGTGGTGAGGCTGCCGGACCAGAGTAGGAAGGCGACATAGAGCAAGAAGACACCACTTATAATGCTCACAATGTGGGCATGGCGATTGATCCTGCGCAACACCTTGGTGGCGCTGCTAAATGCGGCGCCCGTAATCAGGAACGGAATGCCCAGGCCCAGGCTGTAGACCGCCAACAAAATCGCGCCCTGAGCAACGGTCGCGCCGTCGCTGGCCAGGAAGAGAATACTGGCCAGAATCGGTCCGACACAGGGAACCCAGCCGGCGCTGAAGCTCACGCCCAGTAGAAAGCTGCTGGCATAGCCCCAATTGCGGCTGACCTCGTGCATGTCGGTGACACGCTTCTCGCTGTACATGAGCCCGTTGAAGAAGTCGAGCACGCTCACCAGAGCAGCCGCAGCCGGATTTGCATCCAGATCGTAGCGCCCTCGGATCTTGTCGACAAGCCAGCGGAAAACCCCCAGGGTGGACAAGCCAAAAATGACCAACATGATGGCGCCCAACCGTTGCATGGCCGGCAGATATTGGTTCAGGCTATTGCCTAGCAGGCCTGCCGCCGAGCCCAATAGCGTAAAGACGGTCGTGAATCCCAGTACAAAAAAGACGGAATGCAGAAAGACTACCAGACGACGGCCACCATCGTCCTTTTTTGGGCGTTGCCACCTGCGGGGTAGCCACTTGCTGTGTATCAGGTTCTTGTAGCATTTCTGCCATCTTACTGCTCCTCTGGATGAATGACCATTGGCCTAGCGGTTTCGTCTCGGTACGTCCGCCGTCTGCATGTCCACTGTCTGTACATCTGCCATGGTGCACTCACTCTATCGGGGTAAGCCTTCATCTGCTGTAACAGGGCCTACGCAGGCTTATCGTTGACGACCTCTTCCAGAATTTCAATCTCATTTTGCAGCTTGCGCTGTCGCAACCCAATAAAGGTGACATACACGCCAACCAGCAACCAGACCGCGCCATAGGCGACTGCCAAAAAAGTCATGCTTCGATCTCCTCTCTCAATTCTTCAATTCGATCCTCGACCCGCAACTGCCGCCAGCGCATGATCAGCAGCGAGGCAAAGAGCAGGCTGAAACTGATCGCGCCAATGGTCAAGGTATCACCCATGGTGGCGCCCATGGCAAAGTCGCCCTGCGCCTCTGCATTTTCGCCGTCAAAGACGATCGGGTGAATGGAGCGAAACCAGCGTGCACTGTAGTAGGTAAGCGGAATGCTCAGGAAGGCGATCATGGCATAGATGCTGCCGAAGAGGGCCTTCGTTCGTCGATTGTCAATGCCGTTGCGGAAGAGGATGTAGGCCACGTAGATCAGCACCGTAATGGTCGATGCCGTCAGTCGTGGATCCCACGTCCAGTAGGTATTCCAGGTCGGCTTGGACCAGATAGCTCCGGTGATGATGGTGCCCATGCCAATGACGGTGCCGACCTCCACGCTGGCCTGGGTTACGCGATCCCAATCAAGATTACGCGTAATCAGATAGAACACGCTGCCGACCACCGACATCAAAAACGCGGCCAGCGCGCCGATATTGCAGGCCATATGGATGTAGAAGATACGTTGTGCCGCCTGCTCATCGCCGGCCAGATTGAGGGCCGGTTTCGCATGCATGAAGGCCGCCCACATCAACGCCAATAGGCTCACTGTGGTGGCTAGGTTTAGCACAAGTTGAAAAATATCCCAGCCGCCCATGCGGCTGCCTTGCTTGGCCGGTTTCTCTGCTACTGATACACTTGCCATCGATTCGTGACCTCTTTCTTCCTGTACTGCGATATTCCTATACTGCGATATTCCTGTGCAGCATTCTCCGCTATTCAGCGTCTTCCCAAATCATGCCAAAGACCATGAAAGCCACCGTAATGAAGATCAGATCGTACCCCAGCAAAATCCCCAACCAGTGCTGGAAATCTGCAAACTCGTGACCGTCAATCACAGACGCCGTCAGCGCAACGCCGGCAACGAAGATCGGCACCATCACCGGCAGCAACAGAACCGGCAGCATGGTCTCACGCGAGCGTGTGTTGGCCGTCAGTCCGGCGAAAAGCGTACCAACGGCGACATATCCGATGGTTCCCAGCAGCGCCCCAACCAGAATCCAGGTGTGCATCAGGTTGACATCAAACATGACCAGGATCACAGGCAGAATGATCAACTCAGTCAGCACCATGAAGACCAGGCTGGCCAACATCTTGCCGAAATAGATGGCGCTCCGGTCAACCGGCGCCATCAATAACGCCGCCATGCTGCCACGATCGACCTCTGCGCCAAATGAGCGATTGAGCCCCATGACGCCGCTGAAGAGGATGATTACCCAGAAGACGCCGGGCACAACCATGTCCGCCTCGGGCACACGCAGGTCAAAGGCCATGCCAAAGATGATCACGGCCAGCACACTGAAGGCCATCATCGTGCCGATGATCTCCTTGGCCCGCCACTCGGAGCGTAGATCCTTTTGAGCAATGGCCAATGCCTTGCCCACATATGCGCCGAAACCGCCGCCGGTTCGCATCTCGATCGATTGCACTTCTACTGACTGCGCTTCGATAGATTGTGACTCTACGTGTACGGACTGTGTCATGATCTCAATTCGGATCAGCTCGTCTGGCTCAACTCGGCATAGCGACTGTGCAACGACGTACCGGTCAACTGCGTCGAGTCTTCCCGAAAGGCAATTGTACCATCGACCAGAAAACAGACAGAATCCCCCCAGGCCAACGCACGATCCAGGTTGTGGGTCGAGAGCAATATCGCCCGCTTGGCCGCGCCAAGCGAACGGATCAGATTGTGCAGCGTTTCAGCGCTGTCCTGATCGAGACCGGTGTCAGGCTCATCCAAGAGCAAAATCGGCGGATCATGGAGGATGGCACGGGCAATGGCCATACGTTGCACCATTCCGCGGCTGTAGGTGCGCACCGGATCGCGCCGTCGCGCCCAAAGGTTGACATCGTTCAACACCGTCTCGATGCGTGCCTCGGGTTGTTGGATATCATACATACGTGCGAAAAAGTTGAGGTTCTCGACGGCGCTGAGGTTGTCGTAGAGAAGCGGCTTGTGGCTAACCAGACCGATATATCGACGCAGTTCATGGCCTGCGTTTTCAGCCGAGGCGCCACCGAGCAGCACCTCGCCGCGGTCGGGCCTGGATAGACCGGCGACGATGCGCATAAGCGTGGTCTTTCCCGCGCCGTTCGAGCCGAGAAGCGCCATCACCTGGCCTTCGCCAATGTCCAAGTCGACGCCACGCAGCACACGCTTGCGCCCATAGCGTTTGTAGACATTGCGGATAGCGATCAGCGATTCACCAGGCATGGAAAGCTATGATCTCTCCTGACTGATCTGGCCGGCAACCGCCAGCAATTCACGTTTCAGATCAGCACGCTGTTTCGCCCAGTCATCCGTGTCGATCTCACCCCGTTCGTGCTGGTCGTCGAGCAAGGCAATCCGATTGACCAATACGTTCTTCTGGTCGGCCAGCGAACGTCCACTATCCTCTTCTGAACCGGATCGAACTGACCAGACAAAGACGCCGCCCAGAGCCACGGCCATCAGGCCACCAAGGGCCAGCGGGACGTACGGTTCCAGCGGATCGGCCGTCTGGGACGAGCCAACTTGCTCAGTGCCCGCGCCCTGTTGCGCCGGGGCGAATGTCCGTGGATCGACATCATCTGTTGAGAGCGCGCCGCTCAGCTCCACGGCGATGCCCTCACCCAGCGACAGATCGGCGCGGCTCCAGATGCGGTAGTCCATCTCTTGGATCGTCTCAACCTGATCGAACTCAAGCCCGTCAACGGCGACATCAAGGCCATCAAGATCCGCTACCAGCAGGTTGACCTCTCCCACAGGGTACACATATTCCTGGACCATGGCCCCTTCATCACCGTCCAGCGGTACTTGATAGCTGACGACAATCTGGCGCGTCTCCGCTCCCGGAATCAACGAGGCGGTGTCGTAGATTGTATTGCCGACCTGAAAGTAGTCAACACCCAGCACGCCGTCTCTGAACTCGATATCTGTGGCGTCGGACGGCACTTTGAACGCCACCGTGACCGGCACATCAACCTCTGGAATCGTCTTGCCCGTGAACGAATTGTCCGAGTCATTCCCGAAGGTCATGATCTGGCCGACGTTCATTGCGCCCGGTGCAAAATCGATAACCCAGTTGGTGCGTGCGATACGGACGCCGCTATCGTCATCGGAGGTGTCGTAGACCGCGATCTCAACCTGCTGCAGATTGCTCTCAGGGTCGATGCGAATGAAATCGCTGCCATAGCGTACATCGTTATACGCGGCCTCGACTGCGTAGACGACGCTCTCGCCGGTCGCGAGATCTTCGAACCGGAAGCCGCCATTTTCGTCGGTAATGGTTTCAAACGTGGCCACTTCAGTAAAGTTCATGAAGGCCCGCAATCGGACATCCACGCCGGCAACAGGGTCGCCCGATGACGACCCCAACACGATGGTTCCGCCGATGACCCCTTCACCGGCTCGATACGGCGATTCCCACGGCGGCACAAAGGTAAAGGTGCGCATGTAGTCGATGACGCTGGTCCGTTCCTGGTCGCTGAGATCAGCCCCGATTTCGGGATGCGCATCGCGCCAGGTCTGGCTCATCGCGGCCGGCGAGATCAACATCATGCGTGCGCCGTCACTGAGATCGGGCAACTCCCCTTCCGCATCCGGACCATCGCCGGCGCCGGTGTCACCGTGACATGCCGCGCACTCCTGTGCATAGATCTCGCCGCCTGCAAGAACCTCCGCCTGGTCGGTATGCAGCCCCCACGCGTAGTAGACCGTGTCCCAGATCTGGTCATCGGTCATCTGATTGCGCCAGGGCGGCATCATGTTCTGCATGCGGCCGTACTTCGTGGTGTGAAAGAACTCGGCCGGGCTACGCGCCCAGACAACGGCCGGGTCGGCGAAGGCAGACGGCGGAGCGGAAAGATCCGGAGCCGTCGGGCCATCGCCTCCGCCCGTATCGCCGTGACAAGGCGCACAGTTCTCCATATAGAGTCCGCTACCGATGGCTGCGACAGGCACAGACACAGGCGGTGGGACAGTTTCAGGATCGTAGGGAGGCGGGGTGGGCTGGGCATAGACCGGGTTGCCTGCGCCAAAAAGTAGCGCAGCAACCATTACAACAAAGGCAAAGAGCGTTCGCCGGAACATTGGGCCATCCATAATTACGAATTATTTCCTAGTTTCGTTCTCAAGACAAAACCGGTTGCCCAAATACGGCGCAACCGGTTCGATAAATGCATTTCCTCTACCGACCATGGAAAAAACAACGGTCGCAAAAGCAGCGGTAGTAGACTCGATAATATCGCAAAATCAGCGAAGACACCGAATTACTTGGTTGACTCAACAAATATCTCTTCCGGCTCTTCTTCGTAGCGGCTCGGGCACTTCAGCAGCAATGTTTCCGCCTCAAACGTGCCATCGGGCAGTAGCTCGCCCTCGACGATTGCTGACGCCGCCCGCTGGAAATTGTCTGGCCGGGGACCATAGAAGACTATCGGCAACTGACCGCCGCCCTCATCCATGATGGAGAATTTGAGCGTCATCTCCCTGGGCACCCAATCTTCAGTGCCTTCGACGACGTTGCCGTTGACCCGGACGCGTTCTCCATAGATGCCTGGTGTCTGTTCCTGGAGTTCGTTGACAGTCATATAATAGGCGCCGGTCGTGGTCGTCGCCTGCAACATCTGAACGCCTAGAAATCCGACAAAGGCTAGCAATAACATGCCCCCGGCCACAAAACGCCAATTGATGGCGCCCTTCTTTGTCTCACTCAAATAGGTTGGAATCGTGGGGGGGGTTTGCAGTTCTTGAGTCATAGGTTCCCTACGCTTTACTGGTCTGGTTCGATCGGGTCGGCGGGATCGATGACTTCATCTGTCGACTCATCAATCTCACTCTCATCCCACTCGATCTCAGTGTTGAGAATCTCACTAGCCCGCTCTGCCAGAGGTGCAGGAACGAGTACATTAGTCTCAGCCAGGCCACCGCTCGTGAAGCCGTAAATGGAACCGACCGCTTCACCGCTCATGATGGCTGGTATGTTTTCGCTCTTCAAACGGCCAACAATGATCTGCGCTTCCATCAGATTGGCGGCTTCCCAAACGACGACGGGCTCCTGTTCCTGTGTTCCGCCTGTCGTCGTAGAGCCCGAAGTCGACGACTCATCGTCGGATTTCTTGCGGCCAAACCATCCGGATAGGCTGTTCGTGAATGTACTCATATTTTCCTTGAATTCTTGTCAAACACAAAATTCCGACTCGCGCTCGGATCACTCCTGGTCGAACGCAACAGCGTTCTGACCAACGAACGGGTTGTGGACTTTCTCGGTTCCAATATTGGTGGCTCCGCCATGGCCGGGATATATCACATATTCATCCGGCAAGCTTAGCAGCTGTTCCCGAATGCTGGTCAACAACGTCTGACCATCCGCACCGGGCAGGTCGAAGCGCCCGATGCTGCCCTGAAATAGCGTGTCTCCGGCGAAAACGATGCGACTCGGGTGATGAATGAAGACCACATGTCCGGGGGCATGACCGGGGGTAAAGCGCACTTCAAGTTGTTGGTTGCCGACGTCGATGATCTGTCCATGGGTCAAGAATTGATCCGGATCATCGATGGGTTCAACTTCAGAGTCTAACCAGAGCAATGCACGCTCCGGCACTTCGTGCAAGGTCTCAAGATCGGCCTCATGCAAATAGAAGTGTGCACCTGTGGCCAGTTTGACATCATTGACGGCCATCACATGATCGAGATGTGCGTGGGTATTCAGGATCTTATCTATGGTTAGGCCGGCCTGATCGACTAGACGTAAAATGGCCCCGGCATTGTCACCGGGGTCAATAACGACGCCAACGCCTGTTTCGGCACATCCAAAAACATAACAGTTTTCCTGCAACAGGCCGACAGTAATTCCTTTGAGGACAATTCCCGATTCGGGATTCGCTGACATATTGATCGGTTCCTTGTGAGCGATCCTAAGCCGGTTCGCGGATGAGTCTTACGATGGTCTCACCGGTCTGCCTATCGACCTGCTCGTCAATGCCGCAGAGCCATCGATAGCTCCACGTTTTGATGGCTGCAATGATCGGGGCAAGGGAATCGCCCTTGCCCGTGAGGCTGTATTCAACATGAGGCGGAACAGTGCTGCGTTGGATACGCGCGACAAGCCCCTCTTCTTCCAACATCTTGAGCCTGCTGCTCAACGTGCTCGGATTGACGCCGCCCAGGGCTTCCTGCAGTTCGCAGAAACGCATGGTGCCACCCTGCATCAAGTTGTTGACGATCTGTAGCGTCCACTTCTGCCCGATGATACGCGCCGCTAGTTCGACAGGGCACTGTTCCTTGATGGCAGCTATTTCTGAATCCAGCATTCCATACCTCATGAAATCGATTTGGATCGACCCCAAAACTGATGTGAGCGATAGGTAATGCTATATCAAACGTAGTGCCGTGTCAAGAAAGCCGAAAATGCCTTTTTCTACCGTGGTAAAGCCGCCAGTTGAACGGTCCTGCCATCAATCGATAGTGTCGGTCGACGAGCGCCGCCATCATAGGTAATTTCAGCGATCGTACGGACCAGTTCACCTGCGCGCCAGGAAGCAGTTGGATAGGCATCAGCCAGCGGAAAGCGGACAACCTGGTCACCCAGTGTTATCTCAGCAGACAGGTCGTCGGGCCAATTGGCGGGCAGTGGATCGGGCGCCAGCCAGTAGAGAATCGATTCGACGGTGTCACCGGGCGCCATCGGCGTCTCAGGTGCATGGGCATAGCCCCGGCGATGCAGATCATAGCCCACCAATGTGACCGGGCCCATCTGTTTGTCGATGCGATGCTGCATGGGCACGATTTCAGTCGGCACGGCTTCGCGTGCAGAAGCGATCTGAGTGTTGCCCAGCGCCATGGCATCTTCTCCGTTCATCGCCAGCCTCTCGCCCGTGGCTGCGTCGTAGACGGCCAGCAAGAGTCGATACGAACCAGGCGGCGTGCCAAAGGGGACCCAAAGCCCGTGGTTGTCCTCGACAAGATCACCCGTCTGCCAAGTCGATGTCGGTGACGAACCACCACTCGGTTCGCTGTCCCTCTGTGCGATCACCTGATCACGCGCGTTGAGCAGTTGCAGACTCACTTTGTAGTTGTCTAGGCCGTCTGCAAACGCTCGCCAACGCAGGCCGATAAGCAGTGTTTCGCCGGCAGTCAGAATTCCTTGATCGTTGGATAGACAAACAGCTTCAACCGCGAAGAGCGCCCCATCCTGATTGCTAAAAATGGCCGGGTCATTCGGCGTATCGCATGACAGATCGTTTGCCATGCTGTATGTCACAAAGCGCATGTTGCCTTGCCAGCTCTCGATGCCCTTGAAGCTGTTGCGATCCAGCCAGGTTTCGACAATACGCTCAGGATCAGCCTCATTGGTCGCCCAGAAAAGGGCATAGATTTCGTCTGCTGAAGCGGTTGCGTCGACCAATGCAGCAATGGTCGCATCCGGATCCGCGGGCCGCTGAGCAGGTAACGCCAAGCTTGCAATGCCCGGATCGTAGTAGCCCCAGACCTCCTGCTGGCCCGGTGCGTCGAGCAACACGATGTCGCTGTCCGGATCGGCTACCGCCGCAACATAGTGGGCGACACCGGCATAGTTGTCCCGTGCATTGGCATCGGCGTAGTAGGCCGGCAGGATCACCGCCGCGAAGAGAAATGCGCCCCCGGCCAGAACGATCTGTAGCGCCGTCCGAACGGATCCGTTCTTCGCTTCGGTGATATGGGGCATTGCCGCCGCCAACAGGCACCAAGCAGGTGATGCGACTATCAGGAACTTGAGGAACGCATCACTGTAGAGACCGAGAGCGAACATGAGGCCAATTGGGGCAAGCAGCCAGAGGAGCAGCGCGAAGATGGTCCGATACCCACGCAGCGCAATGATACCAGCGAGTGGAAGCAGTGCCGCAGCGATCAGCCAGATCCACCGCGGCCCGGCTAGATGGTCAAGCGGGCCAAGAAGCAAGGTCCGCAGCGTGAGCACGAGGCCATCGGCAGAGGAGACCGCCAGCCCGCCCTTAGGCCAATTGAGTATGCTATCGACAGCCGTCGGCAGCCAGGGCAGAAAGCTCAGCACGATCAATGCGTTTAGCACGACGAACTGTATCAATGAGCGCCACTGAAATTCGCTCTTTCTCGAATCGAGAAACCAGACGACCAGATAGGCCAACCCGGCAGCAGCCAACACGATGGGAAAGCTGTAGTGGGTCCACAGGCCCGCAGCGCCAAACAGGATATAGGCCAGCGATGGTCCATCAAACCAGCTGCTGCGCACCCCCTGCAGGGCAGCCGCTCGCTGGCGGCGCTGAAGCGTCAACAAAGCCCAGAACAGCCCGGCGCTCTCCAGCGCCAACAGGGTATACATTCGCGCTTCCTGGCTATAATAGATTTGGAAGGGGTTCAGGGCAGCGATCCAGGCGGCCAGGAGCGCAAAATAAGGCAGCACTCCCTGCGCTACAGGGGAGCCAACCGAGGGCTTGGCGCTGATCGACTTGCCGATAGCGTAGACGACAAGCACGAGGAGCAGGCCGGCCACCGCCGACAGGCTACGTATGGCATAGGCGCTAATGCCGAAAACGGACGTCCAACCTCTCAGCAGCCAGTAATACCCCGGCGGATGGATGTCGGCGGCGGCATTGCGCGCAATCTCGGCGTAGCCGCGTTGGACTAGCGCCCAGGTGTTGCCTTCATCATGCCAGAGGCTGGAGCCATCCAGATGATAGAAGCGCACGAGCGCAGCCACAATCAAGATGAAGATCAATGGGATCGATTCGCGCTGGGAAAGACGTTTCATGGAGTCCATCGGTCAGCCGGAGTCAAGCTAGTCGCCAAGCTCCGACGTATAGCGTTTCATAGATTCATAGACCGGCAGCGGCGTGAAGTCGGGCGCCAACAGACGGAAGTAGGCTTCGGGCTGCTGATTCTGCTCCCATGCATCTGTTGCTCGTTTCAAGTACCAGGTATTGGCGACGCCGGCCCATGGCCACTCCTCGACCAAACGTGTATAGGCCAGGGGGAGATAGCGCGCCTGCTGTTCCAGCGAAACCTGTCCGTACCGTTTGTCCGGGTTGTCGTCGGGGACCGCGTTCCAGTTCATCTCGCTGATCCAGATCGGCTTGTCGGCATCGCCGTTGCGCACCATCACATCGCGCACAAACTGGGGGCGCCCAAAGTTCATCACGCGTGGATGCATGCGATGATCGGTCGGCCCGGACCAGAGCCCATACCCCTGCATGGCCATGATGTCGAAATAGGGAGCGGCGCCTGCATCGTACATGCGTTGCAGAAAGAGCAGATCATTGAAGTTACGTCCGGCATTGAGCGTGCCGTCGAGGTCTATGGTTGAGGCCAGCGCGCCGGCGATAATGATTGCATCCGGATCGGCGGCGCGTGCTGCGTCGGCCCCGGTCTTGAGCAGTTCGACATAGGCTTCGGGATCGATTGTGCGGTTGCCCCACTCCGGATAGATATTGGGTTCGTTCCAGAGCTGATAGTAGCGCACACGACCGCGATAGCGGCTGACGATCGCATCGACAAAGTCGGCGTAATCCTGAAAGTCATCCGGCGGTGCATAGGTGCCGCCCTCATCGCCGCCGGCACGCGTCCAGGAGGGCGGATTGCTGATGCGCACGATCAATTCAAGATTATTTCGGTCGGCCAGTTCAACGATATGATCGTATTTCGCCCAGGCGGAACGATAGGGCTCGTGGCGGCGATCCTCAAAGTCGCCTTTGCCATGGATCTCAATGTCCTCCCACGGAAATTCCTGACGAAGCCATCGGTAGCCCGCGTCGGCGGCCATAGTCACCACAAGCTCACGCTTGACCGGATCGGCCTCCTGCTCAAGGAAGACATTGACACCGAACGGGCTAGGGTCAGTTTCATGTCCGGCGCCGTGCTGAACAGGCACGTCCGCGGCCAGTTCCAAACGCGGCCGCAGCAGATCCGAGGCCAAATCGGTCACACCTTTGACCTGACCGCCAAACGCTTCCTCACCGGTGAGCGACCACATCCATGTTCGTGCCGGGGATGTTTGCAGCACAAAAAAAGTCAGCCCACCCAACAGGAGCAGGCTGACCCAAAGTACGATTGTCTCACGAATTGCTTGTGCTAGAGTCTGTTTTTGATTCATGGCTCGTGCCATGGGCGTATTGAAGCGATTTCCGAACGCTACTTCTGAGCGCTATTTCTGGACAAATGTGATCTCGGCACACTGCTCACTCTCGCCGATCGTTCGCGTCCACTTTTGTGATTGAGGCGTCAAGTCGCTGAATCCGCTCTGTTCCGTTTCGCCACCCTTGGGCATTACGCCGCTCGGCGGACAGCCCACCACAAAGATCTCAACCGATGTTCCCGGAGGCGCTGGGCCGCCAAAGGGCGAAAAACCCCAGTTGCCGTCGCCGACACCATCACATCCTGAACACTTGGTGTTGCGTGGGCCAAAGAAGCCGATGTGAACACAGACCGCGTTCTTGGGTGAATTATCGCGATTGCGAACATACCCCTTGAAGTAGGTATTGCCTGCATTGGGATCACATTTCACAAAGTCGTCGACAAGCAGGAACGGGAAATTGTCGACCGGCTCTGGCGCAGGAGCGGGTGCTGCTGGCTCCGGCTGCGGTTCAGGCTCCGGTGCTGGAGGAGCCACAGGCGCAGGAACGGCGGTCGGCGGCGGGGCCGGAATATTCTGAGCAACCTGAACGGATTCAACGCCGGTGCTCGTAACTAGCTCACTGAAGACCCAACCCACCTGACTATTATAATCTATCTGCCACCACGTTCCATCGTTGCTCTTGCCGGTCACAGGATAGCGTTCGCCCTGATTGGCGCCGCCGACGATGTTGTAGTTGGTACCGGGGCCGCCGCGCACATTCATGGCGCTGTTGATCAGCACCTCGGCGGGTACTGCCGGTGGTTCTTCGACGACAACTACCTCAACCTCTTCCTCGCCGGCCGGCTCATCGACCGGCACCGGCTGCGACGCATCATCGCCTACTACGGCCTCGCCTTCCGGCCTCGCAGGATCCTCTACGACAATGGGAACGGCCTGAGCTGTGGCCACAGTCGCAGGATCAACGGGCACTGCGTTCTCTTCCACTGCCGGCGTAAAGGTAGGCTGGGTTGTGCGGGTCGGTTCAGGCGGCAGCGCTTCCGGGCCACACGCGGCCAGAACCAAGATCGCCGCTAAAATAACCGCAGGCAGTACAAGTATCTGCGCTGCGTTTCTCTTCACTGGTTGCATCAACGTTCTACCTCATGGCTAAAATTCATTCTTTCCGAGTATAGCATACCAAAAATAGGACGCCCAAAACCGTCGCTAAGTTCCAGATCAACTTCCTGGAACCGCCTAACGGCGTATTCGACGTTGGCGCGTCGCCTTCTGCTGGCTCCCGCTGCCCCGATAGCCGGGCACAATCAGGCCTTCGAATTGACAGCGTTCCTGATCAAACATCCTTGTGGAAAGCCATGGATCGATCTGGTCAGGCATCGTCGTTGTGGTAATGACCGTGGGAAGCAGGGCCTGATATCGATAGTTGAGTAGCTGGAACAGCTTCTCTTTGGCCCAAGGTGAGGCGCTCTCGGTCCCCAGATCATCCAAAATCAACATGGGTACAGTCTTGATATCTTCAAATCGACGGTCAAAGGAGACGGTCGACTGCGGACTATAGGTGGCGCGCAAATGATCAAGGAGATCGGGTGTAACGATCAACATGACGTCGTAACCTGTGTTTTCCAGTTGGTAGTTGGCAATGGCCGCGGCTAAATGAGTCTTGCCACAGCCGTATGTGCCTGCCAGTATCAGCCACCCACGCGGCATCTCCGCGAAGTCACGACAGGTCTGCACGACTTCCTGCAGATTACTGCGTTCTTCGGAATCCAGATCTGATCGGCGCACGTTGAACGTGTCAAAACGTTGGTCTCCGTGCAGATGCAATGTACTCAATTCGCTCTGGGCTGGATTCCGACCGGCGCGGAAATCGGGCGCGTGGATGGGCCAATGCATCACAAAATTGATATCGAGCAAACGACTACGCAGACGTGGATCCAGATCCTCCATGCGCTGGTTTGAGGTAATCACCGTGGGCAACTGAGCGTTATAGCGGTGATTGAGCAGTTGGAAGAGCTTCTCCTGCGCCCATGCCGTGCTACTCTGGGTCCCAAGATCATCAAGAATCAGCAGCGGTGTCGTGCGCACCTGGTCAAATAGCTTATCGAAGCTGATATCGCTATTGGGGCTGTAGGTTGTGCGCAGATAGTCAAGCAGATCGGGCACGACCATAAAGAGCACCGATCCGCCGGCGTGAAGGCGAGCATTGGCAATCGCTGCAGCCAAGTGGGTCTTGCCGCAGCCATAGGCGCCGGTGAATAAGAGCCAACCTTCAGGTTCACGCGCGTAGTCGACAGCAATTTCGCTCGCCCGCCGGAGGTTATGCTGTTTTTCCGGAGAGAGATGAGTCAAATCGGCGCTGAAGTTGTCAAAGGTCATGCGCTCCAGCGTATCCAAAGTGCCGAACCGCTGCATACGCAGCATGCGGCGCTCCTGCCGTTCCCGTTCACGACATTGGCAGGGAATGGCCTTGCCAAACTCGGGATGACCGACCGGCACGTCCTTCACGACATAGCCGACGCCGCCACAGACGGGACAGACGCTGCCGTCTCCAGCATCCGGCCCATCTGGTCCGTCCGGGCCGCGTGGACTTGAGTCCCGCTTGCGCGGGGAGATGGTGCGTTTGCTACCCTTATTTGATATCGGAATTGTTGTCCGGTCGATAGGCGCGTCTTCGCCGTTCTTGAGCAGACCGTCCAGTCTCTTCATGGGACACCTCGTCCTTGCCTTCCGTCTCCCATCGTTTCAGAATGGCCTGAATATAGCGCAGCGCACGCTTGTTACGGCTGACCGCAATCTCGAACGCCTCGTCAGTCCAGTCCGGCGGATAGGATTTTTCCATATCACGCAGCTGTTCCGCAATCATCGGCGTCATCATGCCGATATTTTGCTCATACATGACAAAAATATTGGGCCGATCAACACGCAGACGCGCTTCGCTGGGAATGGCCGCCTCCAACTCACTCAATCGTCCCTGTCGAATCATGGCGATGGTCTGGCGGCCCTTCACCGTATTCATGAAGTACCAGTCTTCGACAACAAGATCGACCTTTTCACCAGCGTCAATCTCAGTCGAGATTTCAGTCTCAATCTCCAAGCGCAGCAGTGTATTGCGCGCCACAGCGCGTTCCAATGCATCTTCAAGAGACGCCAGCGATGTTCGCAGATCGCTGGCCAGATTTAGGCTATCCAGAAGCGTTGTATCGGCGCGCAGATCGGCCCCGTTCACATAGCGCAGGTCGCCTTCTTGCCCGTTCAGCAACCAGAAGCAATGAAGCGTCAACTTGAGTTCAGCCAGATCGTCGATCTGCGGCAACAGATCTGTGAAGAAGAGATCGGGCAGCACAATCAGCTGCATCTTTGTGTCGGGGAAACCGATGAATCCGGTCTGTTTCATCAATACTCCAACTCTGTTCGCACTGTCTCAAGGTCTGTGAACTGGGTCAACTCTTTCTTGAAGAAGAGGCTGACCGTGCCGGTCTCTCCATGACGATGCTTGGCCACGATGATATCGGCAATGTTCTGCCGATCCGTGTCCTCAATATAGTAGTCCTCGCGATAGATGAAGAGTACCACATCCGCGTCCTGCTCAATACTGCCGCTCTCGCGTAGATCGGAGAGCATGGGACGCTTGTCCGCACGACTTTCGACAGCACGACTAAGTTGGCTCAAAGCAATGACCGGCACATTCAACTCGCGGGCCAACCCCTTGAGCGAGCGGCTGATGTAACTGATCTCCTGCTGCCGATTCTCGGAACGACCGCTGCTGCCGGCCTGCCCGCTCATCAGCTGCATGTAGTCGATGATGATCATGTCCAGCCCATGCTCTGCATAGAGCCGCCGCGCCTTTGTGCGAATCTCGGTCACGCTGGCTGCGGGCGTATCGTCGATGAAAATGTTGGTGCTGGAGAGCATGTTGGCTGCCTCCAGCAGGATGGGCCACTCATCCTCTTCAACATGGCCCATGCGCAGCGCATGGCTGTCGATACCGGTGACCATGGCCAGCAGTCGCTGAACGAGCTGCTCATTGCTCATTTCCAGGCTAAAAATCGCCACACGGGCTTCATAGCGAGCAGCGGCTGTCTGGGCCACTGAAATGGCTAGACTGGTTTTGCCCATACCGGGCCGTGCAGCCAGAATCACAAGATCGCTCTTCTGAAATCCGCCCAACATTTTGTCCATCTGGGCGAAGCCGGTCGGCACACCCATCAGCGCGTCACTATTCTGAGCCAGGAAATCGATGCGATCCACCACGTTGTCCATGATAGCCCGTACCGGCACTAGATCTCGATGGATACGGCTCTCGCTGACACCAAAGACCAACTGCTCGGCCTTATCGACCACCTCGTCAACATCCATGCCTTCGTCGTAGGCCAGCTCGGCAATATGGCCGGCCGTCGAGATCAGCCGCCGCAGCAAGGCCGTACGCTCGACGATACGAGCGTAGTGATCGACGTAGAGCGCCGAAGGCGTGCTGTTGATCAGCTCGGTCACATAGGCCGGACCGCCCACATCCTCAAGTTGATTGCGCCGCTCCAGGTCATCGATCAACGTCACATAATCCAATGGCTCCCGGCGCTCGCTGAGCGACATCATGGCCTCATAGAGCCAGGCATGACGCTCGCGGAAAAAATCCTCCGGCCGCAAGAAGTTGCCTACTTTAATGACGGCATCGGGGTCGATCAGCAATGAACCGAGAACAGCCCGTTCCGCTTCCAGGTTAGCAGGTATGGATTTGATTGGAGTTTCGATTGTATCTGACATATTGCCTTTGTGTTTCCCGATGTGTTCAAGAATAAGTCTGTGCAGAAGCTGTGAAGATACTGTGGAAAAGGGCCCAAGGCGCAAAAACGGCGAAGCTGCCCAAAGTCAGCCTCGCCGTAACCATCTTATGAACCGTCTATCCGATGGGGAGTTAGTTCCCCAAGAGGTTGTCCAGATCCAACCCTTCTACGAAATCTTCAAATGCACCAAGATCGGCATTGCTTGGCATGTCACTGAGTCCGCCTTCGCCGCCTTCATCACCCTCGGCTAGACTGACCTCATCCTCAGGATGCAGACTCGCTTGATCCATGACTTCGTCAGCCACAAATATCGGTGAACTGACTCGCACAGCCAACGCAATGGCGTCACTGGGGCGACTGTCAACTTCCAGTGTGTCGCCATCCATATCAATCACGATTTGGGCAAAATAGGTATTCTTCTCAAGGCCGCTAATCAGAATATGAACGACATCGCCGCCCAATGCTTCGAGCACGGATTTGAGCAGATCATGGGTCAAGGGTCGCGGCGCTTCCATGCCTTGCAGGCGCAACGTAATGGCATCGGCCTCAAAGGGACCAATCCAAATGGGCAAGAATCGCTCGCCGTCTTTCTCTTTGAGCACAACGATACGATGCTGCGACATCAAGCTGACACGGATGCTATCGATTGTCACTTCGACCATGCTATTACCCCGCTGCAATCCCAGTCCACGTCGCACCATCAATCAGGTGAAATGGCTGATGTAGTATCGTCCACTTCATCGACTAGTATGTCGACGAGCCGACTATCCAGTAGCCGTCATCGATTTCGAGTTGGACCAAGAAAATATCAATTCCTCAAGCGGTCTGGATTATAGCATATTTGATCGGTGGCGCAAAGTGACTTTTATCCATTCAGGATCGTTCTTGCCCAAATTCAAACACGATTATCCTCGCCTGAAATTTGGCGGTTGGCGTCATTTCAGCTATACTCACGTTGAGTTTCGGGGAGTGGCGCAGCTTGGAAGCGCGCGTCGTTCGGGTCGACGAGGCCGGAGGTTCAAATCCTCTCTCCCCGACTCTGAAAAGGTCAGCCTAACGGCTGACCTTTTTTGATCGGTCTTCTGTAGAGCGGGTATTCCTACCCGCTAGAGCCAGGCAGGTAAGAAAACCTGCCCTGCCCGTGAAATCCCAAAGAAGCTATTTTCTTCGGAATCCTCACCGTTCGATGAAGCCCAAAGGCACGAACAAGTGCCCTCCATCCATATTGGTGGGCAAAATCAGTTCTCCGCCGTATGGCTGCAGTCCGATCTCCACAAGATACTCGCCTTGACCCGCCCATTCCGGCCACCGGATCGAATAGGCATCCCGCACCAACGTTCCCTGTGGCCAGTGGTCAGTGCTCCAACGCCCGGCGCCGGGCGACCGATGCCATTCCCAGACCAATGTCCCATCGGCGGCGACTACTCGCAGCACCGTTCGCCAATCCTCTTGGGTTGCCGCGTCCGCACGCCAGACAAGAATCGGCTCACTGTCAAGTGACCATGCGACCAGAGACAGATCGCCATAATCGTAGGGTCTGTTGTGTGTTGTCGACGATCAAGGCATCAGACACCTCTTCAATAGCCAACCGGCGGTGCAAATGCCGGCTGCAACACGCCAAACAACGCGAAGATCCCCAGGAGTGCCGAGAGGCAGACAATCAGAACACCAGCCTGCCTTTGCCATCTGCCCGGCGGCCAGACCAGCAGACCGCCGACGAAGAGAATCGCAATCGCGCCCAAGGCCGGGTAGAGAAGACGTCCTTGGTCCGTACCCAATGCGATCAGACGAATAGCGCCACATGGCGAGCGCTACACCCCCCACCGCAACCAGCAGAATCAACAACGGCGAAAGTGCCATTCGACGCCGGCGAGGATGAAAGTTGAAGATCAGACCCACGAAGCTGGCCAGGCTGACCACTTCCAACAGCGTGTAGATAAAAGCCGGCATTGGAATATGGCCTGCGCCGCCAAACTTACCCCAGAATGAGACAAACCACCCCGACAACAGCCACTTTGTGTCAGCCCAGGTCCAGGGCGATGTGCGCATGTCGATGGTCTGCATGGCCAACGACATGCCCAATGGATCGCCATAGAGCCGCCAATTGCGCACAAACCAGGGCGCAGCGATCAGCAGCCCAAGCCCAAAGACCACCAATCCGGTTACGAGCCAGCGTCGCCAACTGCGGAGACAGGCATGAATCCACCCACGCACTGTCTCCGGCGCATCTATCTCACTTGCGGCGCCCAACAGAATCGCCAGACCCACGGCGGGCCAGACGCCAACGGTGCTCGTCTTCGATAGAAGTCCCGCGCCCAGTGCCAGTGGCGTCCACCAACCGTGGCGCAGACGCCCGCCGTCACGGTAGATGAGCATGCCGCCCAGGAGCGCCAGCGTGCCAAAGAGCGCAGCAGCATTGTCGTTGTTGGCCGATCCGCCGATGAACGCCGCCTCGGGCAAGAAGGCCAGAAAACCAGCTGCGGTCAACGCCAGCACCGGCTGTTTCGGGAAAGCAACGCGTGCCAGTCCATAGGTTGCAGCCACAGCCAAGGTGCTCAACAGCGCAGACCAGAGGCGAACAAGATGGAACGCCTTTGTGCCGTTTTTCCACGGCCAGGATTCGAGCGCGGTGTGAATGAAGAAATTGGGCGACCAGCCGGGTGACGGCTCAAGCTGGACATCGGGATCGGCGCGTAGAAAGTCATTGACCGGTTCGGACAACGATGCGACCAGCGCCGCGCCGGCATGATAGAGCGGCGGATGCTTGCTCTGGGTCATTGTGGGGCCAACGGGCAACTGCTGTTCCGTAGCCAGATGGACGATGTAGGCCCAATGATCGGCTTCGTCCGGGGCCTCACCCAACGGGTTGATGGCGCTGAAGGCAATGGTCAGCGCCAGATGGCAGACGAGCAATCCGGTCAATAGCCAACTCTGTCTGCTCATGGGTGCACCTCCAAGCTGCCGATGTCCAGGCGGGGATCGTCCTGCCCATTGGGCATCAACGGCGCATCAGCGTGTCCCGGTTCGTAGATGCCGGCCTTGAGTCGATAGTCGCCGGGCGGCAGATCCGCGGGCAGCAAGATTTCGTGACGATGCTGGAGCAGCAAACCGGGCGTCCAACGTTGCCAGGGGGTATAGTCTCCGGCCAGGGGAGCGTCGTCTTGGGCCACCACTGCGCCTGCATCGTCAACCAGATGCACGAACGCGTTCAGCGGTGGCGAGGGCTCAAGCACGAGCCAAAACAGTTGCACTGTCGCCGTCTCGCCCGCCACGCCGGAATCAGCAAGCGCGGCCTCCAGACGTACAGCACCGTAGTCCGCGCCGACCGGTTCGGTCGCAACTTGTCTTGCAGGGAGAAGGCCTATGGCAAGTACAAAAGCGCCGGCCAACACCCAGCCAATGATCCAGTCCCGTCGGGCCCGGCCATACCAGAGCAAGGCCAGAAGCGCCAGCCAACCGACCAGGGCAAGCAGTCGACCTACCATCACAGCAGGCGTCGTCGACCAAGCAAGGAGAACCTCATGTTGTCCGGGCGGGATGCGAACGGATAGCAGTCCCAGATCGCCGATGGGGGCAGTCTCCGCCAGTTCGCCATCAACCGTGACCTGCCAGGAGGGGAAATAGAATCGATGCCAGATCAGCGTGGTCTCTTCCGTCGCTTCGACCCGGTATTTGGCGTCTGTGTAGCTCAACTGTTGCAGCGCAACGGACAGGTCTACACCCGGCAGTCCTGATGCCGAAGAGCCGTCAGACGGTTCACGGCCAATGGCCCAGCGCTGTTCACTCACCCAGCGGGGCAAGAATTCGCCGGTCCATGTCATGCCGATCTGGCCGAACTCGGCGTCAAAGGCCCACATCTGTTGTTGAGTGACATCGTCATCGCTGAACGAGATCTGTGGATAGTCCAGGCCGGCCACTCCGTACAGAATGGCGTAGCAGATTGCTGAAATTACAATCACCCAGCCGACGAGGCGCGATTTGGCATCATCACCATCAAAGATCCGCAAGAGCCACTCCACGATTACGGCAGCCAGCAGACCGACGCCCAATGCGATGATGGTCTGCCAGCGCCAGGGGAACTGAAGCTTCCCCAGAACCGGGGCAGTTGCTTGCCAGAGAAAAGCGCTTGATTCGGTGGTCAGCCAGACAGCGACCAGAATCATGGTGAGCGCGAATACCAGCGGCTGCAACAAGCTAGTTCGATAAACAATGGGCAGAACGAACAACCCGACAACAACCAACACCAACAGATAGGCGGGTAGCGGCACGGTCGGCTCGGCTGCGGAGGGGTAGACATAGGTCGGTGACCAGGTAAAAAGCTGTCGCCAGCCAACGAAGTGATTGGTGAAGCCAGTCGATACAGGTTCGGCCCCGATGCCCACCCAGGCCGATTCCAGCAACGCTGGTGCGATATACCAGGCTGCAAGCAGTACGCCCAGAAAAAGCGGCACGAGCCCCCAAATCATGGACTGCCAGCCGATCCGTTGCGATGGAGGGCTAAATCGGTCCAAGAGAAAGGCGACGACCAGCAACCCCGCCAGTGTCAACGCCACCATCATGGCAGTGAGGTTGTGGGTCAGCACCAGTGCCGCCCAGATCAAGGCGCCGGTCAACAGATTGACCACGCGACGGGAAGAGTTGGCCCGCTCCAGTACAAATCCGTTCGCGCCTGTCTGGAGATTCGGGGCAACGCGAACAGCGATCAACAAGATCAGTGGCAGCCACAGGAACGCGGCAAACTCCGGCAGCGCGCCGCGGATGAGAAGATCGTACAGACGATAAGGAAAGGCCAGGTAGAAGAGGCTGCCGACCAGAGCTGCGGGGATGCTCACCCAGGTGCGCAAGAGCGCGTACATGCCCAGACCAGACAGACCGAAGAGCAGCGCCTGCGTGATCCGCACCGACTCGACAACACCCAAACCGGCCAGATGCAACAGGGCAGGCGGATAGTAGAAGCCCGGCGCATAGTAGTTGAGAATGGGATGTCCGTATTCAAAGGCAAAATCTGGAAACCAGCGGGGAAGCAACACGCCTGCAGCCAGCGCCTCGCTCAGACTGCGGACTCGCTGCAGGTGAAAGAGCCCATCAGGAGTCTGCGGCCACCCGGCCATGAAAACAAATAGCGTCAAAGCAGAGGCAGCAAATAGAATCGTGGGAACGAGCCGATCGCCGGCTGCGCCCCCAATCAAAAAGGCATGGCGCACAGGGCGACCGGTTTCATCGGTTCTGTGTGCCATGCCTGATCTATCGTTCAATGTTTCCACCGACCATGTGCGACGAACGTCCCTATTCCGGCGCTTCTTCTGAGTCCTCGTCAGCTTCTTCGGCTGGATCTGCGCTACCATCAGACTCTGTTGCCTGTGAGCGCAGGTGGGGGAAGAGCAGCACCTCCCGAATCGTATCCTTGTCGGTGAGAAGCATAGTCAGCCGATCAACACCCATGCCAAAACCACCGGTCGGCGGCATGCCGTAGGAGAGCGACTCAATATAGTCAACGTCGACCGGGTGGGCCTCCTCATCGCCATGGCTGGCCCGATAGCCTTCGTCGATAAAGCGCTGCAACTGATCGATGGGATCGTTGATTTCGCTGAATGCGTTACAGATCTCCATGCCGCCGGCAAAGCCTTCGAAGCGCTCTACCAGGCGCGGATCATCGGGCGTCCCTTTTGCCAAGGGACTGACATCGCGCGGATAGTCGATGAGGAAGGTCGGCTGAACCAGATTCGGCTCGACGTGCTTGGCCATCAGGCTGTCCACCAGTTTGCCCCAGTTGCTCTTGGGGTCTGGATCGTGGCCCTTCCCGCGCATTTCCTTGGCCAACGATTCAGCATCCTGGAACGCCTCATAGTCGATGCCGGTGGCGTCTAGAATGGCCTCACGCAGTGGAATACGCTTCCACGGCGGGGCCAGATCGATCTGATGCCCCTGCCAGGTCACGGTGGTGCTGCCCATCACCCGTTCGGCGACGTAGGCCACCATCTCTTCAGTGCGCCGCATGACATCCTGATAGTCGACATAGGCTTCGTAGAATTCAAGCTGAGTAAATTCAGGATTATGCTTGAAGCTCACGCCCTCGTTGCGGAAGTCTCGGCCGATCTCATAGACCTTGTCGAATCCACCCACAATCAGACGCTTGAGATAGAGCTCAAAGCTGATGCGCAGATAGAGATCCTGGTGCAGTTGGTTGTGATGAGTAATAAACGGCTCGGCATTGGCTCCACCATAGACCGGCTGCAAGATCGGTGTTTCGACCTCCAGAAAGCCCTCGGCATCCAGAGTAATCGCGCAGGCCACGTACAATGGCGGCCCGCGTCCGAAAAAGCTGGCGAACGTCAGGATTAGCGATTAGATCGACGTACCGACGCCGATAGCGAGTTTCCTGGTCGCGCACACCGTGCCACTTGTCCGGCATCGGCTTGAGTGCTTTACTCAGGTATTGGATCTCGTTGGCCTGAACACTCAACTCGCCGGTCTTGGTGACGATGAATGGTCCCGTCACGCCGACAAAGTCCCCCAGATCAACGAGCTTTTTCCAGGCAGCGTTGTACCAGCCCTCGGGCAGGTCATCGCGCCGGACCGCGATCTGAATTTGGCCGGTCCCATCCTCCAGATCCGCAAAGCTCATCTTACCCATGACACGAATCCGCTTCAATCTACCGGTGATTGATACCTCAATTCCATCAGCATCGCCGGCTTCGTAGAGAGCACGGGCATCGGCAATCGTGTGCGTGCGCTTGACCCGCGCCGGATAGGGCTCAATGCCGGCGTCCTGCAATGCTGCCAGGTTACGGTGACGGGAAAGCTCTTGATCGGACAGATTTTCGGGCGAAAACATGGAATGGGATGATTCGGTCACGAAACGTTCCTTCGTTGATAATTGATCGGGGTAGGGCTAGCTGATACTGACAATTTCAAAGGCGATTTCACCGCCGGGCGATTCCACCAGAACCTCATCGCCAATGTGCTTGGAAAGCAGCGCCTTGCCCATGGGGCTAGCATTGCTGATACGGCCATTGACCGGATCGGCTTCCATAGAACCAACGATGGTATATTCTTCATCCGACGTCGTGCCGACCTCACGGATTACGACCGTGCGACCGATGTCGACAGCGTTGGCAGGCCCCTCATTCTCCTCAATGATCACGGAATGCTTGAGCACATTTTCCAGATCACGGATCTTTCCTTCCAGGAACCCTTGAGCCGTCTTGGCCTCATCGTACCCTGCGTTCTCGCTGATGTCGCCTTCCGCCTTGGCTTCGGCAATCATCTTTGCAACTTCTTGACGCTTTGTCGTCGTCAGATACGCCAGTTCTTCTTCAATATTCTTCAACCCTTCGGGGGTCAGATAAAATTCTTTGGTCTTGTCGTTGTTAGCCATCGATTCACTTACTCTTTCTCTTTCCTAAGATACACGTTCAAACTGGCCACTGTCACGAATGGAACAATGTTCATGATCGGATCAAAGGGTCTCAATCGATCCCGCTGATCCAAGTCATCCAGTTGAACAAAAACACTTAAACTATCATTCAGCCGCTAAAAGCTCGCCAAGCAGAAAACGAAGAACAACTCTCCAGCGGGCCTCGTTCGTCGAATCACGAACACTGAGCCACGCCACATTACTGCTGTCATGCGTCGTTTATGCAATTGGAGCATTGGTTCGCTTCTGTGAAACGTATCGTCGCTTGATTCAGTTTCATACGCTCGGCGACAAATCACCGACACTTGTCTGACTCAAGTCCTACGGGGCAGCCGATTTCAACTGAACACTCAACGATTCTCGGTCTACCCGATCGAACCATGAAAAAGCACCGCCACTTGATAGGGCGGCGCGCCTTCCGACGAACTAGCTCCTGCTGCACAAAGCAATGGCCGACCTGTACACAGGTCGGCTACAGCAGAACTATTATAGGATAGTAGCTCATTTGGTCTGATTTGTAAAATCTACAGTGGAGAAGTATGATCGCGACATGAATCCTTTTGCGCGCAACCCCATTGATGAACGGCTACAAAACCCGTCGAACCCCGATGCCCAGGAAACGGATCAGCGTTTTGAGGCCTTTGCCCGCTTCTATGATCACGATTACCGCCATTACGATGATGATGTGGACATGATTCTGGGGTTGGCAGATGAACAGGCCGGATCCTGTGCTGGAACTCGGCTGTGGCACAGGTCGTCTGCTGCTGCCGCTGGCAGCGGCTGGGTTCCAAGTTGCCGGAGTAGACATCAGCCCCGCATTGCTGGAGATTGCGCGCAGCAAGCTTGAACAGCATCAATTATCAGGCAAAGTCGACCTGCAACGAGCGGACTTGCGTACCTTCCAACTCGATGACCAGCGCTTTGCATTCGCCTTCTGCACCAGCAATACGCTCATGCATTTGACTACACCGGCGGACCAGCTCGCTGTCCTTCACAACGCCCATCACCATCTGGAAGAGGATGGCCTGCTGCTCATCGATCTCTTCAATCCGGACGTTCAGCGCCTGACTCAGGTTCAAGGCGTCCAGGAACTGGCCGACCGCTGGATCGATGAAGAGACCGGCACACAGGTCATGAAGTGGTGTGTGCGCACGGTCGACTGGGCGGATCAATTGCAGGAAACACTCTTTGTCTACGAAGAAATCTTCGAGGACGGCACTATACGACGCACGCCCTGCCCCTTCACGCTACGCTTTCTCTGGTACGCTGAAGCCCAACTGATGCTGCATGTGGCCGGTTTCGAGTTGGAGACCGCCTGGGGCGATTTTGACGGGATGCCCTACATGGACGGCTGTGAGCGGCTGATCCTGTTGGCACGGCGAGTGTAGGAAAACGAGCGGTCTGGCCGCATAGATGCGGTGGACAGGCCTGAGACCTGTCCAGGAACCCCGCCATAAACCAGAGATCTCGTACATGTCGAACAATCCGAATAAACCCATCAAACCGCTAAATTGGATCCACAATGCCTGACTACACAGTACTCAAGAGCACCCAGTTGGAAATCGAAACCTCGCGTTCTCTGAAGCGGTTGATGCCAAGATTAGAAGCCCGATTCGGCGATCAAACCGACGGCGCGGACTGGCAGATTTTCGTTGACCGGCTCAATGCCCACTTCCCCGATCTCTTCCGTTTGCTGGTCGAACTACATGGCAGCCGCTACGATTTCTTCTATTACCTGGAGCAAGTACTAACGTTGGCGGCGGAGTCCTGGCAACAGCGCCCTGACGAGCTAAAGCAACTCGACAGCCGGCGCGAAGCTGATCCGCGCTGGTTCCAGTCCGAGAAAATGCTTGGCGGCGTCTGCTACGTCGATCTCTTTGCCGGCGATCTGACCGGTCTGCGTGAAAAGATCCCCTACTTTCAGGAACTTGGGCTGACCTACCTGCACCTGATGCCCCTCTTCGATGCGCCCGAGGGAGAAAGTGACGGCGGCTATGCCATCAGCGACTACCGCCAGGTCGAACCCAGACTGGGAACGATGGCGCAATTGCAGGAGCTGGCGACCGATCTGCGCCAGGCCGGCATCAGCCTGGTGCTCGACTTCGTCTTCAACCACACGTCGGATGAGCATCGGTGGGCCCAGGCAGCCAAAGCCGGCGATCCGGATTATGTCGACTATTACTTTGTCTTTCGCCGACCGGGAGGAACCTGACGCCTATGATCGAACGCTGCGCGAGATCTTTCCGGACAAACATCGCGGCGGCTTCAGCTACCATGCTGAGATCGACCGCTGGGTCTGGACAACCTTCAACACCTTCCAGTGGGATCTGAATTATGCCAACCCGGCTGTCTTCCATGACATGGCCGCCGAGATGCTCTTCCTGGCCAACGCCGGCACCGAGATACTGCGCTTGGATGCGCTGGCCTTCACCTGGAAGCAGATGGGGACTGACTGTGAAAATTTGCCTCAGGCCCACCTGTTGGTGCAGGCGTTCAACGCACTCTTGCGCATTGCAGCGCCGGCGCTGCTTTTCAAGTCCGAGGCCATCGTCCATCCCGATGAAGTCAACAAATACATCGACCCCGGCGAGTGCCAGTTATCCTACAATCCGCTGTTGATGGCCCTGCTCTGGAACAGTCTGGCCACCCGCGAAGTGCGTCTGCTTCGCCGTTCCATGGGCCATCGCTTTCAGATTTCGCCCGACTGCGGCTGGGTCAACTACGTGCGCTGCCACGATGACATCGGCTGGACCTTTGACGACGGCGATGCCGGCGGCGCTGGGCATCAACGGCTACGACCATCGGCGTTTTCTCAATGATTTCTACACCGGACGTTTCCCAGGCAGCTTTGCCCGCGGGCTGCCCTTCCAGGAGAACCCGCAGACCGGCGATGCCCGCATCTCGGGCACGCTGGCCTCGCTGGCCGGGCTGGAGAAGGCGCTGCAGGAAGAGAATGCAGCAGAGATCGAACTGGCGGTCCGCCGCATTCTGTTGCTCCACGCCGTGATCCTGAGCATCGGCGGCATTCCGCTGATCTATCTGGGTGATGAGATTGGCATGCTCAACGATTATGGCTACACCCACGATCCGGCCAAAGCGGACGACAGCCGCTGGGTGCACCGCCCGGCGACGGATTGGGAACAAGCTGACCGCCGAGCATGATCCATCAACGGTCGAGGGTCGAATCTACCGTGGTTTGCGCCACCTGATCCATCTTCGCAAGACGCACGCCGTCTTTGCCGGCAACCAGATGGAGATCGTCGATGTAGGCAACGATCATCTGTTTGGGTTCGTGCGCTCCGGCATCGATGGCGCCGATAACGACACGACTGTTGGTGTTGGTCAATTTCACCGAGAGCGTGCAACCCATCCAGACGAACGAACTGCGGCTCTATGGGCTTAGTTTTGAGTTCAACGAGTTGATCAGCGGCGACAGGATTGCCCTGTCAGGCAGGAATGGCACCTGGATCCCTATCAGGTCGTGTGGTTGGTGGCTCAGGATTGATTTCGTGGTTCGACACTCGATAACCCTCCAGGAAGCCGACGGCTTCCTGGAAGATCGCAAACCGTCTTTTCCCTTTGGGTCTGTTCAGCATGGATTAAAGCATTCGGATAGACGCAGCCTGAGCCTGTCGAAGGCGTAGGCGGGTTGCCCCGGCTTGGAAAGGCTCAGCCTGCACGTCGCCTCAACCTCGCAGTTCTATGTCGCTACAGAAAGGAGAGCCACATGAAATTCGGTCTACAGATCGCTCAGTTCAACTGGCCCGGCAGCCCCGAGAACACGGGCGCGAAATTAATCGAGATCGCACAGGCCGCAGACGATGCCGGTTTCGCCTCACTCTGGGTCATGGACCATTTCTTCCAGATGGACATGCCACAAATGGGCCTCAAGCCCGAGGAGCCGATGTTTGACGGCTATACAGCGCTGGCCTACATGGCGGCGGTCACCAAGAATGTTCGGCTGGGCACGATGGTCACCGGCGTCAACTATCGCCATCCTGGCCATCTGATCAAGATCGTGACCGGACTGGATGTACTGTCGGGCGGGCGGGCTGATCTGGGCATCGGCGCGGGCTGGTACGAGCGCGAGGCTCTGGGCTGGGCTTCCCCTTCCCGCCACTGGCCGAACGCTTCGAGCGCCTGGAGGAGACGCTGCAACTCGCCCACCAGATGTGGGCCGACGACATGTCGCCCTTCAACGGCAAACACTACCAACTGGCCGAGCCGATGAACCATCCCCAGCCACTCTCGAAACCGCATCCGCCCATTCTGATCGGCGGCGCCGGCGAGAAGAAGACATTGCGTCTGGTGGCCCAATATGCGGACGCCTGCAACCTCTTCGCATTCATGGGTATAGACGAACTGTCTCGCAAGTTGGATGTCCTCAAGAGCCACTGTGATGATGTGGGGCGGGACTATGACACCATCGAACGAACGGTGCTGACGACCGTGAACCTGGTGGCGGCGATGCTGCGCTGTCAGAATTCATCGAGCAGTGCCAGGCATGGGCCGAGATCGGCATCCAGCATGTATCTTCAACGCACCCAACACCGGTGAAATCAACAACATTGAGCGATTCGGTCAGACCGTGATTCAGAAATTGGCCGGGCTATAGGGGATAGTCGGCAGGTCTGCCAATGTGCTGGGTACGGTCCGGAGAACCTTGGTTTAACAGCTGACTACCGGATCGTTCTCTGCATTTCTTACGCCGAATCATGGATGCAAAAAAGCTGGGCTTCTTCCGAAGCCCAGCTTTTTCGTTCAATAGTCGCCAATTCTGCGTCGATCAAATGATGTCGCAGCTACCGCCCATGCAGGCTAGTTCCTGCGCCGCGGTCGTGTAATCTTCCTTCTCGTAGCGGTAGAGCTTGGAGAAGTCGATGTTGGGGAAGTTGGCCACACGCTTGAGATACTCCTCCTCGCCGATCTCCTCGTAGGGCATCTGGTCGTACTGGGCATCGAAGGCCGGCAGGAAGGTCATGCCGCCGATCTTGTCCTGATTTTCCCAGACCCATTTGATGATGTCCAGCACCTCATCGGCTCGGTAGGTGATGGTCACACTGGGGTTGTGCTCGGTCCAGTGGGTCTTGGACTGGATCCAATACTCGCACTGTTCGATGGCTGTCCGATCATTGCGCGTGATGGCTCCTTCGGGGGCTTTGACCGGGAAATGGATCACCCAGGTGTTGGCGTTTTCCGGCGTCTGGCCGTTCTCAGCATCCATGGGCACGCCTGCGTCGTGGAGCACCTTGTAGACCGGCGTATGTGAGCCGACACGCACGTTGCGCACGTAGTAGGGGGCCCACCGAGGATGCACGCCGGGTGAGCAATTGAGCAACTGTGACGAGTTGCCCGACGGCTTCACACAGGTCACCGACGCCGACGGGTTGATGCCAAGTTGGGCGGCGATCTCACGGTTGGTGGCGACGGCAGCCTTGCGCAACTTGATCTGGACTTCAGGATCGCGCGCGATGGGACTATCCATCTGGCCGTTGATGTCAACGCCCAGCAGACGCTCAGCCTCGCAGTTCTCCTTCCACTGGGGTCGCAGCCCCGGGAACTCGGTCGCCATGGACTGGAGCGTGCCGATGATGGCGGCCACTTCGACCTTGTCCTTGAGCGACTCGTAGTCGTCGTCGGGTCGGGCCACGGCCACGGAGAGGTTGCAAAACTGCATTGGACGAAGGACAATCTCGCCGCATGGGTTTGTGCCGAATTCCGCCGGCTCTCGTCGCTCGGGCAGCGTGTTGATGGCGGCACGCCGGCTGAAGATGCCCGGCTCGCCGGCCCCCGACTCGACCATTTCCAGCAGGTAACGGGTGATTTCGGCCTGAGTCATGTCCCGATCCGGCCAGACCGCCGAATTATTGGCATTCCAGCGCTGCTCATTGCCGGTCAGATTGTTGCCGGACTTGCAGTGACGCATCTCGTTGTCATCGATGTCAAAGAGAGAGATCATGGCCGTTCGTCGCACGCCGCCCGACACGGCGGCATTGCCCACTGCACACATGATGTCATGGGCATCCAACGACCGAATGAAGCTTCCCTGGCGGGCAAGGATGCGACCACGCACGAAGTTGAGCATCTTGCGCAGCGGCTCCGGGCCGGACGCGCGCCCGCCCTTGGTCAGCAACGGTGCGCCGGCAGGTCGGATCTCTGAATAATCGAACTGGACGTCGCCGCCTTCGAACCAGGTCTCCAGCCCTAAGCGCAGGGCCTGGGCCCAGCCGTCCGCCGAATCGGGCACAATATAATTGGTGGGATCTTCACCGTGCTGGCGACGGATACGCGGGAACTGCTCAACATAGCGACGTTCGACTGAATAGCCGACGCCGCAACCGCTCATGGAAATAATAAGTGCTTCAACAAATGAGTCAATGCTGTCTGCGGGCATGTATGAACAATTATAGATCGTGATGTTGCTGCGACGCGCAGCCGGTCCAGCCATGGCCAACATACGCATGGAAGGCATGGCTCGCATGTTGAGAATGCCGTCATGAACACGCTGATAGGTCTCGTCCGAAAGCTTATTGTCGGACAGTTCGCGTAGGAAGTCCATGGTACGCTCGACCGTCTCCACCCAGGTCTCGCGTCGCATGTTACGGTAGCTGAAACGGGCATATTTGTCGTAGAACTGGAACTTCTGCAATTGGGTCGGGAAATACTCGTCGGACTCGGCGAATTTTGCGCGTACCTCTTCAGGCACAGGGCTTGCCTCGCGGAGCTTGGCTCGTTCAGCACGATAGAGAATGTAGTGCTTGGCAGCCTCATATTCGCCTGCCGCCAGCAGTACCGTTTCAACGATATCCTGCACCTGCTCGACGCTGGGCGCCTCGTGCTTGGCAGCGACAATGTTGACAGCCCGCTGTACTAGCTCAGGCAGGGGTGTACCGGCTTCCTTGTCCAGGCTGTTGAAGCAGCGCAGCAACGCTGTCTCGATACGACCGGCGTCAAAACTGACCACACGACCATCCCGTTTCACGATTGTTTCTGGAATCGTAATTTCAATCGTACCGTTCCTACCGTTGCCGTTCATATAGCCGTTGCCGTTCTGGTAACCATTTTCGGCGGACGAGACTTCTGTCCGAACGGGGCTGCTGCTCATTTGGGGTGTCCTTTCCCTGCAATGTGATGCTTTTGTGCGATGGCCTAAGGCATACGCGAAACATGGCCTGACGACAGGCATCATTGCCTTGTCAAGCGACTAGCGCTTCTATGGAGTCGACTAGTTTGGATTGGTAGCGAGTTGCGGCTCTTCTCGGTTCATGAGACGTTCGATTTCACCACGGATCTCGGTCAGATCACCGAAGTCTAGATAGACGCTGGCAAATCGGATATACGCGACCTGGTCAACGTCCGCCAGATGATCGAGCACCATGGAACCGATGGCCTCGCTGGGGATCTCGGCGCGCCCCTGACTGTGCAGAGATTCCTCGACTTTGACAACCACATTCTCTATCGTCTCGCGGCTGATCGGGCGTTTCACGGCTGCAATCTGAATCCCAGAGAGCAATTTCTGGCGATCAAACGGCTCGCGTCGACCATCGCTCTTTACCACGAGAAGATTTGCGGCGATGTGTTCGTAGGTTGTAAAGCGCAGTCCACAGGCCTCACAACGCCGGCGGCGCCGAATGGCATCACCAGCAGCGCGAGTATCAAGCACCTTATGTTTACCTGACTCACAGTGTGGACAATGCATTATCTACAGACTCAACCAAATGAAAAAACGCCACATGTTGTTATCGAAGAAATAACACATACTACATATAGGGGTGCGGGCATGAAGTATAGCATACATCGATATACCCGGCAAGTGGAGAAACAAGCGTTCTACCACTGGTCAGATTGCAATTCAGACAAGCATCTTCGCATTGGCGGGAAATTTTAAGGTTTGATTTTGTAAGGTGGTTTTGGGGCCAAACGATCGAGCGGCAATAAGGACCAAAAGACCCCTACTGCCGCCCGACTACTATCAATTGTTTCTGCCGTGAAATCTAGCGACCGTTTGACTGCTGTCGTCGCAGGAAAGCAGGAATGTCCAGATCATCTTTTTCAAACGTTCGTGTGCTCGGATCGTATGATGACGCATCCCGATTCAGATCGGAGATGCGAGTCTGGCTGCCAAATGCCTGCCGCGTGAAGCTCAGTTCGTCCGCGGCCTCGACCTTGTCAAAGCCGGTAGCGATTACAGTCAGGTGCACCTCATCAGACATTTCCGGATCGATCACTGCACCGAAGATGATGTTGGCTTCAGGATGCGAATTTGCACGAACGATCTCCGCCGCTTCATTGACCTCAAACAGGCTCAGTTCCTCACCGCCCTTGATGTTGAAGAGAATCGAGCGAGCGCCGTCGATAGACACATCGAGCAATGCGCTGTGAATCGCCTGCTCGGCAGCTTCCGTGGCCCCGGTCTCGCCACTGCCACGACCAATGGCCATCAATGCCGAGCCACCTTCAATCATCACCGAACGTACATCGGCAAAGTCCAAGTTAATCAGTCCCGGAACGGTAATCAATTCACTGATGCCCTGAATACCTTGACGCAACACATCATCCGCCATGCGGAAGGCCTGGTTGATGCCGGCCTTGCGATCTACGATCTGGAGCAGTCGATCATTGGGAATGGCGATCAGCGTATCCACATTGGTCTTGAGCATATCCAGCGCGCTCTCGGCCACTCGGCGGCGCTGTGCACCCTCAAAGGTGAATGGGCGCGTCACAACGCCAATCGTCAATGCACCGGACTCACGTGCGCAGTCTGCGACGACCGACGCAGCACCCGAGCCTGTCCCGCCACCCATGCCGGCGGTCACAAAGACCATGTCCGACCCGGAGATCATCTCCATGATGTCTTCTTTGCTCTCTTCTGCTGCACGTTGGCCGATCTCCGGATTACCGCCGGATCCCAGCCCTTTCGTCAGCTTTTCGCCGATTCGAATGCGTTGTGGTGCGTTGGAAAGCATCAACGCCTGAGCATCCGTATTGACGGCAATAAATTCAACGCCTTGGATACCTTCCTCGATCATACGATTGACGGCATTCTGTCCGCCTCCACCTACGCCGACTACCTTGATGCGGGCGTAGTTTTCAACGTACTGCGGCTGTGTGTTCTTGCGGGTCATGTGCGGCTCCTTTTGGTACTGAGGGGTGCGTCAAGCAACGGTAGTAATGACATATATTTGAATGCAGTTGATAGCGTTTATTAACCTGGCAACAGGTTGCGCAGCCAGCGTGCCGCCTGCTTTGTCCAGTCAGGCCCGGCGTCTCCCCCGGCCTGTTCGGCGTCAAATCGTATATGAACGGCCCTGGCATCTTCGTGAAGACCCCAAATCATCAGCCCGACACTGGTTGCATAGGCGGGCGACTCCAGTTTGCGGCTGAGGCCGGTCACCGGTATTAGATCGCTGGACGGGCGTCCGACCCGGGTCGGCATCGACATCGTGCTGCGTCCCAGTTCAACAAGACCGACCAGTTGGCTCGATCCGCCTGTCAAAACAACGCCGGCAGGCAGACGTTCCAGATAGTTGTTGGCTGACAAAGTGTCGCCAATGATTTCGAACATATCAATGGCCCGCGCTTCCAGCACCTCACTGATGAAACGACGGCTGAAGTTGCGCTCCGCCTTCTGGCCAAAGACCGTGGCCCATACCTTCTCGTCTTCGGCCACCCGGCTCGGGACGACCTGGCCGTAGCGCAACTTGAGATCTTCGGCAGTCTCAAACGGGGCGCGCAGGCCAACCGCCAGGTCGTGAGTGAAGTGGTTGCCTCCCATATCGAGAATCTCAGTGAAGGCCAAACGCCCGTCAATGAAGACGGCAATATCGGTGGTACCGCCGCCCATGTCGACAACAGCTACGCCCATCCGTCGCTCTTCCGGCTTCAGGACCGCCTCGTTGCTGGCCAACGGCTCCAGCACCAACTCGTCAATATCGATGCCATGAGAAACCACGCATTGGACCAGATTGCCGACGGCAGTCGTGCTGCCGGTGATGATGTGAGCGTCGACTTCCAGGCGGACACCGGTCATGCCGACCGGGTTCTGAACATCGCCGTGCTCATCCACACTCCAGGTACGGGCAATGGTATGGATGACTTCCTGGTTTTCGGGCAGTGCAACCGCACGGGCCGCATCCAGCGCCCGCTGCATATCAGCGTTGGTCACGCCAACCGCCCGATCAATCGGGCTGACGCCACGACTATTGAACGTCTGGATATGGCTGCCGGCTATACCGACATAGGCGCTGAGCACCTCATGGCCGGTATCACGCTCACACTGCTCCACAGCCTCGCCCACCGCCGCAGTCACCTCCGGCACATTGACGACAACACCTCGTCTGATGCCACGGCTTGGCGCTTGTCCTTCACCAAGAATATTGAGCGCAAGATTGCCCAGTCGATCATGGATGACTTCGGCAGTCAATACACAGATTTTGGTAGTGCCAATATCAATGGCTGAGATGACCTCTCGCACAAGAAACCCCATCTTGGTGAAATTGTCTTGAGAAACGACACTATCGAACAATAGGATGCCCGCGAAAACGAACGTCCACAATCTGGCCGGCAAGCTCACCGGAATCCAGCAACTTGCGTGTGAGATTCAGGTTTTCCAATTTGCTTTCCAGATCCAACCCGTCACCCCAGTAGATCCAATAATTTGTGTCGGGCAGCGCAAAATTCAAGCCGATGCCCTTGTTGTACCGGACACGTTCCAATTCAGGCATCTCTTCCATCAAGACCAGCGCACTCTCGAGCACATCACGATCCACAGCCAAGTGCTTGGCCCGTACCGAGACTGCCGCCTTCTGAGTGTCGACAATAGTCGGCAGATAACGCCCATCCTCATCCAGCAACTGCGCTTCAATCGGCTGATCAGGCTGCGTGCGGATCTCCAGCGCAGAACCATCTGACAAGACCCACATGGGACCGATATCGGTCACCCAGACGGCGGACGGCTGCTCTTCCTCAACATCAATGGTGACCCTGTTGGGCAAGCGAACACGGACATCCACATCTGCCACGTAGGGATGAGCCAGGAGTTTCTCACTCACCTGCTCCGGCAACACCCAGAATATGCTAAACCCTTCCAGGTCAGTGGTCAGATAGAGTTCCTCTGCCGTGAGGTAGGAGAGATTCTCAAATTCGACAGTATCCGCATAGACAAACCACCGATAGTCCATGTTCATCCAAAGCACACCTGCCAGGGCCAACGCCAGCAGCATCATGCTGACGACTTTGCTCCAGTGTCGGCCGCTCCATGTAAACCACGTCAGCTTTGGCATCTCCAGGCGAGGCATTTTCAGCTTGCCCAGTTCCTCAGTCATCAATTGAGGCAAGTTCGACTGAAAGCCGCGACGCTTCTTCAAAGACTTCCGCTGATGAGGAGCCTTTCTGTACGGGCCGGATTTTCGTTGCGCTTTGCGCTTGGAACTCGTCTTGCTTGCCATGAACGAATATCTGTTTTCTACCCAGCGGACGTGCTATTGCGCTGGCGATCCTGGTGACGCTCCAGCGCGAGGCGGAGCAATCGATCAACAAGTTGCGGATAGTTGAGGCCGCTGGCCTCCCAAAGCTTGGGATACATACTAATACGCGTGAAGCCGGGCATGGTATTGAGCTCATTGAGATACAACTCGCCGCTCAAGTCATCCAGCAGGAAATCGACACGGGCCAGGCCTTCTCCATCGATGGCTTGGAATGCCCGAATTGCCATTGCCTGAATTTCAACCAACTGCTCATCTGAGAGCGGAGCCGGAATCAATAGCCGGCTGTTATCGTCCAGATATTTGGCGGCGTAATCGTAAAACTCATTGCCGGGCACGATTTCGCCAGGCATACTGGCTACAGGCTCATCATTGCCTAATACACTCACTTCGATCTCGCGGGCGTTGGGAACCGCCGCCTCAATCACGATTTTTCGATCATAGCGACAGGCAAGCCGGACGGCTTCAACCAACTCGCTACGAGTTTCAGCCTTGCTGATGCCCACGCTACTGCCCATATTGGCCGGTTTGACGAAGACCGGGTAGTCGAGAATTGCCTCAATATTGGCGATTACAGCCTCAGGATCCGCCTGCCACCGTTGACGCTGCGCCACAGTGTATGCTGATCGGCACAGACCAATCTGCTCGAAGATCATCTTCGAAACAGCCTTGTCCATCCCCACGGCGCTGGCGAGTACGCCACAGCCGACATAGGGCAAGTTCGCCATCTCCAGCATGCCCTGGATGGTGCCATCCTCGCCGTAGGGTCCATGCAGCACCGGGAAGATGACATCGATTGCGGGCAATGGTTCGAGCTCGTCCACACGGGGCAACAGGCCCCAGCTGTCGTCAGCCTTCGGTTGCCCCAGATCGCCCTCGCCGTTGACAGGTTGTGACGCCGGGCGGTCGTTATCGCCGGAAGTCAACAGGGCAATCGGGTCACCATGGGTCAGCCAGCGGCCTTGGGTGGTGACGCCAATCGGTATCACCTGGTGACCGGCCTGACGCAATGCCTCCATCACATTCTGTGCGCTATTTAGCGAGACTTCATGCTCGCCGCTACGGCCGCCAAAGACGACGCCGACCCGAAGGGTCTCGGTCTGGATCATATCTTACTTTACACCTTTGACATTTCAACAACTATTACAGTTTGGCGGGTATCTATCGAGCCCGTTACGACTGGTTCTACATGCATTCGAGTCAGCCTAATTTCGCTTGCCATTCACCCGCCAATTGAACCTCGGGCTGAAGGCGCACCCCAAACCGTTCTTCGACCTCACCCTGCACATATTCGATCAGCGCCACCATGTCCGCAGCAGTCGCAGTACCAACGCCGCCGGGATTGATGAAGAAGTTGGCATGGGTACGACTTACTTCAACGCCGCCGATTCTCTTGCCCTTCAAACCTGCTGCCTCAATCAGACGTCCGGCATGATCGCCGGGCGGATTCTTGAAGGTGCTGCCGAGGCTTGGTTCGGCCGGTTGTGTACGTCGCCGGTGGGCAAGATATTGATCTGCCCGCTGCTTCAGCAAAATCGGGTCATCGAGAGTCAGATCAAACGTGGCGGCCACCACGATAGGAAATGTGGCGGCCTTCAGCGGCCGGTTCTGTTTCAGCACGCTGCTGCGATAGGCATATCCTAGTTCAACGCCAGATCGGTTCACAAGCCGCCCGTCCGTCTCCAACATCTGCACAACAACAAGATTATCCTTGATCTCACCGCCGTGAGCGCCGGCGTTGCCGACCACGGCTCCACCGATTGTGCCCGGCACACTCACCGCCCACTCCATTCCGGCCATCGCTGCACGAACACACATCCTTGCTACGCCGGCCATTGCCGCACCACTTTCGGCGCAGACGGATGGCCGCTCCTCAGAATCCTCTTCGTCAATCACGGATTGATGCGTATCAAACTTGTCCGCCCCTGAACCGTCATCACCGCTGTTGATGAGCCGCACCGTGCGGCTGCGGTTGTAGATAACCAGGCCCTCTATCCCGTCATCACTGATCAGGATGTTGCTGCCGCCGCCAAGGACAAAATAGGGGACCTGAGACGCTTGCGCCCACCGTCCGAGCGTGATCAGTTGCTTGCTCTCGGCAGCGACGGCAAAATACTCTGCGTCACCGCCGATTTTCATCGTTGTCAGCGGGGCCAGCGAGACGCCCTGACGAAGCTCAATACCGAGAGCCGACAGCTCATCGAAGTCGGCCACAGTCATCTGTCGTCCAGCTTCTCAAGCAATATTTCGCCAATCTTATACGCATCGCCGGCACCCAATGTGATCACGACATCGCCATCGCTCACACGCTCCACAAGATAGTCGGCGGCAGCTTCCAGACCGGACACATGGCAGATCGCCGGATGGTCACTGGCCAGCACAAGTTCATTGGCGCTGACACTTCCGTCATCGATCTCACGGGCAGCAAAAATGTCGGTCACGATTACCTGATCGGCATTTTGGAAGCTGTCGCCCATCCGATAAAGCATACGCTGCGTGCGGCTAAATGTATGCGGCTGAAAGACAGCCCAAATGCGTGCGTCAGGATAGGATCCTCTGGCTGCGGCCAACGTCGCCTCAACCTCAGTCGGATGGTGGGCGTAGTCATCGATGACGGTAACGCCACGGCGCCGGCCCTTGTGTTCAAAACGCCGGGCTGTGCCCTGAAACGTCGCCAGACTCTGACGAGCCTCATCCATGGACACATCACACCAGCCGGCCACGAGCAAAGCCGCCATGGCATTTTGGATATTGTGCAAACCGGGCGCCTGCAACTCGAGGCGTCCCAGAGGGGCGTTCCACCAGATCAAGTTTGGCACAGACGCCCCCGTCGGCCCGTGCAGTCACCGAATCGGCCCGCAGATCTGCAATCTCCTCTGCACCATAGGTAATCCACTTCGCACCGCGGGTGGCATGATATGTACGCACCTGTTCGGCGCCTACATCATCAGCACAAGAGACGATCATTCCCTGCCGATCGACGACATCAACAAATTGCATGAACGCCCGTCGGAAGCTGGCAGGCGTCGGATAGCAGTCCGGGTGATCCCATTCAACATTCGTGATCACCGCCACCTTGGGCCGTAGTCCCAAGAACATGTGGTCATATTCGTCGGCTTCGATGACAAAGTAGGGCGCCGTGCCGGCTGCTGCGTTACCGAACCCCGGCAGACGGGTGCCGATGATATAACCCGCATCGATTCCAGCGTCACGCAAGATCTTGACAATCATTGATGTGGTCGTACTCTTGCCGTGTGTGCCCGCAACAGCCAGCAGCTCTCGTTCGGCCAGCAGTACGGGCAAGAACTCGCTGCGTTTGACTACAGGCAGACCCATCGATTCAGCAGCGTGCCGTTCCTCATTCTCAACATCGATGGCGCTACTAATTAGCACAACATCCGGCAGCGAACCGTCTTTGCTGGTTAGGTTCTGAGCGGCTTGCTGGAGATGGATCGTCGCTCCTGCCTCGGCCAAGTGATCGGTGCCGGCGTTGGCTTGCCGGTCGCTGCCGCTCACGGAAATGCCCATCTCCAACAGGACCGTGGCAATTGCGCTCAGCCCGGCCCCGCCAATGCCGATCAGATGAACACGCAGGTCAGCATCGCCCTTGGCCAGCCGGTCTTGCCAACTGCCACTGTGATTCTTCGTTGAGATCTCTTTCCTGTGACATCATCTAGCCACGCACTTTCAAAATGATCATGATTGCCAGCGGAATGGCCCAAAAGATTGCGCTTGGAAACAGGACTGGCGGCCATATCAGCGCCTGACCGCTCTCGATAAATACCAGAACAGCTTCCGTCGCGCCCTCCAGATTGCCGGCAATGAGTTGCGCTCCCTGATTGTAGTTCACGCCGTCCACCGTAATATTGGGAATGAGCGGGATAAACCAAGGGAAAAGCAATCTTATCGGATAGTTAAATATCGCCTGCAAGAACCAAAGCGTGCCTGAAACCAAATAGCCGTTAACGGAAGCAACAGCCAGCGTAATCAGAAAACCGCCGGGCGCAGGGGACGGCTGGCCCTGAAAATCAAGCGTACGTCCCGAGTAGCTGGCAAAGACAATGGACACAAAGATAATTGAGAGCGTGGCGCTAAGGAAAATATCCAGGCTCTGATCGGACAAGAGGGCCCCAGAGACCGATACCATTTGGTCCCATGCCACTTCGTAAAGTGCAGCAAAGATAAGCACTGCCCCGATGAAGACCAAGGTATTGCCAAGCTCTTTCTTGTAGCCACGACCCAATCCAATAAGCAGAACAATGCCGGCTATTGTAAGATAGAACGCCTCAACAGGGCCCATACTCTACCATCTCGTCCATTTGTGACATGCTTAGAATGTGCTTACCGACAGGGATTCGTCGCTACGTTGACTCATTGCCCTTCGTGCGGAGCGTGCTTGCCGCACCGACAACCAGCACGATTAGGAACAAGAGTAGCACATAGGGCTGTAGCGATCCCATCGCTTCCCAAATGTTACCGATCACGCCGGTGATGGACATCCACGCCGTTCTCACCAGTCCGACAAACGCTTCAAGGATAATCGGCTCATCAAGGTTCACGGCACCTGGGTTGATCAATGCAAGCAACCGAGGAAGGACAACCGATGCATAGAGAAAACCGTTACCGATGCCGATCAATACAGCCCAACCATTTGATGGGCTACTTTTAACATAAAACGTGCCAAATAGATAGGCGAGGATCACCACAGATACCCAAAACAGAAAAAGGTAGCCGGGCGCATTGCATGTCGTCACCGTATCGGTGCATTGCGATGACCAGATCTCCTGGTTGTGCCGGCATCTCAGCGCCCGATCGCAGGCGAGCCCAGAATCAGCTGCACAATTTCCCAGCCAAAGTTGGAGATTTCAACCAACGTATCGCCCCGCATTCGCACAATGATCAACGTGATCAGTGAGGTCGCGAAAACGATCAGCTCGCGGTTCATCCCGCGGCGCCAACCGATCCAGCCAAAGACAAAGAGATAGAGCAAAAAGGCGATGGCTACCTGCAATTGATCAACGTTAGCGGTGCATGTAAGCCTCTTTCGCTATTGCGTTCGACTTCTTGGCTATTGCGACTTCGTTTGTCGAATCTGGCTGCGTTGGTATAGTACATCGGCTATCTGAAAATTCGATCGACTATCGGCACTGTCTGTTGTGTCCGACTCAGCTACTCTGCAAATCGACCAGTGCTTGAGCAATCTTCAGAGCGGCATCCGGCTTGGCCAGTGCTGCCGCCGCCTCTTCCATCTGCCGTCGTCTAGCATCGTCCGCCAACAGCGCCAGTAGTTGCGGGGCTAATTCCGCTGACAGGTCTTCATCCTCGATCACGATGGCGGCGCCGTGTGCGGCCAACAACTCTGCATTCGCCTGCTGACCCACGCCGGCAAAGGGCAACGGCACAAGAATCGACGGTAGATGGGCCACCGGGAACTCCCCTAGACTGCTTGCGCCGGCACGCGCCACGGTAATATCCGCTGCCGCCAGCGCCAGCGGCATGGCCTCGTGCAAGTAGGCCACCGGATGATACCGTTCTGCATACACATGAATCGGATTCGCTTTCGCCTCATCTTCATAGAGCGGCCAATCGCGTTCACCCACCACATGCACGATGTGAGCGTGGGGCAGAAGCGCAGGCAACGACTTCCACACAGACTCGTTGATGCTACGAGATCCCAGGCTGCCACCCCAGACCAACACCAACTTCGGCGCATCATTCAGTGCATTCCCACCGTCGTTCCGGTCTCCCGGGCTGCTGTCCAGCGACCGCTCCAGTCGTTCGGCCAGACGTCGGCGGCTGGCGACCCGATCTTGTGCCGCGTCCACCAGTTCCTGGCGAACGGGATAGCCCGTCACCACGGCCTTGCCTTCAGGCGCTTCGCCGCCAAAAAAGACGGCAACCTCCGGAAAGCTGACAGCTACACGCTCGGCCAAGCGACTCAGCGAACGAATGCTGGCGCCGGGCGACATGTCCGGCAGGTAGATCATCACCGGAACACCGCGCATACGACAGGCCAGCGCCACCGGTGCACAAACATACCCGCCGGTCACCAGACAGACATCCGGTGCGAAAGAGCGCAGTATGCCGAGGCTCTCTTGAACGCCTTTGGCCATCCGCCCCAGATTGGAGACCGCCTTCAGCGGGTTGATCCCACGAATTTGTCCGGTGCGAATGCCCTGGTAGGCAATCCCTGCCTGGATCACCAGCGCTTGCTCCATGCCGCCGGTGCTTCCAACCCAGAGCACTTCCACCTCGGGCTGGTCGACCTCGGTTGAATCATGTTCAGCGCGAGCTGCTCCGTCGCGTGCCTGTCCGTCGCTGACGAGTGGCCGGCTTTCGCCTTGTGCCTGAGACTGGCTTGCGCCGGCTCGTCGTGTTTGTTCCGGCTGACCCGCTGCTTGATTTACCCCGAGCTGTTTTCCTGCGGGTTGATTTGCTCCCGCTTGATTTAGTTTCTCCGCGACGGCCAGTGCGGGATACACGTGCCCCCCCGTCCCGCCACCCGAAATTAAAACGCGCATAGGCCATACTACTTCCTGATCCGCCGCCAACGCCGGCGGTCTGACTATTATACCGGCTGATGCTGAGCAGAATACCGACCGCCGCAAGCACAGTGACCAGTGAGCTGCCGCCGTAGCTGATGAAGGGCAGCGTCACGCCGGTAGCGGGCGCCACGGCGACAACAACCGCCGTGTTCAGTAGCGCCTGCAACACGACAAGCGAGGTGATGCCAGTGGCGAGCAATGTGCCAAAACTATCCCGAGACATCAAGGCAATCCGCAACCCACGATAGGCAAACAGCGCAAAGAGCAGAATGACCAGAAGTGCGCCCAACAATCCCAATTCCTCACCGATGATGGCGAAAATATTGTCGCTCCAACTAACCGGCAGATATCCGGGCAACTTGGCTACACTGTTGCCCGGCCCAACGCCAAAAGGCCCTCCGTTGATGATGGCTTGCACACTCTGGACGGCCTGCCACTCGTCGCTCTCCAGTGGATTCTGAATTCCATTCCAGTATCTGGTTACCCGGTCACTTGCGTAGCTGCTGTAATTAATCACCAGTGCAAACGTTGCCGTAATCCCAACGCCAATGATCAGCAGCTGTCGCAGCTTGGCTCCGGCAATGAAGAACATGATCGAAGCGGTAGAGACGATCAAGATCGCCGTGCTGATATCCGGCTGAGTGACAATCAATACTGTGACAATGCCCATGAGCACGCTGAAGGGAACCAACCCGACACGGACATTCTGTATCAGCGAACCCTTACTGGCAAGCCAGGCGCTGACATAAATGATAATCACGATTTTGGCGGGCTCGCTGGGTTGAACACTGCCGCTGAAATAGGTACGATTGGCGCCGAAAGTCTCGCTGCCGATCGGGATAACGGCCAACAACATGATCAACGCCAATCCCATCAAGGGTATGCTGAATTGTTCCCAGAGCGAGTAGTTGATTCGGGCCGCCAGGACTAACGCCACCAGCCCCACAACCGTCCACTTCATCTGGGCGGTAATATAGTGGAACGGATCCTCATAGCCGGCCAGTCCACGGGCATAACTTGAACTAAAGACCATGATCAGCCCAAAGAACAACAATATCATGACGACGGCAAGCAGGCCCCAGTCGTAGCTGCCATTGCCCCGCGTATTCGTGCCGGCCTTGGATGCCTGCTTCTTCGTTGACTTCGATTTCGAGCCGGATGGCTGTGTCGTTGCTTTGGTCGCTGCCATTTTCTCTTACCCGCTGCTTTCGGGAAATAACGACGACTGTAGTCGGCTACCATTGAGCCTGGCGCCAGGCTGCCGCCTTGGCGGCGTCCTCTTTGCCGAGTTGCTCGCCGAAGCGAGATTGTTGCGATCGCGCACTAGCTGCCGAAAGTGTTCACCCCGTTCTTCAAAATCTCGGTACGCATCGTAGCTGGTGCCCCCCGGCGAAAGCAGAACGATGCTGTTTGGTTGGGCAACCCGCGCTGCCAGATCCACAGCCTCGTCCAATCGCTGAACAAGGCCGCAACTTGGGGCCTTGCGATTGGTCGCCTCGGCACGCTCCTGTACGGCATTGACGATCATCGGCCCGGCATCGCCAAAGCCGACCAACATGGTGACACGTGCGATGGTCTCGTCAGCAAAGGTCGTCCAGGGCAGATCCTTGTCCTTGCCGCCTGCGATCAAGATGAGAGTTGACAGCTCAGAATCAAAGCTCCGTAAGGCAGCCACCGCGCGCTCAGGCGAGGTAGCGATGCTGTCATTGACCCAAGTGACGCCATTGGAGATACTCACGACTTCCAGACGGTGCGACACGCCAGCAAAACTAGTCGCCACGCTTCGTATCCCTTCCGTCGAAGCCCCAGCCGCCCGACTGATGGCCGCAGCAGCGAGCAGATTGCTAACATTGTGATCCCCTCTCAACTTGACGTCACCTCGGGCACAGATCTCTTCACGTTCAATGACCAGTTTGTCGTCATGACAGCACGCGCCGTCCGGCTGATCGACCCGACAGGAAAAGGGCAGCACTTTTGCATTCCGGGCCGACAATTCTTGCCTGACATTCGACAACAGCTCACTCAAACCCCACTGTTCCGGCAACGCCGCATTTGCGGCAACCGCCACGTTCTCGACAACCGCATCATCCACCAACTCAGACGGCTGCGCAGCATTCGATGACTCGAAAAGTTCAGCAGTCACCGCGTCATCCGCATTCAACACGACAGTCGCGTCGGACGGCAGGTTGAGCAGAAGATTTAACTTGGCAGCGCCGTAAACGGCCATGGTCCCATGACGATCCAGATGGTTGGGCGTGATGTTGAGTATTGCGGCGATGTCGGGTCCGATGCTTTCGAACGGCCCATAGGCAATCTCAGGATCGAATAGTTCCAATTGGAAGCTACTCAGTTCGAGCACTATCGCTTCATTGGCCCCAATCGTACGCAGTCTGTCGATCAGCGGAATCCCGATGTTTCCGCCGACATGCACAGGTTTCCCGCCGGCAGCCAGCATTTCGCCGACGAGTGTGGTCGTTGTCGTCTTGCCACTGCTGCCTGTGACAGCAATGATCGGACCCAATCCGTGTTGCCGACAGAGCTGCATGGTCAGCAGGCTATCATTGCTCAGTCGGATGCCGCGGGCGATGGCCGTCTGCACGATTTCCAGCTGAGGCGGCACACCACCGCTAAGGCAAAGCAGATCGGCCTCATCCAGCAATGAGATCGGATGGCCACCCAGAACCAGTTTGATTGGCAGATCTTTTAGCGCCTCGATCTCCGGCTGCAGTTGTTCGGCCGGTGCGGCGTCGCTGACAACAACGTCGGCGCCGTTTCGTGCGAAGTAGCGCGTCAAGGCCAGCCCTTGGCGGGCCAACCCCAATATCACGACCTGTTTACCTGCGAAATCAAACCAGTTCACCGGGCCACTCCTCGGCAGAGCCAATTCGTAAACTACAACAGTGCCAATGCCACACCCAACATGCCGCTCAACACACTGATCAACCAGAAGCGTTCCTTCACTTGCATCTCGCTCCAGCCCATCAGCTCAAAATGGTGATGAAGCGGCGTCATTCGAAAGACTCGCCGCCCCTCGCCATATAGGCGCCGGGTCATCTTGAAATAGCTGACCTGGATCATGACGCTCAAGGCTTCGGCAACGAAAACGAAGCCTACGATTGGCAGCAACAACCATTGTCCCGTCATGATGGCTACAAGGCCGAGCGTTGCTCCCAGCGCCAGGCTACCGGTATCGCCCATAAATAGTTGAGCAGGATAGGCGTTATACCAGAGAAAGGCCAACAACGCGCCCACCAGCGTGTAGCAGAAGACCGCCAGGTAGATCTGGTCCTGAAGGAAGGCAATCAATCCGTAGGAGGCAAAGGCAATACTGCTGACGCTGCCTGCCAGGCTGTCGACTCCATCAGTCAGATTGACCGCATTGCTTACGCCCACCAAGATAAATATCGTCACCGGAATGATCAGCGGACCGATGCGAAAAAAGTCAGCGACGCCGGGTACGCCGACGTAGTCCCAATTCGGAGGCCCAAAGTAGAGAACAAGACCAATCAGCGTGGCAAATATCACCTGAAAAGTGCTCTTCATGCGAGCGCTCATGCCCTCGCCTTTGCCACGGACCCCTTTGATTCCCTGCCAGTCATCGACTGCCCCGAGGAGCGCATACGATGCCAGACAGAAGAAGAGTATCAGCGTACTCTGCCCGATGGCGTTGAGACCCCACAGATCAGCGACGTTCAACACCCCGGTGATGAGCAGAACCGGAACAACTATCAGCACACCGCCCATGGTCGGCGTGCCCGTCTTGACCTGATGCCGATCAGGTTGCTCGATCCGAATCTGTTTGCCGATTCCATACCGCTTCAACAGAGCGATCAGTGGCTTGCCCCAGATGACGGCGATAAAAAAACTGACTGTGCCCAGCGTCAGCGCGTATGGCATGAAACAGGTGTCCTCACCTTAGTAGTGCACGCAGAAGCGATTGCGTGTAAGAATGCGCTATTGATGTTGCCCTGATGAAGACTCAGTGCGGTCATTGACGGTGAGTGCAGCCACAATTCGCTCCATCCCAACGGCCCTGCTGCCCTTGACCAATACCATGTCATCCGGCTGTAGCTCGACGCTTAGCAAGGCGATTGCATCCTCGGCATTGGACATCACGTCCAGGTTTTCGTGACCGAGACCGGCGACCATCGCCTCATCGGCAATCGAGCGCCCCAACTCGCCCACTGTTACCAGCCGGTCGACCACACCGGCGGCCCGGCGGCCAACCATCTTGTGACCATCATCCGTCATGTCGCCCAGTTCCCGCATGTCGCCCAAAACGGCTACGCTGCGTCCGACGACGCCGGGTGCAAGATCGGCCAGCAGATTCAGCGCGGCGATCGTGCTCGTCGGACTGGCATTATAGGTGTCGTCGATAATCGTGCACTCATTAATGCCGGGAATCACCACCAGGCGCAGCTGGCTGGGTGGATCTTGGAGACCAGCGACGATCTCCTCCCAGCTCAGGCCCTCCACCAATCCAACACTGGCGGCGCGCAACGCCGTATGTACGCTATGTCGCCCCAGAAGGGGCACTCGCACATGCAGCGTTTCGACCTGCGTACCGTCCTGTGGCTGATGATGAAAACGAAAGTGGATGCCATCCATACCGGCGCTTTCAATCTGATCTGCCCATAGATCGGCTTCTGACGTCAGGCCGTAGCGAAAGATGCGTGCGTCAGTCCAGTTTGCCATCTCTCGGACCAGCGGGTCGTCCCAGTTGAGAACGGCGACGCCGCCCTCGTCAGCCGAGGGCAATGCCCTGACCAGCTCCGCCTTTGCTTCTTGAATGCGCTCAATCGTACCGAGCCGACTCAGATGCACCGGCGCCACGTTGGTGACAACGCCGACCTGCGGACGTGCTAATTGGCTAAGCCGATCTATTTCGCCCAGATAAGTCATCCCCATCTCCAGGACCGTACATTCATGTTCCTGTCCCAGGCCCAACAACGCCAGAGGCAATCCCTGATCACTGTTGAGGTTCCCAGGCGAATGGTAGACATCATATCGTTGGCGCAATACAGAGGCTGCAACCTCCTTGGTGGTGGTTTTACCCACACTGCCGGTAATCCCAATCACACGCAAATCCGGTCGACATCGATGGATCCGCTGAAAGCCGCCGAGCCGCTGAAGACTGTCAACCGTACTATCTACGATGTAGACCAGCGGCTCGTCTTGCACGGCATTTTCAGGAAAATTCGGCTGATGCTCCCAACGTCCTGCGCGACAATCGACAACTGCTGCGCCCTGTGCAACTGCGATCTCCAGGCCACGCTCCTCGCAAATGATGGCCCGGGCGCCTGAAGTCAGTACGTTTTCGAGAAAGTTATGTCCGTCCGTGTTCTCACCGGCCAACGCAGCAAACAGATCGCCGGGAAGCACATTCCGGCTGTCCAATACCGCCCGTTGGATGGGCAGGGGCGCCAATGCCAATGGCGGCAACTCGCCGGTGAGCGCCTGCCAGAGCGTATGTTGAGTAACCCTTGTCGAAACGACTACGCCCACCGATCACTCCGTCTCCGCATTCACGTCCACATTTGCGTCCACGTTCACGCTCGCCAGACGAACCTCGTCAGACGGCACGTTCATATGATCAAGCAGCCTAGCCGCGGTCTGGGCGAAGGCCGGGGCCGCTGTGTACGAAGCCCACTGACTGATATCCGGATCGGGCCGGTCGAGCTTGATCAACATGACAAATTGCGGATCGTCAGCGGGTGCAAAACCAACAAAGCTGACAATGGTCTCGTCTTCCGTGTATCCTTCCTTGGTCGGAATCTGAGCAGTGCCCGTCTTGCCTGCAATTCGATAGCCCTCAACCTTGGCGGCCGGTGCGCCGGTCTCCACCACATTGACCATCATTTCAGTCAGATCCCGTGCCGCCGATTCCGAAATAGCACTATGTACAACCGTCGGTTCGGTGTAGAGCATCTTGTCGTCCTGCGTGCGCGCCTGCACGACATAGGGGCGCATCAACTTGCCGCCATTGGCAATCGAGGCCGCCGCGCTGACCATCTGCAACGGCGTCACCGCCAAGCCCTGACCGAAACTATTTGCACCAAGATCCGACAGACTCCAGTCAAGCGTATTCGGCCACTTGACCGCGCCGGACACTTCGCCGGAGAGGTCAACCTCCGTCGGATCACCGAAACCGAAGCGGCGAATGTAGCGATAGAACGTTTCCGCGCCCAACTCTGCGGCAATCTGCACCGTAACGACATTCAGTGAGCGAGCAAGCGCTTCGGATGCCGTCACCCGGCCATAGGCCCTCCGATCGCTGTTGAAAAAGCCTCGCTCGCCTAGCGAGATTAGCCCCGTGTCCGTGAAGATCGTCGTCGGCTCAATCAGTCCTGAGTCCAGCGCCGCGCCCATGGTAATGATCTTGTAGATCGAACCGGGCTCATACTGCGCACTGACAGCCGGATTCGTGAAATAACTGGCATCATCAGCGTAGTTGTTCGGATTAAAGCCCGGCGCGTTGGCCATTGCCAGGATGGCTCCCGTGTCGGGTTCCATGACGATAATGGTTCCGCTCTGCGCCTTGTACTTGTCAAGCGCCTTCTCAAGTTCGTCTTCGGCAATCCACTGAATCGTACGATCGATTGTGAGGACAATGTCACTGCCGGCCAGTGAAGGCAGAAAACGCTCAACGTCTGGAGAAAGATTGGCCACCGGCTGAAAGGACCGCCCGGGCAAATCGGCGCCATCACGCCAGAGAAAACTATTGTAATAGCCTTCCGTCCCGTAGTACCCTTTGCGTCTGGCTTCATCTAGAATGTCGGTGCCGACCATACCGATCACATGACAGGCTAGATCCCCCTGTGGATAGTATCGATGTGGAACATAGTGGACATGAACGCTATGGATCGGACCGATCGTATCCTCCGCTTCGAGCGCCTCTTTAAGTCCTTCGATCTGTCGTCCAACCTCCAGATCCAATCCCTTTGCCAGCAATGTATACTCTTCGTCAGCCATCGTAACCAGGTTCGCCTGCACCTCGATCGGATCGAGGCCGGCGATCGCTGCCAAATCATTCGCAACTTGAACACGGCCCTTTGCATTCAACTGCGATGGTGTCACAGAAATATCGACAAGAAAGCGGTCAATGGCAAGGAGTTCTCCGTCTCGATCGACGATGGTTCCGCGCGGTACATTGACATCTGGCACGTAGTCAACCCAGACACTATCGGCACTGCCGAAAAATTGATAGCTCGCCAGGCGAGAAAGCACAATCAAGGCCAAAAGCGTAAAAACTGCGGCAATAAGCACGAAGCGCCAAAACTCAATCTTCAGAGTTTTGGCTTGGTTCGGATCCGGCTGCACTTCAGGAGGCGCCTTGGGCGGGAGTTCGTTCGGCTCAGTTGTCATCGATGCAATGCTATGATGTTTCCCTATGATGTTTCTCTATGATTTTTCTCTGATATCACGCAGAGTATCTGCGCCTGCCACAGCCCAATCCCAGACGCTCGTCACAGTCTGAATCAGTGCTTCCTCAGTGCGCTCCATCCATCCGCCATTCAAAGCGCCGGAAATCTCAACAGTCGGCCTCTGCAACTGAGTGTAGAATGGCTGCGGCCCCATCGCAGTCGATGCATCAAGAGCCTCGGCCGGCCGCTCTACGTAGGTCGGCTCGGCGATTGGCACGAAGCCAGCGGAACGAGCGCGACCCGCAATGCTGTCCAATTGGCTCACCATTGCGATTTCATATGCAACCTCAGCGTTCTGCTGATCAACAGTATCCAAGGTGGCCTGCAGGTCCGCTACGCGCACCTCCGCCGACAGAATCTGTGCGGCAAGCAACACCTGCATGAATGTGGCGGCCACAACTAGCAGCAGCACCGACAGAAAAAGAGCGAACCCTCTTGCCGTGGTCGGCAATGCCAGGGCTTGCTTGGCTGCGTCGTACCAGCCTGTCGCGGAGGGTGAATGCCAGGAATCAACTACGTCGGCGGCAGCAAAGACCGAAGCGTTGGGCAGCGTTGATGTGGGCGCCGATGTAGACGCTGATGTGGGCGATGATGTGGTGGTTCCTCGTCGAAACATACTAGCCTCTGATTCCTTCCTTGCCATCAAATTCGTTCGGCGATGCGCAACTTGGCCGAACGGCTTCTCGGGTTGGAGATGATTTCTTCCGCTGTTGCAGTCAATGGTTTGCGTGTGATCAACCGCAGCGTAGGCGTCCGTTCATGGCCGCCAAAGGGATGCATGGAATCGCGCACGAAATCGCTCGCCTCGCCCAACATCCACCGCTTAACAATTCTATCTTCCAGGCTATGAAAACTGATGACGGCCAATCGACCACCTGGCCGCAACAGGTCCAGACATTGAGGCAAAGCCAGCTCCAGTTGCGCCAACTCAGCATTGACCGCGATGCGTAGGGCCTGAAAAGTACGTGTCGCCGGATGAATTCGACTCCCCTTGCGACCACCCAATGAGCGCTCGACCACGTGCGCCAAATGATCCGTCGAAGTAATCGGCCGATGATGAACGATCGCCCTGGCAATCCGGCGACTCCGACGCTCTTCGCCATAGCGATAGATGACGTCGGCGATCTCCGCTTCCTCCCACTCATTCACGATTTCGGCTGCGCTTTCGCCCTGCAGCGGGTCAAAACGCATGTCAAGCGGACCATCCTGCATCAAGGAAAAGCCACGCTCCGGCGTCTCCAGCTGGAAACTGCTGACACCAAGATCAAACAGAATAGAATCCACTTGCTGGAACTGACTCTCGCCGGCAATCCCGGCAACATCTCGAAAGAACGATTGAACCATCGCCAATCGACCATCCTGGATAGCCGGGCCGAGCCGCAGAGCGACACGACGCAACGCCGCCGGATCGGCATCGAGCCCGAGCACACGCCCGTCGGGGGCCGATGCGTCCAGCAGATGGGCCGTATGCCCACCGCCGCCGAGCGTACAATCGATCGACACGGAGCCGGGACGGATCCGCAAGCCGTCGATCACTTCTTCAACCAACACAGGCACATGCTCTGCCTGATCAGGATCCTGAGGAACCTCGTGCGCTGCCATCGATTATTGCCATCCCACATTGCCACCTAACTTGGATGGCCTAGATACCAAGCGCACCGAACACCTCGTCGTCCAGATCGTCGCTTTCCAATTGCCGCACCACTTGGTCATTCCACTGGCTGCGGATCCCACAATTCAAGATAGTTATCCATGCCAATCACCATTGCTTCGGCGTCCATATGGGCATACTGCCGCAGACGGGGACTCACAAGAATCCGCCCCTGCTTGTCAGGCTTCAGGTCCTCCGCAGCACTGAACAGAATTCTTCGTAACCGCGCAGACTGCCGATTCGCCAAAGGCAACGCCTTCATACGCTCAGAAAGCGCCACCCACTCCGGCATCGGCATCAGAAGCAGACACTGATCGAGGGGATTGCGAGTCACCACAAGACCGGCCGCTAACTGATCCCGGAATTTGGCTGGAATCGTCAGACGCCCTTTGCTATCAAGTGTATGGGTATACTCGCCCAGAAACATTGCCTACACCGGCCCCAATTGACTAACATGGATAGAACAGATTGAACTATGGATGACGCTGTGACCAACAGAGGAGGGGAAGGATGAATCCGATTATCCCAAATTAGAACAAATGTTCCAAGCGTCCCACCCTTTACTTCAATTGGGGCTAAAATAGGGCAATTACCCCACTTCGCGCCACAATTTCCCACATTATAGTCCATAGATTATCGTTTGTCTAGCCCCAAAACTTATGTTGTATTGGGATATTTGGGTAAATTAGTCTGCGAGCTTACGGAAATCAAGATGCTTCACGAGTATTGTTATGTAATACTGCACAGTCAAATCAATGGAGAAAAGTCCCTCACCAATTACTCATCTCTAGATATTGACACCGAGCGGAATGTCTGATAGAATTGCAGGTTGCGTGTTCACTCGTTTTGATTGGCACGTAATTGATCAGATTGAAGATGATAAAACGAGGGAATCGGTAGACGTTAATGTGAATTGCACGGATATATTCAGTGCCACTTTGACGACGAACCGATTTCTTTTTTTGGGGCAAAAGAAATAGTCACTCAAATACAAATCTAATTGTCATTACTCAATCACGGGACACCGAAAGTAGATGGACAGTCGTCGGAAAAAACCCGCCGAACCATGCCTATCTGCCTAGGTGTCTTATTGCCGTTTTACGGTAGGTTGCGACTTTTTTTCAGGTCCAAGGAGTAAACATTACATGAGTCTTTCCTTGAACGGTACCAACTCCACCAGCGAGAGCGTGAAGCCCGACCGAAAATCGTACGCTCGCACGCCCACTGTTCTCGAACTGCCGCGACTGACTGAAGTACAGTTGCGCAGCTTCGAGTGGTTCAAGACCGATGGTCTTAGCGAACTATTCAGTGAGATTTCGCCGATCGTGAGCTTCAACAAGAACCTGGAGTTGCATTTAGGCGACTTCTATTTCGGCGAGCCAAAATATCCGGTCGACGAATGTCGAGAGCGCGACATCACCTATTCAGCGCCATTGTGGGTGCAGGTGAAGTTGATCAACAAAGACACGGGCGAAATCAGCGAGCAAGAAGTCTTTATGGGCGACTTCCCGTTGATGACTGACTCGGCGACTTTCATTATCAATGGTAGTGAACGCGTCGTCGTCAGCCAGCTTATCCGTTCGCCCGGCGTCTACTTCACGGTGGAGGAAGACCGAAGCACAGGCCGCGAGCTTGCCGGTGCGAAGCTGATTCCCAGCCGGGGCGCCTGGCTGGAATTTGAAACCAGCAAGCGTGACATCATCAGCGTAAAGGTCGACAGAAAGCGCAAGCTGCCGGCATCAATTTTATTGCGCGCCGTAGGCTTCGGCACAGACGATGAAATTCGCGACCTGTTCGCTGACATCGACACCGATCTTGATCATCCGTTCATCGAGTCCACCCTCGAACGCGACCCGACGGCAAACCCGACTGACGACAGCGCAAAGGGTGTGGACGACGCGCTGCTTGAGTTCTACAAGCGTTTGCGCCCTGGCGACCCGCCGACACTGGACAACGCCAAGAGCTTTGTGCAGAACCTCTTCTTCACGCCGAGACGGTATGATCTCGGCCGTGTGGGACGCTATAAGCTGAACCGGCGGCTGTCGCTGGATACGCCATTGACCACGCGTGTGCTTAACAATGAAGACCTGGTCGCCGTCATTCGCCGCATCATTAATATCAACATCGGCCCTGCACGTCCTGACGACATTGATCACTTGGGCAATCGGCGCATCAAGACAGTCGGTGAACTGATTCAGAATCAGATTCGCATCGGTCTGCTGCGCATGGAACGCGTGGTGCGCGAACGAATGTCGATTCGCGACCCCGAACAAGTTACGCCGCTGAGCCTGATCAACATCCGGCCGGTGGTGGCTGCAACCCGTGAATTCTTCGGCGGCAGTCAGCTCAGCCAGTTCATGGATCAGACCGATCCGTTGGCCGAGCTTACCCACAAGCGCCGATTGAGCGCTCTGGGTCCAGGCGGTTTGCGCCGTGAGCGAGCCGGCTTCGATGTGCGTGACGTTCACTTCAGCCACTACGGTCGCATCTGCCCGATTGAGACACCTGAGGGTCCCAACATCGGCCTGATTGGTTCGATGGCCAGCTTCGGACGGGTCAACGACTTCGGTTTCATTGAGACACCCTATCGCAAGGTCTATATCGCGGTCGATCCGGTGATTGATGAGCTGCTCGGCCGTGAGCTGCGGCAAGACGTCATTGATCCCGAGAACGAGAAAGTGATTGCTGAAACGCAACACGGTTGTGACCCAGAAGTTGGCGGAAAAAATCGCTGCTCTCTACGCCAATGGCACGGCGAACGGGGATGGCGCCGGCACGGTCGATTCCCAGATTCAGGTCAAGCCCTTTGCCGGCCGAGAGGTCGTCTACCTGACGGCCGATGAGGACGAAGAAGCCGCCATTGCTCAGGCCTCCTCAGAGCTCAACGCCTTGGGTGAATTTCAGAACCCGCGACCTTCTGCCCGTCGAGCGGAGTCTTTCCTCTTCGCCCAGCCGGAGCAGATCAAGTTCATGGATGTGTCGCCCAAGCAGATCGTCGGCGTATCTGCCGCACTGATTCCTTTCCTGGAACATGATGACGCCAACCGCGCGCTGATGGGCTCCAACATGCAGCGCCAAGCTGTTCCGCTGGTACGGCCCGAATCGCCGATTGTCGGCACCGGCATGGAATGGCAAGCAGCCATTGACTCGGGTCAGGTCGTGACAGCAAAGAACCCGGGCGAAGTTGTCAGCGTTGCCGGCTCCGAGATTGTTGTCCAGGAAGAGGACGGCTTCCGCAGAGTCTATCACCTGCGTAAATACAATCGCAGCAACCAGAGCACCTGCATCGATCAGCGAGCTGTCGTCTTCAAAGGCGACCGTGTTGAGGTCGGCACGGTACTGGCCGACAGTTCGAGCACAGAGAACGGCGAGTTGGCGCTGGGCCAAAACGTGGTCGTCGCCTACATGAGCTGGGAAGGTGGAAACTACGAGGATGCAATCCTGGTCAGCGAACGCTTGATTCAGGAAGACAAATACACGTCCATCCATGTGGAGAAGCACGAGGTTGACGCACGCGAAACCAAGTTGGGCCCGGAAGAGATCACCCGGGACATTCCCAACGTCGGTGAAGATGCGCTGAAAGACCTGGATGAAGAAGGCATCATCCGCATCGGCGCCGAAGTATCGCCCGGCGATATTCTCGTCGGCAAGATCACGCCCAAGGGCGAGACCGAACTGACGCCTGAAGAGAAACTGCTGCGGGCAATCTTTGGTGAGAAGGCGCGTGAAGTGAAGGACTCTTCGCTGCGCCTGCCCCATGGTGAGCGCGGCAAGGTTGTGGACGTCAAAGTCTTCGACCGTGATGAACACCGCGATATGTCTGCCGGTGTTGAGAAGATTGTACGTGTCGGCGTGGCCCAGCGTCGTCGCCTGACTGAAGGCGACAAGATGGCCGGTCGCCATGGCAACAAGGGTGTGATTTCGAAAGTGGTGCCGGTCGAGGACATGCCGTTCCTCGATGATGGTACCCCGGTTGATATCATCTTGAACCCGCTGGGCGTGCCTGGCCGCATGAACATCGGACAGATTTTGGAAGCTCACCTTGGTTGGGCCGCCGGACGCCTCGGCTTCAAGGCGGAGACGCCAGTTTTTGACGGGGCAAAAGAGGAAGAGATCGAAGCTGAACTTTCCAGAGCCTGGCTGGTTGACCGAGCATGGAATGACGTGGGCAGTCGAGCGTGGGATCTGGTCCAAGAAGTCGAGATTCCAGAAGAAGAGATCATCGACGACAACGATGCCCGTAACATCTACCTGCTTGAGTGGCTTGAACCGTTGGGCTACGATCCAGAGCGCATCTTTGCAGATGAGACCTATGCTCGCCACTCCTGCTTGAGTGAGTGGCTCAAAGAACGAGGCCATACGCCTGAAGCCATGTGGCCGTCAGGCTATATGGGCCATCGAACGACAGAAGAGGCAAATAACCTGGCCCGTGACGTGGCAATCCGCGAGTGGATGCTCTTCTACGACGAGGATCCCGGGGAGCTGACCGGCAGGGAGTTGGAAGAGGTTGCCGAACAGATCAGCCGCAAGATCGGATGGCCGCTGCCGACAACGGGCAAGCAACGTCTCTTTGACGGCAAGACAGGCGATGCCTACGACATGCCGGTCACTATCGGCATTGTACAGATGCTGAAGCTCCATCACCTGGTCGAAGACAAGGTCCATGCACGCAGCACCGGCCCGTACAGCCTGGTCACCCAGCAGCCGCTAGGCGGTAAGGCCCAGTTCGGCGGTCAGCGCTTCGGCGAGATGGAAGTGTGGGCCTTGGAGGCATACGGCGCGGCGAACATCCTGCAAGAGATGCTGACAGTCAAGTCCGACGATGTCAGTGGCCGTGTCAAGACCTACGAATCGATCGTCAAGGGCGAGAAGATTCAGAGCCCCGGCGTTCCGGAGAGCTTCCGTGTGCTTGTCAAGGAATTGCAGAGCCTGGCATTGGCCGTTGAGGTCATTGACGAGAAGAACGAAGTCATTCAGTTTGGCAAGGAAGACACTGAAGATCGACTGCCGAAACTGGGTTTCAGTCTGAATATTCCTGGACCGATGAGCCGAAGTTCTGAATGATAGAGATTGAGAGATTTAGAGATTACGCTTTTAGGGACTCAGTTCACTGCCGATGCCCTAATCTCCTAATCTCCAATCTCTAGTCTCCTCCGATATGGGAAACGGGAGATAGAATACCATTATGGAAGTCAAAAATTTCGATGCCATCCGCATTGCACTAGCATCCCCAGAGCAGATCCGGGAATGGAGCTACGGCGAGGTCACCAAGCCGGAAACGATCAACTACCGCACGCTTCGCCCTGAAAGAGACGGGCTTTTCTGCGAACGCATCTTTGGACCGACCAAAGATTGGGAATGCGCTTGCGGTAAATACAAACGCGTTCGATATAAAGGGATTGTCTGTGACAAGTGTGGCGTCGAGGTGGCGCCGAGCCGTGTCCGTCGCGAACGAATGGGGCACATCGAACTGGCCTCGCCAGTTAGCCACATTTGGTACGTAAAGGGCGTTCCCAGTCGACTGGGGCTGCTCCTCAACATTAGCCCGCGACACCTGGAGCGAGTTCTCTACTTCGCCCAGTACATCGTCACCAATGTCAATGAAGACGCGCGTAGCCGGGCAATTCAACGCCACGAGCGCGAGTTGACACTGCGCGCCAACCGCCTGGAAGGTGACTCCCAGGGCAAGGTCGATGAGTTGGAGAGCCAACTCGAAACGATGCTGGCCGAGTTGGATGCAGAAGAAGAGCAAGAGATCGCCAGTCTGGATGAGCGTATTAATGCTGACTCTTCCAGCGTCATTGCCCAGGCGCAGAACATGCAGACCTGGATTCATAACCGGGTCGGCAAGAAGGCCGACGAGGACCAGCAGTTTGAATGGAGCGAACACGCTGTCATTCAAGCCGGCGAGACCATCTCAGCCGATCATGAGACCCTGATCAATGATTTGGTGCAGGACAAGCTGAACAATTTGCAGACTGAGTCGGATGAAGAGAAGTCCGACATTCGACTGCTGATCGGTGCCAAGCGCGAACATATTCGCGGCGAACTGGGCGCCCAGATCGAAGAGTTGAATGAGGGAATCGAAGAACGCAAGGAACGTCTGCGCACGCAGATGGAGTCCGAGCTGGAAGATCTGAAATCCCTGGAAGAGAAGCAGTTGTTGAGCGAGACCCGTTTCCGCGATCTGGCAGACCGCTGGGGTAACGTCTTCACCGGTAGCATGGGCGCCGAAGCGATTCGAGACATCGTTGCCAAAGAAGATCTCGATAAGCTGGCCAAAGAGCTGCGTCATGAGATCCGAACGACCCGCAGCAAGCAGCGACGCAAGAAAGCCGCCAAGCGCCTGCGTGTCGTTGAGAACTTCCGCAAGAGCGGCAATCGTCCCGAATGGATGGTCTTGACCGCCCTGCCGGTCATTCCGCCGGACCTTCGTCCGATGGTTCAGTTGGATGGCGGTCGTTTCGCCACCAGCGATTTGAATGATCTCTACCGACGTGTGATCAATCGCAACAACCGCCTGCACCGGCTCATGGAGTTGGGCGCGCCGGATGTGATCGTGCGCAACGAGAAGCGCATGTTGCAGGAAGCTGTTGACAGCCTGATCGACAATGGCCGTCGCGGACGAGCAGTCAGCCGCAGCGGCAAGCGCAAGCTCAAGAGCCTGAGCGACATGCTGAAGGGCAAGCAAGGTCGATTCCGTCGCAACTTGCTTGGTAAGCGTGTTGACTACTCCGGCCGCTCCGTGATCGTGATTGGCCCGACGCTGAAGCTCCACCAGTGTGGTCTGCCCAAGAAGATGGCGCTGGAGTTGTTCAAGCCCTTTGCCATGCGCAGTCTGGTTGAGTTCAACTACGCGCACAACATCAAGAGCGCCAAACGCATGGTCGATCGTGCAGCCCCGGAAGTCTGGGACGTGCTCGAAGAGATCTGCAAGGAACGCCCGGTCCTCCTGAACCGTGCGCCGACCCTGCATCGTCTCGGCATTCAGGCGTTTGAGGTCACGTTGGTCGAGGGTAGCGCCATCCAGTTGCACCCGTTGACCTGTGCAGCCTTTAACGCTGACTTTGACGGCGACCAGATGGCCGTGCATGTTCCGTTGAGCGAGGCTGCCGTTAAGGAAGCACGCGAGTTGATGCTCTCCAGCCGTAACCTGCTCATGCCGAGCAGTGGAGAGCCCGTCGTCGGCCCGTCCAAGGATATGGTCATGGGCGTTTACTACCTGACCGTGATGGAAGAGGCCGAAGATGAGGAGAAGATTCCTACCTTCAGCGATATGGACGATGCGCAGTACGCGTTCGACATGGAGGCGATTTCATTACGCCAACCGATCAAGGTTCGCTTTACCTCGGTCTATGATGAACATGTCGATTGAGGAACTGCTGGAGATCGAAGGCGACGGCAACGGTACGGAACCACGCATCGGCGTCAGCGAACGTGTCTACGAGACCTTGACGGATCATGGCATCGAAACCATCGGCCAGTTGATGGATATCTATGCCCATGGCGACCGCAAGATGATCCACGATATCGCAGGCTTTGGCGCTGCAGCCATGACCGAAACACGGGAAGCGCTCCGACGCATGGGTTTGCTTGGCGCCGTCTGGCCCCAGGATCGGTTCATGACAACCACTGTGGGTCGAATCATCTTCAATCGGGCGCTGCCCACAGAACTCTGGTTCGTCAACGATCTGCTCGACAAGAAGGGCGTCAACGACATCGTTGGACTCTGCTACAAGCACCTCGGCCGTGAAGTGACGGCTGAAGTGGTCGACAGCATCAAGGACCTGGGCTTCCTATACGCGACCAAGTCCGGCATCACTATCGCCGTCTCTGACATTCGCGTGCCCGAGCAGAAGCAGGCGATTGTCGACCGCACAACAGAAGAAGTCGAACAGACCGAGCAACAATACCGCCGTGGCCTGATCACGGCTGAAGAGCAGTACAACAAGGTTGTCGAGCTTTGGACCCGCGCCACCGATGAAGTGACGACGGCAGTCAAGGACTTGCTGAACCCGATCGATGGGTTGGGCGCCATGGCACAGTCCGGGGCGACCAAGGGTGGCATCAATCCGATTCGCCAGTTGGCAGGCATGCGTGGCCTGATGGCCGACCCCAACGGTCGCATCATCCCGCTGCCCATTCGCTCCAACTTCCGCGAGGGCCTGACGGCGCTTGAGTACTTCTTGAGCACCCATGGCGCACGCAAGGGTCTTGCCGACACGGCGTTGCGCACGGCCGATGCCGGCTATCTTACCCGTCGCCTGGTCGATGTGGCTCAGGATGTCATCATTACGCTTGATGACTGTGAGACACGGTCCGGCATCTGGATCACGGAAGCGGAATCCGCCGAGATGGGCGAGCCGATGCTGGAACGTACGGCCGGTCGTTTCCTCTCGGCCCGATCTCTGACCTGGAGACCGGCGAGGAATTGCTGCCGCGTGACACCTTCATGGACGAAGCAGCACAGGCGACGCTGGCTCGTAGCGGCGTGAAGGAAGTCTTTGTACGCAACCCGCTGACCTGCGAATCCCGCTTCGGCATCTGCAAGAAATGCTATGGCCAGGATCTGGCCCGCGGCGGCCTCATCGGCATGGGCGAGGCGGTCGGCATCATTGCCGCCCAATCCATCGGTGAGCCGGGAACGCAGTTGACGCTGCGTACCTTCCACACCGGCGGCGTGGCCGGCGGTGATGACATCACCCAGGGTCTGCCCCGTATTGAGGAGCTCTTTGAGGCACGCAACCCCAAGGGTGAGGCGGTCATCAGCGAGATCGACGGCAAGGTCGATATCTACTGGGAAGGCGAAGTTCGCATGTTGAAGGTCAGCCGCACCGATCTGAAACGCCGCGAGATCGAAATCCCGGCAGGACATGAACTGCTGATAGCCAGCGAAGACCGTGTTCAAGAAGATATGGTCATCGCACATGTGGCTGTCGAAGAAGGCGAAGACGTGCCGGAAGACGGCACCATCGTTTCCGGCATGGCCGGTGAGGTGTTCGTCGAAGCAGACGGTGACGGCTATCGAATCTCCATCCGCCGCGAAGACACGGAGGTATGGGAAGCCGATATTCCTGCCAACGCTCGCCTGCGCGTCGACAAGGGAGATGAGGTACACGCCGGACAGCAGTTGACTGAGGGCGCCAAGAACCCGAAAGAGATTCTGCGTATCCAGGGACGTGAAGCATGCCAGCTCTACCTGTTGGGCGAAGTGCAGAAAGTCTATCGCAGTCAGGGCGTCGGCATTCACGATAAGCACATCGAGGTTGTCCTGCGACAGTTGCTGCGCCGGATCATGGTCCGTGCCACCGGCGACACTGAACTGCTGCCGGGCGAGTTGGTGGACCGTTTCCGCTTTGAAGACATCAACAACACGGCTGTTGAAAAGGGCGGCAAGCCAGCCCGCGGCGAGCCAATCGTGCTGGGTCTGACCAAGGCAGCCTTGAACACAGAGAGCTTCCTGGCGGCCGCCTCCTTCCAGGAGACGACGCGTGTCTTGACCGAGGCAGCGATTCGTGGCCAGACAGACGATCTGCGTGGCCTGAAGGAGAACGTGATCATCGGCAAGCTGATTCCAGTCGGCACCGGATTCCATACGCGATCCAAGTTCCCCAGCATGCAGCCTGAGGAAGTAGAAGTCGATCTCGGTCTGGAAGACGAGTTCGAGGATATGGATGAAGAGTTGGAGATGGACGATCTAGATCTGGGCGATATCGATATGGGCGACCTGTCCGGCGTAGCGGAATTGGGCATGGAACCGCTGGGTAGCGTCAGCATGGTCGACGGAGACGACGAAGACGACAAGACCATTGATATCAACACCTTTAAGTCCGATGACAGCGACGACAACGATGACAATCTAAGCTAGTACCTGCCTAGATTGATGAACTGCACGTAGAAGGGAGCATCCGGAACCGGATGCTCCCTTTTTACATCAAATTCGAAAGAAACGAACGGAGGGTACCAAAATGCATCCATTAGTCAAGCAACTCCATTTTGCACGCAGCGAGTTCGTACGCGGCCTGGAAGGCGTTTCAGATGAGGACGCGCGCAAGCGTTTGGAGCCAATGAACGCTATCAGCTGGAACATCGGCCATTTGGCGGTCCAAGAGCAGGCCTACTGGGTCATTCTGGCCCAGGGTGAGAATCTATATCCAGATCTGTATAAGTTGGTCGGCAGCGGGAGCCCGTCCAGCAGACCGCCTCTGGATGAGATGTGGCAAGTCTGGACTGAGATTACCGAAGCGGCCGACACCTATCTGTCGACAGTGACCACAGAGACGCTTCAGACCTTTTTCGAATGGAAGGGAAGCCCAAGAGAAGAGAGCGTGGGCACGATGCTCCTACGCAACATCTACCACTACTGGTATCACTGCGGCGAGTCGGCTGCCATTCGCCAATCCCTCGGCCATACGGATCTGCCGCAATTTGTCGGCAATATGTCCACAGCAGTCTACCTGCCGGAGTAGGCAATCATCAAGACTGAATCAACGCAGAAGCCTGAATCCGAACAGAAGACACAATCAACACAAGGTCGCGTTCTTGGGATGGCGTGGCCCGTTATCGGCGAAAATTTCTTGCAGACGATGTTGGGCATTGTTGATACGCTGCTTGTTGCCCAATTGGGGGCAATTGCCATTGCCGGCGTCGGTAGCGCCCTGCAAGTCATGTTCTTCGTGATCGCTGCATTGAGCGCCACATCAGTGGGCAGTTCGGTGTTGGTCGCTCAAGCCGTCGGCGCGAGCAAGCATGCTTCAGCCAATCAGGTGGCCAAACAGTCGGTCGTGTGGAGTGTGCTGATCTCGATTCCGCTGGTTGTAGCAGGGCTTCTACTTGTGCGTCCGATAATGGACATCTTTGGCATGTAACCGGCTGTCACGGAGATCGGTGTGGCCTACCTTCAGGTGACCATGGGTACGGTGGTCGTGCTGACGCTCTTGATTCTCGGCGGCCTGGTGACCGTCTGGGCGTCGTTCCTCGTGGTCGCCCCGATCACGTGCGTCTCGCTCTGGTGGCGCTTCCGTCACACCGTCTCGATCGGGATTGCACCGGCTATGCTTGATCCTTCATAGCGATTGAGAAGCGACAAAGGGCTCTTGGTCCAACAGGATTTCAAGTGGTAGGGCGGGTTCCCTGCATACGAAACGATTTGGGTGTGTTGGCGAAAAGCGCCTGCTGCGCAAACAAAACGAGTTGAGACCCGTAGGGACATGGCATTCCCCGCCAGGTCGAACTCTGATTGGGCGATTCCAAATCGAAAAGCACCATCCGCATTCTGAAAATGATTCTAGGGATGCCTTGTCCGTTTCAGACCGACTGCACTATCAGGCACGGACAAGGCATTCCTAGCCACCGTATGGTTGGCGGCTCTGGACTTGAAGATCAAAACGGTCTCCGTCAACAATGGGTCTGTGCGGAATGCCATGTCCCTACATAGAAGTACGCCATCACCCCGTATTGTTTGCGAAGCAGACGCAAAGCGCCAACACACCCAAACGATTTCAACCACATGAAATCCGCAAGAGTTGGGTCCTATCGTCGACGCCAGGCTGCGGCGATGTCCTTGCGATAGTGGGCATTGTTGAAGTGAATTCGATTCACGCCGCCATAGGCCGCATGGGCTGCGGCGTTCAGGTCACGGCCCAGCCCGGTCACCGCCAGCACCCTGCCGCCATCGGTTAGCAGACGACCTTCCTTGACCTTGGTCCCTGCGTGAAAAACCAGCGCCCCACCGTCAACCGCCTCATCGATCTTCGTGATCTCAACGCCGGTCGTATAGTCCTTAGGATAGCCGTCGGATGCCAACACGACGGTGACGGCAGATTTGGCGCCCCAACTTATGTCAACTTCATCCAACGTACCGTCGATACATGCATCAAAGATCTCAATGAGATCACCGTTGAGCAACGGCAGAATGACCTGCGTCTCCGGATCCCCAAAACGACAGTTGAACTCCAGCACCCTGATGCCGTCTTCGGTCAACATGATGCCTGCATAGAGAACACCGACGTATGGCATGCCTTCGGCAGCCATCCCGGCCAGCGCCGGTTCCAGCACCTCGCTGCGTACCTGCGCCAGGAGTTCGTCGGTCGCCAGCGGCGACGGGGCAAACGCGCCCATGCCGCCAGTATTGGGGCCATAGTCATTGTCCCGCAAGCGCTTATGATCCTGGGCCGCAGGCATGACTGCCAAATGGGTCCCGTCGCAGAAGGCGAGGACAGAAACCTCTGGCCCCTCCATGCGCTCTTCTATGAGTACGGTCGTCCCTGCGTCTCCAAAGCTATCCTCCTCCAACATGCGACGGGTGACGATGGCCGCTTCCGCCATCGTCACCGGCAAGATGACGCCTTTGCCGGCAGCCAAGCCACTGGCTTTGATGACCGGCACATCATCCAACTGGCGCAGATAGCGAGTCGCCTCATCGAAATCGGTGAAGGTAAGCGCACTGCCGGTTGGGATGTCGTACTTTTCCATGAACTCCTTGGAAAAGGCCTTTGAGCCCTCAAGTTGGGCAGCCATCTGCGTCGGGCCAAAGATTCGCAGCCCTGCTGCCTGGAATAGATCGACTACACCTAAGGTCAAGGGAACCTCTGGCCCAACAACCGTAAGATCAATCTGATTCTCCAGCGCAAAATCACGCAGGCCGGTCACATCGCTGTCGGCCAGCGGAACATTCTGTGTCTTGGGCAGGTCTGCGGTTCCGCCATTACCCGGCGCCACATACAATTGGTCGACCTTTTCTGATTGCACCAGCTTCCAAGCAATGGCATGTTCACGTCCGCCACCGCCGATCAGTAGGACTCGCATGGTTCTTCCTCACTCCACAGTTGGGATCGATCTCGCGATTGTAGCACTGCCAAATTCGCAGTGTAAGTCGTCGTGGGGGAGCATAGTAGGTCGGACCAAATTCGTCAAGCCTTGGAGCTTGTGCGCTCTGGCCGATCGTGGCAAACAACCAGAGGACGATCGAGTAAGGCCGTTGCAAGAAATTGAATCCCTGTTTGATGATGCTTGCGCAGCGGCTTGCAGGCCGTCAAATAGAGATTTGATTTCTTTGAACGGCCTAGGGCCGATCCAGAGAGATAAATATGCGTTACAAGATCATCTCATTGGATCATCCAGATCCTCATCCCTCAGCCTGTTCGGTCATATCGGGCGTGGGCATCTCAGCAGAATACTCATGGGCAAGAGTCGAGCCAAGAAAGGTTGTACCAACTCGTTCCATATCAACTTGCACGATCGCTTTGCCGATACGTTTGGCGAAATAGTAGATCCGTCGGTAATTTTCAATAATATCAGATTCAATCCGATAGGCATTGAGGCGATTGGGTTCATCGGCGACCAAACGCGTTGTCAGATGACTATCAATGTTATCAGAAAGGCTGTTGATTTCGCCTTTTGCATCGATTACGACCTGTGCAAGGTCCTTATCGCCGGTTTCTGCGGATAGAAATGCCTGTTCGACAGTCCAGCAGACCTTCTTATGCAGTTCACCGATGGCCTGTTGCGTAGCTGAACTAACCGTCACATTCCTGCGCAGACGCTCCTGCCCCGCCTCAACCAGATTAGTCTCGACCATGTCGCCGATATTCTCCATATACGTGGCGACGGCCATGTAATCATAGAGCGCTTCCGTCTGGTCATGCAGAAGGCTCTCCTGAGACATGCGCCCCAGAGTAGGCAACGATGGCGCCTTGGAGCGAATCTACATCGGCATCCATATGGGCAAGATCGTCAAGTTCTTCCTCACTGCCGTCCATGATCACCGGAAGTGATTGCTGAAGCATCTCCAGAGCGCAACTGCCCAAACGCCCCAATTCCAATCGGACACGATCTAGCGCCAGATCAGGCGTAGACAGCAGGTGTATCATCGAGGTACTTGGGCTGGATAACTTCATCACCCGGCACGGGCCGGGCGGGAAAGAGGAATTGGACAAAACGGGCAAGCTGAGCAGTGAAGGGAAGAAACAAGACGGTATTCGAGACATTAAAGATCGTATGGGCATTGGCAATCTGACGGGGAATCTCAATCGCCTTGCCGGCCATCACTTCCGGAGAAAGGCTGCGGACGAAGTCTGCAAATGGACCGATAAACGGGAACCAGATAAGCACACCGATCACGTTAAACAGCACATGTACCATTGCTGCTTGCAGCGCTTCGGTTGGCTTTCCGATCGAGGCCAATAGCGCGGTGACACAGGTGCCGATATTGGCGCCGAAGATAATGGCAATACTGGTCTCAAGCGTGATCAATCCCTGGGATGCCAATACGATCACAAGCCCTGTTGTCGCTGCCGAACTCTGAATGAGTGCGGTAAAGCCCGCACCCACGAGAACTGCACCAATTGAGGCGTCAAGATTCGTCATGGCATTCACGAATGCCGGGTAACTGCGTAGAGGTTCAGTTGCCTGGCTCATCAACTGCATTCCAAAGAAGATCAGCCCGATACCCATGATCGCAGTGCCGATCTGCTTATTCCGCTGTCGTTTGGCCGTAAATAATATGGCAAAACCAATCGTCACAAGTAACAGTGCGATCCTTGTGACCTTAAAGGCGATGAGTTGGGCAGTGACTGTCGAGCCGATGTTTGCCCCAATAATGACGCCCACCGACTGACTCAAGGTCATCAGACCCGCCGTAATGAACCCGACGACGAGTACAGTGGTTACGGAGGATGACTGGATGACCGCGGTGATGAATGCGCCCGCAGATGCAGCTTTGAAACGATTGGTCGTCAATTGACCCAGCACATTCTTCATACGCTGACCGGCAATGATCTTCAACGCATCTGACATCTGCTCCATGCCGAACAGAAACAAGGCCAGACCGCCCATCAGCCCCATGATAATTGTGGCGATCTGCATCGCACTACCGGTTGTTAGTATCCATGTGAGTATCTCCTCGCTGCCGTCAAGCCCACTTCGCCATTGCCGCTATCTGGCCAATTGACTTTCTCGGCCAATAAGGTAGAGAGCGGCAACCGATCAGCAAGCGACAGGCTACCGGAAGCAAATGGTTGGGGTGCTGGGTGGCGCATAGGGGGACGGACGCGAACTATTAACGAATATTTAACAGTAGGTTAACAGATGATACTGTATGCACTCGATTCCGTCTAGTAGTACTTGAACGCTGGCCTGTCGAGAACGCTTCAATTCGGATCTCACATACAGATTGTTTGATGGTTCCAGTGTAGATTAGATTCCTTACGATCGGATCAGCAACAGTGTTCATCCTGATAACAGACGATGAGGTAGCGTTCAGATGCTACCATCCACAGTCGATAGACAAACGGAGTCAGAAAATTCGATGGTTGCTGCGCGGCCTCTTGATAGCAATGCTCCCTCTCCTGGTCAGTTGCACAAGCCAACCATCGGCGCAGTTCGCCGGCGCCAACGTAGTCGAGGCGCTGAGCAGTACTGATACTGAAGGCTTCGAACGGGCGTACGAGCCCATCGATTTCACCTTTCCTCAAGACCATGGTGCGCACCCTTCCTTCCAGACCGAATGGTGGTATTACACAGGCAACTTGAGCGATGATTCGCGGCGACCGCTACGGCTACCAGCTGACCTTCTTCCGCAGCGCAGCCAATGCCGACAGCCCGGATCGGCAGTCCAACCTGGCCGCCAATCAGATCTACATGGCCCACTTCGCGATCACAGATGGACAGGCCGGCGAACATTACAGCTTTGAACGATATAGTCGTGGGGCCGGAGACCTGGCAGGGGCCATCGGTGAACCGGCGTTCGAGGTATGGCTGGAAGATCTGGAGCGTGCAAGAGAATCGAGCCGGGTCGCCTGGAAATGAAAGCGGCCGCGACCACTGACGAAGGGCCTGTCGCCATTGACTTTGTCCTCGATCGAGACAGAGCCGGTTCTTCTGCATGGGGAAGCGGGACTCAGTCAGAAGAGCGCCGAGCCGGGCAACGCAAGCTACTACTACAGCCTGGTCGGTCTTGAGACGAGTGGAACCATCACAACGCCGGACAAGAGCATCGAGGCCTCGGGTTTGAGCTGGATGGACCATGAGTTTGGCACAAGTTCGCTGAGTGAAGACTCGGTGGGGTGGGACTGGTTCAGCGTCCAGCTGGATAACGGAGCGAAACTGATGTTTGCACAGATTCGCACGGTCGACGGCGGCGTCATCGATGATTTCAAGGGAACGCTCGTCATGCCCGACGGCTCACAGGCATCGCTCACCTCTTCCGATGTCAACCTGGACGTTCTCGACCAGTGGACCAGTTCCTACAGCGGCGCAACCTATCCTTTGGGCTGGGTAGTCTCTATACCCGAATATGAACTCGAGCTTACCGTTGACCCCTTGATAGCAGATCAGGAGATGAAGGTGAGTTATGTCTACTGGGAAGGGGCGGTCGATGCCACGGGGACAATGATGGGCGAGGATGTCAACGGCAGCGGCTATGTGGAATTGACCGGATATGGCAATGAAGAGCTGGATGAATACCAGCGCTGATCACTCGCCTACGTCAGGCCTGTCTGTTGAGGAAGTTTCTGGAGCCGAGTCGTTAGTGACGAGAGGATCAGCAGCTGCACCGTCGTCGTTCAACTCGGAGACAGCCTGCGCAGTGACCCGTCGTTCGCCGGGGAAGGTGAGTACCTCAAGCGCTTCTTGAATCGGGTACCAGGCGGCATCATCCACTTCATGGCTGGCATCGCTGATGACGCCGTCAACAACCTCAAGCAGCCAGAAGTCCACCTGCTTGTGAACAAGCTCCGGCACTTCTTTTCGGTAGGTGTCCCAGTACCAAAAATCGATCATCTGCAGAAACTTGACCGGCCTGGTCTGCAAACCGACCTCTTCCTCCACCTCGCGAAGGGCGGTCTGGATCGAAGTCTCACCTGTCTCGCAGGATCCTTTGGGCAGTTGCCATCGTTGGCCGCCTCGAGTGGCGATGAGCGCAACTTCGACGACACCGGACGACGAACACCGAAATGCGACACCACCGGACGAGGAGTCAAGCCGTGAGCGACGCCAGGTGCGTTTGATCTCGTCCGTTATGGGCGGGAGTGACTCCCGGTCGTTGTTCACGGCGCTGGTACCCTTTCCGAATTCCCAAACCTGATTTCTTTATGTAACTCTGTGCTGGAGACACCCATTCCTACATCAGGGTCAACCGTACAAAGACTTGCCTTCATCCGAAGACCGCTATAGCCATCGCCGTCGTCGAAAAAACCAGAGCATGGTGACTGTGATGGTGATAAAGCCGAGCCAGACCATCGGGTACCCCCATACGCTATGCAGTTCGGGCATAAACTCAAAATTCATGCCGTAGACGCCGGCAAGGAAGGTCAACGGAATAAAGATGGCAGCGAAGACCGTCAGGACTTTCATGACCTCGTTCATACGATTGTTGACCAGCGCCAGATGGGTCTCGATGGTACTGGTCGCTAGATCTCGCATGCTGTCGGCCAGCGCTGCCAGCCGCACCAGGTGATCATGGACATCCCGAAAGTAAATGCGGTGCGCCGCAGGGATCGACGCATAGTCTTGGCGCATCAGGCGATCCAGCACCTCCCGCTGGGGAACCAGCACGCGTCGCAGGCGCAAGGCACTACTCTTGGCCGTCAGCAGATCGTTGAGGATTGCGCTGCTGTTTGCGCCGGCGTTGTCAAAAATCTGATCGCCTAACACATCCAGCCGTTCCTCGAATCGGCTGAAAAGGTCGACGCTGGCGTCGAGCTGAAGGTCGATGAGTTGGTAGAGCAAATAGGACGGACCACGCGCTAACCCGTTTTTCTCGTGCTTGTCGGGTTGCTGCATGTGGTCAAAGACAAGGTTCTGGCTCTCGTGGATCGTCACGAGGAAGTTGCGGCCCAAGAACACATCAACCTCATCCGTGTGAATGTCCATGCGTTCATCGCCCGGACTAATCGCATGGAACACAATATACATGGAATCGCCATAGTCGTCTATCTTGGGGCCATGCACATCGTGGACCGTATCCTCAATGGCCAGCTGATGAAAATCAAACAGCTTGTGCAGAATCCTATCGAATTCATCAGGTGTTGGATCCTGCATATCGACCCAGAGCATACCCCGGCTGTCGCTGACCGCCTCAGCAAGCTGCTCGTCAGTCAAGTCTGTCAAAATGGCCCCTGAACGGTGCCGAAAAGTTGTGCGAATCATTTCAAGAGGTTCCAGTTCGTTATGTTTCTGCGGTCGGTTCCAAGTACGCTTCCAAAATGGAGAGAAAGCTATTCATTCACCATGGTCGGTAAGTACAGCTGCGTCGGACGCGCATGAAGTGATGCCAGATCCACAATCTCGTAGATCGCGCCCGTGATGTCAATCGCATAGAGTTCGCCGTCTTGATCTTCAGCGAAACTCACAATCGCAGAGGTCAAGCCACTATCCAAAAACAGTTGGCTTTGCCAGACGCTTCCATCCAGCCATGCTCCCCAAATCTTCCCTACTTTATAGTCGGCAAAGAGATAGATGCCGGTAAGTTCCGGGTATTTGCTCCCGCGATAGACATAGCCCCCCGTAATGGAATCGCCCATTGAGTGATCATACTCGAGAATCGGCAACACATACCCATCGAAGGAACAGGAGGACGCACCGTAGCACTCTGTCCCCTCCAGAACATCCCAGCCGTAGTTCTCACCACCAATACTTGAAGCCGCCTGGAAGTTCACCTCTTCGTTCCTACTCTGGCCTACATCCGCAACGAAGAGATCGCCCGTCTGCCGGTCAAACGAGTAGCGCCATGGGTTGCGCAGGCCCAAGGCCCAGATTTCATCACGATACACCGGCGAGTCTGCCGACAGCCTATGTCCATCCACAGGGGACGGCGAGACAAAAGGATTGGTGTCAGGAATACGATACTGCCCGCTTGCCCCAACCTCAACGCGCAACATCTTGCCCAGCAATGAGGCTCCATTCTGCGCCAGATTGTGTGGATCGCCGCCATCACCGCCGTCGCCCAGCCCAATGTAGAGATAGCCATCCGCACCAAAGGTAATCTGCCCAGCATTGTGGTTGTTGTAGGGCTGATTGACCATCAGAATCCGTTCTTCTGACAGAAGCACAGCCTGATTGGCATCATCGCCCACGCTGAAGCGCGCCACCACCGAGTCACAGCCGCCATTGGGCTCGCCATCAACAGTTGGGGGAATGAGATCGCCCAACTTCGCCGTGTCGTAGCTGTAATAGACGTAGAAGACGCGACTGGTCGAGTAATCGGCGGGAAAGGCCATGCTCAGCAGACCGCACTCGCCATAGGTGGCCACACGATCCCGAATGTCCAGAAAAGGCTCGTCTAAGAGCCGGCCATCCTGAACGATACGGATGCGGCCACCTCGTTCGACGACAAAGAGTCGCTCATCGGATGATGCCCCGTCACCACCGTCAGGAGCAAACGTCATGAAGATGGGTCCTTCAAGATCCTGCAGGAAGGGAGAGAGCCGCAGTCTTGGCGGATCTTCGCCAACGGATTCTGAGCCGTCGGAGGCCATTGCACTGCCGAGCTGCATCACCAAGATCAGCGAAAGCACAAAGATCCAGGCAGCGCCTGCCCATCGCCGGTCAATTCGACAGAGGTGTCCTTTCTCAGTCTGGTCCAACATGATTTTCTCCTGCTTCCCACTGGTCCATAGCAGCTACTGTCGCGTATGATACCACAGCCACATTCTGGAACACCATGTCGGCCGGCAGGCATCTAGTGGCGTACCGATATCGGTCTTTCAGACAGGAAGCCAGGCATATGGCATCGGCCTGAGCCAGTGCCATATTGGCGCCCACCTGTATTGGGGCCGGGTTTGACACGGTATTCCGGCTGCGGTACAGTTTGAAGGTTGACGAAAACACTCCGTACGATTGACCAAAGGTGAACGAAGGTATCCCAATGTCAGGCCAGAATAATAACGCAATCAATCCTACGCTCATCTATACCCATAGCGGCTTGACGGGCCTGGTCAAAGACCTCAGCCGACACTCACTCATTGCCGTCGACACTGAAAGTGACAGCCTCTACAGCTATTATCCAAAGGTCTGTCTGATTCAGCTGACTGTCTTCGCCGATCCGAAGAACCCCACCCCCGACCGCGTCGTCGACTATCTGGTTGATCCCGTTCGTCTCGATTCTATTGAACCCCTGGGGTCCTTGCTTGCTGATCCGCAGATCCAGATCGTGATGCATGCGGCAGAGAACGACATTCTCACCATGCAGCGCGATTTTCAGTTCCAGTTCACCAACATCTTCGATACGCAGTTGGCGGCGCGCATTCTCGGCTGGAAGGGAATTGGGCTGGCCGCGATTTTGGAGCGCGAGTTTGGCGTCCACAGCAACAAGCGCATGCAACGCACCAACTGGGGCACGCGCCCGCTAACGCCGCAACAGATCTCCTACGCTCAGATGGACACCCACTATCTGCCCAAGCTGCGGGCCATTCAAATGGCGGAATTGATGGAAAAGAGCCGCATCGAGGAAGCTGCCGAGGCCTTTCAGCTATTGGCCGAACTAGACTTCGCCGAGCGTCCGGTCAATGAACGGTCGGTCTGGCAGATGAAGATCGTACGCAAGGTGCCGCGTGGGGACCTCGGTGTATTGGAATCGCTCTGGCAATGGCGCGAGGCGGAGGCACAGCGCCGCAACTGCCCCCCCTTCCGCGTCGCCAATGACGCCGTGCTGGGCCGCCTGGCCTCGGTACGCCCGACCGACAGAGAGGGGCTGCTGGCCATCAACGGCCTCAGCGCCAACCAGGTCAAGCGCTATGGCGATCAACTGCTCGCCACCATCGACGAAGGATCGAAGCGACCGATCCCCAAGATGCCCGAGTCCACTCATCGACGCCAGCCCCAATTGCAGGGCATCGCCCAAGCCCGCTACGAGGCATTGCGCCGCTGGCGTTCGCACACGGCCAAGGACCGGGGCGTCAACGACGACATCGTCTTCAGCAACAGCGTCCTCATGACGATAGCTCAAAACACGCCCCAATCCATCGAGGAGTTGGAATGCATTCCCGGCATCGGGCCCTGGAAGGCCAAGACCTACGCCCCACATATCCTGCCGCTGATGAACGGGCGTATCGACTCCGGTCGCACGTAGAACCTCGACTGAACAAAGCGCAACCAGAAAAACGGTGGCCTGCGAAACTTCCCCTCCTGCAACAAAGGTTCCGGACACGAATTCACACAAATTTTTCCCTCTGGAAAGACAACTCAATTCGTGAAAATTCGTGTGAATTCGTGTCAAGAAAAGACTTCCTGCAGCAGACTCACGAAGATCTACAAAACCACAGAAGTAAGCCACCTTCGTGGATTGCTTTTCCCTTTCATCGATCTAAGGAGCACCACCCTTCATGAACGCTATCCCGTTTGACAAGCCCGGCCGTTTCTGGAAAGGCAACATCCATACCCATTCGACCCTGTCCGATGGCGCGCTTGACGCCACAACAGGTCATCGAACGCTATCAAGAAGCCGGCTACGACTTCATCGCGCTCACCGACCATTTCTTGCCCAACTACGGCTTTCCCGTGGCAGATACCCGTCCGTTCCGAACCGACGATTTCACGACGATCTTGGGAGCGGAGCTGCATGCGGGGACACTAGAAAATGGGGAGATGTGGCATATTCTGGCCGCCGGGCTGCCGCTTGACTTTGCCCGGCCGGCCGACGACGAATCGGGTCCTGGCATCGCACGCCGGGCCGTTGAAGCCGGCGCGTTTGTGGCCATTGCCCATCCAAACTGGTATACGCTTGCCGAGGCTGACGCCCATGCACTCGGCGATGTACACGCAGTCGAAATCTTTAATGGCGTAGCAGTGGATGCCAACGACAAGCATGATAGCTGGCACCTGATGGACATTCTATCTGACCAAGGGCAACGCTATCATGCGTACGCGGCCGACGATGCCCATTTCGGGGAACAGTTCGACGATTTCCGGCGTGGTTGGATCCACGTGAAGAGCGAGACGCTTGAACCTGAGGCGCTGGTTGCCGCGCTGAAAGCAGGCCATTTCTACTCAAGTACCGGGCCGCAGATCCATGATGTCCAATTCGGTTCGGGCGGGACGCTGACCATCCGTTGCTCACCGGCCGACCGCATCTTCCTGACCGGCAAGGGCAGCAAGTCGCAGCGCGTCTGGGGCAACGGTATCAGTGAGGCAGCGTTCGACCTCTCCACGTACGATAGCCCATGGTGCCGGATCACGGTACGCGACAGAGCCGGCGGTCGGGCATGGACGAATCCGATCTGGCTGGAGTGAGACGGTTCCAACACCCTCTCGGAGTGGCACAAAATGAGACGCGGACGACACTCATTTCGCTGCGATAGGAATAGTTCTTCAGACGGATGCGGTCACGGGCTTGGTCGAGGAGCTTCCTGGATTTGGGGGCGCCATCGCGGGGGTTCGATTGCGGTAAAAGGCTCTTCCTTTCTGCTTCAGCGGTCGGATTATCTTCTCACTTGTCGGGTAATGAGAGGCAGCTACAAAATTCTTTGATATTTGGACGCTTATTCTGACCCGATGCCGATCAGGCGGCAGCAATTTCTCGGAGATGTTTTTTATATACCACGAATCCAATAACGGGGAGCACCAGGTTGACGCCAAGTCCGATAGCAAAATGAGGATTTAGGAAAATATCCGGGAGAACACCCTGATTCACCAGATAGAACACCGACCATACCCCCACAGGGATATTCAAGAGCAGGCTGACAATTAAGCCAGGATTGTAGAGTCTGCGGGTTTTGACTCCCAGGGCAATATGCGCGACACCCGCAAAAAACGAAAAATAGGGAAGCCAAAGACCATATCCATAGTTTTGGATGGAAAGCAAGCCAAAAACCGGTAAGATGATCCAGACCAGGATGATGTTGAGATAGAAGATAAAACTCTCGTCGAGCGGTTTGTCTGGCGTCTCGAATTTCATGATCTCCATATTGAAGAATTTTCCGAACCCACCAGGAAAAACATATTCTTCAGTTTCGTGCAGCATGTAGAGGGGTGTTTGCAAAAGCAATAAGAAAAGGACGAAGTCTGTATCTCTGACGAAAGCAAAGAGAAAGACGAAAAGGAAGATAGAGATAAGAAAACCCGCTTTTGCCCGATCTCGTTTGAGCCAGGTGAAGTATGCCCTGAGAGTCATTTTGCTTTCCTCTTTTGGTTAGTGATTTTTTAGCACTGCCAAGACGATACGCACAAATTCAGCGGTCATATTGTCGACGGGTATTTCAGCTGGCAACAGATCCCTGACAGGGTGCATGCCGATGGCGTAGCCAAAGATCATGCTCATAAATGCCTGCGCCGTGACCTGCGGATCGGCTACCTGCACTTCGCCATCGTTGTGCTGTTTTTCGAAATAACGAACCAGTAATTCGATCATGCCGCTCGGGTTTTGAGCCAGAGCAGATTTCATCTCGGGGAAATGCACCGATTCAAACATCAACATGCGGATGGCATCTTGCTGGTCGATGAAAAAACGCAGGGCATGCTCGCTAATCAGCGTCAGATCGGCTTCGAGATCGCCGCTGAGTTGGGCTTCGAGTATCTCAAAATTGACACCGCCACCGATCTGCTGAGTAACACTTGTGAAGAGTGTCTGCTTATCGCCAAAATGACGAAACAGAGTCACTTCGGCAACGCCGGCTTTCGCCGCAATTGCCTGTGTAGTGGTGCGGGCATAGCCGAGGGTTTGAAAGGACTCTGCCGCCGCCTCAAGGATGCGCTGGCGAGCTTTCCTTTTTGGCGTGGGATTTGTATTTTGCATAGAATCACCAAAATGCAAGTAAGCACTTACATATTATCTGTTCTGCAAGATCTGTCAAGTATGAGCGTAAAACTGCACAACAAAGTCGAATAGCTCACTTCTATGTAGGGCAAAGTCGTCACCAAACAATGGCTTGACTGCCACCCACCGCCGCTCCCCAACTCGTCCACTCTGTCCTCATTTCTTATGGAGCGGGGGAGAGGGATTACAGCTATGCAAGTGCTGCCTTACCCGGTCACTCTGCCGAGGCAAATACGTACTAGACACTTTCTGTTTGGAGCATATTCAGTTGGCATAACTAGGAGGTCAAACATGAATTGGACACTTGAGGTGATCGTTGTTCCCGTATCGAACATAGAGCGGGCAAAGGACTTTTATGCAAATCAGCTTGGCTTCACTGTAGACCACGATACGCGGGTCAATGAGGCGGTGAGAGTTGTTCAATTGACTCCACCCGGTTCTGGTTGTTCAATCGTAATCGGGACAGGAATTGCGTATATGCCTCCCGGTTCGCTCAAAGGATTGCAACTTGTTGTCAAAGATATTGAGACGGCACGGGAGCAACTGGTACAAAATGGTGTGAAGGTGAGCGAGATCACGATAATGGGCGATCAACCAGAAAATTTTGAGGGAGAGGCTCTGGACAACATTGGTTTTGTCTTTTTTGATGATCCTGATGGCAACAGCTGGGCCGTGCAACAAATCTCTACCCGCGCATAATCTTTTGATGAAGAACCTTCTATGCTATGCGCCACGGTCAAGAAGATACTGCACAGCTGAGCCATATGCTTGGGCAGAAAGCAGTCTAGCCAGAGCTAAATTACCCATTGAAGCAGCAAAGCTGAAGTCGGCGGGCTTATTGGCGATTGGGCCGAAATCATGAGTCATCTTACTCAACGAGTCTCAGGACATTTCACTTATGACACAATCCAATGAGCACATACGTATGGCGCACTGCGAGTGCGGACAGGTATCTTTTGGCCTTGATGGCGCACCCATCCTCACAGCCGCCTGCTACTGCAACAGTTGCCAGCAGGCGGGCGCCCATTTAGAGGCATTGCACAGCAAGGCACCTTCGTGAAATAGCAGTGCACAGTAGTCTTTGAATCCATGGATTAAGACGATGTTGCTGTTCTCAAATGTGTAACAAGGTTTACCCCACTTCAATTCTTCGGTCAGCCCACACTCAAGAACGATTGTTCTCAATTTCTGATATTCTTCTTGCCATTTTCCGGCTTTATCGAAAAAGAAATCAACTTTGGGATTCATGCGACTCATGGATTGATCCTCTGTATTATTCTGTCATTTTGCGTGAAGAAGTGCGCCCTGCTCTGCCCTTCGGGATTGGGCGACACGGCCTTTCGGCGTGCGGCCAGTTTTCCGTTCAGCCGGCGCGTTGCCCGCCGTGCCCTGTCAATTGACACGCCTACAGCCTTCTCCTCATTTCGCCGTTTCAGGCTACCACGATTCTATCCGGACAACGCCGCGGCCAACGCCTGAATCAGATGCACCGGCTCTCGCTCAGAGAGGTCCCGGATCTGGTGGCGGCAGCTTGTGCCGGAGGCGACGATGGTCGTCTCTGCATCGGCGGCACGCACCGCAGGCATCAGCCGATCTTCGGCGATGGCGAGGCTGACCTCGTAGTGATCGGCCTCGTAGCCGAAATCGCCCGCCATGCCGCAGCAGCCGCTGGGGATGACCTCGACCTCGTAGCCCGCAGCAGTCAGCACCTCCACTGTCACCTCGTTGCCGACCAGCGCCTTGTGATGGCAGTGGCCGTGAAGCAGGGCCTTGCCCGCATCTGCCCGCCAGGGCGCTTCGAACTGATCCGTCTCAAGCGCGTGGGCCACAAACTCTTCGAAGGTGAAGGCCTGAGCGGCCACGATCCTGGCGTCATCGACATCGGCGGCCAGGGCCAGATATTCATCACGCATGGTCAGGATGCAGCTCGGCTCGATACCGATGATGGGCACGCCTTGCTTGGCATAGGGCGCAAGCAGCGCAATATTGTGATCGGCCCAGGGCTTGGCCTTGTCGGCCTGGCCGCCGGTGATGAGCGGACGGCCGCAACATTTGCGCTCGTAGGGCAGGAAGACCTGGTAGCCGGCTGCACCCAACACGCGCACGGCAGCCCGCCCCAGCTCGGTCTCGTTGTAGTTGGTCCAGGTGTCGTGGAAGAGAATGACCGGGCCGTTGGGATACTCGTCGGGACGCAGCTTTGAGGCATCGCCGCCCGGCTGCTTTGCAAACCACTGGGCAAAGCTCTCGGGCGCGTAGCTGGGCATGCTACGCGCAGGATGCACGCCGATCTGCGTGAAGATCGCTCGGGCGATCGGCGTTTTCATGCCCCAATTGACCAACGGAATGAAAGGCTTGCCAAGCCGGTAGAGGAGCATGTTGATCACCGGCAACAGTCCCATCATGCGGTTGAGCAGCGGCAGGCCGTGACGACGATAGTAGTGCACGTAGAATTCAGACTTGATCTTGTTCAGGTCCACTGCGGACGGGCACTCGCTCTTGCACGCCTTGCAGCCGAGACAGAGCGACATCACCTCGGCCATCTCGTCAGAGAAGAGTTCATCCTCGGGGATACGCCCGGCCAGGGCATTGCGCAGAGCGTTGGCGCGGCCACGAGTCGTGTCCTGCTCGTCTCTGGTTGCCATGTAGCTGGGACACATCGTGCCGGACTCGACCTTGCGGCAGACCCCCGCGCCGTTGCACATCTCGATGGCCCCGGCATAGCCGAAATCGGCCGACCAATCGAAGACCGTATCCAGTTCAATTGTCTGGTAATCCGGCCCGAAACGCAGGTTCTCAGTCAGCGGCGGCGCGTCGACGATCTTGCCCGGGTTCAACAGTCCATCCGGGTCGAAAGTGCGCTTGACGTCCTGCAAGGCCCCGTACAGCTCGGGGCCAAAGAGCATGGGATTGAGGGCGCTGCGGGCATAGCCGTCGCCATGCTCGCCGCTCATGGTGCCGCCCAGGCTGAGGGCCAGGCCGCAGGCATACTCACCCAGCGTCTGCATCAGTTCGAGGCCGCGGGCCGTCTTGGTGTTGATCAGTGGCCGCACATGCAGACAGCCTGCCGAGGCGTGGGCATAGACGGCCACGCCGGGGATGTCGCCCTGGGCATCGGCAAAGTCGAGCAGCTTCTCCATGTAGGCGGCCAGCGCTCTCGGCGGGCACGCTCACATCTTCGATGCCGGGAATCGGCTTGTAGGGGCCGCGCCGGCTGTTGAGGATGTTGAGACCGGCCTTGCGCACGTCCCACACCTCCTGCTGGCGAGACCGATCAGTGACCGGCACGATGGCACCCAAATAGCCCCGGGCACGCATCCGCTCGCCGAAGCGCTCCAGTTTGGCAGCGACCTCCTGTTCGCTGTCGCCGTAGAATTCGACGATCAGCACCGCTTCCGGATTGCCCTCGACAAAATGGAGTCGCTTGGCCCACTCAGGCTGGGCCCGCGCCAGATCCATCAACTGCTTGTCGAGCAGTTCGCAGGCGCTGGGTTCGGTCTCCAACACATCAGGCGTGGCCGCGCAGGCTTCAATCAGGTCGTCGAAATGGATGACGGACAGACCAGTCAGCTTGGGCTTGTCCACCAGCGGGATGGTCGCCGCAGTCATGATGGCCAGCGTGCCTTCGCTGCCGGTGATCAACTGGGCGAGGTTGAAGTGGTCGATCCGCCTGGGGTCGCAGATCTCAGGACGGAAGCGGGTGTCGAAGGTCAATTTCCCACGTTGTTCCGGCGGTATCAGTCCGGCGGCCAACCGATCCAGATTGTAGCCGGAGGCCCGCCGCCAGTGTTTTGGGAAACGCTCCATGATATCATCCAGCACGCCATTGACGATGGCGGGAACCTGTCGATAGATTCGCCCCTCCAGCGTATCGGCTCGTCCCAGGGCAGGCAGGTCGGCAGGCGAAACCGGGCCAAAGCGGGCGCTGGACCCATCGGCCAACACCACGTCGGTCGAGATGACATTGTCGGCCATCATGCCGTAGAGGATGCTGTGGCTGCCGGTGGCATTGTTGGCGATGCTGCCGCCGATGGTGGCGCGGTTGGCGCTGGCCGGGTCTGGCCCGATCATGAGGCCGTGGCGCCCCACATGTTTATTGAGCGCCGTGAAATTGATGCCTGGCTCCACGCTGACCGTCCGCGCCTCGACATCAAAATCGAGCACGCGCTCCATGTACTTTGAGAAGTCGACGACGATGGCTGCACCCACGGCTTGGCCCGCCAATGAACTGCCGCCGCCACGCGGCAGCACCGGCGCCCCATGACGCGCAGCGATCTCCATGACGGCGTGCACATCCTCCACCGTCTTGGGGATGACCACGCCGACCGGTTGGATCTGGTAGAGGCTGGCGTCGGTGCTATAGAGCATGCGGCTGTAGGCGTCAAAGCGCACCTCGCCGCTGATCTGTTTCTCCAGCTCAGCGACCAGGTCTTGCCCGCCGCCCAGCGTCTGCATATCGGCACGGGTTAGACTGGATGAAGGTCTCTCTAGTGTAATTGTCATGACAGGGCCTTTCGGTAGATACCGGTGCGTCTGCTAGAAAATGCTTTTTCGCCACAGATAACCACAGACGAAAAAGATGCGACGCAGATAGTGCAACAGTCGTTAATCAGCGATCAGCGTGCGCAGATACGCGACGCTATGCTGCGACCATTGGGACTCACGTGCAATAGTGGCTTGAATCGACTCTGCCGGACGCGGCCAGAGTTCCAGAATGGCGCTCATGTCGCGACCATGGACGGCAATCGAATCGAGCAGCCACGGTACATTGAGCATGCCTTCGCCCGCAGGCGTACCATCGATGGCGAAGCCCATTTGGTGATCGGCGCGACGCACGATGAAATCTTTGATATGCAGGTTCACCGTCCATGGACCAAGCGCATTGACGACCGCCTGCGGACCTTCACAGGCGCCAAATGAGTTAACAGTATCGAGACAGATGCCGAGATTCGGACTGTTCAGCGTTGTGAGAACGCGCTCAAAGTCGGCGACAGAGAAACGATCATGATTTTCAATGGCGAGTACAACCCCCGCGTCCTCGAAGGCGCAGAGCTGGGCTCGCAGCAGATCGATCACCTCATCGACGGCCGGTTTGTGGTCTGCGCTATCGATGACCACTCGGAGGATGGATGAGTCAAACAACTGCGCAATGCGCAGATAGCGCTCAAGACAGGAAGGTTGGATACCTCGGGCGCCCACTTCGATCTGGATTGCCCGTTCGTCTGCCGTCTGCTTGAGCCGGGTCAATGTCTCGTCCGCCATCTGGTCCAACGGTAGATTGTCGGCGATCTGCAGCACGTTGACGCCAAACGCTGAGGCTCTATCCAAGAGATCAAACGCCGTCATTGGCTTTGGCGTCGGGTGGCCCGGCACGCCGATGGCCCAGGCGAAAGTATACGAACTGATACCGAGTCGAAACAGGCTCATTGCGCCATCCTTATGCAGTCGATTCGAGCGGCTTGGACCCGACGCCAGAACGATTGATCTTCCATGACGTCAAACCGTTTGAATCATTGTCTCTCGCAATTGGGCGGATGGCAAACAGCACCCGACGATAACAATTGGGTCTGTTCAGGCTCGGTTGAGAAGACGCGCTGGCTGTCCAGAAGCTCAATCAATTTTGAACAGACCCGCAACAATTTGGCATTCCGAAACGCTTGACCTACCTCCGCAAGTTTTATGGTACAATACGTTCAGTTTTTTACGGTTGCATTCATGAAGGAGACCGCTATGCATCATCGACCCCGCCATTTACTCGCGATCTCATGCTTGACGATCATTCTAATCACCATCGGCGCCATTGCCGGTCTGGTGCCCCAATCATCGGCGCTTGCCGCGCCACTGTCCCAGGAAGAGCCGGCCGTCCTTGTCGGCGCGGGTGACATTTCCGAGTGCTACAATGAGAATGACACATACACCGCCTATCTAATGGATAGCATTGAGGGGACAGTGGTTGCAATGGGCGACACTGTCTATGAGGTCGGATCGCTCAAGGAGTACAATGAGTGCTACGATCCGACGTGGGGACGCCACAAAGATCGGACGCGCCCCGTGCCCGGCAACCACGAGTACGGCACCCAGGGTGCGGAGGGCTATTTCACCTACTTTGGCGACGCGGCCACGCCGTTGGAGCCGGGTTGTACGCGTGATTGCAAGGGATACTACTCCTATGACCTCGGGGAGTGGCACATCGTCGCCTTGAACAGCGAAATTCCCAACCAGGCCGGTTCAGAGCAGGAACAGTGGCTGCGTGCCGACCTGGACGCCAACCGAACTGCCTGTACACTGGCCTACTACCACCGACCCACCTTTAGCTCGGGCCGCCACAAGAGTGGAGCCGCCATCGACCTATACCGAGCCCTCTATGACTACGGCGCCGACGTCGTTCTTGTCGGACACGACCATAACTACGAACGCTTTGCGCCCCAAAGTCCAAGCGGCGAATACGAACCCGATCGGGGCATCCGCCAGTTTGTGGTGGGGACCGGCGGCACCAATACTCGGGATTTCAAGTTCATTCAGCCCAATAGTGAAGTGCGCGACCATGAGACCTGGGGCGTCATCAAGATGACGCTGCATTCGGATTCCTACGATTGGGAGTTCATTCCCATGCCGGGCCAGACCTTCACCGATTCCGGCAGTTCGCCCTGTGTCTCAAACCCGGATCTGCCGCCGCCACCGCAACCGATTGCGACCGAAATCGAGGCAGCGCCCGCCGCCAACGCAGTGATTGAAGTCACGAATGTCGTTGACGCGGCACCGGCAACAACTCAGGCTACGGCTCCAGCCGCATCGTCCAGCACCGGATCAGCAGCAACAGCTTCGGGCAGCCAGTACATCCTCCAGCCGGGCGACACCTTGTTTGCCGTCGCCATCCGCTACGGTGTGGATCTGGACAGAACTGGCCACTACAAACAACCTCACAGAGGATTCGATCCTACAGATCGGCCAGGAGCTCACCATACCAGGCGCCGGTGGGCAGAGCAATGGAGATACGGCGTCGACCGGTGCCGGGACGACAACCACGGCGACGGCATCGACAGGTGATTCGACGGCTACCAGTACACAGGCTATCAGTTCAGCGGCAACGAGTACATCAACTGCGAGCTCAAGCCCCCAGTCCAATGGCGACACTGTAACGGTTGCGAGCGGAGACACGATCATCTCCATCGCCCTGGCCAACGACGTTGACTGGCAGGAATTGCTCGAAGTCAACGGGCTGGAGGATGATACGATCCTTCAAATCGGCCAAAAGCTTGCATTGCCATAGGTATTGACGGCCGAAGAATTCTGGCAGATAACGCGGAAGGCAGACTTTGTTCATAAGTCTGCCTTCTTTCGTACTAAACTGAAAGCACAACGGGATCATGAGTTTTGTAGGTCACGCTTGCAGCGTGACAAGGTACGCATGCCAGACGGGTCCAGAGGTCACCGAACTCGTCCGACTGCAAGTCGGACCTACGGAAGTCATGTTCTCATAGCGTCTTCAGTTTAGCCTACCAATGACTTCACGGCCAGAACCCCGATTTCACTAAGGCTGTTCCAGGAAAACAGATGCCTCGGAGCAAGTCCCCGGCACGGCCCACAAGCGGTATCTCCAAACCAGACATCAACTGGGCCGTGCCAGGGACTTTAGGAAAATCATTCCCTTGGATTGGCACCAAAAAGCACGGGGATGGCACAGATTCCACAGAGGAAGTGCTATGATCAACTGCGTTTCTCGGTGCCCATCCACCTCCGAGCAGTGTTATTGCAGTAGTGTCGCCAATGGTCAGCCACCAAAAGAAAACGAGATTTCATAGGATCAAACATCGATGCCCCACAACTCCACGACCCAACAACCCAACCGCCCCACCTGGATCGAAATCGATCGCAACGCGCTGATCAACAACATCGACCGTATTCGCTCCATCATCGGCCCAAAACCGCTGCTCACCGCGGTCGTGAAGGCCAATGCCTATGGCCACGATGTCCGCATCGTCGGCCCGATTGCCCAAGCTGCCGGCGTGGATCGATTTGCCGTCGCCTCGCTGTCGGAAGGCGTCGAACTGCGGCAATGTGGGATCACCCGTCCGATCCTGGTGCTTGGCTATACGCCGGCCCGGTTGGTGATACAAGCGATCCGCCATGATATCCAACTGACGGTCTATGATCGCGAAGCAGCCCTGGCATTTGATGCCGCCGCCGGCGATATGGGACACCCAGCTACCGTTCATGTCAAGGTAAACACGGGTATGAACCGGCTGGGCGTCACCGTAAACACGGACACTCGAGGAGGCCCTTGCCCTCTTTCAGCCTTCTGGCCGATCTGGAATATCTCGACGTCGAAGGTCTCTTCACCCATTTTGCCTCGTCGGATCTGGCGGACAAGCGTTCGGCCAAAGCGCAGTATGCTCGTTTCGAGCAACTCTTGCTTGATTTGGAAACGAATGGCCTGCGCCCGCCGGTGGCCCACGCCGCCAACTCTGCTGCCGTCCTCACCATGCCGCAGACACATCTGGACATGGTACGCGTCGGTATCGCCATCTATGGCCTGGCCCCGGACGTGGATGAGACGCCGCTGCCGGACGGATTTCAGCCGGCTCTAACCTGGAAGGCCGAGATTGCCCAGGTGCGCGAGCTTCAGCCGGGCGAGGGCGTCAGCTACGGCCACGAGTATGTGGCCGATAGTCCCAGAACCATTGGCGTCATTCCGGTGGGCTATGCGGATGGGTTCCCGCGCAGACCACGCACCTGGGAGAGTGTTCTGGTGCGAGGACAATTTGCGCCGATTCTGGGCCGGGTCTGTATGGACCAGGCGATTATCGATCTCACCGATATTACTGAAGCCTCAGGTGAAATAGATCCCGGCGAAGAAGCAGTGCTGATTGGCAGCCAAGGCAAGGCCACGCTCAGCGCAGCCGAAGCCGGCCGCCGCACGGGGACAATCAACTACGACGTGGTGAGTCGGATTCTGGCGCGGGTGCCGCGGGTGGAGGTGAATAGGGAATAGGGATTGGGGATCGGGCGATTGGGGATTGGAGTTTAGGCGATTGCGGATGCCTCAGCGAATCCCGAATCCCTAGTCCCCGATCCCTATTACCCGATCCCTATTCCCCAATCCCAATCACCTTCCCCTCAAATCATCGATCATCACCCGCGTCTCCCACGGATTGGGCGGGCCATATGGATCGATCGATCCCGGAGCGAGGTCGTCGGGTTGGTTGACGATCGCGCCGTCCGGGGCCGGGACTGCTCCGAAGAGCAACGGATCATCCGTGTCCATCATCCAGCGGTTGAGCGTGCCCTGCATCTCAGCAAGCACACCGCTATACGCGGGATCCGCAGCCAGATTGTTGGACTCATTGGGATCGAAGATCAGGTCGAAGAGTTGCTCGCGATCGATCTTGCGTTCGGCCAGACCGTTGGCCATCAATACCGCCTTGCTCGGTCCATCATCAATGTTGGGCAACGACGTCTTCAGGCGCTCGCCGTAGTGACGGATGTACTTCCAGCGCGGTGTGCGTACGGCCCGCTGCGGCTGATAGGCGGCGTGGTAGTTGACCTCTCCAAAGATCGCCTCGTTGATTTCCACTGTTCGGTCATCGCCCGTCCTGAACCAGTGGCAGCATGGATTTCCCTTGCAGCCACGCCGGTGCGTCGATGCCGGCCAGTTCGCAGACCGTCGGGTAGAGGTCGATCTGTGAGACCATGGCGTCGACGACTTTGCCGCCGCTGAAGCCGCCCGGTCCGCGCATGATCAACATCACGCCCATGCCGTGATCGGTCAACGTGCATTTCATGCCGGGGAAGGCCAACCCGTGGTCGGTGGTGCAGATGACCAGCGTATGCTCGGCCAAACCGTTCTCATCCAGTGCGTCCAGCACCCGCCCTATGTTCTCGTCCAGAATGCGTGCACTGGCCTGAAAGGCGGCCATGTCTTCGCGTGTTTCAGGCGAGTCAGGCAACGGCGCCGGGGGCCGTGTGTAGCGCGCATCTTCCTGCGGCCCCGGTTCGGGAAAGACGCGATGGGTCTCGAAGTAGCCGACGGTCATGAAAAACGGCTGCTGCGGTCGACTGGCCAGGAAGTCAACGGCATCCTGGGCACGCGCCGCGCCGTCGTACTCGCCGCCCCGGCTGTTGGTCTCGGCTATGAGATCGTAGCCGAGCAAGCGGGCGTCGCTGTGCAGATGTTGAATGCCGAAGAGAGCTGAGCTGTATCCGTGCTGCTTCAACGTCTGCACGATGTGTTTGTCTGTGTCACGCAGGTTGAAGCCGCGGTTGGCCAGGCCCAACTGGCCGCAGCTGTGGGCCGTCTGGCCAGTGAGCAAACAGGCACGGCTGGGCGAGCATGTCGGCGCCGCACAAAAAGCCTGACGAAAGAGCACGCCCTGCTCTGCCAGCCGCTGAATGTTGGGCGTCGGCACGTCGTATCCGTAGGGCTGAACATAGCGCCCCGTATCGTGTGAATGGATATAGACCACATTCATCGTGTTATCGATCATATTCGTTCTTCGCCCTTTCACCTTGTCACGCTCTCTATTGGTTTTGTCTACTGACACTGTAAGCGTAGTAACAACAGATCGTCAAGCAAGAAAGGTGCATCCCAGATTATTGCATGGCAGATGTCCGCCCCGCCGTAAACGGTCGGGGCTGAGAGCGACGCCGGCTGAAGCCGGCTATTGGCAGACGACAACGAGTCTCGTTCACAGGACGTTGCCTTTTAGCCCCATGGCTTCAGCCTGGGGCGATCGTACAAGAATATGGGACGCACCCAAACAAGAATGCCGGGTTGCCCCCATACCAACAGAGTTGTAGACTACAGAACCATCGATAGCAACATCAACACGCCATCCAACGCCATCAGGAGAAACCGATGTCACAGGCGACCAACCTTGAAATGCTTGAAGAGCTCAAGAACTTCGACACCCCGTCCATCACCAACGTGGTGGCCACCTATCCCACCAGTGACACCTGCCTGGGACTCTACAATCCCTGGACCGAGAACTGGTACACCGACCAATCCATTCGCTGCATGTATCCCGAGTTGGGTCGACTGGTCGGCTATGCCGTGACCTGCGTCTATGGCCTGCCCGATCCCAACTTCGCCCAGCTGACGTTCATGGACGTGGTCGACGCCCTGGACGCCTCGCCCAAGCCGACGGTCCTCATCCTCCAGCAGAAGTTCCCGCCCGAGATCGCGGGCAAGGTTGGTCTGGCCGGCGGCAACATGGTCTCAGCCATGAAAGCATTGGGCTGTGTCGGCCTGATCTCAAACGGCCCCTCGCGCGACCTGGACGAAATTCGCCCCATGGGTTTCCAGTACATGCTCAGTGGCGTCACCGCCGGTCACGGCGCCATGGCCGTTCAGGCGGTCAACGTGCCCGTTTCGGTGGGCGGCATGGATGTGTCGCCCGGCGAACTGATTCATATGGATGAGAACGGTGCCGTCAAGTTCCCTGCGGACAAGCTAGAGGCCGTGCTTGAGAACGCACGCAAGCTGCAGGTGGAAGAGGAAGCACGCATGAGCGCGCTGCAGAAAGCGACCTCGGCCGCCGAAGTGCGAGCCATCTACGCCGGCGAATCCTACGCGGCAGAGAGCAAATGAGGAAAGAATACAGGGCCGTCTGTCCAATCTCAGAACCATAAATCCGTAGGGGCGACCCTCGTGGTCGCCCGATGTAGTGAGCACAGAGGCAAGCCCCGACCTCATGTTGCCACGACCGTCGAGCAGACGGTCCGTGTTGCGAACAAGATCGCCTAGCTCAATCACAGTCTGTTCATTCCGACGGCGCGCCCACGCCCGCTGCTCCGGCTCAATGGGGGCCGGCAGATCGTCGTGCAGAAGCGCCGGCGTGTATGCCGCGGCAACGGCGTCCGGCAACGAGTCAGCCAACGTCTGTCCGCTCAGCACGCCCCAGGCCAGCGTCCATGCCCGCGGCACGACCGATGCCGTCATAGCCGCCACCCCCCACAGCTAATATGTCGTGGGCATAGGGCGACAATGCGCTCGAAAAGCATCTCCAATCCGTGGGTTGTCAGACTGAGGTGCGTGAGCGGATCGCGCCAGTGGGCGTCAACACCAAACTGGGTGATCACCACATCGGGGGAAAAGCGCTTGATGGCAGCGGGCACGATCTGGTCGAAAGTCCATAGCGCACTTTCATCGTCAGTGTACGGGGCAAGCGGAATGTTGAGGCAGAAACCCTGCCCCTCCCCTTCTCCCAGTTCATGAATGTGACCCGTTCCAGGGAAGAGCGTCTCGCCCGACTCGTGCATGGAGATGGTCAGCACGTCGGGCGTGCCGTAGAACGCTTCCTGCACGCCGTCGCCGTGGTGGGCGTCGATGTCGATGATGGCGACGCGCAACCCGTGGTCCAGCAGATGGTTGGCGGCAATGACCGCATCGCCAAAGAGGCAAAAGCCGGCAGCCTGCCCTGCATGGGCGTGGTGCAGTCCGCCGGCAAAGCTGAAGATGCGGTCTGCTCTTCCTTTGGCCAGCATCTGTGCGCCGACCAGCGATGCGCCGACCTTGAGGCTCTCACTCTCAAACATCCCCTCAAAGATGGGATTGTCACCGCTGCCAAAACCGCAACGGCTTGCGTGGCGATGGGGATCCCCGCGGCTCAATGTACGAACAACCTCAATGTACTCACGCGTGTGAAAGGTCAATAGATCGTCGTCCGTCGGGTAACGCGGCGCAACGATGCGAACATGGGGCGCGGCAAAGGCATCGTAGGCATGAAGCATCTCCCAAGTGTCACGCAGCCGCTCGGGCCGCAAGGGATGGCCTTCCGGATGGCCACCCTTCCACAACGATTCATTGCCGATGAATAGGACCTGGTTCATGCGAAGTCTCGTCAACTGATACCTGCTAGCGCCAATTGGATACACCCAAAGCATATCATGTGGTTGGGCTAACGCCTGAACAGAGTGCCGGGTGCAATAAAGGGCGGCTCTTTGGGATCTCAGGGATTGACAAGGGGCAGGATCATGGCTGGGACCGCCGAGCTCCGGCTCGGCTAGCGCAGCACGAGCCAAACTGGAGCTTGGCGCTCCCAGACGTGTCAACCCCCTGGAATCCTGGAGAGCCTAAAGGGCGCCTCTGGATTCCATGTGGCTGAACCAAAAGAAGGTGGGCTTTTGACAAACGCCCACCTTCCACACCTCAGATGATTGGGAACTCTGAAGTCCCTTACAGCGCCAGAGATCCAACATTGCCTAATGTTAAGTCATTCGATTCTTCGGCCATGCTGTCGACCAGTGCCCCTTCGTCCACAGTCAACCTGGCCTGCACCGCGCCCATCTGCGCAGACGTACACCGGATCTCGCCAAAATTGGCGATCTGATGGACCCGCTCGGCCAATACACTGGGCTCCACCTCAGGTTCGATGACCAATTCGCCGGTCACCAGTATCGTCATCATCCCGTCGAGGTAATCGAAGCGTTGCGGGCGCAAGGTCTCTTCGCCATGTACGCCCCAGAGTTTCCCTTCATAGAAAATCGCCCGTTGGCTGAGCAGGTTGGTCTTGCGTGCCACCACCGCGCTGAGCGACTTTGGGCTAACGATCAGATCTTCGCTCCTTAAGCCGTCGATCTCTGCTTCGAGCAGCTCGGCCGTCACATCAGCGGCGATCTCAATGCGTTCGGTGCAATAGAGCTTGCGCGCACTCAAGGCACTAAGCATGATCGGTTCTAGGACCAGCGGTCGATCAATCATCTCATAGCCTGCCGGAATCACCGTGAGCCGGGCCATGTCACCGGTTAGCAGCGACTGAAGCGTTTCGACATTCTCCTCACGGCAGAGCAGTTTGCCCATCACCTGCATCCCACTGATCTTCTGTGTCACCAACGCATCATCGAGCAGCTCGGATGCATCCACCTTGCCCATCACCAACAGCGTGACACCGTCTTCCATTCCATGAAGGAAGGCAGTGTCAAGCTTGAGCTTACCCATGATAACGCGCGCTTCGCCCTTGTAGACAACGGTCTGACCGGACAGATTCTTGATCTTGGCCTGAACAGCGCCGATTAGATGGTCCGGGCAGACGATCTGCCCGGCGACATAGAGTTCACCCAGCCCGGCGGAGAGCTCATCTGCCGGCACATCCGGCTTGACAATCATCTGACCGGCAATCATCAGATTGAGCGGTTCTTCCTGATGCTTGAAGTAATCTCGATGTACCGTGATCTGCCCGGAAACAAACTGGGTGTCATCCGGCACCTCAAGCGACGAACCGATGTTGCCGATATTTAGCTTCGTCAGAAAAGATGCGGTCTCTCTCGAGTAGAGTATCGTGCCGACATTTCCGATGTATTCGATGGCCTCGATTGATTCCACCTCAGCATGCCGAATGTCCAATAGGCCTACATTCCCAATTCTTTGTCCCTGTTCCATCATCGGTATCCTTTCAAGCTGTGAATAAATGCTAATTATCTGTGTCTATCTCTGTGCCCATACCTGTGTCCACTGCAATAACCCTTTTCGCCACAGATTTACACAGATGAAAATGGATAAGACACAGATGGTACTGGGATTACTCTGGACACCTGGCAAACATCTGTGAAAATCAGCTGTTTATCTGTGGCTATCTGTGACCAGTTTCCTTCTTGCAGCAGACTCATCTGTGGCATGTTCCTGGTCTTTCGCAGAAACTGCCTATTCTAAGAACATCTCTTGATTCCGTTGCACCCATTTCCTGGCTAGATGCAGCCGGGAGCGAACGGTGGCGGCGGGGATGCCGAGATCGGCCGCGATCTCCACGCTATTCAATCCGAGCAGATAGCGTTGATAGAGTATGTCCCGATACTGGTCGGGCACGGCATCCAGGATCTCGCCCGCGAGACGTCCGGCGGAGAAGTCTTGCACCGGAGCCGTTGTCGCCACCTGCTCCAGCAGTTCCCGCCCCCGTTGGACACGTCGCTGCTCGTCGATGAAGCGATTCTTGAGGGTACGGTTGAGCCAGGCCCGCCGCTGATGGTGATTGAGCTCCCTCAGCAAGGTCACATGCCCCATGGCCCGGATAAACGTCTCCTGAACCAGGTCATCAGCCCGATCCGGGTCGTGGGTCAAGCTGATGGCAAAGCCGCGCAGGCTGCTTTCATAGTCGTCGTACAGATCGGTGAACGTCACTGAGCGAAATCTCCATTACCACTCGTGAGCATTACGCAGCGATGGCGGTGTTTGAAGCCGACGACCGGCAACGACCAACCAGGCGCCCAGCCGCATTCGCAGAGCGATCAACGTCGGAAATCTCCGCTTCGGTACCCGATCAACAAGCCGTTCTTGCTCTGCCTGCTGCATGAGAAAGTAGCGCCGTTGCCGGGCGATTTCTACTTCACCCCAATAATTGGCAAACATCATCTTCCTCCCTTGCCCATTCGGTCCTAAACCTCGCTCGTGAGCGGCCACTCGCTAGGATAACGAACGACAAGAGCCAAGTGTTTAACGCAGATCAGAATTTGGGTGTAGATAATGGGGATTACTATCGTGTCTGGAACCCTCGCCGATGTGGTCGCATCTGTGGCTGATGTTTGTTCTATCGAACCACGAGCAGTGACCGGTCGAGGCGGGTAACAAGCTGATGGGCGAGATCGTCTAACAGCAGGGCCGGCCAGCCGCCTCCCCGGTGGCCGCCGATGAGAATCAGATCATAGTCGCCGCCTGATGCCTCAGCCAGGATCTCGTCGACGACCAGTCCGTGCCGAATTTTGGCGTCAGCTGACAGGCCATACTCTTTCAACAAAGCCACGTCCCGAGCCATGAACGCTCCCTCTGGTGACTGAAACTTGATCAATTCATCGACTCCGGCACGCAGATCACGGCCACGGATCCCGGGTGCGGCGCTGATCTGGGACATCACATGCAGAACAGTCAACTGGGATGCTGAATCCAAGAGAGAGAAGAGGCCATGTGTGGCCAGACCTTCAAAGAGGGTCGGCGAGTCAGCGCCGCTGTCGCAAAGCAGTACGCGGCCATACGGAACCGCATCGTCCTTGGCGATCAGGACCGGGCAGGGAGCCGAGTCGGTCAAGCGTGAGACCAATGAGCCGCGCAGACGAGTCCAGAATCGATGGGGAGAACGCTCTCCAATCACCAGCAGGTCGGCCGGATTCTCCCACAGTTCATAGTTTAGCTCAGTCAAAGGTCGACCAACGCGTACTTTTCGCCGAACGCGCACCGATTCATCAGCCCAACGTTTGCAGAGATCGTCCAGCATCCGGCGAGCTGTCGGTCGTTGTTTGTCATGTTTCACCACGTACAACAACGTTACGTCAGCCCCGATGAGATGAGCCAGCCTCAAACCCACACGTGCGGCAATATCTGAATGACTGGAGCCGCCCGTTGCCACCAACAGATGCATTTTGAGCAGTCCTCCTTCTTGGTCAAAAAATGGTGATTCTATCGGTCCAAGACCTGGTACCGCTTGGGTGCGTATTGCAAAGGTACGATCAATCCGCTCGTTCTCCGCTTACCGACATGTGGATGAAGGTAAGCAGGCTGGAGGAGACTGGGCGGAAGTCGGCGCTCAGTCTAGACAATGAGCAACAAAAGGGGTACGCCAATCAGCGAGCCAGCGACGATAAGCAGATTGCGATCATTCTTCGTACACCAGCCGACGAACGAAAGCGTCCAGCGCTCATACGGACGATAGAAGAACGCCAATATGAAGGCGGACACAATTACAATGCTCAACATCTCGGCAAGTACGACCGTTGGGGCCGCCGGATTGTCCATCAGCATGGATGCCAGCAGCGTATCAATGAATGTAGTCACGTTGGCGCCCATGATGTAGGGTATCACATTTTCGCGGCGGATAAAGCCGCGGTTGCTGAGCGGCACGAGAATGGCCAGCGAGACGCTTACTGACATGGAGAGCAGGGTGATCGCCCCACCCAGCGTCAACATGATCCAGGGGCTGTAGACCAGGCGTGAGACGCGCCCCAACTGGCTCTCTTTGAGTGTCATCTCCGGGAGACATCGATCAAACAAGCTAAAGCTGAAGATAATCAGTCCCAGTCCAGCAACAAAGAGCGCCCATGGGGGCAAGGACCGACTGAGTGACGCCACGATGGGATCAAATATGACCGTGAATATCGATTGGAGCCGTGCCCCGGACCCAATCTGCATCCGACTCGAGCAGACCCGAGGCCAGCAACGCAATGCCAATGAACAGACCCGCGACATGTGTTGATGCGGTGATGGAAAAGGAGAGAAGCCCCATGCCAAGACTTGTGGCCCGATCGTGGCCTCGCCAGACGTAGATCAGTCCCACAAGAATGACCACAAAATTGGAACCGAGTCGACTGCCGGTGATCATGGTAAACGTCGATAGGGGCGTCAGCGCGCCGGCGTCCAAAAAGGCAAGAGCCACTGCGGCCACTGGTGAGCCGCTCATTACCAAATAGGCAAATAGCCAGCCAAAGCCGAGGCTGCGCACGGGTCCAGTCGCGCGAAATGTGTCTCTGACCAGAGGCGTTAGGCTATGTGCGCCCTCCTTCATCAACGTGATGGCCAGAATGAAAAGGAAGAGGCTGAAGGCAAAAAGAGCTACTTTGCCAAGACGCCGGGCCGCATGGCGAATCCAGTTCTGCTCTGATTGGTCATGTAGTTCAGCCTTCATGTTTGCGGCCGTGAACTGGAACAGGAAGTACCTTATGTCCTCAGCAGATGGTTCTTAAACACGGAGACACAGAGGCCGCATAGAAGCTCCGATGGAAAGAGCTTTCCCTCTGTGTCTTCTCCGTGCCTCTCTGTGGTGAATGAGACCTTTTTGCAGCAGAGTCATCTGCAGCTTTTTCTTGAGGAATCAGAACGTGCTAGCCGATTTCCGGCTCTGCGAAACCGCGTCCTGTGACCAGGGCGATTACTTCGTCCGCCGAGGTTTCGATGGGCTTCTCGGTCGTGTTCACAACCGGAATGCCTTCCCGATGGAAATGGTGATTTGCCGCCCGCAGTTCCTCGACCAGCGGGTCTCTGGCCGTGTAGTCCCCCACGGGAATGCCCGTATGCTTCTGGCGCCAGCGCCGGCGGGCGAGCAATTGCCGAGCTTCGATCATCAAGCCAACCGAGCGTCCGGGCTTGACTTTCGCCAGTTCTGTCGGCAGCGGGATGCCGAAAACAAATGGGACATTGGCCACCTTCCATCCCAGAACCGAAAGGTACATGCTGATGGGCGTCTTCCCGGCACGTGAGACGCCGATCAGGACGATCTCAGCCTCAGACAGTTCCTCGACCCGTTTGCCGTCATCGTGGGCGACTGCGAACTCAATGGCGTCGATGCGGTCGAAATAGGCGCTGTGCAGGCGACGGTAGAGGCCCGGCTGGCCTTGCGGTTCTTGACCGAGTTCGGCAGCCAGATGGTCGAGCAAAGGAGCCACAAGGTCAACGGAATAGATGGCCTTGCGTGCGGCCAGATCGACCAGGTGTCTCCGGCATGCCTCATTGACCATCGAGTGAACGATGGTGCCGTTGGCATCCGATATTTCGTCCAGAACCTCTTCGACCTGCTGGGTTGTCAGGATGTGCGGCTTGATGACGATGGGCACATGCACGTGTCGAAACTGAGCCAGAACTGTCCGCGCCAGGAGTTCACCGGACGCGCCCGTACCCCCCGTCACAATGTAGACCGGCGGGCCTTTTGTCAATTGCGTGACGCGTGATTCGTCCATGCTTATTACTCCAGACAGGGTGAGGGGGTGACACGGTGAACGGCAATTTGGGACTGGGCGAGTCATCTTCACAGACTTGCTGCTCGTCTTGTCACCGGTTCATCCCCTCACCATTGTTCACGCCAGCTCGACCTCCATCTCACGTTCCACCTCAAGGACATCGGCGGTTGTGCGCAGGATGGTATCTGGAATCAGACTGATCGAATCGATGCCCTGTTCGACCAAGAAAGCGGCAAACTCCGGATAGTCGGATGGCGCCTGCCCGCAGATGCCGACCTTGCATCCATGGGCATGTGCAGTCTCGATGAGCATAGAGCAGGAGCGACGCACCGCTGCGATACGCTCGTCAAAGAGTTCGGCGATCTGTGACGAGTCCCGATCCACGCCCAGCGTCAGCTGGGTCAGATCATTGGAGCCAATGGAGAAGCCGTCGAACAACTCAGCAAACTCATCGGCCATCAGGATGTTGGATGGAATTTCGGCCATCACATAGACCTCGAGTCCATCCTTGCCCCGTGGCAGGCCCTCCTCGGACATTACGTCGAGTACCTTCTGCCCCTCTGCCGGCGTACGACAGAACGGCACCATGACCAATAGATTGTTCAGGCCAAATTGCTCGCGCACGCGCCGGATGGCCTTGATCTCGAGCACAAAGCCTTCACGGTAGTCAGGGTGGTAGTAGCGACTGGCCCCGCGCCACCCGATCATGGGGTTGGCCTCTTCGGGTTCGAAGAGATAACCACCTACCAGGTGCGCATATTCGTTGGTCTTGAAGTCGGAAAGGCGCAGGATGACCGGTTTCGGATAGAAGGCTGCGGCAATGGTGCTGATGCCCTGGGCCAGTTTGTCCACGAAAAACTCAACCTTGTCATTGTAGCCGACTGTGATCTCATCCACCCGGACACGCACATCTTCCGGCAGCGTATCATACCGGGTAAGAGCCAGCGGATGGACCTGCACCCAGTTGGCAAAGATGAACTCCATGCGCGCCAGTCCCACACCGTCATTGGGGATGGCCGATTGCTTGAAAGCCATCTCGGGGCTGCCGATGTTCATCATGATTTGGGTACGCGGACGGGACATTTCGCTGACGTCAACGGTCTGAACATCAAAGGCCATCTCGCCTGCATAGACCTTTCCTGCCTCGCCCTCTGCGCAACTAACGGTCGCCATCTGGCCTGTTTCAAGCACCTTCGTTGCGATGTTGCTGCCGACGATCGCAGGGATACCCAACTCACGCGAGACGATGGCGGCATGACTGGTGCGCCCGCCACGGTTGGTGACAATGGCGGCAGCGTTCTTCATGATCGGTTCCCAGTCCGGGTCAGTGATATCCGTCACCAGAATCTCACCGGGCTTGAAGTCTCGAATGTGGGCCACATTGGGAATCACGCGTACCGTGCCGGTGGCAATTTTGTCGCCAACAGCCAGTCCGGTCAACAGGACTTCTCCCTCCTCCAGCAAGCGATAGGTCTCGATCTTGGTGATCTGGCGTTGGCTGTGGACAGTCTCCGGACGGGCCTGCACAATGAAGAGTTCACCGGTGAAGCCGTCCTTGGCCCACTCAATATCCATCGGCGTATCGGCCCCTCGCTTCTCCGTGTAGTAGTCCTCAATCACCATCGCCCATTCAGCCAGTTTGAGTACATCTTCGTCCGAAATCGAAAATCGATCGCGTTCTTCAATTGAGACATCGATGTTCTTGACCAGCTTGCTGCCGGACTCGTCGTAGACCATGCGCAGTTCTTTGGTGCCCAGCCGTTTTCCGATCAAAGGGCGATAGCCATCACGCAGGGTCGGCTTGAAGACGTAGAACTCATCCGGTGCGACCCGACCCTGGACCACGTTCTCGCCAAGACCGTAGGCTGACGTAATCAGGACAACGTCGCGGAAACCGGTCTCCGTGTCCAGCGTGAAGATGACGCCGCTCGAATCTCGATCGGCGCGTACCATTTTCTGCACACCGACTGAAAGCCCAACGTCAAAGTGGCCAAAACCCATATCTTCTCGATAGCTGGTGGCCCTCGGCGTGAAGAGACTGGCAAAACATTTCTTGACCGATTCCAACACAACGGCCGTGCCGTTGACGTTTAGGAAGGTCTCTTGCTGGCCGGCAAAGCTGGCTGTGGGCAGATCCTCGGCCGTGGCAGATGAACGCACAGCCACATCGGTGGTGCGTTCATCGTACATCCGGCTCAGCTCTCGATAGCTGGTAACGATCTCCTCGCGCATGTCCGGGGGGAAATCGCCGTATAGGATCATGCGCCGCACCTGCCCTGTCCGATCCAAGAGTTCGTTGACGTCATGGATGTCAAAGTCGTTGAGGACGTTCTGGATGCGCGCATCCAATTCGTTGAACTGGAGAAAGGCGTGGTAGGCTTGCGCCGTCACGGCAAAGCCGTTTGGAATACTGATGCCCTTGGGCGTCAGCTCACGAATCATCTCGCCCAGGCTGGCGTTCTTGCCCCCGACCAGGGGCACATCATCGATGGTCAGATCTTGAAACCAACGTATCCACTGCATCATGAACCTCCTTCTCATGAAAACTGCCGCCAAGTTGTCGGTAAGAACGACACGGAAGTATGAGAGCATACAGAGAAAAGATCAGCGAAAACGCTACGAACGCGACCTTCGATTCGAGCTGGAACCAAAGAACAAAAAAGCCTGGCCACGAGTGCTGCCAGGCTCACCAGACATCATTGAATGGTCAAAGTATTACATTGGCCCGATGCCGGACAACCCCAGCGAACAGGATAGGTTCGCTTCCCGGAGACGTCACCTTCTTTGACCCCGGACAAGCATACCTTCATTCTACCATATATTTGGGTGTCAGAGACTGCCCAAATGTCCAGTTGTGTCGAGATTGACCCGAAAACAAGTACGTCGTCTGGTCACCGGTCCCTAGCGAAAGATCATCCCCGCCACAGTCACAGCTGACGTATCCGCGTCATCTGCCGGACAGGAAGCATAGCCAAACGGCTGGCCAACCAGGTCGCCGTTCGGGCGGTCTTGCTCAATCATGCGCATGGTCAAGTAGATAGGCGAAACGCCGCAGACATTGTTGCAATTGTCGACGCGGCCGATGGCGCCTCGGAACCCTTCGGTGTCGCCTTTTTCCATTGTGGCGATCAACTCATCATCAGCCCGGCGCACTTGCTGTCGTGCCAACAGATCGAGCGGGACCCCGCCGAAGGCTGGGCCAACATGGGCCAGATCGCCGGAGGCTATGACCAGCACGCGTCGATCCGATGCCAACTCATCAAGCTTGGCCAACACCGCTTCCGTGGTCGGATCTGAGATCAATCCATCACCGTTCTGAGGCGTCTGACGCAACGATCCGGTCAGGATCGGCACAACCTCGACCGGCTCTCCGCCGCGCATGTGATGCAGCCAGACTGCCACCAGCTCAATCGAATGCTCGTCCCGGTGGCGCAGCTCACCCGCGAAGACGGCCTCCTCGCCGATTTCCCGTGCCAGCTCATCAACGACAGTCTGATCCGTGGGCAGAACACCATAGGGCGTGGCGTAGTTTTGACGCGTCAAGGTGAACGGATCGTCACCATAGTGATCCGTGCCGAAGATAATGACCAGTTCCGCCCCTTTGGCCGCCTCCGCCGCCGACTTCCAGACTTCCGCATAGACTTGCCCACCACGTGGGTAGTCGATGTGCGGGCTCAGCAAGCCGGCCCGCCGGGGCCAGGCTTCGGCAGGCAGCGGCGTTGCTGATGCTTGCTCCAGATAGTCCTGCAGCAGGCCATGCAATTCAGCAGGGTCGGCCGGATAGCCGCGCCCGGCAAGCTGGGGCGGGCGGAACGGGGCAGAGCGATACGCCTCAACCAACCGGACAATCGCCGCCTGAGATCGGGCATTGTCCAACAGGTAGGCGCTATCCAACGCTTGGATCAACTCTTCCACAACCTCGGTATCGATGGCGGTCTGGAAATAGTCGGTAAAGGCCGCAGCCATCTCGTCAATGTCATGTGCGCCGTCACAGAAGGCGAGAACAGAGGCCAAAGGCTGGGGAATGGCGATTGTCTGCTCGCTCAGTTCAAGCGGGTCGCGCAGTACGAGATAGGGATGACCATTCTCGTGGTGGCGGCGGATGTCCAGCGGACGCAGAGTAGGGCGATCAGAATTGCTGAAGACGGCATGAAAGCCGTTAGCGTTAACAGGGGCGTTGCCGTTTGTCTCTTGAGTCATAATCTCTTCGCCTGGAGCTTCTAAACTGAAGGCACTATGAAAACATGAGTTTTGTAGGTCCGACTTGCAGTCGGACGAGTTTGGTGACCTCTGGATCCATCTGGTATGTGTACCTTGTCACGCTGCAAGCGTGACCTACAAAACCCATAATCCCGTTGCACTTTCAGTTTAGATGGATGCCATCGAGTTTCTCACAATCTTGCCGCGCATAATACCTGACGCTTCATTTTTTGAAAAATCGCCGGTGAACTGCATTCAGAACAAAAACGACAGTTCCTTCAACCTCAAACCGGACTGACCTTGCACCCCCTTTTCGATTTCCGTACAATGCGCAGGGCCATCGCGTCTAAATTGCCCGCAACGGATGGAATCCGGCTGCTAACAGCGAAAAGCGCCCTCAGGCGCTGAGCGTTTAGCCGCTGAGGCGGCTTTTCGATGTTAGCGGCCGGATTCAACCCTGCCGAAAAAATGATCTCCCTCTGGAATTTAGACGCGATTGCCGTGGTACAATGCGTACGCAACCTTGGCAGCATCGAGTCTCAGTAGTTCAAGAATTCAAGCAAATCAAGATTCTTCGCTGGTCATTTTCCAGAGTGAAGTTGTTCAGTAAACCCACTTCTAATGACACAACCTGTTTGTCATTCCAGTTAGAGCGCCGGGAACCCGGCGAGGAATACTCAGAATGACAAATCGTGAAGTACTGTGTCTGCCGAAAACCAACGAACTGATCTTCAACCAGCCATCAATTATCAAACTGAAGCCGTAATGTCCCGCATCCCGCCAAGCGACTCAACTGACCCAGTCCACCGTTTTGATTCGGCATCGTCCATCGCCGTCTGGCGGATCGCTGCAATGGGCGGCGGGCTGTTGCTGGCGGTATCGGCGTTCTACATCTTCTATCTTCAGCCATGGCTCAACGCTTCACTGCCGATCGACAACTGGCTAGCCGGACAAGCCTGCCTGCTAGATAGCCTCTGCGCTGACGCAGCCCCTCTTCCCCATCACCTGGGCTTGCTGGCAGGGATCGGTGCGCTGCTGCTCTTTGTTCTTGTGCTGTGGAACGTTGACGGCATAGCAGCGAATGCGAAAAATGAGGTGGAAAACGTCACCCCGTGGCGGTTCGTCTGGATCACACTGCTGACCCTTCTTGGATTGACAAGCATCAGCATCCAAGCCTATCAGGTGCTTGCCGGCACACAGACGCCGAGTCCGGCACTCTGGCTGACGGGCATCGGCTCGCTGGCGGCGGTGGCGCTGATCTGGGATTTGCAAAGGCCTTCCCTTCTCGCCCAGACTGTCACCGGGCTGCTGCTCGCAATTGGCATGGCCCCGATGTTGTTGGGCGTCGGTGTCGTCATTGCTCAGCCGGTCAACGCGGTCCCGCTGTTTCTACTCGGAGCGCTGCTCTTCATCGGCGGCGCCCTAGGGATGGCCCGCGCAGAGAGCGATCTGGATGCAACAGACTATGCGTTGATGCTTGGACTGGGCATCATCGCGCTGTTGTTGGGCATAGGCCGAATCTGGTCATGGCGCTATGCCTTCGTGGGCGATGAGTGGGGATTTTTCGATCTGGCAACCACCATCATCCACCGACCGGAGTTGCACACGCTTTTTTCAGTGGTCGATGCAAACTCCTACCACACGCTCTTTTCATCAGCGCTCCAGGCGTGGGTCATGCGTCTGGCCGGTGAAACTGTCTACGGCTGGCGACTCTCGTCGCTGCTGCCCGTGGCGCTTTCGGTTCCGGCCGTCTATCTCTTCGCCAACTGGCTAGCAGGACGCACGGCGGCCATTGTCGCGGCGGGATTGCTGGCGGCTTCGCATCTACTGCTCAGTTTCTCCATGGCGGCCTACAACAACACACAGGCATTGCTGCCGTTGACGGTCGGGTTGGCTCTATTCGCCTTTGCTCAGAGGCGCGAAAGCGCGGTGCGCTACTACGCGCTGGGCGCTGCCCTGGGCAGTGCATTCCTGCTCTTCGGTCTCGCTCGTCTGGTCTTTCTGCCCATCGGCATTCTGGTGCTCCTGCTCTCCTGGTCAACATGGAAACGAGCACTAACGAGTACACTGGCAATTAGCGCGGGGACACTGGCCGTTGCAACGCCGTTGCTCTTCAATCTCGACAACTGGCGGGGGCTGTTGAAGGCTACGCCCATACAGAGTGAGGCAGCGGAACAGAGTAACCAACTTATCCGCAATCTAATCGGCGGCGGACAAGCCTTTCTCGCCAACAATCACAACACCCATTTCGTGGTCGGTCCCCACGTCGACCCGTTGACGGCCGTCCTGCTGCTTGTCGGCCTGGCCGCTGCCATCGCCGGCCGGCGCCAACGGGCCAGGCTTGCATGGCTTCTCGCCGGCCTCACATTCTGGTTTGCAGTCAGCGCCATTCAGCAGTACGAATGGGTATCGACCACACGTATGTTCGTGCTGGTGCCGATCTACGTCATCTTTGCGGGGGTAGGCGCGGCAGCCCTCGGTCGCATCCTCTTTGCCGACAGCCAGCGTTCGAGACTGGCCTGGGCAGCGGGTATTGTTGCAGCCGCAGTTTTGATCAACCAATTCCATATTGCAGCCGTTGCCGATCCACAGCTGCGAATGCCCGCTCAGACCTTGCTGGTCCGTGAGTTTCAGGAGAGCGCGACACGAGACGGGAGCGGGATCCCGATCTATGTGGTCTGGGACCATTCTGACACCGCACGCGAGAACATGATTCTGCGCGCCTACGGCATCGAACCCGAGCGCATCCGTTTTCTGACGTCCGCTGAAGCGTTGTCCATGGCCGCGCTCTGTGACGATCAGCGGGCACAGATGCTGCTGATTCATGCAAGTGCACTCGAAGTCAACGCCATTCTCGAGCGGATCGAGGCATGTTGGCCCATCCGTGAAGAGATGGCCCTACGATCCGAGAATGATGAGGTCCTGCTCTATCGATTCACGACCCAATCAGGCGTCCAAGACATCACGCAACATAGCCGCCCCCCTGCCTATCGACAACCGGACGACAATCTACGCGTCTCCGATCCCGGCGATGTCGTCGTTGACGGAGCAGGCCACATCTTTGTCCTCGGCAAGCAACCGGCCGCGATCGTGCATTTCGACGAGACAGGAAAACAAGTCAGCAGTTTCAGTCTGAGCCAGGAGCGTCCGACGGCCATGGCCCTGACACCCGAAGGCCACCTGATCGTGAGTCACGGCGGAGCTGATGCTGCGCTGATTTGGTACGATGGTGCAGGGAATCCCCTCAAACAAATGCCGACTCGCAATCTACTGGCAGCGCCTGCCGGCGTGTCCGTGGGCGAAGATGGCGATATCCTTTTCGCCGACCCTGCGCTAGGCCAGGTGTTGCGCCTGACCTCCGACGGACAATTGGCTTCGGTCCATACCGGCAGCGGACAGGTGCAGCAACCGGTAGCAGTCACCGCGACTGCTGACGGAGCGTTCTGGGCACTGGACAGCGTCAGCGGCCGGTGGTTGAAGATCTCCAGGAACGATGAAGTCTTGGCCACATTGCAGACGGACCGGGCGTCGCCTGCTTCTCCACCTCGTCTGTTGATAGCAGATGATGGCAGCGTATTGTTCACAGAACCGGATCGCCAACGCGTTGTGCATGTCGGTGAAGACGGTCAGTTGCTAGATCTCTGGGCCGGTTTCCAGCGCCCATCCAGCATCGCTGTCGATGGCCAGGGGAGAATCCTGGTTGTGGACGATCAGTTGGACCGTTTGGCGCCGATAGCACAGACGGGCATCAACGTTGAGATCGATGGAGCACCTGTTCTCAGGGATCCCAATGCCAGAGGTGCAATGCCATCGGCCGTCAACGATGCCTATACAGGTCTCAACAATAGCCCATTTCTATCGCCGATTTCGCCGCTCGATTCCGGGGCAATGAAAAAGGTGGAGAGGCGTCAACGCTATCTACCATTGGCTGAGGCCAGCGGCCTGACGAATCCCCACGCCATTGGCCTCGGCGTCATCCCCGGCAGTGTCGAGCCGCGGATATTTGTGGGCGATTCTGCCGGCGCGGGGATGTTCGTCCTCGACAACTCAGCAGAGGTCACTAGTAGGCCTGACCCCGACGGCCCATGGTTGGAAGAGATCTCCGATATCGCTGTCGGGCCCAATGGAGACATCTATGTCCTTGACTCGAGTCGAGGACAGCTACACCGGTTCAGCCCGGATGGCCTTTATCTTTCGCCAGTTCCGGGCGACCTAAACAGGTACGGCGATGCACGAGGCATCTTTGTCGATTCCGACAGCACTATCTGGATCGCCCGTACTCGCCAAGGCAGTGTGCTGCACCTGGACGCCGATGGAAATGAGCTGGCTGCCGTCCCGGTCCTGGAGGGCGAGGGCAGCCAGCCTGTCGATGTGGTGGTTGACAACAAGGGCGATCTGTTTGTAACAGATGCACGAGATGCCCGCCTGCTCCATCTGTCACAGTCAGGGCAGTTACTTGAAGCGTGGTCGCTGGCTCCGTTCAACACAGTAGACGGTGCGCATCTGGCGCTGGATCTCGACGGCAACATCTACGTCACTCAACCTGAGCAGGGCACGATTATTCGCATTTCGGCTGACGGCACGCAGCGCCGATCCTGGCTGGTGAGCGCGCCTGACAATTCACGCGCCAAACCGGTCGGCATAGACATTGATGCGGAGGGCAATCTCTGGACGATCGATGTGGACGGCAACGCGATCGTCATGATCGAGGTGGAGGAATAATATACCTCGATCATGCCTGGATTTTCGGCTCCGGCACAGCTCGCACGCCCGATCCATTTGGGTGTGCTCAGAATAAGTTGAGACCCGTAGGGGCACCTGGTGGGGCGGGAAAATCGATCCGATCACAACCTGCGTTCGCCCGCCCCATCACGTGCCCGTCGCGCCAAGTGGAGGATTGTCGCCCGATCAGTTTTGAACAAAGCCAATCCATTTTCTGGAATGACACTACTCGTAATCGGACGGCAGACACAGGCAGCGAGTCAACTCCGGTTCGTGGGGTGGTTGTTTTTTGATGACGTGCCCGCCTTCCAGGCGCAGCCAGGTGTCGAACCGGCGTTCGCCCGCATGGAGCCGTACCAGTCGGGCGCCGCGGGCGAAGCCGTCCAGGCCGTAGCCGCCATAGCCGGTGGCGCGTCCAAAGGCCAGACGGATGTCGAACAGCTCACCGATGAAGTCATTGAGATGGTCATGGCCGCAGAAGACGCCCATCACATCGCCGGCCTCATGCATGGCGGCAAAGAGCCCCGTGTTGATCAACGGACAGCAGATCGTCTCCCCTTTGGCCCCTTGACAGGCATAGAAATCCCACACATCGTTGAACTCCGGCAGCGGAATATGAAAGAAGGCCAGCGCCGGCAGAACCTGCCCGGCATGCTGATTGCGTAGCCGCGCAGCTGTCTCCCGAAACCAGGCGACCTGATCATGTTTGATCCAGATCGTAGCCGCCGACTGCAGCCTTTGCATAGGAGTGGGAGTCGAGCAAGTAGAGGTTCGCCGCCGGGCCTTCCTGCTCAGGCTCCAAGATCGACACCGTGTAGTTGCCGACGCCGGAAATATCGGCCGGACCCGCTTCCGACAGGCATCCTGGCAACGTTCGTTGCAACGCCATCAGCGCAGCGCGATCGAGTGCCCCTTCGTCATCATGGTTGCCGAAGACGGCCGCCCAGGGCAGCCCACGCTCCAGGATCGGCTGCATGGCATCGAGCCAGGACTTGGCCGGATCCACGCAATCCATGCCGTGGATCAGGTCGCCGTTGATGACCACCAGATCGGGCTGTTCGGCGTCCAAAATTGCGGCCATCAGGGCGGCCGAGCGCTGGTCGGCTGCTTCGCCGTTGTGCCAATGGACATCTTCGATCACTGCGATGGTGAAGGTGCCGTCAGTTCGAAAACGCAATGATGTAGGCATCGATCTCTCCGGGTAGATTCCGTCAAATAGTCAAATCAATCAAGGGCGTGGCCCTGCTTCGCAAAACGAAATGGATTTGCGACGATGTATAGGGCGACCTATTCCTCGCCCGCCTCCGCCAAAGGACCATCAATACGCTCCAATATCCGACGCAGAACCAACTCTTCCTCTGCCGTGATCTGCGCCAACGGCTCATCATCCGGGTCCATGATTGCCTGGCCCAGCCGGCTGTTGGCCAACGTTCGCAGATCTTCCTCCATGGGGTCAAGCAGTCGGTTGTCGGCCACGATGCGACCATCACGCATGCGCAACACACGCTGGGTCGACTGGGCCACGCGCCGGTCGTGGGTCACGATAGCGATGGTAGTCCCCTGAGTGCTGTTGAGGTCGGACATCAGGTCCAGAATCTCTTCCCCGCTGCGGCTGTCCAGCGAACCGGTCGGCTCATCGGCCAGGATCAAAGCCGGATCGTTGGCCAAAGCGCGGGCTACGGCAATGCGCTGGCGCTGGCCGCCGGAAAGCTGGCTCGGCAGGTGGCTTGAGCGTTCAGCCAGGCCGACGAGAGAGAGCAGATGGTCTGCCCGCTCTCGCCGTTCTTTGGCGCTCAAGGACTGCCCGTACATGGGCACTTCGACATTCTCGCGTGCCGTTAGCGTAGGCAGCAGATTGTGTAACTGAAACACGAAACCGACCGTTTGGGCCCGGAAAGTGTCAACATTCTTGAGGTCGTTCAGATTCTCTCCGGCAACCCAAATCTCGCCCTCAGTCGGCTGATCCAGCGCACCGATCATGTTGAGCAGCGTGCTTTTACCGCATCCGCTCGGCCCCATGATGGCCAGAAGCTCGCCGGGCTGGACGGTGAAATCGATATCGATCAGCGCATGAACAGCGGTCTCACCCTCGCCATAGGTTTTTGTCAGTCGGCTTGCACGAATCAATGGTTCAGTCATATTGGGCCTGTCGTTACCGGACTTTCACTGTGGAAACAATTTTTGTCACAGATAGCCACAGATGCAAGAAAGGATGAGACACTGATAGGCCAAGAGGGCTCCTGTCAACCTGAAAACCATCAGTGAAAACCAGTTGTTTATCTGTGTCCATCTGTGACTCTACTGCAATAACAACGATTCAGCCACAGAGGAACGGGATAAACCCATGTAGGCAGAGCTTTTCCTCTGTGGACTCTGTGCCTTCTCCGTGCCTCTGTGGTGAACCGGACATCTTTGCAGTAGAGTCATCTGTGGCGATTTGTCCCCGTCGCATCATCGATCGATCTGGATATTGACGAATGCGGTCATCCCCCAGCGCAGTCGATCATCGATATCATCGACTTGAATGTAAACGGTATAGTTGGTGCTGCCTTTGTCCGTGTTGCTCACTGGTGCGATCCGGGTGATGGCGCCGTCAAAGATGGTATCAGGCAAGGCGTCGAAGGTGACCTCGACCGGCATGCCGACATCGACATTGACGACGTCAGTTTCGCGCAGATCGGTCGTGCGCACTTCCATCTGGCTTGGATCGCCGACGAGCAAGGCATTGATCTCGGATGAAGTCAGCTCGCCGGGACGGACGTTGATCTCGCCGACCTGGCCGTCGAAGGGCGCGATGATCTGTGATTGGCGCAATGCGCCCTGCGCGCTGTGCAATGATGCCTCGGCCGCGGCCACCTGGGCTTCCGCCATGGCGATTTCCTCAGCCGACGCCCCTTCCAACAGCTTGTCCAGCGCGGCCCGAGCGCTGTCCCGCATGGCAATAGCGGCCTGGACGTTGGCTTCTGCGCCCGGACCGCGGCTCTCCGCGGCACTGACCTGGGCTTCCGCCACGCTGATGGCGCTGGCGGCCACGCCGAGCTGTTGCGGCGTGGCGCCTTGCTCAGTCAAGGCCAGACCGGCACGGGCGACCTCAGCCGCGGCCGTCGCCTCGTTCAGCCCCCTGGACTGAGGCAACGCGCCGATTTGCGGATCGCCCTTGACCAGGTTGTAGGCGGCCTGTGCCTGTTTGATGCCGGCGTCTGCCACGGCAACCTCGGCCCTGGCGATCTGACGTTCGGCGTCGGTGGGATGGCTGGCCAACTCGCTGTACTGACGCCTGGCGCTCTCGACCTGAGCTTGCGCAGTGTCGATGGCGGCCTGGGTCTCCAGCATCTGGCCGGCAGCCTGGGCAATGCCCGCCTGGGCAGAGGTGACAGCGGCCTCGGCAGCCGCGATCTCGGCGTCGGTGGCGCCTGCCAGCAGCTTCTCCAACGCTGCATTGGCCTCTGCCAGCGTGGCCTCGGCAGCCTCAACTTGGCTCTGGAGAATACCCGTATCCAGTTCGATCAGCACATCGCCCGCCTGTACCCATTGTCCCTCGTCCACAAGGATGGTCGTCACCAAGCCCTGATTGATGGGGTTGAGCTCAGCCCAGGTCAGCGGTTCCAGCTTGCCCGACGCCCAGATCACGTTTTCGAGTTCATCGACAGCCTCGGCATCCTGAGCCGCGGCAAGCTCGGCCTCCTGCTCGGCCGTGTACTGGCCGTAGCCCCACCAGCCCACAGCCCCCACGACTGCCAAAACGACAATTGCGATGATCCATTTTTTCATGATTGGTAGACTCGGTCATGTATGTAACAATCGAGATGGTTTGTTTTTCTGCTGCTTGCTGCGTGAAATGTGGTTCGTGATGGCTTCTGGCGATCAATCTAATCAAATGACGGCGACGGTCCGAATATTGTCAATTGCGACTCCCGCAGACCTCACGCAGCAAGAAGCACGCAGTATTCTCTACTCGTATCTCAACGCCTCCACCGGCTGCAAGCGGCTGGCGCGCCATGCCGGCCAGAGGCCGCCGAGCAGACCGAGCACAACAGCGACACCGATGGCAATAGCAAATGTGCCGACTGACCAGGAGGGTGCGATGAACTGATTTGCGCCGGGAATCAACGCGACCAACGAGAGCACGACCACGCCGAAGATCGAACCCAATATGCCGGCAAAGAGGCAGAGATAGACACTCTCCTGGATGATCTGATTGAGGATTCGGCGCTGTCGCCAGCCGACGGCCCGCAACGTGCCGATCTCCCGTGTGCGTTCGTAGATGGACATGATCATGGTGTTGGCCACAACGATCCCACCGACCACCAATGCCAGCAGGCGAATGGCGTTGGTCATGGCCTCGGTCGATTGAATATCGTTGGTGTTCTCGGCGAATTCACTGCTCAAACTGGCGCGTGCCTCCGGGAAACGCTTGTCTATGGCAGCGACAACAGCCGGCGCCTGCGACGGATCTTCCACATCGAGGAAGATGAAGGTCACCGATCGCTGGCGTCCCAGCAGATTCTGGGACTCCCGTAGGGCCAAAATCCCACCGCCGTCTTCAAACGCAGAACCAGTCTCGTAGATGCCCACGATCTTGTAATGATTGTTGTAGAGCTTCATAGTGTCGCCGATGCCCAGCTTATAGGTCTCAGCCGCAATCTTGCCCAGAATCACTTCGTTGGGGCGGCGTACATAGCTGCCCTCGTTAAGTTTGAAGTGATCCATCGCATCACTGTTGGGGTCGAGCCCGTAGATGATGAACATGGGCAGATCCGGTGTGCTCAGAAAGCCGAGCACGATGGGGCTGACCGACTTGACCTGGGGCATGGCCTGGATCTGGCGCACGACGCGTTCATCCAGGCTGCTCAAACTCATGTCAGCCACATCCCGTTGCATGACAGTGATGTTGCCTGCCCCGCCGCCGCCGGCCATGCCATTCAGCTGGCCGATCATACCGTCGATCATGCCGCCCAGCATGACCAATGTGCCGACACCGATGCCGATGCCCGTGGCCGAGATGAGTGTTCGCGTCTTGCGCCGCCAGAGGTTGCGAAAGCTCTGGTTGCCGATGCGCGAAAGCAGGCCTTTGGATTCCGATCCGCCGCCGCCTTCGTAACGCAATGCTTCAACCGGCTGCAAATTGGCCGCGGTCCAGGCCGGATAGATGCCGCCGATCAGCCCCAGGACCAGGGCGGTGGTCATGCCCTGTAAGATAATCTTGGGTGAAAGGCTGCCCTCCAGGAAAGCGCCGACGCCGGGAATTTGACCTGCCCCCCAGGCCAAGAAAACCCCGAAGAAGACGCCGATGATGCCGCCGACCAGACTGAGCATCACAGCCTCGCCCATGATCATGCGGATCACGCGCCCGCGGCTCCAGCCCACGGCGCGCAGCGTGCCGATCTCGCGTGTGCGCTCGAGCACGCTCATGACCATCGCGCTCATCATGCCCAGCCCGCCGACCAGAATGGCGATGGCGGCAATGCCCCAGGCAAAGCCCTGCAAGCTGGCCGTCCACTGCTGGCTGGTCTCGTACTCACTGGCCCGGCTGACAGTCAACTCGCTGTCCAGGTTTTCGATGCGGGCGATTACTGTGTCAATATCGGCGCTAGGGTGAATGCCAACCTGAAAGAGGCTGACTTGACGCTGTTTCTGGGCGATGCTCTGGCTGTCGGCCAGGGTCACCACGCCACCCGACTCTTCCATACCTTCGCCGGTCTCATAGATGCCCACAATTCGATACGGCACACCGTAGACACGTAACGTATCGTCAACATTCTGCTTGAGTGCATCTGAGGCGCGACGCCCGATGATGATCTGCTTGGGGCCGGTGATCGGTTTGCCCTCGACCACTTTGTAGTGGCTCATGGCCACGCTGCCCGGCTCATAGCCGTAGACCAGAAAATAGGGCAGGTCACCGACTGCGATCCAGCCGAAGACGCCAGGATCAACATTGGTGACGTCAGGGATCGACTCCATGCGGTCGCCCAGTGTTTCGTCAAGATTGCTGAAGACCACATCGTAGGAGTTGGCCTGGGTTACCAGTAGGTCGTTGGAAACGCCAAGCGCGTTGCCGTAGTTCTTGACAATGCCGTCGGCCATTGCACCCAGCGCGACCACGGCAGCTACACCGACGGCGATGCCGAGCACCGTCAGAATGCTGCGTGTTGCGCGACGCATCAGGTTTTTCAGAACCATAGGACGATCTTCCTATTGGGTCTCACCCAATGAAGCCTCGTTCTGGTCGATGCGCAAGCCATCGATCAGGCTGTCCAGCGTAGCAGCAATTGAACGCCAGATCCACGGAATCGGAATCTACCAGCGCCTGGACCATCAGGCCCTCGGGAATCGCAATCAGAATGTTTGCCATGCTCAAAGCATCCACCGGGCGCAGGTTCCCGCGGTCGATGCCGCTCTCGATCAGTTTGACCAAAGGGGTGCGAAACTGGGCATACGAATCCAGTGCGGTCTGTTTGACCTCAGCATCGTTGAGATGTTGCACCCACATCTCCAAGAAGAGCGGACTCATTTCTTGAAAACGCGGTGATGCCATGGATTCGACCATAGCTCGCATCAACGCTTTGAGTTGTGCGATGACTGTACTATCGGTGGATGGCATTCGATCCAAATCAAATGCAAACTGTTCGATTGTCCAGGTGAGCAACGATTGAAAGAGCGCCTTCTTGGAATCGTAGTGAACGTAAACGCCGCCCTTGCTCAGCCCGGCTTCGGCCACGATGTCGTCCATGGTTGTCTGGTGATAACCACTACGCGCAAAGCAGACTAGTGCTGCGTTAAGGATATCTTGTTTGCGTTCCGCTAGTGTTTCCGGCTTCAGCTTGGGCATGGGTGTACGGCCAAGAATCTTGAATACACAAAAAGACCAGTCAGTCTTTTTATTATACTCTGTCCATAGCAGGTGTCAAGAGTCAGAATTGGGGTCTGTGATGCAATCGCGTTCGAATGTGGGACGGCGACCCCGCTATCAGGATAACCGCGTCTCAAAATGCCCGCAACGGAAATAATCCGGCTGCTAACACTGAGAAGCGCCATTGGCCGTTCCAAGAAATTGAATCCCTCAAGCGGCCCTGGGCGCGATATACAGGATGGATTTTGGGCTGCTCCAGAGGCTCCAGAGGCTCCAGAGGATCCAGAGGAAACGATACCCCAGTGCAGGTCGCCGGCACGGCCCACAAACGGGATCTCCGGACCTGACTTCAACTGGACTGTGCCGGGGACATTGGGAGAATCATTGGGGTGTGTTGGCGAAAAGCGCCTGCTGCGCAAACAAAGCGAGTTGATAGCGTAATTCTATGTAGGGACATGGCATTCCGCACAGACCCGTTGGTGGCGCAGACCGTTTCGACCTTCAAGACCACAGCCGCCAACCATACTATGGCTAGAAATGCCTTGTCCGTGCCTGACATTGCAGTAGGTCTCAGACGGACAAGGCAGTCCTAGTATAATTTTCAAAATGCGGATGATGCTTCTCGATTTGGAATCGCCCAATCAGAGTTCGACCTGGCGGGGAATGCCATGTCCCTACGGGTCTCAACTCGGTCTGTTTGCGAAGCAGACGCAAAGCGCCAACACACCCGAATCATTTCCCTGGGTTGGCCCAGGGTGCTGAGAGCCGAGCCTCTGAGGCGGCTTTTTGCTGTCAGCGGGAATTTCGATCCCATGTGCACTGAGCCAAGCGTTATGTCTAAACCGCAGCCGACTCAAACCGGCGGCTCAACAATACATATTTGTCGAACAGCTAGCTTCTCACCTGGATCACCAGATCATAGGGCACGTCGGTCAGATTAATCAGGTCGCCTACCTCTGTAAAGGCGACCGAATCTTCAATGCGCATGCCGAAGCCACGATCCGGATAGTAGATGCCAGGCTCCACGCTGAAAACATGACCGGGCTGCAAGACCGTGCTGTTGCCGGCGGCGTGGCTAAGACTTGGTCCTTCGTGAATGTCGAGTCCGATGCCGTGTCCCAGGCCGTGCACATATCCCTCGTGGCTGCCCGGTCTGCTCATGGGTGTGGGGTGTCCTTTGCTCTCGTAATACTCGCAGGTCATGATCTGAAGATCGCGACAGGGCACGCCAATCGCCACAGAATCCATCACCTTGTCGAAGATCTCCTTGGTCTGATTCCACGCCTCCTGTACCTCGTCCGTTGCATAGCCGAGGCTAAATGTACGCGTCAGGTCGTGGAAGTAGTTGCTCTCCACCTGTGGAAAAATGTCGAAGATGATGCTCTGGCCCAGGCGCATGGGCATGGTGACATCACCCGCGTTGTGGGGAACGCCGGCATCCCGACCCTGGCTGAAGATATGTCCATGATCCTCATGCATGCCGTAGGCGTAAATGCGCGAGCGGATAAAGGACTTGACGTCGCCGATGGTCAATACCTCGCCATCACTGCGCACGAGCATCTCATTGCGTGCTTGATGGCCACCGAGGAAATCTCGAGTCTCGTTCACGACCATCGAGGTCAAGCGCCCTGCCTCCACCAATTCGGCGATCTCCTGATCATCCTTTGTCTCCCTGGCAATCGAGAAGAGGGATGCCCCGTACTCACCGACCAATTCGGCATCAACCAGCCGGTCCTGGAGGTGGTTGAAGAGCGTGTAGGCTGCTCCAGCATCTTGAACGCCATAGAGGCCGACACGCCCTGCCAGCCCTTCTTGCTCGAAGACCTGAAGCAGGTAGTCGACTTGTGTGGCAAGTTGATCGCCGTCGTGCTTCTTGAGGAGTTCATAGTAGTTATAGACCAGGTCGCGGTCGACCAGTCGCAGCCCGGTAGTGGCCGCGTTGTCCCGCTCCATCGATCCATGGATCAGCGTCGTCGGGCCATCGGTCCTCTTCACCACCAACGCACGCTCCAGATGAGCGCCGCCAGTCAGATAGTTCAACACTTTGTTGCCGCTGGCATCACCGATGACCAGCATGCCATCCAGGTTGCGTTCACTCATGATTCGATCAAGATCCGCTCTCATTGCCAAACCTCTCTATGAAAATCGTGCGTCTTCATTTGCGACTCTATTGCATATGGCTGTTTTTTTCAACACAGAGACACAGAGGTGACACGGAGGACCACGGAGGAAAAGCGGAGAAAATCAGTCTGCCGATCTCCCAGCCTCCAAATACGCCTACTTTCGTGCCTCTGCGCCCATTTACCGGTGGTCTTATCTGCAGGAAATCCGTGCCCTATCGCTTCGCCATCTGTGTCAATCTGTGCTAGAAAAGCCTGCCTACGTCAATACCCACTCACCGCACCAACGGACGCCGTGCCACAATGGCATCGGTCGGTCTGTCCACTTCCGGACCATTGGAATAGCTTTGGAGAATCTGCCATCCCCATCCAGTCGCCATTTGAACCAGTTCTCCCTCTTCGAGCAAAAACGCCGGATTGGCTTGCGGACGTCGGACCGACCAGCGGCGATTGAAGGTCTCCATGATCAGCAGACCGCCCGGTTTGATCGAATCACATAATGCCGGCATCAGCGTTCGATCCAGGAAGAAGAAACAGGTCACAAGATCGTAGCGGCAGGCCTCAGGACGCCAACTGTCCAGATCCGCCGCTATCAGCCTGCATTGCTCATCCAAGCCTGCGGCAGAGATCGCCTCGGCGGCCAGTCGCAAGGCCTCTGCACTTGCATCGATGCCCGAGACTTGCCAGCCTCGCCGCGCCAGCCACCGCATCGTTCCTCCCGCGCCACATGCTACATCTAGCGCACGGGGTATATGATTCGTCCTCGTGTTTTGACCAGTTGCACGCTCGGCATCTAGCATGTCTAGATAGGCAGAGAACGGCTCCAAGCGATTGTCTGCACGCCGCCCCTTTGGCCCATCGCCCGACCGATAACGCTTATCCCAATGGTCAATATCTCGTTGTGTCATTGAGGAAGCGTAACAAGGGTGTCGGGTTTCGTCAATCCGTGAACGGGATTGCATGTTTGCGGTTCAGGTCATGATTGTCACTTGGCCGACAGACTTGTTGACGGACTACCGATATCCTCTATCAGGGGTTGTGCTTATTTTCTCAATCGTTCTCTGCGGATGTACAGATAGAGTGGAAGGTAGACGATGTTGACCGAACCGACAGTTTTGCCCGTGCAAGGGCCGATTTTGGATAAGGTTGAGCCACGGGACGATATAGAGGCACAAGCGGTAACCCCTGACAAACCCGTCATCATCCGACTGGACCAGTTGAGCAAGGACTATATCGAAGCAGGCAAACGGCACAATGTGCTCAACGAGCTGAATCGCCAATTCTACGAGGGCGACTTTGTCTGTCTTCTAGGCAAGTCGGGCAGCGGCAAGAGCACCCTCCTCAATCTGATTTCAGGCATCGATAAGCCGACCGGCGGCGAGGTCTTCATCCGCGAGCCCGGCAATGGAAACACCAGCAACGGGGAGACGCGAGAGGTTGCCATGGCGGCAATGAGCGATCAGCAACGCACCCTCTTTCGCAGGCGCAATATCGGCATCATCTTCCAATTCTTCAATCTGATCCCAACGTTAACCGTGCTCGAAAATGTGACGTTGCCCATTGAACTGGCCGGCGGAAAGAGCGATGCCAATGCCCACGCCCTGGATCTGCTGGACCGCGTCGGGCTGGCCGATCGAATCGACACCTATCCCGACAAACTGAGCGGTGGCGAACAGCAACGCGTGGCCATCGCCCGCGCCCTGGCCCATGATCCACTGTTGATTTTAGCTGACGAACCGACGGGAAACCTGGATGAGGACACCGGAGAATCGGTGCTCTCGCTGTTGCTCGAACTGACGCGTGACGCCGGCAAGACCCTCTTCATGGCGACCCACGCTCCGGATGTCGCCCGGCAGGCGGACCGCGTGTTGCATCTGGAACACGGCAAGCTGGTCAGCGACCGCACGCAGCAATAGCGACCGCCCTCTATCCAACATATGCCTGAGTAGCAATCAAAAAGCGGGCCGGCGCAGATCTGCGCCGGCCCGCTTTCTGATTGCTATTAGCCCTTGCGCTTGCCGTGCCTCAAATTGTCTGCAACCACAGGTTTGTCTTTTGTGATGCGGAAATGGTCGAAGTCACTGACCACAACGGTGTTGGGGAAGACGGCTTGGGCTTCGGCCAGCACGTCTCTGGGGTGATAGCGGCGGCTGACGTGGTGCAGCAGCAGTTGCTTGACGCCGGACTTCTTGGCCAGGCGAGCCGCGGCCAGCGCGGTGAGATGACCGTGATTCCTGGCAAGATCCTTCTCGGCATCAATGTAGGTGGCCTCGATAGCCAACACATCGGCGTCGGCCACGATATTGTGCAGCGGACCGGTGTGGCTGACATCGCCTACGAAGCAGAGTTTAGCGCCCCGCTGCGGCTCGCCCAGGACTTCATCCGGTTGAATCACACGTCCGTCATCCAACGTCACTGCCTGGCCCATGGCAAGATCGCGACGTATCGGGCCGTTGGGCACGCCTAACGCTTCTGCCTTTTGCGGATTGAAGGGACGCCGCGTCTTTTCCTCAAAGGTGAAGCCAAAACAGCCGCCGCCACGGTGGCGAACGGGAAAGGCCGAGAGGGTGAAATGCTTGTCCTCAAAGATCAGGCCCGGTTCCAGCAGATTGAGCGCCACGCCCGAGCTAGACAAGCGTTCCTGGCCGAAGACGACCTCCATCAGCGCGCCCACGCGGGCAACCGCCGGTCCGCCGCCGTAGATGTTCAGCTCATCCAGCGTCTCCCAACGGCCCAAGGTGCTGGCCAGCCCGCCCAGACCCAGAATGTGGTCAAGATGGCCGTGGGTGAGCAGAATCTTGTCGAGTCGGCGAAAGCCGAGGCCACTGCGCAGAAGCTGGCGCTGCGTGCCCTCACCACAGTCGATCATGAAGCGATGTTCGTTGATCATCACGATGGCCGACGAGAGCCCCCGTCGCACCGATGGGGCAGACGCTGACGTGCCCAGAAAGACTAGTTCAAACAACGCTCACCTCTTCCAAATAGTCTCTAATCAACTGTTCCACGTAGCGAAACTGGCGGTCATCGAGCGCAGAGAGTTCTTTCAACAGATCGATGACTGTCACCGTACCCAACGTGTCATGGGTGCCGGTGTAGCGCAACTCCTCATCCGATAACGACGCAACAAAGTCAAACAACTGGCAGCGCACCGTGGCCCATTCGGCAAGAGAGACCGCCAGATCGACCCCATCCTGATCAAGATAGGTCGACACAAACGGAGTGAAGTGGGGGTGGCTACCTGCAGCGACTTGTTTGATCCGATCCAGATGACAATCCCGTTCGATGGTCGCCAGATGGGCAGCCGTCAGCCGAAACGACCACTCAGCCGGCTCCCGTTGCCAATCCTGGATATCGGCTGTCAGATCCAGCAGTCTTGCCACAATCTGTTGCGAATGACGGAGCGATTCGATCAGCTCATCACGGGTGTTCTCGGCCATCACCCGATTATACGTCCATCGAGCAGGGGTACAAAATAGAAGCGGGTTGGTGGGTCAGGGCAATCACGTCTCAATCCAAGAAGGGTGGCATCGATACGGTAGGGCTAGGGCTAATCCAAGGAAATGATTCTCCAAAAGTCCCCGGCACAGCCCAGTTGAAGTCTGGCCCAGAGATCCCGTTTGTGGGCTGTGCCGGGGACTTGCGCTGCGGCATCTTTTTCTCCGGAACGACCTAAGATCCGCCGTCAACAATGAGAAGCCACCCCGGTGGCCAGATGCGCGGCCCTGAGGGCGCTTTTCGCTGCTAGGATCCGGATTTCATCGGCAGCGGACAGTCTACACGCGACTGCCCTGGTTGGCAGCCACACGTTGCCGGCTTTCGGATCAGTCGCTGAACTGTGCAACCTCCACCATTTCGGCGACCGTCGCTTCGAGCAACGGCAGCCCGCCAAAGGCAAGGCCAAGCTCAGCAATGCGCCGACAGGCCAGCGGATCGGCAGGCGGCGCAGGTGGAGCATCAGGAAGCGGGCCAGGCCGCCCGGAGAAACGACGCGCCAATTCAACCACCTGGCGATGCGTCACATACAGATCGCTCAGGTGGATCACCGGCATGTCCAATTGTGGTCGCTCCAGCAGTGCCCAGATGACGCGAGCCACATCGTGGCCATGGACCTCAGTCCCACCGCTGCGGGCAAACTCCTCCTCGTCGTTGAGTACCGCTGTGATCAGGTTCCACCACTTGGTTCGTTGAACGGGATGGGTGAGACCGTAGACGCCGGTGGCGCGTACAGAGGTTGTCGCCATGCCGTGCAGATGTGCGTAGCTCTGCAAGAACGACTCGACCGCCGCCTTGTAGGCGCCGTAGTGCGTGTTGGGCGAGATGGGATGCGTCTCGTCAAGTGCACGCCCCGGATCGGTCCGTGAGAAGACAGCGCGGCTAGAGAGAAAGATAAACTGCGGGACGCCTGCCTCTTGCGAAGCCTGCAATAGCCGGAGCGTGCCATTGAGATTGCTCTCAAGCCAGCCGGCCAGATCCTCGCCCTCACCACCTCGATACCGACCGGGTATGTGCTCAAAGGCGAGATGGACGACAGCGTCAACATCCTTCACCAATGCCGTGAACGCATCAGTTGAGCGAAGACCGCCGATCACCCAATCGACGGACGAGGCGAAGCCGCCGCGATCAGAACCGGGCCGGGCCAAGCCGCGCACGGCCACGCCCTGGCGTTGCAACTCGGCAACAACAAAGCGACCCACATAGCCGGTGGCCCCGGTGACGGCGACTGTGCGCATGTCACTCATACCATGATCGCTCATGTAGTGATCATTCATGCAGCGGCCTCTCCAAACAGGTCGACTTCGCTCAATGTATCGATGACCTCATGTGCACCGGCAGCCTGCAACGCTTCGGCGTCAAAGCAGGTCATCAACCCGATGACATGGCCGATGCCCGCAGCACATGCATCGGCGACGCCTGATGCGCTGTCTTCGATGACAACACAGCGTGCCGGGTCGATGCCAAAGACCCTGGCCGCCAGGTCATGAGTCTTGCGGTCGCTCACCGGATCGACCACGTCCTCGCTGCCCATCAACAGGTCGAAGGTCGATGGCACGCCTGCCACTTCAAGCGTGCGCAACAGGCGTAGGCGGCGAGCACGCGAGGCGATTGCCACGTACCAGCCACGATGCTGAGTCGTACGCACCAGTTCGACCACGCCGGGCATCGGCACAAGCAGTTCCTCGCCCAGTTCAAAGAAGAGGGCCGTCTTGCGCTCGAGTAGCCGCTCCTGGAACTCAGGGGTAACATCATCCGGAGAGAGGTAGCCGAGATCGATCCAGAGATCAAACAACTGCTCTAGACCCAGGCCGACGATCTGCATGTGGTCGCTGCCGATGTCGACGCCCAGCAGTTCATCGAAGGCCGCCTGCCAGCCGGCGAAGTGCACCCGTTCGGTGTCAACGACGACGCCGTCGAAATCCAGGATCAGCGCGCGACGATGGGTGGAGATTTGATTGTCTGCTGTCATGCGATGATGGCTCCTGTATCGAATGGATGGCTCAAGAAATGCTACGGCCGGCCGCTTTGCAGGGGAAGGCTGAGTTTGCTAACCGTCATTTGTCGGCGGCGAGGGCAGATTGTCGGGCATGGACCCATGGTCCAGCACGTGCCACCAGGCGTCGATCACCGGGCCAAGCAACTCACGCTTGGGGTTGTTCTCTTCCCACGGTTTCTCGTACTGGTAGTGGATCAGATAGATCCGTTGCCAGTCCCAGAGTTTCGGCAGATTGAACCAGACATATTGAAGCGTGTTGTAGATGTAGGGCAGCCCATGCCACTCAGGAAAATAGACTTCGAGGAAGGTCTGTTCCGTGCGTCGCCAGAACGCGTCTGGCTCTTCCAGGCGCTTCAACATGGCCTCGTAGGTGCGCGACGAGGGCTGGGCCACAAAGACGCCGCTGTTGAGTCGGTCGAAGTCGGCAAGTGATTCGTAGAGATTGGGCGCTGCCGCAAATTCAGGATAGCCGAAGAGGCGATCCATGTTGCGGGTGACCAGCGTGTCGGCGTCGAGAAAGATGACCTTCTCGAACTGCTCTAGCTCCCAGAGACGCAGTTTGGCGAAGTTATTGAGCGGGTTGTGGAAAACGGGCTTGTTGCCCTTGGTAAAGGGGGCTAGCGAATGTTGGGATTTGCGCGAGTGGCGCTGTTGAAAGTCTTCAGAGAAGGGAAGCGGATCCACCCGCATCACCTGACAGCCGAGGGCTTCCAGATCGTCGAGGCCGGGGAGATCGCGCACCGCAAGCACGGTCAGTGGCCAGGCCGCATCGACCATGGTCAGCGAACGGGCCAGGGCACGGGCGCCAAGCACGTAGTCTTCGTTGGAGACGAGGGTCACATAGCTATTCACACCATTGCTCCTGAGTAGGGTTTCAATGATTCGGTATGATAGCAAATCTACCCTAGTTCAGGGTGAGAGGCAATGTTGCGCTGCGTAGTGGAGGACCAAACGAATGACTCCACAGCAAAAGGCCATTTTCGCCACAGATTTACACAGATAATAGACGGGATAAAACACAGATGGTACCGGGATTACCCTGGACACGTGGTAAACATCTGTGAAAATCAGTTCCTTATCTGTGGCTATCTGTGGCAAATTGCCGTTATTGCAGTGGGGTCACTGAAGTTGCCGGAATGCCTGTTCATGACAACACTGGTTGGTCTAGCAGCTGTTGCTGGAGGCTCGCCAGCGTTGCAAGGCCATGGTTGATGGCCGTCGGCTGCCGCTGCTCGTCGATGACCACCGTGCTGGGCACGGTCATGACACCGAAGAAGTCTGCAACCTCAGGGCAATCGGCGGCATCAATGGCCAGCACGTGTACGCCCAGGCGTTGTTTCAGTTGATCAAGAATGGGGGTCTGGCGGAAGCGGCACTGGCTGCATTCGGGCGTCGTGAAGTAAAGGACGGTTGGGCCTACCGTGGCCAGGTCGTGTGCAACCAGTGCCGGCAGGGCTTGGCCCGCTGCATGGCGAAAGCGATATGCTGCGAGCCAACGCCATGCGTAGAACGCTGACAACGAAAGGAGAATCAAGGCAGATAGAATCAGGATTCGTTCGGTCATTGCTTGTGAGTCTCCACACGCACGTCGGCCGACTGCCAGCGAGCCAGTCGCGGACGGAGGCCACGCCGTGCAAGCTGGTAGTAGATGAAACAACCAAGGCAGAATCCGGCAAAGAGATTGACCCCGGCCAGCACCACCACGATCAACGACAAAGCCCAGCCCAGGACAGGTAGGCCGGCCACAAATACCAGGACGGCGACGGCCAAGACAATGGCCCCAACGCCCTGTGCAAAGAGATGAGGCTGCGGTTCGTCAATCTGGACATCCGGTTTGAGAAGGCCGGTCGGCTTCAGGAGTCTGGCATAGAGCAGCTTGAAAAGCCCGGCCTTCGGCCAAACCGTACCAATCAGCATGACGGTGGCCACGAAGAGAACAAGCCAAGGCTGATCGAGCAGAAATGCGAGCAATAGCAGGGCGATGATAAAGGTCTGATTGACCTTCAGCGCGGCGTGATCGATTTTTGTTGGCATTTCGTTCTCCTAATCGAAGATTCCAAGACTGACATACTTGCTCCCGTCATCCGGCAACACCGTCACGACGACGCCTTCGCTAAGCTCGGCGGCGACATTGATCGCGCTGGCCACTGCCGCACCGGCACTAAGACCGACGAAGAGCCCTGATTCTTGGGCCAGTCGTCGCGTCATGGTCCAGGTGGATTCAGCGTCAATGGAAATCTGCTCGTCCGGCACGCCCGCGTCGTAGATGCCGGGCACGATGGCGGTCTCCAGATGCTTGAGCCCTTCGATGACCTCAAGCTCGTCCTGAGGCTGGATGGCCAGAATCTGGATATCGGGGTTGCGTTCCTTGAGGTAGCGCCCGATCCCGATCAGCGTGCCCGACGTGCCCAGCCCGGTCACAAAATGGGTGACCTGACCGCCGGTCTGTTGCCAGATCTCCGGTCCCGTGGTCAGGTAGTGTGCCCGCCAGTTGGCCGGGTTGTTGTACTGATCGGCATAGAAGTAGCGGGCGGGGTCGGCTTGGACACGCTCACGCACACGCAGGATGGCCCCATCGCTGCCGCCTAGCGGATCGGTCTCGATCAGCCTGGCTCCATAGGCCCGCACCAACGCCTTGCGCTCAGCACTGACATTGGACGGCATGACCAGCTCCACCGGATAGCCTTTGACGGCGCCGATCAGCGCCAGTGCGATGCCGGTGTTGCCTGAACTGCTGTCGATGATGGTCTTGTCCGGCGTCAACTCGCCGTTCTGCTCGCCCTCACACACGATCTGCAACGCGGCCCGCGCCTTGACCGAGCCGCCGGGATTGAACCATTCGGCCTTGCCAAAGACCTTCACGCCCTTGGCAACGCCATTCCGGTGGGCAAACTGACTCAGATCGATCAACGGCGTGTTGCCGATCTGATCGAGAACGCTCCTGGCATACCCGTCGTTCTCGGCAGACCACACGACTGCGGTTGACGCATCGAACGGTTTTTTGACCAAAGTGTCTGGGTAGATCATGGTGGGACCTGTTCCTTGCTGCTTGCTGCTTGCTGCTTGCTGCTTGCTGCTTGCTGCTTGCTGCTTGCTGCTTGCTGCTTGCTGCTTGCTGCTTGCTGCTTGCTGCTTGCTGCTTGCTGCTTGCTGCTTGCTGCTTGCTGCTTGCTGCTTGAACAATGATAATTTGGTACAGGGTGGTTATCAAACGAAGAACAGACCATTCACGACAGATCGTCCTTGACAGAGACCTCACGCAGCAAGCAGCACGTAGTAAGTAGCCTCTAAGCCAAAATCGCCTCAACTTCATCCACGGCCGCATTCACCGACGGCAAGCCACAGAACTGCTGATAGTCAATCAATTCTGTGACGGTCGGATGGTCGCCGCAGACCGGGCATTCAGGGTTGCGCGCTACGTTCAGCGTGCGGAAGCTCTGATCCAGCGTGTCGATCATCAGCAGTCGGCCAATCAGCGACTCGCCGAAGCCTACGATGAGCTTGATGGCCTCGATGGCCTGCAGCGAGCCGACGATACCCGGCAACACGCCCAGCACACCAGCCTCGGAGCAGCTCGGCACCTCGCCCGGCGGCGGCGGATCGGGATAGAGGCAGCGATAGCAGGGGCCGCCTTCAATGCCCTGTTCCTCAATCTCAGGCTGATAGATAGTCACCTGGCCCTCAAACATGAAGATGCTGGCATCGACCAACGGCTTGTTCAGGAACTGACAGGCATCGTTGACCAGATAGCGAGTCGGGAAGTTGTCGGAGCCGTTGAGGACGACGTCGAAATCCTTGATGATCTCCAGCGCATTGTGGCTGGAGATAGGCTCCGGAATGGCGATCATGTTCAGGTCCGGGTTGATATCGAGCAGTCGATCGCGTGGCCGAGTCCACCTTGAGACGTCCCACATCCTTCGTGCCGTGAAGAAGCTGGCGCTGCAAGTTGGAGACATCGACAACGTCAAAATCGACGATGCCGATGGTCCCGACACCGGCCGCGGCCAGATACATGGCGGCCGGGCTGCCAAGGCCGCCGGCGCCGATCAGCAGCACCTTGCTGTCGAGCAGCTTGAGCTGACCCTCTTCGCCGATTTCGCTAAGCAGCGTGTGGCGGCTGTAGCGAATGCGCTGTTCGTCATTGAGCACAGTCGGAATCTTGAAATCAAATCCGGCGTTCTTCCAGCCGTTGAAGCCGCCGATCAACGAGATCGGCTCGTCGTAGCCCATCTCCAACAGATTGCGCGCAGCCAGAACAGAGCGCACGCCGCCGGCGCAGTAGATGACGAACGGCTTATCCCGATCCGGTTGAATCTGATCGATCTGAAGTTCCAGAAATCCACGTGGCACAAAGATCGCTCCGGGCAGATGTCCCTGGACAAATTCATCACGCTCACGCACGTCGATGACGGTCAGTTCTTCGCCGGCATCGAGGCGCTGCTTGAGCTGCTGCACCGAGATTTCGTCAATCTCGTCCTTCGCCAGGCGAAGCAATTGGTCACGATTGAGGCTACTCATAGGTCGTTTCTTCCCCTTGTACTTGGTCGTTCGTTGCGGTGGGTTCGGCTCGGTCGCGTAACCGTTTTAGCGGCCGCCGGCCATGGCCGGGACAATGGAGACACGGTCCGTCTCGCCGACAGGCGTTGCCAAGCCGTCCAGCGTACGGATCTCATCATCATTTACGAAAACGTTAATGAAGCGCTTGACATTGCCCTCACCATCCAAAAGCTTGTCGGTCACGCCAGGATACTGTTCGTTCACGGCGTTGATCACGCCAATCACATCGCTTCCTTCTACCGTGACCTTGGATTGGCCGCCGGTGGCTCTTCGCATCGCGGTGGGGACATAGACTGTTGCCATTGTATTTCTCTCCTTGGTTTTATGCGGTGTATTCTGATTCTCTTGCTGCGAATATCTTTCGAGCTACAGGCTTGTGATTCAAAGACGGTTCAACAAACAAAAACGCCGAACTCATCAAACGATGAATTCGGCGCTATAGTCTACGGCACAACGTTATCTACGCAGTGACGTACAGAATCTTTTTAGGTCAATTGTGGTTGAGGGTTTCCAACAGATGGATGGCCTCAAGTCGTGCAGCACCGTTCATCGCTTGCGTCATGAACCAGCGGGGGTTGCCAGCGCCATGCTGACGACACCCGCTATAGACACAAGCAAGTTTCGGTTTTGAATGCTACGCACAACTTGATCAACATCAATTCAACTCTTGGTCTGTCGCTTGGTCTGTCGCGAGAAAACAACCCTATTTCGAACTGAGGGCGAAGTATACGTGCATCCGCCATCGATTGTCAAAACCGATTATCGGCTGAACAATCCATCAATGCGGTGAGCAGAATTACATTAACGCAGGAAGCGAACGATTGTGCAGAGAATGTTCAAGAGGTGTGAATCGGATGCTCGACAATCGACACAACACGTGGATCGACATCATCGAAGCCGGTATCGGCCTGCCCTGTATAGACGATGTAGAATGGCGGGGCCACCTGTTCAATCACGGCAGAAAGCGCCGCAGAGCTGACGCTTGGGTCTTTCTGAAAATATCCGAACAGGCCGGGGCGGACCTCTTCAAATATGACCTCGCCAGACAGCGCATCCAGATCCAGGTCCAAGAAGTGGGGCAACATACTGAAGGCACGAATCACCGGCTTGTCATCAAACTCAAGCGAGCAGATGAAGTAGATGCTGTCGGGATAGTGAGCGTTCCAGGCATCGGTTGCCGACGGGTACGCCACGGAGATCGGGTGGGAATGGTAGATGCCCATCATCTCGTCGCCGGCGTCATCAAACTCGAACTGAAGCAAGAGCGTCTTGGCGTCAACCGAGTAGTTGTCGATCTTGTCTTCAGCCTCGTTGATGCCGCGGACAAGCTCGAACGCCTCGTTGCCCCGCCCGCGGAGAATGCCGCAGATCTCCTCAGGTTTGCCCTCGCGGGCGTGCTCGACGATCGCATCGTAGAGATTCTGGGGCAAAATCACCGCTTGTTCAGGCTGTTTGCTCATGGTCTAATCTTCTCAGTCCGGTTTCGAATTTCACTAAACCCTTTGATTGCGTGCGGGCAATTGTAACAACAAGGAACCCATTCTACGAAATGGGAAGCCTATGGCGTCAACGCTGCCCTCAGGTCCGACAGATCAAGCTCCATGGTGGTCGCAGCGCCGAAACCAATCAGCCAACGCAAGTACTCAAACCGCTCTGTATTGACCGCCTGAAAACCGACGCGTTCATAGAGCCTTCTGGCCGCTGGATTTGTATCGATCACATCAAGCCGGACCGACTCGTAACCATGCTGCACGGCATACCGACTCACCTCGTCGAGCAGCCGTCTACCAATGCCGTGCCCGCGCAGTTCATGGCGTACCGTAATGCCATCCATCAATAACTGACCAGATGCCGGCTCGCGTTCGTAAAGGCTGAGGATGAGCGACGCCCAGTTGCCGCGGAGAAAACCGAGATGCGATAGAAGTCCTCGATAGTTGATGCCGCTCGTAAGGCTGGCGCCCTTTGACGTAAAGCCCGCCAACCCAACAATCTCCCCATCGGCCAAGGCGCAGACAGCGCACTCGGCAACCAGCGAGTCCGTCAATATGGCGACGCGCTGCGCTCGATCACCTATCTGCGGCGGCAGTTTCGGGCCAAAGGCTTCGTCATACAGTTGTGCAGCATTGTCCCGTTGATCTTCTGGAAGGCCAAAGATATATTGAATGTCCATATGCGGTGCGCCCTCCCGTGCGCCGAATATTCAAGTGGAGGATTCGACCCACTAGACCAGAGGTTCAGTTCCCAGGACAAGCGTATCGGTAGGCGACCAGGTCAACCAGACTGAATCGCCGATCTCAGGCGGGTCTGTGTGCAGACCGCTCTGCTCAAAAACGATCATCTGTGTCCCATTCGTTTGGATGCCAGTATCCAACGACACATAGTAGTTCTGGCTTGTGCCGACGTAGGCGATATGCTGGATTTGCCCCGGCAAAGAGATCGGTGCGTCGACCGGAACGCGGTGCAGCCGCACCTTTTCGGGTCGGACAGCAACGGTAAGCGGATCGCCCACGGCGATCGCACTGGCCGCAATACCGGCATCATGCCCTTTGCCCGTCGATTCGGTGACGATACGATTTTCACCGCCAACATCGACCACGACCTGATCCCCATCGATCCGCTCGACGACGCCCTCTAGAATGTTGGCCTCGCCCAGAAAATCGCAGACAAATCGCGTGTGCGGATGCTCATAGACCTGGCGTGGCGGCCCGACCTGGGCGATGCGCCCCCGATCCATCACCGCGATGCGGTCGGCCAGGGTCATGGCCTCTTCCTGGTCGTGGGTCACAAAAATCGTGGTGATGCCCAGGCGCTGCTGAAGCTCGCGCAGTTCGACCTGCATCTGCGTGCGCAGCTTCTTGTCCAGTGCGGCCAGCGGCTCGTCCAAGAGCAAAACACTCGGCTCGGTGACGATGGCACGCGCCAGGGCCACGCGCTGCTGCTGCCCGCCGGATAGCTCACGCGGCCGGCGTGAGGCCATTGCGCCCAGTTCAACCAGATCGAGGACCTCAGCGACACGATGGTCGATCTCGCTCTTCACCAGCTTCTGATTCTCAAGACCAAAAGCCACATTCTTGGCCACGCTCATGTGGGGAAAGAGCGCGTAGTTCTGGAAGACAAAGCCGATGTTGCGTCGATAGATGGGCACATTGACCAGCGACCGATCCCCGATGGTGATGTCGCCCGACTGGGGCTGCAAGAACCCCGCGATCAGTCGCAGCAGCGTCGTCTTACCGCTGCCGCTCGGCCCTAGCAGTGCAAAAAACTCGCCCTCATCGACGGTCAGCTCGACGCGGTCGACTGCAGTGGTTTCCCCGTAGGAAAAGGTGATGGATTGGAGGTGGACGCTATTCATAAAATCACTTTGCTGCGTGCTGCTTGCTGCGTGAAAATGCTTGCGGAGTTCGATAGATTTCTCTGATCAGAGTGTTTCTTGTCACTTTCACCTGTTCCAACCCGGAATCCTCACGCAGCAAGCAGTAAGCAGCAGCCTTCCTAAAAGCGCAACTCGCGCCCAACAATCAAAATACTGGTCGCCGAGATAAAAAAGACGATGGTCGAGATGGCGTTGATCTCGGGGGTGAAGCCCTTGCGAATGGCCGAGTAGATCTCGACCGGCAGGGTCGATACGCCCGGCGGGGCCAGGAAGTAGGAGATGACAAAGTTGTCGAATGAGACCGTGAAGGCAAAGAGCATGGCCGCCAGAATACCCGGTAGGGCCAGCGGAAAGGTGACGCGCCAAAAGGTGCGCCATGGCCCCGCGCCCAGACTGGCTGCGGCGTCCTCAAGACCAGGATCGCTGCCGGCCAAGCGTGCGCTGATGACGAGAATGGTGTAGGGCAATTGGATGGTCACGTGGCCGAGGTAGAGCGTGACCAGACTGCGCTGGATCCCCAGCCAGAAGAAGAGCAGCAGCATAGCCACCGCCAGGATCAGCCAGGGGATGGTGATGGGCGGCACAAGCATGGCCTGCATCAGACGACGACCGCGGAAGACGTAGCGCGTCAAGCCGATGGCGGCCAGCGTACCCAGAGCCGTCGCCGTGAGCGAGGTCATGATCGCCAGGATCAGGCTGTTGACCGTCGCAGCGATGAGCCGCTCATTGCCGGCCAATCGCTGGAACCAGATCAGGTCAAAAGTGAAGGGCAACTCGTTCAACTGCGAGCGGTTGAAGGCCATCAACATCATGACAAATAACGGTGCATAGAGGAAGATCAACGCCGCCACGATGTACAGATGAGCGACACGTCGTCCACCCTTGTTTGATGCCATACCGGCGCTCATGATGACTCCTCACGCGGCATCAACAGCCGGGCCGACAGCAACATAATGAGCACCACAATCAGCAGCAGGATGAAGGAGAGCGCTGCGCCCAACGGCCAGTTAAAGACCTGCACAAACTGGTCCTCGATGACCGTGCCCAGCATGGTCCCGGCCTTGCCGCCCAACAGACGGGGCTCCACAAACGAGCCGATGGCCGGGATGAAGACCAGGATCACGCCGGATAGCACGCCGGGCAGGCTCAGCGGAAAGATCACGCGACGGAAGGTGGTCAGCGGCGTCGAGCCCAGGCTGGCTGACGCTTCGATCAGGTGGTTGTCAAGGCGGTCCAGGGCGATGTAGATGGTCAGCACCATGTAGGGTAGATAGGCATGGACCAGGCCGATGATGATGGCCGGATAGGTGAAGAGGATGCCGTCGCCGGTCGGCAGACCCAGCCGATCCAGACCGTAGTGGATGATGCCGCCTCTGCCAAGCACAACAATCCACGAATAGAGGCGGATCAGCGAGTTGCTCCAAAAGGGCACGATGATGAGCAGAAAGAGCGCCGTCTGCCAGCGACCTTCGACATAACGGGCCAATGCAAAAGCCAGCGGATAGCCAAGCAATAGGCAGCCGGCCGTGGTGTAGAAGCCCATCATCAGCGAGTTTAGCGTCAGCTTAGCGTAGAAACCACGCGAAAAGTAGCGGGCGTAGTTCTCAAACGTCAGGTAGATCTCGCGTGTGCCCAGCGGCACATCGTTGAGGAAGCTGAAGTAGAGCATGATGGCCAGCGGTACAAAGCCAAAAAGCACCAACCAGAGATAGGCCGGTGCGAGGAGTGCAAAAAGTCGGAGTGAGCTACGCTGTTTTTTGAGCATGGTGGTTGGAGATGGGGAATAGGGAATGGGGATTAGGGGGGTGCTCAATCTCCCATTCCCCTAATCCCTATTCCCTAATCCCCATCTCCCCTACTGCGCCTTCACTTCCTGCCATAGCTCGACCCACTGCTCACGAACCTCAGCTGGCGTGTCAGTGATGAAGGCCAGCTTGGCCGAGACATCCGGGTCGCCGAAGACGGTGCGCGTGAACGAATCCTCGGGCATCTGCTCCAGCACGGCGGGATTGGCGGGCACGGGCGCGCCGGCCACGCTGTCCCACTCGACGTAGAACTCGGGGCTGCTCATGTAGTCGATCCACTTGAGCGCCATCTCCTCGTTCGGTGCGTCGACGGGAATGGCCCAGGCATCGGTCCAACCGATGGCCCCTTCCTCAGGAATCACGAAGGCGATGGGCAGGTCAAACTCGGTCTGTGAGCGGGATGTCGAGCCGCTCCAGTAGACGCCCAGGTCGATCTCACCGTTGGTGAAGAGGCGGTTGAACTCATCCTCAGACTGCCAGAAGGCACGCACGTTGGGCATCAGCTCGTCGAGCTTGGCCTTGACCGCGTCCAGATCCTCAGGCTGATTGGGGTTGTCCAGGCCCAGCGCCAGCGCTGCGAAGATCACAGCATCCTCGTAGTTGTCTTCGAAGCCGACCTGTCCAGCATAGGCCGGATCCCAGAGTGCGTTGAGAGAAGTAAGGCCGTCGGGGAAGGTCTCGGTGTTGTAGACCAGCGAGGTCGCGCCCCAGGCCCACGGCACGCCGTAGACGACGCCATCACTCACCGTTTCCGGCAGCGTCTGAAAAGCTTCAGGCAGACTGGACCAGACTGCCAGAGACTCGACATCAATGGGCTGCAGTAGGCCGTCGGCCAGTGCCGGCGGCACGTAGGCGATGTTGGGCAGCACCACATCGTAGGTGCCGGGACTGGTGCGCAGCTTGGTCAGAAGCTCATCCTCAGAGTTGAAGTAGTCATGGACAACCTTGACATCGTACATCTCCTCAAACTGCTCAATGGCCCACGCTTCGTCCGAGCCATAGCCTTGCCAGTTGAGGACGTGCAATTCCTTCACCGCTTCCCCATCCGGGGATTGTTCCGATGATGCTTGTGGCTGTACCGGCATGCCGGTACAGCCGGCCAATGCCAACGCCATGATCAATATCACCGCAAACATGACTTGCGAAAATACTCGGGACATTGTGATCTCCTTGGAATGAACGGCCATTACGGCTTTGACTGAAATCAGATGACCAGATAGATACTATCCTATCAATCATAACATGGAATCCACCAACCCGAAAACCATAGTGTCAAAAATACACTTTGGGTAGCTAGGTCTAGCAATCCAGTCATGAGCGAGACGATAATGCGGTAGATACCAGCGTATTGCGGTAACTTCTATCGCAACGTTGAAGATTAAGGTAATTCTATTGTGGCGATTTTCTATCTCTGAACCGACTCATCTGCAAGCGTGGAGGATATTCAAATGACGGAACGATCCATGGCCAAACCGACCGGACTCTTTTTCGAGGAATTCGAGATCGGTGACCAGGTCGAGAGCGTGGGACGAACGATTACCGAGACTGACGTGGTCAACTTTGCGGCTTTGTCAGGCGACTGGAATCTGATCCACACCGACGCCGACTATAGCAGCGAGCAGATGTTCGGCCGGCGCGTGGCCCACGGCATGCTGATCTTGAGCATTGCCACGGGCCAGGCCATGCGCCTGGGCTTTATGGAGGATACGGTCATGGCCTTCCGCGGGCTTGACTGGCGTTTCGTCAAGCCGGTCTTTATGGGCGACACCGTGCATTTTCGCGTGACGGTCAAGGAGAAAAAGGCTATGCGCCGGCTAGGCGGCGGCAACGTCACCTTCAAGGTTGAGGTGATCAAACAGGACGGCGAGGTCTGCCAGCGCGGCAACTGGGACATCGTGTGCAAGTCCAGGGATGCGTGATCGGGCCAAAAACTCAGCCACAGATGCGGACGTGATTTTCACAGGTGATTTTTGGGTGTCCAGAATACCCCCAGTGTCATCTGTGGCATATCCCTTTTCCATCTGTGTGAATCTGTGGCAAAAAGGCGCTACCGTCTCGACTCCGCCATCAACGATTCCAGGAATAGAAAGGCCGTCTCCAAATCGGAAAAGACCCGCGTGTCACCGCCATTGACCGTCTTGAACAGAATTTGCCAGCTTTCAGACTGACTATCCTGTGTCAGACGCAGAATGAAGACGAGATCTATCCCATCGTTGGTCGCTGAATTGATCACTGAAAGCGGGTTTGAATCAGGCATGTTCGCAGGGTAGTAGTTGAACGTAGCGAAATCGTAGCGGAAGCGAGGGAATGCATCATAGTTGTGCTAGAATGGCGGCATAGCCACAATTCCTGTCGGAAAGACTGAGCGATTCACGGCCTACCTGCATGGACAGACTAGAGATCAGGCTGTTAGGCGGCTTCAATGCACTGCATGGCAGTCGACAGATCACGAAATTTCGCTCGACCAAATCACGCGCGCTGCTGGCCTATCTGGCTACCCAGCCGGATCAAGATCACCCTCGCACCAGGCTAGCCACACTGCTCTGGGGAAATCTGCCCGAGAAAGCCGCACGAACGAATCTTCGCATTGAGCTGTCCGATCTGAAGCAATTGCTTTCGGCCCACCCGGCATTGGAGATCTCACGCACCGTCGTTCGTGTTCATCACGAGTTCCTGACAGTCGATGCTGTTGACTTTCGGGAAACCGTAACCGGCTTCCTGTTGCTTCCCGCCGAGTCCCAGGCACAACAGTCGCACACGCTTGACGCAGCCATCGAACTCTATCAGGGCGAATTTCTCGCCGGCTTTCAGATCAACGACGCCCCTGAATTCGAGGAGTGGCAGTTGATCGTCCAGGAGCAACTGCACCAGCAGTTCATGCTCGCGCTGAGCACATTGCAACGACACCACGCTGAACAGAGCCACTGGGCGGAGCTCGCTGCCACCGCGCGCCGCCAACTTGCCGTCGTGCCATGGACTGAGTCGGCACAGCGCAATCTGATCCACGCCCTCGCCGCCCAAGGCGAGATCAACGCGGCCTTGACACAATACAGGGAATGTCGCCGGATTCTTCGGGAAGAACTCGGCGTCGAGCCATCGTTGGCCACCCAGGATCTTGCCGACCGGTTACACGATCAGGGCGCGGTCAAGCCATCCAGCCGGCACAACCTTGCCCGACAGTTGAAGGCATTGATCGGACGTGAAGAAGAACATGCGAGACTCCATGATCTGGTGCGGCGTGAACGACTGGTTACGATCTTCGGCATGGGCGGCGTCGGCAAATCTCGTCTGGCTCAGGCTGTAGCCCAGCGCGCACTGCGAGATTTCGCAGACGGCGTCTGGTTTGTGCCGCTGGCTAACATCGAACCCGGTGAATCCGCTCCAGATCAGATTGCGCTGGCGATTGCCGGCGCCGCCGGCCTTCAGATCACGGATGTAGAGTCGCCAAGCGCCGAGTTGGCCGCCTATTTTACCGGCAAGCAAGTGCTTCTGGTGCTAGACAACTGGGAACACCTGGTCGAAGCTTCTGACGCGATCCTCTATCCCCTTCTACATGATTCCGACGTTCACATTCTGGCCACCTCGCGTGTCCGGTTGATGTTCGAAAACGAGATACTCGTTCAGCTCTCAGGCCTCTCCCAGGGTCACGCCTTTTCGCTCTTCGTCGACCGGGCGAAGCGAACTCTGCCTACATTTACAATTGACAACAGCGATGTTGACATGATTGCCAGCGTGAATGCCATCTGTCGTCAGGTGGACGGGCTACCGCTCGGGATCGAGTTGGCGGCCAGTTGGGTAGAGCATTTCTCAGTCAAGGAAATCGGGCTATCGTTGACGGAGATGGAAGCTGAACCGAAGCAGGCTGAAAGACTCATCAGTCGACATCATAGCCTGGTCGGCGTACTAGAATACTCCTGGCGATTGCTCAGCCCACCTCTTCAACAGATTCTGGCGCGACTTTCCGTCTTTCGAGGCGGTTTCGATCGCTCGGCAGCATCGATTGTAGCCGGCAGCAACTTACATGAGCTATCCGCGTTGCTCGGCCATTCGCTGGTTCAACGGGTTGCAGCCGGACGCTACGATCTGCATCCGCTTGTACACGAGTTTGCAGCGGACAAACTCACGCCCGGCCCGGCGGCTGCTTTGCGCCTTCGGCACAGCCGCCACTACTTGCACACCCTCGTCGCCACAGAGCGCGCCCAACGATCCGACCGTCTTCGGGCCGATTTCGAAAACATCCGTAGCGCCTGGCAGCATGCGGTCCAAACCGGGGAAAGTGAGCTGATTCAGCAGGCTGCGCCCCAGTTTGGCGAGTACATCGGACAGTTCGGCCTCCTGTCAGACGGTCATCGACTCTTTGGGGATGCGGTGGAATATTTCGCCCAACAGCCGAAAGAGGCTCGAGCTGGTTGCGCAACTGCTTGATCAGCAGTGGGTCTTCGCCAGGCCCATCTACGGGTTAAACGCCGCCAGTGATCTACAACATCGCCTGCTCACCCTGACAGAGAATGTTGAATTACAGGTGAAGACCCACCTTGAATTGGCAAACCGACATGCTGAAGCTGCGGAATGGCGCCAGGCAGATAACCACTTTGATAGGGCCGAGGCACTGGCACAGGGAGCAGACGACCCAAAGATATACATTCAGACAGCAGCACGCCGAATCCACGTCAACGCACTTCAGTTCCGTGGCGACTTCGGGGAGGGCGTCGCGCGATTGCAGGAACTGCTGAAGGAATTTGAGGGCCTGGAAAGCGGCGAAAGTCGTCCTCAGAATCTGCATATCGACCTGCTGTCATCCCTCTCATTGCTGGCCGTCCGTTACGGTGATTACGCCCTGGCGCTTCGCTGTGACAGGCGCAACCTTTCCTGGGCCGAGGATCTGGCACATCAGCATCGGAAGATCCCGATTCTGTTGAGCATTGCGCTTTCAGAGCAATTTGCCGGCATGTATGGACAGGCCATTGTCCACAATCGGGAAGGGCTGACGCTCGCCGAAGCAATCGGCGCCGATGACGATGTAGGTCTGCTGAAAGCCAACCTCTGTCTCACAATGCGGCAATGTGGTGAGTTAGATCAAGGGCTACACTACGGGTTGGAGGCAGCAGAAACGCTGCAAGGAGCTGGGCCTCGTGCGCATGGAAGGGCAAGCCCGTAACAGGGTCGGGCACACGTTGTCGGCCCTCGGTCGTTGGACTGACGCTTATGCAGCCTATGGAGAGAGCGCTGGCTGTATGGGAACCACAGCAGCATTCAAACCGGTACGAGGCGGTGGCAGGACAAGCGGTGGCAGCCCACAGGCTGGGCATGACAGATGAAGCGCAGAGCCTCGTCGCAGAGGCACGTGGATTTCGTGACAGGACACGGAGTATTGGGCCTGGTCGAACCTGTACTGCTGTTGCTTAACTGTGAGACGGTCCTGTCCGCCACGGGCCATGCCGGGCAAGCGCGCAGCGTCTTGGAACTGGCCGATGCGTGGGTTCAGATGATTGCCGGCAGAATCAGCGACGAAAAGATACGTCATTCATTTCTTCACAATCGGCCTGACAATCAACGGCTCAACCATCTTTTGCGACCAACGTCACAGAGAGAAGGAGAAGGGCAGTCCCCATGAACCACCCTATGAATCACCGACAACGCATCATGAATGCCATCGAACAGAAGCCTGTAGACCGCATCCCCACCGACATCTGGGCGACGCCCGAAATGGAGGCGAAGCTCCAAGAGCACTTCGGCTGCGACACCTTTCTGGAAACATGGGAGTACCTGCACATTGACGGGATCATCGGCATCGCGCCCGAGTACGTGGGACCTGCGCTGCCGGTTGTCGGCGAAGATCGCACCATCGATGAGTGGGGCTTTGTGAAGCGCTGGCAGGCCCATCCCAGCGGCGGCTATTGGGAGCAGGAAGTCTATCCGCTGGCCGATGCCCAGACCATCGCCGACATCGATGCCTTCAACTGGCCCCAGCCTTCGTGGTACGACTACTCGGTGCTGCGCGACAAAGCCGCCGCCCATCCCGAACGGGCCATCATGTACGGCTACATCGCCATCTTCTACTTCCACAACCTGTTGCGCGGCCTGGAGCAATCGCTGATGGACTTGGCGCTGCGTCCCGACTTCTCGACCCATCTGATCCGTCGCATCGCCGAGACTTTTTTCGACCTACACCAGGCCGGCTTCGAAGCGGCCGGTGGCGTCGTCGACATCTGCCAGGTGACCGATGACTACGGCAGCCAGACCGGCTTGCTAATCAGTCCGCGCATGTACGAAACTTACTACCGCCCCTGGATCGCGCGTGCCATCGATCTGATCAAACCCCATGATATCAAGGTATTCCACCACGACGACGGCGCCATCCGTTCCCTGATCCCCGATTTCATCAAACTGGGTATCGACGTGCTCAACCCGATCCAGTGGCGCTGTCCCGGCATGGAGCAGGCGGGGCTGGCCCAGGATTTCGGCGGCCAAGTCTGTTTCCACGGCGGCGTAGACAACCAGCATACCCTCCCATTCGGCTCGGTTGAAGATGTGCAGGCCGAGGTGGCCTACAACTTGAGCACACTGGGCAAGAGCGGCACGGGCTACATTCTTGCTCCCTGTCACAACATCCAGGCCAATACGCCAGTCGAGAACGTTGTGGCCATGTATGAGGCAGCGCATGCGATGGGGCAGATCAACGAAAGCGATACGGAAAATCGATAGTCGTTGACACGCTGGCCATAATCAACTACAATTCATCTTACCGAACAAGAAAAAGTAAGACGCCGCAGGTCGTGTAGGGAGAAGCACTATGGTCGTAACGCTATCATCCAAAGGTCAACTGGTCATCCCCAAAACGATTCGAGATAGCTTGCAGTTGGAACCGGGAACCGAATTCGAAGTTCAAGCAAATGATCAGCGCCAGATCGTACTTACGCCGGTCAATTCTGAGGAGAAAATTCAAGCTACCCTAGAAGAGCTACGTAACCTACTTGTCGGCACTGACTTGATCGCAGATCTCGAAGCAGATCATAAATGGGAAATTGAACGTGATGAAGCTCGCATCCAATCGCTTGGTTCTCGATAGCTGGGCCTTGCTGTCAACGTTTTACATAGAACAGCCGGCCTGTGAGACCGTCGAGCAGATGCTGCTCGATGCAAGCAAGGGCAAGGTCTTGCTCTGGCTCAGCAGCATCAACCTGGGTGAAATCTACTACAGCGTAGGCCGCAGACGAAGCCTCCAAGCTGCAAACGACACGATCTCAAGACTGCGACAGATGCCGATCACCATCGATCCGGTTGACGAGAAAACCGTGTTACAGGCAGCAAGCTACAAGGTGCGCTACCCAATCTCATATGCCGATGCCTTCGCAGTGACCTCGGCAGTTCAACACGATGCTCGATTGGTGACCGGCGATCCCGAATTGATCGTCCTCAGTGACATTGTTTCGATAGAGCCGTTGCAGCGATACGCTTAAACTGTGAAGTGGTTTTTTGTCACAGATTTACACAGATGAAGAAGGATGGGGCACAGATATATTCCGGGGGATTATTGCCACGGGCACTATACTGGCACGCATCTGCGCCTATCCGTGTGAATCCGTGGCAAATCCCTTCTTCTCCGACACCCCCAGCCGATTTCATTGACAAGCATCGGCTCTGCAAGTAGACTGCCCTCAAACAGAATCAGACTGAACACAAACCTCTACAAGCAAAGGACTGGCCATGAATGTCTGGCGAGTGAATACTCGAACACAAACCCTATCGATCGAACCGACACCCGAATCCTGGGAACGCTATGGCGGGCGTGCCCTGCTGGCGCGCATCTTGCTCGACGAAGGCGTCGCCACCTGTGAACCACTGGGCATCGACAACAAACTGATCTTCGCACCCGGCCTGCTGGTCGGCCATCGACTCTCCAGTTGTGACCGCATCTCGGTCGGCGGCAAAAGTCCGTTGACCGGCGGTATCAAAGAGGCCAACGCCGGAGGACGCACCGGCTACCACATGACCTTCATGGGCATGAAGGCGCTGATCCTGGAAGACCGACCGGAAGGCGACGGGTGGTGGACCCTGGTGTTGACCATGGACGGCGCCCGCTTCGAATCGGCCGAAGACATCGCCGGCATGGGCGTCTACGAGGCCGCGCCCAAGTTGGTCGAGCGCTATGGCGACAAGGTGGCCATCTCGCTGATCGGCCCTGGCGGCGAAATGCTCATGGCCTCGGCTGGCATCCAGAACATCGACAAGGACAAGGTCCCCTCGCGCATCGCGGCTCGTGGTGGCCTGGGCGCGGTCATGGGGTCCAAGCGCATCAAGGCCATCGTCTTTGATGAGAGCGGCGGCGAACGACCGCCCATCGCCGACCTCGACGCCTTCCGCGCCGCCACGCGTGAGTTCACAAAAGCGCTAGGCGCCCACCCCGTCGTCAAATCCTTCGAGGAGTATGGCACAGCCGGCATGGTGCGTATGTGCGATGGCTTCGGGGCCATCCCCACGCGCAACTTCTCGGATGGCAAGTTCGAGGGCGCGGAAAAGATCAGCGGTGAACATCTACGCGACCTCCTGACCAGCCGACCGAACGCCGATCCCAGCCATGCCTGTATGGCCGGCTGCATCATCCGCTGCTCCAACGTCTACACCGACGAGGTGGGCGACGAGATCGTCTCGCCTGTCGAGTTCGAGACCATCGGCCTGATGGGGTCCAACCTGGACATCGACTCGCTGGACGACATCGCACGGCTCAACTATCACGTCAATGACCTGGGCTTGGATTCTATCGAAATCGGCGCGGCGTTGGGCGTCTGTTGCGAGGCCGGCATCATGGAGTTCGGCGATGCTGGACGCGGTGTGGAACTGCTGGATGAAGTGCGCAAGGGCACCGCGCTGGGCCGTGTCATCGGCAACGGTGCGGGCATGGTGGGTAAGGTCTACGGCGTCGAGCGTGTGCCGGTGGTCAAGAACCAGGCCATCAGCGCCTACGACCCGCGGGCCATCAAAGGCACAGGCGTTACCTACGCCACGTCGCCCCAGGGCGCGGACCACACCGCCGGTTTGACCATCCGTCTGCCCATAGATCACACGGCCATCGAGGGACAAGTCGAGGCATCGCGCAATGGTCAGCGAGCCATGGCCGGGCTGGATTCGCTGGGCGTCTGCATCTTCACCGGCGGCGGCTGGGCCACCTCGGGCAGCGCCATGAGCGACCTGCTCAACGCCCGCTACGGCTGGGATGTGGACAACAGCATCCAGCTCGAACTGGGCATGGCTGCGGTCGACATGGAGCGCGAGTTCAACCGCCAGGCCGGCTTCACCAAGGCAGATGACCGCCTGCCCGAATGGATGACCCGCGAACAACTGCCGCCGCTCAACGTCGTCTTTGACGTGCCAGACGAGGAAATGGACAAGGTCTTTGATTGGTAGGGCGAGGGGCGGGTTGCGAGGGGCGAAGAAAAGTCCCGCCAGCCAATCGACTCATTGACAATTCACAATTGAAAGTTCACCATTCACCATTGATCTCCGTCCATCTACACACCATTCTCCAGATCGAAACGCCCGCCGGGATGGTGCGTCGGCTTGAAACCGACCTGCCTCCCGGCGGCAGCATTGGCGATCTCGTGGAGATGTTGAATCTCAAGTTACCGTCTGATTCCATGATCTTTCTCGTCAATGGGCGGACGCAGCGCGAGGAGTACTTGCTGGCGGATGGAGATGAGGTGAATTTGATTCCGGCATTGTATGGCGGCGCGTAGAAGCAAATGGTCGATTGTCAATTGTTGACGTTCAATAACCAATGTGACTGTGCGGACCCGTCACCCCCTCACCTTGCCATTCTCACCTCTACCGATTGCGTCCGTACTTCTCGTGGCTCGACACCCAGTCCGACGACGAGATGGCCGCAGCCAGTGAGATCTCGCCTGCCAATACGACCCCGGCGACGATCTCAGCGAACTTTCTAACTTTTCCCTTGCCGTAACAATCGATCAGTTCCAAACATTCACGCTGCGTGGCCAGGGCTGTGCCGCCGCCGTAGGTGGCCACGATCAGCGAGGGAATCGTCATCGAGATGTAGAGATCATCCTCCGGCGTCAACTCCGTGTAGATGATGCCGGCCGAGGACTCGGCCACATTGGCCACGTCCTGACCGGTGGCGATGAACATGGCCGTGATGCCGTTGGCCGAATGCAGTCCATTGTTGTTGGCGCCGGAGAGAATGGTGCCGACGCTGGCGACGATGGAGTGGTAGAAGAGGCTCTCGGTCTCCACGCGCATGTGTTGCAACAGAACTTCGCGCTTGATGGTCGCCTCGGCGATGACACGCTTGCCCCGCGTCTTCATGATGTTGACCTGGGAAGCCTTCTTATCAGTGGCCAGATTGGATTCCAAGTAGAAGTTGCGCACGCCCTCGTACTGGTCGAGAATCCAACTGCATGCGGCAAAGGTGGCGCGGCCGACCATATTCTGGCCTGCGGCATCGCCTGTGCTGAAGTTGAAGCGCAGATAGGCGAACTTGGAGGCCAGGTAGGGATCAATGTATTGAAGCTTGGCCACGCTTGACGTGGCCTCGGCCTGCTCGGCAATGGCATCGGTATTCGCTTCCACCCATTTGACAAAGTCCCGCGCCTCGCGCGCATTGCTGAAGACGAAAACCGGCGCACGCTGCATGCTGTCGCCGACGACGCTGCACGTCACACCGCCCGAAAGATTGATGATCTTCATGCCGCGGTTGTAGGAGGCCACCAGCGTGCCCTCGGCCGTGGCCATGGGCACGATCACCTCGCCGTCAACATGTTCGCCATGGATGGTCAACGGGCCGGCGAAGCCGATGGGCACCTGAGCCACGCCAGCGAAGTTCTCGATGTTGCCGGCCGCGATGTGCGGATCGAATGAGTAGTGATTGATGTGCTCTAGTTTGCGGCCACTGTACTCTTCAATGAAGCGCTGACGCTCCTGAATGATCTCATCAGCGTAGTCGTCTGTATTGTTGCGCGGGATCTTGATCGGCTGCTCTGCCAATTCGCTGACAATGGACCCGTCGACCTTGAGCTTGAGTTTGCCGAACGGTTTGGTCGTGAAATGCACCTCAATGGCATGTTTGCCATCGGGTAGCGGATCAATGTCGCAGACGATATCGACAATGCTGCGCAGCGGGAAATCGACTGGGTTTTGAACAATATCTTGGGGCTGCAGAATCGTGCCTTCGCCCAGTTCAATGGTGATGGACTCAATCGGTATACGCCTGTCGTCGAATGAAACACCGCTCAACTTGGTGATGGTGGCATCGCTGAGTCGATTCTTGAGCGAAAATCGCACGCCTTGGTCGCCGTTCTTAAGGCTGCCGAAGGTGTACAATTGTTTCAGCAGCAGGCTGGGAATGGGCATAGCCATGGGCAGTCCTCCTTGTGCAGGCATGAGAGTAAAGCCTCATGCAAGGTGTCTAGTGGGTATGATCGGGCAGGTTGGGTATAGTACGTCGGATGAATACAACGTGCCAGAGTGATACCAGCAGATTGATCGATTGTCAAGTCGGATCGGAAAGGCGCAGCCAGTCTGAATAGGGCGTTGCGAGCCGTCTTCAACAGAATCTTGTTTCGTAGGGCGGGTGTCCTGGCTTGGCAAAGCTCGCCGGGACAGGATACCCGCCCTACGAGATTGAAATCATCTAGGAGGAAATGTCGCTATGTCTTCATTCAGCAACATGACCAACAATACATCGACGACCCCAGATCACCTTCCGCGTCCTAATCAGCACCGACCTGGGCGGCGACCCGGATGACATCCAGTCGTTGATCCACCTGCTCCATTACTCAGACATTCTCAAGCCTGAGGGGATCCTCTCGACCGCGGGACCCGGCAGCACGCCGCGTGCAGAGAACATCCGCCGGTGGATCCAGCGTGTCGATCTGGACCACCTGCGCGCCAACGGCCATGCCGAACTGATGACTGAGACGGAGGTACTCGATGTCGTCCGCCAGGGCGCGCTGCTGGCCCGTGCGCCGGGCCCCAACGCTTCCACTGCTGCCTCCCGTCTACTCATCGAGCGCGCCCACGCGCCCGATCCGCTAGGGCTGGAGCGGCCGCTTTGGGTGTTGGCCTGGGGTTCATTGACCGACGTGGCCCAGGCGCTGCACGATGATCCGTCGATTGCGCCCAAGATCCGCATCAATTCCATCGGGTCGACCAACACGACGAATGACCCTGCCTCCCGCGACTTCGTCTTCGACGGCCTGGCCGAGGGCTGGCCGTCGCTCTGGTGGATCGAAGACGGGCTGCTGCCGCGCTTCAGCCGCGACACCTTCCGCGGCTACTACGCCGGCAGCGACCAGAGCGGCGAATGGGGCAACGTCGCCTTCATCGAGCAGAACATCCGTGGCCGTGGAACCACCCACGACGGTCTCTTCGACCAGGTACTCGGCGACGCCTTTCCGGTGGCCGGCTGGCCCGAAGGCACGCTCAAGGAGGGCGACACACCGACCTTCCTCTATCTGCTCTCGCCGGTAGTCGGCGGCGTCGGTAACGTGGACGACCCGACCCAACCCAGTTGGGGTGGCCAGTTCCAGCGCCCCTTTCCGGAGCGCTTCCCCAACTACTACACTGATCTGGAGGCCGATGCCGAGGTTTGCCAGGCGACAATCAGCCGGTGGCGGGTGGTATTCCTGGGAGACTGGAAGATGCGTTGGATACGGTATAGCGGGGACAATGTATAGCGGGGACAATGCATAGCGTGTCGAAGGAATACCACCCAAACGCTGATCGACCTCACATAGACGGCAGCGCCATTGATCGCATCCCCCCAAACCCTCCGCGATGACGCCGTACCATTCTATAGCCATTTTGGTGCCACCTCGCTGATAGGCTAGGCCAGAGACGATTCAAGCAGCGTTCGGCCGGCGAAATAGAAGCCGGCGACGCTCATCTAAAGTCAAGTGGCGGCGACCAGTGATGACGACCGATTCAGTCGCATGTACGTTCTGCAAAAGGAGAAACAATATGAAAAGGCAATGGATACAATTGGTTGGAATAGCGGTGATGTTCCTGCTGATGGCCGCTGGCTGTAGCACCGGCGCGATTCAATTGCTGGCTACTCCCGCTCCAGACAGTGCGGAATCGACAACCTTCCCTATCGGCATCTTCATGAATAACGGGTGGGCATGGGAATTTAAGGACGATGGCACGTACTATGCATACAGCGGGGACGAAGACGAAAATGGAATCTACATTGTGAGCGGTGACCAGATTATGATTCAGGGTGACTATTGCGAAGACGTGAAGGGCTCGTACACCTGGACGTATGATGGGCAGAATCTGAGCTTCGAGGTGATCGATGACCAATGTACCGAAAGCAAAAACTCGATCGTTTTTGGCGAATATTCGAAGCAACCATAATATTGTTCTGGTCGCCGCCATCCCGCCCAACATCGCAAGCACTGAACACTGAGCACGCTGCCCGATTTCCATGCATCTTTCCGGATTCGGGCGTCTACTGCTCTCATGCAGATTCCACTTCTACCTCGGCGCCGGCGACGCAAATAACAAGCAGCCATTCCGGCACTACTCGTCCTTCGCAATCGCCGCCTCTACAAAGGAGCCCAGATCCTGCTTGAGTTGGGCCAGCGAGGGCTGGTGCACGTACATCATGTGCCCGGCGTCGTAGTAGCCCATGCTGATGTTGGCCAACAAGCCGGCGTCGATGCCCAGGTGGTTGAAGGTGTAGCGGGTGGCGAAGTAGGGCGTGGCCAGGTCATAGTAGCCATTGGCCACGAAGATCTTGAGGAACGGGTTCTTGGACATGGCCTCGCGCAGCGTCTCGGCCACGTCGAGGAACTGGTTCTGGTGCTTGCTGTAGTCCCAGCTCTGGTAGAGATCCGAGATAATCTCGTAGGGCATGTCGTTTTCGAACTCTAGTTCCCGGCGCACGTAGTCGTTGAAAGCGCCGGTGTAGGCCCCGGAGATGGCAGAGTGGCTGGGATCATGCTCGGTCTCTTGTCCAGTTGCATCACGGTCGATGCCCTTGAAACGACTGTCCAACCGACCCACAGTGCGACCCTGATCGCGCAACAATTCCTTAACGAAGCGATGGATGTTGATGCGCAGATTGGACTGTTCCACGAAGGCCGGCGACAATCCCGTGAGCCGGGCCAGTTTTCCGACGATGGCAGCGCGCTCATCGTCGCTCAGTGAGGCGCCCTTGGCCAGCGCAAGATTGTACTCGTTGAGTGCAAATTCTTCGGCCTCCTGAATCGCCCCATCCCGATCCGCCTGCAATGCCGCATCCAGCTTGCCGTGATACCAGGCTGTGGCCGTGTAGGTGGGCAGGAAGAGCATGGGCGGCAGATCGTTGCCGGTGGTAAAACGGGCTGTCTGGAAGGTCAGGATCGACGAGACGAGCATGAGGCCGTTGAGGTAGAGGCCGTAGCGATCCTGGAGGTAGCCGGAAAGGCCGGCGGCCCGCGTCGTGCCGTAGGACTCGCCGATGATGAACTTGGGTGAGAGCCAGCGGTTGTGGCGCGTGGTGAAGAGCCGGATGAAGTCGCCCACTGACTCAATGTCCTGCTCGTAGCCGTGGAACTGCTTGGCCTCCTCGCCGGGCGCAGGCCTGCTGTAGCCCGTGCTCACCGGATCAATGAAGACCAGATCCGAGCGATCCAACAGGCTGAACTCGTTGTCGACCAGCCCGTAGGGCGGCGGCACAAGCTCGTCCACATCGCCGGAGTGGACCCGCCGCGGCCCCAGCAAGCCCATGTGCATCCAGACCGACGACGATCCTGGTCCGCCGTTGAACGAGAAAGTGAGCGGACGCTGGCCCGGTTCGTCAACACCCTGGCGCAAGTAAGCAACATAGAAAATCGACGCCCGGTCTTTGCCCTTGTCATCTTTGAGCACCATGGTTCCGGCAATGGCTTTGTAGGCGATTGTCTCGCCGCCGATGGTGAGGGTCTGTTCGGTTTCGCTGGTCTCTTCGGTCAGTGGGGTTTCGAGTTTTGTTTCTACCAGGTCTTTTGGTTTTGATTCTTCGTTTGTCATGTTGGTTCCTGTAGTTGGGTATGAACGCATTGTTTGTGTTGGTCGGGCAAATGATCTGGAGTACAGAACAGATACAGGTAGGGGCACGAGGTCGGACGGGAAACCTCTTGTCTATCCTTCAAACATCCATCCGTCCGATCACGTGCCCGTCACGCGACACAGATGTGTTCTGGCGACGGGCATGTCAACCGGCGAGCGACCCGGAATGAAACAGAAGGATGGGGTTTCCCGCCGGTCCCCATGCCCCTACCAATCAGTCTGATTATCACTGCGCCCGCGCCGGCGTGGCGTTGAAGATCCTCGCCAGAATCCCAGCTCGCTCTTGTTCATCGGCCCAGCGAGGCTGGGCGTAATTCTCCAGCACGGCCGTCAGGATCTCGGTGTTGATCAACTGGCCGTTGTAGAGCGTATGACGGGCCATCAGTTCGGTGCGCGTCTCCCAACTCCACATCTGATCGAAGAAGAGATTGCCCAGACCGTAGGCGATCATGCCCGGGCCGCCTTCGTCGATGATTCCATAGGTCTCCATGGCCTGTGGGACGTGACTCTGCACACCGGTGACGATGTCGGCACCGGCCTCGCGCAGCTCACGGAACTCACGAACCTGTTGTCCAGTCGGATAGGGCTGGTAGGTTTCCAGATATTGCAGCTCGACAGCCACGATGTCGACCTGACGGGCCAGGTCGCTCGTTAGCTCGAGTATGTCGTCTTTACGATCATAGAAATAGCAGGCGCCCGGCGCGTCATCGGTCACCCAGGCCGTGGAGGGACCAAAGGCCAGCGCTGCCACAAAGGCAAAGGTGTTGCCATTGTGAGACCAAAAAAGCGGAGCACAGGCTTCCTCAGGCGTAAATCCACTGCCATAGATTGGGATTTCATTTTCGATGTACCAGGTCAGCGAGCGCCTCGCCCCTTCCCGCCCAAAGTCATTGACATGGTTGCCGCTCAAGCCGACGATGTCGGTGCCGACAGCCTCAAGTGCGGCCCAGTAATCGGTGTGACTACAGAGTCTAAGATTGTCGACGGTGTTGTTCGTCACACAATCATCGAGGAAGGGAACTTCGTTGCTGATGTGGGTGATATCAGCCGCGGCCAGCGTGTCTGAGATGATCATCGCCGGATAGAGCGGGCCTTCCCGGTCCATGCGTGCGGCGGTGCCACGCGACATGGCAGTGACGCCGGTCATGATCAGCGAGGTCAGCCGGTCTGCATTGCGGTTGGTCAATTGTGATTCGACAGTCAGAATCGAAGGTGCAAGCACCTGAGCGATCAGCGGAGCGCCCTTGCCTTGCAGCGTTATGGCCACGCCAAGCGGGTAGGCCTTTGGGTCGAAGTGTTCGTTAAGCAGGCTTTCTCCGGCCACCGTCAGCACCTTCATGCGTGGGTCGAGCTGATCGAAGGGCACAATGGCTAGGGCGTCCGGCGTCGACTCGAATTCATCGATTAACGCTTCGCGCGCCACAATTGGCGCGCTGACCTTGCCCAAAATCGGCGACAGCAGCTCCGGCGCCTCTTCGGTCACATAGAGCGGTGCATCGCCCAGGCCCCGCCAACGAAACTGGATTTCGCTCCACGAGACATCGTCGATCAGTGTTTCAAAGGGCGCCACCACAGCATAGTACCGTTCCAGCAGCGGATATTGGGCATCGATCATCTGAGTGACGGCCAGCAATGTTGTCGCCTGAGCCGGGTCATCGGTTACGGAGAAAGGCTGAGGTCCATTGCTTGCTTCAAGCAGATCAACATCGGAAAGGGCATCAGCAATGGGTGCGGCGAATCGGTCCGGCACGCCCTTGGTGATAATGAGGGCAACTGGGCCATCCAGGCCGATCGGCGTTGGGGACGGCGCCGGCGTGGGCGTGACGGTCGGCAGTGATTGAATGGGCGTGGGACTCGGCTTGACGAAATAGTCCGCCGGGGGGACCGGATTGTCCTGTGAGTCGCCGAGTGGCTGACAGCCAGAGAAGACAAGAACAGACACGAAAATCAGGAAAAATGGAAACTTTTTTGGCATTAAAACTCAGTCTTCCCGAATGGAGTTGAATTCTGTTGAGAGATCAAAAATCGAGATCGAAAATAAGGCAGCGTTTGCCATTCAAACGAGTATAACAAAGCCGGGTGTCGGCAGCAAAGCAGATGACGGTAAGGCGACGGATCTGTCGGCCTACCCGACTCGGTGGGGTTTTCGGTGGGGTTAGATGAGTCAGCATTGTCGGATGGACATTTGAGCGCGTCGGCTGAAGCCGGCTCCTAACAATGAGAAGCGCCCTCAGGCGCTGCGCGGGCAGCGTCTGCGCCATCCATCATCAGTTTTCGCCATGATTGTCCCAATGGCGCAAGGTCGCCACAAACCAAAAAGCGCCTGAGGGCGCTTCTCATTGTTAAGACGCGGAATTCATTCCCGAAGAATATGCGTCAACCTGCCATTCATGGCCCAGTCTTGTCGTCTGGCATCCCTCACGCTACAATCTTGATGTTCAAATGGCGCTGGAACGCAACGGGAGATTCGCCATCAAATCGGGCGCCTTTACCGAAAAGCATGGATGGGAGACGGCATGTACTTTCGCTACCACCAAGAGATTCTCGATATGTTCCCGGACGTCTGTGGAGGCGTCATCCTGGCCAATCGTGTGCAGAACGGCCCTACATCGCCGGCGCTCCTGGAAGAATATATGAACGAGCAAGCCGCCACGCTGGCCCGGATAGACGTCCCGCCATCCGAGGTGCCGTCACTCTCCGCATGGCGCGGCGCATTTCGGCGCTTTGGCGTCAACCCCACCAAGTACCGGTCGGCAAGCGAGGCCCTGCTGCGTCGTCTGACCAAGAAGGGCGACATTCCCAGCATCAACACCCTGGTCGACATTGGCAATCTGGTCAGCATCCGCTACGCGCTGCCCGTGGCCATGTTCGATGTGCGCGACGTGGTCGACGGCATGACTGTATGTTTTGCCGACGGCGATGAACGCTTCACTGAACTGGGCAATGATTCCGTGATTCATCCTGAGCAGGGTGAAGTGGTCTTCACAGACGCGACCGATATGGTCGTGGCGCGTCGCTGGTGCTGGCGCCAGAGCGCGGAGTCCGCATCCCGAGCCGATACGACTGACCTGATTGTCACTGTGGAATCACAGCATCCGGGCGGACGTCACGATGTTGAGGCGGCCGTGGCGGATCTCGAACTGATCCTCAGTCAATTCACCGGCGCAAGCTGCCGGAGCGCAATCTTGGACGCGCAATTGCCCTCGCACGACGATAATTAATTCACCTCACACCCAAAACGAAGGAATGCCATGAAAATCACCGTTCTCGGCGCCGGTCTCATTGGCAGCGCCATTGCTATCGATCTGGCGCAGGACACCAATCTAGATGTCACCTCTGTCGACTTGAACCAGCAGATGCTGGACAAAGTGACGGCCAAAGCGCCGATCACCGGCGTCCAGGCCGATCTGCGTACGCTGGACAGCTACGCAGCACTGCTGGCCGACGCGGATCAGGTCGTGCTGGCCGTGCCCGGCTTCATGGGCTTTGAGTCGCTGAAGAAGGTCATCGAAGCGGGAAAAAACGTTGTTGACATCTCCTTCTTTCCTGAAGATCCATTCTTGCTGGATGATCTGGCCAAAGAAAAGGATGTCACAGCCGTCGTCGATTGTGGCGTTGCGCCAGGGCTGAGCAACATCATCGCCGGTTACGTCGAAACCCAGGTTGAGCGTGTGGAGAGCTACATCTGCTACGTCGGCGGTCTGCCGCTGGTACGCGAGTGGCCCTACGAGTACAAGGCCGTCTTCTCCCCCATCGATGTGCTGGAGGAGTACACGCGCCCGGCGCGCTACGTGGAACATGGCAGCGAGATCGTACGCCCGGCTCTCACCGATATCGAGTTGCTCGACTTTCCCGGTGTCGGCACGCTGGAAGCCTTCAACACCGATGGACTGCGTTCATTGGCGAAGACGTTGGACGCGCCCTTCATGAAGGAGAAGACGCTGCGCTATCCCGGCCACGCCAACCTGATGCGCGTCTTCCGAGACAGCGGCTTCTTCGGCGAGGAGACGGTTGAGGTCGGCGGCGAATCAGTCAAGCCGATCAATCTGACCTCGAAGCTGCTCTTTGACCAGTGGAAGTTAGGAGAGGGCGAGTCCGACATCACCGTCTTCGAAGTGACGATGATGGGCGAGGCTGAAGGCGCTTTTCGGCAGCACAGCTACACCATGCTCGACACCTACGATCCGGCCACTGACACGACCTCTATGGCGCGCACCACGGGCTACACCTGCTCGATCGTGACACGCCAAGTCGCAGAGGGGCTCTTCGCTCAAAAGGGAATCTGCCCGCCGGAATACGTGGGTCGCACCGCCGGCTGCTGGGCGCATCTGCTGGCCGGCTATGCAGAGCGCAACATCGAACTGGTCGAGACCATCACTGAAAAACGATAGAACGCGGATAAAGCGGATCAGGCGGATTCTCGCAGATTTTTCTTGAAATAATCCGCACTGATCCGCTTTATCCGCGTCATCCGCGTTCTATTTTTGATCGAGGGGAATGATCGGCCGCCGCACATGCCTGTACGGAAAGCGATCCAGATTGGCCGAGCAGAGGCCGGCCGTGTCCATCTCGATGACCCCGGCGGCGATGGGCAGGTAGGCAGCGCGATAGGCCACGGCCGACTTGACCGCGATCATCTTCTGTTCTTCGGGAATGACGCCGACGCTGCGTAGTTGCGCCAGGTCAAAGGGCGGCGTCTTGCGTTCGGTGAGCACGATGTTGATTCCGCCCACTCTCAGCCAGACCGTTCGCCCCATGCGAATGGTGTTGCCAAAGAACGAGGCGAAGTGATTGTTGGCCAGTTCGGCGGTGAAGGTGCCTTCCGAGAGCTTTTGGATCACACCTGTGACTGCCACCGGTGTGCCATGCCACTCGTCATACTTTCCGCCTGTCACTAGCTCAACCGATGTTCCCTCACCCGCATCCCAACAGAGCGCCACCGCGTCCGGATCCGCAATGATAACCGTTCCGTCCACAACGCCAGCATCGAGCATGGCGCGCAACGCATCCGTGCCGTCGCCCGGTGTGCCGCCGCCGATGTTGTCGGCCGAGTCGACCAGGACGATGGGTCGACCCGGCATGGATAGCGCCCGCTGCACAGCGACATCAGCCGACACAAATTCGGGCAACGCGGCGTCCCGGTTGGCCATGAGAATGCCGGCAAGCTCGTCAGCATAGCGCTGCGCCAGCTCCGGGTCATCGTTCGTTGTGACAATCAGACTGGCTCCCGCGTCAGGCGTATCGCTGTAGGCAAAACCGCCGAAGACGGAGACGCAGACCACGGCATCCTCGGCTTCCATCTCCGCGGCACGCTCATGCACGGCAAGCAGCGGCAGATCCGCTGTGCCCGTCGCTTGCGGCGAGAGGATCAGCGGTGGATGGGCGTATCCTGCGGTGGGCTTGACTTCTCCGCTCAGCAAGCGCTCCATCACATCGGCAGCTTCACGGCCCCGCTCATAGGGATCGATGTGCGGGTTCTCATCGAAGGCGATGAGCACATCAACGAGGTCGACCGTACGCTGCGAGATGTTGCCGTGCATATCCAGCGTGATCACGATGGGCGTATCGTCGCCGACCACATCGCGCACGGCCTGCAAGATGGCGCTCTCCGCATCCAGTTCATCTTCGGTGACCATGGCCCCATGCAGTGCCAATAGCACACCGTCCAGCGGCATCGCTACTGCCAGCCGGGCCATCAGTTCTCCGACGATTGTCTCAAAGGCCTCGGTCGTAACGACACCGCCGGGCATGGCTCCGGCATAGGCTGTCGGCAGCAGTTGCCAGTTTTCGCGTGCATTGTCGATCATGCCTGCGGTGGCCGACTTTCCGCCGGCCAATTGGGCCAGGATGTCGTCGCCAAAGAAGAGGGCCTGCTTGCGAAAGTCATCCAGGCCGGTGGGGCGGGTAGCAAAGCTATGGGTTTCGTGGGCAATGCCGCCGACGGCGATACGGTCTGTTTGGGTGCTCATCTGTCTTCCTCCAGAGAAGGTAATGAACTGGGTGTGAACGTCCCCGGCACGACCGGGGAGCGACTGCGCCGAACGAACATCTGGCCGGTCGTGCCGGGGACGTGCGCTCAAATGCTCGACACGCGCACGCCCGCGTCGCTGCGCTCGAAGATCTCCGGCTGCCAAGACGCGCCAATGCCCGGCGATTGCGGCGGCAGCGCCTGGCCGTCGACCACGGGGATCGACTCGCGGATGAGCTGCGGATAGAGAATGCGGATGTGGGCACGCAATGTCTCCTGCCAGGCCACGTTGGAGGCGGCGATGCCCAACTGAATGCCTGAAAGCAACGTGAACGGTCCAGTACAATCATGCATCACCACCGGCACGTTGTAGAACTGGGCCAACTCGGCCACGCGCCGGCTCTGTGAAATGCCGCCCACCCATGTGGGATCGATCATCACATAGTCGGCAGCGCGTTTCTCCAGCACGAGACGATAGTCCTCATAGCCGACCAGCATCTCGCTCACGGCCAGCGGCACGTCGGTCTGACGGCGCAGATCAGCAATGGTGTCGATGCTGTCGGGGCGGATGATGTCCTCGAGCCAGAGCATGTCCAGATCCTGCACCTTGCGGGCGATGCGCATGGCAGCGGCCAATTGGAAGAAGCCGTGGCCGTCCAGCGCCAGTTCCATGTCGCTGCCCAGCGCCTCACGGATGGCACGCAGTGGACGCAGCCCTTCGTCGAGATCACGATGGCTGATATGCAACGGTCCGCCCGGCTTGTGGGCCGCGAAGTCGAGCGTCCAAACTTTGAGGCCGCCGATGCCTTCGTCCAGCAGTTCCTTGGCATAGTCGACTGGTCGGTTGACCACCGACCAGTAGTCGTTGAGCGGTCCCTCGTTGCCGATCACACCATGGCCGGGCCAGCCGTAGTCGCCCGCCTTTTTCTCGCCGCGGCCGCCGTAGGCCGGACCACCACTGCTGTTGTAGACCGGGATCGACTGGCGCGTCTGCCCGCCCAACAGCTGCCAGATCGGCTGTTCTGTGGCCTGGCCAAAGATGTCCCACAGCGCCAGATCGATGGCGGAGATGGCGCGTAGTTCGGTGCCGCGAGCGCCAAAGTTGGCGGCGCGTTCGTAGAGGAAGCGGAAGTGGCCCTCGATGGCCAGAGGATCCGCGCCCAGCAGCCGCCGCGCCATCCAGTCGTGGATCATGGAGGCCACGGCATGGGGCACGTAGTAGGTCTCGCCGCAGCCGATGTAGCCGGCGTCGGTATGGATGCGCAACGCCAGCAACCCCGGCATAACATGCTGGGGCATGGCCGTCTCGATCTTGGTGATTTTGATGTCGGACATGGGTTCCTTTCCTTGGATACACGGGTGGAAAAATACTTCACCACAGAGACACGGAGGTGGCACAGAGATCACGGAGAACAACTCGAAATCGGCTTGCTCATCCGCGTTTATCTGCGTATATCTGCGGCTATTCTCGAGCCGGCAAACTTGAATTGCCATCACTATAGCCGTTTCCAGCGGCTTGTCAATGAGCGATCATGCGACATGATTGGCAAAGCGAAGCGAGTGGAATATGATACGTTTGGCGGCAGAGGATCGCGTGCAGACAAAATCGAACAAATCGATTAAAACCAACCGTATACGTACGGGCGTGCCCTTGTGGCCGCCCTCACATGTGGGGACATACCCGTATGTCCGCCCGCTGCCGACAGTCATCCATTTTTACAATTTTCGACCACATCCACATGAAATCGCAACAGCAGGGAGAAGAAGATGCGCGTGCTAACACGAAGTGACGTAGAATCACTCCTGACCATCAATGACGCCATCGATGCGGTCGAGGAAGGCTTTCGGCAGCTGGCGTTGGGTAATGTTCAGATGCCCCAACGCCTGGCGACGACGATCCCGTCCCACAATGGACTGCACCTCTCCATGCCCGCGTTTGTCGATCGTGAGCCGGGCACACTGACCACCAAGATCATCACCGTCTACCCCGACAACCCGGCCAAACACATCATGCCCATGATCCAAGGCGTGCTGATGCTCTACGACGCCGAAAACGGTGAGCTACTGGCGCTCATGGATGCGGAATATCTTACCGCCATGCGCACCGGAGCGGCCAGCGGCGTCGCCACCAGGGCGCTTGCCAAACCGGATGCTTCATTTGTCACGCTTTTCGGCGCAGGCGCGCAGGCAGGAGCCCAACTGGCTGCAGTCTGCGCAGTGCGGCCTGTCGAACGTGCCTTCGTTGTCACCAAGACGGGACGGCATGACGTCGCCTTCTGCCTACACATGGAGGCCAAGCTGGGGATAGAGGTGACGCCCGCCGAAGATCCTCGGGCGGCTGTCGAGTCCTCCGATATCATCTGCACGGCGACGACCTCCTTCGTGCCTGTGGTCAATGGCAATTGGGTCCAGGATGGCACCCACATCAACGCAGTCGGCGCCTACACGTCGTCCATGCGCGAACTGGATTCCTCCACGGTTCAGTTTGCCCGCGTCTTCGTCGATGACCACGCAGCCGCCAAGACCGAAGCAGGCGACATTCTCATCCCCATTGAGGCGGGCGAGTTTGGCTACGATCACGTCGCCGGCGAATTGGGCGAGGTGTTGTTGGAGCGTGTGCCCGGTCGCCAGCACGGGACCGATATCACGATCTTCAAGTCGGTTGGCTTGGCCATGCAGGATGCGGTGACCGCGGAAAAGGTCTATGCACGAGCGGTCGAGGAGGGGGTTGGGCAGGATGTAGACCTGTAAAATGGTGAATAGTGAATTGCGGACTGTGAATTCTTAATCGCGTGAGAGGTATGCGATCCAGCACGACGCAGATGCTCTGTCGGAGATGCTCTGTCGATGCTCTATTGCGCTTTTGAATGGTTCCGTTCTTTCAGAAAAGGATATCTGACACGTGAGAAACACAATGAAGGCTCTGATATTTCCGGAAACCTGGCAGGTGGAGCTTGTGGAGACCGATATCCCCGAGCCCGGCCCGAATGAAGTATTGGCGGAGATCCGCTGTGTCGGCATTTGCGGGACCGATGTCGGCATCTACGACGGCTCTCATTGGATTGTTGCCCGCGGGCCGGGTGGGCATGGCCACGAGACAGGTGCAATCGCCGTCGAAGTCGGCAAGAATGTCGTGGGCATCGAACCTGGGGATCGGCTGGCCAGGATGGGCGCGGGCTTCGCTCAGTACAGCACCGAGGTCAATGTGCTTGGCCAGGGCGATGATGAGAAGTATGGGGCGCCGCCTATCGTACGCAACGATCTCACGGTAGAGGAACTCTCGTTCGCCGATCCCGTTGCCTGTGCCATCAACTGCGCCGAACGCGCTGAACTGGGGCGTATCCAGGGACGAACGCCCAAGGCCGTCGTCCTCGGACTGGGCCCGATCGGGTTGATCTTGACCCAGATCCTACGCGAGCGCGGCGTCGAAGTGGCCGCGTCCGAACCATACGAGCACAAACGGGCTTTGGCAGAATCATACGGAGCGACAACCTTCAACCCTGCTGCGTTCAAGCGTTCGATCCACGGAAAGCGCACCTACGTCGATCAGATCCGCGAGGAGTTCGGCGAGGCCGACGTCGTATTTGAGATGGTGGGCCGAAACGAGATCTTGGTCGACGCCATTGATCTGGTGCGGCCCGGCTATCGCGTCCTCGTCTTCGGTGCACAGCGAACCCAGATCATACCCTACGAAAAATGCAGGCGAAGAGGCGTCGAGATCGTCTACCCGCAGGCGACCATGAACTCTAAGGATGGTGAGAACTACTGGCATGTGGCCCTGGACCTGATCGCCGAAAGACGACTCAAGCTGCTGGAGCTGATCACCCATCGAGTATCGCTCGCCGAGGCAGTTGAAGTCTTCGAATATTACAAGCGTGAAGAGTACATCAAGGTTCTGATCGAGCCGTTCAGAGACTGAGCAACGCTACCTCCCTATTGTGGATGAAGATATCTTTGGAGATTTACAGATGAATATGATCGGCGCATACGGTCCATGGATGGCCGAACTGGCTAGCGATCCGCCGCGGCTCTCTTTTCGCAATGATGCAGAGAGTGACATCGAAGCATGGCGTTCCGTAGCTCGCCAACGTGCGCTGGACTGCCTGGCGATGCCTGACAGCGGCGGCACGCCCCAGGTCACGGTCCATGCGCAGTACATCTACGACGGATTGCACGTTGAGGAGCTTTCGTGGCAGTTGCCCTATGGGCCGAGCACAGAGGCGATTCTGCTCAAGCCGGCCGGCAGCACCGATCCATTGCCGGGAATCCTCGCTCTGCACGACCACGCCACCAACAAGTACTTCGGCAAACGCAAGATCGCGCGGACATCTGATGCCTGGCATCCAACCCTCTTCGAAAGCCACGACCCCTACTATGGCGGCGTCTCCTGGGCCGATGAGATCGCAAAACGCGGCTATGCCGTCCTCGTACCCGATGCCTTCACCTTCGGCAGCCGGCGCGTGCGGCTGAGCGATGTACCCGAACATCTGCGGCAGGGGATTGTCGACACCGGCCTTGATGATGAGCCGGACAACGGCGAGGCGATCGAAGTCTACAATCAGTGGGCGGCCGAGCATGAGTCGGTCATGGCCAAGTCCCTCTTCTCGGCCGGCACGACCTGGCCGGGCGTCTTCTTGGGCGAGGATCAGCGTGCGCTCGACGTTCTCTGTGCGCGAGATGATGTCGACGACACGCGTATTGGCTGTGGCGGACTCTCTGGCGGCGGCCTGCGCACAGTCTACCTGGGCGGCCTCGATCCGCGCATCGACTGCGCCGTCTGTGTCGGCATGATGACGACCTGGCGTGACTACCTGCTCAACGTCAGTTCAACCCATACCTGGATGGCCTATATTCCTGGGTTACCGCTCGATCTCGACTATCCTGAGGTGCTCGGGCTGCGCGTCCCTCTGCCGACCATGGTCCTGAGCAACATTGAAGATCCGCTCTTCACGCTGCCGGAGATGGAGCGTGCCGATGAGATGTTGCGCCAAGTCTTCGACAAGGCCGGGGCTGCCGATCGCTACCGCGGCACGTTTCACCCCGGCGGCCACAAGTTTGACCTGCCCATGCAAGCCGAAGCCTTCGACTGGTTCGATAAGTGGCTAAAATAGTGGGGCCTGTTTCCTTCTCCAAAGTGCGACAGATTTCCTCGAATCAGGTATAATTACCATCATCAAAGGGCCGGATATCCTGGCGATTTCCACGCCAAAAATGCTACGTGTAGAGCAGTGAGGCGACAATCGTATGGCAAATTTGAACGAATATGTGTCCCCAACTTCCATGGCCGACGCTGTCCGCCTCGTGACGTCAACAGATGGCAACTACGTCGCACTGGCTGGCGGCACCCGCCTGGTCGGCGAGTTGGAGACCGGGCTAGCAGGCAATTTGGATGGGGTGGTGGATCTGAGCGGCCTCGGCCTCGATACGATCAGCGTTGACGAGGATACGCTCACCATCGGCGCCATGGTCTCGCTCACTGAGATCGCCGAGCACGAGGTTGCTGGTGAGCTGGCCGACGGCATCTTACGTCGAGCGGCCAGGGGCGAGGGACCGCTCAATCTGCGCAACGCCGCCACCATCGGCGGGGTAGTCGCCACAGCCGAATACGACAGCGAGTTCTATGCAGCACTGCTGGCTCTGAAGGCAACGGTGACAATTCGAGCCGAGGCCGGCGAATCTTCTGTGCCGTTGGCTGAGTTGACTCATGTCCACGGCCTGATTGAGTCTGTGACACTGCCGCTGTGCAAAGCACGTTCGGGCCTGGCCCGCGTGGCGCGAACACTTTCGGACCGGCCCATCGTGGCCGCGGTGGCCGTCGTTACCGACGCCGGTGAACGGGTGGCACTGTGCGGTGTAGATAAACGGCCGGTGCTGAGAAATGCCGAGATTTCCTATATCTCTGACTTCAAGGCATCGGCGGAGTATCGACGTGCTATGGCAGGGATTGTTCTTGAGCGGGCGTTGGCGCAGGCCGAGTGATGCTGAG